>NZ_LMJT01000018.1 GCF_001429395.1 Allobosea sp. Root381
GGTGGCCCGGCCGCGCTCTATGTCCGCCCCCACCATCTCAAGCTCGTCGACGAGGCCCCGCTCTCGATCCCCGGAATCGTCGAGCAGGTCCGCCGAACAGGCCCCCTCCGCCGCGCCGAAATCACCGTCGCAGGCCTCGCCAAACGCCTCGACCTCGACCTCACATCACAACTCGCGCCCGCAATCGGTGAACGCGTCCGCGTGAAGATCACTCACGCAACAGCCTTCGCGGCGGGATAAATCGCCCAAGCGCGAGGATTATTTTACTCCTTTCTTTGTGTAATTTGAAATATCCATGCTCTTTGCGTGAATTGATCCAAACCGTAGATTCCCCTAGATTCCGTTCGGAATACAGAACGGAATGACAATGACGAAATTGCCGCATCTGGCGGATATCAGGCCAGCGAAACTGACTTTCCTGACCCCTCCGCTGGATGCCGCGCGGACTGGTCGGCATCGCCGAACAGCCATGGTGCCGTGATGGCGGCCGCCCCGAAGCGCCCTCCGCTCCCGGTCATCCTCCTCGCCAACGACCTGCTCGACGGCGATGTCGTCTTTGCGCGAGCCGAAGATGCCGGAGCGCTTTCCTGGACGCGCGACCCGGCGCTCGCGCTCGTCGCCGCCGAAGAGCCCGACGCCGTCCGGCTGGAAGGGTTCGCTGCCGCGGAAATCGCGGCGCAGCATGTGGTGGATGCCTATCTCGTCGATGTCGCGATCGGCGCCGACGGCCCGGTGCCACGCCATTTTCGCGAGCGCTTCAAGACGCTCGGACCGAGCAACCGCCCCGATCTGGGCAAGCAGGCGGGCGAAGGCATTGCCGCCCGCCGGAGCGCCTGAACGATGTATCGCTACGATGAGTTCGACGAGCGCTTCGTGCGCGACCGGGTCGCCCAGTTCAGCGACCAGGTTGCCCGGCGCCTAGACGGGTCCCTGACCGAAGACGAATTCAAGCCGCTGCGACTGAAGAACGGCGTCTATCTGCAGCTGCACGCCTATATGCTGCGCATCGCCGTGCCCTATGGCACGCTCTCGTCGAAGCAGATGCGGCAGCTCGCCCTGATCGGAGAGCGCTTCGATCGCGGCTATGGCCACTTCACCACCCGCCAGAACCTCCAGTTCAACTGGCCGAAGCTGCGCGACGTGCCCGAGATCCTGGGATTGCTGGCCGATGTCGAGATGCACTGCATCCAGACCTCCGGCAACTGCATCCGCAACGTCACGGCAGACCATTTCGCCGGCGTCGCCCAGGACGAGATCGAGGATCCCCGCCCGGTCTGCGAGCTGATCCGGCAATGGTCTACGGCCCATCCCGAATTCAGCTACCTGCCGCGCAAGTTCAAGATCGCCGCGACCGGGGCGCAGCACGATCGCGCCGTCACCAAGGCGCACGACATCGGCCTGCGGATCGTCCGGCACCCCGACAGCGGCGAAATCGGCTACGAGATCAGCGTCGGCGGCGGCCTCGGTCGCACGCCCATGATCGGCAAGGTCGTCCGCGATTTCCTGCCCAAGCCCGATCTTCTCGCCTATCTCGAGGCGATCATGCGCGTCTACAACCAGGAGGGCCGGCGCGACAACAAGTACAAGGCGCGCGTCAAGATCCTGGTGCACGAAATCGGAACCGAGGAGTTCCGCAGCAGGGTCGAAGCCGAGTTCGCGACGCTCGACGGCCCCTCGGTCAACGCCGATCCCGAGGAGCTGGCCCGGATCGAGGCGTATTTCGCACCGCCGGCCTATGAGACCCTGCCGCGGGAGAGCGCGGCGCTGGCCGCGGCGCGGGCATCGAACCCCGCCTTCGACCGCTGGGCCGGCACCAACCTGACCCCGCATCGCGCCGACGGCTACAGCGCCGTGACGATCTCGCTGAAGCCGATCGGCCTGGCGCCGGGCGATGCGACATCCGAGCAGATGCGCGTCATCGCGGATCTGGCCGAGCGCTACTCCTTCGACGAGCTTCGCGTCACCCATGCGCAGAACATCGTGCTGCCCCATGTCCGGCAGGACGATCTCCACGCCATCTGGGAAGCGCTGGTCCCGGCCGGGCTCGCGACCGCCAATAGCGGCCTCATCACCGACATCATCGCCTGCCCCGGCCTCGACTACTGCGCGCTGGCGACCGCCCGTTCGATCCCGATCGCCCAGGCCATCCAGCAACGCTTCGAGGATGCCGAGCGGCAGACCGAAATCGGCGAGCTGAACATCAAGATCTCGGGCTGCATCAACGCCTGCGGCCATCACCATGTCGGCCATATCGGCATTCTCGGGCTCGAGAAGCGCGGCATCGAATCCTATCAGATCACGCTCGGCGGTGACGCGACCGAGAACGCCGCCGTGGGCGAAATCCTCGGCCCGGGCCTGCCTGCGGAAGAGGTGCCGGGCGCGATCGAGGCGATCGTCGGCGTCTACGAGGCCGAGCGGAACGATGGCGAGCGCTTCATCGAGACGGTGAAGCGGGTCGGACTGTCGCCCTTCAAGGCAGCTTTCAAGGAATTGTCCCATGCTGCTGATTGATCGCGAGGGCTCGGCGACGGAAGCCTGGACGCGCGCCGACGGCGCCGCGATCGGGAACCTCTCCCACGCATTGGTCGGGTGGGACGCTCTGCCCGAAGCGCTCGACCAGAAATCCTCCGACCAGAAGATCGGCGTCCTGGTCCCTAATTCGCTTCCAAGCGAGGCATTGAAGCCCTTCTTCGACCAGCTCGCCCTCGTCGCCATCGGCTTTCCCGCCTTTGCCGATGGCCGCGGCTTCAGCCTTGCGAAGGTGCTGCGACGCGAAGGGTTTCGCGGGACGCTGCGTGCGTCGGGCCCGCTGATCCCCGACCAGTTCGACTATGCGATCGCGTGCGGTTTCGACGAAATCGAGCTGCCTGAGGCCAGCGCCTCGCGGCAAAGCGCGCTGCAGTGGCAGCAGGCCCGCGGCCGCCTCAGCCGGACCTATCAGCGAGGCTACACCCGGGACGGCAATATTCTGGACCGGCGCCGGCTCGCGCGGGCAGCGGCCAACAGCCCGGCAGGCTGACGAGATGGAAGAGCACGCCCGGAACGAGGAGGCGGCCGATATGGACAGAGCAAGCTCCTGGAACGAAGCGACGCCCGATAGCGAATTCGCCCGTATCTTGCCGCGCCGTCCGTTCGAGCGCTGGATCGTTGCCGGGCTGTGGCTGCTCATCGCAGCGCTGCTCGCCGGCCGGCTCGTTCTGCCTGCCCCTTCCGGCGAGGCACCTCCGTCGGCCGCCCAGGTCACGATACGGTGACGGAAAGCCCGCGAGAGCACCTGCATGCCCAACGCATAGGGGCGCTCGCGACCTTGCCGCTGTTCCACAACCTGGTGGGGCGCAAGGCCGTCGTAGCGGGCGAGAGCGAAGGTGCGCTCTGGAAAGCTGAATTGCTGGCGGCGGCGGGTGCCGACCTTCTGGTCCTGGCCGGCGAGAGCGCCGCCGCTTTTGCGGGGCTCGTCGCGGATCCGCCGGGAGGCCGCGTGACCGCCCTGCCCCGGCGCTGGCAACCCGACGATCTCGATGGCGCGGCGATTGCCGTAGGCGATATCCAGGATCGTGACGAGGCACTGGCTTTCGTCGCGGCGGCCCGGCGGGCGGGCGCGCCGGTGAATGTCGTCGACAAGCCTGAATTTTGCGATTTCGCCTTCGGCTCGTTGGTCAACCGCTCGCCGCTGCTCGTGGCGATATCGACCGACGGCGCCGCACCCGTCTTCGGCCAGGCGATCCGTGCCAAGATCGAGGCGCTGCTGCCGGCCGGGTTGAGCCGGTGGGCTCAGGCCGCGAAGGATTGGCGCCCGGCGGTGCAACGGCGCGATCTGCCTTTCGGGCTGCGCCGGGCCTTCTGGGAACGGTTTACGGCGAAGGCGCTGGCGGAGCCTCTCCGCCGGCCCGACAGCCAGGACGAAGCATCGCTGTTTGCCGAGCTCGCCCGCATGGAAGCGCAGCCGTCGGGCGTCGGCCGCGTGACGCTCGTCGGTGCCGGCCCGGGCGACCCGGAGTTGCTGACGTTGAAGGCGCTGCGGACCCTGCAGAGCGCCGACATCATCCTCTACGACGCGCTCGTCTCGCCCGGCGTGCTGGAACTGGCGCGACGCGAAGCCAAGCGCATGCTGGTCGGCAAGACCGGCCATGGCCCCTCCTGCAAGCAGGAGGACATCAACGCCACGATGACCTCGCTCGCCGCGCAGGGAAAACATGTGGTTCGCCTTAAGGGCGGCGATCCCGGGATTTTCGGGCGCGCGGGCGAGGAGATCGAGGCTTGCGCCGCCGCCGGGATCCCGGTCGCGATCGTGCCGGGGATTTCCGCGGCGCAGGGTGCTGCCGCCGCGCTGGGCGTATCCCTGACGCATCGCGACCATGCGCGGCGCCTGCAGTTCGTCACGGGTCACGCCCGCAATGGGCAATTGCCGGATGATCTCGACTGGTCGGCTATCGCCGACCGGTACGCCACGACGGTCATCTATATGCCGCGCGTAACGCTGGCAGCCTTCCGTGACCAGGCCATCGCGGCCGGAATCGATCCTGCAACACCTGCGATTGCCGTTCTCGGCGCGACCCGCCCGGAAGAGGCACGCGTCAGCGGTACCATCGCGACGCTGCCTGACCGCATCGGCGACCTGCCAGCCAAGGGACCCGTCCTCGTCCTGATGGGCTGGAGCTTGGCCGCCGTCAGCGGTGAGATCTCTCACCGCGAACCAAATAGGCGCGACGCCGTGGAATGGCTGAGCCTAGCGTCGGCTTAGCGTCCGTTTGGCAGGCCCGAGCTCCGAAAGGCGAGCGAGACGAACAAGGTCGAGCGCACCTCTATCGGGAGGGCATTCTCCCCCTTCCCGATCGATCTTTGAAAACTGCTTTTATTGACCTCTAAAGAGATATCGAGAACACTTCAGGTATCGATCGGGCCGACCGCCAATCGATCGCAGTATTTACCTGATCACTCTGCCCCGCATGACAAATTCAAGAGCGGAACGGCGTTCTGCCAGTCGCGTTCCTGGAGACAGGCGGCAATTATTACTGTCGACCTGACTGCATGGTAGTGTCTCCGCCTTCCGTCCTTCGTGCACCCGGCGGGATGTGGCGGGTCGTGCCGCGGCAGATAGTGCGCAGCTGACGACCGCCTGCTCGCAGAGCACCGCAAACAGAAAGCACCGCTGCTTGCGGTGAACGGAGCCGCATGTCCAAAACCATCGCCACCTCAATGGAGCGCGACGCCCCCGGTAATATCTGCGGGTGGGTTGGCAGGGTCCGGTCGCTTCCGTCCCAACCAGCCGGCGCTATCCTGGCCGACAGGACTTTCCGCTCCGCATCGGGACGGAAAATCGGCTCGTGAGCATCTCCCCTGCCCCAAACGCCAACGTCCTCTGGTTCCTGCCGACCCATGGCGACGGGCGTTATCTCGGCACCGCCAGCGGCGGCCGCCAGACCGATTTCGCCTATCTTCGCCAGATCGCCCAGGCGGCCGACAGCCTTGGCTATTACGGCGTGCTGCTGCCGACGGGCCGGAGCTGCGAGGATTCCTGGATCGTCGCCTCGGCGGTCGCGCCGACAACACAGAACCTGCGCTACCTCGTCGCGGTGCGGCCGGGCCTGCAGTCTCCGACCGTGGCGGCGCGCATGACGGCGACGCTCGATCGCATCTCGAACGGGCGCCTGCTCGTCAATGTCGTCACCGGCGGCGACCCGGTCGAGAATGCCGGGGACGGGATCTTCCTGTCCCATGACGAGCGCTACGAGGTGACGCGCGAGTTTCTTTCCGTCTATTCCGCCCTGCTGCGCGGCGAGACCGTGAAGCACGAGGGCAAGCATCTTCGCGTCGATGACGGCCAGTTGCTCTACCGGCCGGCGCAAGCCGGAGGCCCTCCGCTCTATTTCGGCGGTTCCTCGCCGACCGCCATCGATGTCGCGGCGCAGAGCATCGACAAATACCTGACCTGGGGCGAGCCGCCGGCCGCGGTCGCCGAGAAGATCGGCATCGTCGATCGGGCAGCGAAGGCCGCGGGCCGCAATGTCTCATTCGGCATTCGCCTCCACGTCGTCGTCCGTGAGACCGAAGCGGAGGCCTGGGCGGCGGCCGACAAGCTGATCAGCCATCTCGACGACGCCACGATCGCCAAGTCGCAGGCGGTCTTCGCGCGCATGGATTCCGAAGGCCAGCGCCGGATGTCAGCCCTTCATGGCGGCAGCCGCGCCAAGCTCGAGATTTCGCCCAATCTCTGGGCCGGGGTCGGCCTCGTCCGCGGCGGCGCCGGCACCGCGCTGGTCGGCAATCCCGAGCAGGTCGCTGCCCGGATCAAGGAGTACCAGGCCCTCGGCATCGACAGCTTCATCCTGTCCGGATACCCGCACCTCGAGGAAGCCTATCGCTTCGCCGAGCTCGTCTTTCCACTCCTCCGGCTCAATCACGGCAAGCCGGCCTTTGCCGGCGTGGTCAATAACGGCCCCTTCGGCGAGACCATCGCCAACGACGTCAAGCCCGACCAGAAGCAGGCCGTCAGCCCATGACCGATAGCGCCGAGAGGCTGCCCGGCACCGTCGGGCGCAATGCGCCGGCCCGCGCAGCCATCGCCCCGACCACACGCTCCGAGGAGGCCAAGCCGATGTCCGTCGTCACGCCCTTCCCTAAGCCTGCCAGCAGGATCCAGGACGATCCGGCCAGCTTCCGCCACGCCTTCCGGCATCTCGCCGGCGGCGTCAGCGTCATCACCACCGGCCATGGCGACGAGCGCACCGGCCTGACCGCCACCTCCGTCGCCTCGCTCTCGGCCGAACCGCCGACCGTAATGTTCGGACTAAACCTGTCGTCGTCGAGCTTTCCCATCCTCGAAAGGAGCCGCGGCTTCGGCGTCAATTTCCTCAACGCGACGCAGAAGCCCGTCGCCGACCGCTTCGCCGGGCGCAAGGGAGAGAAGGGCGCGGCACGCTACGCCGATGCGGAATGGATCAGCGGCATGACCGGCGCGCCGCTGCTGATCGGTGCGCTGGCCGCACTCGACTGCGAGGTCGAGGAGATCATCGAGCGGCACTCCCACGCCATCGTCATCGGCCGCGTCCGTGACATCAGGCTCGGCGTCAATGATGCCGCATTGGTCTATTGGCGCGGCGATTACGAGCGACTCGGCTGGATGTCCGAAGAGGTCACCACCGCACTGGGCCTGCGCGCCTTCTGAGGGCAACCCGTCTCTCGCCGGAGAAACCGCCATCGGCGTGACCGCATGTGAGTGAAACAGTCGCTTGACTCAATATTCTATAATTCCGATATATTTTTAGAACTATCGAATCCACAGGCTCCGGCCGTTATGGCCCGCGGAGCCCCGCTCGCCCCATGCAAGAGATCTCCTCATGACCACCAATCGACGCGACTTCATCCGGATGGGCGGCGCGCTCGCCGGCCTCACCCTGACGCCGGAGCTGGTCTCGCAGGCTCTCGCGCAGCAGGAGCGGAAGATCACCCATCTGCAGGTCAGCGTGCAGCCGGAGCCGCACGGCATCATCGCCGCGATCCATAACGGCAATCAGTCCTTCGTCGTCTCGCAGAACATCTTCGACGGCCTCGTGACCTTCGACGAAGAGCTGAACCCGGTGCCGCTGCTGGCGGAATCCTGGGAGACGACCGACGGCGGGCGCGTCATCACCTTCAAGCTGCGCCAGGGCGCAACCTGGCATGACGGCAAGCCGATCACCTCGGCGGACGTCAAATACTCGATCGAGCTCGCCAAGAAGAGCCACCCCGTCGCGGCGCCGACCTATTTCCACCTGAACGCCATCGACACGCCGGACGATCACACCGTCATCCTGCGCTTCGCCCATCCTTCACTGGCCCTCTGGCACATCCTCTACGGCGTGCGGACCGGCATCCTGCCGAAGCACATCTACGAGGGCAGCGATCCGCTGACCAATCCGATCAACACCAAGCCGATCGGCAGTGGCCCCTTCCTGTTCAAGGAGTGGGTGCGGGGCAGCCATGTCACGCTGGTGCGCAACCCCAATTACTGGGACAAGACCAAGCCGCGCGTCGACCAGGTCACCTTCCGCTTCATCGCCGATGCCGGCGCCCGTGCCATCGCGATCGAGACCGGCGAGATCCATTACGCGCCGGTGCCGTCGATCCCGCTGGCGCAGGTCAAGGCGCTGCGCGAGCGCAAGGACTCGCCGCTGCTGATCGACACGGTCGGCTGGGAGGCGAATGCGCCGATCTACTATTTCGACTTCAACCTCGAGAAAGAGGTCTTCCAGGACGTCCGGGTGCGCAAGGCCTTCGCCCATGCGATCAACACCAAGATTCTGGCCAGCAACGCCTTCTTTGGCTTCGCGACTCCTGCGACCGGCCCGATCCCGAGCTACCAGAAGGAATTCTACTCGCCGGACGGCGAACAGTATCCATTCGATCCGGCCAAGGCCGAGCGCCTGCTGGAAGAGGCCGGGCTGAAGAAGGACGCCAACGGCATCCGGCTCAAGATCGACAATCTGCCGATCCCCTATGACGACAATTTCGTGCGGGCGGCCCAGCTGATCCAGCAGATGCTGAAGCGCGTCGGCGTGCAGGTCGAGATCCGCAATTTCGACGTCGGCACCTATTTCGCCAAGCTCGCCAGGGAGCGCGACTTCGATACCGCCAGCGCCTTCGCCGCAGCCTTCGCCGATCCGCAGGTCGGCGTGTTCAGGCGCTTCTGGTCGAAGGCCAAGGCGACGGTCAGGGGCGGCAATACCTCGAACTACGTCTCCGCCGAAACCGACCGGCTGATCGAGGCCACCCTGATCGAGGGCGACGCCGCAAAGCGCAAGCAGCTGATCCGCGACTTCCAGATCCAGGTCCAGAAGGATCTGCCCTCCATCCCCCTGCTCGAGCTGCAGTTCGTCCGGGTGATCTCGCCGCGACTCGAGGGTGTCAACCCGACGCCCTACGGCTCCTACGCGTCGGTCGCCGAGATCGCCTTCAAGGACTGAGGAAGGACGACGGCCAGGGCAAGGGACGAGAGACGAAAGCGATGGCAGACATAACCCTGGGCCGGGTTTCCGCCCCGGCTGAAGGCAGGAAATGGCGCCCGCGCGTGCCCTACTGGCTGCTGCGGCTGGCACAGATCCTGCCGGTCGTGTTCCTGATCGTGGCGACCAACTTCTTCCTGCTGCGGCTGGCGCCCGGCGACATGGCGGACGTCATGGCGGGCGAGGCCGGCGCCGCCTCGATGGAGTATGCCGACCAGCTGCGCCAACAATTCGGGCTCGATGCGCCGTTGCTCCAGCAGTTCCTGGGCTATGCGGGCCGGATCTTGCAGTTCGACCTCGGCTGGTCGTTCCGCAACGGCCAGTCGGTCGCGAGCCTGATCCTGGCTCGGCTGCCGGCAACCGTGCTGCTCCTCGTCGTCTCCCTGACGCTGGCAGCGCTGATCGGCAGCGCGCTCGGGGCGCTGGCAGCGCTGAGCCGCAGCCGCGCGGTCGACTTCGTGATCTCGACGCTGTCGACCTTCGGCTTCGCGACGCCGCTGTTCTGGCTCGGGCTGATGCTGATCGTGTTGTTCTCGGTGCATCTCGGCTGGCTGCCGTCGAGCGGCATGTACACGCTCGGCGAAAGGGCGACCGGCTTCGCCCTCGTGCTGGACTATGCCGTCCATCTGGTGCTGCCGGTGCTCTGCCTTTCGACCTATTATCTCGCGATCTACGCGCGGCTGATGCGCACCAGCGTCAAGGAGGTCAAGAGCCTCGACTTCGTCCGCACCGCGCGCGCCAAGGGCGCCTCGCGCGAGCGCACCATCTTCCGCCACATCCTGCCCAACGCGGTGCTGCCGGTCGTCACGCTCACCGGCCTGCAGTTCGGCGCGCTGTTCAGTGGCTCGATCACGGTCGAGGCGGTGTTCGCCTGGCCCGGCCTCGGGCAGCTTGCGCTCGGAGCCGTCGCCTCGCGCGACCTCAACCTTCTGCTCGGCATTCTCTTCGTCAGCTCGATCTTCGTGCTGCTGGTGAACTTCATCACCGACCTGTCCTACCGCTTCTTCGATCCGCGCGTGGAGCTGTCCAAATGACCGCGCGCAGAGCAATCCTCGCCTTCCTCAGGCTGCCGGGCGGCCTCTTCGGCGGCTCCGTCCTGCTGGGGCTCGCGCTCGCCGCGGTGCTGGCGCCGGCACTGGTCAGCAACGATCCGCTCGACATCGCCGGCGTCTCCTTCCTCTGGCCCGGCGAGGACCAGGAGCTGCCGCTTGGTACCGACATGCTCGGACGTGACATCCTCTCCGGCGTGATCTACGGCGCACGCTCGTCGCTGGCGATCGGCGTCCTCACCGGCGTGCTGACCTGCCTGTTCGGCGTCGCGATCGGGGTCGTCGCCGGCTATCGCGGCGGCGCGGTCGATAATGCTCTGATGCGTTTCGCCGAGCTGTTCCAGATCATGCCGTCGCTGCTGTTTACCATCGTGCTGGTGGCGGCGGCTGGGCCCTCGACGGCCAACATCGTCGCCGGCATCGCGATCACCAGCTGGCCGCAGATCGCCCGGCTGGTTCGGGCCGAGACGTTGCGGGTGAAGACCAGCGACTTCGTCAGGGCCGGCATCGTGATGGGCTTCGCCGATGCCCGCATCATCGCGCGGCATGTCGCGCCGAACGTGATGGCGCCCGCGGTCGTGATGGTCTCGATCCTGGCCGGCAACGCCATCCTGACGGAATCGGCGCTCTCCTTCCTCGGTCTCGGCAACCCCAACATCATCACCTGGGGAAGCATGATCGGCGCCGGCCGCGAGGTGCTCCGGCAAGCCTGGTACATGACCGCGATCCCGGGCGCCGCAATCTTCGTCACCGTGCTCGCGCTCAACCTCGTCGGCAATGCGCTGAACGATCTCCTCAACCCGCGGCAGGAGGTCGGCCTTTGACGCTCCAGATCACCCCGAAGGCGCCGGTGCTCGCCGTTCGCCAGCTTCGCACTTCCTTCCTGAGCGAAGGCGGCTGGAGGTCGGCCGTGCGCGACGTGTCCTTCGAGGTGGCGCAGGGCGAGACGGTCGCGATCGTCGGCGAGTCCGGCTCCGGCAAGAGCGTGACTGCATTGTCGGTGATGGGCCTGCTACAGCGCGCGACGAGCCGGGTCGAAGGCGAAGTTCTGTTGCGCGACGAGAACCTGCTGGGCCTGAACGAGCGCACCATGCAGCGCATCCGCGGCAACGAGATCGCCATGATCTTCCAGGAGCCGATGACCAGCCTCAACCCGGTGATGAGCGTCGGCCTGCAGGTGGCCGAGGCCTTGATCTGCCACAGGCCGATCGGCACTGACGAGGCGCGGGCGGAAGCGACCCGACTGCTCGACCGGGTCCGGATCCCAAGCGCCTCGGCGCGCTTCGACGACTACCCCCACCAGTTCTCCGGTGGCATGCGCCAGCGCGCGATGATCGCGATGGCACTCGCCTGCAGGCCGAAGCTGCTCATCGCCGACGAACCGACGACGGCGCTCGACGTCACCATCCAGGCGCAGATCCTCGACCTGATCAGAGAGCTGCGCGAGGAAGAAGGCACCTCGGTCCTGTTCATCACCCATGACATGGGCGTGGTGGCGGAGATCGCCGACCGCACCATCGTCATGCTCGACGGGCGGATCGTCGAGAGCGGCGAGACGGAGCGGGTGTTTGAGCATGCCGAGGAGCCCTATACGCGCAGGCTGCTCGCCGCCGTGCCGCGGCTGGGCTCGATGGCTGGGCGGACGGCGCCCCTGCGCTTCCCGTCCTACGATCCCGCGACGAGCAGCTTCAGCGAGCCGAGCGAGACCCCGAACACGGTGGTTCATGCACAGCGTCCGCTGCTGGACGTCCGGAACCTGACCGTGCGCTTCGATACGACCGATCCCCGCTTTCCCGGCGGGCGCGGCAAGGTCCATGCGGTCGAGAACCTGTCCTTCAGCCTGCGGGCCGGCGAGACGCTCGCCCTGGTCGGGGAGTCGGGTTGCGGCAAGTCTACGACCGGCCGCTCGATCATGCGGCTCGTCGAACCCGACAGCGGCTCGATCCTGATCGACGGTCAGGACATCCTGACGCTCGGCAAGCGCGAACTACGCGACCTGCGCCGGAATGCGCAGCTGATCTTCCAGGATCCGTTCGCGAGCCTGAACCCGCGCATCACGGTTGGTGCTGCGATCGCGGAGCCGCTGCTGGTGCACAGGCTGGCCGCGCCGTCCGAGGTCGGCGACCGTGTCGCCTCGTTGCTGACGCGGGTGGGGCTCGATCCGGAGCTGGTCCGGCGCCTGCCGCATGAATTGTCCGGCGGTCAGCGCCAGCGGATCTGCATCGCCAGAGCGCTGGCACTCGATCCCAAGCTCATCGTCGCAGACGAGGCCGTCTCAGCGCTCGATGTGTCCATCAAGGCGCAGGTGGTCAATCTGCTGCTCGATCTCCAGGCCAGCCTCGGGCTCGGCTACCTGTTCATCTCGCACGACATGGCCGTGGTCGAACGCGTCAGCCATCGGGTCGCGGTGATGTATATGGGCGAGATCGTCGAGATCGGGCCGCGCGCCGCGGTGTTCGAGAATCCGCAGCACCCCTACACCAAGCGGTTGCTCGCGGCGATCACCATCCCGGATCCCGCGCGGCGGCACCAGCGCCGGCCCGTTCCGCAGGACGAGGTGCGAAGCCCCGTCCATCCGCTCGGCCATGTTCCGCCGCTGCGGACGATCCGCGAAGTTGCTCCCGGCCACCTCGTCCAGGAATGGGGCGACGAGTGGCGTGCCGGGCTTTCCCGCGCAGCCTGAACCCACAAGAGGCAGACGACAAATGAACGATGCAGTGCGGCGACATGCCGGCCCGCCACGCGCCACCAAGCTGGACGAGGTCTTCGGCACCATCGCCGAAGGTGCGGCGGAGCGCGATCTCGAGCGCAGCCATCCCTATGAGGCCGTGGCACTGCTGAAGAATGCCGGCTTCGGCTCGCTGCGCCTCGCGGTCGATCAGGGCGGCGCCGGCTATTCGATGCGCGAGGCGTTGACTGCCGTCATCGCGCTCGGTGCGGCCGATGCGAATGTCGCTCACATCTTCCGAAACCACTTCGTCTTCGTCGATACCTATGTGCGCCGCCCACAAGGCCCGGTCGAGGCCGGCCTGCAGCCGAAGATCGCCTCCGGCGCCCTGATCGGCTTTGCCTCCGGCGAACTCGGCATGAGCCCGGGTACGCGAGACTACTCGACCAAGCTTACGGAAGATGGCAACGGCTTCCGGCTCAACGGCACGAAGTACTACAGCACCGGCAGCCTCTATGCCGACCTCATCATGGTCCGGGCGACGAATGCCGACGGCATCGACGGCGTGGCGGTCGTACCGGCCGAGCGCGACGGCGTAGAGCGCATCGATGACTGGGACGGAATGGGCCAGAGGCTCACCGGCACCGGCACCACCAATTTCCAGAATGTCCGCGTCGAGCGCGGCGAAGTCATCCTGCACGGGCCCGGCACCAGCTACGCCCAGCCCTATGGTACGGCGCTGGCCCAGCTCTACCTGACCTCGATCCTGGCCGGAATCCTCCGTAACATCGTTGCGGACTCCGCCGCGCTGGTGAAGCGCCGCGGCCGAAATTTCGCGCATGCGGCGGTCCAGCAGCCCGCCGAAGATCCCCTGCTCCAGCATGTCGTCGGCCAGATCTCAAGCCTCGCCTTCGCGGGCGAGGCCACTGTGCTCGCCGCAGCCGATGCGCTCGATAGGGCGATCGAAAGCGCGAACGCTTTCGGGCTGCGCGACCGGGAGCTGGCCCATGCCGCCTCGCTAGCCGCAGCCAAGGCCAAGATCGTCCTCGACGACATCACGGCGCGCGCGGCGACGCTGCTCTTCGATGTCGGTGGCGCCTCGGCCACCAAGAAGAGCTTCAATCTCGACCGTCACTGGCGCAATGCCCGCACGCTCGCCTCTCATAATCCGGCGCTCTACAAGACGCAGGCGATTGGCGATCTCGAGATCAACGGCGCCCCCCTGCCGCAGACGGGCTTTTTCTAGACGCTTCGCTTCTGCAGCAAGGCTCTGCAATCCGGGACGCCCTGCGGGCGGGCCCGGATTTTCTGTTTGCGGACCAGCAGTCGCGAAGGGCACCGCGACACCCGGCGCGAGCACCCTCCTCGCCAAGCCCTCTCCCGCTCGCATCCCGACAACGCATTCGGAGAGAAATCTCCTGCAATCCTCTGCAACATTAGTAATCTATAATATAGATAGACTATTAGTTTTATGACACGATCAGACTCGGCAGTTCGAGGGCTGTCGATCCCAAATTTTCAAGGCTGGAGCCTGATCGATGAGCAATGCGACTGCAGCGGCGGTGAAGCTGAGGACGAACCGGCCCGTCACACCCGGCTCGCCCGAACTGTCGCGGCTGATCGAAGTTGTCGCTGCGGACGCAGCCGCGCGCGAACGCGGTGAGGTCTCGCCGCGCATCGCCATTGACCAGATCAAGCAGTCGGGCCTCGGCATCTTCCGGCTGCCTGAACATCAAGGCGGTGGCGGCGCGTCGCTGCCGGAACTCTATGAGCTCGTGATCGCTCTCGCCGAGGCGGATTCCAACATCCCGCATATTCTGCGCAACCATTTCGCCTTCGTCGAACGGGCCCTGCGCACGCCCGGCAACCCGGTGCTGCAGCGCTGGCTCGACTGGGCGAAGGAGGGCAAGACCTTCGGCCTCGGCGCCAGCGAACTCGGCATTCAGAACATCGGCTCAGGACATGTCGAAACGCGCCTCGACGAGGCGGGCGACGGCTATGTGCTGAACGGCAAGAAGTTCTACAGCACCGGCAACTTCTACTCCGACTATATCCTGGTTCAGGCGCGCACGGCCAAGGACGAGGCGGTGACCGCGCTTGTCGCCACCGACCAGCCGGGCGTCGATGTCGACGACGATTGGGACGGGATCGGCCAGCGGCTGACAGCAAGCGGCACGACCGTGCTGACCAATGCGCAGGTCGCCCCCGACGACGTGCTGTTCGCGTCCCAGCAGGAGGTGAAGCTGCCCTTCAACGCCACCTTCGCCCAGCTCTATCTGACGGCGATCGTGGCCGGCATCCTGCGCCGGATCGTTGTCGATGCGACGGAACTGGTGAAGGGGCGCGAGCGCAACTATTATCATGCCGTGACGGCCAGCCCGGCCGACGACCCGATACTGCAGCAGACGATTGGCCGGTTGGCGAGCGTGGCCTATGTCGCCGAAGCCAGCGTGCTGCGGGCCGCAGAGGCGCTGGATGCGGCGTTCCGCTCGGCGATTGCCGGCGAGCCGGATATCGAGCTCTTCCGCGAGGCGGCACTGCGCGCGGCCAAATCCAAGATCGTGATCGACGATCTCGCCCTGAGCGCGGCGACGCAGCTCTTCGATGTCGGCGGCGCCTCGGCGGCCCGGCAGAGCAAGGGGCTGGACCGGCACTGGCGCAACATCCGCACGCTCTCCTCGCACAATCCCCTCGCCTACAAGGCCAGATCGATCGGCGACTTCGTAATCAACGAATCCGCCCTTCCGAACGGCGCCTTCTTCTGACCGCAACCGCTACGGCCGACCTCCCTTCCCAAGCGGGAGCCTGGCCCGGCCGTGAGACAGGTGCTTCCATGACCGTATCTTCGACCGTGCTGACGACGGCCGGCCCCGCCGGCGAGGGGTTGCGCCGCGGCGCCCTGCTCGGCCTCGCCGCAGCCGGGGCCTGGGCGGCGGTAGCCGCGACGGCAGGGCTGCTGCCGGATGTCGGTGACTGGCCCGAGACCACCAACTTCGCCGTGGGCGCTGCGGTGATCGCAGCCGCGATCGCGCTCGCCACCCTGGCTCAGGGCCTGGCGCCAGAGTTGGCGCGATGGCTGGTGCGGAAAAGCCCCTGGCTGATCGTCATCGGGCTCTTCCTCGCGCTCTGGCAGTTGGCCTCGGCCAAGCTCGGCTGGCTGCCGCAGCCCTTCTTCCCGCCACCGCAGGCGCTGGTCGAGGTCTATGCCTACGACTATGCCGATCTCGGCGTGAACCTGCTGGCCTCGTTCCGGCTGCTCGCCGTCGGCTTCGTCTATGGCGGTATCGCCGGCTTCCTGACCGGCATTGCGCTCGGCTGGTCCAGCCACGCCGCCTACTGGATTCACCCGATCCTGCGCTTCGTCGGGCCGCTTCCCTCGACGGCCCTGCTGCCGATCATCTTCTTCGCCTTCCCGTCGAGCTGGAGCGCCAGCATCTTCATGATCGCGCTCGCAGTCGCGTTTCCGATGGCGGTGCTGACCTGGTCGGGCGTGGCGAGCGTCAACACCGCCTATTACGACGTGGCACGAACGCTCGGCGTCAAGCCTTTGGCCCTGATCATCAAAGTCGCGATCCCGGCCGCCCTGCCCCATGTCTTCGTCGGCCTGTTCATGGCGCTGGGCGCAGCCTTCTCCTCGGTGATGGTGGCGGAGCTTCTCGGCGTGAAGGCCGGACTCGGCTTCTATGTCCAGTGGTCGCAGGGCTGGGGATCCTACAACAACGTCTATGCCGCCATCATCGTATTGGCGCTGCTCTGTTCTTCCTCGATCACCGTCCTGTTCAAGATCCGCGGCCGAATGCTGTCGTGGCAGAAGGGTCTCGTCAAATGGTAGCTGCCTCCTACAAGGAAGACCTTGCGGCTGAGCCCGCATCCACGGCCGGCGCCGCCCTCGACATCGAGCATGTCAGCCATGCCTTCGATCTCGACGGCTCGGTCCTGAGCGTCCTCGACCAGGTTTCGCTGAACGTCAAACCCGGCGAGTTCGTCGCCCTGCTCGGCCCCTCGGGCTGCGGGAAGTCGACCCTGCTGCGCCTCATCGCCGGGCTGGAGCCGCCGAGCCGGGGCGTGCTGAAGGAGGATGGTCGGGCGATCACCGGCCCGCACCCCTCCCGGGTCGTGGTGTTCCAGGATCCGACGCTGTTTCCCTGGCGCACTGTCTGGAACAATGTCGCACTGGGCCCCGAGGCGCAGGGCAACCTCAAGGAGCAGCGCAGCCGGGTCGACGACGCGATCAATCTCGTCGGGCTCTCGCAATTCGCCAAGGCCTATCCGCACCAGCTCTCGGGCGGCATGGCGCAGCGCGTGGCGCTGGCACGCGCCCTGGTCAACGATCCGTCGATCCTGATCCTCGACGAGCCACTCGGCAAGCTCGACTCGCTGACGCGGCTGACCATGCAGTCCGAACTCGTCTCGCTCTGGCGCAGCAAGGGTTTCACCGCGATCCTCGTCACCCATGACGTCGAGGAGGCCGTGTTCCTCGCCAACCGCGTCGTGATCTTCAGCGACCGGCCGGCCCGCATCAAGGCCGATTTCCAGGTCGACCTGCCCTATCCGCGCCACCGCGGCGACCCGCGTCTCGCGGAACTGCGCCGCGCCAGCCTCAGCCATCTCGGCCTCGACGCCAGCTGGTGAGGCCGCGCCTTCCCTTCACCCCGAGACGTGCAGCAACCGGCCCAGGAGCCTCCGCCATGACGCAGCCCACCGCCAAATCGCCGTCCATATCGCGCCGCACCCTGCTGCGCGGCGCCTCGGCGCTCGCCGTCGGCGCGCCATTCGCCTACGGCCTCGTGCCGGTGCCGAGCTTCGCCCAGGGCTCGAAGTTCAGAAAGATCAATGTCGGCTGGACCGGCAGCAGCATCTGCCACAACGCGATTCCCGTCGCGGTCCACAAGGAGTTCTTCCAGAAGCACGGCCTCGAGCCCGACCTGCTCTCGTTCAGCGGCGGCAACGACGCGGTCCTGGAGGCGCTGTCTTCCGGCAAGATCGACACGACGGCGGGCTTCATCCTGCGCCTGCTCAAGCCGCTCGAGCAGGGAGCGAACATCCGCTTCACCGGCTCCGTCCATGGCGGCTGCATCCGTGTGGTGGCGGCCGAGGGCACGCCGGAGGTCGACTACGCTTCGCTGAAGGGCAAGTCGATCGGCGTCACCAGCCTCGGCAGCCCAGGCAAGAACTTCCTCTCCGTGCAGCTGCACAAAGCCGGCATCAACCCGCAGAACGAGGTCGAATGGCGGGTCTACCCGGTCGATCTGTTTGCCGAGGCGATCCGGAAGGGCGAGATCCAGGCCGCCGTCGATGCCGATCCGGGCACCTTCCTCGTGCTCAAGAACAATGCTGGTTACCTGAAGGAGATCGGCGGGCTGCAGACCGGCATCTATAGCGGGCTCTCCTGCTGCGGCGTGGTGGTCAGCAAGGTCTTCGGCGAGACCCGCCGCGAGGATGCGACGGCCGCAACCCGGGCGCTGACCGAAGCCGCGCAGTGGATGTCCGAGAACCCGGACGAGGCCTCGCAGATCGCGCAGAAATACTCGCCTCACCCGGCCGCCCTGCTGGCCGAGGTGATCCGCAGCCACCGCCACGACGTCAACTACAATGGCGGCAAGCGGCTGGTCGACGAGATCGCGATCTATGCGAGCGACCTGCGCGACGTCGGGATCATCCGCAAGCGCACCGATCCGGTCGACCTCGCCAAGCGCGCGACGCTCGAGCTCTTCGCCTGATCCGGACGGCACGCCCGCTCCTCTTCCCGCGGTGCGCCGGTCCCCGGCGCGCCGCTCACCGAGCCCCCAAACGGCAGGAAGTTGATCCGTGAGCACTCAAAGCGTGATCGGCGCCGAACGTGACGCCCCCGGCCTGGCTGCGGCGGCGCCCGCGGCGCGTCCCAGCCTCGACCCAGGGCTGCTCTATGCGGCGGCGGGCTGGCTGGCGGCCGGCACGATCACGTTGTTCTGGCCGAACACGAAGGAATTCGCCCATACCAGCGACTTCGGCGTCGGCCAGTGGCTGTTCGCCGCCCTGCTCGTGGTGGGCTATCTGTTCAGCGGCCGCCTCGGGGCAGTCTCCCGCTGGCTCGCCAACAATGCGCTGAGGCTGCTTGCGCTGGCGGCGCTCCTGACGATCTGGCAGCTCGCCTCGGCCAAGCTCGGCTACTGGCCGCAGCCCTATTTCCCGCCGCCGCAGGGCGTGCTCGACGCCTATGTGAAGGACTATCCGCGCCTGCTCGACAGCATCCGCGCCTCGCTGGTGCTGCTCGTCGCCGGCGTCGCGCTGGGCTCGTTCGCCGGCTTCCTGACCGGGCTCTCGACCGGCTGGTCGCCGAAGGTCGGTTACTGGACGATCCCGGTGCTGCGGCTGTTCGGCCCGGTCCCCGCAACATCGCTCATTCCGATCGTCGTCTTCGTGTTCCCGAGCAGCTTCAGCGGCGGCATTTTTCTGGTCGCGCTCGCGGCCTGGTTCCCGGTCGCGATCCTGACCTGGTCCGGTGTCTCGAGCGTCGACAACAGCTATTACGACGTCGCCCGGACGCTCGGAGCCAGGCAGCGCTTCCTGCTACTCAAGATCGCGGTGCCGGCCTCGCTGCCGCATCTGTTCGTGGGCCTGTTCATGGCACTCGGCAGCGCGATCTCGGTGCTGGTCGTGGCCGAGATGATGGGGGTCAAGGCCGGGCTCGGCTACTATCTCGACTGGGCCCAGGGCTGGGCGGCCTACGGCCATCTCTACGGTGCGCTGATCATCATGTCGGTGCTGTTCTCGTCCCTCATCACATTGCTGTTCCGCGTTCGCGACCGCGTCCTCGTCGGCCGCAAGGGAGAGGTTCAATGGTGAATTTCCTTCGCCGCGCCCTGCCGGGCAGCGGCGCCCGCGCGCGCATCGCGCCACTCCTGGCCGCCGCTGCACTGAGTCTCGCGTCGGCAGGACCCGCCTGGCCGCATGCGCATCTGAAGTCCGCCGCTCCGGCTGCCGACTCGACGGTCCGCAAGCCGCCCGAACGTGTCGTGATCTCCTTCACGGAGGCGCTGGAACCCAAGCTCGCGCGGCTGACCGTCGAGGACGGCGCCGGCAAGCGCGTCGACAAGGACGATGCTGCCGTCGCGCGCGGCGACAGCAAGAGGCTCTCGGTGGGCGTGAACCCGCTCGCCCCCGGCACCTACACCGTGCGCTGGGAGATCACCTCCGTCGATACGCACCGGACCTCGGGCCAGTTCACCTTCATCGTCAAGCCGTAGGCACCCGCGCCGGGCGGCCTTCCGCCACTGGCCCGTCTCGTCCAGCCATTGGAGTTTGCAGGGATGATCCCGCCTATCGACAGCGGCCGGCGCCGCCTCCTGCTGGGCAGCGCGACGGCGCTCGCGGCCTTCTCGCTGTCATCGCGGCAGCCGGCGCAGGCCCATGTCCGCTTCCAGCGCTCGATCCCGGCTGCAAACCAGTCGCTGGCCGCGGCGCCGGCCGAGATCGTCCTTGTCTTCTCCGACAAGGTGCAGCCGGCGCTTTCGCAGATCATCGTGACGGATGCGGCCGGCGCGCGCGTCGACCAGTCCCTGCCCAGCCCGGTCGGCGGCGATGCGGCGAGGCTCGCTGTGACGCTGAAGCCCCTGCCGGCAGGCCGCTACGAGGTCAGTTGGGCAGCAACCTGCATCTACAACCACAGACTCCGCGGCAGTTTCGGCTTCACCGTCCAAAGCTGAGGAATGCCGGAAGCGCTCGACCCCATCCTGCTTGCGCTGCGCCTCTCGCGCTGGCTCGACCTCGCGAGTTCGATCGCGATCTTCGGGGCGCTGCTCTTCGCGGCGGCGATTGCCCGTCCGGCGCTGCTGCGGGAAGCGGGCGCGGTCTCCACGGCGCCGCGAGCCTATCTCTTCCTCTGCCTCGCGCTCAAGCTCGCTGCCACCGCGATCTGGCTGCCCGCACAGGCGGCGCAGATGGGCGGCAAGACCCCTTTCGACCTCGACCTCATCAGGCTGGTCGCGGGTGACACCGTCTTCGGCCAGGCGCTTCTCGGACGTACCGCCCTGGCCACCGCAGCCGTTCTCGTAGCCGGTGATCTGCGCTCTCCTCTGCGCGTCGCCTTCGCCTGCGGACTTGCGGCCGTCGCGTTGGCGCTGCAGGCGCGACTGGGGCACGGCGTTGCGCTCGACAAGCCCTTCGCGCAACTGCTGCTCGCGCTCCACATCCTCGCGGCCGGCGCCTGGCTCGGCGCCCTACCGCCCCTCGCCTGGCTGGTGCTGCGCCTGCCTCCCGAGCGGGCGGCGGTCGCGGTCAGGCGCTTCTCCTGGCTCGGCATTGCCGCCGTGCTGGTTCTCGCCGGCTCGGCCTATGTCCTCGCCTCGCTGCTGGTCGGCGGCGTCGGCGGCTGGTTCGGGACGGTGTATGGCCGCGTCGCCATCGCCAAGCTCTGCGGCTTCGGGCTGCTGCTCGGACTGGCCGCCGCCAACAAGTTCCTGTTCACGCCGAGACTGCTGGCCCGGGGCGGCGGCCGATGGCTGGCGGCCAGCATCGCAATCGAGAGCGGCATCGGCCTGGCGGTGATCGGCCTCGCCGCTTGGCTGGCGACCGTCCCACCCGGCGTCCATCTCCAGCCGCAATGGCCCTTCCCGCTGCAGCCGGATCTCAGCGGCCTCGACGATTCCTATATTCGGAAGGAGCTCTGGCGTGCCGCAGCCCTCGCCGGCGTGGTTGCACTCGCGCTCGCGGCGCTGCTGCGGCGCGCCACGCGCTGGCCCGGACTGGTCGTAACCGCCTTGCTGATCGTCTGGCTGCCGGCGCCCAATCTGCGGCTGCTGGCGAAGCCGGCCTCGCCGACCTCCTTCCACGTCTCGGAAACCGGCTTCTCAGCCTCCTCGATCGCGCGCGGCGAGGACATCACGAAGCGCCATTGCACCGCCAACTGCTTCACGGCGAAGGACGATCCGACCGAGCCCGCCTCCTATAATCTCTGGGGCCGCAGCGACGGCGACCTGTTCGGCTGGCTGACGGAGGTCTTCGACAGGATCGGCTACAGCCCTTTCGCCCACGGGACGATCACCGGCCTGAGCGAGCGCGAACGCTGGATGCTGATCGATTATTTCCGCGCCCGCGTCGCGGCCGGGCTCCTGCGCAAGCGGGACGATTGGCGCATCGCGATACCGGCGCCGGAGATCGACATCGCCTGTACCGACGGCCCGAGCCGGCTGAGCGAACTCCAGGGCCGCGTCGTCGAACTGATCGCAAATGGGCGAGGCGCACCTGCGCCATCGGCCGCGCCGTCGATGGCCAAGGCCGTGCGGGTGATCCTCGATGAATCCGGCGACGCGGCTCCGGGACCCGGCACATGCGTCTCGGCCTCGCGCGATGGCTGGACAGCCTATGCGGTGCTCGCCGGCCTTGGATCTGAACAGCTGGGCGGCACGGTCTTCCTGATCGACACGGAGGGCTGGCTGCGCTTTCGCTACAGGCCGGGCAGCGGGGCGGAGCGGAGCAAGGAGATCGCTGCGATCTTCGCCAAACCCTTCGATGCGAGCATGCGCCCCGCGCACCGTCATTGACGCTCGCTTTGCAGGCCCAACCAAATGCGAAAAGGCGCCGGACGAAGGTCCCGCGCTTTTCCGTTCGAGCAAGCGTCGGCCGATCAGGCGCTCAGGCGCCGATCCTGCGCAAACTCGCTCGCCGGGCGCGGCAGCCCGTAATGCTCGCGCAGCGTCCGGCCGCTGTACTCCTCGCGGAAGAGCTCGCGCTTGCGCAGGATCGGCAGCACCTCGGCGACGAAGGCATCGAATCCGCCTGTCAGCCATGGCGGCATGACGTTGAAGCCGTCCGCAGCGCCCTGCACGAACCATCGCTGGATCTCGTCGGCCACGCGCTCCGGCGTGCCGACCAGGACCCAATGACCGCGTGCGCCGGCCATGCGCCGGATCAGCTGCCGGATCGTCGGCTTCTCGCGGTCGACGATATCGATCACCAGTTGGAAGCGGCTGGCGACGCCCCGTGGCCCATCGGTATCGATCAGATGGCGCGGGAACGGCCCGTCGAGATCGAAGCCCGACAGATCGAGCCCGATCAGGCGCCGGAGCTGCTCGAGCGAGGCGGCAGGCTGGATCAGCTCGTTGATCTCCTCCTCCAGCCGGTCTGCCTCGGCCTGCGTCGAGCCGAGATAGGGGCTGATGCCCGGCAGCACGCGGATATGCTCCGGCGCCCGCCCGAGCGATACCGCCCTCGCCTTGATGTCGCTGTAGAAGGCCTGCGCGCTCGCTAACGTCTGGTGCGCGGTGAAGATCGCTTCGGCATGCTGCGCGGCGAAGGAACGGCCGTCCTCCGAGGAGCCGGCCTGCACGTAGACCGGCCGGCCCTGCGGCGAGCGCGCAACGTTCAAGGGCCCGCGCACGCGATAATGGCGCCCGACATGGTCGATGCGGTGCACCTTCCCGACATCCGCGAAGACGCCGCTCTCGGCATCGGCGAGCAGCGCGTCGTCCTCCCAGCTATCCCAGAGCTTGGTCACGACCTCGAGGAACTCGCGCGCCTTGTCGTAGCGCTCGCCATGGGGAGGATGCTCTGGCAAGCCGAAATTCTGCGCCGCGCCTGCATCGCTTGTGGTGACGATGTTCCAGCCGGCACGCCCGTCCGAAAGATGGTCGAGCGAGGCGTAGAGGCGCGCCAGGTTGTAGGGCTCGTTATAGGTGGTGGAGGCTGTACCGATCAGACCGATCCGCTCGGTGACGGCCGCAATTGCGGAGAGCCAGGTCAGCGGCTCGAAGCGCACCCGCGAGGAATAGCGCACATTCTCCGGCAGGGACGGGCCGTCGGCGAAGAAGATCGCGTCGAACTTCGCGGCCTCGGCGCGCCGGGCAAGCTCCTGATAATATCGGATGTCGAGCACGCGCCGTGGCTCGGACTCCCGATAGCGCCAGGCAGCCTCGTGATGCCCGCCGGGATAGATGAAGAGATTCAGCGCCAGCTGGCGGGCGGTGTCGGACATGACGAACCTCGCGGGGGAGCAATGAAGGCCGGTTGCGGGCCGCCGTCGCCGGGGAAGGGTCGAGGATGTCGCCCGGCCGCCTGGCCGGTCAAGAGTATCGTTTTTTAAAGAGAACAGACCTTGGAGATAATATCACCACCGGCGTCGGAGGTGTATTTCGCGAAGCAGAATTAGCCATGAAACAGCGCATTTCGTGCCCGGAGCGATGCCTCTGCTTCCGACTGGTCCATTTAGAGAAGTTTATGCCTCCTCACACCGTTCTTTAAAACGAACATTCTGATTGACGCTTCCGACCGTGGCCTGCAAGCTGATCAGGACTGGACCGCCCACCCGGGCGGTGTTTTTTTGAGCTTGGAGCACGGCATGACGAAGTGGAGCGGGACGATTTCACGCCGGCGGGTGACCGCCCTTCTCGGCGGCGCGGCCTTGGCGCTCGCCTCCTTCGGGCCGGCGGCCGCGGCGGAAGGCCAGCTGCGCATCGCCAAGCAGTTCGGCGTAGTCTATCTGCTGCTCGACGTCGCCAATGAGCAGAAGCTGATCGAGAAGCACGGCAAGGCCGCCGGCGTCGACATCAAGGTCGAGTTCGTGCAGCTCTCGGGCGGCGCGGCGGTGAACGACGCCCTGCTCTCGAACAATATCGAGATCGCCGGCGCCGGCGTCGGCCCGCTGTTCACGCTCTGGGACCGCACCAAGGGGCGGCAGAACGTCAAGGGCGTCGCCTCGCTCGGCAATTTCCCTTACTACCTCGTCACCAACAACCCGAACGTGAAGTCGATCGCGGACTTCACGGAGAAAGACCGCATCGCCCTGCCGGCAGTCGGCGTCTCGGTCCAGGCGCGCATCCTGCAATGGGCCTCGGCGAAGCTCTGGGGCGACAAGGAATTCAACCGCCTCGACAAGATCAGCGTCGGGCTGCCCCATCCCGAGGCTGCGGCCGCGATCATCAAGGGTGGGACCGAGATCACCGGGCATTTCGGCAATCCGCCGTTCCAGGAGCAGGAGCTGGCCGAGAACGCCAATGCCCGGATCGTGCTCAACTCCTACGACGTCCAGGGCGGCCCGGCGTCCTCGACCGTGCTCTATGCCACCGAGACGTTCTACAAGGACGCTCCCAAGACCTATCGCGCCTTCCTCGACGCCCTCGACGAGGCGGCGAAGTTCGTCACGACCAATCCGGAGCAGGCGGCCGAGATCTATCTCAAGGCCAATGGCGGCAAGGGCGACCGCAAGCTGCTGCTGGAGATCATCAAGAACCCGCAGGTGACCTTCAAGGTCGAGCCGCAGAACACGCTCGGCCTCGGCCAGTTCCTGCACCGCGTCGGCGCCATCAAGAACGAGCCGAAAGTGCTGCTGGACTATTTCTTCGCGGATCCGCGCGTCGCAGCCGGCAGCTGAGCCCGATGACGATCGTCGCCGACGAATTCATGCGCGACACGACGGTGGCGGAGATCCGGTGCGCCGGCGCGGAGCGATTCGCCCCCGTCGCGGCGAGCGCTGCTGGCTTCGGGCCGCTGCTCCAGGTCGACGGCGTCACCCTGGAGTACCGCACCGGCGACACGATCGTGCGGGCGACGCATCGTGTCGGCTTCGACGTGCACGCGGCTGATCGCTTCGTGTTGCTCGGGCCCTCGGGCTGCGGGAAATCGACGCTGCTCAAGGCGATCGCCGGCTTCATCGCGCCGGTCGAGGGCGAGATCAGGCTCGACGGCCGGCAGGTCCGCACCGCGGGGCCGGACCGCATCGTCGTCTTCCAGGAATTCGACCAGCTGCCGCCGTGGAAGACCGTGCTGCACAACGTCGCCTTCCCGCTCCTGGCTTCGCGCAGCCTGCCGTGGCGCGAGGCGCTGGAACGCGCCCGGCATTATGTCGACAAGGTCGGCCTGTCGGGCTTCGCCGACAGCTATCCGCATCAGCTCTCGGGCGGGATGAAGCAGCGCGTCGCGATCGCACGGGCGCTGGCCATGCAGCCGAAAGTCCTGCTGATGGACGAGCCTTTCGCGGCACTCGACGCGCTCACGCGCCGGAAGATGCAGGAGGAGCTGCTCGCGCTCTGGGACGAGGTCCGCTTCACGCTGCTCTTCGTGACCCATTCGATCGAGGAAGCGCTGATCGTCGGCAACCGCGTCGCGGTGCTGTCGCCGCATCCGGGCCGGCTCAGGGCGGAGTTCAACAGCCACGAATTCGACCTCGGCAGCATCGGCGGCACCGCCTTCCAGAGCGCCGTGAAGCGGCTTCACGACCGGCTGTTCGAGAGCGATGTCGATTCAGCCGGCACCGGCCGGGCGGAGGCACGCCGATGACCCTCGCCCAGCCGCCGATCCGCCCCGAATATGACCGGCCCCTGCCGCCCTTCACCGCCGACGCGCTGACGCGGCCGGCCCCCTTGCTCGAGCGCCTGGCGCGGCAGGGCTGGCTGCGCAAATCGCTGATCCTGCTGCTGCTCGCCGTCATCTGGGAGGCGGCAGCGCGATGGCAGGACAATGACCTGCTGCTGCCGACCTTCCTCGCGACGCTGGCAGCCCTGCTCGACGGGCTGGCGAGCGGCGAATTGCTGGAGCGGGCGCGCCTGTCGCTCGTCGTGCTCGCCCAGGGCTATATCGCGGGCGTGGTGCTGGCCTTCCTGCTGACGACACTGGCCGTCTCGACCCAGCTCGGGCGCGACCTGCTTTCGACGCTGACGGCGATGTTCAACCCGCTGCCGGCAATCGCGCTCCTGCCGCTGGCGCTGCTCTGGTTCGGGCTCGGCCCCGGCAGCCTGATCTTCGTCCTGATCCACTCCGTGTTGTGGCCGCTGGCGCTCAACACCTTTGCCGGCTTCCAGGGCGTGCCGGAAACGCTGCGGATGGCCGGCCGCAATTATGGGCTCCGCGGCCTGCGCTATGTGTTCGGCATCCTTGTACCGGCGGCGCTGCCGGCGATCCTGTCCGGGCTCAAGATCGGCTGGGCCTTCGCCTGGCGGACGCTGATCGCGGCCGAACTGGTCTTCGGCGCCTCATCCGGCCGCGGCGGGCTGGGCTGGTACATCTTCCAGAACCGCAACGAGCTCTATACGGACAAGGTCTTCGCCGGCCTGCTGCTTGTCATCATCATCGGGCTCGTCATCGAGAATGTCGTCTTCGCCAGCATCGAACGGCTCACCGTGCGGCGCTGGGGCATGGCGCGCTGACACTGCGGGATTTGCCATGACTCACGGATTCCTCGGCGCAGAGCCGCTGCTGCCGGACGCCACGGAAACTGCCCCCGACAAGCCGGCGCCCCGACCGGCCTTGTCCGAAGTCGGAGCGGGCGCCCCGGCGGACGCGTTGCTGCGTGCCCGCTATCGTGAGGCTGCCACGCCCGCGCCCCCGCACTGGAATGCCGTGATCGGCCAGATCGTGTCGCATCGCTCGGTGCGCCGCTATCGCCCCGATCCGCTGCCCGAGGGCATCGTCGAGACGCTGGTCGCAGCCGGGCAATCGGCAGCCACCTCGTCCAACCTGCAGACCTGGAGCGTGATCGAGGTCTCGGACCCGGCCCGCAAGGCACGCCTCGCCGAGGTCACCGGCGGGCAGAAGCATATCCTCGAAGCGCCGACCCTGCTGGTCTGGCTCGCCGATCTCGAGCGGCTCGGCAGGCTCGGCGCGGAGCGCGCGCAGCCCGTCGAGGGGCTGGATTATCTGGAGACGCTGTTCGTCGGCATCATCGACGCGGCGCTTGCGGCCCAGAACGCCGTCCTCGCCGCCGAGAGCCTCGGGCTGGGCACGGTCTATATCGGCGCCCTGCGCAACGATCCCGAGCGCGTCGCGCGCGAACTCGGCCTGCCGGCCAAGGTCCTGCCGGTCTTCGGCCTCTGCGTCGGCTATCCCGACGAGAGCGTCGTCACAGGCATCAAGCCGAGGCTTTCGCCGTCGCTCGTGCTGCATCGCGAGCGCTATGGCGAAGGCTTCACGCCCGAGGCGATCGCAGCCTATGACGCGGCGATCCAGGATTTCCAGGGCGAGCAGGCCATTCCTCAGGTGCCGTGGTCGCGCCAGGCGCTTGCCCGCGTCGCCGCGCCGCAATCGCTGAGCGGGCGTGACCGCATCCGTGATGCCCTGACAAAGCTGGGCTTCGCGCTGCGCTGACCGGCTCGGCTCCCGCTTTTCGCGCGCTGCCCTATCCCGCGTAGACGCCTTCGAAGACGAAGCTCTCGATCGGCTCGCGCTGGCTCGGCCTCTCGCGCGCCTGCAACCCTTCCGGCAGGCTGGAACGGTCTCCCGGCCTGCCGATGGCAACGATCGCCTCGGGGCGGTAGCCTTCGGGCAAGCCGAGCTCCGCGGCGGCGCGCGCATGGTCGAAGCCGGACATGCCATGCGCCTGCCAGCCGAGCTGCGAGGCCTGCAGCGCCAGCAACGCCCAGGCGGCGCCGGCATCGAAGGAATGGCTGTAATTGGCGACCTCCTGTTCCTTTCCGGGCGGGAGCAGGGTCGGCTTCGAGACCACGGCGACCAGCGCCGCCGCCTGCTTGGCCCAGGACGCATTGAACGGAATCAGCAGCCCAAGCAGGCGGTCCCAATTGGTGTCGCCCCGCCGCGCATAGATGAAGCGCCAGGGCTGGGCATTGTATCCCGAGGGCGCCCAGCGCGCCGCCTCGAACAGGCGGAGAAGCTCGTCGCGGCCGATCTCCTCGGCCGTGAAGGCGCGAGGCGACCAGCGCTCGAGGAAGAGCGGCTCGATCTCGTGGTTCGCGTTCCGGTGATTCGTGCTGGTCATCGCATATCTCCAGATTGGCGCCACCGGCCCGGCCGCTCGTGCCGGCCTGCGGGACGCCCCCCCGACCGGATGGCGCTGTCGGAACCGCGTTCAACGCCATGCCATGATCGGCGTCAATATTAGTCTATTATTTATGTTGTATATTCTGCACCCCCGCACGGGTCGACCCGCCGAAACGCTGGAGCCGCCGGAGGACAACGATCCCGCCATAAGAGCATGCGGAGAAGACTCGTCCGAGGCGATGGCCGATCGCAACCAAACCGTTTTCAAACACCCTTTAAGTTGATAGAAACAATGTAATTCATAAGCGGGAGTCGAGCGTCGTGCTCACCAACAAAGGCAAATATGGCCTCAAGGCCATCGTTCATCTTGCGAAGCTGGAAGCTGGCGAGACGGCGCAGGTCGCCGACATCGCCCAAAAGAACAATATCTCGAAGAAGTTCCTCGACGCGATCCTGCTCGACCTGCGCAATGCCGGCATGCTTCGCAGCAAGAAGGGCCCGGGCGGCGGCTATGCCCTGGCGAAGCCGGCGCGAACGATCAAGGTCGGCGCGGTGATCCGCGCCCTCGAGGGGCCGATCGCCCCGATCGGCTGCGCCAGCCGCTCGGCCTTCCGCGCCTGCGAGGATTGCGGCGAGATCGACAGCTGCCCGGTCCGCTCGGTGATGACCGAGGTTCGCGACGCGATGGCGGGCGTCGTCGACAACACCACGATCGCCGACATGGTCCGGCGCTCGCTGGTCAAAGCTCCGGCCGAGGCCGAATATGTAATCTGAGATTAATCTATATAACCGATAGACAAATATATGCTGCTCCCGTAGGACTCGGAAAGCGGCCACGAGCCGCCGAGAACATGGTAGCGCGATGAACCGTCATGTCAGCCCTGTCCGACCCGCCGACATTCAGGCCGACGCCTTCAAGGCGGTCATGCGCAACGTCGCGGGCGCGGTCAGCATCGTCACAGCCAGCCATGGCGGCCTGCGTGCTGGGCTAACGGCCACATCGCTGACCGCGCTGTCGGCCGAACCGCCGACCGTCATCGTCTGCGTGAACCGTGCCGCCTCGGCCTGGCCGACGATCGACGGCGCCGGCCATTTCGCGATCAACGTGCTGGCGGCCCGCCATCAGGCGATCGCCGACCGCTTCGCCGGGCGGGGCGGCTTCAAAGGCGAGGCACGCTTCGGCGAAGGCGACTGGGGCTGCCTCGTCACCGGCGCACCGACGCTCGACGGCGCGCTCGCGGTGCTCGACTGCGAGACGGACGAGGCGATCGAGCGGCATTCGCACACCATCCTGATCGGCCGAATCAAGGCGATCCGCCACGCCCAGGACGCCGGCGCCCTGCTCTATTGGCGCGGCGTCTACGGCAAGCTCGACGAGACGCTCCAGCACGGCGCCGGCATCTGACCGCCGCGCCGAACCGGCCGCGAGACCCGGACGTTCTCCGAACACGCCGAATGCGGGCAGACCATCCTAAAATGCCCGGGAACTTCGCCAACACGTTTCATTGACCGGAGGGCGATCCCCCACGGATGATTGCTGGACGAAAAGGAACAGCATCATGACCGTCCTCATCGTCCCGGGCCTTTACGGTTCCGAGCCGGCCCATTGGCAGAGCCGCTGGGAAGCCGAACTCGAGCGGGCCGAACGCGTCCAGCAGGAGAACTGGGACGCGCCGGAGCTCTCGGCCTGGATCGACAGCCTGCGCCGGCACGTCCTGAGGCGCCCCGGGGCGATCCTGGTCGGGCACAGCCTCGGCGCGACGCTGATCGCGCATCTCGCCGCCCGCTATCCGCGCCTCCCGATCGGTGGAGCGCTGCTGGTCGCTCCCGCCGACCCGCAGCTGCGCGCGTCGCGGATCCGCGGCATCTCGAGCTTCGGTCCGGTGCCGAGCGAGCCGTTCGGATTCCCGGCCATCGTCGTCGCCAGCCGGACTGATCCCTATATGGAGATCGAGCGCGCGCGCGTGATCGCCAACATGTGGGAGGCGGCCTTCATAGACGCGGGCGATGCCGGGCACATCAACGTGGCGAGCGGCCATGGCGGCTGGCCCGAGGGGCTGCGCCTGCTCGACCAGCTGATCCTGAAACGCAGCACTCAAGCTCGGCTTTCGCATATCGAGCGCGCATCCGGTACCAAAACGCAGTAGGCTAAAGCATCGGCTTTTCCCGAAAAGTGGCATGCGGTTTTCGGGAAAAGCCGATGCAAGATCAAAGGCCTGGATCGTCAGATCCGAATACGGCATTCGGTCCGACGATCCAGGCCGATCCCTCTCCAAGTCCATCTCTTCCAGAGGCGCGCCTGCGTGGAGGGGCGACCGCTGTTGCGGGCCTACAGCATGGCCAGCTTCAATAACGAGGAGCGGCTCGAATTCTTCAGCACCAAGGTGGCCGGAGTTCCGCTTACTTCCCGCTTGCAGCATCTGCGCGCCTGCGACGAAATCCTGGTCGAGCGCTGACACGCTGCGGAGTACGGCCGGCAAAGCACCGCGTTCTCTCGCTTCGCTCCCAAAGGAGAGCCAATTCCCTCGAAGCGTTGGAATACAGACGGATAGTCTACTAATTATATGCATTATTTGACTCCGACTTTCGCCCCTTGGCAGAACCTATCGGAGCCCATTCATGACCCTTTCCCCCAGCCGCCTGCGTTCCATCGACGTCGAAGCCCTCGCGAAGGCACTCAGTGACGGCAAGGAGCTCGCGATCGTCGACGTTCGCGAGGAAGGCGTGCGCTCGCGCGACGGCCATCTTCTGCTCTCCGTCGCCTTGCCGCTGAGCCAGATCGAATTGCGCGCCGGCGCGCTGCTGCCGCGGCGCGATGTCCGTGTCGTCGTCACCGATGCAGGCGACGGCGTCCTGGCCGACCGCGCGGCGGCGAAGCTCTCCAGCCTCGGCTATGTCGACATCGCGGTGCTCGACGGCGGCGTCGCTGCCTGGAAGGCCTCGGGCCGCGAGGTCTATACGGGCCAGAGCGCCTACAGCAAGGCGTTCGGCGAGTTCGTCGAGCACGCCTATGGTACGCCGCATCTCTCGGCCACCGAACTCAAGAGCCTGCTCGATGCCAAGGCCGATGTGGTCGTCCTCGATGGCCGCACCGTCCAGGAGTTCGAGAATTTCAGCATCCCCGGCGCCTATGCCGCGCCGAATGCCGAGTTGCCGCTGCGCGTGCACAGCATCGTGCGCTCGCCGGAGACGCTCGTGGTCGTCAATTGCGCCGGGCGCACGCGCTCGATCATCGGCGCCCAAGCGCTGATCAATGCCGGCCTGCCGAACAAGGTCGTGGCGCTCGAGAACGGCACGATGGCCTGGCTGTTCGAGGGCTATGAGCTCGATCACGGCACGCTCAACCTCGCGCCGAAGCCGACCGCGGCGCAGAGCGAACCGGTCCGCCCGTCGATCGAAGGGCTGACGAAGCGCTTCGGATTGCGCTGGATCGACGAGGCGAGGCTCGCCGGGCTGCAGGCTGAAGCCGATAGGCGGACGCTCTATCTCTTCGACGTGCGCACGCAGGCCGAGTTCGAGGCCGGCCATCTGCCGGGCTCGCTTTGGGCGGAAGGCGGCCAGCTGGTGCAGGGCATCGACAAGTTCGCTCCCGTCCGCAACAGCCGCATCGTGGTGATCGACGACGAGCTCGGCGCGCGCGCCGCCATCACGGCCTCCTGGCTGGTGCAACTGGGCTGGGGCGAGGTCTTCGCGCTCGCCACACGCCTGACCGGCGAGGGCCGCGACACCGGCCCCGCCCCGCTCGATCTGCCGGCGCTGCCGGAGGCGGCGATCGCCAGCCCGGCCAATCTCAAGGCCGAGATCGACGCCGGCACGGTCGTGGTGCTCGACCTGGCCTCGAGCCTGGCCTACGAGGCCGGCCACATCCCCGGCGCGCGCTTCGCCGTGCGCTCGCGGCTATCCGAAAATCTCGATGCCCTGGCAGGCAAGCCCGTGGTGCTGACCTCGCCGGACGGAAAGCTGGCCCGCCTTGCCGCGGCCGAGCTGGCCCTGCTGATCGGCGCGGAAAAGGTGCGCGTGCTGGATGACGGCACGCAGGCCTGGAAGGCCGCGCTGCTGCCGTTCGAGACCGGGCTGGTCGCGCTACATCACGCCGCCGACGATGTCTGGCGTTCGCCCTATCAGGTCGCGGGCGACCGGCATGCTGCCTTCCGCGCCTATCTCGAATGGGAGGTCGACCTGCTCAAGCAGATCGAGCGCGACGCAGACGTCTCCTTCAAGACCTTCCCGGCGCTTGCTGCCTGACCACTCCCATCCATCCACGCGCCAAGAAGAGAACCGCCGCGCCGTCCCTCCGGGACGGCGCGGTCGAGGAGTTTCGACATCCCATGACCGCCGATCTCCCACAGAGGCAGGGGCCACTGGCCGAGGCCCTGCGCCAGCCGCTGCTGCTCGGCCTGTTCCTCCCGATCCAGGACGGCGGCTGGTCGATCTCGACGCTGCCGCGTTCGACCGATTGGAGCTTCGAATACAACAAGCGCCTGACGCTGCAGGCGGAGGCGCTCGGCTTCGACCTTGTCTTCGGCCTGGCGCAGTGGCTGTCGAAGGGCGGCCACGGCGGAGAGATGCGCTATCGCGAGAACTCGCTCGACAGCTTCGTCGCCACCGCCGCGCTGAGCTCAGTCACCAGCCGGATCCTGCTGATCTCGACGGTCCACGTCCTCTACGGCCCCTGGCACCCGCTGCATCTCGCCAAATACGGCGCGACGCTGGACCATATCTCCGGCGGCCGATGGGGCGTGAACATCGTCACCGGCCATGTCGGCGCGGAATGGCAGATGTTCGGCAAGACGCGCGTCGAGCACGACCTGCGCTACGAGATGGTCGACGAATTCGTCGACATCGCCAAGCGGCTCTGGCTTTCGGACGAGAATCTCAGCCTCGACGCGCGCTTCTGGTCGCTGAAGGAGGCCTTCGTTTCGCCCCGCCCGGCGCATGGCCGGCCGATACTGGTCAACGCCTCCGGCTCGGAGGCAGGCTTCGACTTCGCGGCGCGCCATTCCGATCTCGTCTTCGTACCGAGCCCGACCGGTGTCGAAATCGAGCCGACGCTGGAGGCGCTGCCGGCCTTCACCGGGCGGCTCAAGGCCAAGGCGCTCGCACAGGGGCGCGAGGTCCGCGCGATCATCAACCCGACCATCGTCAGCGGCGCGACCGATGCGGAGGCGCAGGACTATTATCGCGCAATCATCGCGGCCGAGGACAAGGACGCCTCGGTCGGCTTCACCAACCGCGTTCGCGGCGACAGCGACGCCCATGCCTGGAGCACGCACAAGCCGGTCGAGGGCGCGCGTGCCGTGGGCGGCAATCTCCATCTCGTCGGCGGGCCGGAGCGCATCCGCGACTATCTGCTGCGGCTCAAACAGTCCGGAATCGACGGCGTGCAGATCTCGTTCTTCGATTTCGAGCGCGATCTCGCCTTCTTCGGCCGCGAGGTCCTGCCGCTGCTGCACGAAGCGGGGCTCCGCATCTAGATCGATCGAATTGACATGCCATTCCCGTCGTTGCGAGCCCCAGATCTTGCCTTCGGCAAGCCGGAGGGCTCGAACAGCGCTCTAATCGGCACGGCAAGCCGGCCGGCACTCAAACGAGCGCGGGATCCTTCGCCCCGGGATCGCCGACACCGAATTCGGCCAGAACGTCTGGGGGGCACAGGCAGCCGATCGTCCCGGGCGCCGGGCCCAGCTCCTCGCCCCAGCTCGCGACGTCGCGCTGCCAGTCGGCGACGACGCTGCGCCAGGCTTCCCGGACAGCCTGCACCTTGTGGCGCCGGCGCACCGAGCCGCTGTTGCGTTTTGGCATGATCTCTACCGCATACATCCGTTCACGCCGAGGCTGCAAGCTCCGGCTTGCGGCCCTCGGGCGTTTCGACCGGGCTGACAGAGGCCGGACGACGTTCGGCGCGCGGCAGGCCAAAATGGTCGCGCAGCGTGCGGCCTTCATAGGCGGCGCGGAAGATGCCCCTGCGGCGCAGGATCGGCACGACATGGTCGACGAATGCCTCCAGCCCCGAGGGCAGCACATCCGGCATCAGATTGAAGCCGGCTATGTCGCCCGAGGCAAACCAGGTCTCGATCGTCTCGGCGATCTGCTCGGGCGAACCGACGACCGTGCGGTGATTGGTGCCACCCGCACCCTGCGAGCGGATGAGCTCACGCACCGTCAGATTGTCGCGCCGCCCCTTGGCCAGCGCCTCGGCGGCGAAGGTGGTCATCCCATCCGTCGGCACGGTCAAATCGTCCGGCAGCGGCTTGTCCAGCGTCAGCCGTGCTGCATCGACCTGGAGCAGGCCGGCGATCCAGCGGACACCCTGCTCCAGCGGGGCGAGATCCCAAAGCTCCTCCTCCCGCCGCTTCGCCTCGGCCTCGGTGCCGCCGATGATGGTGACGAGGCCGGGCAGGATACGGATCGCATCGGCGGGGCGGCCGACCGAGGCCGTGCGGGCACGCAGCTTCTCCGCATAGGCCTTGGCGCGGTCGAGCGTATGGGCAGCCGTGAACACAGCCTCGGCATGGCGGGCAGCGAGCTCCAGCCCGTCATCCGAGCCGCCGGCCTGGACGATCAGGGGCCGGCCCTGCGGCGAGCGCGGCACGGTGCTCGGCCCCCGCACGGCGAAATGAGGACCGCGATGGTCGATGCGGCGGACGCGGGCGGGATCGACGAAGACCGGCGCCGTCTTGTCGCCGACCAGCGCATCGTCGGCCCAGCTGTCCCACAACGCGGTCAGAACATCGGCGAACTCGACCGCCCGCTCATAGCGCTGGGCATGGGCGACATGCTGCTCGAGGCCGAAATTGAACGCGGCCGAACGGTCCGCCGTCGTGACGATGTTGATGCCGGCCCGGCCGCCGCTGACCTGGTCGAGCGTGGCGAAGCGCCGGGCGATGTTGAAGGGGTCGTTATAGGTCGAGGACACCGTGGCGATCAGGCCGATATGCTCGGTCGCGGCGGCGATCGTCGCGAGCAGGATCGTCGGCTCCAGCGCCTGGAACGGGCGGAAATCCGAGCGATCCGGAAAGGTCGGATGATCGGCCAGGAAAATCGCGTCGAAAGTGCCGCGCTCGGCGATCCGCGCCACCTTCACATAATAGGCGGGATCGACGAAGGCAGCGGGATCGCCATCCGGCCAGAGCCACGCCGCGCTGTGCGTACCGGCATTGAGGAAGTTCAGGTTCAGATGGAGTTGGCGCTGTGCGGGCATGACAGATTCTCGATGAGGACAACCGGGCCGGAGCTGTGAAGGCGCTTCGCCTCACTCCGGTGCGGACGAATAGGGATGGCCGAGCGTCCAGGGGTCGCAGAGGCGCCGGTTCAGCACGAACTCGCCGACGCTGTGGTATTTCCAGCGGACGCCGTCATGCAGGGTATGAGTGCGGGCGTTTCGCCAGTGCCGGTCGAGATTATAGCGGCTGCTGGTCGCTTGCGTGCCGGCGAGCTCGAAGAGCTTGCTCGACGCCTCGAGCGCGTACTCCGTGGTGAGGATCTTGGCCTCGGCGATCGCGATCAGCGCCTCCGCCGCATCGCTTTCGCGGCTCGAGGCGCTGGCCTCGTCCGTCAGACGCGCCGCCTTCTCGGTCAGCGCCTCGGCGGCGTGGTAGTGCACGGTCAGCGACCCGACATCGCGCAATGCCAGCGGATCCTGGGTTGCGTGGGCCACGCCCGATCCCCGCGCCGGATGCGAGACCGCCCGCAACAGCCGCAACGTCTCGTCCAGTGCCGACCGGGCGATGCCGAGGTCGATGGCGACATGGACCAGCTGCGAGACAGCATTGGTGGTGTCGATCCTCGCGGGCCCCGCGCTGCGCATCGCGACCCAGAGCGGATCGATCTCGACATTGTCGAAGATGACGCTGCCGCTGGCGGTGGTACGCTGGCCGAAGCCGTCCCAATCGTCGATCACGGTCACGCCCTCGGCGTGGCGCGGGACATAGACGGTGACGCCCTCTCCGCCCTCGGAGATCGCCGGCACCGGAATCCAGTGCGCGAACAGGGCGCCGGTCGCATAGACCTTACGGCCGATGAGGCGCCAGCCGTCGCCTTCTCGCAGAAGCCGCGTGGCATGGTCCTTGGGCCGCTTGTCGCCGGGCTCGGCCGAAGCGTTGCCGAAGCGTTCTCCGGCCAGCACCCGGCCGAAGAAGAAGGCCTTCTGCTCGGGCGAGCCGTAGAGGCGCAGCCGCTCCAGATTGGCGTAGTGGTTCTGCGGGATCTGCCCGAGCGAAGGATCGGCCGCCGAAATCAGCGCGACCACCCGCGCGAGGGTGACGTTGGAAACCTCGGCACCACCGTGATCGCGCGGGACGGTGATCGCCCAGAGCCCGGAGCGGCTGAAGGCCTCGACCTGGGGCCATGGCAGCAGCCGGTCGCGGTCGCGCGCCGAGGCGCCGGCGGCGAAGTCCGCCGCGATCGCAGCGGCAACGCTGAGCGCCTCCTGATCGCCGGCGATCCGGGCGGCCGCGGCCGGCTTGGCTTCGATGTTCATCGGGTCGCTCCCAGCGGCAGTGATCGTCCCTGCCCGCAATCGGTGATCAGACGTTCGAGGCGGCGCTGGTGGCCGCGTTGAACTTGCGGCTGAACTCGACCGAGACGTCGATGCGGCGCTGGATATCGCCGGCTTCGAAGAGGATCTCGGCCAGCTTCTGCTCGCGCTTCACCAGCGCATCGTCCAGCGGATAGAAGCGCGAGAAGCCGTTTCCGGCGGAATACTGTGCCCGCTCCGGCGTCTGCTTGAGGCGCTCGCGGAAGATCGCCTCCACGGCCGGAATGTTGTTCTTGTACCAGTGCCAGTGACGACCGACCCGGCCGAGGAAATCGCCCAGCGCAGCGCTCTTGGCCTCGTCGCGGATGACCTCGCCGCGCGCCGTGAAGACGGTCAGCGACGGGATGTCGAGATCGTCGCTGCGCAGCAGGATACGGGCATCGCCCTTGTCGATCGACGATTTGACCGGCCCCAGTCCGCCGGAAAAGACATCGGCGCGGCCGCTGTTGAATGCCGCCGCGGCGGCGTTGGTGTCGACGAGCTGGACCGGCTGGATATCCTCGACCTTGAGACCCGCACGAATGCGCGATGCGATATACTGCAGGTAGTTGAAGCCGCCGAAATTGAAGGCCCAGCGCTTGCCGCGCAGATCCGCCAGGGTCTCGATCTTGGCGCTGTTGCGGACGGCGGTGATGATCGGCGGGAAGGCCGGGTCGGGATTGCGCCAGCCGGCTACGATCTGCAGCGGCGCATTCTCTTCCGTCCAATCGCCGGAGGCGCGCGCCTGCTCGATGATCAGCGATGTGTCGCCCATCAGCCCGACATCGATGGCCTTGGAGTACAGACCAGAGAGCTGTGCCGCCGGCCCGGGCAGCGTCGCCCATTGCAGGTCGAAGGGCGCGCCCTCGAGCACGCCGGAGGCCTTCACGGTTTCCTGCAGGCCGATATCCTGGGTTCCGACGACGAGCTTGGTCCGCGCTGTCTGGGCACGCAGGACGGCAGGGCTCGCGATCGCGCCGACGGCGCCGGCGGCACCGATGGCGGAGAGAATGCTGCGGCGGGTGATGATCATGTCAGACTCCGGAAATGGAAGCGGCGCGCTATTGCAGCGGCGCGATGGTGGGACGGACGCCGAGTTCGGCGAGAAGGCGGCCGCGCAGGGCGGCGAAAGCAGGGTCGGAGCGGTCACGCGGGGACTTGATCTCGACGCGCTCGTCGAGGCCCCAGCTGCCGTTGGAAAGGGCAAGGACCCGGTCGGCCAGCAGGATTGCCTCGTCGACGTCGTGCGTGACTAGGACGACTGCCGGATGGTGCCGGCGCCAGAGCTGAAGCACGAGGTCGTGCATGCGGATGCGAGTCAGGGCATCCAGCGCGGCGAAAGGCTCGTCGAGCAGCAGCAACCCCGGCTCGCGCACCAGCGCCCGGGCGAGCGCCACGCGCTGGGCCTCGCCGCCGGACAGCGTCCGCGGCCAGGCATCGACATGGGCGCCGAGCCCGACCTCTTCCAGCGCGGCAGCCGCCTCGCGACGGGCCTGCGCGCCGCGACGGCCAAGGACGACATTCTCCCAGACCCTGCGCGCCGGGATCAGGCGAGGTTCCTGGAAGACGACGGAGCGGGTCTTCGGCACGAGCAGCCGGCCACCATCCGCCTTGTCGAGGCCGGCGAGCAGACGCAGCAGCGTGGTCTTGCCGGTGCCGGAGGGGCCGAGCACGGCGATGAACTCGCCGCGGCGGATGGTCAGGTCGATGCCGTCGAGAACGGCGCGCTCGCCGAAGACGCGGCGAACGCCGCTCAGTTCCACGGCGTCGCGCGGGCCGGACGCAGCCAGAATGTGAAGATCAGTCGAGGGCAATGTTCGGCCTCCAGGGCAGGGCCAGGCGCTCCAGCGCCCTCATGACGAGGTCGGTCGTGATGCCGAGCGCCGCGTAGACGAGGATGCCGACGATGATGATGTCGGAGCGCTGGTTCATGTTGGCGACGTTGAGGATGTAGCCGAGACCGGAATGGGCATTGATCTGCTCGGCGACGACGAGAGCCAGCAGCGACACGCCCGCGGCATAGCGCAGGCCGACCAGCACCGAGGGCAGAGCCACCGGCAGGATGACATGCAGGATCGTCTGGCTGCGGCTCAGGTCGAAGGTGCGCGCGGCCTCGATCAGCTTCGGATCGACCCCGCGCACCCCGGCATAGGTGTTGAGGTACATCGGGAAGATGGTCGCGGCGGTGATCACGACGATCTTCGCGAACTCGTCGATTCCGAACCAGACGATGAAGAGCGGGACGAGCGCGATGAAGGGGATCGTCCGCAGCATCTGCAGCGGAGCGTCGAAGATTTCCTCGCCGGTGCGCCACAGCCCGGCGAAGAGCCCGAGCAGCAGTCCCGCCGTGCCGCCGATGGCGAGACCGACCAGCGAGCGCGTCAGCGAGACCGGCAAGGCCTCCTGCAGGTCGCCATGCACGATGAGCTCGACGAAGGCGGCATAGATCGCCGTCGGCGGCGGCAGCACCTCCGGCGCGACCAGACCGAGCCAGGAGGACAGCTGCCAGGCGAGCAGGATGAGGAGCGGCACGCCGACCCGGAGCGCCCTGCCCCGCCATTGGGCGAGATGGCCGAAGCGGGAGGCGGAACCAGCGATCGGGCTGAGGTCGACAAGCGCGAAACGCCCCCCGTCACGGGGCCGATCGCCCGACACGGCTGGAGCCGATCGGGCCTGGAGGCCAGGGGCATTGGCGGCAATATCCGTCATGTCAGCTTTCCGGAATCGGGTTGGCGAAGGTCGGGCAGCAGCGCGCCGCGACGATTCGAGCCGCGAACGGCCGCCTCGAATAGTACATTGTGAAGTAGAATTAATTTTCATTGTTTCGAGCGGCGCGAGGCTCTCCTTACCCTTACAGCGCGACCAGCGAGTCACTTCGCCTGAATCGGAGACCATACGCTCTCGACCCCGCCTCGTACCGTACCAGGCACGTCATCGAGTCTTGGACATATTGAACATCTCTACTGTAGACTAATGGAACATCAACGGATGGCGATATCGTTGCGAGGCAGAATGCTGCGCTCCCCTGATCTCGACGATCCGGCGCTGCGCGCGACATGACCGCCTGACGGGTCCGTGCGGTTTTCTTTTCAAAGAAGGTTCTTGCAATGGATCTCCAGTTGAAGGGCAAGGGCGCCGTCATATCCGGCGGCAGCAGAGGCATCGGCCTTGCCGCTGCACGCGCACTGGCGGCCGAGGGCGTCGATCTCGTCCTTGCCGCCCGCTCCGCCGATGTGCTGGCCGAGGTCGCGGCCTCGCTCTCAGCCGCCCACGGGGTCAAGGTCATCGGCATCCCGACCGACGTCCGCGACGATGCCTCCGTCCGGGAACTGGCGCGGCGCGCGGAGGACGCGCTCGGCAGCATCGACATCCTGGTCAATTCCGCCTCGGACCAGACCATCGGCGCAGCCCATCCCGGCCTTGCCGGCACGACCGACGCGGCGCTCTATGGCGACCTGGACGTCAAGCTGGTCGGCTATCTCAGGACGGCGCGGGCGATCGCTCCCGCGATGATCCGGCAGGGCTGGGGTCGCATCATCAACATCAGCGGGCTCGGCGCCCGTACGACGCTTTCGATCGCGCGGACAATCCGCAATGTCGGCGTCGTGGCCCTGACCAAGAACCTCGCCGACGAGCTTGGCCCTCACGGCATCAATGTCGTCGGCGTCCATCCCGGCGCGACCCGTACGGAAAAGACCGGCGCCTCCGTCCAGACCGAGGCCGAGCGGCTCGGCCTGTCCGTCACGGAGGTCGAGCGCCGGCGCGCGGCCAACATCATCGGCCGGCTGGTCGATGCCGAGGAGGTGGCCGACGTGATCGCCTTCCTCTCCTCACCGCGGAGCGCCTCGATCACGGGCGACTTCATCCCGGTCGGCGGTGGCCAGCCGGGCGTCGTCCACTACTGAACCGCCGGCTCCCGGCCGTCCCTGTCCCGATCCGAGGAAACATCATGAGCAGCTTCACGCCGGCCGCCCCGGCCACGATCGACCCGCATACCCTTCTGCAATGGCTCCGCGACGGCGGCGAGATCGCCCTCATCGACATCCGTGAGGAAGGCCTGTTCGGCGAGAGGCATCTGCTGCTAGCCGCGAACATTCCCTACAGCCGGCTCGAGCTCGACATCCAGGCGCTGGTGCCGCGGCCGGCGACCCGCATCGTGCTGGTGGCCGAACCGGCGATCGGCCCCCTCGCCCTGCGCCGTCTCGCGGCGCTGGGCTATGGCGACGTGCATCTGCTCGAAGGCGGCTTCGAGGCCTGGCAAGCCGCCGGCCAGCCCGTCTTCGCCGGCGTCAACGTGCCGAGCAAGGCGTTCGCGGAGTACGTCGAGGTTACCCTCCACACGCCCGACATCGAGGCCGCGGAGCTCGACCGCCTGCGGCAGGAAGGCGCCGACCTGATCGTCATCGACACGCGCACCAGCGACGAGTTCGCCCGCTTCCACGTACCCGGCGCCGTCAGCGCACCGGGCGCGGAGATCGTGCAGCGCTTCGCCGAACTGGTGCCGTCGGCCGAGACGACCGTGGTGGTGTCCTGCGCCGGCCGCACCCGCGGCATCATCGGCGGGCAGGCGCTGATCAATGCGGGCGTCCCGAACCCCGTCCGCGTCCTGTCCGGGGGCACGCAGGGCTGGCGACTGGCCGGCTTCGCGCTGGAGCGAGACAGCCCGGCCGTTCCCCGCTCGCCGCTCGCCGAATCCGCCCGCGCGAAGGCACAGGCGCGGGCCGCCACGCTGGCCTCCCGCCATGCGGTGCCTGAGATCGACACTGCCGAGCTCGCGCGCCTCAGGGGAGAGGCGGACAGGACGACCTATCTGTTCGACGTCCGCAGCCCCGAGGAATATGCCACCGGCCATGCGGAGGGCTTCGTCTCCGCCCAGGGCGGGCAGCTCGTCCAGGCGCTCGACAGTTGGGCCGCGACGCGCGGCGCCCGCATCGTGCTGACCGATGATGACGGCGTCCGCGCAAGGGTGACGGCGCATTGGCTGCGGCAGCTGGGCTGGGACGCGGTCGTCCTTCCCGGCTTCGTCGAGGGCAAGGCGCCGACCAGCGCGCATCCCGAACCTGCCCGCCCGCCGGCACCGACGGTGCTGACCGCGGCGGAGCTGCGCGAATGGCTGGGCGTCGGCGCCGCGCTGCTCTCCGCCGACCGTAGCGGCGACCATCGCCGCAACCGCCCTGCCCGCGCGGGCTGGGTCAACCGCTCACGGCTCGACCAGCTGCCGCAGGAGGTTGCAGCTGCGCCGCGACTCGTCGTCACCGCTGCCGATGCCGGGCTCGCGGCGCTGGTGGCGCTCGATCTGGCGGAAGCGCGCCGCGTACCGGTCGCCATCTATCCCGGCGGCGAGGAGAGTTGGCGTCAGGCGGGGCTCGCGCTGTCCGGCGCCGGCGACGAGCCCCGCGACGCGAAGCGGATCGACTATCTGTTCTGGCTGCATGACCGGCACAGCGGTAACCTCGCCTCGTCGCGCGCCTATCTCGACTGGGAGCTGGGCCTGCCTTCGGCGGTGGGTGGCCCCGACAGCACCGGCTTCAGCATCGCCGCGCCGCCGCAGGCTCGCGCGGCCGAATAACCGCGGCACATGGCGTGCAAACAAAAAGCCGCCCCGCGGAGGACCGCGGGGCGGCTTTTTCGCGCCTGACGGCGATCAGGGCGCCGGGTTGCCGTGGATCTGATGCGCCGCGTCGATGCGGGCCTCGATCTCCGGGGTGATCTTCAGCTCGCGCGACGCCAGGTCGATCCGCAGCTGGTCAAGGCTGGTCGCGCCGATGATGTTCGCGGTGACGAAGGCCCGGCTCGTGACATAGGCGATGGCCAGCTGCGCCGGATCGAGCCCGAAATCGCGCGCGATCGCCAGGTAGCTGTCGACTGCCTCCTCCGTGCCCGGCTTCTGATAGCGATTGCCGCGCTCGAACAGCGTCGAGCGCGCGCCCGCCGGGCGGGCACCGCGCTGGTACTTGCCGGTGAGATAGCCCTGCGCCAGCGGCGAATAGGCCAGAAGGCCGACCTGCTCGCGCTCGTGGAACTCGGCCAGGCCGCTCTCATAGGTCCGGTTGATCAGGTTGTAGGCGTTCTGGACGCTGACGACGCGCGGCCTGCCTGTGGTCTCGGCCAGATGCAGGAAGCGCGAGACGCCCCAGGGCGTCTCGTTCGACAGGCCGATATGGCGGACCTTGCCGGCCTTCACCAGCCCGTCGAGCGCATCCAGCGTTTCCTCGATCGGCACCTCCGAGCCGTCGGCACCGCGGCTGGGAGCATGCGCGCCGCTGCCGAAGAGCGGCACGTTCCGGTGCGGCCAGTGCAACTGGTAGAGATCGAGATAGTCGGTCTGCAGGCGCTTCAGCGAGCCCTCGATCGCCTCGTTGATGTGCCGCGCGTCGAGGCGTGGCGAGCTGCCATCCTGGCGCAGATAGTTGCGGCTGCTCGGTCCTGCTGCCTTGGAAGCGAGGACGATTCGTTCGCGCTTGCCGCCGGTCTTCAGCCAGGTGCCGATAATCCGCTCCGTCGAGCCGGCAGTCTCGGCCCGCGGCGGGATCGAATAGCTCTCGGCGGTATCGATGAAGTTGATGCCGGCATCCAGGGCATGGTCGAGCTGGGCATGCCCCTCGGCCTCGGTGTTCTGCTGGCCCCAAGTCATGGTTCCAAGCGCGATGGCGGAGACGCGGATGTCGCTGCGGCCTAGCTGGCGGTATTCGGGCATGCGTGACCTCTGGCTGATTGGACGCCGGACTCTCGGCGGCGTCCGTCATAGATCGCAAAAATATCTATCATACAACTGTATTTTTTAGAGACTGATCCGGCGAATAGGCAGGGTAGGTGCAAAGACCAGCAGCTGGAACAGATCGTCTCATTTTGCACCTTAACGAGATATTCCTTCTTAATTTGCGGCACGTCGAGCCCGAACAGCTAGAATGCCACTCGCGCAGGTTGACGCATAAAAGAATATAAAAATAATATACTATTATCGAAAATACGCCGGAGAAGCGGCATGACCTTTCATGCGGGCGGCCGCCAGCAAGGGCGCAAGCTCCATCTCAACGCCAATGTCATCCCCTCGGGGCGCCACAATGCGGCCTGGCGGCTTCAGGAGCGGCCGGAATTGGTCGTCGATATCGGCCATTTCCTGGAAATCGCGCGGATTGCAGAGCGCGGCACCTTCGATGCCGTCTTTTTCGCCGACCACCCTGCCCTGGACGAGAGTGCGGCGTTCCGACCCTGGCCGGCGCTGGATCCGACGATCCTGCTGACCGCGATGGCCGGCGCGACGAGCCATGTCGGCCTCGTGGCGACGACCTCGACCACCTTCGACCATCCCTATCACGTCGCCCGGCGCTTCGCCTCGCTCGACCATGTCAGCGGCGGAAGGGCGGCCTGGAACATCGTCACCACGCAGCACAACGCCGCGGCCGGCAATTTCGGCTATGACAACCTGCCGGCCCATCAGGACCGCTACCGGCGCGCCGAGGAGTTCGTCGAGGTCGTCGTCAAGCTGTGGGACAGCTGGTCGGCGGGGGCGATCGTCGCGGATCCCGCGACCGGGCGCTATGTCGACCTCGCCCGCACACGCAAGATCGACCATGTCGGCGAGTTGTTCTCGGTGCGCGGGCCGCTGCAGGTGCCGCCGACGCCGCAGGGCCGCCCGGTCATCGTCCAGGCCGGCGATTCCGATGCGAGCCAGCGCCTCGGCGCCCGCTGGGCCGACGCTCTTTTCACCATCCAGCGCACCATCGAGGGCGGGCGCGACTTCTATGCCAGGGTCAAGGAACTCGCCCGCGGCTTCGGCCGCGACCCGGAGACGCTGATCGTCCTGCCGGGGCTCTATCCCGTCATCGGCAGCACCGAAGCCGAGGCGCGCGCCCGCAAGCGCGCGATGGACGACCTGCTCGACATCGAAGAGGAGCAGGCAAAGCTTGCCGTCCGCTTCGGCGTCGATCCCGAGCGACTGCCCCTCGATCGCGAGCTGCCCGAGGACATACTCGACAACATCAGCCCGCATGTCACCCGCGGCTTCGTCGAGAACATCGTGCGCGAGGCGCGGCGCGAGCGCCTGACCGTGCGCGAGGTGCTCGGCCGCAACCCGCTCGGCGGCCACCGCCTCGTCGTCGGCACGCCTGGGCAGATCGCCGACGACATGGCGCTCTGGTTCGGCACCGGCGCCGCAGACGGCTTCAACCTGAACATGGACGCCTATCCGTCCGGCCTCGAGCTCTTCGTCGACCATGTCGTTCCGGAGCTGCGCCGCCGCAACCTGTTCCGCACCGAATATGCCGGCCGGACCCTGCGCGACCATCTCGGCCTCGACCGCCCGGTCGTCGCCGCCTGACCCTTTTCCCCCCTCACAGGAGCAAAGCCATGAGCCTCGCCTACGACCTCCCCGGCTCCGCCAAGGCCCATTCCGCGATCGCCACCATCTCGGCAGAAGAGCTGCGCCGCCAGGCCCTGGCAGGCCGCGAGATCGCGGTCGTCGACGCCCGCGCCCAGGAGCGCTACCTCGCCGGACATATCTCGATCGCCGTCGAGCTGCCGCTCAGCGAGATCGAGCTCCACGCCGCAGACCTGCTGCCGCGCCGCAGCGTGACCGTGGTGGTGACGGACGACGATGGCGGCGAACTCGCCTTCGCCGCCGCTCGCCGCCTCACCGAGCTGGGCTACAGCGACGCCCGCGTGCTCGAAGGCGGGCTCGCGGGCTGGCGGAAGGCCGGCCACGGGCTGATCACCGGCCAGTACGCACTCAGCAAGGCGTTGGGCGAATTCATCGAGCGTCGCTACCACACGCCACGGATCGACGCGCAAACCCTCCGGGCGCGAATCGATTCCGGCGAGGAGCTGGTGATCCTCGACACGCGTCCACTGGACGAGTTCCACCACATCGCCATCCCGGGCGGCATCGCGGCGCCGGGCGCCGAGCTGCTCTACCGGATCTTCGACCAGATCCCCTCCCCGGAAACACCGGTGGTGATCAATTGCGCGGGCCGGACCCGCGCCATCATCGGCGCGCAGGCTCTGCGCAATGCCGGCTTCCCCAATCCGGTCGTCTCGCTCGAAAACGGTACGACGGCATGGCTGCTCGCCGGCTACGAGCCCGCCCGCGGCGCCACCGCACTCGCCGACCGTCCGACCACCGAGGGCCTCGCCAGGGCGGAGCAGGCCGCTTCCGGGCTGGTAGAACGCTTCGGCATCAGGACGCTGTCCAAGGCCGATCTCGCCGAATTCAAGGCGCAGGCCGCGGAGCAGACGCTCTATCTCTTCGATGTCAGGACGACGGAGGAATATCTCGCCGGCCATTTGCCGGGCACCCGCTCGGCCCCCGGCGGGCAACTCGTGCAGACGACGGATCGCTTCGTCGGCGTCCGCCAGGGCCGGATCGTGCTGGTCGACGATCAGGATCTCGTGCGCTCACGCATCTCGGCATCCTGGCTGATCCAACTCGGGCATGAGAACGTCTATGTCTATGCCGCATCGGCCGACGCGTTGACCGAGCATGGCGCCCAGACCTCGCGTGTCCTCGGGAACGGCGCCTCTGCGAAGACGCTGACCGTGCAGGAGCTGCACCAGCGCCTTGTCGCCGGAGATGTCGCGCTGGTCGATCTCGAGCCCGCGCCTCCCTATTTCCGCGAGCGGCGCTACATCCCCGGTTCCCATGTCGCACGCCGTGCGACGCTGGCGGACAACCTTTCGCGTATTCCCGGCGTGGGCGCGATCGTGCTGACCTCCGCTGATGGCGAGCTGGCGCGCCTGGCTGCCGCCGATCTGGCGGGGCAGGACCGCCCCGTGCTGGCGCTCGCGGGCGGAACCCAGGCCTGGATCGAAGCCGGGCTGGAGCGCCGCAGCGGCCTCGACCAGCCGGCATTCGACCCGGCGGAGGCCCTGCCGCCCCTACCGACCCTGGCGCAGCGCCGCAGCAATCTCGCGGCCTATGTCAGCTGGGGCGACGACATCACCGATCTGCTCGCGCGCGACGGGCTCGTGCGCTTCCGCGAAGGCGCGCACTGAGCGCGTCTTGCCGGTCCGGAGACCGGTACCGGATCTGACAACGCTTTTCCGCCTTCCCGGTGTCTCGGCGCCAGTAAGGCGGAGCACAACCGCTTCAGGCCAGACGGCGTTGGCGCCGCAGGCGTTACATACTCTCCCGGAGTGCCCCATGACCGATCTGTCCCCGGCCGCCGAGGCGCTGCGCCTGCTCGGCCCCTTCCCCGAGAACTGGGTGCCGGAACGGCCAGGCATCGACCATGACGTCGTCGTCGTCGGTGGCGGACACACCGGTGCCGGCTTCGCCCTTGCGCTGCAGCGCGCCGGCATCCGCCGCTTCAGCATCATCGATGCGGCGACCGACGAGGCAAATTCCGGCGTCTGGCTGACGCGCGCCCGCATGAACCTGCTGCGGACGCCGAAGAACCTGCCGGGCCCCGAACTCGGCGTCCAGGGGCTGAGCTTCCAGGCCTGGTACGAGGAGCACAAGGGCAGGCAGGCCTATGCCGAGCTGCTGCGCATTCCCCGCCTCGACTGGGCGAAATACATCTCCTGGTTTCGTGGCCGGCTCGGCCTCTCCATTCGCTACGACACGCGGCTGCTGCGGATCGAGCCTGCGGCCGATCATCTGAAGCTTCATCTCGAGACGGGTGGCGAGCGTCGGATCGAGACCACGCGCAAGGTGATCCTGGCCAATGGCGTCGCCGGCAGCGGCTATGCCTATACGCCGGAGGCGCTGCTGGCGCTGCCCGAGACCCTGCGCGCCCATACCAACGACCAGATCGACATCGCCTCGCTGCGTGGCAAGGCCGTGGCCGTGATCGGCGCCGCGGCCTCGGCCTTCGATGCAGCCGGGGCCGCGCTCGAGGCTGGTGCCCGCGAAGTGCATCTCTTCGCCCGGCGCGACCATATCGCGTCCGTGCCTGTGAGCCGCGCCAGAGGCTATCCCGGCGCCTATGACAACTATCCCCACCTCCCCGATGCGCTGCGCTGGCGGCAGGCGCTGCGCTTCCGCAATTCCGGCTCGACACCGACGCCGGACGCGGTCGAGCGCGCCGTGAAGCACCCGAATTTTCACATCCATCTCGGCACGGAATGGCACGAGCCGCAGGTCGAGAACGGCCGCATCGCGGTGGCGCTCGACCAGGGCCGGTTCCATTTCGACTTCGCGATCGCCGGCACCGGTTTCCGCGTCGACCTGGCCCGACGCCCGGAACTGGACGATCTGGCCGGCGACATCCTGCTCTGGCGGGACCGCTATGTGCCGCCGGAGACCGAGGCGGACGAGGATCTCGGCGCCCATCCCTATCTCGGCCTCGGCCATGAGTTGCAGGAGAAGGAGCCGGGACGCGCGCCGCAGCTCCGGAACATCCACATCTACAATCCGGGCGGCTTTGTCAGCTTCGGCGTGCCGGTCGGCGATGTCCCGTCGATGCGCCGGGACATTCCCGCCGTCACCGCCAGCATCAGCCGCGACCTGTTCCTTGCCGATCTCGACCGGCATGCCGAACGCGTCACCTCGGCAGTCGCCCCCGAATTTGGCGAGGACGCCTATCGCTCCGCGCTGTGGGGCACGAGGTGGCAGGCAGCCGAATGAAACCGCCGCCGCAGCGGCGCTCAGTCGCGCAGCAGCGGCAGGAGCTCTTCGCCCTGCCTCCTGATCTCGGCGAGATAGGGCGTGTCGGAGAGTATGAACTGGGTGATGCCGAGCTCCTGGTATTTGCGCAGCGAGCGGGCGACGTCTTCCGCCGAGCCGACCAGCCAGGTCGTGCCGGCACCGCCGCCGCCGAATTTCCCCGGCGCCGTATAGAGATTCTCGTCCAGAACCTCGCCGCGCGCCTGCAGGTCGAGCAGCCGCCGCTGGCCCTTGGCGACGCCGCGCTGATGGTCGTTCCAACCGCTGCCCTGGCTCCTCGCCATCTCCGCAACCTTCGCCTCTGCATCGGCCCAGGCCTGCTCGGTGGTATCGCGCACCAGCGTGGTGATGCGCAGCCCGAACTCCAGCGGCGGCAGGTCGCGATCCAGATTGCCGCTCAACGCCTTGAGCCGCTCGATCCTCTCGCGGACGCCGTCGAGCGGCTCGCCCCAGAAGAGCTGGACATCCGCCTCGGTGGCGGCGACGCGCTCCGCCGCTTCCGAGGCACCGCCGAAATAGAGCCGTGGATGACGGCGCGTCCCGCGCGGCTGCAGCCGCGGCACGACGGTCGATGCCTCGACCCCGAAATGCTCACCGGCATGGCTGACCGCTTCCTCGGTCCAGAGCCTGCGGACCAGCCGCATGAACTCCCTGGTCCGGCCGTAGCGCTCGGCCTGGCCGTCCTCGCTGTCGCCATAGGCGGCGAGATTGTCCTTGCCGGAGACGATGTTGATGCGGACGCGGCCGCCGGTGAGGTGGTCCAGCGTCGCCGCGGAGGAGGCGAAATGCGCCGGCTGCCAGTAGCCGGGGCGGATCGCGATCAGCGGCTCGAAGCTGGTCGTCTGCGCGGCGAGCGCAGTCGCGAGCGTAAAGGTGTCGGGCCGGCCCCAGCCGGTGCCGATCAGCGCACCCGTCCAGCCATGCCGCTCCAGCGCCTTCGCCTGCTCGGTCAGCGTCGTGAGGCTGTTGTGGTCCTCGGAGGCGGTGTCGCCCCGGTGACCGGCCGTCGCGGCATTGGGGATGTACCAGAGATATTCGCTCGCAGCTGTCACGGGGATCGCCTCCGGTCCGTTGGGGCAAGGTTTGGCAAGCTGTGCCCGGCCAGGCTGGAATGCCGGGCCGGGCCGCAGTTTCAGGATGCGTATCCGGGCCGAAGCTACGCGTCGGCCGCGCGCTCGGCATTGGCGAGGATGCGCTCGGCCTCGCGGATCACCGGCTTCTCGATGAGCTTGCCGTCGACCACGGCCAGCCCCGTCGTGCTTTCGGCATAGGCGGCGATGACGCGTTTGGCGTAGGCGATGTCCTCGCTGGTCGGCGAGAACGCCTCGTGGATCGCCGGGATATGGTTGGGGTGGATCAAGGCCTTGCCGGTGAAGCCCAGCTCGGCGCTGCGGGCAGCCTCGCGGCGCAGGCCCTCGTCGTCATCGATGGTGAGATAGGGCACGTCGAGCACGGCGACCTCCGCCCGCGCCGCGGCATGGACGATGCGGGAGCGCGCGTAGGCCAGCGCATTCCAGCTCGGCTTGACCCGCAGCTCGGCGGAGAGATCGACGGCGCCGATGAAGAGTGCGACGATCGAAGGATCCGCCAGGGCGATCGAGGCGACGTTCTCGAGCCCCTCCGCCGTCTCGATGATCACATAGAGCACGATCGGCTCGGGGCGATGGCGCAGGAGATCGGCTACGATCCGGACCTCGTCGGCGCTGCGCACCTTGGGCAGCACGACCGCGTCAGGAAGCGTCTCGAGCTTGAGGATCGCCAGCAGGTCGGCGAGCCCTTCGGGCGTGCGCGCGCTGTTGATGCGGACGGCCTTCTCGGGCTTCGCAGCCCTGTGCTCATGGTAGAGCGGCAGCGACAGGTCGCGGGACTCGTCCTTCCTGTCGGGCGCGACCGCGTCCTCCAGATCGATGCAGACCACGTCCGCACCGGTTTCGAGCGCCTTGGCGAAGCGGTCGGGCCGCAGGCCCGGCACGAAGAGGAAGCTGCGGCGACGGCGCGTGCGTTGATCGGACATGTCGTTTCTCCAGGAAGTCTTCATCGGTTGAAGGACGAGCCGCTTCGCATCCGCTCGGCATAGGCGGAGAGCGGGAAGCAGATGGCGAAATAGAAGGCGGCGACGGCGAGGTAGACCTCGAGCGCATAGGGGCGCCACAGCGTGTCGGCCAAGGCGGCCTTGGCGGCGCCGAGGACATCAAACACGCCGATGACCAGGACGAGCGAAGTGTCCTTGACCGCGCCGATGATGGTGCCGACCGTCGGCGGCAGGGCGATGCGCAGCGCCTGAGGCCAGACCACGAGCCGAAAGCCCTGCCAGCGCGTCAGCCCCATGCTGGCGGCGCCTTCGGCCTGCCCCGGCGGCACGGCGGCCAGCGCCCCGCGCCATACCTCGGCGAGCGTCGCCGCGCCGTGCAGCACCAGTGCGGCCAGCACCAGCCACATCTTCTCGACGGCGAGCCCGCCGAGGATCAGCGGCAGCAGCGAGGCCGTGACGAAGAGCAGCAGGACCAGCGGCACGCCGCGGATGGCCTCGATGACGAATGTGGCCGGAACCCGCAGGAGCGGCGTCGCCGCCCGGCGCGCAACCGCCAGAGGCAAGGCGAGCGGGATGGCGAGGCCGATCGAGAAGACCGCGAGCAGCAGCGTGACAAAGACGCCGCCCCAACTGGTGACCGGCACGGGCGACAGGCCGAATGTCTGGCCCTGCACCAGCAGCGGCGCGACGAGCGCCAGCAGCACGGCGAGAGCCGCGCGCCATGCCAGCGGCAACCCTCGCGCCGCAATCAGCGAGACGGCCGCCAGCAGCAGGCCGATGCCGATGACGGCGCGGATATGCGCCTGTCCCGGCATGGTGCCGAACAGGATCAGGCCGCGCTTCTCGGCCAGTACCGCCCAGCAGGCCCCTGCCCCATCGGCGCAGAGCTGCGCCGGGCCGAGCCAGACGGCATCCCACAGCGCCCATTTTGCCAGCCATAAGCCCGCCAGCGCCAGCACCGCATAGGAAAACCCGCTCAAGCCCCGGGCCAGCGGCGTCGCGGGCGTTACAGGCGACCGCGCCAAGCGCTCGCCAAGCCGCTCCGTCGGATCGGCCGTCAGCGCCCCATAGCTCGAGCGGCGATGATAGAGATTGACCGCGCCGGCGACGCAGAGGCCAAGCGCGAGATAGATGCCCAGAGCCAGCGCCGAGCCCTCGATCGCCTGGCCGGTCTGGTTGATCGCGGTGTTGATGACCGCGACGAGATCGGGATAGCCGATCGCGACGGCCAGCGAGCTGTTCTTGATCAGCGCCAGGAACTGGTTGGCGAGCGGCGGCAGGGCGATGCGCCCGGCGCCGGGCGCGACGACGAGGCGGGCGATCGCGCCATTCGCCAAGCCGAGCGAGCGGGCCGCCTCGACCTGCCCCATCGGGACGGCCAGGATGGCGGCACGGACGACCTCTGCGATGTAGGCGCCGTGGAACAGGATCAGCCCGAGGGTCAGCGCGGCGAGCTCCGGGCTCAGGCTCCAGCCGCCCGAGACCGCAAGCCCGCGCAGGGCGCCGAACTCCAGTTCCGGCCGCGGCAGAATCGCGAGCGCCGCCAGGGGAAGGATGGCGAGCGCGCTCAGCCAGAAGCGCTGGCCCTCCGTCACCCGCTTCCGCAGGAGCAGCAGCGCGAGCACGGTCGCGGCGGTGAGCGCCAACCAGGCACCGCCCTGGGCGAGAGCCGGGACGATCAGGCCCCGGTTGGAGATCAGCACGCCCGGCAGCGGATCGAAGGCCTGTCGGATCGGCGGCAGCAGAAGCAGCAGGCCGTACCAGAGGAAAAGCTGGAGCAGGACCGGCGTGTTGCGGAAGAGCTCGACATAGGCCGTCGCCAGCCAGGCCAGCGGCCGGCTGCCGAACAGGCGCAGCAATGCGACCGCCGTGCCCAGCGCCACCGCCAGGGGAATGGCGAGCGCCGCCACCAGCAGCGTGTTGCCGAGCCCGGCCAGGATGACGAGGAGATAGCTGTCCGAAGGACCGACCGGAAACAGCGCTTCTGGAATCTGGAAGCCGGCCGGCTCCGAGAGAAAGCCGAAGCCGCCGCGAATGCCCTGCGACGCCTGCATTCCCGAGACCAGCGCGGCCAGCCAGAGCACGAGGCCGAGACCGGCGAGGAAAGCAAGTCCGTAAAAACCGGTCAGGGCGGCCCGAGGGCCGCCCTTCCATCCTGCGAATGAGCTCACGGCCGGCGGGAGTTCAGGTCCCGCCGGATCACTGGAACGGCGGCGAATAGAGCAGGCCGCCCTCGTTCCAGAGGCGATTCTGTTCGCGGGCCAGGCCGAGCGGCGTCTGGGGCCCGAGATTGCGGTTCCAGATATCGGCGTAGTTGCCGACCGCCCTGATCACCCGGTAGGCCCAGGCATCGTCGAGGCCGAAGGGTTTGCCGAGGCCCGGCTCGACGCCGAGCAGGCGGCGCGTCTCGGCCTGCGGGCTCTTGCGCTGCTCCTCGACATTGGCCTGGGTGATGCCCAGTTCCTCTGCCGCCACCAGCGCATTCAGCGTCCAACGCGCGATCGCGGCAAAGTTAGGATCGTCCTGGCGGACGGCCGGGCCGAGCGGCGATTTTGTGATGCGTTCCGGCAAGATGACGAAATCGTCCGGCTTCGGCGCACGCGCCGCGCGGCTGGCCGAGAGCGTCGAGGCATCGGAGAGGTAGACGTCGCAGCGGCCGGCATAGAAGGCCTGCTCCAGCTCCACGAGATTCTCGATGACCACGGGGCGGAAGGCGAGCTTGTTGCTCTTGAAGTAGTCGACCAGGTTCTGCTCGTTGACGGTGCCCGGCTGCACGCAGACCTGCGCACCGTCGAGTTCCTTCGCGCTCTTCACGCCGAGCTTCTTCGGCACGAGAAATCCCTGGCCGTCATAGAAGATCGTCCCGACGAAGGTCACGCCCAGGCCGGCATCGCGGCTCGAGGTGATCGTCGTGTTGCGGGAGAGGACATCGACCTCCTTGGACTGCAGGGCGGTGAAGCGCTGCTGCGAGCTGAGCGGCGTGAAGCGGACCTTCTCACCGTCGCCCAAGATCGCCGCCGCCAGAGCGCGGCAGTAATCGACATCGAGCCCGGCCCAGCGGCCATTGCCGCCGGCCAGCGAAAGCCCGGCGGAGCCCTGGCTCACGCCGCAAACCAGCTCGCCGCGCGCCTTGATCGCATCGACGGTCGGGCCGGCCATGGCCTGCGCGATCGGCAGGGACAGCGTGGCAGCGACTGCCAAACCAATACGGCGCACCGTCTCGAACATCATAACCGCCTCATTCCGATCATTCGCCAGGCAGCGTCGCCGGGCCGTGGGATTGCTGGTTCGCCGGATTGCCGGCAAGCCAAGCATGTTGTCTATCGATTTTATAGATATATACAAGACGGCACGGCGCATCCCTCTGTCCTGCGCCGAGCTGGAGAAACTCATGTCGGCATCCGCCTCGTCCGTCACCCTCGATCCGCATTCGCGCCTGTCGACACGGGGGAAGACGATCCGCGACTCGCCGACGATGGCGCTCACCCGGCTGGCGGCCGAGCTGCGGGCCGCCGGACGCGATGTTCTGGCACTGAGCGCGGGCGAGCCCGATTTCGGCTCGCCCCTCGCGGCGGCAGAGGCCGGCATTGCCGCGATCCGGCGTGGCGACACCCGCTACACCGCCGTCGACGGCCTTCTCGCGCTTCGCAGGGCGATTGCCGACAAGCTGCTGCGGGAGAACGGCGTGAGCTACGACGCCGCCGAGATCACCGTCTCCAGCGGCTCGAAGATCTTGCTTCTGACCGCACTGATGGCGCTGCTGGACCGCGACGACGAGGTTCTGGTGCCGGCCCCGTTCTGGGTGTCTTATCCGGAGATGGTGCGGTACGCCGACGGCGCCACCCGCCTGGTTCCGACCACGCAGGCGAACGGCTTCCGGCTCACCCCGCAGGATCTGGAAGCCGCCATCGGCCCGCGCACGAAGCTGCTGATCCTCAACAACCCCAACAACCCGACCGGGGCGATCTACACCAACGAGCACCTCGCCGCGCTGGGCGAGGTTCTGGCCCGCCATCCGCAGGTCGCGGTGCTGACCGACGAGATCTACGAGCACCTGAACTTCGACGGCGTGAACCCGGGCAACCTCGTCGCTGCGGCTCCTCATCTGCGCGACCGTACTGTCCTGGTGAACGGCTTCTCCAAGGGCTATGGGCTGACCGGCTGGCGACTCGGCTTCGCCGCGGCACCCAAGCCGATCATCGCCGCGATCAACGCGCTCAACTCGCAAGGGGTCAGCTCCCCCAGCACGATCGCGCAATACGCCGCGCTGGCAGCGCTCGCCGACAACCAGGAGTTCAGGGACCGGAATCGCAAGGAGTATGAGGAGCGGCGCGATCTGGTGGTAGCCACGGTCGCAGTGACACCCGGCTTAGAACTGGCCGCCCCACAATCGGCCTTCTACGCCTATGTCAACTGCGCGGGGCTGGTCGGCAGGACGGCCCCATCCGGCCAGCGCATGGAGACCGATGAGGACGTGGCGCGTGAAATCCTGGAGACCGAGGGCTTGGCCATCGTGCCGGGGACGCCGTTCGGCCTGTCACCTTATTTCCGCCTGTCCTTCTGCGTCGATCGCGAAACGCTCGCTGATGGCCTGAAGCGCCTGCACCGCTTCGCCACGCGGGTCACCAATGGCTGATCTCGGCTGCCGAAGGGGCGGATTCCGTTCATCCGCTCAGCGAACGGACTTGAGTCCATCGGACGGATCGCCCCTGCGAAGGCTGGCGGGCGAACGACGTCACCGTTCGTCAAACCAAACGATCTCAATTTGATCTCCGGCAGGACGCTGGAGCTCGCCGGTAGGCGCTCGCTTCGTACCCCCAGTCGAAGCGAGCACCTACGCAGCCTTGCAAACAAAGAATAATCTTCTGCAAGGCGCCGCGAATTTGGTTCCCCTTTGTCCGCACAACGCTGGACTTCGACCTGCCAAATCCCGATCCTAGAGTCGTTCGTTTCTAAGAACGACCGTGACGCCTGTAGTGACCCCAAAGTGCCGAGCCGGAGATGCCGCTCATGCCCAGATCGCTGCCTTCATCCAGTCGCATTCGCACCGCCTTTCGATCGGTGGCCGTAGCAGCCCTCCTCGGTCTCGCGAGTCCGGTTCTCGCTGCAGGGCAGATCACGGTCGGCGTCGGCGACAACATCCTCGGCCTCGACCCTACAGACCTCAACGACTCGGTGTCGCTTTCCGCCAGCCGGCTGTTCTTCCAGGGGCTCTACGGCTTCGACCGCAACCTCAAGCTCGTGCCGGTTCTGGCCGAACGCAGCGAGGTCAACGCCAATTCGACCGAATACACCGTCCATCTGCGGCGAGACGTCAAATTCCATGACGGAACGCCCTTCGATGCGGCCGCGGTCAAGCTGAACTACGACCGGCTGCGAGACCCGTCCAACCGCCTCAAGCGGCAAAGCCTGCTCGAGGCGCTCGACAGGGTCGAGGTCGTCGACGCGTTCACCGTTCGCCTGATCCTGAAGGCTCCATCGGGCGTGCTGCTCAACTATCTTGCTCACACCGGCGCTTCGATCCTGAGCCCGAAGGCGATCGCACAATACGGCGCGGACATCTCGCGGCATCCGGTCGGCACCGGGCCTTTCGTCTTCGCGAGCTGGACGCCAGACACGCTCAAGGCGTCGCGCAACCAGCAATACTGGCGGCAGGGCCTGCCGCGCCTCGACGGCGTCACGATCCGCAGCGTTCCCGAAGGCGGCGCGAGGCTCGCCTTGCTGCGTTCCGGCGAAGCGCAGTTCGTCTTCCCCCTGCCGCCCGAGACAGTGCAGATCGTCGAACGCGACGAGCGCCTCGCCATCGACAAGACGCCCTCGATCGTGGCGCAGTATGTCGCGCTCAATACCACCAGGAAGCCGTTCGACGATCCGCGCGTCCGGCAGGCTCTCAACTATGCCATCGACAAGGCCGCCTTCATCAAGGTCGTCTACAATGGCTTCGGCACGCCGATGGACGCCCCCGTCGCGCCGGGCATCGCCTTCTACAACAAGCAGGGCGTCTGGCCCTACGACCCCGCCAAGGCGAAGCAGTTGCTGGCCGAGGCAGGCTATCCGAACGGGTTCGAGACCGAGATCTGGAACTTCAGCAACACCCTCAACAACAGGGCCTCGCAGTTCCTCCAGCAGCAGCTGGCCGCAGTCGGCGTCAAGGTGGCGGTCAATCCGCTTGAAGCCGGCGTCGCAACCACGAGACTGTGGGGCGCCAAGACCCCGGAAGAGGCCCAGGTCCGCATGTTCTTCGGCAGCTGGGCGCCTTCGACCGGCGATGCCGACTGGGCACTGCGGCCGCTGCTGTCGAGCCGCAGCTATCCACCAGCGCTCTACAACCTCGCCTATTTCAAGGATGACGCGGTCGATGCCGCTCTTCAGAAGGGCCTGGCCACCGCCGATCCGGCCGAGCGGAAGGCCGCCTATGACGAGGTCCAGAAGATCGTCTGGGAGAAGGCTCCTTGGATATTCCTGTCGATCAACACGCTGGTGCTCGGCCGGGACAAGCGCCTGGTCGGCCTCAGCCAGTTGCCCGACACCTCCGTGACCTATGAGGAAGCGGAGCTGAAATAGGCCCCAGCTCAATGGACAACTCAGGACTTCTCGAGGTCCAGGGCCTTTCCGTCAGCTTTCCCGACGATAACGGCCGGGCGATGGTGGTGCGCGATCTCGACCTGGCGGTCGGGCCCGGCGAGACCGTCGCGCTCGTCGGCGAATCCGGCTCCGGCAAATCCGTCACCGCGCTCGCCGTCACACGCCTCCTCGACCATGGTCCCGGCCGGATTATTTCCGGCCGGATCCTGTACCGCGACCGAGCCGGTACGCTCCGTGATCTCGCACGGGAGGACAAGGAGGCGATGCGGGGGCTGCGTGGGCCCGAAATCGCGATGGTCTTCCAGCAGCCGATGAGCTCGCTCAACCCGGTGATGCGGATCGGCGACCAGATCGCGGAAGGCATCGTCGAGCATCAGAAACTCGGCTGGCAGGCAGCACTTGCCGAGGCGCAGCGCCTGCTCGAACGCGTGCGCATCCCGGACGCCGGCCGACAGCTGCGCAGCTATCCGTTCGAAATTTCGGGCGGGATGCGGCAGCGGGCGATGATCGCCATCGCGCTGGCCAGCCGTCCGCGGCTGCTCATCGCGGATGAGCCGACGACCGCGCTCGACGTCACGGTGCAGGCTCAGGTGCTGCGCCTGCTGCACGAGCTCCAGCGCGAACTCGGCACGGGCCTGCTGTTCATCACCCACGACATGGGCGTCGTCGCCGAACTGGCCGATCGCATCGTGGTGATGCGGGGTGGCGAACAGCTCGAGGCAGGCAGTGTGGGCAAGGTCTTCGCCACGCCATCTCATCCCTATACGCGCAGCCTCCTCGCCGCCGTGCCGGTTCTCGGCAGCCTCAACGACACCGCATTGCCGGTGCCATTCGCGGAGCCGCCCGAGCCGTCGGGGCCACAGGACACGGTGACCGCGGCGCCGCCGGTGCTGGAAGTGATAGACCTCGTCACACGGTTCGATATCCGGGACGCGCTGGGTGGTGTCCGAGCCCGTGTCCATGCCGTCGAGCAGGTCAGTCTCGACGTCCGTCCTGGAGAGACGCTCGCACTCGTTGGCGAGAGCGGCTGCGGCAAGAGCACGCTCGGGCGCAGCATCGTGCGTCTGGAAGCGCCCTCCTCCGGCCGTATCCTCTTTCGCGGCCAGGATGTTCTCGGCGCAACTCAGGACGGCGCTGCAGACGGCAGCATCCGGCGCGGCATCCAATATGTCTTCCAGGATCCGTTCAGCGCGCTGGATCCGCGCCTCACCGTCGGCTTCTCGGTGGCCGAGCCCATTCATGCTCATGGGCTTGCCAAGGGCGCAGCTGTCATCGACCGCGTCGGAGAGCTGCTGAACCTGGTCGGGCTGCCCCGCGAATTCTCGTCTCGCTATCCCCACGAACTCTCGGGCGGCCAGTGCCAACGCATCGGAATTGCGCGAGCCCTCGCCTCGGAGCCGCAGCTGATCATCGCCGACGAGGCGGTCGCGGCGCTCGACGTGTCGATCCGCGCGCAGATCGTCAACCTGCTGATGGGCCTGCAGCGACGACTGGGCCTCGCCTGCCTGTTCATCTCGCACGACATGGCGGTGGTCGAGCGGATCAGCCACCGGATCGCGGTGATGTATCTGGGGCAGATCGTCGAAGTCGGCCCCCGCCAGGCGGTCCTGTCATCCCCGCAGCACCGCTATACGCGTCGCCTCCTCAGCGCTGTCCCGGTGCCCGATCCCGCACGTCGCCGTGCCGAAATCGAAATCGACGACACCGAGGTGCCGAGCCCGTTGCGGGCACCGAACGACATTCCCAACGTTGCCCCGCTGGTTCAGGTGGGGCCGGAGCACTTCGTCGCACGCCACCGCGTTGGAGGCCTCTATTGAGAACTCGGCAATGCCACGCTTCCTGAAGACCGCGGCAAGGAGCGCGAGCCAATGCTGACCTTCGTCCTGCGGCGGCTGCTGGGCGCGCTGCCCGTCCTGCTGGCCGTGTCGCTCTTTGTCTTCGGCTTCGTCCGGCTCCTGCCCGGCGATCCGGCTCGCCTGGTTGCGGGCGCCGATGCGACGGAGCAGGAGGTCGCATCGGCGCGCGAGGTCCTTGGGCTCGATCGTCCGATCTGGGAACAGTACCTGCGCTATGCCGGGGCGACCGTCCGCGGTGATTTCGGGATCTCGAGCCGGACGCGCGAACCCGTCTTCGAGGTGATCGCAGTGCGCTTCTGGCCGACCTTCTGGCTTACTCTCGCAGCCATGGGATGGGCCACGCTGATCGGAACAGCGATCGGGGTCTGGGCTGGCGCGAAGCGCGGCCGATGGCAGGATCAGGCGGTGATGCTGGCGGCGATCGGCGGTCTGTCCTTTCCCGGGTTCTGGCTCGGCCTCCTGCTGATCAATCTGTTCTCGGTGCATCTCGGCTGGCTGCCGACAGGCGGCTTCGACGGCTGGAGCTCGCTGATCATGCCCTCCTTCACGCTCGGGCTCGGAGTTGCAGCAATTCTCGCCCGCTTCACGCGTTCGGCCTTCGTCGATGTCAGCGGCGAGGATTTCGTCCGCACGGCACGCAGCAAGGGCCTGCGAGAGCGACGCGTGATCTGGCGCCACGCCGTCCGCAACGCGCTCATTCCGGTCGTGACCCTGACCGGGCTGGAGTTCGGTACGCTCCTGGGCGGCGCGATCGTGGTCGAGACGGTGTTCGCCTGGCCGGGGTTGGGGCGCCTCCTCGTCGACAGCATCGCCTTCCGCGACTACCCCGTGATCCAGGCGCTAATCCTGCTCCTTTCGGCCGAGTTCGTGCTCATCAACCTGGTGGTCGACGTGCTCTACGGCGTGCTGAACCCCGCGATCAGGCTGCGCTCATGACGGCGGCTCCCCTTCGTTCGCCCGCGCGCGAGTTCTGGCGCCGCTTTCGACGCCGGCACACAGCCTTGCTCGCAGCCGCCATCATCGCACTCGTCATTCTCTTAGCCTTGTTCGCGCCGTTCATCGCCCCCTATGACCCCACGGCCGCAGATTACGACGCGCTGCTGCAAGGGCCGACGCTGGCGCACCTCGCCGGTACGGACTCGTACGGCCGCGACATCCTCAGCCGCATCATCTGGGGAGGCCGCATCTCGCTGGCGGTCGGGCTGATATCGGCACTGGCCGGCGGCATCGTCGGCACCATCATGGGGCTGGTCAGCGGCTGGAGCGGCGGCTGGGTCGATGCGCTCCTGATGCGGATATGCGACGTCCTCTTCGCGTTTCCAGGCCTCCTGCTCGCCATCGCGGTGGTGGCCCTCCTCGGCCCGGGCGTGGAAAACGTCATCTGGGCCGTCGCCATCTTCAGCGTGCCGGTCTTCGCTCGCCTGACTCGCGGCAGCACGCTGGCGTTGAAGCAGACCCAATACGTCCAGGCAGCGCGGGCGATCGGCGTATCCCGGCATAAGCTGATCCTGCATCATATCCTCCCCGGAGCCCTCCCCGCCGTGATCGTCTATATGAGCCTGCGGATCGGCTCGGCCATTCTCGTGGGAGCGGCGCTGTCCTTCATCGGATTGGGAGCACAGCCGCCAAGCTCCGAATGGGGCGCCATGCTGGCGGATGGCCGAAGCTATCTCGGGGTGGCCGATCACCTGACCATCTTTCCCGGGCTTGCCATCTTCATCGTCGTGCTCTGCTTCAACGTCCTGGGCGACGGCCTGCGCGATGCCCTGAACCAGAAGCTGCAATAAATCGAACCCAATGCCAGTGATCGAGGAGGAATGACCATGTCGCGAGATGTCAGGCGGAACCGGGCGCAGGGCTTTGCCACCCGCGCGATCCATCTCGGCTATGATCCGGCCGAACATGACGGTGCCCTGACGCCGCCGATCTACATGACCTCAACCTATGCCCTCGAGAGCGCCGAACAGGGCGCGGCGATCTTCCGCGGCGAAGAACCAGGCTACGTCTACGGCCGCACCAAGAACCCGACCCAGGCGATCCTGGAAGAGCGCTTGGCGAGCCTCGAGGGCGCCGAAGCCGGCATGACGGCCGCCTCCGGCATGGGCGCGATCTCGAGCGTCATGCTGACGCTGCTATCGCCGGGCGACGAGGTCGTGATCGACCACACCCTGTACGGCAACACCTTCGCGCTCTTCACCCAGGGGCTGACCAAGCTCGGCATCACCGCGCGCCCTGCCGACTTCACGCGGCCGGAAACGCTCGCCGACAAGATCAGCGAGCGCACCAAGGTCGTCTTCTTCGAAACACCGGCGAACCCGAACCTCCGGGTGATCGACATCGCGGAAGTCTCGCGGCTCGCCCATCGCGTCGGTGCCAAAGTCGTGGTCGACAACACCTTCGCGACCCCGGTCCTGCAGCGTCCGATCGAGTTTGGCGCCGACATCGTCGTTCATTCCGGCACCAAATATCTGGGCGGGCATGGCGATCTCCTCGCGGGCATCGTCGTCGGCTCGGCTGACATGGTGAAGCAGGTCAGGGGCTCCGGCCTGCGCTGGATGACGGGTGCGACGCTTTCGCCCTTCAACTGCTTCCTGATGCTGCGCGGCCTTAAAACCCTCGAAGTCCGCGTCGAGCGTCATGCCGCGTCGGCGCTCAAGGTGGCGCGCGAATTGGAGCGCCATCCCCGGATCGCCAGCATCTCCTATCCGGGCCTGGAATCGTTCCCGCAATTCGATCTGGCGCAGCGACAGATGGCTGGATCGGGCGGAGGCCTGATCTCCTTCGAACTCGACGGCGGCCTGGAGACAGGCATGGCGTTCATGAACCATCTGAGCCTGATCACACGAGCCGTCAGTCTCGGCGACGCCGAAACGCTGATCCAGCATCCCGCCAGCATGACCCACGCCGTCGTCAGCCGCGATGACCGCCTCAGGCATGGCATCAGCGACGGGCTCCTGCGCCTGTCGATCGGCCTGGAGAACGTCGACGATATCCTGGACGATCTCGACCAGGCGCTCAGCGCTCTCTGACTATTCCGGAGGCTCGCAGAAAGGGACGCAGGGATGGGCCGCGAACGAAAGCGGCCCGCAATCCCGAAATCGCCGGCCTGGCGACTCCGAAGCGGCCCGATGAAGGGGTGCGCGGAGCGCAACTATCCGCTCGTCCAACGGGTGGCGGCCGAGCTACGCGCCGAAGGCCATGGGGTACAACCCGGCCGAGTTCACGCACGACGCCTCGTCCGGCGCCTTCCCGATCCGCAAGGCGTTCGCCGAATACAGCGCGTTAATCTGCGGCCAAGCCTGCACCATCGTGCTGCTGCCTGGCTGACAGCGGTCGCTCGGCGTCAGAGCCGAATTGGCTCTCGCCAAGAATGTGGTCTTGAGGTGGTCGAGTGGGCCGACGCCGTCCTCTCGAAGGCCTCGTCCCTCTCCGAATCTCCCTCGGTCACTTCCTCTCGCCCGGAGGAAGAGGAATGAACCCCGCCCCTGAAGCGGCCCGCGGAGTAAACCGACCTCACGGAGATTCGACCATGCTTACCCGCCCAATCGTACAGCTCAGCGGCAGATCGTAGCGAGCGGGCCGGGCGCTATCGGCACCGCGCGACCATCCTCGAAGATAAAGACAGCGTCGAGCCCTCCCTTGGCGCAACTGAAGTCGGTCGGCAGAAAGATCGAAAAACCGAAGCGCCGGCTTTCTAGATCGGAGCGGCCGAGTTCTTTGGCTGTGGCAACGCGCATCCGGCGCATCCGGTCAATCGCCAAGAGATTGCCGGCCTGGCGGATCGCGATATGCGTCGCGAGCGCTGGCCGGTCGAGATCGATGCCATAACCGCGCACGACCCAGCGATTGCCGCCGAATTGCACCGAATCGATCTCGGCCCGTACGCTGAGGGATGCCGCCGTGGGCGGCGAGGCAAAGATTTCTCGAGCCTGCGCTTCCTCGGCGCGATCCTTGCGTACTTCAAGCTCCGTATAGCTGCCGATTGCGAGGAAGACGGCAATGTATCCGAGCGCCCAAGCGCGGAGGCGGCCGTCGCGCGCCTTGTCGATCGCGCGCTTCATCCGCCGATGCAAGCGAACATCCAGAGGCCCGAGCAGAAGCGAAAGTCCGAGCGCCGCACCAACCATCGCAAGCCAGACGAGAGGTGCCGGCAACCATTGGGGCAGTTTTGATTCGATCAGCAGGAAGAGCGGAACATGACACAGGTACAGCACATAACTGGCGTCGCCGAAGCGCGCGAGGAGACTTCCCGTTGGACCGATTGAGATCGGTGGCGGACGACGGATCGCCGCGGCGACGAGCATGGCTGCGGCAATGCCCGACAAGAGGCGCAGGACGTCGGCAGGCAGCAACGGGATCACTATGGCTATGAGCATGGCGGCGACGCCAAGACCAGGCGGCAACCAGCCTCGCCGCTTCAGACCCGCAGAGAGGAACCCTAGTACGAAGGGTAGATTGATGATCAGCAGTGGCAATTCGGTGAGCGTAGGCGTCGCTATATCGGCCGCGCCGCTTCCCCAGACCCAAGAGAACCCCATTGCAACAAGCCAGGCCAGGGCAAACGCCTCACCCCATCGGACAAGGCCCAGCAGCCCGAGCGCCGTCAGGGCCACATAATAGGTCATCTCGAAAAGGAGGGTCCATTCGACGGCAAGGAAATAGCCGCGTGGCCCGGTCGGCACCAGCGTCAAGGTCAGAACGCTCAGACCGCGCGGGCGCCCGTAGGCTAGGAACAGCACTACGGAGAACAGCGCGACCATGAGCAGCATCGGCGGATAAATCCGCGCGACGCGAGCTATCAGAAACCTCCCCCAATCGTCGCGGCGGATGATCTCCGCCATGAGGTAACCGGATAACGCGAAGAATATCGCGACCCCGCCGGCGCCGAAAACGTCGCCGAACACAGCGCTGAAGCGCGTCTCACCGCGCAAGTCTTTCAGATACCACGATGCGTGATAGAGCACGACCGCAATCGCCGCGACCGCTCGGAGATATTGCAGGCGTACATTGTGCTGGACGGCTGTTCCCGATGCAGTCGCGGATGCAACCGAGATCTCGCCTACCGCGGAATCGAAATGAGACCGTCGCGCTATTTCGTTCATCGAAGGCCGCCGGGGAGACGGGTCACAGGGAATGCGGCGAATTTTGCCCCAGCGCAGGCGAAACTCCCGATCCTGCGAACTACATTCCGGCGATTCATCGCTTAGGCACTCGCGTCGGGGGGCAGCGCTGCAGGTTGTTGTGCAGTGTTGAACCATTAGTTCTATGCCACCAATTTGCAAATAGAGTCTCAAGCAAGCTCCCGTGCCGGTGGCCCCTCCTATGAAAATAGCCCGGCCTCCTTGTGGAGAACCGGGCCTCTGACTGTCCTCGCGCAGGGCGAACGGCCGCCACCGAACCTCCCCTACCGCGCGGCGCAGTTTCATCCGCGGCTCGCATTGTTGGCCGGCGAAAACGCCGAAGGCCGCCTAACGACAAAAGGCCCCCCAGCCGAAGCTAGCGGAGCCGAGTCCAGGGAGGAAAGGCCCAAGGAGGGCCGCCCTTGACGACGGCGAGGCGATCGCCGGCTAGGCCGGCAAGTCAGGTTCAAGCCGTTCGCTGGCGACGATCGGCTCGACGCTGTCGGAGACGTCGTTCGACTTCCTCCTCGATGGCATCGTCCTGGGCTTGGTCGGGGGCCATGTCGCGGATCGGCTTCATGTCGGCGATGGTGACGCCGGGGATCAGGCGGTCACCGGCGATCGCCTTGTCCATACTCGCGGCGTCGCGCGTGTCTTCAACTCGACACAGCACGCGGCAAGGCGGTCGCTGATCTCGGCAACGCGGCTGTCGATCGCGGCTTTCTGGCAGCCGGCGAGCGTCAGCGGGCCCAAGGCGACGAGCGCCAGGACGATACGGTTCATGATGATCTCCATGATCAGATCAGGATGGTGAGGGAGTGACGGCGGCCGCCGGCGGTCAGATCAGGCGGCCGAGCTCGTCCTTGCGGACGTCGAAGCTCGCGCAAGCCTTGGCGGCGTACTGGTGTGACCGGTGAACTCTTGATCGTCGGATAGCGAGCGATCAGCGCGTTCACGTGAGTGAGGAGCGCGGCCTTCTGCGCCGGCGTTCCTTGGCGGTATTCCCGTCTGCCGCGACCCCGCCGACATAGACAACCCCGAGCGTCCCGGTGTTGTCCCCGGCGACGTGCGAGCCGATTTCGGCCTCGGGACGGCCCGGCTTCACTATACCGTCGAGCATGACAACCCAGTGATAGCCAGCCCTGCGCCTTGTGCCGGCCGCGGATCGTCTCGACCGACACGTCCCCGCCCTCTGGCGTCGCCGTGCAGCGAATGATCGTCGATCCGGCGCGTGGCGCGGGGAAGTGCGGAGCCCGGCAGCGAGGGCGCGGCCGGCGCCGGCCTGGCCTCCGTCCGCTCCCGGATCTCAGCCTACAGCGCCTTGATCGTTTGCGGCCCGACGATGCCGTCCACCGCCAGCCCGCACCCGCGCTGGAAAGCCTGCATCGCAGTCTTCGTCTTCTGCCCAGCCACGCCGTCGACGACCAGCGAATAGCCAAGCGAAAGCAGCGCGCCTTGCACCCTGCGCGTCTTCATGGGGATACTCCGGGCATGGAAAAGCCGCCACAGAGGGCGGCACGTATGGTCGGGATTCTGGGGTTGTGGTATGGGCCGCTTTGGCCAATGAGCCGCCGCGACGGGGATCAGGCGAGAGTGTCGGTAAACATGCGAGCTAGCCGGGTGCCGCGCACCACGGCAAAATCTCTGCTGCCTTACCTAATTGCGGCAGCACTCGCCTTTCCAAGCCTGGTGTGGGTTCTGCTCGACAACTCGGCCTTTGGAGGCGACCAGTCAGCATACGGCATCGCCACACTAGATCTGTTTCATACGCTGACACACGCGCCGCGCGGGTGGCCGGTCAAAATTCTCGACGTTTATCCCTATAAACCGAACGGCTTAATCTGGCTCGGGCAAGCGTTTCTGCCCCTCGCCTTCATCATCCCTTCGGTCAACACCGCCCTGCTATTAACGAACGTCGCCGTACAAGCCGTCACCATCGTTCTTGTTTACCGAGCTCTTTTTTCTCTGTCTTCAAGCGTAAGTCTAGCAACGACAGCCTGTCTTGTGATCGCATCGGCGCCGATGTTCATCCTCTTCGCCCACCACTACCTCGTCGAGAGCCTTCAGACGATGGCAGTGGCGTGGTTCGTCCTCATCATGTGCCGAGCGCCGGCATGGAACCGCTCGCTCCTGCTCCCGCAACTCGTCGCTGCCACCGCGGTTGCGCTCGCGTCCAAGCAGATCCAACCGTTGTTCTGCGTGTGGCCGGGCCTGGTAGCGTGCATCTATTTGCTCCGCTCTCCCCGCCCCCCCGACCCTACCCAAAGGGGCCTGACAATCGCTAGCTGGACGCTGGCGATCCCAATGGCCGCCCTGACCGCAGCTTGGTATCTCCGCAATCTCGATACCGTGCTCGAGCACCTACGAGCGGGCGCCTTCGGGGAGGGCTACGGTGCGGCCGTCAAGACGATGTGGGGCAGAGAGGACGGCTATCTAAGCGCGCTCACCTTTTGGATGCAGGTTGGGCAGGACAAATTCCTGCCAGGGCTCGCCGGTATTTCCTTGGCGCTGCTGCTGATCGCTATGGCGCTCTATCTGGTGCGAGGAAAGCGGACGCCGTCGCATTTTTCGCTGTGCGCTGGAGTTGCAGCGCTACAAATCCTGACCGTAGTCATGGTCTTTTCGTTGAGCCCTCTCCGGCAAGATCGATACCTCTTGCCGGTATTGCCGTACGTCGCGCTCATCGTCGGATGGAGCCTTGCGCAAATCAACCGCAGTTGGGCAACCGCGGCGGCGTGCGCAATCTTCGCCATGCAGTTTGTGCTGCTGCACGGCAAGGAACTGAAACTGATGCCTGCCAGAGCAGGCGATCTGTCGCTCGCTCAGCGAGTGGATACCGATAGCATTCTCTCTTCGATCGTTGCCCGTACCTGTCCGACCTCCAGCGAAGGCCCAATCCGGAACACAATAGCGATCGAGCCTTCCATCCCCGAAATTGCGGGAGACTGGCTGGCACCGGTGCCCGCCAACTACGTCGTGGCGAGAGATCGGTTTCGCTCGACCAGATCACCCCTTTGCCACTATGACTACCTCGGCGGGTTCTACGGCACCGAACTCTCGGAAGCCTGGGACGCCCTGCTCGCGCAACGAACGCAGAATGTCGTTGTGATCGACCCGACCAAATACTCAACCCCAGCCCAGGTCTTCAATCAGACCCTGAGCAGGGAAAATTTGCCTCGCGTAATGCACAAGCTTGAGACCAGCGGCTTCTACGAGAAGCAGCCGCCGCTGACCGAAGATCCCGGCATCCTGATTTTTCGCAGGACCGAATACGCTCGCACGCCTTCAGAACACATGACGAAGGCCCGCGAACTGTCCTCTCAGGGTCTTTACGAACAAGCTCTGCAGGAAATCCAGCAAGCGACGGTCAAGGCCCCATCGAACGTTGAGGCATGGGCGAATCTCGCTGCCATATATGCGCAAGCCGGCGCCTTTAGAGACGCCATATCGGCAGGCGTTCGCGCTCGCGAGATCGACCCTCGCCACTACTATGTCAATCTCGGGCTCGCTAGGGCCTCGTTTCACCTGGAAGACTGGCGCAAAGCCATCGGCTACGCGATGGATGCCGCTTCTGACGCCCCAAGTAAGGTTGAACGCGCGGGCGCATGGGAACTTGCGGCGAAGGCCGCCTTCCGAGCCGGGGACACCAAAGGAGGGTGCGATCTTCTCGAGCAAGTCCTGACCGCGACAAACATTGCCTCGCCTGAGGCGGTGAGCCACGGCTGTACGAAGTGAGCGCCTTGGTTTCGGGCGCAGTCGCTGCGCAGCGGCAAACCAGCCCCTCACGCTGACGCCTTGCCCGATCCGGCCGGGTCATTAGCGGGCATGTAAATGAGATTTGCGAATCCGGAGCGGACTACCGCACCGCGCGCAGGCGCTCGCTTACGGGCCATGCAGATAGTAGAGCGCTCGACCCTGTGTTATCGCGAGATCATGCGATAGCCGTTAGACGGCATTCCGACAGAGACCTGTAATGCCCGTTCAACGCTATTTGCCGATGTTGCTGGTCACCCTATGGCTTGTCTTCGTGGCCTGGTCCGTTTGGAGGAGTGTCGAGATCAGCGAACAGCCGCTAATCTACGACGCCGTTACATATTGGCTAAAGGCTCGCAATTTTTGGGGGGAAATCACCCAAGGTAATTTTGTCAATCCGCTCAACGTCGAACCCACGGGACGCCCGCCCGGAACGGTCCTTATGTCCTATCCGTTTGGTTTTGACGCTTCGGTGAAGGGCTTTCTATTCCGCTCGACCTTTCTCGCGATCGCATTGACTGTGGCCTGCCCCCATCAGGTGGCCCGGTTTTAATCTAATGCATGGTGGGCTTGGCGGCCACGGTTGAGATGGCCCGCGAAGTGGGTTGGGTTTGTGCAGCCGGCCAGAGCACGGCGGGCGGTGCTGGCGGCTTGTA
>NZ_LMJT01000019.1 GCF_001429395.1 Allobosea sp. Root381
CCTGCCGCAGCTTCGCGACGATCTCTTCAGGCTTGTGCTTCTTCTGCGGCATCGCGGGCATCCTCCAAAGGCTCAAAAAGCCTACTTCAGGGAGGGCCACTTTTCAGGGGGCAGGCCAGTCGATACCGCCGAGCTTGATCGCACCGGCACTCGGGGCGATGGCGCCAACCAGCAGCCGCGCCAGCGTGCTTTTCCCCGAGCCGCTCGGCCCGACCACGCCGACGGCCTGTCCTGCCGGCAATTCGAAGTCGACGCCGGTGAGGATTGGCCGCTTGCGGGCGGAGAGGTCGTAGCCGAGATCGTTGACGACGATGGCGTGGTCGGCCACGGGCACGATCGTCCGGTCATTGGCCGCCGGAATTTCGGCGAGCAGCTCCCGGACACGGCGATAGCCCTCTCGGGCCTCGTTGAACTGGCGCCAGGTTCCGACTGCCTGCTCGACGGGGACGAGCGCGCGGCCCATCACGATGCTGGCGGCAAAAATCGTCGCCGGCATGATGGCATGGTCGATCGCGAGCCATGCGCCGACCCCCAGCATCAGAGATTGCAGCAGGAGCCGCGAGAAACGGATGCCCGACGAAACCACCGCGTTACGGTCGCTGGCCGAGGCCTGTTCGGCGAGCATCGTGTCGCGGCTGGCGAACCAGTTGCGTTCGATAGCGGGCTGCATGCCCATTCCCACGACGACGTCGGAATGGCGCAGGATATTCTCGGTAAAGACATAGGCGCGATTGCCCGACGCCTCCGATTGGCGCAGCGCGCTGCGTGTGATCCTCTCGTTCAGCACGGCCAGGCCGAGCAGAAACAGCGCCCCCAGCGTCGCCACTGTGCCGAGCGCGGGATGGATGACGAAGAGCAGGATCAGGTAGAGCGGGATCCAGGGCAGGTCGAAGGCGAAATAGATGCCGGGTCCCGTGATGAAGGATCGGAACTGATCGAGATCGCGCATCTGCTGCGCGCCCTTCGAATAGCCCTGCCTGGCTGAGCGCAGCACGAGCGCATCAAAGACCCGGCCGGATAGCTTCGCGTCAAGCTGGACACCGCAGCGGATCAGCAGCTGCGACCGGGCCGCGTCGATGACCCCCATTGTCGCAAGCGCGATCATCAGGATCAGCGTCAGCATCACGAGCGTCGTCACGTTCTCGCTGACGAGCACCCGGTTGTAGACCTGCATCAGATACAGCGGCGAGCTGAGGTAAAGCAGGTTGACGGCACTGCTCAGCACGCCAGCGACCGCGAATGGCCGCCACATCTCGCGCAGGGCGTCCTGCAGTTCGTCGCTTTCGGGCGCCGTTTTGGATCGAGCTGTCATGGGGGTGCGGCAAGCGCGCTCGGGCGGAGCCTTGCGGCTCCGCCCGTCGCATCAGGCCTTACAGCAGGCCGCCGAGGAGGCCACCGCCGCCGCCGTTGCTTTCAGACTGCGAGCCCGAGAAGCTGTCGTCCGAATTGCTGAGGCCGATCAGGGTCGGCGCGGAAATGCCGAGGCCAAGGTCGCCGATGCCGCTGAACGATTCCGCATTCACGTCGCCATCGCTACCATCCGAGTTGAAGCTCGAGCTCTGCAGCACGTCGGACAGACCCAGGCCCAGCGATGGAGTCGTGGCAATATCCGTGTCGGAGCTGGACGACGACGCGTCCACATTCGAGGACTCGTTGTTCGAGCCGCCCAGGACGCCGTTCAGCAAGCCACCATTCGAACCGCCGCCGAGAAGATCATCGAGAAGTGCCATCTTGGTTTCCTTTCGGAAGTTTCAGACCGTCAACGACGAACGCCGTCGACATGGATGAAACACCCCCGGGCGCCGCGGAATTGCAGCTCCAACCGGGGAGAACCTGTGGGACGCGTGTCATTCCTCGGAATGTCGTGGCGGGATTGAGGCAACGCGGTTTTGAGGTCGTGGCTATTGGCCGTAGCACTGCGCTCGAGCGAGATCGCACCCTTTGCTAGCGGCGGTACATTCATCGGGCACAGTTAGATGACGGCTGCGCCGCTTCCGAGTTCGTTGGGTGCGGTCAGCGTAATGCTGCTGGGGAGTGGCATCATGGCCGAGCGAAGATCGAACCTCTGCAACGTGTGCGGACCAAACGTGTGAAGCATCGGGATATCCGCGGCGTCGCGGATCGTGTCCCTGCTCGTGGAGTAGTTGAGGTGGTCATCGGGGATCGCTGGCTAGGTTTGGGTTGCGCACGCCAGCGATCTGGCCCGACGTCTGGCTCCCCTGAACGAATTGATGTTCGCCGAGAGCAACCCTATCCCCGTCAAGGCGGGCCTTTTTCGCTGCTGGGGTTCTGCAGTCCCGCGCTCAGCTTCCACTCGCGCCGGCAACGGACGCAATACTGCGACGCCTGGCCGCCTTGCTGCCGCATCCGGCCGCAGAAGACGAGGTCGGCGCCCTGAAGAACCTACTAGCGGTCTGACAAGCGCGCGTCGGCGCGAACTTGCCCGGACCGGGCGGCGCCGGCCGGAAATTCCTATAGCTTTCCTATTCTCCTGGTGAAGCGCCCCGCTCGAAAACCTATGCGGGGCCGGGCCATATTCCCCCTGAAGTTCAACAGCCGACACCCCGAGCCATTCCACGGCGCGGGGTGTCGGCACTGCGCCAGGTCCACACGAGCCCACCATTCGTGGTGTCGACCTGACGTATGCAGGAGGACGATCGAAGATGGAAATCCTGGTTGCCGCAATAACTGCGATCTTTTTTGCCGTTTCACTTGCCTATGCCCGGGCATGCGACAGGTTATGATCTAAGTAATGGAGCGAGATATGTTTTTCGATTACGCCCTCGGCGCTGCCGCTTCCTTTCTCATTGTTGCCTATCTCACCTATGCGCTCGTCCGCCCCGAGCGGTTTTGACCATGTCGGCCGGGTGCCTGGAAGGTTCCTCCCATGACGCTTAACGGATGGCTACAGATCCTTCTCTTCTGCGGAATCGTCATTGCGCTGGTGAAGCCGCTCGGCGGCTACATGACGCGCGTCTTCAACGGTGAGCGGACGCTGCTCGCGCCGCTTTTCAGGCCGATCGAACGCGGACTCTACCGCATCGCCGGCACCAGTGAGAGCGAGGAGCAGCACTGGACGGCCTATACCGCCGCGCTGCTGTTCTTCAGCCTGTCGGGTGTAGCCCTGCTCTATGCGATACAGCGCCTGCAGGGCGTGTTGCCGCTGAACCCGGCCGAGCTAGGCAACATCCCGGCCGATCTCGCCTTCAACACGGCGGCGAGCTTCGTCGGCAACACCAACTGGCAGTCCTATGGCGGCGAGAGCACCATGTCCTACTTCACCCAGATGGTGGGGCTGGCGGTGCAGAACTTCGTCTCCGCCGCCAGCGGCATGGCGATAGCGGTCGCGCTGATCCGCGCCTTTGCACGCAAATCGGCGCATACGCTCGGCAATTTCTGGGTCGATCTGACGCGCTCGGTCCTTTATATCCTGCTGCCGATCTGCGTGGTCGGCACGCTGTTTCTGGTCTGGCAGGGCGTACCCCAGAATCTCAGCACCTACACCGTCGCGACGACGCTCGAAGGGGCGCAGCAGACCATCGCGCAGGGCCCCGTCGCCTCGCAGATGATGATCAAGCATCTCGGCACCAATGGCGGCGGCTTCTTCAATGCCAACGCGGCGCATCCCTTCGAGAATCCGACGGCGCTGACCAACCTGATCCACATGGTCGCGATCTTCGCGATCGGAGCTGCGCTCACCAATGTCTTCGGTCGCATGGTCGGTAATGAGCGCCAGGGCTGGGCGATCTTCACCGCGATGGGTGTGCTGTTCGTCGCCGGCGTCGCGGTCTGCTACTGGGCCGAGGCCGCCGGCAACCCGCTGGTCCATGCGCTGGGCCTGCAAGGCGGCAACATGGAGGGCAAGGAGGCGCGCTTCGGCGTCACCCTGTCGGCACTGTTCGCGGTGATCACCACCGCGGCCTCCTGCGGCGCGGTCAACGCCATGCATGGCAGCTTCATGGCGCTGGGCGGCATGATCCCGCTGATCAACATGATGCTCGGCGAGGTCGTGATCGGCGGCGTCGGCGCCGGCCTCTACGGCATGCTGCTCTTCGTCGTGATCTCGATCTTCGTGGCCGGCCTGATGGTCGGCCGCACGCCGGAATATCTCGGCAAGAAGATCGAGGCGAAGGAGGTCAAGATGGCGATGCTCGCCCTCCTGATCCTGCCGCTGGCCATGCTCGGCTTCACCGCCGCCGCGGTGGTGCTCGAGACCGGCACCGCATCGATGGGCAATGCCGGACCGCATGGCTTCTCGGAAGCGCTCTACGCCTATGTCTCGGCTACGGCCAACAATGGCTCGGCCTTCGGCGGCCTTTCGGCGAACACGCCCTGGTACAACGTCACGCTGGGTCTCGCGATCCTGATCGGCCGCTTCTTCATGATCATCCCGGTCATGGCGATGGCCGGCTCGCTCGTTGCGAAGAAGGCCACGCCCACCTCGTCCGGCACCTTCCCGACCACGGGGCCGCTCTTCATCGGCCTGCTGATCGGCGTCGTCCTGATCATGGGCGGCCTGGAGTTCTTCCCGGCGCTGGCGCTCGGACCGATCGTCGAGCATCTGGCGACGATCGCCGGCCAGACCTTCTGATGCCGGCCGCCGCCATCAACGGCCGGCCCCGGCAGATGCGCCGGATCCAGCTTTCGCGGCCGCTAGGCGGGCGCGGGGGGAAGGGGCCGCCGCGCGCCTCGAGCATCATCCTGGGCATGGTTTTGACCATGCTCGGGCTGCTGCTCGGCGCCAAGGCCGTCCAATTCCTGATCGAAACCCTGTTTTCGTTGCTTGCGGCGTCCTGAACCCAGACCCGCCGGCGAACGACCCTGAAGGTGGACCCTCACCATGAGCCCCTCGAACAAGGCGAGCATCCTCGATGCCCGCATCCTCGTTCCCGCGATCGGCGGCGCGTTCCGCAAGCTCGATCCGCGCAGCCTCGCCAGGAACCCGGTCATGTTCGTTGTCGCGGTCGTCGCGGCGCTGACCACCGTCCTGCTGGTCCGCGATGCCGTCACGGGCAGCGCGGAACTCGGCTTCTCGTTCCAGATCGTGCTCTGGCTCTGGTTCACGCTGCTCTTCGCCAATTTCGCGGAAGCCGTCGCGGAGGGGCGCGGCAAGGCGCAGGCCGGGTCCCTGCGCCGGGCACGCACCGAGACCCAGGCCAAGCTTCTCGCGACGCGTGAGGGCACCGGATACAGGTCGGTGCCCGGCACCAGCCTCAAGGTCGGCGATTTCGTGCTTGTCGAGCCCGGCGACATCATCCCCTCGGACGGCGAGGTGATCGAGGGCGTGGCTTCGGTGAACGAAGCCGCCATCACCGGCGAGTCCGCGCCCGTGATCCGCGAGTCGGGCGGCGACCGCTCTGCCGTCACCGGCGGCACGCAGGTACTCTCCGACTGGATCAAGGTCCGCATCACGGCCGCAGCCGGCTCGACCTTCATCGACCGCATGATTTCGCTGGTCGAGGGCGCCGAGCGCCAGAAGACCCCCAACGAGATCGCGCTCAACATCCTGCTCGCCGGGATGACCCTGATCTTCACCTTCGCGGTGGTGACGATCCCGAGCTTCGCGGCCTATGCCGGCGGAAACATCTCCGTGATCGTGCTGGTCGCGCTCTTCGTGACGCTGATCCCGACCACGATCGGCGCCCTGCTCTCGGCCATCGGTATCGCCGGCATGGATCGGCTGGTGCGCTTCAACGTGCTCGCCATGTCGGGCCGCGCGGTCGAGGCTGCCGGCGATGTCGACACGCTTCTGCTCGACAAGACCGGCACGATCACGCTCGGCAACCGCCAGGCAGCGGAGTTCCGCCCAGTCAAGGGCGTGACCGAGAACGAGCTGGCCGACGCCGCCCAGCTTGCCTCGCTCGCCGACGAGACGCCGGAAGGCCGCTCGATCGTCGTTCTCGCCAAGGAGAAGTACGGTATCCGCGCCCGCGAGATGGAAGGCCTGCACGCCAGCTTCGTACCCTTCACCGCGCAGAGCCGCATGTCCGGCGTCGACGTCGACGGCTCCAGCATCCGCAAAGGCGCCGTCGAGGCCGTGCTCAAATACGTCGATCTCGGCAGCGTCGCGACCGACGCCGACCGTCCCAGCGGCTCCACCATCCGCGAGACCCAGGCGATTGCCGACGAGATCGCCAAGGCCGGCGGCACGCCTCTGGCGGTGGCGAAGGACGGACGCGTGCTCGGCGTCGTCTACCTGAAGGACATCGTCAAGGGCGGCATCCGCGAGCGCTTCGCCGAATTGCGCCGCATGGGCATCCGCACGGTGATGATCACCGGGGACAACCCGATGACGGCTGCGGCCATCGCGGCCGAGGCCGGCGTCGACGATTTCCTCGCCCAGGCGACGCCGGAAAACAAGCTCGCCCTGATCCGCGAGGAGCAGGTCAAGGGCAAGCTGGTCGCCATGTGCGGCGACGGCACCAACGACGCCCCTGCCCTTGCCCAGGCCGATGTCGGCGTTGCCATGAACACCGGCACTGTGGCAGCACGAGAGGCCGGCAACATGGTCGACCTGGACAGCGACCCGACCAAGCTCATCGAGATCGTGGAGATCGGCAAGCAGTTGCTGATGACGCGCGGCGCGCTGACAACCTTCTCCATCGCCAACGACGTCGCAAAGTATTTCGCCATCATCCCGGCGATGTTCCTCGCCTTCTACCCGCAACTCGGCGCGCTCAACGTGATGGGGCTGGCAACGCCGCAGAGCGCCATCCTCTCGGCGATCATTTTCAACGCGCTGATCATCGTCGCGCTGATCCCGTTGTCGCTGAGAGGGGTGAAATACCGCGCAGTCGGTGCCGGCGCGCTGCTCTCCCGCAACCTGCTGATCTACGGGCTCGGCGGGCTCGTCGTGCCCTTCATCGGCATCAAGGCCATCGACATGGCCGTCACCGCGCTCGGCCTCGCTTAAGGACCCTCCCCATGCTGAAGCAAATCAAACCCGCGATCATCATGCTGATCGCCCTCACCATCATCACCGGCCTCGCCTATCCGCTCGGCATGACCGGCCTCGCCCAGGCGATTTTTCCGCACCAGGCCAATGGCAGCCTGATCGAGCGCGACGGTCGGGTGGTCGGGTCCGAACTGATCGGGCAGGCGTTCACGGACGAGCGCTACTTCCACCCGCGCCCCTCGGCGGCCGGCGACGGCTACAATGCGGCGAGTTCGAGCGGCTCGAATCTGGCTCCGACCAGCGCCAGGCTGATCGAACGGATCAAGGGCGATGTCGAAAAATTCAAAGCCGAGAACCCGGGCGCGGCCATTCCGATGGATCTGGTCACGACCTCGGGCAGCGGGCTCGACCCGCATATCTCTCCGGAAGCCGCCCGCTTCCAGGTGCCGCGCATCGCCAAGGCGCGTGGCGTCGACGAGGCGACCCTGCTTTCGCTGGTGGATAGCCACGTCCAGCCTCGACAGCTCGGGATTCTGGGCGAGCCGGTCGTCAATGTCCTCGCGCTGAATCTGGCGCTGGACGCGGCGCGCTGACAAGGAGCGCCGGCCCTCACCTCCGGGAGCCGGCGTCTTGTACGACATCTGCGCAAACTCGTCTTAGGCTCTGCCGATGACCGATGTTGAGAACACGCGCGAGACCCGCCGCTCGCCGGATGCATTGCTGGAAGAGGCGCGGCGCGAAGGCAGCGGCCGCCTGAAGATCTTTCTCGGCGCCGCCCCGGGCGTCGGCAAGACCTATGAAATGCTGATGTCGGCGCGGGCCCGCAGGGCCGAGGGCATCGACGTGGTGATCGGGGTCGTTGAGACGCATGGGCGACAGGAAACGAAAGCTCTGCTGGACGGCCTCGAAATCCTCCCGCGCCTCACGGTGCCTTACAAGGGCCATGAGCTGGACGAGATGGACATCGACGCCGTCCTCGCCCGCAGGCCGGCACTCGTCCTCGTCGACGAACTGGCCCATACCAACGCTCCCGGAAGCCGCCATCCCAAGCGCTATCTCGATGTCCAGGAGATTCTCGATCGGGGGATCGACGTCTACACGACGCTCAACATCCAGCATGTCGAGAGCCTGAACGACGTCGTCGCACAGATCACCCGCATCCGTGTGCGCGAGACCGTGCCGGACTCGATCATCGACCGCGCCGACGACATCGAGATCATCGACCTCACGCCCGGCGACCTGATCAAGCGACTCGAAGAGGGCAAGGTCTATGTCCAGAAGACCGCCAAGCGGGCAGTCCAGAACTATTTTTCGCCCGGCAACCTGACCGCGCTGCGCGAACTCGCCTTGCGTCGCACCGCGCAGCGCGTCGACGATCAACTGCTCAACCATATGCAGTCGCATGCCATCCCCGGGCCCTGGGCCGCCGGGGAGCGGATTCTTGTCTGCATCGACGAGCAGTCCCGCGGGGCCTCGCTCGTACGATATGCGAGACGGCAGGCCGATCGGCTGCGTACGCCCTGGGCTGCTCTCCACATCGAGACGCCGCGTGCCACCGGTCGATCGGACGCCGACAAGGACCAGGTGGCCGCCACATTGCGCCTGACGGAACAGCTCGGTGGCGACGCCGTGATCCTGCCGGGGCAGGACGTCGCCCGCGAGATCCTGCGATACGCGACCGCCAACAACTACACCCATATCGTCGTCGGCAAGCCGGTGAAGCCGCGCTGGCGCGAGATCCTTCAAGGCTCGGTCTCGCACGACCTGATCCGGGCCGCGGGCGACATCAGCGTTCACATCATCTCCGGTCGGGAGGGTGACAAGCCGCCGCCTCGCGGTGTCGAGGCCGCCCGCGGAACGGTCTTCAGCCTGCGCCCCTATCTGTTCGCGACCGGCTATATCGGCGTTGCCGGGCTGGTGGCCACCCTGATCTCCCGTGTGCTGGACGTGCAGAACATTGCGCTCGTCTTTCTCATGGGCGTTCTGGCGGCGGCCGTCGGCGGGGGCATCTGGCCCGCCCTGTTCGCGTCGCTGCTCGGTGCCACCGCCTACAACTTCTTCTTCCTGCCGCCGCTCTACACCCTCGACATCGCAGCGTCGGAGAGCGTCGTCGCCTTCGTGTTCTTCCTCGGCGTGGCCATCATCGCCAGCAACCTCACCGCCCGCGTCCATCGCCAGGCTGCCGCTGCGCGTGAACGAGCCCGCACCACCGAGGATCTCTATCTCTTCTCGAAGAAGCTCGCCGGTACAGCAACGCTCGACGAGGTGCTGTGGGCAACCGCCTATCAGATCGCGTCGATGCTGAAGGTGCGGGTCGTCATCCTGCTGCCGGAGGGCCCGACCCTTGCCGTTCGCGCCGGCTACCCCCCTGACGACACGCTCGTCGATGCGGACATCGCGGCCGCCCGCTGGGCCTGGGAGCACGACCGGCCCGCGGGGCGCGGCGCCGATACGCTGCCGGGAGCGAAGCGGCTTTATCTGCCGTTGCGGACCAGCCGCGCCGCCGTCGGCGTGATCGGCCTCGATGACGATCGTCAGGGACCTCTGCTGTCGCCCGAGCACCAGAGGCTGCTGGACGCGCTGGCCGACCAGGCCGCGATCGCGATCGAGCGCGTCCAGCTCGTCGAGGATGTCGAGAAGGCGCGTCTCGCCGTCGAGGCGGACAAGCTGCGCTCGGCCCTGCTCCGCTCGATCTCTCACGATCTCAAGACGCCACTCGCTGCGATCCTGGGAACGGCCAGCGCCCTGCGCGACTATGACGGCAGCTTTCCGGCAAGCGACCGTGCGGAGCTGCTCGCGACGATCGTCGATGAATCTGAACGCCTCAACCGCTTCATCGCCAACCTGCTCGACATGACGAAGATCGAGTCCGGCGCGATCGAGCCCAACAGCTCGATGCATTTCCTCGGCGACGTGGTGAGCACGGCCCTGCGCCGCGCGACGAAAATCCTCGGGCGACATCGTGTTGAGGTTGCGGCCCCGGCAGATCTTCCGATGATCATGCTGGACCATGTCCTGTTTGAGCAAGTCCTCTTCAACCTGCTCGACAACGCCGCCAAATATGCCCCACCGGCGTCATTGATCCGGATCGAGGCAAGACGCGACACCGGCAGCGTGGAGCTTCGCGTTCTCGATGAGGGCCCCGGTATCCCCGAAGCTAGTCTGGAGCGCGTTTTCGACAGCTTTCACAGGGTCACCAAGACCGACATGGTGCGCGCCGGCACCGGGCTAGGCCTATCGATCTGCAGAGGCTTCATCGAGGCCATGGGCGGCACCATTGCAGCCGGCAATCGGCCTGACCGGACCGGAGCGGTTTTCACGATCAGGATGCCCGTCCCCAGGGATCAGACGGAAGGGTGAGATGACCACGACCAATGTGACGATTTTGATCGTCGACGACGAGCCCGCAATTCGCAGGCTGGTCCGCGTGAGCCTGGCATCGCAGGGCTATGAGATCATCGAAGCCGAGAACGCGAAGCAGGCGATGCAACTCGTCAAGAACGAGCGACCGGACGCCATCCTGCTGGATCTCGGGCTACCGGACATACAGGGCCACGAGCTCCTGGCGAAATGGCGAGCAGACCTGATCGAACTGCCGATCATCATCCTGTCCAGCCGAACCGACGAGGGCGGTATCGTCACGGCGCTGGAGCTGGGCGCCGACGACTACATCACCAAGCCCTTCGGCGTGAAGGAACTCGTCGCCCGCATTCGCGTGGCTCTCCGACACAAGCTGCAGCAGCAGGGCGAGCGCGCGATCTTCCAGACCGGCGAGCTCTCGGTCGATCTGGTCCGGCGGATCGTCAAGCTCGGCGGCAAGGACGTGAAGCTCTCTCCGAAGGAGTACGATATCCTCCGAATCCTGGTGCAGCACGCCGGCAAGGTGATCACCCACCAGCACCTCCTGCATCATGTCTGGGGCGAGGCGACGGACGTCCAGTACCTGCGGGTCTATGTGCGCCAGCTTCGCCAGAAGATCGAGGTCAGCCCCGACGATCCGAAATACATCACGACGGAAACCGGCGTCGGATACCGGCTGCGCGAGGCTGACATCGACCAGGTCACGGCGCCGGCATGATCCGGCGAGAATTACGCTCGAAGGTCAGGTTATGAATATCTGTGATTGCGTCGCTCCCGAACATGTGGAGCTCAATGTCGATGTTCGCTCGAAACCCCGTCTCCTGGAAACTCTGGCTCGTAAGGCAGCGACCGCAACAGGCGTCGATGAAAGGGCGGTTCTGCTCGCACTGGAGAGTCGCGAGCAGCTAGGATCGACCGGGATAGGCGCCGGCATCGCTCTCCCTCATGCCTCGCTCGTTGCGCTGCAGCGGCCTTTTGCGCTCATACTGAGGCTCAGACAGCCGATTGAGTTTGACTCCATCGACGGGGCGGCCGTCGACATTGTCTGCCTCGTATTGACGCCTGCCGATAGCGCTGCGCCGCACCTGACATTGCTGTCGCGGGTCGCCCGGCTGCTACGAGCGCCCGACGCTCTCGCGAAGATCCGCGCGGCAGCAACGGCCAAGCAGATACACGACGTTCTGCGTGGCATCAGCGACTAGCGCGAAGCACTGTCTCGACTCGAGGGAGGTGAATCATGCGGATCTTACGATCAGATCATGGCGAGGACGCTATCGATACTGCCGGTTCGCCAGCGGCGCTTGCCTATCTGGCCGCGCTGGCCATGACTGCGTTCGCGGTCGTTATCGCGTTCGCGCTGGAGAGTGCCGCGACGATGCCGAACCTCTCCCTGGTCTTTGTCATTCCGGTCCTGCTCTCGGCGATCTTCTTCGGCCTGGGGCCATCGCTCATCGCCGCCGTGACCGGAGCGCTCGCCTACAATTTTTTCTTCGTAGAGCCACGCCTCTCGTTCCGCGTCGACGATGCCGCCAATATTTGGGCGATAGGCCTTTTGCTCGTCGTGGGCGTGATCGCCAGTGGAGTCGCCTCGACGGCTGGCCGACAACGGTCAGCCCTGCGGAAGAAAGAACAACAGTTGCGGGCATTACAGCGCTTTGCCAAGGCTCTCCAATCCCCCGCCGGTGATCGGAGCCACCAGCAACTGGCGACGGACGCACTCGCGGAGATCTTTGAGGCGCCTGTTACGGTGCTGGCATTGAAAGACGGGGCGATTCAGGAAATTTGCAAGAACAGCGCTCTGGCGACGAGCGAACAAGATCTGAACTCGGCCCGGCTTTGCCTTGAGCATGGCCTTCCGACGCGCGCCGGCATCTACCCGCACCAAAGCTCCCAATTCAGTTTCTGGCCAGTCACGCCGTCGCTAGCGATCGGTCTCGCATTCGATGCGGATGACTATCCGGAGCAGCCTTCGCAATACGTGGAAATCATCGTCCGGCTGCTGTGTTTGCAGATGAGACAAGGTGTGTGAGCGTCATGATTGCGACTGCCACCTGCGCTTTCGACGTCGTCAAAGCGCGCCCAATGAGCGGCATTGAAATGGGCAGACGTCGGAAACGAGATCGAAGCTGTCTGTCCTTACGCGCACGGCGCGAGCGGCCGTAACAGTTACCGAGATGACAGCCTTTGCATCATCTGCTGAGTTCACGGATTGCAATAAGGGCGTTTGGATGATGGATGCCGGATCGACCGCGCGCGATTCCATTCGCGATCTCGAGGCCCGCATCAACCAGGACATTATCGGCCAGAAGCGGGTGGTCGAGCGGATCGTCATCGCGATGCTGGCCAATGGCAACGTCCTCCTCGAGGGGCTTCCGGGTCTGGCCAAGACACGCGCGATCAAAAGTCTCTCACAGAACCTCGAATCGGAGTTCAGCCGCATCCAGTTCACGCCGGACCTGTTGCCCTCGGACGTAACCGGCGGCGAGATCCTCCGACAGGACGGCCAGTTCGAATTCCGTAAGGGCCCGGTGTTCGGCAACCTCGTGCTCGCCGACGAAATCAACCGCGCGCCGCCCAAGGTGCAATCGGCGCTGCTCGAGGCGATGGAGGAGCGCCACGTCACCGTGGCGGGCAAGCGCTACGATCTGCCGCCGCTCTTCATGGTGCTCGCTACCCAGAATCCGATCGAACAGGAAGGCACCTATCCGCTTCCCGAAGCGCAGATGGACCGCTTCCTGATGCATGTGCGCATCGACTACCCGTCCGATGCGGATGAGGTGAAGGTCATGCGGCTTGTCCGCGCCGAGAGCGCTACCAGCGGCTCCGGTAAGGAGCCGCCTCCAAAGATCACCCAGCAAGTCATCTTCGACGCGCGCGCTGAGATCGACCGGGTCACGACGAAGGACGTCGTCGAGAACTACATGGTCGCGTTGATCGCGGCGACGCGGCGCCCGGCCGCGTTGGGCGACAAGCTGAAGAATTGGATCGCCATCGGCGCCAGTCCCCGCGGCTCGCTCGCTCTCGACAGGTGCTCGCGGACCTACGCCTGGCTGAAGGGACGCGATTACGTCACGCCCGAGGACGTCCAGGCCGTCGTCCATGACTGCCTCAGGCATCGTGTCTCGCTTGGCTACGAGGCCGGGGCCGACGGGGTCGACGCGGACGATGTGTTGGACGAGGTCGTCAAACAAGTCGCCGTTGCCGTTTAGCGCCTGCTCGACGAGTAGATCAGGATGGTTGAGCATGCATACGAACATCTCAACATGCCACTGATGCGCGACAACTTGGTAAGCGATGGTCACCATCCCATCAAAACCGCCCGGGCGTTCGTCACGCTGGAAGACCTCTTGCGCCTTGAGCACCGCGCCAGCGGTTTCAGCTTCCTGCCACGCCAGCCCGTGCACAGCCTGCTGGCGGGGCGCCATGCCTCGCGGCTGCGCGGCCGCGGCCTGAACTTCGAGGAACTCCGGCACTATTTCGAGGGCGACGACACCCGCACGATCGACTGGCTCGCCACAGCGCGGCTCGGCAGCCCGCATGTCCGCGTCTACTCCGAGGAGCGCGACCGCCCGGTCATCCTTCTGATCGACCAGCGCAGCACGATGTTCTTCGGCAGCCGCCGGGCGATGAAATCGGTCGCGGCAGCCGAGGCCGCCGCGCTCGCCGCTTGGCGCGTGTCGTCGCTGGGCGACCGCGTCGGGGCCGTCGTCTTCACCGATGATGGCATCGTCTCGATCAAAGCGCAGGCGCGCGACAAGGGCGTGGTCCGCGTCCTGAGCGAGATCGCCAAGGCGAATGCGGCGCTGGCGGCGCCTCCGACCTCTTCCGGAGACGAGCGCCTCAACGAGGCGCTGGCCGCCGCCTGCCGAATGGTCGCCCATGACGGTCTGGTCTGCCTGATTTCGGACGCCGCGGGCGAGGACGACGAGACGCAGCGGCTCATCACGAAGCTCTCGGCCCATAACGACGTCCTCGCGATCTTCATCCACGACCCACTCGAACAGGATCTTCCCGATATCGGCCGCGCCACGTTCAGCTCGGGCGTGGCCGAGATCGAGGTCGATGCTTCCGCCCCGGATTTTCGCCTGCACTTCGGCGAGGAACGGCGACAATGGCGGGAGCGACTGGCCGGGCTGTCGCGTAAGCGCGCGATCCCCGTCCTTCCGATCTCCACCGACCGTGACGTCGCCGACCAGTACCGCGAGTTGATCGGCCGGCGGCAGGCGCAGCGGCTCGCGAGCGGGAGGCGTTCATGAGTTCCGATCCCGGCGACCTCGCAAACCTGGCCGACCTCGCCTTGCCGCCTCCCGTTTCTTTCTGGCCACCGGCACCCGGCGTTTGGATCGTTGGCGGAACGCTGCTGGCGATGCTGCTCGTGGCCGCATGGCAGGCCGCCCGACGCTACCAGGCGGACGCGTATCTGCGCGAGGCGCACGCCGAACTCGATCGACTGGGGCCGGCGCCATCGATCGAGGGTGTCTCCGAGATCCTCAAGCGGGCCGCATTGGTCGCGTTCGGACGGGCGCACGTCGCATCCCTGACGGGAAAATCCTGGGGTGACTTCCTCATCGGAACCACGTCTTGCCCCGTGGACGATCTGGTGGCCCGGTTGAATGGCCCTGGTCCACACGCCAACGACAGGGCCGCAGCGCAGGCGCACGGCTGGCTCCGCGATCAACGCGGCCGCGTCTCCCGGGAGACGTAAACGATGCTGTCCTTCGCGCATCCGTGGATAGCCCTGCTCGCTCCGCTGCCGCTGCTGGTCTGGTTCGCCCTGCCTGCCCGTGCCGAGCGGCGTCCCGGGCTGCGCGTGCCGTTCTTCGACAGGCTCGCGAGAGTAAGCGGTCAGGTGCCGTATTCGGGTGGCGTGGTCGCCCGTCGTCATACGGCCCGTCTGATCGTCCTCGTGCTGGCCTGGCTGATGACGCTGGCCGCGCTTGCCCGCCCGCAGTGGATCGAGCCGGCGCTCCATCGCGACATGCCGACGCGCGACCTGCTGCTGCTCGTCGACCTGTCCGCTTCGATGGATACCACGGACTTCGTCGATGCTTCGGGGAAGCCCGTCGACCGCCTTACCGCGGTCAAGCAGGTGCTCGACGATTTCCTGTCGCGGCGGAAGGGTGACCGCGTCGGCGTCATCGTCTTCGGTGACGCGCCCTTCGCCCTCGTTCCGTTCACCACCGATCTGGAACTCAGCCGGGCCATGCTGCGCGACACCGCAGTCGGCATGGCGGGACCCCGCACAGCGTTCGGGGACGCAATCGGGCTAGGCATCGGCCGCTTCGCGAAGAGCTCGGTCAAGGCGAAGACAATGATCGCACTCACCGACGGCAATGACACGATCAGCAAGGTGCCGCCCGCCGAGGCGGCCGGGATCGCCAAGGACCAGGGCATCGTCATCCATACCGTGGCCGTCGGCGATCCCACCGCCGCCGGCGAGGACAAGCTCGACGAGGCGGCCCTGAAGGAGGTCGCCGACCGGACCGGAGGTGGCTTCTACCGCGCGCTCGATCGCGCTCAGCTCGCGGACATCTACCGCCGGCTCGACGAGATCGAGACCCGCCGGGTCGACACGGTGAGCTTCCGGCCACGACGCGACATCTTCTGGATGCCGCTGGCGGGAGTACTCGCCCTCACCTTGCTGACGCAGGGCATCGGGATTGCATTTCGGCACCGTTACTCGCGCGAAGTGAGATCCAACGCCACGCTGGAAGGGGCGGCGCCATGATTGCCGAGCTCTCAGCCTTCCATTTCGAGCGGCCGTTCTGGCTGCTCTCCCTCGCTCCAGCCATCGCCTTCTGGCTGTTCGAAAGACAGGCTTCCGACGCCTCCAGACAATGGCGGAAGGTCATCGACCCGGCCCTGCTTCCCTATCTCCTCGTCGGAGAGGAGCGTCGCTCGCGGCTTCGCCCTGTCGACTGGCTCCTGCTCGGCTGGATCGCCGCCATCATCGCCGTCTCCGGGCCTGCCTGGCAGCGCGAGCCGTCTCCTTTCGCGGATGCCAAGCCGCCCCTCGCCGTCGTGCTGAAGGTGACGCCGTCGATGATGACCGAGGACCTCGCTCCCACCCGGCTGGACCGGGCACGACAGAAGCTCGCGGACATCCTGGCCGCGCGCGAGGGAGCCTCGACGGCGCTGATCGCTTATTCCGGCTCGGCGCATATCGTCCTGCCGGCGACGACGGACGCGACCATCGTTATCGAACTCTCCAATGCTCTCTCGCCGAGTGTGATGCCGAAGGAGGGCGACGATCTGATCGGGGCGTTGGCGCTGGCAGAGCGTACGCTGGCGAACAGCATCAACGGCGGCTCGATCCTGCTGCTCGCAGACACGATCGGACCGCAGGCCGTCGACTGGCCGAAGCTGTCGCGCCCGGTCACCGTTCTCGGCCTCCTGCCGACAGGAGCGGCGCAGGATGCTCTGGGGCAGGTGCCGGGTGCCAGCATCATCGCGACGACACCGGACCAGACCGACGTCGCAGCCGTCGCTCGCCGTCTCGACGGCCGCGATGCCGCCGCAAGCGTGGCGGGTGAAGGCAGCCATTGGCGCGAGGCGGGGTACTGGCTGACGCCGCTGCTCGCCTTGCTGGTCTTGCTCTGGTTCCGGCGGGGATGGGCGCTGACATGAGGGCGCCGAGGCTCTACGGCCTGATCGGCCTCGTCGGCGCCGCAGCGCTCGTGGGAGCCGGACTGCGCACCGGTTGGAGCAACCTCTGGCTGCGGCCGGACCAACGCGGCCGCGTCCTGCTGGCGCGCAACGACCCAGCGGACGCGGCCATGGCCTTTCGCGATCCGCTCTGGCGCGGCGTCGCGTTCTATAGGTCGGGAAACTTCAAGGAGGCGTCGCAGGCGTTCTCGGCGCGCGACACAGCCGATGGCGCCTTCGATCAGGGCAATGCGCTCGTGATGCTCGGCCAGTACGAAGATGCGATGAAGCGGTACGACCGAGCGCTCGTGCTGCGCCCCGGCCGGCCGGAGGCGACCCGCAATCGCGAGATCGCCCGCATCCGCGCCGAGCGCCGGAAAACCAGGGGCGGTGAGACTGACCAAATGGACTCCAAGCCCGACGAAATCGTCTACGACAAGGATAAGAAGGGCGGCGAGGATACGACCGTCGCGCAGGCGACCCCGATGTCGGACGAGGCCGTCCGCGCCCTCTGGCTCAAGCGCGTCCAGACCCAGCCAGCCGACTTCCTGCGGGCGAAGTTTGCCTACCAGCTCAGTGCGGGCACGGCAGGGACGCCGCCATGAGAATTCTGCTCGCGCTCCTGCTGCTGCTTGTTCCGCTCCCGGCGGTCTCCCAGGCGCCCGGAGCGACGCCCCTCGTTCGAACCTCGCTGAAACCATCCGAAGGCGTCGTGATCGGCCAGCCCGTCACCGTGAGCGTCGCGGTGCTGTTCCCTGGCGAGATGCAGCACCCTCCGCTGGTCAAGATGCCGGAAGCGGCGGGCGCGCAGATCATGCGTTTCGAGAGCCAGGGCACCACGGTTCGCGATACCATCGACGGGCAGGATTACGTCGGCCAGACCTTCGAATTCGTTCTGTTCCCGCGCCGCGGCGGCACGATCGAGATCCCGCCGCCGGCGGTGATCTTGCTCGACCGCGGCGGCGATCCGGCCGGCTCCGCCAAGGGGACCGGGACGAGGCTGGACGTCACCGTCCCGAAAGGCGTCGATCCGTCAGCCCCCGTCCTCGTCGCCGATCGGGTCAACGTCGAACAGAACTGGTTGCCGGATCCAGCGACCGCGCGGTTCAAGGCCGGGGACGCGATCGTGCGGACGATCCAGCGCCGAGCCGACGGCGTTCCCGCTCTCGGAATGGCGGAGTTCCGGTTCACGGCGCCGGACGGCGTCAGGGTCTATGCCGGCCCGCCCGTCGTCGATGATCGGCCGACCCGGATGGGCATCGATGGCCACCGTACCGAAAAGGTGACCTACGTTTTCGAGAGACCCGGCAGCTACGAGCTGCCCGCCTTGACGCAGCCTTGGCTGACGTCGACCGACAAGGATGCCCATGTTGAAGCGCTTCCGGGAACGACCGTGACGGTTGAAGCCGCTCCTGAGGAGCAACGGCCGACACAAGGTTCGAAGCTTTGGGCGCTGTTCGTCGCCGTCGGGGCGGCCATCGGTGGAGGATGGTTCGGCCTGCGGCGTTGGCGTTGTTGGCAAATCCGTTGGCACGCATCGCCGGAATTCCAGCGTCGAACTCTGATCCGCGTGGCCCGTAGCGGTGACGCTCGATCCACCTATGAAGCGCTCGCGCCCTGGAGGGAATGCCTGACGTCAGCCGCCGGGCAAACCCTGGAAGGCAGTCCGGCGCTTTGGGCCGCGATCGACCGCCTGGAATGTTTCCTGTTCCGACCGGGAGGCACATGGACCAAGGATGACGGCCACGTTCTCGCTGTCGAACTCTCGAGCATGACCGCAAGAGCGCACAAGACATCCCCTGAAGGTTCCCTGCCCCGTTTGAATCCTGAGAGTGCCGGCCGCGGGCCAAACTCATGACGGCGACCTGTCGTGAAAGGCCAATCGCCGGATCCAGCGCAAAACCGACTTGGCGCTCTACCGCGAACGCAATCTCGTCGAGCGCTTCTTCAAGGCCTCAAAGGCTTCCGAGCCATCGCATCGCGCTACGACGAACTTGCAACCACCGTCGTGGCCGCCATTCAACTCGTCGCCGCACTCGCTTGGCTCAAATGACGACACGCTCCAGTTCGACTGCTGGCGATAGGCCGACTCGACGCATGCAGTTCACCGTACGGCTGTACTGGGTGGCTTCAGACGTTCGTAGGGCGTCTGTCGGTCTCTACGACCGCGCCAACAGCCGAATCTGCGCTGCCGCCTGAAAGTCGACATCCGGGGCGTGGCCGGCGGTGCCCTCCGCTCGCAGATGAGCGGAAAATTCGACGCTGGGCGCGCTACCTGATATGAACAGGCCGAGAGCTATCTGATCATCTCGTGGTGGTTGTGATGCGCGAAGAGTTTTCGACTCATCCGCACGCTCATCGTCGGCTCGCGGCTATTCTCGCGGCGGACATCGCTGGCTACAGCCAGATGATGGGCCACGACGAGGAAGGGACCGTTCGTCGGCTGAAGCATGTGCGCCGCGAGATCGTCGACCCCACGCTTGAAGAGCATTACGGCAGGCTCGTGAAGAATACCGGCGATGGTTTCATCGCCATGTTCGATAGCCCTCTCGAAGCCGTAAGATGCGCGATTGTCATTCAGCAGTCGGTAGCAGCAAGAAATACGGGCCTGCCCCGTGATTACTGGCTGCAATACCGGATGGGACTGAATCTGGGCGACGTTATCGTTGAACCGGATGATGTCTTTGGCGATGGCGTCAATATCGCCGCCCGCCTGGAAGCTCTGGCGATACCCGGCGGCGTCTATATCTCAGGCGGCATATACGAACAAATAAAGAACAAACTTGTCTGCGGATATCAATCGCTCGGCGACGAGAAGCTGAAGAACATCACCGATCCCGTTCGTATCTATCGTGTGCTTCCCGATCCGGTTTCGTTCACCGGCGCGACGAAAAAAAGACCGTCCTACCTGATCCCTGCCGGGATCGCAGCAGCTTTTGCTCTGGTTGCCGCCGGGCTCTATACCACCGGCTATTGGCCGGTCGGCGGGCAGACAAATCTGGTCTCCATCGAACGTTTCCCCCAGTGGGTGCCGGTCCCGTTGACCTCGGTGACGAACCAACCCGCACCGTCCCCGCGGGTTGAGCCAACAACTGGCAACACTGCAAATGCGGCCAAGCCTTTGGCACCATCGCCCGATCCTCCACCGGCCGCCCCGGCTTCAGATCCGCAGGTCGCGATCTTGGCCCCGAGCCTTCCTGCCGTGCGGATGATTCAAACCGCATCCGGCTTCCGCGACTGCGAAACCTGCCCCGAGATGATCCGCATACCCGGCGGATCCTTTCGGATGGGCAGCGATGAAGACCCCTCGGAACAACCGATCCGGACCGTGACCATCGCGCCATTCGCAATCGGGCTGTCTCCCATCTCCGTCGCCGAGTGGAACCGATGTGCGGCGGCAAAGGGCTGTCCCTTCGCACTCGAGGGAAGTGAAACCGCGCCCGCCCGCAATCTGAGTTGGCTCGATGCCAAGCAATATGCGGACTGGCTCGCGCAAGTGACCGGTAAACCTTACCGTCTGCCGAGCGAAGCGGAGTGGGAATACGCCGCCAGGGCGGGGACCTCGACCCGCTTCTGGTGGGGGCGCGAACTCGAACCCGGCAAGGCCAATTGCAGGGACTGCGGCGCTTCCCAGGATCCGAAGGCTCCGATGCCGGTCGGCAGTTTCGCGCGCAATGCATTCGGCGGTGCCGATTTCGGAGGCGGGGTCGCTCAGTGGGTGGCCGATTGCTGGGTGGCCAACTACCGCGATGCGCCCTCGGATGGCTTGCCTCGAACGGCTCAGAACTGCCGGGAGAACGTCTTGAGAGGCGGCTCCTGGCGAAGCAACGCGGCTTCCGTGAGGCCCGCGAGCCGAACCCATTACGACACGGGAGTCCGTTACCCGGCACACGGGTTCAGAATTGCTCGTTCGCTCTGACAGGAGGGTTCCATGGGCCGATCAGCCGGCTGCATCCTGCTTGCCTTTGCCGTCGTGAGCCTTCTGCCTGGGGGAACTCTGGCGCAGACAGCGCCAGCCCCAAAGCCCTCCACACCGCAACGCGCGCCGGCTCCCGATGCGCGCCTGTACATCATCTTTCCTTGGGACGGTGCGCAAATCCGCGGCGAATTCTGGGTGCGGTTCGGTCTCCGAAACATGGGCGTAACGCAGGCCGGCAGCTCCGCTCCGAATGCCGGACATCACCATCTCCTGGTCGATGTCACCGACGAGATCGATCCGGACGAGCCGATTCCGACGGACAACAAGCACCTTCACTTCGGTGCGGGCCAGACGGAGGCGAGGCTTGAACTGCCGCCGGGAAAACATACCCTCCAACTGGTGCTCGGCGACCCTGAGCACAGGCCGTTCAAACCGATGCTCATCTCGAAGAAGGTGACGATAACCGTGTTGCCAGTGGCACCGGCGAGAACGTCGAAGAAAGTCAGTGGAAAAGGTTCCTAGGACGAAAAAAAGCGGACCCTCCAAGGGACAGCCAGGCTCGGTCCCTGGCTTTGATCCGTCTAGCCAGGGAATGTCCGCTTCCGGGCAATAAGCTAACGTTCGCAGTTGGCGCTTCTCTCCCGGCCGGCCAAACAATCGCCCGGATCCCAGGATCAGCGCGTCCGTTTGCCAGAAGGCGAACAATGCAAATCTGAACAAAAAATAGCAACTTCTCTTGCCGCAATGGGCGAGCGCGATTGTCCATCAAATTCGTGGGTCGACTCTGAGCAGCAGAACGACGTCCGAGCGCCCTTGTTCGAAGCGTCGATCAAGTGTGCCGAACGATGTGGCTGCTGCTCGAGGCCGTGCATCGCGATTGAGCAGAGACGGCTTGAAATGCCCCTGCCCGCCGAGCCAAGCTTGCTCCATGAATTTGCGCCAGATCGAATTGCTGCGAGCGGTGGTCCGTTGCGAGACAACAGTCCGGGCAGCGCAGGAGCTCGGCCTCTCCCAGCCGGCCGTCAGCAACGGCATCAAGCATCTCGAGGCTCAACTCGGCTTTCCGCTGTTTGAGCGCGTCAACAACCGCCTCTTCGCCACCGAGGAGGCGCGAGCCCTCTACCGCGATTCCGACCCTCTGTTTGCGATGCAGGCTGCCTTCGCGACCCGCGTCACCGATCTGAAGGAAAACCGTGCCGGCCATGTCCGGCTGATCGCGACCCCGCCGCTCGGCTACAGCGTGGTTCCGGCAGCGCTGCAGCTCTTCCTGGCTAAGCGACCCAATATGAAGGTCTTCTTCGATATCCGCCGCTTCGAGAACGTCATCGATGCCGTCGACAGCGGCACCGCCGAACTCGGCTTCGTACTCGGCCTCGGCGATCATCGCGGGCTGAACTCCGAGGTGTTCTTCTCCGAGAACATGGTCTGCGCCATGCGGCCGGACCACCCGCTGGCGGAAAAGCCCGTTATCACGCCGGCCGATCTGCGCAGCGTGCCCTTCATCGCCCTCGAGCGGGGCACCAAGATGGGAACGCTCGTGCGCCAAGCCTTCGACAAGATGGCAGAGACTTACGAATTCTCCGTCGAAGTGCGTTACTGCAATACCGCCTGCATGCTGGCCGAGGCCGGCGTCGGCATCGCTGTGGTCGATCCGCTCTCGCCGCTCTTCGCCGGCCGGTTCAAGCTCGCGACCCGGCCCTTCGAGCCGGCGAGCCGGGTCGCGGCATCGGTCGTCCGCTCGGACAAGCGGCCGCTGTCGCGCGCCGCCGAGGCCTTCCTACGCGAGGTCCGGCAAGTCGCGAGCGGCCTGGCGGAGAAGCTGAGTTGAGCCACTTCGGGAGACTATTCGCGTCGGTTATCGCCCGCGGGCATAAAGCATAGCTGGCGCGATTGCCGGCCCCGCCATTCCATTTCACTGTCACTGCGAATTGGCTTTCCGGACAGCGACATGGACCTCCTGATCACCGGCACGACGCTCGTCACCTGCGATGATGAGCGCCGCATTATCGAAGACGGCGCCATCGCGATTGCTGCCGACCGCATCGTCGCAGTCGGCAAGAGCGCCGAGCTGGAGAAGGCCTATCCGGACACGGAGCGGATGTCCGGCCGCGGCCTCGCCGTCCTTCCGGGCCTGATCAACGCCCATACGCATACGATCCTGACCTCGCTGCGCGGCACGGTCGAGGACTGGAGCGGCGAGATCATCTACCGCTACATGTCGCCGATCTCCTACACGATGAGCGAGCATGAGCGCGGCGTGATGGCGGCGCTCGGCTGCCTGGAGGCGATCCGCAGCGGCACCACCACCCTGGTCGATCCTTTCCGCCATGTCGTGACCTATGCCGGCGCCATGGCCGATACCGGCATGCGCCTCTGGCTCTCGGAATCCTGCGCCGACATCGACACCCGCAAGATCCGCTTCGGCGACTACTCGGTCGACGAGGCCTTCGGCCAGGCCTTCCTCGACCGTGCCCAGGCCCTGGTCGAGGGCTGGCACGGCGCCCGCAACGGCCGCGTCAACTGCCAGATAGCGGCCCATGCCCCGGACAACTGCTCTCCGGCCATGCTCGCGAAGCTGCTCGAATTGGCGGGCAAGCACGGGCTGACCCGCACCTGCCATCTCGCCCAGAGCACAGGCGAGGTCGCCTCGATCCGCGAGCGCTATGGCCTGACCCCGGCCGCCTATCTCGACCGCGAGGGCTTTCTCAGCCCCGACCTGACCGCTGCGCACTGGACCTACTGCACGCGCGATGACGTCGCGCTCCTTGCCGAACGCGGGGTGACGCTGGCACATTGCCCGGCGAGCTCCAGCCGCCGCGGCCTCCACAAGGTGCCGATCGGCTGGATCCGCGACGCCGGAGCCCGCATCGCAATCGGCACCGACAATATGAGCGAGGACATGTTCCAGGCGATGGCGATCGGCTCGATCGTGCATCGCACGGGCCGCGGCCGCGAGGCCGAGAACGGCACGTCGCCAACGCCGCAGGAGGTGCTCGACATGGTCACCCGCGATGCGGCGGCCAGCGTCGGCGCAGGCGACAGCATTGGTGCGCTCGCCCCTGGCATGAAGGCTGATCTGACGATCCTCGACCTGCGCTCCCCGGCCATGCGGCCGATCATCCGCCTGACGTCGAACATCGTCCATTACGGCCATCCCGGCCTCGTCCGCTCCGTGATCGTCGACGGCGAGTTCGTGATGCGCGACGGCAAGGTGCTGACCGTGGACGAGGACGCCCTGCTCGAGGAGGCGGATGCCGTCACCAGGGCGGTCTGGGATCGCATGATCGCGGCGAATCCCGATATCGCTCCCCCGCCCGGCGAGCTTCGCTGGCTCAACGGCTGACCGGACCGCAACCATGACCCTGACCACCGCGCCCAAGACCGGCCATGCTACCTTCCTCTATTCCGAGCTCGCCACCGATCTCGACAATCTCGGGGCGGCCGACATCGCCTTCCTCGGCATTCCCTATGGCGACGCCTACAGCTTCGCCGAGATCGTCAACGACCAAACCAACATGCCGGCGGCGATGCGCCGTGCCACCGACCGCATCACCCGCTCGATCGAGCGCTATGATTTCGACGTCGGCGGGCCGCTTTACGACAATCGGCCGATCCGGACGGTCGATTGCGGCGACATCATCGGCGATTTCCGCGATCTCACCGCGCATTACCGCAAGGCCGAAGACGCGATCCGCAAGATCCGCGCGGCCGGCGCGATGCCGATCGTGCTCGGCGGCGACCATGGGGTGCCGATCCCGGTGCTGTGCGGCCTCGACGGCGACGGCCCGATCACGCTGGTTCAGATCGACCAGCATCTCGACTGGCGCCTGGAGGTTAACGGCGTGACGCAGGGTTATTCGAGCCCGATCCGTCGCGCCTCCGAGATGGAGCATGTCCACGACATCTTCCAGATCGGCCTGCGCGCCACGGGCAGCGCCCGGCAGGAAGAGGTCGATGCGGCGCGCGCCTATGGTGCCCATCTGGTCAGCGCCTATGAGGTCCATGACAACGGCATGGAATCGGTGCTGGCGCGCATCCCCGACGGCGGCCGCTACTACCTGACGATCGATCTCGACGGCATGGACCCGGCGATCGCGCCCGGCGTCGCCGGCCCCTGCCCCAGCGGCATCACCTTCGCCCAGGCCCGCAAGCTGATCCACGGCCTCGTCGCCAAGGGCCGCGTCGTCGGCATGGACGTGGTCGAGATCACGCCACGCAGCGACGTCAACCAGATCACCTGCATCACCGCCGGGCGCCTGGTCGTAAACATGATAGGCGCGGCGGTCCGCGCCGGCTATTTCGGCAAATGAGCGAAGCTTCCAGGGTGGACGACGGCACAGCCTTGCCGACGCCGGGCGCCGAAGCGCTGAAGCAGGCCGTACGCGCGCAACGCGATGCGGCCCTCGTCTTTTTCGCGAGACTGGCCCAAGGCAGCCAGGGTCATCCCGGCATCACCCGCGACACCTACGGCGCCGGCGAGAATTTCGGCCACGCCGTCTTCGCCGATACGGCGGCGGCCGCGGGGCTCGAGCTGCAGCGCGACGCCGCCGCCAACACTTATGCGACCTGGGCCGGCAGCGACCCGTCCCTGCCGCGCATCCTGATGGGCTCGCATCTCGACAGCGTGCCGCATGGCGGCAATTTCGACGGGGCGGCGGGTGTCCTCGCCGGGCTCGTGGTGATCGAGAGCCTGCGGCAACTCGGCCTGCGCCCGCGCCGGAATGTCACGGTGATGGGCGTGCGGGCAGAGGAAAGCGTCTGGTTCCAGGTCTCCTATATCGGCAGCCGCTCCGCGCTGGCATCCCTGCCGCCCGGCGCGCTGGACAGCCCGCGTATCGATACCGGGCGGCCGCTGGCGAGCCATATCGCCGAATGCGGCGGCGATCCCGAAGCGCTAGTCCGCGGCGAGCGCTTCCTCGATCCCGCCGCGATCCGCGCCTTCCTGGAGGTCCATATCGAGCAGGCACCGAGTCTGGTGGAAGCGGGGTATCCGCTCGCGATCTGCACCGGCATTCCGGGCAATTTCCGTTTTCCGGACGTAACCGTGACCGGCCGGCACGATCATGTCGGCACTCCCCGCCGCTTCCGACGCGATGCGGCGATGGCCGCGACCGCCTTCGCTGCCGCGCTCGACGCGATCTGGGCCGAATACGAGGAAGCCGGCACCCCGGTCGCCATGACGTTCGGCCGCTTCCACACCGACACCGCGATGCACGGCATGACCACGGTGCCCGGCGCCTTCCATTTCAGCCTGGACGTCCGCGGCTATGATGTCGGCGTGATCGCGGCGATCGAGGCGCGCATTCCGGAAATCGTCGCGCGCATCGAGGCCGAGCGCAGTGTCAGCTTTGATTTCGGGGCGCGTGCCTCGGCGGCGGTCGGTCTCGTCGACCAGGTCATATTCGGGGAGCTGACCGAGGCCGCGGCCAGGCTCGACATCCCCGCCATGCCGCTCGGCAGCCCGGCCTCGCATGATGCTGCGGCCTTTGCCGCCGCCGGCGTGCCGACCGCGATGCTGTTCGTGCGCAACGAAAACGGCAGCCACAATCCGCTCGAGCAGATGGACATCGACGACTTCCTCGACGCCTGCACCGTGCTGGCGGACTGGGTCGCCCGCAACGCAGGATAGAGAGGCGCGATGAGCGAAGGCGTGATTGCCGAGCTGGCGGGTTTCGTCGCCGAGCTCTCCTATCGCGACATTCCCGAGGCGATCGCCGTCAAGGCCAAGCACCACAGCCTCGACACGCTGGGCGCCGCGCTGGCGGGCGCCGTCTCGCAGGAGGCGATCCGAACGCGGACTATGCTCGCAGCCGCAGGGCATGCCGGGACCGCGCCGCTCTGGGGCACCGGCGAGAGCCTCGCGCCGCGCGAGGCCGCGCTCGTGAACGGCATCGCAGCCCATGCCTTCGAACTCGACGACACCGGCGGTTGCGACCATTCCGGCGCCGTCGTCCTGCCGGCGCTGCTCGCTGTGCTGCCGCTCGCCGGGCGCGCCGTCACGGGGAAGGAATTCCTGACCGCGGTCGTCGCCGGCTACGATGTCGGCCGGCGGGTGATGGAGGGCTTCGGTGGCTATGTCGCGCATAACAGCGTCGGCTGGCACTCCACCGGCACCTGCGGCGCCTTCGCGGCCGCGGCGGCCTGCGCCTCGCTGCTGCGATTGTCCCCTGCCCAGACGGCGGATTGCCTCGGCATCGCCGTCAGCCTCGCCAGCGGCACCTGGAACTTCATCCATGACGGCGCGATGACCAAGCGGCTCCATGCCGGCCGCGCCGCCGAAGGCGGGCTGACAGCGGCCTTGCTGGCACGCGAAGGCTTCAGCGGCCCGCGCCGCGGCTTCGACGATGTCTGGGGCGGCTTCTTCGCCACCTATGCCGGCGGACGCGAGACCAAGGTGGAGCGGGTGACGCAGAATCTCGGCCGCGACTGGATGCTGCGGCATGCCGCGATCAAGCCCTATGCCTCCTGCCGCGACACGCACGCCGCCGTGGATGCGATCGGCCGGCTGATCGAGCGCGAGGGCCTTGCGGCGGGGGACGTCGCGAAGGTCCGGGCCCGCCTCAATACCTTCCTCAACGGAATGGTGGGCGGCAGCGATGTTTCGACCATGCCGGCGGCGCAGATGAGCCTGCCCTATGCGGTCGCGGCCCGGATCTGCTTCGGCTCGGCCAGGCTCTCCGCCTATGGTGAAGAATGTCGCAATGCGCCGGAGCTGCAGGCGTTGCTGGGGAATGTCTCGATCCTGCGGGACGAAACCGTCACCGCGAGCTGGGCTTCGTCCCTGATCGTCGAGACGGTCGATGGGCGCCGTTTCGAGGAGCCGACATCGACGCCGCTCGGCGCGCCCGACAACCCGGTTTCGCTGGCGCAGCTTCGGGAGAAATTCGACGGGCTCGCCGCGCTCACCCTGCCGCGAGAGCAGGCCGACAGGCTGGCGGAAACGATGCTGGGTCTGGAGCGTCTCGACGACGTCGCGGCGCTGCCGAAACTCCTGGCGGCTTGAAACGCGCCGCCTCAACCCGGGTGCTACTGCACCATCACCGTACCGATCGCCATCGCGACGGCGGCCTGGGTCGGGTCGATCACCGGAATGCCGAGCGCCTCCTCGAGCGGCTTGCGGTGGCGCGCCATGCCGGCGCAGCCCATCACGATGGCGCCGGCGCCATCGAGTTCCTTCAGCTCGGTGCCGATGGCGATCATGCGCTCCAGCGTCTTCTCGCCGGTCGCGCTCTCGGCCACCGACATCTCGAGCGCCCGCTCGCCGGCCAAGCGGTCCATCAGCGCCATCTGCCTGAGATAACGGATATGCCGCGGGATCGAACGCGTGCGGATCGCGATCACGCCGAAGCGCTCGGCGCGGGTCAGCGCGGTCAGGACGCCGCATTCGGCGATGCCGAAGACCGGGCGATTCGTGCCTTCGCGGGCGATATGGATGCCCGGGTCGGAATAGCAGGCGATGATGAAGGCGTCGGCGTCGTTGATCGCCTCGATGCGGCGGCGCAGCGGGATCGTCACGCTTTCGGCATGCTCCTGCGTCTCGATGCCGATCGGCCCTTCGCGCAGCGTCTCGCAGATGATTTCAGGGCCGTCGGCGGTCGAAAGCGGCAGCACGGCCTGCCGAAGCCCTTCCGTCACCGTCTCGTTCGAATTCGGATTGATGACGAGAATACGCCGTCTGCGCGACATGCCCTGATTTCCCTGCCTCGATGCAATGCATCATTGTCCGAATCCATCATCGTCGCTCGCCCGCGCCGCGTCCAGCAGGAGACCCCATGACCACCCCCACTTATGATCTCGTCATCCGCGGCGGCACGGTCGGCACCGCGACCGGGCGATTCGCCGCCGATATCGGCGTCACGGCCGAGCGCATCGTCGCCATCGGCGAGAAGCTGGCCGCCGGCGCCCGCGAGATCGACGCGACCGGCAAGCTCGTCCTGCCCGGCGGCGTCGACACCCATGCCCATATCGAGCAGGTCTCGGCCGGCGGCCTGCTCAACGCCGACAGCTTCGAGAGCGCGACCGCCTCGGCCGCTTTCGGCGGGACTACGACGGTGATGTGCTTCGCCGCCCAGCATCGCGGGCTCGACCTGCGCCAGGTCGTCACCGACTACGAGGCGCGGGCGCGCCGCGGCGCAATGATCGACTACGCCTTCCACCTGATCATAGCCAACCCGGATGCCAAGACGCTGGAGCAGGACCTGCCGGCGCTGATCGGCGAAGGCCACTCCTCGATCAAGGTCTTCATGACCTACGACCTGATCAAGGTCGACGACGAGCCGCTGCTCGATCTGTTGCTGACAGCCCGGCAGAACCGGGCGCTGGTCTGCGTCCATGCCGAAAATCACGGCATGATTTCCTGGATGGGCAAGAAGCTGCTCGCGAAAGGGTATTCGGCGCCCAAATATCATGCACCGAGCCATCCGCGCGGATCCGAGGCCGAGGCGTTCACCCGGCTGATCGCGGCGGCCGAACTGCTCGACCAGCCGATCATGATCTTCCACGTCTCGACGCGGGAAGGCGCCGAGGTGATCCGCAAGGCGCGCGGGCGCGGCCTCAAGGTCTTCGCCGAGACCTGCCCGCAATATCTCTTCCTGACCCGGCACGACATCGACAAGCCGGGGCTCGAGGGGGCGAAGTGGATGTGTTCGCCGCCGCCGCGCGAACACGACGACCAGGAGGCGCTCTGGCAGGCGCTCGCGCTCGGCGACATCCAGACGATCTCATCCGACCATGCGCCCTATGCCTTCGACGAGACGGGCAAGCTCTCGGCCGGGCCGGATTCGACCTTCAAGCAGATCGCAAACGGGCTTCCCGGCCTGGAAACGCGCCTGCCGCTGCTGTTCGACGCGATGGTCAGCAAGGGCCGAGGGGAGTTCGCCGGCCGCGGTCTCGAGGCCTTCGTCGACCTGACGGCGACGACCCCGGCCGCGATCTACAACCTGAAGGGCAAGGGCGCGATCCAGATCGGCAACGATGCCGATATCGCGATCTGGGACCCGGCTAAGACGGTCGCGATCACCGACGCCGCGATGCATGACCGGACCGGCTTCACGCCGTTCGCCGGGCGCAGCGTCCAGGGCTGGCCGGTCCATGTGCTGGTGCGAGGCCGGGACGTCGTCGCCGGCGGCGAGGTCGCGGGCGTGGCCGGCAGCGGGCGCTGGATCGGCCGCGATGGCGGCTGGGCGGCCGAGCCGACCGGGCGCCTCTGCGCCGACATGGATCCGGAGCGCAACTTCGGCGCCGCCCTGCTTTCAGAGCAGGTCCCGGCCGCGCCTATAATCCCGGCGAATAGGTGAGGCGCCATTTTAATTCGGTCACTTTGCCGGCGATGACTTAGCTTCTCTCGCGAAGCCGCAAGAACCAGAAAACGGGGGGCTTCGGGACTGATCGCCGGCCTCGCTGGGCGGCTGCGAGAGGAGAAGGCCATGGCCACCGCTTCGGTGAAGCAACGAATCTTGTCCTGGATCGAGGAGGATCGTGACGAGCTCCTGGCCTTCCTGTCCAAGTTCGTCTCGATCCCGACGCCCAACCCGCCCGGCGATACCCGCGAATGCGCCGACTGGCTGGTCGCGCGGCTGAAGCAGAAGGGCGTTCCGGTCGAGGTGCGCTCGGCCAAGGAACACCTGCCGAACGTCGTCGGCTCCTTCGAGGGCGGCAAGGCCGGGCGCCATCTCGTCCTCAACGGCCATATCGACGTGTTTCCGGAAGGCGCTCGCGAAAGCTGGTCGCGCGCCCCGTGGAGCGGCGCGATTGAGGACGGCAGGGTCCATGGCCGCGGCGTGGCTGACATGAAGTGCGGCACCGCCGCCTCGATCTGGACCTATATCTACCTGCACCGCCTGCGCGAGGAGCTCGGCGGGCGCCTCACCCTGACCTGCGTCTCCGACGAGGAGACCGGTGGGACCTGGGGCGCGAAGTGGCTCATCGAGGAATTCGGCGAGGAATTCCGCGGCGACTGCATGCTGAACGGCGAGCCGAGCGTGCCGAGCATGGTGCGCTTCGGCGAGAAGGGCACGCTGCGCATCGTCGTCGAGGTCGACACGCCCGGCGCCCATGCGGCCTACACCCACGCCAGCCCGAACGCGATCAAGATCGCCTCCGACCTGATCCAAGACATCTATACGCTGGAGCAACTGCCGGTGGAGCAGGAGCAGTCGGTGCGCGCCGCCATCGAGGCCGGCTTCGCCGCGATCGACAACGGCGTCGGCAAGGGCGCGTCGGGCATCCTCAACAAGGTCACGGTCTCGGTCGGCGTCGTTCAGGGCGGCGTCAAGATCAACATGCTGCCGGGACATTGCCGGCTCGAATGCGACATCCGCCTGCCGATCGGCATGACGCATGCGTTCATGCTGGCTGAGGTCGAGAAGCGCATCGCGCGCCACCCGCCGGCACGGCTCACCCCGGTCTGGACCCATTCCTGCGAGCCGACGGTCAGCCCGCCGGAGCATGAGATGCTCGCGATCCTCAAGGGCACGGTGAGCGAACTCGGCTGGCCCGAGCCTGTATCGGCCGTCAGCCTTGGCGCGACCGACTGCAAGCATTGGCGGCAGAACGGCGTGCCTTCCTATGTCTATGGCTGCAGCCCCACCGGCATGGCGAAGCCGAACGAGTACGTGGAGATCGAGGAATTCCTTCACGTCGTCCGCACGCATGCGCTCGCCGCCGCAGCCTATCTCTCCGCTGACCACGCCCGCGATTGGACATGACCATGGATCGCCTCGTTCCGCTTACCCTCTCCCTGCCCGGCTGCGGCGCCGCCCCGGTTCCGACCGCGGTCAAGCATGGAGAGCGCCTTTATCTCAGCGGCGCCAACGCCGCGCAGCCCGACGGGTCGGTCAAGGGCCTCGGCGACGCCGCCGCCCAGACCCATGCGGCCCTGGACTATCTCGAGGCCGCGTTGAAGGCAGCCGGCGGTTCGCTCGACAACCTCACCAAGCTGACCACCTGCATCGTCGACCGCGGCTACCGCACGGAGGTCTACCGCATCATCACCAAGCGCGTGCCGAATGCCCGCCCGGTCTCGACCGGGCTGGTCGTCGCCGGCCTCGGCCGGCCCGAGCTGATCGTGCAGATCGATGCAGAGGCGGCAATCCCGCAGGTTCCGGCCGTCTACACCCGGGCCTATACCTTCGATAACTGGCACGGGCAGGGCTTCCCCTGGACCGGCTCGATGGTGGTGAAGACCGACAACGAGTTCTTCGTGCGCGGGCAGACCGGCTCCGGGCTCGATCACAGCCAGTCGCCTGATACCGGCCGCAGCGTCGCCGATTCCGCGGCCCAGGCGGACATCGCGATGAAGAACCTCGCCACGCTCCTCGCCGAGGCCGGCGCCGCGATGGACGACGTCTGCAAGATGACCGTCTACATCAGCGACCGCGCCTATCGAGCCGGCGTCTATCCGATGATCGGCAAGCATTTCGGCGAGGTCCGCCCGGTCTCGACCGGCATCGTCACCACCGCCTTCGCCCGGCCGGAAATCCTGTTCGAGATCGACGTGGTGGTGATCCCGAAGCAGGGCGGCAAGCCGCATGAGCGCCTGCGGCCCTACCACTCCAGCAATGCGCGCTACGGCACCCAGGCACAGGGCCTCGACAGCAAGCTCTGCATGGCCGTGGTCGCGGGCGACCGCGTCATCCTGCGCGGCCAGACCGGCATGGGGCTCGACCATGTGCTGCACGGTGCAGGCGACGCCACGGCCCAGGCCGAGAAGGCGATGGACAATGTCGAGCTCCTGCTCGCCGATGCCGGGGCGACCCTGGCCGATGTCGCCAAGGCGACCGTCTACGTCACCGAGAGCGACTTCCTGCCGGCCGTCAACGCGGCCGTCCTCAAGCGCTTCGGCGCCAATCCGCCGGCTTTCGCGACCGTCGTGGTGAAGGGGCTGGCCAGCCCCGAGTTGCTGATGGAAGTCGATATCGTCGCCATCAAGGGGCAGAGCGGACGATGACCTTCTCGCTGGCGGGACGCTGCGCCCGCACCGGCATGTTGGGTGCCGTCGTCACCACCTCCTCGATCGCGGTCGGCTCGCGCTGCCAGCATGCCGCCGCCGGCATCGGCGCCGCCCTGACGCAGCACATGACCGATCCGCGGCTCGGCCCGCTGGCGCTCGATCTGCTGCGCCGCGGCTACTCCGCCGAAAACGTCATCAAGGCGCTGGTCGGCGCGACGCCGCGCAGCGACTGGCGCCAGCTCGCGGTCATCGACGCGTATGGTCGCACCGCCGCCTTCAGCGGTGCCAGCAACAAGCCGGAAGTCGCCGAGGCGCATGGCAAGGACTGTGTCGCGCTCGGGAACATCGTGCGCAGCAAGGACGTGCCCTTCGCCATGGTGAGGGCCTTCGAGGCCGAGCCCGGGCAGCCGCTCGCGGCGCGCCTGATCGCTGCGCTCAAGGCCGGCGACGACGCCGGCGGCGAGTTCAAGCCGCTGGTGTCGACCGCGCTGGTCGTCGCCGACAAGCAGGCCTTTCCCTATGTCGACCTGCGCGTCGACAGCGCCGCCGATCCGATCGCGACCTTGGCACGGCTCTGGCAAGAGTACGAGCCGGTGGCGGATCTCTACGTCACGCGGGCGATCGATCCGGATTCCGCGATCTCGCCACCCTGAGGCACCGCCTGAGACCAACGAAAAAATGGGGATTACAATGCGACGAATTCTACTGGGGCTTTCCGTAGCAACGAGCGTCATGGCCGCAGCCATGGCTCCCGCCCTCGCCCAGGGCACTGTGCGGGTCGCCGTCGGCACCACGCTCAACAATCTCGACCCGGCCAAGACGACGATCGGTGACGAATACATCTACGTCCATCTCGTCTTCAACGGCCTGTCGCGGATCGACCCCGACCTGACCGTGAAGCCCGACCTCGCGGAGAGCTGGACGACCTCGGAGGACCTCAAGACCTGGACCTTCAAGCTCCGCGACGGCGTCAAGTTCCACCACGGCCGCACTCTCGATTCCGAGGACGTCGTGGCGACGGTGAAGCGCATCCTCGATCCCGCCACCGGCTCGCGCGCCCGCACCAGCCTGGAGATGGTCGAGAGCGTCGATGCGAGCGGCCCGCTCGAGGTTACCTTCAAGCTGAAGTTCCCCTATGCCGGCTTCGCCGACATCTTCGCCGACCGCCAGCTGCGCATCGTCGCCAAGGACAAGCTCGGTGAGCTCTCGACGCAGCCGATCGGCACCGGCCCCTTCATGTTCAAGTCCTGGTCGCCCGGCGACCGCATGGAGTTGGTCAAGAACCCGGACTATTTCGAGAAGGGCCTGCCGAAGCTCGACGGCGCCACCATCCGCATCGTGCCGGAGGCGGCCGCCCGCATCGCCGCGCTCGAATCGGGCGCGATCGACATCCTCTGGAACCTCCCCTACGAGTCCGTGGAGAAGTTCGAGAAGCACGCCTCGATCCGCGTCGACAGCGTCCCGACGCCGACCTGGGACGGCGTGATTCTCAACAACGATCGGCCGCCCTTCAACGATCCGCGAGTCCGTAAGGCGCTTGCGCTAACGATCGACAAGGAGGCACTCGTCGAGCTCGCCCTGTTCGGCCAGGGCGCGCCGACCTTCAGCCCGCTGCCGCCGAGCCATCCCTATTTCAACACCGAGCTGAAGTTCAGCCCGCCGGACGTCGCCCAGGCCAAGAAGCTGATGGCCGAGGCCGGCTTCCCGAACGGCGTCGACGTGCCGATGCAGGTTCCTCAGGAGCGCGAGCAGCGCGTGCGCCTCGGCGTCGCGGTACGCGACATGGCGCGCGCCGCCGGCATCCGCATCAATGTCGAGCGCGTCCCCTTCGCCTCCTACGCGGCAAATGTTGCGGGCAAGGCGCAGATGTATGTGGACGGCTATTTCGCCCGGCCGACGGTCGATACCGCGCTCTACCCCTTCTACCACTCGACCGGATCGTGGAACCGCCAACTCTGGCGCTACAGCGAGCCGCGCGTCGACAAGATCCTCGACCAGGCCCGCCAGACCAATGACGAGGAAGCGCGCAAGAAGCTGTTCAAGGAGTTCCAGGCGGTGGTCGAGGAGACCCAGCCGAGCATCATCGCGTACGCGATGGCGCATGTGAACGGGGTCAGCAAGAAGGTCGACGGCTTCAAATCGACCCCGATGCTCTGGCTCGAGCTCAAGAACGTCACCCTTAAGCCGTAAACCGGGCAAGCATCGATGACCGCCTACGTCGTACGCCGACTTCTCTTCGTCGTCCTCGTCCTCGTGGCGGTTTCGATGCTCGTCTTCGGCATCACCGCGCTGCTGCCGGCGAACGTCGCCTATCTGATCCTGGGACCCTTCGCGCCCCCGGAGCAGGTGCGCGCGCTGGAGCTTAAGCTGGGTCTCACCGACCCGATCTGGCAGCAGTATCTTCGCTGGGCGAGCGGTTTCCTGACCGGCGACCTCGGCGAATCCACCCTGATGAACCGCCCGATCGGCCCGCTACTCGCGGAAGCGATCGGGCGCTCCCTCATGTTGACCGGCGCCTCCTTCGTGCTGATCGCGGTGATCGGCGTCGGGCTCGGCATCGTCGCGGCGCTCCGCCATGGCCGTCCGCTCGACCATGGCGTCTCGGTCGGCACCTATCTCGGCATCGCCGTTCCGGAATTCTTCTGGGCGATCGTCGTGATCATGGTTTTCGCCGCCTGGCTCGGCTGGCTGCCGGCCTCCGGCTACGAGTCTCCGTCGGCAGGCCTTTGGATCTGGGCGCAGCACCTGATCGCGCCAACCATCACCCTGGTCTTCGGCCATCTCGCCCATGTCTCGCGGCTGACGCGCTCGAGCATGATCGAGGTGCTGCAGAGCCCCTACGTCACCGCGGCGCGCGCCAAGGGCCTGCCGGAGCGCGTGATCGTGCTGCATCACGCCCTGCGCAACGCCCTGCTGCCGACGATCACCGTGCTGGCGCTCGATTTCGGCCGGCTCATGGGCGGCATCGTCGTGGTCGAGACCATCTTTGCCTATCCGGGCCTCGGCCGGTTGATCGTCTTCTCCATCCAGAACCGCGACCTGCCGACGCTGCAGGCGTCGATCCTCGTGGTGGCCGCGATCTACGCGCTCGCCAACCTCATGGCGGACCTCCTCTATGCTCGCTTCAATCCCAAGATCAGGTTCGGCCGCAATGTCGGGTGACGCGACCACGGCCTCCGCGGCCGCACCGGAGAAGCCGCCGCGCCGGCCGATGTCGCTGCAGCTCAAGGTCGGCCTCGCGATCACGGGGACGATGGTGCTGCTCGGGCTGCTGGCGCCCTGGATCGCGCCGCATCCCTGGGACACCATCTCGATGCGCACGCGTTTCCTGGCACCGAACGCGACCTACTGGCTCGGCACCGACGAGTACGGCCGCGACGTGCTCAGCCGCCTGCTGATGGGCGCACGCCTGTCGATCGCGATGGGCGTCGCCGCCACCGTCGTCAGCCTCGCGATCGGTGTCCCGATGGGCCTTGCGGCCGGTTATTTCCGCGGCTGGACCGACGAAGTCCTGATGCGGCTCGCCGACATCCTGATGGCAGTCCCGCCGATCATGCTCGGCCTCCTTGTCCTCGCGGTGACGCCGCCGGCGCTGTGGAAGACCGCGCTCGCCGTCGGCTTCGTCTATATCCCGCTGATCGCGCGCATAGCACGCAGCGTCACCCTCACCCTCGCCAACGAGGAGTTCATCCAGGCCGCCAAGGCTCGCGCCGAGAGCAACTGGTACATCCTCTTCCGCGAGATCCTGCCCAATGCCTGGCCGCCGCTGCTGGTCGAGGCCAGCCTGCGAGTGACCTATGCGATCCTGCTCGGCTCGGCGCTGAGCTTTCTGGGGCTGGGCGCTCAGCCGCCGAGTTCGGACTGGGGCCTGATGATCTCGGAAGCACGCTCCTTCATTGACCGCGCGCCCTGGATCGCGCTGGCGCCGGGCATCGCCATGTGCGTGCTCGTCATCGGCATCAACCTGCTCGGCGACGGCGCCCGCGAGCGGCTCGACCCGCGGCTCAAGGCCCGCATCGGAAAGCGCTGACATGCTGCAGATCGACGACCTCACTGTCCGATACCGCACGCCGGGCGGCGTGCTCGAGGCGCTTTCCTCGATTTCGATCTCAGCCGAGAAGGGCCGCACGCTGGCGCTGGTCGGCGAGTCCGGATCGGGCAAGAGCACGGTGGCGCTGGCCGCGATGGGCCTGCTGCCGCAGGAGGCCGAGATCGCCTCCGGCAAGATCGTCTTCGACGGCCGGGACATCGGCGCGATGTCCTTCGAGGAGCGCCGTCAGTTGCGCGGCTCGCGGCTCGGCCTGGTCTTCCAGGATCCGTTCTCCGTCCTCAACCCGTCGCTGCCGATCGGCGAGCAGGTTGGCGAGGGGCTGGTCCATCATCGCGGCTTCAGCAAGGCCCAGGCCTTCGAGCGTGCGGTGGAACTGCTCAACGAGGTTGGCATCGTCAATCCGCAGGCTGTCGCCAAGGCCTATCCGCACGAGCTCTCCGGCGGCATGCGCCAGCGCGCGCTGATCGCCGGCGCACTGGCGCCGGAGCCGGACCTGCTGATCCTCGACGAGCCGACGACGGCTCTCGACGTGACGATCGAGGCGCAGATCCTCGATCTGCTCGAACAGCTGCGGACGAGCCGCGGGCTCACCATGCTCTTCATCAGTCACAATCTCGGCGTGGTCCGGCGCATCGCCGACGAGGTCGCGGTGCTCTATGCCGGGCAGATCGTCGAGCACGGCAGCACCACCGAGGTGCTGCACCACCCGGTGCATCCCTATTCCAAGGGGCTGCTCGCGGCGATCCCGCGCATCGGCCTGAAGCAGCATCGCCTCGCCGCCATCCCGGGCCGCCTGCCCGACCTGCGCAAGCCGCCCTCCGGCTGCCGCTTCATCACGCGCTGCCCCTTCGCGACGCCGTCCAGCGATGCGCCGCAGACGCTTCGCCAGGTCGGTGAGCGCAAGGTCCGCTGCGCCAATGCCGAGCCCCTGCGCGACACGCCCTGGCCCCGACCAGAGCAGGTTGCCGAGCCGATCGACCTCTCCGCCCGCAACCAGAAGCCGATCGTCTCGGTCACCGATCTCACCAAGACCTTCCGGCTCGGTGGTGGCTGGCGCTTCGACGGCTGGCGTCCGCGCAAGGTCGAGACGCTGCTGACGCCGGTCAACGCCATCAGCCTCGACATCCGCCAGGGCGAAGTGCTCGGCCTCGTCGGCGAATCCGGCTCGGGCAAGACGACGCTCGGCCGCACCATCCTGCGCCTGATCGACCCCGACGCCGGGACGATCCGGATCGGATCGGAAACGATATCGGACAAGCCGCAGCGCGAGTTGGAGGCCATGCGTCGCACGGCACAGATCGTCTTCCAGAACCCGGATTCCTCGCTCAACCCGCGCAAGACCATCGGTGAACTGCTGGCTCGCCCGATCGAGCGCTTCGGCCTGGTGCCGAAGGCCGAGATCCCGGCGCGTGTCCGGGCCCTGCTCGATCTCGTGCGCCTGCCCGCCCATTACGCGGATCGCTACGCCCACCAGATGAGCGGCGGCGAGAAGCAGCGCGTCGGCATAGCCCGCGCGCTGGCGACAGAGCCGAAATTCATCGTCTGCGACGAACCGGTCTCGGCGTTGGACGTCTCGGTCCAGGCGGCAATCGTCAACCTGCTCGCCGACCTGCGCGACCGCCTTGGCGTCGCCTATCTGTTCATTTCCCACGACATCTCGGTGGTCGCCCATCTCGCCGACAGGATCGCAGTGATGAACCGCGGCGAGCTGGTCGAGATCGGGGATGCCGACACAGTGATGAACAATCCGCAGCACCCCTATACGATCAAGCTGCTTTCGGCAGTGCCGAGAGTCGATGCTGCGATGCAAGCGAGAACCTGAGCGGAAAACCGATGGAAGTCGAGATTCGCCCCGCGACGATTGCAGACGCCGGCGCGATTGCCGCGCTTCACGTCAAGGTGTGGCGCGAAACTTATCGCCAAATCGCGCCCGCCGATGTGCAGCTCGCTCTCGACGAGAAGCACCGTATGACGGGCTGGCGTGCCCGACTGTCGGCTCCCTCGCCTGGAGAGGCCGTGTTCGTCGCCGAGTTCGATCGGCGCGTGGTCGGTATTGTAGCAGCAGGCAAGCCGTCCAATGCCATTTTCGGCGATCGTGGTGAGATCGGGGCCCTCTACGTCGACAGCGCCCTGCAACGGCATGGCATCGGCCGCAGATTGCTGGCAACCGCGATGCGGCACCTGCAGTCACAGGGGTTTGGCGGCGTCGGACTTGGTGTCGTCGCCGGTAACGACCCAGCCATCGCGTTTTACACTGCGCTCGGCGGGCAACTTGCGGGCCAGTACCGCGACGCAGGTCCGCTCTGGCGCTCGTCCAATATCGCGATCGTTTGGGACGGCACCGAACCGGGCACGTGACCAAGTGAGGAGGGCCGGCTTGACTGGGCGGTCTGCAAAGGCCTCGTCAAGTCGGCAGCACCGCTGCTCGTGCCGCGGAACTGGTTCCCGAAGCCCTCGGGCTTGCCGATGGGAGATTTGGCTGCGTCACCAAGCAGACGATCATAGGCGACGCGGCCATGTGCGCCCGAGTTCTTTGCGGGCATCTACACGGCGATCCATGGGCTGGCCCTGCCGGGGGCCAAGGCGGTTCGAGGAGGCGCTTCCCCCTCTCCAGCGAGAGGTCGCGGCCTTTGCCGAATATTCAGTCCACTACAACACGCTGATCAGCTGCTGCGGTCATCTCGGTCTCATCGAGGAGGCGCAGGAATTCATCGCCGCTCGGGCTCGCGTCGGCCCGCCGCCCCGCCTCTCGGTCCTTCGTCAAAACCTCGGAAAATTCGCTCATTGCGAAGTGTTCGTCGAGGGACTGAAAAAAGCCGGCGTGCCGGAGTGAAGGACGGCGAGTGCGAGCGAGCTTGCCCGAAGGATCCGCATCAACATGCCCGCGTTGCGGCACATCATCGGCTACGCGCGAAGAGCGCCATGAGGACTCGTTGCTGCGGAACTGAGTGTCGGGGTAACAACTCTGGTCGCGGCGCGACGCATCCAGGAGCGACGGATCCGTGAACCGATATCCGATGTTCAATCCGCAGCTGCTGATCAGCTTCGTCGCCGTTTGCGAGGCGCTGAGTTTCACGCGCGCGGCCGACCGGGTATCGCTGTCGCAGTCCACTGTCAGCCTGCAGGTCAAACGGCTCGAGGATTTGCTGGGCCAGGCGCTGCTGGAGCGCTCCTCGCATCAGGTCGAACTCACGGAAGAGGGGGAGCGGCTGCTGAGCTATGCGCGGCGGATCATCGCGCTCAACGAGGAGGCGCATGATGCGCTAACCGGCGCCTGGCGGGACGGCGTGCTGCGTCTCGGAATGCCGGAGGACTTCGCAGTGCCGACCGTCGAGTTGCTGGCGGCCTTCAGCCGGGAGCAACCGCATCTGAGACTCGACGTGACCAGCGGGCTGAGCGCCGATCTACGCACTGCCTATGAGCGCGAGGAACTCGACTTGATCCTGGTGAAGCAGCGGCGCGGGCAGCCGCCACGCGCAGCCCGGCGCGAGCCGCTGCTCTGGCTCGACAGTCGGGCGCATCCGGCCATCGAGCGCGCTCCCGTTTCCCTGGCGATGTTCCCGCTCGGCGGGCTCTATCGCGACGAGTTATGCGGAGCGCTCGACGCGCTCGGCATCCGCTGGCGCGTCGGATATTGCAGCGGCAGCCTGGCAGCGCTCGCCGCCGCGTCCGCCGCGGGGCTCGGCGTGACCCTGCTGCCCGCCGGCTGCAGGTTGCCCGGGCACAGGCCCCTTGGCGCAGCCGAGGGGCTGGCCGAGATCACCGATTTCGAGCTGGCGCTCTACTATCGGGACGATGCGCCGGCCGCGACCACCGCGTTGGCCGAACGGCTGGCAACCTTCTGCCGGCTGGAGGCGTGACTGACGACGGCATTGACCTTCTCAATCGCCAGCATTGCCAATTATCGCTGCCAAAGCGCTGCCTTGCCCCGTATTTCAGGGGCAACAACCATAGGGAGGTGGCGAAGCATGGAAACGGGACACCATCAGAACAGGCGTGCGTTTCTCGGCCGGACGGGTGGCATCGTCACCGCCTGCGCCGTGGCAGGTCTGACAGGCAGTGGCGGAACCAAGGCCTCGCCCGCCCCCGGCAAGCCTGCCGCGGCCGAAGCGGAGACGCGCAGCCTGACGGACCAGCACTATCTGCTGACGAATGTCCGGCTCGAGGAAGGCTTCGCCTATGACGGCGACGTCGTGACGGCCACCCGCACGGCCCTGCATTCGCTGGAGATCAAGGCTGGCAAATTCGTCGCGCTTCATGCCGCAGACGCCGTCTTGCCAGCCGGAGTGCCCACCTACCGGGCCAATGGCCAGCTCGCCCTGCCGGCGATGCGCGACATGCACATTCACCTCGACAAGACCTTCTACGGCGGCCCGTGGCAGGCGCCGCTCCCGCGGCAGGGCAAGACGATCCTCGACATGATCGCGCGCGAAGAGAGGCTGCTGCCGCAATTGCTGCCGACCTCGCAGCAGCGCGCCGAGGCACTGATCGCCCTGCTGCACTCCAAGGGTACCACGGTCGCCCGCAGTCACTGCAACATCGATCCGGTCAGCGGGCTTAAGAGCCTTGAACATCTGCAGCGCGCGCTGGAGAATCATCGCGACGACTTCAGCTGCGAGATCGTTGCCTTCCCACAACATGGTCTCCTGCACTCGAAGGTCGATGGGCTGATGCGGGAGGCTATGAGCATGGGCGTTGCCTATGTCGGCGGGCTCGATCCAACCAATGTCGACGGTGCTATGGAGAAGTCGCTCGACGCGATGTTCCAGATCGCGCTCGACACCGGCAAAGGCGTCGATATTCACCTTCACGAGGCGAGCCCGGCCGGCGTCGCAGCGATCGGCCGCATGATCGAAACGGTCGAGAAGAACCCGGCCCTGCGTGGCAAGGTGACGATCAGCCACGCCTTCGCTCTCGCGACGCTGGCACCCGGCGCTCTGGCCGAGACGGCTTCGCGCATGGCGGCACAGGGCATGACGATCGCCTCGTCGGTGCCGCTCGGCGCGATGACGATGCCGCTGCCGCAGCTGAGCGAGAAGGGCGTGTTCGTGATGACGGGCACCGACAGCGTCTACGATCACTGGTCGCCCTTCGGCCGTGCCGACATGCTCGAAAAAGCCAATCTCTACGCTCAACTCTACCGCGGCAGCGACGAGTTCCGCCTGTCCCGTGCCCTGGCGATCGCGACCGGCGGCGTTCTCCCGCTCGACGACGGCGGCAAACGCGCATGGCCCAAGGCCGGGGACGGCGCCGACTTCACGCTGGTTCCGGCCAGCTGCTCCGCCGAGGCCGTGGCAAGGCTGCCGGAGCGCAGCGCAACCTTCCATCGCGGCCGCATGGTGTTCGGCAGCGTCGGGACCGCCTGACGCAGTCACGCGAGCTGCAGGAGAGTATCCGATGAAACGCGCATTCGCCCGCATCATCGCTCTGGCTCTGGTCGCGGCCTTTGCATCACTACCGGCCTCGGCGCAGACACCGCCATCGGCCGACGAGATCGCGGGCTATCGCGGCCTGCAGGCGGCCGCCTGGACCGGTGACGTCGCTGCGATCGAGAGACTGGCGGCGGCAGGTGCCGGGATCGATGCGCGCGATGGCCACGACCGAACTGCGCTTCACATCGCGGCCCATGCCCGGCAGCCCGAGGCCATGCGGACGCTGGTCAGGCTGGGGGCCGATCCACGTGCTCTCGACGCTCAGCGCTACGACACGGTTACGATCGCGGCGGTCGCCGACGACGTCGGGACGATGCGTGTGGCGCTGGCGATCGGCGGGGATCCGAAGGCGATCACCAGTCCCTATGACGGCACTGCCCTGATCGCTGCCGCCCATCTCGGCCATGACGAGATCGTCAAGGTCCTGATCGACGCCGGAGCCCCGCTCGATCACGTCAACAACCTCGCCTGGACCGCGCTCATCGAGGCCGTCGTCCTCGGCGACGGTGGAGCGCGGCATCAGCGCACCGTGAGCCATCTCGTCGCTGCCGGCGCCCGGCGCGACCTCGGAGACCGCAGTGGCGTGATACCGATCGAGATGGCACGCCAGCGAGGCTACGACGCCATGGTTCGCATCCTGGACAAGAAATGAAAGTCGTCCGAGGTGAGGCGGAAGAGCTCTCCGATCGGTCCGCCGAGCACCCAGGGTGCGGTGATGCGGTCGTGGCAGAGGGCGGCGAGGAAGGTCATCGTCTTCGAATGGCCGTGGGGGAGCCTTGGCGTTGAGCCTTTCGCTGCGCCTTCACCAGCCTCGCAGCGATGCGGGACAGGGGATGCCGTGCCCTCCTCTGCATGATCCGAGGTACGGCGGCTGCAGCGCCGGATGATCAGAACATGATATCGATCCGCCCCTTCAAGGCATGATCCCGCGCGTTGTCGCTCAGCGCCGCGCCATAGCTCAAGCCGAGCGTGGTCGAGCGGGACGCCTTCCAGGCCAGCCCCGCCTCGGCAAGCAGAGTGTCGCGCGCAAGCGGCGCGGCATAGCTGCGGAACGGCGTCACGCCCGTGACGAAGGTGAGATCGGCCGCCGGTGTGGTGTCGCCGAAGGCATGGCGCCAGCCGAGCATGCCGCGCGCGATCAGCGGCAGGGCGCCGAGCTGCGCCTCGGCGCGCAGGCCGAGCGTGGTGAAGCCGAGGCGCTGGTCGCGCCCGAGCACAACCAGCGCGGCAGCGCCGCCCTGCTCTGCCGCCCGGTCGGTGCGGATGCTGACCGCCGCGATCTGCGCGAAGGGTTCGAACGCGACCGGGCCGAGCGTCAGCCCGTAGCCGATCTCGGCGAAGGCCTGGGCGGTGGCGCTGCGGCCGTCGAGCCGCAGATTGTCGGTGAAACCGGGCAGCGAGACCTGTCGCCGCATGTCGGTCTCGCTCCAGGCATAGGCCGCGCCGGCCCGGAACGAGACGGCACCGAAGCGGGTGCCGCCATAGATCGCGCCATGGACGCTCGAGAGCTCGCCCCTGGCGGCGCGTGCGTCGATGTCGAAATCCCTCTGCGTGTAGCCGCCCGCAACGCCGAGGCGCCATTGCGCGGCACTGAGCGTATCCGACTTCATCTCCATACCGAGCAGCATGCCGCCGCCGCTGCGATGCAGCGAGCCCGCGTTGCCGTCGCGGTCGGTCGAGCCCTTCGCGCCGATCGCCTCGCCCCAGATCGCGAAGCGGCTCGGGTCGAAGACCGGCGCCGGCATGGCGGTGGACGACTTGCGCCCCGGAAGGTCGGCCGTGAACGAGCCCTCGACGCTGCCGCCTGCCGCTGCCGGACCGAATGGCGCGCGCAGCCGGTTCAGGATCGATTCGCGAATGAGATGGCTGTCCTCGACCGCAATCGAGACGGCCTGCGCATGCGCCTCGCCGGAGAGCGCGTCGAAGCCGGCGCGCGCCTGTTCGGCCGTGGTGCCGAGCAGGCGGTCATAGATGGCATTGCCGGTTCCCAGCGCCTCGGCCGCATGTGAGGCGCCGGCCTGGTTGCGCGTGATCGCGACGGCCGGGAACGCCACCTGGTTGCGCGCCATCGTCAGCACGACCTCGTTGCCGCCATAGCTCAACGACGGCGTCAGGAAGGCGAGGTCGGAGGTTGCGCCGGCGAACTGACCGCTGACGCCGCCCTGCGCGGTCAGGATGCTGTAGCGGGTCGACTGCGCATAGGCTCCGTTGGCCGCCAGGACCTGAACCTGGCCGCCATTCAGCGTTGCCGTGCCGGTCGCCACGATGCTGTCGCTGGCGCCGGTCGCATCGAGCTCAACCTGATAGGTGGCGCCGGCACCGAACCCGACATTGCCGGCGATGTTCAGCGTGCCGATCGAATTGCCCGGCGCGACCGTGCCGCCATTCACGACGATGCCGCCGAGCGTGCCGCTGCCACCGAGCGTGCCGCCGTTCAACGTCACCACGGAACCGGCGAGCGAGCCGTTCACCGTGAGCTGCCCGGCCGTGACCGTGGTCGGCCCGCTCAGCGTGCTGGTGCCGGTCAGGATCAGGGTGCCCGCGCCCTGCTTGGCGAGCGTACCGGTACCGGAGATGGCGCCCGCAAACGAACCGCCTGCGGCCTGGTCAAAGACCAGCGCGGCGTTGTTTAAGATCGGGCCCTGGAGGCTGGTGCTGTCGCCGACCAGCGTACCACCGGAAATGGTGGTGCCGCCTGAGTAGGTGTTCGCGCCGGTGAGCGTGAGCATGCCCGTGCCGAGCTTGGCGAACGAGCCGGTGCCCGAGATGGTGCCAGCGAAGGTCCCTGCCACGCTCTGCTTGAACACCAGCGCGGCATTGTTGAGGATCTGGCCCTGGAGACTCGCGCTGTTGCCGACCAGCGTGCCGCCATTGATCGTCGTGCCGCCGGAATAGCTGTTCGCCCCGGTCAGGACGAGCGTGCCGGCGCCGGCCTTCGAAAGTCCTCCCGTCCCGGACAGTGACTGGCCGAGCGTGAAGGTGTTGGCGGCATCCGCGATGTCGAAGCCGCCGCCGCCAGCGCCGAGCGTGATCACCCGGCTCGTCTGGCTGAACCCCGTCCCCGTGATCCGCAGCACGCCGCCGTCGAGCGCGAGCGTACCGGCTGGGTCGCCGAGATTGCCGTCGCGGGCGACGCTGAGAGCGCCACCCTTCACGACGGTTCCCCCGCCATAGGTGTTGCTGGCCGTCAGCACGAGCGCACCGGCGCCGGACTTGGTCAGGCTGCCCGGGCCACCGAGCGACTGCGCGATGGTGAAGATGTTGGCCGCATCCGCGATGTCGAAGCCGCCGCCGGCCGTGTCGAAGACGATGGGGCGGGCGAGCGCGGTCAGGCCGGTACCAGTGACCTGCAGTGTGCCGCCATTGAACACGAGCGTGCTGCCGGGATCGCCGAGATTGGCATCCGAAGCGATGCTGAGCGCGCCGCCATTCAGGAAGGTGGTGCCGGTATAGCTGTTGGCGCCGCTCAGCACGAGCGTGCCGGAGCCTTGCTTGGTCAGCGTACCGCTGCCGTCGATGGCAGCGTCGAGCGTCGCCTCGCCCACGAAATCGGCGACGATGCGGCCTTCATTGGTGATGAAGGGAGCAGCGATAGTGCCCGGCAGCCCGCCGAGGCCGAGCTTCAGGGTGCCGTTGCCGGCGATCGCGATCTGGTCCGCGACGAGCTTGCCGCCATCGGCGACGCTTACCGTCACGGGCTGAGGCGCGCTGAAGGGGCCGCCGAAGGCGCCGTCAAGGCCGACCGAAACCCCGCCGCCGCTGTTGATCGTCCAGCTCGAACTTGCGCCGGTGATGGTAACGTCGAGGCTCGCAGGGCCAAAGATATCGGTTGCGTCCAGACTGGCGCCGCCGCTGACCAGCGTCCCGCCGCCGGAAACGGTCAGCGTCGTGGTTGCGGAGGAGAAGACCAGCATATTGCCGACCTCCACCCGCGAAGCGGATCCATCGACGCTGAATTCGGCATCGACCATGATGAACGGGCTCGTCGGCAGCGCCGTCAGCTTCGCGCCCTGCTCGACCCGGAATACGCCGCCGCTGACCTGGATGACGTCGGCGACGCTGAGGTCCCCGCCGCGCAAGATGAGGCTGGTGTTGCTGCAGCCGCAAATCTCGAGCATGCCGATGGCGCTGCCGCTGCCGGTAAGGATCTGCGTGCCGCCCTCGATCGAGAGCGAACCACCTCCGCTGAACGTGCCGGAGAAGGTCGCCGAGACGCCGTTGAAGCCGGTATAGAGGCCCTCATCCACCGCGATGTCGACGATGCCGGCCCCCGACAGCGAGCCGATCGCGTTGGTGCCAGCGACGGTCAGCCTGGCGCCAGACGCGACCGTGACATCGCTGTCGATGCTCAACGCCCCGTCGTCGGCCGAAAGCTCTCCGGCGAGGATGTTGGTCGGGCCGGTATAGTCATTGAAGACGCCGCTCAGCCTCAGCGTGCCCAGGCCGATCTTGGTCAGGCCGCCCGCGCCGGTGATGTCGCCGCTCAGCTCGAGCGTGTTGGCGCCGGTATCGATGGTGCCGCCGCCAGCGTTCAGCGTGACGCCGTGGCTCGAGGTGAAGGAGGCCGTCGTGATCAGCGTGCCGCCGTCGAAGGTGAGCCCGGCCGCGGGATTGCCGAGATTGTTGTCGGCGCCGATCGAGATCGCGCCGCCGGCGATTGTCGTGCCGCCCGTATAGGTGTTGGCACCCGACAGCGTCAGTGTACCTGTCCCGATCTTGACCAGCGAGCCGCCCGGAATGAGATGATCCTCGATGATCCCGCTGAAGGTCGTCGAGATGTTGTTGCCGCCGACGGTGAACTCGTTGGCCCCGAGCCACAGCCTGCCCCCGCCCGCGATCGAGCCGGCGCTGATGTGATTAAGTCCGCCGGGACCGGTGGAACCTTCGAGGCTGATGATTCCCGAGCCTATGTTATTGAGAGCCGCGTTGCCTGCGGTGGAATTTGCGGAGAATCTCACGAGCCCGGAATTCTCGATCGTCGCGTCGCCCGCAGTGGCGTTGCCGGAAAAGGCAACTTCCCAGTTGCTGATGACCCTCGCACCGCCCGCCGTGGCATTGTCGTAGAACAGCAACATTGCTTGATTGCTGATCGTCGCCTGCCCTGCCGACGATGAGCCCCTGAACCTCATCTCGTCATATTGATCAAAATAGACATTACTCGAAACAGTTCCGGATAGCATCTCCATTACGCCATTTCCGGCAATAACCTGAATAGATGGCGAATTATTGACGATGCCTACACCATCGATCGTGAGCATACCGTTGACGAAAATAGTGTAAGCAGACGCGGAAGTATTGAACGCAATCCCGCTCAGCGACAGATTGCCGGAATTCGACACTGTCGTGATTGAGCTGGAGCCGAAAGTGGCCAGACCGGTCGGAACCGAGTCCGAGCTCCAGTTGGTGCCGAGCGAGAGGTCGCCGGAACCCGGGCTCGCGCGCCAGGCCGCGTCCTGCGACAGGGCCGGAGCCGACAGCAGCAGGCCGAGCGCAGTACCAGCCAGCAGGAGAGAGCGGCAGCCGGACAGCCGGATCGGGCGCGGTCGCATGGCCACAGACTGCCGCTCAGATCCACCGCCCGGCGAGACGCGAGCCGGCGTGCATAAGATCTGCGCTTGCGAAGTCATTGCGCCGCCCCTCCCCGGCCCGTCGTCTCACCCACACAGCGCAGATGGATTTTGGACGCGGCCTTCCGCTATCGCCGGACGACCATAAGGGAATCGGCCTCGCAGATATCGATTTACCAATGGTAATGTTGGTCCAACCCCTAGTCCTGGGCAATGAACATGCGTTCGCTACCCTTAAGTTTGGAAACGGAAGTGGCTTCGGCGTAACACCTGCATGCCGGCAGGCAGCGCCCAGAAGGGCGGTTCAGGCGGAAGCGGCTCGTCCTGTAAGGCAGTCGAGACCGGCTCCGGCGCGATGCCCCGACGCGAGAGACGCCCGCAGCGCCGGCTCATCGAAGCCGCCGCGTGCGACGTTTGATCGGCAGCACCTGGAATCCGGCAGCCGCAACGCTCTTCGCTCCGAGCGGCAACATCGAATTCATCATTCTCAACGCGACCGATCCCTGGACGGAGGTGGATGCCGAACTCCAGCAGGAGACGGAGTATCCCACCCTCTCTGAGCCGAAGTTGCGGGAAGCGATCAACCTGCTGGTCCGCCGCGACTCGATCCAGCGCGACATCCACGGCCGCGCCGGCACCGCAACCGCCAGCTTCATCACCGAGCCCAAGCACTTCGAGCTCGCCGACGGCATCCGCGAGAAGGACGGAAAGAAGTTCTCCTACGTCGTCCAGACCTCGATCAGTGCGCCGCGGCAGAACGTAACGCGCGACAGGCCCGCTCCCCTGCCGCGGTTGCCATTCACGGCTCTACGGGATCAGTGCTTGACGATCCGGGCCTCCGGCGACGGCGTCGGGCTAGGCTTCCCCCCAATCGGAAAAGCGATCGAAAACAAGCCGATCGTTCCCTCCGGGCGGTTCTTGACGTCGACCTCCCGCAGCACCTTCAGCCGCGCCGTGATGGGAGTTCCCGCCAGCTCGAACGAGTAGCTGATATGGCCTCCCAGCGCCGTGGTGCGACCCTTGTAGGGTCCGAGCGATGCTCCCGCTCCGCCGTCGCCGCTGACCTGTTGGTAGTGCGAGGCCAGGAAACCGATCGACCACTCCTTCGAGAGTGTCTTGGTGATGGCCAGATCGCCATGGATCGCATTGCCGCTCTTGTAGTCCGTGTCGTCGTTTGTGCCGTTGATCTCCAGGCCAACAGCGCCGGATATGTCGAGACCGAGATTGGGATCGAACCAGGTTGCCGCGATCGAGAAGTCGCCGATCCAGCGATTGAACGACAGGTTCGACAGCTCGCCGACTTGATAAGTCCCCGAGGGAATGTTGACGGAGGCAGCAACCTGCCAGTGGAAGTTGCCGTGATGCCAGCCGACGAAGCTCGACACGATGGGATCGCCGAACAGAAAATCGGCATCGCGCAGGCCGATGCCGAAGCTTCGCCCGAACCGAGGAGCTGAGATCAGCGCACCAGCGCTGACGCGCGGAATGCCGAAAGGCAGCGAGATGGCGAAGCCGAGATTGCCGCCGAAGATCTGCAGCGGCGTTACCCAGGTCGGGGTCAGGAAAGCGGCCCTGGCTTCCACCTTCACATTCGCGACGACGGCGCCGCCGAACTGGGTTTGCTTACCGGCGGACTGCCGCCCGGAATAGGCGTAGAGATCGGTCTCGAAATAGAAGCCGGGCGGCGGGACGACGCCTGCCATTGGGCCGTGAAACCCCGGAAGGAACAGGCTGGCGCCGCCTTCCGTGGCTTGCGCCGGAGACAGTGCGAGGATCGCAACCGTCGCAGCCCCAGCGAGTAGGCCAGTCCGAAATAGCCGCATCGAGTCGCCCCGCATTTCAGGGAGCGAGGCTCACGTGTCCGTCGACCATCGTCAAGCTTGTTTGTTCCCCATTCTTTGGTCCGCGCGGTAACGGTTACCGGCTGTGAAAGGGGCCGCCGCGGCCGCAAAATGCCCGCTTGCGGCAATAATCCATGTTGCGCAGGCGAGGAGCCAATGGACGCAACCAGAAAGCGCGGGCTGGCACGCCTGATGCTCCGATGGCCCGACCGTCGCGCGGCTCTCAAGGAGCGCTTCCTCTGTGATCCGTCGGTATCGGAACTCTGCGAAGCTTACGAAACCGCCTGCGAGGCTGTCGCCTACTGGGCCAAATCGCACGATGCCGTCGCAAACGAGCGAAGCGATGAGTATCGCTCTCTGGCAGCCGAGACCGAAAAGGACATTCTCAGGCTGATTTCCTAAAATCCGAACAATTCGACAGCCATCTCGCATCTATTGCCTCCCCATCCGGGTTGCGCCATGATCGCGCCTCTTGTTCTCCACCGTCTGCATTTTGTCCGGCTCAGGAGCGAGGCATGGGCGGCAATGTATCGACGCATGAACCAGGACCGTCCTCTGTCGCGGTACTGAGCGCGCTCAAGGACCTCGTAGGAAATCCGGCCCTGCGCCTCTCCGAGCGGAACAGGCGTTTCCTCGAATTCGTGGTTCGCGAGACGGTCGATGGCCACGCCGACCGGATCAAGGCCTACACGATCGGAGTCGACGTCTTCGGACGTGACCAGAGCTTCGACCCGGCCGTGGATCCCATCGTCAGGATCGAGGCCAACAGGCTCCGGTCGGCATTGGCCAACTATTACGACTCCGGCGGACGAAACGATGCGATCCGGATTTCGATGTCCCCTGGAACCTATGTCCCGGCCTTCATCGTTCCCGGAACGGTGGCAAGGGAGGAACAACCCGTCAAGCCGCGCACGCCGGTTCCAGTGCCAACGCCACAGGAAAGCATCGTGGTGCGCGAGCGGTCGGGTCCGGTCGACCCGGAGACGGCAATGCGCCGGGACCTGTTCACCAATGCGGTCATGAAATGCCTCGGCAAGGCCGCCTTCAAGGTATTCTGGTCGCCACCCGATACTGACGCGGCCGCCGCGCGCATGCTGGGGGATCGCATCAGCGCCACGCTGTGCCTCGATATCGCTGTCCATTCCTTCGGTCCGAAGCGCCGATACTCGTGGAGGCTCTGGAATGCCGAAAGTGGGGCTGTCCTCCTCTGCGATTACCGCGATCTCGAAGCGCGATCCGAACCCTGCATCCGTCTGATCGACGAGACAGCGGGAATTGCCGCATGCGACGTGGCTCGTCAGCGGTCGAGCTCCTGATCGATACCGGATCGGCGGTAACAGTTACGGCCTTAATCACCGGCGACCCCCATGCAAGCCTGCGCGAGCGCGCTCGGGTGAATGTCTCGCCGGAAGCGGCGCTCCACGCGAAGGAGTGCTCGATGCCACGACAGCGATTGCTAGCGGCGGCGGCCTTGACCGCCCTGATGAGTTGGGCGGCGCCGGCCGTCTCCCAAGCTCCGCCCCCCGCGCCAACGGCAGCGCCGCCCTCCCAGGCGCAGGGACAAAATCAGCAGCGCCCGAACATCCTGGTGATCTTCGGCGACGATGTCGGTCAATCCAACATCAGCGCTTACTCCCACGGCCTCGTCGGCTACCGGACGCCGAACATCGATCGGATCGCCAAGGAAGGCATGATGTTCACCGACTATTACGCGGAGAATTCATGCACGGCCGGGCGATCGACCTTCATCACGGGACAGGTCTGCCTGCGGACAGGCCTCTGCAAGGTTGGCATCCCCGGTGCCACGGTCGGGTTGCAGGATCGCGACGTCACCATCGCAGCCGCACTGAAGCCGCTCGGCTACGCGACGGGCCAGTTCGGCAAGAACCATCTCGGCGATCGCGACGAGTTCCTGCCGACACGCCACGGCTTCGACGAGTTCTTCGGCAATCTCTACCATCTGAACGCCGAGGAGGAGCCTGAGCGCCCCTACTATCCGAAGAACGACACCGCCTTCGTGAAGGCCAATTCGCCGCGTGGCGTCCTCAAATCCTCGGCCGACGGCAAGATCGAGGACACGGGACCGCTGACCCGCAAGCGGATGGAGACGATCGACGACGAGACCACCGCCGCGGCGGTCGACTTCATCCAGCGGCAGGTCAAGGCGCAGAAGCCGTTCTTCACCTGGATGAACACGACGCGCATGCACGCCTTCACCCATGTACGGGAGTCGATGAAGGGCGCCAGCGGCATGCCGGGCAACGACTATGCCGATGGCATGCTCGAGCATGACGGCGACGTCGGCAAGCTGCTCAAGGCGATCGATGATCTCGGCATCGCGAACAACACCATCGTCATCTACACCACCGATAACGGCCCCAACCAATGGTCCTGGCCCGATGCCGCGACCACGCAGTTCCGGTCCGAGAAGGACACGAACTGGGAGGGTGCCTTCCGTGTACCGGCAATGATCCGCTGGCCCGGCCGGGTGAAGGCCGGCGAGGTCTCCAACGAGATGATCTCCGGACTCGACTGGTTCCCGACGCTGGTCGCCGCCGCCGGCGATGGCGAGATCAAAGAGAAGCTCGCCAAGGGTACGTCGCTGGGCAACACCCAGGCCAAGGTCCATCTCGACGGCTACAACCAGCTCCCCTACCTCACCGGCCAGCAGCCCAAGTCGGCGCGCAACGAGTTCTATTACTTCAACGATGACGGCGAGTTGGTCTCCTATCGCTACAACGACTGGAAGATCGTCTTCTGCGAGCAGCGGGCTCCCGGCGGCTTCACCGTCTGGTCCAACCCCTTCACCTGCCTGCGCGCGCCGAAGGTCTTCAACCTGCGCATGGACCCGATGGAGCGCGCCGACGTCGTTTCCGACCAGTATTACGACTGGCTCGCCAAGAACGCCTACCTGATCCAGTACGGCGTCTATCGCGTGGCGCCCTTCCTCCAGACCTTCAAGGACTTCCCGCCGAGCCAGCGGCCGGCGAGCTTCAGCGTCGACCAGATGGTCGATGCTCTGATGAAGAACCTCGAGAACACCGCCTCCAAGGCCTCGAAATGACCATTCCGCCCTGCGGACCGCCGGCTAAGGCGCCCGCAGGGCCTCGTTCGAACTGAGCGACACGCTGACGGGGAGGAATGCGATGAAGCCTGATCGCGCGGGCATGTTGGCAGGCATCGTGGCGGGCTGCCTCCTCGGCATCCCCGCATTCGCGCAAGGGCCGGCCGTGCAGGCCTCGCCTGGCTGGAACCGGGCCATGCCGCCCGGACCAGATGCGCGCGTGAAGATCACCGAGGAGTATGCGCGCCTCGTCGGCCGGGACGCGTATTTCTGGTCCTGGCCGATGGTCAACATCTACAACCGCCGCCTGCATTTCGCACAGGTGAAGGAAACGGCGCGGACAGGGCCGCTGATGCAGGCTCCGCTGAACCGGCTCGCCATGCTGACCGACTATGTCGAGCCGGAGGAGCGCTCCGTCGCCTGTCCGAACCAGGATGTCGTCTACGGCATCGGCTCGCTCGCGCTCGACATCTCCCCGGTCGTAATCCAGGTGCCGGATTTCGGCGACCGCTTCTGGGTCTACCAAGCCGTCGATCTCCGCACCGACAGCTTCGTCCAGCTCGGGAAGATGTACGGCACGACGCCGGGCTTCTATCTGCTGGTGGGCCCGAACTGGACCGGCGAGGTACCGCGCGGCATCACCAGGGTCTTCCGGTCGCCGACGAGCACCGGCATGATCGCGCCGCGCGTCTTCCAGGACGACACAGCCGAAGACAAGCGAGCGATCCAGCCGGCCCTTCGCGGCATCGTCATGTATCCGCTCGCCGATTTCGACGGCACGACCAAGACGATGGACTGGGCGAACCTGCCCAAGGCGCCGCCCCCGCCGCCGAGCGAGGCGGAGACGCGCTGGGTTTTCCCGGAAAAGTTCGTCGACGAACTGCCCGCGGTCCTCGCCGACGCGCCGCCGCTTCCGGGAGAGGAGGCGCGCTATGCGCAGGTGCTGGCCGTGCTCGCCGCGGCGAAGGCCGATCCCAAGCTGAAGCAGGCGATGACCGAGGGCGCCATCGAGTCGGACGAGAAGCTGGTGACGCCGCTCTTCCAGTTCCGCAACTACGGCCAGCAGCTCCCGCACAACTGGTCGACGATCTCGAACGAATCCGCCTTCGGCACCGACTATTTCACTCGGACGGCGGTGGCGAAGTCGAACATCCTCGTCAACTCGCCCAACGAGACCAAGTACTTCTACCAGGATCTCGACAGCGCAGGCGGGCGACTCAACGCCGCTAACCGCTACACCGTGACGTTTCCGAAGGGCGGCACCCCGCCGGTCAACGGCTTCTGGTCGCTGTCGATCTACAACGAACACCACTTCTTCGTGGCGAACCCGATCAACCGCTTTTCGGTTGGGACAAAGAACAAGGACCTGAAGCTCAATGCCGACGGGTCCGTGACATTCTACGTTCAGGCGGAGGCGCCGAACGATGCCAACCAGCGCGCAAACTGGCTCCCAGCCCCAAAGGGCGACTTCTCCCTTTACGTCCGCGCCTACTGGCCGAAAGCCGAGGTCACGCAGGGAGGCTGGACCCCGCCGGCAGTGCTGAAGTCGAACTGATGGAGACGACCGATGCCTCTGCATCGCCGCACCGTCCTCTACCTTGCCGTCGGCCTTTGCGGATGGAGCGCTTTGGCTTTCGCCCAGCAGGTCGACCCGCTTCCGTCCTGGAACGAGGGAAAGGCCAAGCAGACGATTCTCGACTTCGTTTCCAGGGTGACGCGCGAGCGCGGCCAGGACTTCGTGCCCCCGGAAAGGCGGATCGCCACCTTCGACAATGACGGGACGTTGTGGGCCGAGCAGCCGATCTATTTCCAGTTCCAGTTCGCCATCGACGAGATCAAGCGGCTCGCCGGACAAAACCCTGCCCTGAAAGGCAAGGAGCCGTTTCGCTCCGTGCTGGCCGGAGACATCAAGGCGCTGACGGCGGATAATCACAAGGGTCTCGGCCAGGTGCTGGCGCGGACCCATTCCGGCACGACCACCGATGCCTTCGCGCTCTCGGTTGCCAACTGGCTGTCCTCGGCCCGGCACCCGACGAAGCAGCGCCGCTATGACGAGTTGATCTACCAGCCCCAGATCGAGCTGCTCCAGCACCTTCGGGCAAACGGTTTCAAGACCTTCATCGTCTCCGGCGGTGGTGTCGAGTTCATGCGGGTCTTCGCCGAGAAGGCCTACGGCATCCCACCCGAGCAGATCGTCGGCTCCTCCGGCGTGGTGACGTTTCGCCTCGACGGCAGCGGCAAGCCAGAACTCTTCAAGGAGGCCAAGGTAGAGTTCGTCGATGACGGGCCGGGCAAGCCCGTCGGCATCAACCGCTTCATCGGCCGTCGTCCGATCCTCGCGTTCGGCAACTCCGACGGCGACCTCCAGATGCTGCAGTACACCGCCGGGGGAGATGGGCCGAGGCTTGCGCTGATCATCCACCACACCGATGCCGAACGGGAATGGGCCTACGACCGGACCTCGCGGATCGGCAAGCTCGACAAGGCTCTGGACGAGGCCAATGCGAAAGGCTGGACCGTGGTTGACATGAAGGACGACTGGAAGACCGTCTTCCCGGAGGCGAAGTGAACATCGCCGTCGCGCAGGCGAGGCCCGCCTTCACGGACGACATGATATCGATCCCGGGCGGGACCTTCATGATGGGGTCCGATCGGCATTACGCCGAGGAGGCGCCTTGCCATCGCGTCACGGTCGACGCTATCCGGATCGACGCGACGCCCGTCACCAACCGTCAATTCCGGGCTTTCGTCGAGGCGACCGGCCACGTCACGCTGGCCGAGATCGCACCCGATCCGAAGGACTATCCCGGCGCCCTGCCCCACATGCTTCGGGCGGGCTCGCTGATGTTCGACCCGCCAACGCATCCGGTCGACATCCGCGACTGGTCGCAATGGTGGACCTTCAAGTTCGGGGCGACCAGGCGCAAGCCCTACGGCTCGGGCTCGACGATCAAGGCGCTCGACGATCATCCCGTGGTCCATGTCGCCTACCGCGACGCCGAGGCCTATGCCGCCTGGGCCGGCAAGGAACTGCCGACCGAAGCCGAATGGGAGTTCGCCGCCTGGGGCGGTCGCGACGGATGCGAATTCGCCTGGGGCGATGAGCTGACGCCAGGGGGGCGGCACATGGCCAACACCTGGCAGGGCAACTTCCCCAACGAGAACAGCAAGGAGGACGGGTGGGCGCGGACCTCCCCAGTCGGCAGCTACCCAGCCAATGGCTACGGCCTCTACGACATGATCGGAAACGTCTGGGAATGGACCGCGGACTTCTGGTCGACGCGACATCAGGCGGACGCGCCGAAGGCCTGCTGCGTGCCGCAGAACCCGCGTGGAGGGCCGGAGGCCGACAGCTACGATCCGCGTCAGCCGGCGATCCGCATTCCCCGGAAGGTTCTGAAGGGGGGATCGCATCTCTGCGCGCCGAGCTATTGCCGCCGGTATCGCCCGGCCGCTCGCCATGCCGAGCCGATCGACACCTCGGCCAGCCATGTCGGGTTTCGCTGCGTGGTGAGAAACGCGCCATGACGGACGCCGGAAATGATCAGTCCGGCTCGACAGCGCTCGTCGCGGTCAAAGACCTCGAGGCCCACATCAACCAGGACATCATCGGCCAGGAGCGCGTCGGTCCGATGTTCTAATGATCCGAACTGCAGCAGCTGTGATCGGCCAGCGCTTCGATGATGGCGCAGTCGCAGGCCTGCACTCCGCCCGAGCATGTCGCCGCGATACGCTGCAGCTCGCTCTCCAGGGACCGCAGCCGGGCGATCTTGTGGCGGACATCGGCGAGATGGGCGACGGCGATCGCATGCGCCTTGTCGCAGGCCATGCCGGGCGTGTCGGAGAGGTGCAGCAGCGTGCGGATCCCATCCACCGGGAAGCCGAGGTCGCGCGCATGCTTGATGAAGGCAAGGCGCTCCAGATGCGCACGGCCGTAGCGCCGCTGATTGCCATCCGAGCGCTCGGGGAGCGGCAGCAGGTCGACCTGCTCGTAATAGCGAATGGTCACGACTTTCACCCCCGTCCGCTCGGCGAGGGCGCCGATCGGCATCACGACATCCGGTTTCATCGCATCCGGTTTCATCGCATCCGGTTTCATGGCGGCCTTCATTTTTCGCTTGAACCTGAAGTGGCTAGAGGTCGTACATGGGTTGTCTCGATGTGTCGTCAAGCAGGAGACAACGATGGCAGCAACGACCGACCGCAAGGAATCCGCGCTCAGCTGGACCATCGGCGGCATGGATTGCGCGAGTTGCGCGGCCAAGGTCCGCGGGGCTGTCGAGAAGCTGCCCGGCGTCTCCGATGTCAGCGTGGCGCTGATGTCCGAAACGCTGAAGCTGCGGCTAGACGAGGCGCAGACAAAGCCTGATGCGATCGAAAGGCGCGTCGCGAGCCTCGGCTACACGTTATCGCAGGTCGCCAGGCCTGGTGAGGCTGCGGCCGTGCGGGACAGCGAAGCTACCCGCTGCGGCCACGAGCATGACCATGATCATGCGCACAAGCACAACCATGAGCATGCGAAGCAGCATGTTCATAGCCCCGGCTGCTCCGGTCACGACCATCATCACGATCACGGCCACGAAAATGCTGTCGGCCACGGCATGCCCGGCCATGTCCACGAGATCACGCCGGCCGGCGTCTCCTGGTATCAAACGAACAAGGGGCGTCTCGTCCTGCTAACCGGCGCTTTGCTGGCCGGGGCGTGGACGGCGAGCCTGGTCTGGCACGGCGGGTCCTACTGGCTGTTCTTCGCCGCCTGCATGATCGGCCTGGTGCCGGTGGCGCGCCGGGCCTTCGCGGCCGCAGCAGCCGGGATGCCCTTCACCATCGAAATGCTGATGACGATCGCGGCGACCGGGGCCCTGCTGATCGGTGCGGCCGAGGAGGCGGCCCTGGTCGTCTTCCTCTTCGCCGTCGGCGAGGTGCTGGAGGGCGTCGCTGCGGACCGGGCGCGCAATTCGATCCGGGCGCTCGGCGAGCTCGTACCGAAGACCGCGCTCGTCGAAGAGAACGGCGAGACCCGGCAGATCGATGCCGCAGCGCTCGTCATCGGCCAGACCGTCCTGGTCCGACCCGGCGACCGCATCCCGGCCGATGGCGAGATCGTCTCCGGCACCTCGGGCATCGATGAGAGCCCGGTAACCGGAGAGTCCGTGCCGAAGACCAAGGGCGTCGGGGAAGCCGTCTTCGCCGGCTCGGTGAACCGCGAGGCGGCGCTGCGCATACGCGTCACCAGGGCCACAGAAGACAACACGATCGCCCGCATCATCCGCCTCGTCGAGGAGGCGCAGGAGGCACGCGCGCCGACCGAGCGCTTCATCGACCGCTTCTCGCGGATTTACATGCCGATCATCGTCGCGCTCGCGGTGCTGGTAGCCTTGGTACCGCCTCTTGCGCTCGGCGCCGATTGGGGCACCTGGATCTACCGTGCGCTGGCGCTGCTGCTGATCGGCTGCCCCTGCGCGCTGGTCATCTCGGTGCCGGCTTCGATCGCGGCCTCTCTCTCCACCGGCGCGCGCCAGGGGCTGCTGCTGAAGGGGGGTGTGGTCATCGAGGCCGCCGCCAGGACCGGCGTCGTCGCCTTCGACAAGACCGGAACCCTGACCGCAGGCACCCCGCGCGTCACCGATGTCGTGGCCCTGGCGCAGGACGAGCGCAGGGTGATCGAGCTGGCGGCCGCGGTGGAAACGGGATCGAGCCATCCGCTCGCGCTCGCCATCCTCGAGCGGGCGAAGGCCCATGTCATTCCGATCCGCCCGGCCGCCGAGGCCGGCGCCATCCCCGGCCAGGGAGTCTCTGGTTCGCTCGACGGCGTCGCGATCTTCGTCGGCGCGCCGCGTCACGCGCTGTCGCGGGCAACGTTCGACGACGTTGCGAAGGCCCATGTCGAGCGGCTCGAAACCACCGGAAAGACTGTCGCGGCAGTGATCGCCGACGGAACGCTCACCGGGCTGATCGCTCTGCGCGACGAGCCGCGAGACGATGCGGCAGCCGCAGTCGCGGAACTCAAGGCCATGGGCATCCGCTCGCTGATGCTCACCGGCGACAATGCTCGCACCGGCACGGCGATCGCCGGCTCGCTCGGCATGGAGGCGAAGGCCGAGCTGATGCCGGACGACAAGGTCGCGGCGATCAAGAACTTGTCCGCGACCGCCCCGGTGATGATGGTCGGCGACGGCATCAACGATGCGCCGGCGCTCGCCGCTGCCAGCCTGGGCGTGGCGATGGGCTCCGGAACAGACGTCGCGCTCGAGACTGCCGACGGCGCGATCCTGAAGAGCCGGGTCCGCGACGTTCCGGCGATGATCCGGCTGGCGCGGGCGACGATGGCCAATATCCGCGTCAACATCACCATCGCGCTGGGGCTGAAGGCCGTGTTCCTGGTAACGAGCGTGCTCGGATATACGGGGCTCTGGGTCGCGATCCTCGCCGATACCGGGGCGACCGTCATCGTCACCGCCAACGCGCTGCGGCTGCTGCGCTTCGACGCGAGCAAGACGGGCTGACGCCATTGCCATGGTATTCCGCGCGAGGTCGGCGACGGCTCGATCTCCTGTTCAGACTTCGTTAGCCGTCGAGCTCCAGAGTCGTCTGCATGACTGCGTTCCGCCGCTCCCCCTTGGCGCGCCTTGCGCTCGCTTCCGTCCTTGCCGGCGCGCTTCTCTCCGGCTGCGTGGTCGGCGAGGGCGATGACCGTCACCTGCAGCCCTTGCCGGCCCGGCTGGTCTCCGAGATGTCGGCGAAGGGCATGAGCCAGAGCGATCCGATCCTGGTGCGCATCTTCAAGAAGGAGAGCGAACTCGAGGTCTGGAAGCGCGACCGCAGCGGGCAATACGCCCTGCTCAAGACCTATCCGATGTGCCGCTGGTCGGGCCAGCTCGGCCCGAAGAGGCGCGAAGGCGACCGGCAGGCGCCCGAGGGCTTCTACACCGTGACGGCCGACCTGATGAATCCGCGCTCGCAATTCTACCTGTCGTTCAACCTCGGCTACCCGAACCCGCTGGAGCAGTCGCAGGGCTATTCCGGCTCGGCGCTGATGGTCCACGGCGCCTGCACCTCGGCCGGCTGCTTCGCCATGACCGACGAAGGCGTCACCGAGATCTACGGACTGGCTCGCGAGGCCTTCGCCGGTGGCCAGCGCAGCTTCCAGGTTCAGGCGCTTCCGTTCCGGATGACGCCGGAGAACATGGCGCGGCATCGCAACAACCCGAACTTCGCCTTCTGGCAAAACCTGAAGGAGGGGTCGGACCATTTCGATGCGACCAGGCAACCTCCCAGGCTCGCCGCCTGCGACAGGAGATATGTCTTCAACGCAGCGGAAGGCTCGGGCCCGATGACGCCGGGGGCGGCCTGTCCACCGTACGCGATCGATCCCGCGATCGAGCCCCTCGTCTACCGGAAGCGGGATCGCGACGCGGCACGCTTCGCCGAGCTGGTCGGCACGGGCTCTCCTGCGATGAGCTACGCGCATCTCGATGGCGGGATGCACAAGAGCTTCCGCACGCTGCTGAAAGATCTCGGCCCGGAGCGGATGCAGCCGATGGTCGCCGGAAAGGTCGCGATCAGCCGGCCAGAGGCCGCATTGGCAGACCCCTTCGAAGGCGATGACGGGTTGGGGCGCGCGGACACGACCGGGTCGCTCGCCCAACGCTGAGCGGACGGAGGTTCCACGCCAAGCTGCTGTTCGAGCTGGTCGGGCTGGCCTCGGTCGCGGAATGTCGCATTGCTAGGCCGTCCAGGCCTCGCTATGCCCTCGCCGTGGTCGATCGCTCACCCAGAGCCACTGTCGCGATCGCGTCCCAGGTCCACGACGCCGAGACGCCGGCACCGGTGAGGCAATCCGATCCTTGAGGCAACCCATGCCGATCTTGAAATGGATTCGCTACGGCGCCTGGACGGGCGTCGCCCTGATGGCCTTGGCGGGAGCCGCCATCGTGATGGGGTGGTGGCAAGTCGACGGGCCCGGCCGGCCGGATGCCGTTCGCACGGCTCAACAGACCATGCTCCCCATCGGAGGCGCGTTCACGCTGGTCGATCATTCCGGCAAGACGGTCACCGACGCCGACTACCGCGGTAAGCCGATGGCGGTGTTCTTCGGGTTCACCCATTGTCCCGAGGTCTGCCCGACCACGCTGACGCAGATGGCCAGCCTCACCAGGCAGATCGGAGCCGAGGCGGACCGCTTGCAGATCCTGCTGATCACGGTCGATCCCGAGCGCGATACGCCGGAGCAGCTCGCGCTCTACCTTCAATCCTTCGATCCCAAGGTCGTCGGCCTGACGGGTTCGCAGGAGCAGGTCGAGACCGCGCTCAAGGCCTACAAGGCCTATGCGAAGAAGATCCCGACAGACGACGGCTACACCATGGACCACTCGGCCTCTGTCTATCTGATGAAGGCCGACGGCAGCTTCCGGACGATGATCGATTATCACGAGGACGATAAGTCCGCCCTCGCCAAGATCCGCATGGTGCTCGACTGAGCACACGCACCTGACGGCGGTCGGCGTTGGCCTGCTGACGCGCTGCTGTTCCCCGCCCTTCCCGCTCCTTCCAGAAAAAAGGGCGCCGTTTCCGGCGCCCTTCCTCGTTGTCGTCTGGATCTGTTTTCCGCTCAGACGAAGCGGAAGTCGTCCTGGGCGAGGCTGGCGAGCTGGATACCCTTCAGCGTCAGCGCGGTGTCGGCGTCGATCGTGAAGACCGTGTCGTTGCCGACCTGCGCGGCCGCGTCCATCGCCGCATCGAAATCGGCGAAGACGTCCGTGTCGAACTCGAGGACGTCCGAACTCGAGCCCGTCGTCCTGAAGTCGGTGACCGTGTCCTTGCCGAAGCCGGCCGCG
>NZ_LMJT01000020.1 GCF_001429395.1 Allobosea sp. Root381
ACCTGGATCGTGCGCACCGTCGCGGACAGCCGGTCGACGGTGTCGTTGATCGCGCCCTTCAGCTCGGCGAACTTGCCGCGATAGGCCGAATCCACCCGCACCGTCAGGTCGCCCCCGGCCACCGCCGACAGGGCCCGCGAGAACTCGTTCGTCGCCGAATCCACCACCGCGTTGATCTCGTTGATCCCCGCGACCAGGCGCTGCATCTGCTCGTCGGCCTCGTCGATCTTCAGCCGCGCCGAGAAATCGCCGGCCGCCGCCGCAGCCACGACCTCGCCGACATCGGACACCACCGCCTCCATCGACTGCGCCCGGGCGAGACGCGCCTCAGCCGCTGCCTGCTCCTGGGCCTCAAGCGCGCGNGCCACGACCTCGCCGACATCGGACACCACCGCCTCCATCGACTGCGCCCGGGCGAGACGCGCCTCAGCCGCTGCCTGCTCCTGGGCCTCAAGCGCGCGGACCTTGCGCAGGTCGTCGCGGAAGATCTGCAGCGAGGCTGCCATCTTTCCGATTTCGTCGCGCCGGTCGGCGCCGTCGACGGCACTGTCCAGATCGCCAGCCGCGATCCGATCCATCGTGCCGGTCAGGCCGCGCAGGGGCAGCTGGATGCCGCGGCGCGCGATGAACAGGCTTAACGCCAGGCCGCTGAAGATGCCGAGCACCGCGACAGTGACTTGCACCATCAGGAAGCGGTCTACGGCGGCGAAGGCGGCGCCGCGCGTCGCCTCGATCGTCTTGCCGGAATAGGTGGTATAGGCCTTTACGGCGTCGGTGACCGCCTTCTGCCCGTCGAGCGAGGTCATGAGCGCGGCCTCGACGTTGTTGCGATCGGCTCCGGACGAGCGGGACGTGGCCACCATGGCGCGGATCTGGTCGAAATAAGCGCCGAGCTTGGCACGCATTTCGCCGATCAGGCGCCTTTCCTCCGCATCGGCCAGGTTTTCGAGGATCGGCAGGCGGGCCAGCATCTCGCTCATGCGCCGCGCCGACTCGGTCGCGAAATCGGCGTGGTTCTCCGGCTGCCGCGCAAGTTGATAGGTCATGCGGCTGATCGCGATGATGTCGATGCGCAGGTCCATCGCCTCGCGCGCGACGCCGCCGGTCTGCTCGACGTCGAGCATGGAGCGCTTGAGCTGTGTCAACCCGCTCCAGCCGACAAGGGCGATGACGACGGCGACGGCGCTCATCATGGCGACGACCCCGGTAAATTTCGTCACGATTGAGGCGTGCTGCAGCATGGAGCGGTCCTGTTGGCTACTAGAGGCTGCTTTGTGCGGGCGGCAGACATGGTTCGACCCGGCGCTCGCAGCGCCGGCCTGGCCGTTTCCCGATCGCTGGTGAGGGGAGCCTGGCTTCCCGCCGGTTCTGCGCTGCGCCCGCGATGTCCGCGGGCGGCACTCCGGCTTGCTTGTTCGAGCGACTGGGCCGGGAAGCTAACGGGCTTGCCTTAACGAAGCTTTGACGGGCAGGGCGCGCGCAAAGCGCTTTCCAGAGTAGGGAGAAATGCTTTAGGAGCGTTCCAATCCACGGCTCTGCGAGGCTTGCCGACAAATGGCGAACGATCTGTCCCTTCCGAGCCAACAGCTCGTCACGGTATTCGGCGGCTCCGGCTTCGTCGGTCGCCATGTCGTGCGGGCGCTCGTCAAGCGCGGCTACCGGGTGCGTGTCGCGGTGCGCCGGCCCGATCTCGCCGGCTTCCTGCAGCCGCTCGGCATGGTCGGCCAGATCCATGCGGTTCAGGCCAATTTGCGCTACCCCGCCTCGGTCGCGGCTGCGGTTAAGGGCGCTGATGCGGTCGTCAACCTCGTCGGTATCCTGCAGGAGGGCGGGCGCCAGAGCTTCCAGGGCGTCCAGGCCAATGGCTCCCGCGCCGTGGCCCAGGCCTGTGCGGCGGCTGGCATAACCCGCCTCGTCCATGTCTCGGCCATCGGCGCCGCGCCTGATTCGCGCTCGCTCTACGCGCGCAGCAAGGCGGAAGGGGAGGCGGCCGTGCAGGCAGCCGTGCCGCAGGCGGCGATTCTGCGGCCCTCGATCATGTTCGGGCCCGAGGACGGCTTCTTCAACCGCTTCGCCGCCCTGGCGCGCATGTTGCCGGTGCTGCCGCTTGTCGGCGGTGGCGAGACGAAGTTCCAGCCGGCCTTCGTCGGCGACGTTGCGGAAGCGATCGCCCGCGCCGTCGACGGCCGTGTTGCCGGGGGACGAGTCTATGAGCTCGGCGGGCCGGAGGTGAAGAGCTTCCGCGAGCTCGTCGCCTATATCTGCGAAGTCACCGGCCGCAAGCGCCTGCTGGTCTCGCTGCCCTTCCCGCTGGCACGGTTGCAGGCCAGGATCCTGGAGATCGTCAACGCGCTGACGCTCGGCCTCATGCCGGCCGCGCTGATGCTGACGCGCGACCAGGTGACGCTGCTCGAAAGCGACAATGTCGTTTCAGATGCGGCCGTGGCCGAGGGGCGGAGCTTCGCAGGGCTCGGCATCGAACCGGTCTCTGTCGAGGCGGTCGTTCCATCCTATCTCTGGCGCTTCCGCAAGACCGGCCAGTTCGACACCGCCCGCGCTAGCTGAGCGGCCGAGCAGGGCTTGGGCGATGCCGGAACTCGTCATCTATGACTGCGACGGCACGCTGATCGATACCGAGACGCTCTATGGCGAGGTCAGCCTCTCAGCCTGCCATGCGCTCGGCCTGACGAACTGGACTCTCGACCATTACGTCGACAGCGTCGTCGGCATCCCCTGGTCCGACGGCGTCAAGATCATCGAGGCGGCGCATGGACGGGCGCTGCCGGCCGATTTTGAGCAGAAGATCGAGGATGCGGTGGCGCTGCGTCTCGAAGCGGAGCTGCGTGCGCTGCCGGGCGTGCGTGAGGCGCTCGGTGCGATCGGAGGCCGCCGCTGCGTCGCATCTTCGACCAGCCTTGTGCCGTTGCGCCGCAACCTCGCAATCACCGGCCTGATCGACCTGTTCGACCCGCACATCTTCTCCGCCTCGCAGGTCGCGCGCGGCAAGCCGCATCCCGACGTCTTCCTCTTCGCCGCCGCGCAGATGGGCGCCGAGCCGCGGGACTGTCTGGTGATCGAGGATTCGGTGCCGGGCGTGCTGGCGGCGCGGGCTGCGGGAATGCGGGTCGCCGGCTTCGTCGGCGTCTCGCATGATCGCCGGCGCAGCGAGGCGCGCCTGCGCGAGGCCGGGGCACTCGCGATCATCGACGACTTTGCCGCTTGGCCGGGCATCGTCGCGGGGTTGCGCGCCTGAGCGGCACGCAATGCTTCCTCAGAGCATGCTCGGCAGCACGCGGTCCGGCGGCTTGTGGCCGTCCATGAAGGTCTTGATGTTGACGATGACCTTCTCGCCCATGTCGGCGCGGCCCTCATGCGTGGCCGAGCCCATATGCGGCAGCACCACGATCTTGTGCTTCCGCGCGAGCTTGAGCAGCCGCGGATTGACCGCGGGCTCGCTCTCGAAGACGTCGAGCCCGGCGCCGGCCAGCTCGCCGGCCTCCAGCATACGCGACAGCGCCGTCTCGTCGACGATCTCGCCGCGCGCGGTGTTCACCAGGATGGCGTCGGGCTTCATCAGCTTCAGGCGCCGCGCCGAGAGCAGGTGATAGGTCGCCGGCGTATGCGGGCAGTTGACCGAGACGATGTCCATCCGCGCCAGCATCTGGTCGAGCGAATCCCAATAGGTCGCGTCGAGTTTCTCCTCGATCCGGGAATCGAGGCGGCGGCGGTTGTGGTAGTGGATCGAGAGGCCGAAGGCGGCGGCGCGCAGGGCCACGGCCTGGCCGATGCGTCCCATGCCGACGATGCCGAGCCGCTTGCCGGTGATCCGCCGGCCGAGCATCCAGGTCGGCGACCAGCCGGCCCATTCGTCATCGGGGATGACGCGCGCGCCTTCCGCGATGCGGCGCGCCACGGCGAGGATCAGAGCGATCGTCATGTCGGCCGTGTCATTGGTCAGCACGCCCGGCGTATTCGTCACCGTGATGCCGCGCTGCACGGCACTGGTGACATCGATATTGTCGACGCCGTTGCCGAAATTCGCGATGAGCCGCAGCTGCTCGCCGGCCTGGGCGATCAGCGCCGCATCGATGCGGTCCGTCACCGTGGGGACCAGGACATCGGCGGTCTTTACCGCTTCCACGAGCGCAGCCTGGCTCATCGGGACGTCGTCGATGTTGAGACGCGCGTCGAAGAGCTCGCGCATCCGGGTCTCGACCACTGCGGGCAGCTTGCGCGTGACGACGACGAGCGGCTTCTTCTTCGTCATGGACGGCTCCTCCTGCCCTGCTCGCCGCGGCCGCCGCCTTTTGGCCTCAACCCCTCATTAACTGCGGGGCTTCAGGAATGAGATGGCGTGATCGCTCGGCTCCGCCCGATCTCTAAGTGGCGGGGCGGCGGATGACAACATGACCCTTCGCCGGGGGTATCCGGGCGTTTTGTGGCGGCTATGGAATGGGGATCGAACGGATGGCGGGTTTGTCGAGAGGTGGCGTTCTGCCCGGGCTGGCGCTGCTTGCGACCCTGGCCGCCGGCCAATCCGCTCGGGCGCAGGACATGCAGGCCGGCTCCGTCACCGGGTTGCCCGTTCCGCGCTATGTCAGCCTGAAGACCGACCGCGTCAATCTGCGCGAGGGGCCCTCCAAGGACCACAGGACGCGTTGGGTCTATCAGCGCGCCGGCCTGCCGGTGGAGATCGTCGCCGAGTTCGAGACCTGGCGCCGGGTGCGCGATGCAGACGGATCGGAAGGCTGGGTCCTGCACAGCCTGCTCTCGGGGCGGCGCACCGCGCTCGTCGCGCCCTGGTCGAAGGTCAAGGACGAGACCTTTCCGCTGCGCAAGGAAGCCGACGAGGAATCAAGCGTGGTGGCGCGGCTGCAGCCCGGCGTCATCGCCAATGTGGCGTCCTGCTCCAGCTCCTGGTGCCGGATCAGCATCGGCAATACGTCGGGATTTCTCCGCCAGGACCGACTCTGGGGCGTCTACCCGAATGAAAAGGTCGATTGAGGGCGCTCAGTTCCCGATCTTGCGCAGCCGCACGACCACGTCGACGCGAGAAATCTCGTAGCCCTCGGGGGGAGCGGGCAGGGCCGCGACGTCAACCGCGTTGGCGGCGATGTCGATCACCGTGTTCTCGCCGTCGACGACGAAATGATGATGCTCGCTGCTGTCGGTGTCGAAGAAGGTCTTTGCGCCGTCGATTGCCAGCTCGCGCAGCAGCCCGGCCTGGGTGAACTGGTGCAGCGTGTTGTAGATCGTCGCCAGCGAGACCGGAATCCGCTCCTTCATCGCCTCTTCATAGAGCATCTCGGCGCTGATGTGCCGGTCACCCCGGGCGAACAGGACCCAGCCCAGCGAGACGCGCTGCCGCGTCGGTCGCAGCCCCACGCGCCGCAGCCGCTCGCGGATGTCGTGGAACGGGCAGCCCTTGCGCGCGGTCGATCCATAGCCCTCGTCTTGGGAAGTGAGATCGCTCATCGCTTTCGGCCAAGCCTTTCTCTGTCCGGCGCGCTGGTCCGTCAGTGCGCTTGTTTAGACTGGATGTAAGGCTTCGCAGGATTGCTCGCAAGCGCAGCAGAAACGAGCTAGCCTCCACAGGGCGTGGTTCACGGCGAAAACCACGAGAAGCCGCGGTGGCTCTGCCTTCCGCGTCCGGCCACGGCATGTCGGCCCGACTTCGCCCCGCGCCCTTTCGTTTCGCCGCAGCAACGTGGTAGGCACAGCGTGATGATCGTCGCCGACCGGCGGCTGGAATGGAGCGGATCGAGTATGCAGCGGCAATCGTCTTTCAGCTACGAGGAGATCCTCGCCTGTGGCCGCGGGGAGCTGTTCGGGCCGGGCAATGCGCAACTGCCGCTGCCGCCCATGCTGATGTTCGATCGGATCGCCGAGATCGCCGAGGATGGCGGGCCGCACGGCAAGGGCTTCGTCCGCGCCGAGTTCGACATCAAGCCGGACCTCTGGTTCTTCGACTGCCATTTCAAGGGTGATCCGGTGATGCCAGGCTGCCTCGGGCTCGATGCGCTCTGGCAGCTCACCGGCTTCTTCCTGGGCTGGCTCGGCCTGCCGGGCCGCGGCCGTGCGCTCGGCGTCGGCGAGGTCAAGTTCGCCGATCAGGTGCTGCCGAGCGTCAAGCAGGTCGTCTACGGCGTCGAATTCAAGCGCGTCTTCAAGTCGAAGCTCGTCCTCGGTATCGCGGATGGCTGGCTGGAGGCTGACGGCAAGCGAATCTACACGGTCAGCGACATGCGCGTCGGCCTGTTCAAGCCGGACGCAGCCTGAGGAAAAGCCGCGGCGCGGCCTTGCGTCCATGACCCGCACGGTCCATCTGCGCGGGAACGACATCGAAGCGCCGGAGCCAAGAGCGGCCCGTCGGCGCTTTATAGAGCCGGAGTCAGAAGCATGAGACGCGTTGTGGTCACCGGGATGGGCATCGTCTCGTCCATCGGCAACGATACGCAGGAAGTGCTGTCCTCGCTGCGCGAGGCGAAATCCGGCATTCGCTTCATGCCCGAATTTGCCGAGCACGGCTTCCGCAGCCAGGTCGCCGGCGTCCCGACGCTTGATCCGTCGACCGTGCTCGACCGGCGCGCCATGCGCTTTCATGGCGGCGGCTCGGCCTGGAACCAGGTCGCGATGGAGCAGGCCATTGCCGACTCCGGGCTGGAAGAGAAAGAGATCAGCCACGAGCGCACCGGCATCGTCATGGGCTCGGGCGGTCCCTCGACGCGGGCGCTGATCGACGCCTACGACAAGGCGCGCGAGAGCGGCTCCTCGAAGAAGGTCGGCCCTTTCGCCGTGCCGAAGGGCATGTCGTCGACCGCTTCGGCCACGCTCGCCACCTGGTTCAAGATCAAGGGCGTGAACTATTCGATCTCGTCCGCCTGCGCGACCTCCAACCACTGCATCGGCAACGCCTATGAGCTGATCCAGTGGGGCAAGCAGGACGTGATCTTCGCCGGCGGCTGCGAGGAGCTGGACTGGACGCTCTCCGTGTTGTTCGATGCCATGGGCGCGATGTCCACGGACTACAACCAGACCGCCGCGCGCGCCTCGCGGGCCTACGATCTCAATCGCGACGGCTTCGTGATCGCCGGCGGTGCCGGCGTCGTCGTGCTTGAGGAACTTGAGCACGCCAAGGCACGCGGCGCCAAGATCTATGGCGAGATCGTCGGCTATGGCGCGACCTCGGACGGCTACGACATGGTCGCTCCGTCGGGCGAGGGCGCGGTGCGCTGCATGCGCATGGCGCTGGACGGCGTGAAGGCCAAGGTCGACTACATCAACCCGCACGGCACCTCGACCCCGGTCGGCGACGCCAAGGAGATCGAGGCGATCCGCGAGGTCTTCGGCACCGGCGACAAGGCACCGCCGATCTCGGCGACGAAGTCGCTCACCGGCCATTCGCTCGGTGCGACCGGCGTTCAGGAGGCGATCTACTCGCTGCTGATGCTGAACAACGACTTCATCTGCGAGAGCGCCCATATCGACGAGCTCGACCCGGCCTTCGCCGACATGCCGATCGTGCGCAAGCGCATCGACAATGCCGGCCTCGGCTGCGTGCTCTCCAACTCCTTCGGCTTCGGCGGCACCAACGCCACCATCGTAATGAAGAAGCTCGAAGCCTGAGCCGTCCGCCATGCTCTTCATGGTGATCGAACATTTCGACCAGGCTCGCGTGAAGGACGTCTATCGTCGCTTCGCCGAGCGTGGCCGGATGGCACCGGAAGGGCTGACCTATGTCGACAGCTGGATTGCGGCGGACCTCTCCCGCTGCTTCCAGGTTATGGAATGCGACGACATCGCATTGCTGCAGGAGTGGGTCCTGTCCTGGAGCGATCTCGCTCGCTTCGAGATCGTGCCCATCGCCGGCTCGAAGGCGACTGCGGCGGCTATGAAGAAGCACCTCTGACGCTGTTGCGGACGCGGCGCCAAACCATGTTCAATTCGATGCGCCGGCCAGACTTTTTTCTACCAGACCTCTCCCTTCGAAATCCTCGACGTTCATCTTTCGGGAAATCCCATGCACCCCTTGATGCATAACAAGCGCGGCCTGGTGATGGGCGTCGCCAACCAGAACTCGATCGCCTGGGGCATCGCCCGCACCTTGCATGCGCACGGCGCCGAGATGGCCTTCACCTATCAGGGCGAGGCGCTGGGCAAGCGGGTGAAGCCGCTGGCCGAGAGCGTCGGCTCGAAGCTCGTCCTGCCCTGCGACGTCGAGGATATCGCCACCGTCGATGCCGCCTTCGCCGCGATCGATGAGGCCTGGGGCGGGGATCCGGAGCGGAACACGCTCGACTTCATCGTCCACGCCATCGGCTTTTCCGACAAGAACGAGCTGAAGGGGCTCTATGCCGACACCAGCCGCGACAATTTTTCGCGCACCATGGTGATCTCCTGCTTCTCCTTCACGGAAGCCGCGAAGCGTGCCGCCGAGCGCATGCCGCATGGCGGCAGCATGATCACGCTGACCTATGGTGGCTCGACCCGGATCATGCCGAACTACAACGTCATGGGCGTCGCCAAGGCGGCGCTCGAGGCGAGCGTGCGCTATCTCGCGGCCGATTACGGGCCGCGCGGCATCCGCGTGAACGCGCTTTCTCCCGGACCGGTCCGTACGCTGGCCGGCGCCGGCATCTCCGATGCGCGGGCGATGTACTCCTGGCAGCGGGCCAATTCGCCCCTGCGGAAGTCGGTCTCGCTGGAGGAAATCGGCGGTTCGGCGCTATATTATCTCTCGGATCTGTCCGGTGGCGTCACCGGCGACATCCATCATGTCGATGCGGGCTACCACATCACCTCGATGCCCGTGCTGGACGGCTTGCGCGCCGCCGACACGGGCAATGGCGAGTAAGGGAACCGTCGCGACGAACCACGGTTCTCCTCCCAGGAAGGAGAATGCGATGGTCATGGTCAGATATGAAATCGTCGAGCACGACGGCGGCTGGGCCTACAAGGTCGGCAATGCGCTGTCGGAGACCTTCAGGTCGCATGACGCCGCGCTGAAGGCGGCGACCGCGGCCGCCGCGCGGCAGACGCTGGCGGGCGCGACGGACGGCATCGTCTATCAGGACGAGAACGGCCAGTGGCACGAGGAACTGGCCGATGGCCGCGACAGGCCGGCGACGAAAGTCGTCGATCAGCCATAGCCAGCCTATCTGGCCGTGAAGAAGGTCAGCACGACCTTGCCCTTCTCGCCGATCAGGCAAAGGAATTGCCGCGGCTTGTCCGAGCGGTCGGTCCGCAGATAGGCCTCGGCCATGACGATGCGGGTGATCGGGGTCTCGCCGACCTTGGTCTCGGAAACCGCGATGGTCGCCCCGTCCTCGTCGATATAAATGTCCTTGATCTCGGGCTCGCGCGTTGCGAGCGTCACCAGCGCCGCGGTCTTGCAGGCGGCGATCTCGGGAGAGGCGGGCTTTTCGGAAGGCGCGCCGGAGGTCGGCCCTGCCGTCTGCGCGAGGGCAGGGGTGGCGGCCAGGGCGGCGGCCAGCAGTGCGATGTTGGCGATCTGGGTCATGGGGCACTCACGATTGGGTAAGTGCCAAACGCGCGAACGGCGCGGCGGTTTCAGATATGTCACGCGCGCTGCGGCGACAGTGTCGCAGCGCGCGTGATGGTGTTCAGAGCCCCAGCTTCTTCTTGCGCTGGCCGAGCGTGCGCAGGCGCAGCGCGTTCAGCTTGATGAAGCCGGCGGCGTCGCGGTGGTCGTAGGCCACGGCGCCCTCCTCGAAGGTGACGAGGTCCTGGTCGTAGAGCGAGTAGGGGCTCGAGCGGCCGACGACATGGACGCCGCCCTTGTAGAGCTTGAGGCGGACCTGGCCGGTGACGAATTCCTGGCTCTTGTCGATCAGCGCCTGCAGCATCTCGCGCTCCGGCGAGAACCAGAAGCCGTTATAGATCAGCTCCGCATATTGCGGCATGATCTGGTCCTTGAGATGGGCGGCGCCGCGGTCGAGCGTGATCGACTCGATGGCGCGATGCGCCGCGTGCAGGATCGTGCCGCCGGGCGTCTCGTACATGCCGCGGCTCTTCATGCCGACGAAGCGGTTCTCGACGAGATCGAGCCGCCCGATGCCGTTGTCGCGGCCGAGGTCGTTGAGCTTGGCCAGCAGGGTCGCGGGCGAGAGCTTCTCGCCGTCGATGGCGGAGGCGTCGCCGCCCTCGAAGTCGATCGTGATGTAGGTCGGCTTGTCGGGCGCGTCCTCCGGCGAGATCGTGCGCGAATAGACGTAGTCCGGAACCTCCTGCGCGGGATCCTCCAGCACCTTGCCCTCGGAAGAGGCGTGCAGCAGGTTCGCGTCGACCGAGAACGGCGCCTCGCCGCGCTTGTCCTTGGCGATCGGGATCTGGTGCTGCTCGGCGAAGGCGATCAGCTGCTCGCGCGAACGCAGGTCCCATTCGCGCCAGGGCGCGATCACGACGACGTCGGGCTTCAGCGCATAGGCGGTCAGCTCGAAGCGGACCTGGTCGTTGCCCTTGCCGGTGGCGCCATGGGAAACGGCGTCGGCGCCGACCTTCTCGGCGATCTCGATCAGCCTCTTGCCGATCAGCGGGCGTGCGATCGAGGTTCCCAGCAGGTAGACGCCCTCATAGGCGGCATTGGCCCGGAACATCGGGAAGACGTAGTCCCGCACGAATTCCTCGCGCAGGTCCTCGATGAAGATGTTTTCCGGCTTGATGCCGAGCAGCAGGGCCTTGTCACGGGCCGGGCCGAGTTCCTCGCCCTGGCCGAGATCGGCGGTGAACGTCACCACCTCGCAGTTGTAGGTGGTCTGCAGCCATTTCAGGATGATCGAGGTATCCAGGCCGCCGGAATAGGCAAGCACCACCTTCTTCACGCTCTTCTCGGTCATCTCGGTCTCTTCCTGCTGCTGTGGCAGTCCGGCCCGGGGGGCCGCTTTTTGAACACGATGGCGCACTATCGCAGGCATCGAAACGACGCAATCGGAACCTTCTGATCGGTTTCGCGTCGCCGGTTGATGGATCGGTGTTGAGAACGCCGCTTTCGTCGTCGCGACGCTGCATCCCCGCTTGCGGTCGGGTGTTGCCGGGTGGAAGCTCGGCATGCGCGACGGTACCCCTTGAAGATCGACTTCGGAGGCTGAATGCCGAATCGTCCTGTGCTGGACTTCTGGTTTGAGTTCGCGTCGCCCTATTCCTTTCTCAGCGCGTTGCGGATCGAGGCCATGGCCGAAGCCGCGGGCGTGGCGTTGCGCTGGCGCCCCTTTCTGATCGGCCCGATCTTCGCCGCCCAGGGTTGGTCGACCTCGCCCTTCAACCTCTTTCCCAGCAAGGGCCGCTATATGTGGCGCGATCTCGAGCGCCAGACCGCGCGCAGCGGCGTTCCCATGGTGAAGCCGAGCCCGTTTCCGCAGAACTCGCTGGTCGCCGCACGCATCGCGCTGGCCGGCCGCGAGGCCGGCTGGCTGCCGGCCTTCTCCAAGGCGCTCTTCACCGCCGCCTTCAGCGAAGGCCGCAATATCGCCGAGGAAGCCGTTCTGAACGCCGCGCTGAGGCAGGCCGGCGCGGACCCCGGCGCGGCCCTTTCGGCTTCGCGCAGCGAGGAGGTCAAGGGCCGGTTGCGGGCGGAGATCGAATACGCCAAGTCGATCGGCATCTTCGGCGCGCCCACCTTCGTCACCGAGGACGGCGAATTGTTCTGGGGCGATGACCGGCTCGAGGAAGCGCTGGACTGGTCGCGACACGGCCGCTGAGACGCCCGCGGGCGTCTGCCCGATCAGAGGCTTGCGCTGCCGCCGGGACGCTGTCCCCAGGGGCCGCGCAGCGCCGGATCGAGCCCGGCGGCCGATTCCTCGACCATCGTCGGCAGGTCCTGGCGTTCTGCCACGCGCGGCGGATGCGGCGGCATGTCCGGCATGCGCCCGCCCGCCATCTCGACCAGCGCCTGCACGCGCTTGGTGATCGAGGGATGGGTCGAGAACAGGTCGTCGAATCCATCCGGATCGTTCTCGAAGCACATGTCCATCACGCCGGACGGCACGCCCTCGATATCGGCCCGGCCGGCGATCTTGAGCAGGGCCGAGATCATCGCGTCGGGGTTCTTGGTCAGCTCGACAGCGCCTGCATCGGCCAGGTACTCGCGCGAGCGCGACAGCGAGAGCCGGACCACCACCGCCAGGAACCAGGCCAGCGCGATCACCGCGAAGCCGATCAGGATGGCGATGCCGCCACCCTTGCGGGAGTCGCCGGAGGACATCCGGACGTTGCGCCGCGCGATGCCGCGGAACACGACCTCGCCGAGGAGCGAGATTACGCCGGCGATGACGACGGCGATGATCATCAGCCGCACGTCGCCATTGCGGATGTGGGTCAGCTCATGGGCGAGAACGGCCTCTACCTCGGCGTCGTTGAGCTGGGCCAGGAGCCCGCTCGTCACCGTCACGGTGAACTGCTTGTCGTTCACGCCACTGGCGAAGGCGTTGAGCGCCTCGCTCTCGACGATGGCGAGCTTGGGCACGCTGAGACCGCGCGAGATGCACAGGTTCTCCAGCATGCGGTAGAGCTTCGGGTTGTCGTCCCGCGACAGGCCCTGCGAGCCCGAAAGCGCGCCGATCAGCCCGACATTGATGCGAAAGGCAATGAAGACCCACGCGCCGGCGCCGAGCGTGACGAAGGGCAGCCAGGCCAGGAATTGCCGGCCTGCCTCCTCGAAGGAGCCGAGAGCCATCAGCAGCAGGCCCCAGGTCATGAGATAGACCAGCGCGAACAGCCCCGCGATCAGGAAGCGCGACCTGATCCGGTTGTTGCGCATATGGCTGTAGAGCCCGAAGGCTTGGCCCACCATCGCCGCCGCCCCGCTCGCCGGTCCCGGCCGCTCGTCAGAACTTCACGCTCGGCGCAACCTCGATCTCCGCCCGCTTCGCCTCGCCGACATCGAAGAATTCGCGCTGGGAGAAGCCCATCTGGGGCGCGAACAGCACCGCCGGAAAGGCCTGGATCGCGGCATTGAATTCGCTGACGGCGTTGTTGAAGAAGCGCCGCGCCGCCGCGAGCTTGTCTTCGACATTCCCGAGGTCGAGCTGCAGCTGCTGGAAATTGGCGCTCGCCTTGAGATCGGGATAAGCCTCGCCCAGGGCCAGCAAACGGCCGACCGCGCCGGAAAGCTGTTGCTCGGCCGCGGCCTTGTCGTGGACGCCGGTCGCGCCCTGGGCGGCGTTGCGGGCCGCGATCACCGCGTCGAGCGTGCTCTTCTCATGGGTCGCGTAGCCCTTCACCGTCTCGACGAGATTGGGGATGAGGTCGTGGCGCTGCTTCAACTGCACGTCGATATCGGCGAAGGCCTGGTTGACCCGCTGCCGCATGGCGACGAGACCGTTATAGGTCGAGATCAGATAGAAGGCGACGGCGGCGACCAGCCCCAAGACAACCCAGCCCATGGCATGCTCCTCAAGCGCAGGCGAAATCCGGCGCGCAACCTCGCATGAAGGGGGACGCTGGGGAAGCGCCGGGGCGGCGGTCGATCGCGGCAGGGGCAGGCCGGGCTTCAACATCCTTGCGATCGGCCACGCTTTCGACTACATCGCGGCTGTCCGAAGGGCCGTGATCGATCATGCGCCGGGGGCGGTCTTCGTGGCCGGCTCCCGTTTCGTGTTTGGGGCGGATCGTTCGGATGCGGATGTGGACCCGGCGGCCTTGCGCCGTTCGCCCCGCCCGGCGCCTCGATGCGCCGGCGTGGCGGCAAGCCCCGACGAGGGGCGCCGACGGGAGCATTCGGCCTGCAACACCAACCCAATCGGGCGCTTGCCGGACATCCGCGGGATACGCGGCCGGCGTCAGGAGAATACATGTCAGCTGTAGAAAGCTTTGCGGGCCGCGAGGATTTCGCCGCCCTTCTCGAGGAATCCTTCGGCCAGAACGAAGCCCTCGAAGGTTCCGTGATCAAGGGCCTCGTCGTCGCCATCGAAAAGGATATGGCGATCATCGATGTCGGCTTGAAGACGGAAGGGCGCGTCGCGCTCAAGGAATTCAACGGCCCCGGCCGTGACCAGGACATCAAGGTCGGCGACGAGGTCGAGGTCTATCTGGACCGGATCGAGAACGCGCTCGGCGAAGCCGTCATCTCGCGCGACAAGGCTCGCCGCGAAGAGAGCTGGGTCAAGCTCGAGAAGGCCTTCGAGGCCCGCGAGAAGGTTTCCGGCGTCATCTTCAACACCGTCAAGGGCGGCTACACCGTCGATCTCGACGGCGCCGTGGCCTTCCTGCCGCGTTCGCAGGTGGACATCCGTCCGATCCGCGACGTCGGCCCGCTGATGGGCCAGCCGCAGCCCTTCGAGATCCTCAAGATGGATCGCCGCCGCGGCAACATCGTGGTGTCGCGCCGTACCGTCCTCGAAGAGACCCGCGCCGAGGCTCGTTCCGAGCTGGTCGCCTCGCTCGAAGAGGGCCAGGTCATCGACGGCGTCGTCAAGAACATCACCGAATACGGTGCGTTCGTTGACCTCGGCGGCATCGACGGCCTGCTGCACGTCACCGACATGGCCTGGCGCCGCGTGAACCACCCGTCCGAGGTCGTGACCATCGGCCAGACGGTCAAGGTCAAGATCATCAAGATCAACCAGGACACGCACCGCATCTCGCTTGGCATCAAGCAGCTGCTCGCCGATCCGTGGGATGGCATCGCCGCCCGTTACCCCGTCGGTGCGCGCCTCAAGGGCCGCGTCACCAACATCACGGACTACGGCGCGTTCGTCGAAGTGGAGCCGGGCATCGAAGGCCTCATCCACGTCTCCGAGATGTCCTGGACCAAGAAGAACGTCCACCCCGGCAAGATCGTCTCGACCTCGCAGGAAGTCGACGTCGCGATCCTCGAGGTCGATCAGGTCAAGCGCCGCATCTCGCTCGGTCTCAAGCAGACCCTTCGCAATCCGTGGGAGGTCTTTGCCGAGCAGCATCCGAGCGGTGCGGTCGTCGAGGGCGAGGTCAAGAACAAGACCGAGTTCGGCCTGTTCCTGGGCCTTGAAGGCGACATCGACGGCATGATCCATCTTTCGGATCTCGACTGGAACCGTCCGGGCGAGCAGGTCATCGAGGAATACAAGAAGGGCGACATGCTGCAGGCTGTCGTTCTCGATGTGGACGTCGAGAAGGAGCGCATCTCGCTCGGCCTGAAGCAGCTCGGCGGGGATCCCTTCGTGGATGCCGGCGAGTTCAAGAAGGGCCAGGTCGTCACCTGTGAGGTGATCGAGGTCAAGGAAGCCGGTCTCGACGTCAAGATCGCCGGCACCGACATGACCACCTTCATCAAGCGCGCCGAGATCGCTCGCGAGCGTGCCGAGCAGCGCCCCGAGCGCTTCGCGGCTGGCGAGAAGGTCGACGCCCGCGTCGTCCTCTTCGACAAGAAGGCCCGCAAGATCCAGGTCTCGATCAAGGCCCTGGAGATGGCCGAGGAGAAGGAGGCGATGGCGCAGTACGGCTCCGCCGACTCCGGCGCCTCGCTCGGCGACATCCTGGGCGCCGCCCTCAAGAAGGCGACGACCGACAAGAAGTGATCCTAAGGCCGCTCCGGCGGCCCGGTATCCAAGACAGCCCGCGCGGAGTAATCCGCGCGGGCTTTTGTTTCGTCGCTGCTCGTCATTCTCGGGCGGAGCGAAGCGCAGACCCGGGAATCTCTTCGACCAGTGCGCGCTGGTTTCCGAGATGGTCGGGTCAAGCCCGACCATGACGCAAGTAGCAGGACATAATCCATGACACCCGCCGCCATCGGTATCGACTTCGGCACCACCAACAGCGTCGTCGCGCTGGCCGGTGCGGACGGCGCGGTGACGACGCGGTCATTCGCGACGCGGCAGGGCGCGGTCGACGCCTATCGCTCGGCGCTGATGTTCTGGCGCGAGGGGCGGCCGCTCGAGACCCGCGTGACCCATGTCAGCGGCCCCGATGCGCTCGACATGGCGCTCGGCATGACGAGCGAGCACCGCTTCCTGCAGTCCCTCAAGACGTATCTTTCCAGCCGCGCCTTCCAGGAGACCAGGCTGTTCGGCAAGCTCTTCAAGCTCGAGGACCTGATCGGCGTCTTCCTCTCGGACCTTTCCGTCGGGCTGGACGGCGTGGCCGAAACGCCGCTCGTCTCGGGCCGTCCCGTGGTCTTCGCCGGCGAGCGGCCGGACGAGGCGCTGGCGGTCGGCAGGCTACGCGCCTCCTACGCCAAGGCCGGCATGCCGCAGGTCGATTTCGCCTATGAGCCGCTCGGCGCCGCCTATTGGTACGCCCGCGACCTGAAGACGCCGCAGACCATGCTGGTCGCCGATTTCGGCGGCGGCACGAGCGACTTCTCGGTGATGCGCTTCGAGCCCGGCGAGGCCGGACGGCTGGAGGCGATCCCGCTCTCCCATGCCGGCGTCGGCGTCGCCGGCGACACCTTCGACTATCGCATCATCGAGCATGCGGTTTCGCCCCGTCTCGGCAAGGGCACGCAGTACCGTTCCTTCGAGAAGCTGCTGCCGGTGCCGGCGCATTACCACGCTGCCTTCGCGCAATGGCACAAGCTCTCGCTGATGAAGAGCCGTGAGACCCTGGCCGAGCTCAGGGCGCTGATCCGCGACGCGGTCGAGCCCGGCAAGCTCGAGGATCTCCTGACCGTGATCGAGTACGATCTCGGCTACGAGCTCTACCGCGCGGTGTCGGCCGCCAAGATCGCGCTCTCCGCCGCGGACGAAACCGTGCTGCGCTTCGACCATGTGGGCGTCGCGATCGAGCGCACCATCACCCGCGCCGATTTCGACGGCTGGATCGACGAGGATGTCGGCGCGATCGAGACCGCCCTCGACAGGGCGCTGGCGGAGGCGAACATCGCTGCCGGTGCGGTGGAAGCCGTGTTCATGACCGGCGGAACGTCGCATGTGCCGGCGGTTCGCGCGCTGTTCGATCGCCGTTTCGGGCCTGCACGCATCCATGTCGGGGATGCCTTCCGCTCGGTGGCGTCCGGCCTTGCGCTGCTGGCGCTCGACCGGACGCGCGCTCGGGTCGCAGCCTGAGGCCGGAGCTTCGCTTGCCCCTCGCGCGGCGCAGGGCTACACCACGGACCCCGGAGCATGATGCCGGCAGGCGGGTTCCGGTCTGCCGATCGCGTCGTGATCTCACGTCTTGTTCTCGAGCCGAATGATCTCAGGCCGATCCGGACCTCATCGCCCGGATTCCAGCCGACAGGAGCGCCCTGATGTCATCTGATGCCGATCTGCTCGCCGATCGCCGCAGCCTGCGCCGCAAGATCACGCTCTGGCGCCTGCTGGCGGTATGCGGCGTCCTCGGCGCTGTGGTCGTCGCCGGCCTGGCCTGGACCGGGCGCGCGCCCGGCTCGCTGTCGCAGGCCCATATCGCGCGCGTCACGATTTCCGGCTTCATCTCGGGAGACCGGCGCACGCTCGATTTGATCAAGTCGCTCGAGGACAGCCGCGCCGCGGCGGTGCTTGTCCGCATCGACAGCCCCGGCGGCACGGTCAGCGGCTCCGAGGCCGTCTATGATGCGCTGCGCAAGCTCGCGGCCAAGAAGCCGATGGTCGCGGTCGTCGACGGCCTGGCGGCGTCGGGGGGCTACATCGCCGCGATCGGCTCCGACCGGATCGTGGCGCGCCAGACCTCGCTCGTCGGCTCGATCGGCGTGCTCTTCCAGATACCGAACGTGGCGCAGCTGCTGGACACCGTCGGTGTCAAGGTCGAGTCGATCAAGTCGAGCCCGCTCAAGGCGGCGCCGAGCGGCTTCGAGCCGACCTCGCCGGAGGCGAAGGCAGCGCTGCAGCGTGTCGTCGACGACAATTACGATTGGTTCAAGCGGCTGGTCCGCGACCGCCGCAATCTGGCCGAGCCCGAGGTGACGGTGGTCTCCGATGGGCGCGTCCATACCGGCCGCCAGGCGGCACAGCTCAAGCTGGTCGACGAGATCGGCGGCGAGCCGGAGGCGATCGCCTGGCTGGAGCGCGAGAAGGGCGTCGCCAAGGGATTGCGCGTCCGCGATTGGCGCCGCCGGAGCGAATCCTCCTCCTACGGACTCTGGAGCGCGGGCGAGGCCATGGCCCGCGCCGCAGGGCTCGGGACGCTGGCGGGCATCCTCGCCCGCGCGGCCGAGCAGCCACTCGGTTTGCAGCTTGACGCGCCTTTGGCGCTCTGGCAGCCTGCAGTCGAAAAGTGATGTTGATACAAGCGGTTATATTGCAGCGATGATAAAATCAGAACTCGTTCAACGGATCGCTGAACGCAACGGCCATCTCTATCAACGCGATATCGAGAATATCGTCACGGCGATCCTCGACGAGGTCGTCAAGGCGCTCTCGCGCGGCGACAGGGTCGAGCTCAGGGGCTTCGGCGCCTTCTCCCGCAAGGCCCGTTCGGCCCGCGTCGGGCGCAACCCGCGCACCGGCGATGCGGTCGAGGTCGAGGAGAAGTTCGTTCCCGTCTTCAAGACGGGCAAGGAGCTGCGCCTGAGGCTCAACGGCAAGGTCTGATCCATTGGGCGGCAGCCTCCGCAGGATGAGGGCGGGATAAGCGGGCTTCTGCCCGCCCGCCTCGCGGGATCGCTCCAGATCGTTTGCGCGCGTCTTCGAGCCGTGAAAATGATCTGAATCTCTGTTTTATCGCATTTTCTTTATGCGAGCCGGTGTCCACTTCGCTCGAAAATGCTCCAGCGGGAACCCGCCGAAAGGACCAGCGATGAAATCCTTCTTCAAGGCCATCGTCCTGGTGCCGATCGCACTGGCGATCGTGCTGTTCTCGGTCGCCAACCGGGCGCCGGTGCGGGTTTCCTTCGACCCGATCAGCCGTGACACGCCCGTCTTCGCCTTCGATGTCCCGCTCTTCGCCGTCGTCCTGGCGGCGCTCGCGGTCGGCGTACTGATCGGGGGCTTCGCCACCTGGCTGTCTCAGCGCAGATACCGCAAGGCCGCACGCCGCAACCGCCGCGAGGCCGAGACGCTGCGCTCGGAGACGCAGGCGCTGCGTGCCGCCGTGCCTGATTCCGCCTTGCCGGCGCTTACCAACGGACGTGGCTGATGAAGCTTTTCGAACCTGCCGACATCGATGCCGCGCTAACCTTTCCCGGCCTGATCGACACGCTTGCAGACGCCTTTCGCCGCGAGGTGGTGGCGCCGCCGCGCACGAACCACAAGATCGAGCGGCCGGGTGAAGAGGCCGTCCTGCTGATCATGCCGGCCTGGAGCACGCCGGATGCCGATACCCCCTATATCGGCACCAAGATCCTCTCCGTCTTTTTCGGCAACGGCGCGCGCAACCTGCCGGGGGTCATGGGCGCCTATCTGCTGATGAACGGCCGCACCGGCGAACCGCTGGCTGTGATGGACGGCAACCGGCTGACGCTGTGGCGCACCGCCGCCGCCTCCGCGCTGGCGTCGCGCTACATGTCGAACCCGGAATCCTCCCGGATGCTGATGGTCGGCGCCGGCTCGCTTGCGCCGTTCCTGATCAAGGCGCATCGCGCGGTGCGCCCGCTGACCGACATCGCGATCTGGGCGCGGCGCCCCGAGGCGGCCGCGGCCGTGGTCGACGAACTCGCGGCCGACGGAATCGAGGCGAGGGCGGTGGAGGATCTCGAAGGCGAGGCGCGCACGGCGGATGTCATTTCCTGCGCCACCAACGCGACCCAGCCGCTGATCCACGGTCGTTGGCTCAAGCGTGACGCCCATCTCGACCTCGTCGGCGCCTTCACGATGCAGATGCGCGAAGCCGATGCGGATGCGCTCGAACGGGCCCGCGTCGTCGTGGATTCCAAGAAGGCGGTCGATGAAGGCGGCGACGTAGCCATCGGAATCGACGAGGGCAGCTATGCCGCCGAGCGGGTCGCCGGCACGATGGCCGATCTCTGCCATGGCCGGATCGCCGGACGGTCGGAGGAGGGCGAGATCACGCTGTTCAAATCGGTGGGCGTGGCGCTCGAGGACCTGGCGGCTGCGATCGCGATCTGGGAAAGGCGCGCGGACGGCTGAGGCGAGATCACCGCGCGTCCATTCGGACGCGAACCGGCGATCCGTCCCCTTGTTTCAACGTCGGACCGAAAAGTGGCTTCCGCCTTTCGGTCCGGCGCTCCAGCATCCCACGCGCGACTCTTTCCCGTCAGGCCGGAGCCCGTCAGGCCCGGACCGGCGCGCCGCCGAGCGCGCCCAGGAACCACAGGATCAGCACGATGACGAGGGCGAGGCCGAGCACGCCGCCGAGCCCGGTCGCGCCATAACTGCGGTGTCCGTAATAGCCACCGCCACCCAGCAGGAGAATGACGAGCAGAACGATGACGAGCGTGGACATGGCGTGGACCTCTTGACGCTGCGCCGCGCTCCAGCGCGACGTGATGCCGAAGAGAACGCCGGGCGTGCACCGGGAGTTCCGGGTGAGATCTGATCGCTCTTCCGGATGGAAGCCGCGAAGCCTGGAAAGGCGCTACTCGACTTTGGTCCCGACCTCCCTGATCAGGTCGCCCCACTTCTTCATTTCGGCCTGCAGGAAGGCGGCCAGCTCGGCCGGTGTATTACCCAAGGGTTCGGCCGCAAGCGCGTCCATCTTGCCGCGAAGCGCGGGGTCGGCGAGGCCGGCCTTGGTATCGGCCTGGATCTTGTCGATGACCGCCTGCGGTGTCCTGGCCGGTGCGAAGAGCGCGAACCAGGACGAGACGTCGAAGCCGGGCACCGTGTCTGCGATCGGCGCGAATTCCGGCGCGGCCGCCGAGCGCTTGGCGGTGGTGATGCCGAGGCCGCGGATCGAGCCTGCGCGGACATGCGGCAGCGCCTGGGGAATGTTGTCGAAGATCAGGTCGATCCGCCCGCCGATCAGATCCTGGGTCGCCTGCGCCGTGCCGCGATAGGGCACATGCACCATCTTGGTCCCGGTCAGCTTCTGGAAATACTCGCCCGACAGATGCACCGAGGTCCCGATGCCGGAGGAGCCGTAGCTGAGCTTGCCCGGATTGGCCTTGGCATAGGCGATCAGCTCGGCGACGCTCTTCACGGGCAGGTTGTTGTTGACCACGAGCAGGTTCGGCACCAGCGCGACCATCGTGACCGGGGCGAGATCCTTGACCGGATCGTAGTTGAGTTTGGCGTAGAGATACTGGTTCGTGGCCATGCCGACCGAGACGATCAGCAGCGTGTCGCCGTTGGGTTCGGCCTTGGCGACGGCGTCCGTGCCGATATTGCCACCGGCCCCGGGCCGGTTCTCGATGACGAAGTTGGTCCCCCATGTCTGCCCGAGCTTGTCCGCGACCAGCCGGCCGAGGACATCGGTCGCTCCAGCCGGCGGGAAGGGCACGACGAGCTTGAGCGTGCGGCCCTGCGGCCAGGGCGCCTGCGCGAATCCCACGAGCGGGTTCACCAGCGCCGCTGCGCCGAGCCCTCCGAGCACAGCGCGGCGGTCGATTCCGATCTGCTTCATCAGCCGTTCTCCTTCCCCAGTGCGGTGCGGATCTTGAGCGTCCGGCTCCCGTCAGCGAAGGCTGGCGTCCTCTTGGAGAATTGTCCATCGGCAATTGGTGGGCAATCGAGGCTTGACCTTTCGGGTCCTAGCCCCCGATTCTCCGCGGATGTCCTCGCTGAAGCGCCGAATCGCCGCCTGCTCCGCCCTTCTGCTTCTTGCGCTCGCTCCCGCGGCCGTTCGGGCCCAATCGACAGCCGAGGAGGAGGCGAGACGACGCGCGGCCAATATCGCGGCCTTTCCGGAAGCTGCGCGTTCCCTTTTCGGCCAGAGGACCGCCCCGGCCAACATGCAGGCCCGTGCGATCGGCTCCTATGCGCGTGGCTGCCTTGCCGGCGCGACAGCGCTGCCCGTCGACGGGCCGAGCTGGCAGGTGATGCGGCTCAACCGCAACCGCAACTGGGGCCACCCGGTCCTGATCGACTATCTTGAAGAGTTCGCGCGCGACGTGCCGAAGATCACCGGCTGGCCGGGGCTGCTGGTCGGCGATATCTCTCAGCCGCGCGGCGGGCCGATGCTGACCGGCCATGCCTCGCACCAGATCGGCCTCGATGCCGACATCTGGTTGACGCCGATGCCGAGGAGCCGCCTCGGCGGCGACGCCCGCGAGAACATGCCGGCGGTCAACATGGCGCGCTCCGACTGGCGCGATGTCGACCCGAAGAACTGGACGCCGGCCCATACAAGGCTGATCAAGGCTGCCGCCGGCGAGCCTCGGGTCGAGCGCATCTTCGTCAATCCGGCGCTGAAGGTCGCGCTTTGCCGCGAGGCCGGCTCGGACCGCTCATGGCTGAACAAGGTCCGGCCGATCTGGGGCCACAACTACCATTTCCACATCCGCATGAGCTGCCCGCCCGGCATGCCGGGCTGCAGCGGCCAGGAGCCGCCGAATTTCGGCGACGGCTGCGGCACGGAGCTCACGGGCTGGATCGAGCGCCAGCACAACGCCATCTTCAACCCGCCGAAGCCCAGGCCCGGCCCCAGGCCGAAGCCAAAGCCGCCGATGTCGCTCGATGCCCTGCCGGACGAATGCCGGCAGGTGCTGGTCTCGCGCTAGAATGTGCTGAGGTTTCTCGGAAACATGTCGTCGTCCCGGGCAAGCTCGGGATGACGACGGGCGGTTCCGTGCAAAATTGGTGCGCCCTGGCCCGCATCTAGCGCCGCGGCGTACCTCGGCCCGAGCTGTAGGCGAACGGGTCCCGCGACGGGCTGATCGCCGGCTGCGCCTGGTCATAGCCGTCCTGATCCAGAACCCCCGTGCCCTCATCGTCGCCGATGATGGTCTCCTCGGTGGCCGGCATCGCACCCGGCAGCATCAGCGGGCCACGCTGCTCGCTCGGCAGGGCTTGCGGCTGGTAGCCCTGTCCGGGCCGGTTCGCGCGCGGCGGGTTCAGCGGCCGGTTGTCGTATTCTTCCAGGAAGCGGCGCTGGCTCTCCAGCCCGTGTCCGCCGTTATGCTGGCCGGCACCATGAGTCGCGACCGGGTAGGCACCGGCATTCGCGACCGCGCCCGGCGGGCGCATGCCGCCGCCGCTGGGCTGGCGCAGCAGGCCGCCCCCGCCGGCGACCATCGCCGGCGCGGTGTCGCGCAGCTTCGGCTGCGCCATCGAATAGGGCCGGGCCGGATCGGGCGGTGGCAGGTCGTAATTCGGCGTGTACTTGATCACCGGCCTGCAGATGTGCCGGCCCTTGGAATGCCGCGCCAGATCGATGTGGAAATGGTCGTAATGGAACGCGTCGGCGCCCGGGCCGAGCACGGTCGAGAAATGTTGGCAGGCGCCGACGAAGACCTCGCGCAGGAAGTTCTGCTCCGCCGGCGAGCCGCGCCAACCATCCTTCACGGTGATGTTGCGGCCGTCGTTGAGGCGGAAGGAGAACACGTCGACGGCGTTGCCGAAGGCGTGCTCGGAGGTGCGCCGGGTGCCGGTGCCGTTGTTCATGGCCCGGCAGGAATAGGAGCCGGTGCGCATCTCGATGACCTGCGCGCCGAGTACGTTCTGCGCCGCCGGCTGGACGACCTCCGACAGCCATTTGTCGGTCGTCGCGACCACGGGGCAGGACAAGGTGGCCGTGCTGGTCAGCCCGATGCCGCCATTGGAGAAGGCGGAGACCCTGAGCGGCTTCTCCATGCCGCAGGTGCCGGGGCCTTCGATCGGTTTTCCGCGCAGGCTGACATAGGAGGAGAGCTGCACCTGGCGCGAGGACAGGCAGGCGGCCTCCGCCTGGTCGCGCCAGGCGGCACGCTGGGGTTTCTGGAACTTGCCGCAGCCGGCAAGGCCGGAGCCGAGCAGACCGAGCGCGATGAGGGCGAGATGAACGCGTCGCATACCGTTCAAATGCGAGCCGTTTGGTGAACGGTTTCTCAACCGCCTGAGCCCGCCGCGCCACAGCGCGATTAAGTTTGGCCGCTCGGTAAATGCGGGGTTAAACGGCTGCCCGGATCGGTTAACCGGTCGTCCGACCGTGGGAGGCGGGCGTGTCTGAGGAGAGCTTTGGCGCTCAGGTGAAAGGCGGCGACCGGCATCTGGTTGTTGCCGGCGTTCTCAGCCTTGCCCTGTCGCCCGGGCCTCTTCCGCGCGGCTTGCCGGCAACCGTTTAGATCATTGTGGATTCGGCTGCTGGGATCATGTCATCGCTGTGGCGGATGGGGCAAAGAGCCTCGTCGAACGGGCGGTTGCGATCAGATTATCCCCAAAACTATTCAATGATTTAACGCATGGTTAAGGATACTCTAGCCTCTGCCGCGTGGCCGCCACGCTCTCGCCCCCTTGCGGCCGCCGCCGGATCTGGCTAGGTTCGTGTCAGGTCAATGACAAAGGAGGGTGTGATGAGCCTCACGCTACGTCTCGACCGATTGATCATGGGGGCGGCCTTCGTTTTCATGATGCTGATCGTGCTGGGAGCGTTCTGACGGACGTCAGTCTCAAGTCAAAAGGACCACGAGAGCCTTTATGGCACGCCGTCGGGAGCCTCTCCCGGCGGCGTTTGCATGTCTGGCTGGGAAAGCAGCGGCCGAGAATGCGCCTGCTCGGCCGCGGAGGCGCGCCGGCTCAACTTTCGGGGCAAGGCGTGTCCGTGACGTGCCAGGACATCATGTTGATGACCCGGCCGCATTGGGCGATGCGCCGCCCTTGTGTCGTGCGGATGCAGGAAGCGGCGCCCTCGGCAATCTTCCGGCCCTCGTTCCAGCAGAAGCAGAGCGGCTCCGGCGCCTGGGCCAGGCGGGGCGGTTCGAGCGCGACCGCAGCGTCGCCAGCCAGCGCCTCGGTCGTGATCAGGAGAAGCAGCGCTGCGAGAAGTGCCGGGGGCAGAGTTCGCCACGACCAATGAACAGGCCCGGTTGGGCCAGTTTTCTTGTCGGAGAGCCTGGGCGCAACAGCGATCATGGCTCGCTCCCATGGGCGAGTTTCAACAACGCAGCGGCGATGGCGACAGTCTATCACAATGCGACCGATTGGCACAGCGCCGAGATACTTTCAGAATATTGTTATATTACAGCCGCTTGTTCGAGGCGACCTTGCGAAGCCGGCAGTCATGGGCCATATTCCACCGCGAGAGAGCCCAAGGGGGGCTCCCGGGAGGATCCATGTCACTGATTTCGTTGGCCCGCCGAGGCCGTGTCGTTGCCGTGCTCGCTGGTGCGTTGCTTCTCGTTCCGGTGATCGCCGAGGCTCGCCCCGGCGGTAAGGGTGGTTTCGGCAGCCGCGGCTCGCGGACCTACCAGGCGCCGCCTTCGACCAACACCGCGCCGACCGGCGCCCAGCCGTTCCAGCGCAGCGCCCAGCCTTCGCCGTCCCAGGCGGCTCCGGCAGCCGGCGCCGCTGCTGCGGCCCAGGCCGCGCGGCCCTCGATGGCGCGCAACCTGATGATGGGCGTCGGTGCGGGCCTGCTCGGCGCCGGCCTCTTCGGCATGCTGTCCGGCTCCGGCTTCTTCAGCGGGCTGGCTTCGATGGCCGGGATGCTCGGCTTCCTGCTGCAGATCGCCCTGATCGGCGGTGCGATCTGGCTGGCGCTGCGCTTCTTCCGCCGCCGGTCGCAGCCGCAGCTCGCCAGCGCCGGCGCGCCGCTCGGGCGCAACATGCAGCAGCCCCAGCCGGGCAATCGCATGGGCGCCATGGGCGGTTCCGGCATGGGCGCTGCTGCCTTGGGTGGGGCTGCCGCGGGCCGTCCGGCCGCCGAGCCGCAGAGTCAGCCGCTCGAGCTGTCCGGTAACGATTTCGGCACCTTCGAGCGCCTGCTGAGCGAGATCAACGAGGCCTATTCGAACGAGGACGAGAAGGGCCTGCGCGATCGCGTCACGCCCGAGATGTTCGGCTATTTCGACGAGGACCTGTCCGGCAACGCCGCCAAGGGCTTGGTCGACCGTGTTTCCGACGTCAAGTTGCTGCAGGGCGACCTCGCCGAGGCCTGGACCGAGGACGGTTTCGACTACGCGACGGTGGCTATGCGCTTCAGCCTGATCAACGCGCTTTACGAGCGCGCCAGCGGCAAGGTCGTCGACGGCAACGCGACCGTGCCTCAGGAAGTCACGGAGCACTGGACCTTCGCGCGTTCGCGCGGCGGCCCGTGGAAGCTTTCCGCGATCCAGCAGGCCGCCTGAGCCTCGCTGCTTACGCAAGATGATCCGAGAACGGCCGGGGCAACTCGGCCGTTTTTCGTTGGGCGCGGGGCCCAGCTCCGGATTTCTGATCGTCTCCTCAATATAGGGCTCGGATTGGAGCAGGCACGGCTTTCGGGTGTCGCGGTTGCGAGAACCGTCCTATAGGCGAAGGCGAGATCCTCGTTCTGCCGGAGACCTGACCCCATGACCGATTTGCGCCTCGTCGTCGTCGGAGCCGCCGGCCGGATGGGCCGGATGCTGGTCAAGGCGGTCCACGAGGCGCCGGGCTGTGTGCTGGCGGCAGCGGTCGAGCGGCCCGGTTCCGCAATGCTGGGCCAGGATGCCGGATTGCTCGCAGGGTTGCCGGCCAACAAGGTGACGGTCACGGACGACGCGGCCTCCGCCTTCGCCGCGGCCGATGCGGTGCTCGACTTCACCACCCCCGATTCGACCGTCGCCTTCGCCGCGCTCGCCGCCCAGGCCGGTATCGCCCATATCGTCGGCACGACGGGGCTGGAGCCACGACATTTGGCCGCGCTCGAGGCGGCGGCGAGCCGGACGGCCATCATCCGCTCCGGCAATATGAGCCTCGGCGTCAATCTACTTGCGGCGCTGGTCCGCAAGGTCTCAGCGACGCTCGGGACCGACTGGGACATCGAGATCGTCGAGATGCATCATCGCATGAAGGTCGATGCCCCCTCCGGCACCGCGGTCCTGCTCGGAGAGGCGGCGGCGCAGGGGCGGGCGGTCGATCTGGCGGAGAAGCGTGTCGCCGTCCGCGACGGGCATACGGGTGCGCGGGAGCCCGGCACGATCGGCTTCGCGACGCTGCGCGGCGGCACCGTCGTCGGCGACCACAAGGTCGTCTTCGCCAGCATGGGCGAGCGCCTCGAGCTCAGCCACATCGCCGAGGATCGCAGCCTGTTCGCGCAGGGCGCGGTCAAGGCCGCGCTCTGGAGCAAGGGGCGCGCGCCCGGCCTCTATTCGATGGCCGATGTGCTTGGCCTCGATGCGCTGTAAGGGGGTCGTGCCGTGACCCGGCTCGTCGTCGCTCCGGGCGTCGTCCACTGGCCGGGTTATCTCCCGCCGGAAGCGCAAGCGGCGCTCGTCGTCGAACTCCGCGAGGTGGCGCGGCAGGCGCCATTCTTCCAGCCGCGCATGCCGAAGACCGGAAAGCCGTTCTCCGTCCGCATGACCAATTGTGGCTCGCTCGGCTGGGTCTCGGACGAGACAGGCTATCGCTATCAGCCGCTGCATCCGGTGACCGGCGAGCCCTGGCCGCCGATGCCTGTCGCTCTGACGCAGGCCTGGCGCGACCTGGCCGGCTACGCTCATCTGCCCGAGGCCTGCCTGGTCAATTTCTACGAGGCCGGGGCGAAGATGGGCCTGCATCAGGACCGCGACGAGCAGGAATTCGATGCGCCGGTGCTCTCGCTGTCGCTTGGCGACACGGCGGTGTTCCGGATCGGCGGAACGCAGCGCGGCGGCAAGACCGTCTCGCTGAAGCTCGCCTCCGGCGATGCGCTGCTCTTCGGCGGCGAGGCGAGGCTGGCCTATCACGGCATCGACCGGATCATCGCCGGCTTGTCCAGCCTGCTGCCGCAGGGCGGGCGCATCAACCTGACCTTGCGACGGGTGACGAAACCCCGCGCCTGACCGACCGCGCCTCAGCGCGGCGCGTCGTGTCCCGGCAGATGCGGGAAGGACCAGCCGAATAGGATCGAGCCCGCCCGCAGGCCGAAGCCTGCCGCAAGCCCGCCGGTCATGACGGCGAGCGGACCGAAGCCGAAATGCGTCATCAGCGCGGTGGTGGCTGCACCGCAGGCGGCGGCGGTCACGTAGAAATCCCGGCTCCACAGCACCATCGCGCGGTCGCCGGCCAGGATGTCGCGCAGGATGCCGCCGAAGGAGGCTGTCATTGCCCCGAGCGCGATCGCCGAGAGCAGCGGCACATCGGCGGCGAGCGCCGTCTTCGTGCCGACGACGGCAAAGAGGGACAGCCCCGCCGCATCGGCCCAGATCAGCAGGCGCTTGGCGCCCCAGTCGTCGAGAAGGCCCGGCCGCACGAAGGCGACGATCCAGGCGATGAGCGCGACCGCGATGCAGACCACGACGCCGAGCGGCGCATCCACCCACCAGACGCTGCGGTTGAGCAGGAGGTCCCGCAGCGTGCCGCCGCCAGCGCCGGTGACGCTGGCCAGCAGGATGAAGCCGAACGGGTCCATACCCTTGCGGGCGGCGACGAGAGCGCCGGTCAACGCGAAGACGGAGACGCCGGCGAACTCGATCATGGTTCAGAGCAGGACGCTGGACTGAGGGAGCCGGCCTTTTGCATGAGCCGTGCTCCCATGTGTCCTAGTGCCCAGATGAGGCGGCGTCCTCGCCCTCGGCGGACTGAGGCTTGGGCGCGCCGGCGGAGACACCGACGAGGGCGGGCCTCAGCACGCGTTCGCCGATCTTGTATCCGGTCTGCACCACCTTCGAAACCAACCCCTTTGCGATCGCCGGATCGGGGGCCTCGAACATGGCCTGATGCAGGTTCGGGTCGAACTTCTCGCCCTGCGGGTCGATCTTGCGGACGCCGTGACGTTCCAGCGTCTTCAGAAGCTCGCGCTCCGTCAGTTCGACGCCCTCGACGAGCGCCTGCAGCGCCGCGTTCTCGGCCGAGCGCGCCGCCTCGGGGAGGCTTTCCAGCGCCCGGCGCAGATTGTCGGCCGAGCCCAGCATGTCGCGGGCGAAGCTCGTCACCGCATAGGCCTTGGCGTCGCCGATCTCGCGTTCGGTGCGGCGGCGCAGATTCTCCATGTCGGCGAGCGTGCGCAGGAGCTTGTCCTTGAAATCGTCGCGCTCGGCTTCGAGCTTGGCGAAATTGGCCTGGATGATCTCTTCGGGCGACAGGGTCGCGGTCTCGTCCGGCGTGGGCTCTGCGTTTGGGTTGTCCGTCGCAGGGTTCTGCGTCATGGCGTGATCCAATTCCCTACCAAATCATGGCAGCCGCGCTTCAGCGGCGCGCGGCTGCGTTCGTGGCCGATATCGGGCTTGTGGCCGGTTAAATCAAGCACGGGCCGGTGCTTTCGCCTTTGCGGCCGGCGCCTTTTCGGCCTCCGGGCCGAAGACCTCGAGCAGCGCCTTGCGGATGGTCAACTGGCGCGCGGTCGAGACGATCTTCGCATTGGTCAGGTCGGTGACGTAGAAAACGTCGACCGCCTTCTCGCCGAAGGTCGCGATATGCGCCGAGGCGATGTTGAGGTTGAGCTTCCCGATCGCGGTGGTGAGATCGTAGAGCAGCCCGGGCCGGTCCAGCCCCGCCACTTCCAGCACCGTGTGGCGCGCCGAAAGCACGTTGTCGATGATGACCTCGGGCGCGAGCTGGAAGGTCTGGCCCCGCGGCGGCGGCGCGCGGCGCTGGGCGACGAGGTCCGCGATCTTGATCTCGCCCTTGAGCGCGCGCTCGATTGCGGCCGCGATCCGCTCGGCCCGGCGCAACTCGTCGTCGTCGCGGTCGAAGGCGCGCGAGATGGCGATCGTGTCGAGCACCAGCCCGTCGGTCGTCGTGAAGATCTGGGCGTCGACGATGTTGCCGCCGGCGGCCGCGCAGGCCCCGGTGACGATCGCGAGCAGGCGGGGATGATCGGGCGCCAGCACGGTCAGCACGGTCACGCCGCGGAACTGGTCGGTCTCGACCAGCGTCGCGGTGGTGCGCCCCTCCTGCTCGCCCTGGCGGATGAAGCGGGCGTGCTGCTCCTGGCGTTTGAGATCGGTCTTGATCCAGTAGGCCGGGTAGTGGCGGGCGAAATAGGCGTCGCGCTCGGCCGGTGCCCAGTCCGCGAGGCGCTCCTTCAGATCGTCCTGCTTGCGCTGGACGCGCGCCTTCCGCTCGAACTGCGAATGGCCTCCGGCGAGGACGATCTCGGTCTCGGAATAAAGGGTGCGCAGGAGCTGGCCCTTCCAGCCGTTCCAGACGCCGGGGCCGACCGCCTTGATGTCGGCGACCGTCAGCAACAGCAGGAGCTTCAGCCGCTCCAGCGTCTGAACGATGGCGGCGAAGCTCTCGATCGTCTTGGGGTCGCCGAGGTCGCGGCTCTGCGCCACGGTCGACATGTCGAGATGGTGCTCCACCAGCCAGGCGGCGGTTTCGGCCTGCGCGTCCGTCAGGCCTAGCCGCGGCCCGAGCTTGCGGGCGATCCGGGCGCCGGCGAGCGAGTGGTCCTCGATCCGTCCCTTGGCGACGTCGTGCAGGAAGAGCGCGACATAGAGCGCGCGACGATTGGCGATCGTCGGCATGATCTCGTTGGCGAGCGGGTGCTCGGATTCGAGGATGCCGGCATCGATCTCCGAGAGCACGCCGATCGCGCGGATCAGGTGCTCGTCGACGGTGTAGTGATGATACATGTTGAACTGCATCATCGCGACGATCCGCCCGAAATCGGGCACGAACTTTCCGAGCAGTCCGGATTCGTTCATGCGCCGCAGCACCGCTTCCGGCGAGCGCCGCGCCGTCAGGATCTCCAGGAAGATGCGGTTGGCCTCACGGTCGTTGCGCAGTTGCGGCGTCACCAGCCGCAGCGACTGCGTCACGAGCCGGCTGGCATCGGGATGGACGGCGATATCGTCACGGCTGGCGATCTCGTAGAGCCGCAGCAGGTTGACCGGGTCGCGCTGGAAGGCCTCTTCGTCGACGACGTTCAGCCGCTGGCTCTTCAGCGTGAAATCGGGGTGGCCCAGCGCCCGCACCCGCTTGCGCTTGGTGAAGGAACCGAGCAGCCGCGACAGCGAAGCGCGCGGCTTCTGCTGGCGCGCCTCCAGCGCCGCGCAGACGATCGCCGTCAGGTCGCCGACATCCTTGGCGACGAGAAAATAGGCCTTCATGAAGCGCTCGACCGGCGCCTGGCCGCTGCGCCCGGCATAGCCGATCGCGGAAGCCACTTGCCGCTGCAGGTCGAAGGAGAGGCGTTCCTCGGACCGCCCGGTGATGAAGTGCAGCCAGCAGCGCACGCGCCAGAGGAACTCCTCCGAGCGCTGGAACATCAGGAGTTCCTTTCGGTCGAACAATCCGGCCGCGACGAGCTCGCGCACATCGTTGACCCGGTAGGCGTATTTCGCGATCCAGAACAGGGTGTTGAGGTCGCGCAAGCCGCCCTTGCCGTCCTTGACGTTGGGCTCGACCAGATAGCGCGACGTGCCGGCCCGCCGCACGCGGGTCTCGCGCTCGGCCAGCTTGGCTTCGGTGAAGGCGGGCGCCGTGCCCTCGACCACCTCGGCGCCGAAGCGGCGCAGCATCTCGTGGAAGACCAGCGTGTCGCCAGCGATGAAGCGGGCTTCCAGCAGTGCGGTGCGGATCGTCATGTCGGCGCGCGCCTCGCGCACGCAGTCATCGACCGAGCGGACGGAGTGGCCGACCTTCAGCTTGAGGTCCCAGAGCGGATAGAGCATCGCCTCGACCACGCTTTCGCCCCAGGCGGTTTGCTTGTGCGGGAAGAGGAAGAGCAGGTCGACATCCGAGCCCGGCGCCAGCGTGCCGCGGCCATAGCCGCCGACCGCGACGACGGCGATGCGCTCGGACTGCGACGGGTTGAGCGCCGGGTAGAAGTGCTCGGTCGCCGCGACATGCAGGCAGCCGACGACCGCATCCATCACCGCCGAAAGATGCCGCGCGCAGATCAGGCCGTGACGCGGGCGCTTCAGCAATTCGCGCGCCGAGGCGTGGCCCTGGTTGAGGACCTGGCGCAGACCGGCGACGAGCTGGTTGCGGATGTCGGTATGGCTTCCGCCTCGCGCGTGCGCCAGCAGCTGGGAAACCGCGCGCGGCGGGTTTTCCAGCACGGGGCCGAGTTCGAGCACCGGCTGATCGGCGATGGATGACAAGGCCTGACCTCGATTGCAGCGTCTGTCGGCGCGAGCGCCGTCATGGCTGGTTACCACGCGGCCTGAATTCGCCAAGTCGTTTAATTAGACAGAAAAAATTGTGAAATATCCAATTGAACGCAGTGTCGCGTGGTGTTTGACATACAGAACGATCGGACCTAAAAGGCGGATACGCGCCGATTTGAGCCACCAGCTTGCGGGCGCGAAACAAGTGCAGCTAAAGCGTGGGGTACGGGCATCATCCTGTCGCTCGGTCCCTCCGCACATCGAGAGGACCGTCCATGTCGATCACCCGCCGCCTCGCCCTTGCAGGGCTCGCCGCCGCCTCGATCTCGCTCGCCTCGCAGGCCGCCTTCGCCCAGCCGAAGGAAATCCGCGTCGATTACGCCACATATAACCCCGTCAGCCTCGTGCTGAAGGACAGTGGCATCCTCGAGAAGGCACTGGCAGCGGACGGTATCACCGTGCGCTGGGTGCAGTCGGCCGGCTCGAACAAGGCGCTCGAATTCCTCAATGCCGGCTCGCTCGATTTCGGCTCGACAGCAGGCGCCGCCGCGCTGATCGGCAAGATCAACGGCAACCCGATCAAGTCGATCTATGTCTATTCGCGGCCGGAATGGACGGCGCTGGTCACCGGCGCCAAGAGCGAGATCACCAAGGTCGCCGATCTCAAGGGCAGGCGCGTCGCCGTGACCCGCGGCACCGATCCGCACATCTTCCTGGTTCGCGCGCTCGCGGAGGCCAAGCTGACCGAGAAGGACGTCAGGCTCGTCCTGCTCCAGCATGCCGACGGACGCCTCGCCCTGGAGCGCGGCGATGTCGAGGCCTGGGCCGGCCTCGATCCGCTGATGGCCGCAGCCGAAGTCGAGAGCGGCGCGAAGCTGTTCCACCGCAAGGCGGAAGACAACACCTGGGGCGTGCTCAATGTCCGCGAGGCCTTCGCCAAGGAGAACCCGGCGCTCGTTCGCAAGGTCCTCGCCGCCTATGAGCAGGCGCGCGCGCAGGCGCTGGCGAACCCGGCCGAGCTGAAGAAGACGCTGGTGGCCTACACCAAGCTCTCGGATGCCGTGATCGAGCGCCAGCTGACCCGCACCGAACTCACCCATTCGAGCATCGGCCAGGCCCAGGCCGACACGATCCTTGCCGCCGGCCTTGCCCTCCAGGAAGCCGGCGTGCTGCCCGCGACCGCCGACGTGAAGGCGGTGGTCGACGATCTGCTCGACCGCAGCTTCGCCGTCACGAACTGAGGCGGCAGGGCCGGATGAGCGCGCTCGGCATCGAGGCGGCAGGCACGGCTGAGCAGGGTGGTCCGGCCCGCCCCCGGCCACGCCGCCGGATGCTCGCGCTCGCCGGCTTCGTCCTGCCGGTGCTGCTGGCGATCTTCTGGGAAATCGCGGTTCGGACCGGCCTCGCCAATGGCCGGCTGATGCCGCCGCCCAGCGTCGTCGGCAACACGCTCTGGTCGCTCGCGGCCTCGGGCGAATTGCTCACCCATGCGACAGCGACGCTCTGGCGTGTCGCCGCGGGCTTCGGGCTCGGCGCGGCGGCCGGCACTGTGCTCGGCGCCATCACCGGCGCGCTGCCGGTGGCGCGCAACCTGCTCGACCCCACGCTGCAGTCCCTGCGCGCCATCCCCTCGATCGCCTGGGTGCCGCTCTTCATCCTCTGGCTCGGCATCTTCGAGGCGTCGAAGGTCGCGCTGATCGCGGTCGGCGTGTTCTTCCCGGTCTATCTTGGCGTCGCGGCGGCGATCCAGGGCATCGACCGCAAGATCGTCGAGGTCGGCCGCGTCTTCCGGCTTGGCCGGCTGGCGATGGCGCGCCGCGTGCTGCTGCCGGCGATCCTGCCGGCCTGGATCACGGCGCTGCGCTCGGGCCTGGGCTTAGGCTTCATGTTCGTGGTCGCGGCCGAGATCATGGGGGCGAGCGAGGGGCTGGGCTATCTGCTCGTGGACGGCCAGCAGCTCGGCCGCCCCGACACCATCATCGCGGCCATCATCAGCTTCGCCGTGCTCGGCAAGCTGGCGGACGGGCTGCTCGTCGCACTCACGCGGCCGGTTCTCGCCTGGCAGGACACGGCGCGCGACAAACTCTGAAAGCCCCCTCGATGCTGAGCTTCGAGACCCTGTCCAAAACCTATGCGGACGGCACGCAGGCCCTGTCCGCCGTCACGATCGAGGTCGCTGCCGGGGAAATCCTGGCGTTGGTCGGCGGCTCCGGCTGCGGCAAGACCACGCTGCTGCGGCTGATCGCAGGCCTCGACCGGCCGAGCGCCGGGCGCATCCTCCTGAGCGGCGAGACGATCACCGAGCCGCGCGCTGATGTCGGCGTCATCTTCCAGGAGCCGCGCCTGTTCCCCTGGCTCTCGGTCGCCGAGAATGTCGGCTTCGGCCTGTCGCATCTCTCGGCCTTCGAGCGTGAGGGGCTGGTCACCAATGCGCTCGTCCGCGTCGGCCTCGCCGGTCATGAAGGACGCTGGCCGCGCGAGCTCTCCGGCGGCCAGCAGCAGCGTGTCGCGATCGCCCGCGCTCTGGTGACGCGGCCAAAGCTCCTGCTGATGGACGAGCCCTTCTCGGCGCTCGACGCCACCACGCGCGCCAGCCTGCATGGCCACCTGCTGGCGCTCTGGGCCGAGAGCCGCCCGACCGTCGTGATGGTGACGCATGATGTCGAGGAGGCGGTGACGCTGGCTGACCGCATCGTCGTGATGCAGCCCAAGCCCGGGCGCATCTTCGACGAGTTCGACAATCCGCTCGCCCGCCCGCGCGACCGGCTCTCGCCGGCCTTCGAGGCGGCCAAGCGCGAGATCCTGCGCAGTCTCGATCGGTCGCTGCGCGACGAGGCGCCCCATCAGCAGAAGACGGCCGAGACGGCGGGCATGTGGTGGTAGCCGCGGGCCGCGACAGCAGCTACCAAGGTCACAGTCAGGATCGACGCTGAACCGAGGCAAAACACCCATGGACGTCACCGCTCTGCGCGCCCTCCAGGCCCCGCTCAAGGACGAGTACCGCAACAATCCCGATGCCGCCGTCATCACGCTGAAGGCGAAGGGCGAGCTCGACGACCAGCACATCGCCTGCAAGGTCGAGACCGGCCGCGCCATCGCGCTCGCCGGCCTGCATCCGGCGACCGGCGGCAGCGGCGCCGAGCTCTGCTCCGGCGACATGCTGCTGGAGGCGCTGGTCGCCTGCGCCGGCGTCACGTTGAAAGCGGTCGCGACCGCGCTCGAGATCGAGTTGAAGAAGGGCGTCGTCCGTGCCGAGGGCGATCTCGACTTCCGCGGCACGCTCGGCGTCGCCAGGGATGCCGCCGTCGGCTTCAAGGCGATCCGGCTCTTCTTCGACGTCGAGACCGACGCGCCGCAGGAGAAGCTCGACTCGCTGCTGAAGCTCACCGAGCGCTACTGCGTCGTCTTCCAGACGCTGAACGTGAAGCCGGAGCTCTCTGCTAGCCTCCAGCGCGGCTGAGTACCGCTGCGGCAGCTGATGGAAACGTGACTCGGAGTTATCCGGCGCGTCACGAAGCTGCCGGCCGGCGATGCCTAACAGGTCCCATTGTGACTTTCGCAAGGGACTGACTATGCGTTTTGCCGTTTCCGCCGCCGCCTTCGCGCTGCTCTCCACTGCCGCTGTCGCCCAGACTCCGGGAAGCGAGCGCTTCGGCGCCCGCCTCGAGGGGTTCGATTACGGGCGCGAGGTGAAGACCCATCGCTTCGCCTCGCAGCGGCAGGATGTCGAGATGGCCTATCTCGATGTCGCGCCAACCGGGCAGGCGAACGGGCGCACCGTGGTGCTGCTGCACGGCAAGAACTTCTGCGCCGGCACCTGGGACGAGACGATCAAGACGCTTTCGGGCGCCGGCTTCCGCGTCGTCGCGCCGGATCAGGTCGGCTTCTGCAAGTCGACCAAACCGCAGGGCTACCAGTTCAGCTTCCAGCAGCTCGCCGCCAATACGAATGGTCTGCTTCAGGAGATCGGCGTCGAGAAGCCGATCGTGCTGGGCCATTCGATGGGCGGCATGCTCGCGGCGCGCTACGCGCTGATGTATCCGCAGGCGGTCGAGCGGCTGGTGATGGTCAATCCGATCGGGCTCGAGGACTGGCAGGCCAAGGGCGTGCCCTTCCAGCCGCTGGCTGAGGCCTTCCAGGGCGAGCTCAAGACGAATTTCGAGGGCATCAAGGCCTATCAGCAGCGCATCTACTACAACGGCCAGTGGAAGCCGGAATATGACCGCTGGGTCGGGATGCTGGCGGGGATGTATGCCGGCGAGGGGCGCGAAATCGTCGCCTGGAACCAGGCGCAGACCTCCGAGATGGTCTTCACCCAGCCGGTCGTGCACGAGTTTCCGCGGATCGCCGTGCCGACGACGTTGATGATCGGCGGCCGAGACCGCACGGCGCCGGGCAGCAACCGCGCCACGCAGGAGCTGCAGAAGGAGCTCGGACTTTACGCCGAGCTCGGCCAGGCCGCGGCCAAGGCCATCCCGAAGGCGGAGCTCGTGGCGTTCCCGGAGCTCGGCCATTCGCCGCAGGTCGAGGCCCCGGTCGAATTCCACAAGGCGCTGCTCGCGGCGGTGAAGTAACAGCGGCTCGCGCAGGAGCCTCCGAGAACGCGGCCTTTCACTCTGCCGCGTTCTTCAAGGCCAGCCCCTGGGCGAAGGGCAGAGTCGGCTCGGCTTTGGCGTCGTCGAAGTCGAGCGCGACGATCCGCTCGCCGCGGCTGGTGATCTTGCCGGCCGAGGTGCGGATGCCGGCGACGTCGTCCTGGGCCTGGCGGAAATGCTGGTCGAGCTTCTCGGCCCGCTCGCCGAGGCGTCGCACATCGGCGAGCAGCTTGCCGACCTCGCTCTGGATGACCTGCGCCTCCTCGCGCATCCGCGCATCGCGCACCAGCGACTGCATCAGCTGGATCGCCAATGCCAGCAGCGACGGCGAGACGATCATGATCCGGGCGCGATGCGCCTTCTGGATCACGTCGTCGAAATGCTCGTGCAGATCGGCATAGATCGACTCCGACGGCACGAAGAGCAGGGCGATGTCCTGCGTCTCGCCGGGCAGGAAATAGCGCTCGGCGATATCCTTCACATGCACGCCGACATCGTTGCGCACGCGCGAGCCGGCAGCCTTGCGCGCATCCTCGCCGCGGGCCTCCCGGAGCTGTGTGAAGCTTTCCAGCGGGAACTTGGCATCGATGACGAGGCCGCGCCCGTCGCCCGGCAGCGTCACCAGGCAGTCCGGTCGCCTGCCATTCGAGAGCTGGGGTTGAAACGCGAAAAAGGCGCTCGGGAGGCCGTCGCGGATGATCGCTTCCATACGGCCCTGGCCATAGGCGCCGCGCGCCTGCTTGTTGGCGAGCACGTCCCGCAGCGTCACGACCTCCGAGGTCAGGCTGGTCAGGTTCTTCTGGGCGGTGTCGATGACCGCAAGCCGCTCCTGCAGCCTGCCGAGGCTCTCATTGGTCTGGCGGGTGTTCTGCTCCAGCCCCGCGCCGACCTGCTGGCGCAGGCCGTCCATCCGGTCGGCGACCAGCCGGGCCAGGTCGCCCTGCCGCGTTGAGAGGATCTCGGCCATGGACTGCATCCGCCCTGTCAGCTCGGCCTGGAGGCGGCTCATCTCCGCGACCTTGTCGTCCATCTCGCGGGCCCGCTCCGCGGCCATGGCGGCCTCGAAGGCACGCTGACTGCCGCCACGCCAGGCGGAGAGCGCGACGATCACGAGCAGCGCGAGGCTGGCTATGGCGAAGCCGAGCGCGGCCTCTGCCCAGGTGACGGGCCGTTCGAGCAGTATGAAGGCGATCTCTGTCATCGGGAGAGCCTAGCCGATTCCGGTGAATCAATTCGAACGAAAGCGGAACAGTTTGACCGGCCGCGTGCAAGGGCTTATGTCGCGGCGTCACCACGCCATTTCCGTGCAGAAAAGCCCCCTTCATGGCCATCCGCCCACTCGTCATCCTGCCTGATGCCCAGCTTCGGCTGGTCTCGACCCCGGTCGAGGAGATCACGCCCGAAATCCGCACGCTCGTCGCCGACATGTTCGAGACGATGTACGACGCGCCGGGAATCGGCCTCGCGGCTATCCAGATCGGCGTGCCGAAGCGCGTCGTGACGCTCGACGTCGCCAAGCGCTCCGAGGAGGACGAGGCCGCGGAGGCGGGCGAGGACGAGGAAGGCGCAGGCGCCGATCAGGAAGCGCGCGACAAGCAGCCCCGCAACCCGATGGTCTTCATCAATCCGGAGATCACCTGGTCGTCGGAGGAGCACAGCGTCTACGAGGAAGGCTGCCTCTCGATCCCTGAATACTACGAGGAGGTCGAGCGCCCGGCCTCTGTCAAGGTCAGGTACATGGACCTCGACGGCAAGGAGCAGGAGATCGAGGCTGACGGGCTGCTGGCGACCTGCCTGCAGCACGAGGTCGACCATCTCAACGGCGTGCTCTTCATCGACTATCTCTCGCGCCTCAAGCGCGAGCGCGTCACCAAGCGCTTCGCCAAGCAGGCCAGACGCTAGGCGGAGCCAAGGTACGCAACGTCCTCAGCCCTCATCCCGAGGAGCTGCGGGCTCTCGCCCGCTCCTCACGATGAGGGCTCGTATGATCATTGACCGGCGGGCGCTACCAGCCGAACCGAGGTAAGTCCGACCTATGAGCCTGCGCGTTGTTTTCATGGGCACGCCCGATTTCGCGGTGCCGACCCTCACCGAGATCATCGGGCAGGGCCACGAGGTCGTCAGCTGCTACACCCGTGCGCCTGCGCAGGCCGGGCGCGGCCTCGATCTGAAGCCGTCTCCCGTGCACAAGGCCGCCGAGCGCTTCGGCATCCCGGTGTTCACGCCCAGGACGCTGAAGACGCCCGAGGCGGCCGAGCAGATCGCCTCGCATCAGGCCGATGTCGCCGTCGTCGTCGCCTATGGCATGATCCTGCCGCAGGCGATCCTCGACCTGCCGGAGCTGGGCTGCCTCAATCTCCACGCCTCGCTGCTGCCGCGCTGGCGCGGCGCGGCGCCGATCCAGCGTGCCGTCATGGCGGGCGATGCCGAGAGCGGCGTCTGCGTCATGAAGATGGAGGCAGGCCTCGATACCGGCCCGGTCGGAATGGTCGAGCGACTGGCGATCGGCCCGGACATGACCGCTGGCGAACTGCACGACCAGTTGGCTCCACTCGGCGCGGACCTGATGGTGCGGGCACTGGCGGCACTGGGCCGCGGTGGCTTGCGCTTCACGCCGCAGCCGGAAGAGGGCGTGACCTATGCCGCCAAGATCGGCAATGCCGAGGCCAAGCTGAACTGGGCCCGCCCGGCGAAGCAGGTGCATGATCTGGCGCGGGGCCTTTCGCCGTTCCCGGGCGCTTTTGCCGAAATCGACCTCGGCAAGGGGGCGGAGCGCCTCAAGGTCCTGCGCACGGCTCTTGCGGGAGGGGCGGCCGAGCCTGGCATGCTGCTGGACGACGAGGGCACGGTCGCCTGCGCCGAAGGCGCCGTGAAGCTGCTCCAGGTCCAGCGTGCCGGCGGGCGGCCGATGAGTGGCGCCGAGTTCCTGCGCGGCGCGAGGCTCGCAGCCGGCGCGAAGCTCTGATGCCGCGCTACAAGCTGGTCATCGAATATGACGGCACGCCCTTCTCGGGCTGGCAGCGCCAGCTCAACGGGCAATCTGTGCAGCAGAGCGTCGAGGAATCGATCGAGGCCTTCTGCGGCCACGCCGTGCGGCTGCACTGTGCCGGGCGAACCGATGCCGGCGTCCACGCCACGCATCAGGTCGCCCATGTCGACCTCGACAGGGAGTGGCGCACCGATGTCGTGCGAGACGCGGGCAATGCCCGGCTGAAGCGCCTGCCCGTCGCGATCGTCAGCGCCGAGGCGGTGCCGGACACGTTCGATGCGCGGATTTCCGCCATGCGGCGTTACTACATCTACCGCATCATCGACCGGCGTGCCCAGCCGGCGCTCGACCGCGACCGGCTCTGGCATGTGCCCGTCAAGCTCGACCACGAGGCGATGGATCGCTCGGCCAAGGCCCTGCTCGGCCATCACGACTTCACCACCTTCCGCGCGGCCGAATGTCAGGCCAACAGCCCGATGCGGACGCTGGACCGGCTCGATGTGAGGCGGGAGGGCGACGAGATCGTGGTCTACACGCATGCCCGCTCCTTCCTGCACCACCAGGTCCGCTCGATCGTCGGCTGCCTCAAGATGGTCGGCGCCGGGCGCTGGCCGGAGAACAAGCTGGGCAAGGTGCTGGCGGCACGCGACCGCTCGCAATGCGCCGCGCTGGCGCCGTCCTGCGGGCTCTATCTCGCAGGCGTCGATTACCCGAACGACGTTTGAGGCCTCGCGTTTCGCGCCAAGATCAGAAAAGCCCGAACAGCCGGATCACGCCATAGTCCAGCACGATGCTGGCGACGACCAGGGGCAGCGCGATGGCGCGGCCTTCCGGGCCGAAGGCGGCGCGCGCCACGCAATATCGCAGTCTGAGCACGATCCCGACAAAGAAGGCCGATTGCACCAGAGCGAGCTGCGGCGTCGACCAGCCGATCGCGAAGACCGCGGCCGGGACTGCCATCAGGCTGGCCGAGACGATGCCGGCCCAGTTCCAGGCGATGACGAAGCTGGTGAAGCGCGATGCCTGGGCAAGCGCGGGCCGCAGCGCGATCAGCAGCGCCGGCACGGCGAGGATGGCGAGGCAGAGCGCTCCGACGACCGCCAGCACCAGCGTCGGAGCGGTGAAGAGGCCGGCGCTGTTCGGCAACCCGGCCATCAGGCGCGCAGCGGCGAGGATCGCGATCGTCGCGGGCAGCATCAGCGCGAAGGCGAGGTAGGAGCGCCAGAACCCGTCCCGGCTGAGGTCGAGCTCGGAAAGGGCTTCGGCGCCACGGGTCATCAGGTGCCAGGAACCTCGCAGCGAGCGCGCGATGTCGTCGGCTGCTAGCCTCATCACGGTCTCCATCATCCGCGTATTAGACTTTCGTCTAACGATGATAATGGCCCGTGGTTCCAGCGCGTCAAGCGGAGGGGGGCTCTGCGAAATAGCTGGCGAGTAAACGATGCGTGATCCGCTCCAGTGCCAGCAGGTCCGCGACCGCGACGCATTCGTTCACCTGATGCATGGTCTGGCCGACAACGCCGTACTCGACGACCGGGCAGTAGCTCTTGATGAAGCGCGCATCCGAGGTCCCGCCCGTGGTCGAAAGCGCCGGGCGCCGGCCCGTTTCGGCCTCGACGGCCGCGGCGACCAAGGCGACGAAGGGGCCGGGCTCGGTGAGGAAGGCGACCGCATTGGTCGGCTCGAAGCCGATCTCGTACCGCACGGCGTTGCCGGCCGCCTCGCGCAGGCGCCGCTCGATCTCGGCCGCGAGCGATTCCGGCGTCCAGACATCGTTGAAGCGGATGTTGAACACGGCCTTGGCCTGGGCCGGCACGACGTTCGACGCGGGATTGCCGACGTCGAGGGTGGTGAATTCGAGATTACTCGGGTCGAAATGCGTGGTGCCGCCGTCGAGCGGCGTAGCATCGAGTGCTGCCAGCAGCCGCACCATGCCGCGGATCGGGTTCTCGGCGAGATGGGGGTAGCCGACATGGCCCTGCTTGCCGTGGACCGTGAGCCGCCCGGTCAGCGATCCGCGCCGGCCGATCTTGATCATGTCGCTCATCGAGGCCGGGTTGGTTGGCTCTCCGAGCAGGCAGTGGTCGAAGCGCTCGCCGCGTGCGTGCGCCCATTCGAGCAGCTTCACGGTGCCGTTGACCGCCGGCCCCTCCTCGTCGCCAGTGACGAGAAAGGCGATCGAGCCGGGCGCGTCCGGATTCTCGCGCCGGAAGCGCAGCGCCGCGCTGGCCATCGCGGCCAGCCCGCCCTTCATGTCGCAGGCGCCGCGGCCATGGAGCACGCCGTCAGTGACTTCTCCGCCGAATGGGTCACGCGTCCAGGCCGCCGCATCGCCGACCGGCACGACATCGGTATGGCCGGCGATCACGAAGACGGGAGCCTCCGTGCCGATCCGGGCATAGAGGTTCTCGACCTCGGGCGTGCCGGGTGCGCTGAAGACCGGCCGCTGCACGCTGTAGCCTTCGGCCGCCAGCACTGCCTCCAGCAGGGCCAGCGCCCCGCCTTCATGCGGCGTCACCGATGGGCAGCGGACCAGCGCCTGCGTCAGGGCGACCGGGTCGAGGGGATCGAAGTCGGGGCGTGGGAGCGGGCTTGTGTCCATGCCCCCGCTTTAGCATCCGGGCCGTCGGCCGCAAGCGCTTCACCGCCCTTGGCCGAAGGCATCAGGCCGAGATCGACCAGGGCGAAGAGCCAGGCGATCAGCGACACCGTGTCGAGCGACGGCGCCCAGGCATAGGGCAGCCAGGGCTGGAGCTGGCCAGGCAGCACGATCGCGCAGATCAGCGCGATTCCGTAAAGCCCGCTGCTGCCTCGATCCACGGCCCGCTTGGCCGCGAGCGCAGCCCAGGGGAACAGCGCGAAGGCATGGGCGAATGCGACCGCCCGCCCGGCATCATGCCCGAACAGGGCAGGGGCCATTTGCTGGACCCCGAGCAGGAGGAACGCCATCAGCGCGCTGCCCAGCCAGAAACGGGCGAGGCCGATGCGTCCGTCGAAGTCTGTCAGCAGGCGGAAAAGGGACATCGTTCGGGCTCCGATGCTGCCTTTCTGCCATGCCGCGGCGGCGGCGGGAAGCTTATGGTGAATAAAAGGTTAACGCAGTCACTAAAGCCTCGTTGCAGAAAAGGCTTGAATGCCGCGTGCCGCACCGCTAGCTGCGGCGGCAGGTGTTGGCATTCCGTAGGCGAGACAGGGCGTGGCGCGGTCATGCGAGCCACCCGGTCGAGGGGCCGCGGATGCCCGAGCGAGGTTTGCGACATGACCATCCGTTTCCATCGCGGCGACCTGCCTGACGGGTTCGATGCCGGCGCCAGCGTGGCGATCGACACCGAAACCCTCGGCCTCAACCCGCACCGGGACCGGCTTTGCGTCGTCCAGCTTTCGCGCGGCGATGGCACCGCGGATGTCGTCCAGATCCCGAAGGACGGCGAGCGTCCGGCCAATCTCGTACGGCTGCTTGAGGACCCTGCGGTCCTCAAGCTGTTCCATTTCGCGCGCTTCGACATCGCCGTGCTGCGCCATGCCTTTGGCGCCGTGACAGGCCCGGTCTACTGCACCAAGATCGCCTCGAAGCTCGCCCGGACCTATACCGACCGGCACGGCCTGAAGGACCTGGTACGCGAGCTGCTCGGCATCGACCTCTCGAAGCAGCAGCAATCCTCGGACTGGGGCGCGGACACGCTGAGCGAGGCCCAGCTCGCCTATGCGGCCTCCGACGTGCTGCATCTCCATGCGCTGCATGCGCGGCTCGAGGCCATGCTCGCCCGCGAGGGGCGCAGCCATCTGGCCAGGGCCTGCTTCGATTTCCTGCCGTTCCGGGCCGAGCTCGATCTGAAGGGCTGGCCGGAGACCGATATTTTCGCGCATACTTGACAAATTCCAAGCCATCCAGCGTCAGTCTGGCTGAACGTGAGCGGCGCGAGGGCGCGCGCCGGCGACACGAAAAAGCCGTTAGCGACTGCCATTGCGCGGGACATGACTGTGGCGATGACATCGAATGATTGGGCCGCCCGCCCCGATGGGTCCTTTGCGCGCCGGCAGGCGGCCTTCGGTGCCGCGCGGCGGCACACCATGCTGGTGCATGTCCTTCGCCGCGTGATCCCGTTCGGCGCGGGCCTCGCGGTACTCGCCGTGGTCGTCACCCCGTTTCTCAATCCGCTGCAGGGCGTCGCCAGCGTGTCGCTCGGTGCCGTCGGGATCTCCGAAGGCAAGGTCAAGATGGATACGCCGCGCCTTTCGGGCTACCGCCAAGGCAACCGCCCCTATGAGGTGCGGGCCGAGGCTGCACTCCAGGAGATCCGCAACCCGACGCAGGTCGAGTTGCAGACGCTGACGGCCAGGCTGCAGATGGAGCGCGAGGGCTGGGTGACGGTGAACGCCAAGACGGGCCATTTCGACACGCAGAAAGAGAGCCTGCGGCTCGTCGACGATGTCCGGGTTACGACCGAGGCTGGCTACGACATCCGCATGCGCACCGCCGATGTCGACTTCAAGAGCGGCACGGTGGTCTCGAAGGAGCCGGTGAAGGTGAGCCTCGGCACGACGACGGTCGATGCGGACACCTTGGACGTGAAGGATAATGGCGCGCTGATCGCTTTCCAGGGGCGCGTACGTGTCTACATTCCCAACGCGCCTGCCGGCGTGATCGCCGGCCCCGAGCGGGAAGGCAGCACGCCGGCTCCGGAATTGCTTGCGCCCGGCCGCGAGGCATCCGGAGACGCATCGAAGGCGCAAGGCCAGGCGAATGGGGTGGGACAGTAAGATGCAGACGGACATGAGCCATTTCAGTCCGCCCGGGATTGGCGGCGCCTTCCGTAAGGGCGTGGCAGTGGCGGCTGCGGCCATGGCGCTGCTCGCCTTCCTGCCGCAGGACGGCTTCGCCCAGCAGGGCCGCGGCCGCAGCAACACGTCGGGCTCCGCGCTCGGCGGGCTCGGCGGCGACAGCAAGGAGCCGATCAAGATCGATGCCGACAAGCTCGACGTGCTCGACAAGGACAACCGGGCCGTATTCAGCGGCAATGTCGTCGCTGTTCAGGGCGAGACCACCGTCCGCTGCTCGATCATGACGGTGTTCTACGAGGGGCGCGGCGGCCAGCAGGCAGGGGCTGCGCCCGCGCCGGCGGCCACCGCGGCGCCGGCCGCAGGTGGTGCGCCCGGGCAATCGAATGACAGCTCGATCAAGCGGATCGAATGCAAGGGGCCTGTCACCGTCGTCTCGAAGACCCAGGCTGCGACCTCCGACAATGCGGTCTTCGACCGCGCCGCCAACAAGGTCATCATGACGGGCAATGTCGCCCTGAACGACGGCCCCAACATCACGCGCGGCGAGAGGCTGACCTACGACACGGTCACCGGCGTCGCCAAGGTCGAGGGCGGGCGCGTGCAGGGCTTCTTCGTGCCGAACGCGGCCGAGGGCGCCAAGCCGGGCGAGAAACCCGCCGCAGGAACGCCCGCCAGACCGGCGGCGCCCGGCAATTGAGCCGGCGTCGCGCCGTGGCGCTCCGGCGCTGTTTGGCGACCCGCGAAGAGCAACTCCAGAACAGGCGCAGCCGACTGCCGTGACGACGTCCCACATGCCGCAATCCGACATGCCGCAAGCCGATGTGGCGTCAACCGAGCCGGCTCCGGTTTACCGGCGCGGCGGGGGGCTGTTCGGCCGCCTGTTCGGTCGCGCTGAAAGCGCCGCCGGACTGCGCTCGGCCGAGGCTGCGGCGATCGGCGGCCAAGGCATTCTCGCGGTGAGCGGCCTGCGCAAGAGCTATGGCGGCCGCACCGTCGTCACCGATGCGAGCCTGTATCTGCGCCAGGGCGAAGCTGTCGGGCTTCTTGGCCCGAACGGCGCCGGCAAGACGACGATCTTCTACATGATCACGGGTCTGGTCGCGGCCGATCTCGGCACGATTTCGCTCGAAGGCCACGACATCACGAAGCTGCCGATGTACCAGCGCGCGCGCCTCGGCATCGGCTACCTGCCTCAGGAGGCCTCGATCTTCCGTGGCCTCAGCGTCGAAGACAACATCCGCGCGGTGCTCGAGGTGGTGGAGCCGGACCGCAAGGCCCGCGAGCGCCAGCTCGACCAACTGCTCGAGGAGTTCACCATCGCCCGCCTGCGCAAGGCGCCTTCGATCGCGCTCTCGGGCGGCGAGCGGCGGCGCTGCGAGATCGCGCGCGCGCTGGCCGGCAAGCCGTCCTTCATCCTGCTCGACGAGCCTTTCGCCGGCATCGATCCGATCGCGGTCGGCGACATTCAGGCGCTGGTGCGGCAGCTCACCGACCGCGGCATCGGCGTTCTGATCACGGACCATAACGTCCGCGAGACGCTCGGTCTCGTCGACCGCGCCTACATCATCCATACGGGCCGCGTGCTGACCGAGGGCTCTCCGGCGGAGATCATCGCCAACCCGGACGTTCGCCGCGTTTATCTCGGCGAGGACTTCAGGCTCTGAGCGCTCTCTCCGACGGCTCGGTCCTCGGAAGCGAATCGATACCGATCATGCGGCGGAGCTGCCGCATTTCCAGCGCATGTTGCGGTGCGGCAATTTTCCTGCACAATGCGCAGGCAAGGCTTTGACGTGCCTGCTGGACGGCGCTAGTCTTCCGTCGAAGCAAAAAGCGTGCCGACGCGGCGCGCTGGCGTGAAGAGGTCTATGCCGACATGGCGATGATGCCGCGCATGGAGTTGCGACAGGGCCAGTCCCTGGTCATGACACCGCAGCTGCTGCAGGCGATCAAGCTCCTGCAGCTGTCGCATCTCGAACTTCAGAACTTCGTCGAGGGCGAGCTCGAGCGCAATCCGCTGCTGGAACGTGACGAGGCCGGCGACGGTCCGCTTCATGCCAATGGAACCGACAGCCCCCATGCTGCCGATCCCGAGAGCTTTGCGCGGGCGGAGAGCCTGCACAGCCAAGACGGCATGGAAGAGCGCCTGGGCACCAGGCTGGACAACGTCTTCCAGGGCGAGCAGCCCAGCGTGGCGCGGCTCGACAGCCGCGGTGCCGACAGCCTGCCGATCATCGGCGGCGCCTATGGTGGCAGCGGCGGCTCCTTCGAGGAGGGCGCGGAGGGCTTCGAGAGCAGCCTGACCGCCGAGGCCTCGTTGCGCGACCATCTCGGCGCGCAGTTGGATCTTGCGATCCAGGAACCGGCCGAGCGGCTGATCGGCCAGCACCTCATCGATGCGGTCGACGATTCCGGCTATCTTACCGAGCCCGTGACCGAGATCGCGGAGCGGCTGGGGGCTTCGGTCGCCCGCGTCGAGAGCGTGCTGCGCATTGTCCAGGGCTTCGATCCTTCCGGCGTCGCGGCGCGCGACGTCGCCGAATGCCTCGCGATCCAGCTGCGCGATCGCGACCGCTTCGATCCCGCGATGCAGGCGCTCGTCGCCAATCTCCACCTCGTGGCCAAGCGGGACTTCGCCGCGCTGAAGCGCCTTTGCGGCGTCGACGACGAGGACATCGCCGACATGGTCTCGGAGATCAGGCGGCTCGATCCCAAGCCGGGCCGGGGCTTCGGCGGTTCCGCGGCCGAGACGGTGGTGCCGGACGTCTTCATCCGCGCCGCGCCGGACGGCTCCTGGCTGGTCGATCTCAACCCCGACACGCTGCCGCGCGTCCTGATCAACCAGACCTACCATGCCCGCGTCTCAGGGGCTGCCCGCAACGATGTGGACAAGGCCTTCATCGCCGAATGCCTGCAGACGGCGAACTGGCTCACCCGGTCGCTGGAGCAGCGCGCCCGCACCATCCTGAAGGTCGCGAGCGAGATCGTGCGCCAGCAGGACGGCTTCTTCGCCCATGGCGTCGAGCATCTGCGCCCGCTCAACCTGAAGACGGTGGCGGATGCGATCGGCATGCATGAATCGACCGTTTCGCGCGTCACCTCGAACAAATATCTGATCTGCTCGCGCGGCATTTTCGAGATGAAATACTTCTTCTCCGCCGCGATCGCTGCCACGGGCTATGGCGAGGCGCATTCGGCCGAGGCCGTGCGTTTCCGCATCCGGCAGATGATCGACGACGAGGCTCCGGCCGAGGTGCTCTCCGACGATGCGATCGTCGCGCGGCTCAAGGCCGGCGGCATCGATATCGCACGCCGCACCGTGGCAAAATACCGCGAATCATTGCGGATTCCTTCGTCGATGGAGCGTCGGCGGGAGAAAGTCGCCATGGCCATGGGCGGTCGCTGAGGCCGGCGCAAGGCAGACGTGTTCGTTTGCGCCATGTCATTGACATCCCCGGGGGGCAGTTCTTAGCTCCTAGTGATGGCCACCTCCCAGGCCATGGCTAAACAAGGGGAAGCACTCCATGAGCTTGCGAATCTCCGGCAGGAATCTCGATGTCGGCGAGGCCCTGCGCGGTCAGGCAGAGTCCCGTGTCGCCGCCGCTCTCGGCAAATATTACGAAGGCGGTTTTCAGGGGCATGTCACCGTCGGCAAGGATGGAACTGCCTTCAAGACGGACGGCGTCCTGCATCTTTCTTCGGGAATCACGCTCGAGGCTTCGGGCACGGCGCACGACGCCTATGCCAGCCTCGACAAGATGGCGGAGCGCATCGAAAAGCGGCTGCGCCGCTACAAACGCCGGCTCAAGGATCGCTCCGCTTCGACCAATGGCCGCGAACCTGCCGCCGAAATCCCCAGCTATGTGATTGCCGCGCCAGACGAGGAAATCGAGGAGGTCGAGTTCGGGACTGGCGGCGATAACCCCGTCATCGTGGCCGAATCGACCAAATCTCTCCATGTCCTGACGATCAGCGACGCCGTAGCGGAGCTCGATATGACCGGTGCGCCGGTGGTGATCTTCCGGCATGCTGGCAATGGCCGGACGAACGTCGTATACCGCCGCCGCGACGGCAATATCGGTTGGATCGATCCGCCGTCTGCTCTGTCGTAGGCTTGGCGGGCGACCGCGCAGGCCCCGAACCTGACCCTGCCGCAATGCTCGCGTGAGCGCGGCACGGGACATGCATTGGACTGGCGCATGACGCTGATCGATCTCTTGACTCCCGCAGCGGTGATTTCTCCGTTGCGGGCCCATGGCAAGAAACAGGCGCTGCAGGAACTGGCACAGCACGCGGCGCTGGCCACCGGCCTGCCCGAGCGCGACATCTACGAGTCGCTCCTGCAGCGCGAACGCCTGGGCTCGACCGGCATCGGTGACGGGATCGCCATCCCGCACGGACGCATGCCGGGCATCGACCGTCTGGTCGGGCTCTTCGCCCGCGCCGAGAAGCCGATCGATTTCGACGCGCTCGACGGCCAGCCGGTCGACATCATCTTCGTGCTGATCGCACCCGAAGGGGCTGGCGCGGACCATCTCAAGGCGCTGGCCCGCGTCGCGCGCGTGCTTCGCAACCAAGCGGTGCTCGAACAGGTCCGCAGCATCCGCGATCCCGCCGCGATCTACGCCGTGCTGGCGGAATCGGCGGCGCAGGCAGCCTGATCGCGGCCCGCGCACCCTGCTGCGCCACGTCGGCGCGGCGGGCCGGCGCCTTCTCTGGCATTTGACCAGATCGCAACTTCGTCTATTCGGTGCCGCGACCTTCATGCCCCGCCGGGCCGAGGGGCGCCGTTTCAATGTCGGAGTGCTGCCGATGGCCTACACGCATGTCGATCTCTTCCCGCTCGGAAAGGACGAGACGCCCTATCGCAAGCTGGGCAGCGAGGGCGTGTCGGTTCAGAAGATCGGCGACCGCGAGGTGCTGAGCGTCTCGCGCGACGCGATCCGCCGCCTTAGCGAGCAGGCATTCATCGACATCAACCATCTGCTGCGCCCGGGCCATCTCGCGCAGCTCTCCAAGATCCTGGCCGATCCGGAGGCGACCTCGAACGACAAGTTCGTCGCCTACGACCTGCTCAAGAACGCCAACATCGCCGCAGGTGGCCTCCTACCGATGTGCCAGGATACCGGCACCGCCATCATCATGGGCAAGAAGGGCCGCATGGTCTGGACGGAAGGGCAGGACGAGGAGGCCCTGGGCGAGGGCGTCCATGACGCCTATCTCAAGCGCAACCTGCGCTATTCCCAGGTCGCAGCCCTCTCCATGTTCGAGGAGAAGAACACGGCGACCAACCTGCCGGCGCAGATCGACATCTATGCGGAGGGTGAGGACGCCTACAAATTCCTGTTCGTCGCCAAGGGCGGCGGCTCGGCGAACAAGACCTTCCTCTTCCAGGCGACTCCCTCGCTCCTGACCAAGGACCGGATGATGGCGTTCCTGAAGGAGAAGATCCTGACGCTCGGCACGGCGGCCTGCCCGCCCTACCATCTCGCCATCGTCATCGGCGGCACCTCGGCCGAGCAGAACCTGAAGACGGTCAAGCTCGCCTCGACCAAATATCTCGACGCTCTGCCGACGCAAGGATCGCCCTCGGGCCATGCCTTCCGCGATCTGGAGATGGAGGAAGAGGTCCACAAGCTGACGCAGGCGCTTGGCGTCGGCGCCCAGTTCGGCGGCAAATACTTCTGCCATGACGTGCGCGTCATCCGCCTGCCGCGCCACGGCGCCTCGCTGCCGATCGGGCTCGGCGTCTCCTGCTCGGCCGATCGTCAGGCCAAGGGCAAGATCACGAAGGATGGCATCTTCCTCGAAGCGTTGGAGACCGATCCGTCGAAATACCTGCCCGAGGTCGAGGACGCCTCGCTCGGCGGCGACGTCGTCAAGGTCGACCTCAACCGGCCGATGAGCGAGATTCTAGCCACCCTGACGAAGTACCCGGTCAAGACGCGGCTTTCGTTGACCGGCACGATTATCGTCGCGCGCGATTCCGCCCATGCCAAGATCCGCGAGCGGCTCGAGACCGGGCAGGGCATGCCCGACTATTTCAAGAACCATCCGGTCTATTACGCCGGCCCAGCCAAGACCCCAGAAGGCATGGCGTCGGGCTCCTTCGGGCCGACCACGGCCGGCCGCATGGATTCCTTCGTCGACCAGTTCCAGTCCTTCGGCGGCTCGATGGTGATGCTGGCCAAGGGCAACCGGTCCGCGGCGGTGCGGGAAGCCTGCAAGGCCCATGGCGGCTTCTATCTCGGCTCGATCGGCGGCCCGGCAGCCCGGCTCGCGCAGGACTGCATCCGCAAGGTAGAGGTTCTGGAATATCCCGAGCTCGGCATGGAGGCCGTCTGGCGCATCGAGGTCGAGGACTTCCCGGCCTTCATCGTCATCGACGACAAGGGCAACGACTTCTTCAAGGAGCTTAACCTCGGATGAGGCACCTCGCGACGGCCGCCCTCGCTCTGCTGATGCTCGTGCCGGCGCAGTTCGCCTCGGCGCAAGCGCGGCCCGCGACCTGTTCGCGCGACCTCTTCCAGAACGAGGGCGGGATGCACCGGCAGCAGACGCGGCTTTCCGCCGTGGCCAACGCCGACCAGGCGACGCAGTGCCGGACCTGGCGTGAGCATGTCGGCTTCCTGCAGAATGCGCGCGCGGTCTTCGCAAGCTGCCAGGCCGGGCGCGAGCGCGAGCAGAGCGTCGCCTTGATGGATTCCGAGCTGGCGGATTACCGCGCGCTGCTCGCCAATCGCTGCGGCGGCAGGCGCTGACCATTCCCGAACTGGAAAGAACGCAGATGACCGACCAGCCGCAATCGCCTCTCGGCGTCGCCGTCCTGCCCGTGACGCCGTTCCAGCAGAACTGCTCGCTCATCTGGTGCATGAAGACCAGGCAGGCCGCCATCGTCGATCCCGGCGGGGATGTCCCGCTGATCCTGGGAGCGCTCAAGGAGATCGGCGTGACGCCGGCCGCGATCTGGCTGACCCATGGCCATCTCGACCATGCCGGCGGTGCCGCCGAACTGGCAGAGACGCTGTCGGTTCCGATCATCGGGCCGCATGAGGCGGACAAGTTCCTGCTCGACGACCTGCCGACGGCGGGGCTGCGCTTCGACATCCACGACATGCGCGCGGTCGCGCCGGCGCGCTGGCTTGCCGAAGGCGACGAGATCTCGGTCGGCGAAGTCGTCTTCTCCGTGCAGCATGTGCCCGGCCATACGCCCGGCCATGTCACCTTCTTCCAGAAGGATCTGCGCTTCCTGCTGGCGGGCGACACCGTCTTCGCCGGCTCGGTCGGCCGCACCGATTTTCCCTATGGCAGCCACGAGACGCTGATCGCCGGCATCAAGGGAAAGCTGCTGCCGCTCGGAGACGACGTGCAGTTCCTGCCCGGTCACGGCCCGGCGAGCACGCTGGGCGAGGAACGGGCGAGCAATCCGTTTCTGCAAGGATGATACGAAAAGACCCGCAGCGGAAATCCGCTACGGGCCTCGGGATGAACCAACGGCCATGTCCTGAACGGGTGCGCGTACATCCGGCGTCAAACGTTCGGCTCATGGCCGTCTTCTGCGGCGCTGGAAGGCTGTGGAACGCCCTCGACATCGCCGTGCGCCTGAGATGGGGAAGCGGTCCTGACCTTTCAAGGGCCGCTGCGGAAATTGTTCTCGCAGCGGCGGCGATTCCTCGCCTCAGGCGTCGAAGACACCGAGCAGGAAGTCCTGCTTGCCGATGTGGAAGCCGTTATGGCGCAGGATGCCGTGGGCGGTCGCGGCATGAAAATAGAAATTCGGGATGGCGAAGCGGGTGAGATAGGCTTCGCCCGTCATCGTCACGGTCGCCGAGGGGCCGCGCGGAAAGGTGACGTCGCGCGTAAGTCCCGCCTCGAGGGCCGCACTATCGGCCGCCGCGACGAAGGCCAGCGTCCTGGCGATGCGCGCCTTCAGCTCGGGAAAGCTCTTCTCCTCGTCCGGGATGCGCGGGTTGTCGCCGCCGGAAAGTCGCGCCACGGCGTTCTTGGCGAAATCGCAGCAGAGCTGGATCTGGCGGGTAAAGGGCAGCATGTCGGGCGCGAGCCGCGCATTCAGCACCACCTCGGGCTGGATCTTGCGGCTCTCCGCCTGCTCAGCGGCCTTGTCGAGGATGGCGTCGAGCGCGCGGAGCGTCTGTGCGAAGCCGGAAAGGGCGGCAGTCTGGACTGTGAGCGACATGGAGGGATCCTCGAACGAAAAACGGGCCCGGAAAGGGCCCGCTTACGTCGTCGATATAGGCGCTGCCGCCGCAATTGCAGCAGGCGGCGTCGATCAATCCTTGCCTCTCATCAGTCCTTGGCGCGCTCGACATAGGAGCCGTCGGTCGTCATCACGACGATGCGGGTGCCGACGCCGATATGCGGCGGAACCGCGCTGCGCACGCCGTTCGACAGGATCGCCGGCTTGTAGGAGGAAGAGGCGGTCTGGCCCTTGGTCACCGGCTCGGTCTCGACGACCTCGAGCGTGACGCGCTGCGGCAGTTCGATCGCCACGGCCTTGTCCTCGAAGACCGAGAGCGAGACCTTCATGTTCTCCTGGAGATAGGGAGCGGCGTCGCCGATCACGTCCTTGTCGACCGGGATCTGGTCGTAGGTCTCCGGGTTCATGAAGACGTACTGCTCGCCGTCCTGATAGAGATAGGTGAAGTCGCGGTCCTCGACATAGGCGCGCTCGACCTGCTCGGTCGTCTTGTAGCGCTGCGTCATCTTCACGCCGTCGGCGATGCGGCGCATGTCGATCTGCGTCGTCGGCGTGCCCTTGCCGGGGAAGAAGCTTTCGGCCGAGATGACGGTGCAGAGATGGCCGTCCAACTCGAGCACATTGCCCTTGCGGACGGAGGATGCGATGACCTTGACCACGTGAATGTCCTTGGCTTGGTGCGCGGCACTCCCGCGCGCTATGCGAATTCGCTTGCCGCGCAACTACCGCATTCGCGCGCGAAGCGAAAGCTGCCCTACGGTTTCGACGCGAGATTCGATGAGTTCGTTCCACCCGCCCTTCTGGCGGCCCGACATCCATGCCGACCGCCGCCCGGCTCTGCTGGCTCGGGGGCGCATCAAGGCGGCACTGCGCGGCTGGTTCGAGGCGCGCGACTTCGTCGAGGTCGAGGCCGCGATCCTGCAGCTGTCGCCTGGCAATGAGACGCATCTGCACGGCTTCGCGACGACGCTGATCGACAACGCTGCAGCCGCTCATCCCTATTATCTGCACACCTCGCCGGAATTCGCCTGCAAGAAACTGCTCGCCGCCGGAGAGGAGCGGATCTTCGATTTCGCCCGCGTTTTCCGCAACCGCGAGCGTACGGCGCTGCACCACCCCGAATTCACGATGCTGGAATGGTATCGCGCCGGCGAGGATTACGAGACGCTGATGCGCGACTGCGCCGCCTTGCTGGCGGAGGCGGCCCAAGCCGCCGGGGTCGAAACCCTGCATTGGCGCGGCAGCAAGGCTGACCCGTTCGCCGAGCCCGAGCGCCTGACCCTGCAGGAGGCGTTTCGTCGCCATGCCGGGATTGATCTGCTCCGCACCGTGACGGCGGACAACGACGTGGATCGTGCCGGGCTGGCCGCCGATGCGAGCGAGGCCGGCATCCGGGTCGCGGCGGACGACAGCTGGTCGGACATCTTCAGCCGCATCCTGTCCGAGCGGGTCGAGCCGCATCTCGGCCGCGGCCGCGCCACGATCCTCTGCGAATACCCGATCAGCGAGGCCGCGCTCGCCCGGCCCAAGCCCGGCGATCCGCGCGTGGCCGAACGCTTCGAGCTCTATGCCTGCGGCGTCGAACTCGCCAATGCTTTCGGCGAACTCACCGATCCGGCCGAGCAGCGCCGGCGTTTCGAGGCGGATATGGACGAGAAGGCCCGCATCTATGGCGAGCGTTATCCGATCGACGAGGATTTTCTGGCCGCGCTCGCAAATATGCCGCAGGCGAGCGGCATCGCGCTCGGCTTCGACCGCCTGGTGATGCTCTGCACCGGCGCCCGCCGCATCGAGGACGTGCTCTGGACGCCGGTCGCCGAACCGGGCAGGGGACGCATATGAGCATCCATCAGCCCCCCGGAGGCCAGCCGCTGCGCTCGATCGGCGCGCTGATCGATGCCGGCATCGTCACGCCCCAGCGGCACGACGAGCTGCAGGCCGTCGCCGGGCGCTATGCGGTATCGGTGACGCCGGCCATGGCGGCGCTGATCGATCCAGCCGATGCCGCCGATCCCATCGCGCGCCAGTTCGTGCCCGATGCCGGCGAACTCGTCACGCTCCCGCAGGAACTGGCCGATCCGATCGGGGACGATGCGCATTCGCCGGTCGAAGGCGTGGTCCATCGCTATCCCGACAGGGCTCTGCTCAAGCTCGTCCATGCCTGCCCGGTCTATTGCCGCTTCTGCTTCCGCCGCGAGATGGTCGGCCCCGGCGGCGATGCGCTGACCGGCGAGAAGCTCGACGCCGCGCTCGCCTATCTCGCGAAGCACACGGAGATCTGGGAGGTCATCATGACCGGCGGCGATCCCCTGATCCTCTCCGCGCGACGCGTGCGCGAGGTCGCCAAGCGCCTCGCCGCGATCCCGCATATCAAGGTCGTGCGCTGGCACACGCGCGTGCCGATGGTCGATCCGGGCCGGATCACCGCCGACTACGCCAAGGCGCTGCGCATCCCCGGCAAGGCGAGCTACATCGCGGTCCACGCCAACCACCCGCGCGAATTCACCGACGAAGCTCGCACCGCCCTGGCGAGGCTCGCCGATGCCGGCCATGTCCTGCTCAGCCAGAGCGTGCTGCTCAAGGGCATCAATGCCGATGTCGAGACGCTTGGGGCGCTGATGCGCGCCTTCGTCGAGAACCGCGTGAAGCCCTATTACCTGCACCATCCCGATCTGGCGCCGGGCACGGCCCGCTTCCGCCTTTCGCTGGAAGAGGGGCAGGCCCTCGTCAAACGCCTGCGCGGACATCTGTCGGGGCTCTGCCAGCCAACCTATATCCTCGACATTCCCGGCGGGGCCGGGAAAATTCCGGTCGGCCCCGCCTTCCTGTCGGCCTGCGAGACGCCCGGCGCCGAGGCCTTCGCCGAGGACCGCCATGGCGAGCGGCATCTTTATCCGCCGATTTGATAACCGATGTCGGTTGAAGTAAACTAACCTGATTGAACTAATTTAGGGCGGGCGATGGATACGGTGAACATCCACGAGGCCAAGACTCATCTCTCTCGGCTGATCGAGAAGGTGGCGCAGGGTGAAAGCTTCATCATCGCCAAGGCTGGGAAGCCAGTGGCGAAGGTCGTTCCGCTCGATGCTGCCGAGAAGGGCTTGCGTCGGCGGGTCGGATTCATGGCGGGCGAGTTCACTGTGCCCGATGACTTCGACACGATGGCCGCAGAGGAAATCGCGGAGCTGTTTTCGGGCAAGCCATGAAGCTTCTGCTCGATACCCATTTGCTTCTTTGGCTGGTGAGCGAGCCGCACAAGCTGTCCTCAGAGGCGATGACGCTGATCGAAACGCCCGAGAATGCGGTCAGCTTCAGCATTGCGAGCTTGTGGGAGATTGCGATCAAGAATGCCTCTGGGCGCGCTGACTTCGCGATCAACCTGCGTCGATTGCGCCGCAACTTGATCGAAAACGACTATCGGGAATTGCCGATCGAGAGCGAGCATGTGCTGGCGCTGAGTGACCTGCCGGTCATCCACAAGGACCCCTTCGATCGCATTCTCCTGGCCCAGGCAACGGCCGAGGCGATGACGCTTTTGACATCTGATGCCGTGCTGGCGCGCTATCCGGGGCCGGTTCGCCAGGTTTGAGTTTTTGCTTGCCGGCCAGACCGTGAAGGCTCGGTTCGGCGGGCCTTTGATGAAGGACACGCATATGCAAGAAAAACTGCCGATCGCGATCGTTTCCGATCTCGCTTGCCCCTGGTGCTTCATCGGCAAGGCCAGGCTCGAAACCGCGCTCGCCCGCAACGGGCTGACGGAGCGCGTCGCCATCACCTGGCTGCCCTATGAGCTCAACCCGGACATGCCCGCGGAGGGCATGGACCGCACGCAATATCTCGATGCGAAGTTCGGTCCGGGCAAGCGCCGCGAGATCGAGCTGCGCCTGTCGGAGGCGGCACTCGAGAGCGGCGTGACCTTCAACTGGGCCGGCGTCACAAAAAGCGTCAACACCCGCATGGCGCACATGCTGGTCGCGGCAGCCTCGACTGTTCAGCGCGGCGGCGACATGAAGGCGGCGCTGTTCAAGGCCTATTGGCAGGACGGCCGCGATATCGGCGATGTCGAGACCCTGGTCCAGATCGCCGTCGAGCAGGGCTTCGACGAGCAGGCGGCGCGTGACGAACTTGCCAATAACGAGTTGCGCGAGACAGTCGTCGCGCTGGAAGCTCACGCCCAGGAGGTCGGCGTGACCGGCGTGCCTTTCTTCATCGTCGACGGCAAGCTCGCCGTCTCCGGCGCGCAGACACCCGATGTCTGGGCCCAGGTCTTCGCGCAGGCGCTGGCGCAGCAGGCTCCGCCGCCGGAGATGCCCGGGTTCTGACCGGCCGGGCTGGGCGTCCCCGCTCTCAGCACAGAGCGACGCCGGCGGCGGCATCAGGCAAGGTCGGGAAGCGGGCCGGAAAAGCGCCGTTCCCTTGCATCCTGCATCGAATCATGCGCCTTCCCTCGAAACTCGGGAGCCGGATGATGCAGAAGATCAACGATGTTCGCGACCGCCTGATCGTCGCGCTCGACGTGCCCACCGTCTGGGACGCCTACCGCCTGGTCGCGACGCTGGGCGACGGCGCCACCTTCTACAAGATCGGCTATCGGCTCGCCTTCGCTGGCGGGCTCGATCTGGCCCGCCAACTGGTCGCTGAGGGCAAGAAGGTCTTCCTCGACCTCAAGTTGCACGACATCGGCAACACCGTCACCGAGGGCGTCGACTCGCTGACCAAGCTCGGCGTCACCTTCCTCAGTGTCCACGCCTATCCGCAGACCATGCGCGGTGCCGTCGAGGGCAGGGGCGACGCGGCGCTCGGGCTCCTCGCCGTGACTGCGCTCACCTCCTATGACGACGGCGACCTGCGCGATGCCGGCTACGGGCTCGCGGTCCGCGATCTCGTCCGCCTGCGTGCCGAACAGGCCCGCAGCGCCGGCATCGACGGCATCGTCTGCTCGGCCGCCGAGACCGCGATCGTGCGCGACGTGATCGGTCGCGACATGCTGATCGTCACGCCCGGCATCCGCCCCGCCGACGCTGCCGCTGGCGACCAGAAGCGCACCTTGACACCGGGCGAGGCGATCCGCGCGGGCGTCGATCATCTCGTCGTCGGGCGTCCCATCATCCGCGCGGCAGACCCGCGCGCGGCGGTCGGCGCGATCATGGACGAGATCGCGACCGCCTCCTAAGCTCGGCCCGCCCGCGATTCGCCGGACCCGCTTCAGCAGACGGATTGAGCTCATGCCCAAGGGATATGTCATCGGCCGCGCCAAGGTCTCCGACGCGACCAAATGGGGCGCCTATGCCGCCAAGGCCTCCGAGGTGATGAAGATCTATGGCGGCACGCCGATCGTGCGCGGCGGCCAGATGACGGTTGCCGAGGGCGAGGGCCGCGCCCGCAACATCATCATCGAGTTCGCCGATTTCGCCTCGGCCCGTGCCTATCTGTTCTCGCCGGAATATGCCGAGGCCCGCAAGCTGCGCGAGGGCGCTGGCGAGATCGATCTCGTCGCGGTCGAGGGAGCCTGACGATGGCGAAAGGCTACTGGATCGCCCGCCTCGATGTCGACAACGAGGAGGAATACGCCCGCTACCGTTCGCTGAACGCCGTCGCCTTCGCCAAGTATGGCGCGAAGTTCCTGGTTCGGGGCGGCGAGTACAAGCTCGCCCGCGGAGAGGGCCGCAAGCACAACGTCGTGCTGGAGTTCAAGGACGAGGCGACGGCGCGCGCCTGCTACGCCTCGCCGGAATACCAGGAGGCGGTGAAGCACCTCGCCTTGGTCGGCAAGGTCGATCTCGTCATCATCGGCGGCTATGACGGGGCCCAGCCGGGCGAATAGCCTGGGCTTCCAGGGGCTGTCGGAGGAGCGGGACGCGGCATTCGGATGGACCGGCTCCAGCAGGATAGTCTCACCGCCATCGGGGTCATCAGCGGCACCTCGATGGACGGTATCGACGTCTCGGTCGTCACCAGCGACGGCCGCGATGCAGTCTCCTTCGGGCCCGGACGTTCCTATCCCTACCGCCACGCCACGCGCCGCGCCCTCCAGCTCCTGATCGCCCAAGCCGAGCGCGCCCTGACCGAGCCGCTCGTCGAGCTCGAAGCCGAGGTCACGGCCGATCATCTCGCCGCGATCCGGCAGTTCGTCGCCGACCACGGTCTCAACCTTACTGCGATCGATCTCGTCGGCCTGCACGGCCAGACCGTCTATCATCGCCCGCAACAGCGCTTCACCCGGCAGTTGATCGACGGCCCGGCCATTGCCCGGGCGCTCGGCATCCCAACCGTCGATCGCTTCCGCCATGCCGATGTCGAGGCGGGAGGGGAGGGGGCTCCCTTCGCGCCGCTCTATCATCGCGCCCTGGCACAGGGCATGGCGCAGCCGGTGATGGTGCTGAACCTCGGCGGCGTCGGCAACGTCACCTATATCGATGGCGAGACGGTCATCGCCTTCGACACCGGCCCCGCCAGCGCCATCCTCGACGACTTCGTGCTGCGCCGGCGTGGCCAGGCCTATGATGCCGATGGCGCGCTCGCCGCGAGCGGGCGCGTGCATGAGGAACTGGTCGCCGGCTTCATGGCCAATCCCTTTTTCGACAGGCCGGCGCCGAAATCACTCGACCGCAACGACTTCCATCGGCGCGCCCAGGTGGTCGAGCCCTTGTCGGATGCCGATGGAGCGGCGACCCTTGCCGCCTTCACCGTCGAAAGCCTCGTCGCGGCGCTCCATCATGTGCCGCGCCTGCCCGCCCGCTGGCTGGTCGGCGGCGGAGGCCGGCTCAATCGCCATTTCATGACCCGGCTGAGCGAGCGCCTCGGCGTGCCGGTCGAGCCGGTCGAAACCGCGGGTTGGGACGGTGACGCGCTCGAGGCGCAGATCTTCGCCTATCTCGCGATCCGCTCGGTGAAGGGACTGCCACTCAGTCTGCCGAGCACGACCGGCGTGCCGGCGCCGCTCGCGGGCGGGCGCCTGAACCTCGCAGGCTGACGTCACAAAACAGTCGACCCAGGGCTGCTATCCAGGGATCGGTCGACGAGGCGACGATTCCAAGATTCTTTTCTGGCGCGAAACCGCCTGGAATGGACGGAATTCGAAGCGCTCGGGCCCGTTTTGACGGCCTTCGGGCAATCTCCCGCGCTACGGCGGCGTGGAGCCGGAACGCTTCGGTCGATTTTCTTCAAAAAGGCCGTTGACAGTCTGGGGAGGCGCCGCCTATAAACCGCCCATCGAGACGGCGCCGCCGCTGAGCGGCGCCTCTTCTGCGCTTCACTGG
>NZ_LMJT01000021.1 GCF_001429395.1 Allobosea sp. Root381
AGCCACGACCTCGCCGACATCGGACACCACCGCCTCCATCGACTGCGCCCGGGCGAGACGCGCCTCAGCCGCTGCCTGCTCCTGGGCCTCAAGCGCGCGAACGCGCTGGATATTGGCCTGGAAATCGCCGAGCGCGTGGCTGATCGCATCGACCTCGACCATGCCGACCCTGGCCGGAATCTGGGCGTCGTCGGCACCGGACAGCATCAGTTCGACCGACCGGGCCAGCCGGCCGAGCGGACGGACGACGCCGCGATTGAACAGCAGCACGACGGTCACGACAGCGCCCGTCACCACCAGGATCGCGAGCAGCGAGAGCGCCAAGCGCCAGCCGGCGACCGAAAGATCGGCGTTGATCTCGGCCCGCGCCTGCTCGAAGGCGGCGTCGCGCATCTGCAGAATGGTCGCGAGCGACTTCTGGGTCCAGGCGCGCCAATCTGCCAGGCTCATGCCGGCAGGCTTGCCCTCGCGAGCCGCCTCATACATCGCGGCATAGGTCCGGGTTTCCTCGTCGCGGAAGCCTGTCTTCGCGCCCTCGATGGCGGCGCGGAGCTGGGGCGTCGCCGCCATCTGCGCCAGCGACTGGTCGACCAGCTCCCAGAGCTGCTCGATGCGGCCGCCCAGGCGGTTGACCTGCGAGATCGCCTCCGGCGTCAGCTTCACGCCACTGCCGACGAACTGGGTATAGTGCACCGAGCGGCTGCCGGCAGCCTCGCGCATCGTGGTCGCCAGCTCTCCGAGCGTCATCGTGTTGCTGACGTCGGGGCTGATCATGCCGATCGTCGCGCCGATGCGCCGCTGCAGCGCGGCCTGCTCGTTCAGCAAAGCGAGCACCGAAGCGCTAAAGGCCTGGGCGGCCTTCGGGTCGCGCTGGTCCCGTGGCTTTGCGCCTTCGACACGCGCCAGACGTCGCGCCTCGCCGAGACGCTGGCCGATCTGCTTCAGCTGATCGGCGATCTCCGGACGCTCGATCAACGAGGTCTCGGCGACGCTTTGCTGCATCTGAATGATGCGTGCATCCGTCTCCCGCGCTGCCTCGGCCTCCGCGGCTGCGATCCTGCCGTCGGGGTCCGCGGCCAGGATCACCTGGGTCATCGCGCCGCGTTCGATCGCGGCCCGCTCGATGACCCGGCTGATGCTCTCCGATGCGACGACCAGGTCGCGGGCCTCGCGGGCGGTGGAAAGCGCCTGCATCTGGTTGTAAGCGACAAAGCCGCTGGCAAGGATCGCTGCGCCACCGGCCGCGATGGTGCAGATCAGGAAATGCGTTACGCGCATGGCGTTGTGTCCCTACGGCCGCCGCCTCGAATCCGGCACGCAGTCGAGCCGCAACCATGCGGGACTTTCAGGATGCTGGAGCGTTGTCTGGCGGGCATAGCGGGCCGGCCGTTAACGGCGCCTTTAAGTTCGGGCCCGCGCAGCGCGCCCGAACGGCGATTGCCGTCGCTCCGCAAGCTTCGCGCAAGTTGCGCGGGTCCTGCGAGATCGGCGGCTACTGGGCGCCGATCAAAGATTGAAGACCCGGTGCGGCACGAATTCGCCCTGGTCGATCATGCCCGTGGCGATGAGGACGCCACCGCAGGTCGTATAGACCGACTGACTCTCGACCGGCGCGTCGCGCCCGCGCAGCAGCACGCTCTGGCCGCGCTTCAGCCGGAGCGCCGCGTCGCGATGGACCACGATCTCCGGGATCAGCGTGAGCGCGGCCTTGACGGGCAGCAGCGCCGCCGCGGCGCTCTCGGTGCTCTCGCGCAGCGCCTCGACGCTGGCGGCATCCGCAATGTCGAACGGGCCGACGCGGGTGCGTCTCAGATGGGCGACATGGCCGAGGCAGCCGAGCGTGATGCCGAGGTCGCGCGCGATCGCCCGGACATAGGTGCCCTTGCCGCATTCGGCCTCGAAGGTCGTGGTGGCACCGTCATGCGAGACGATGCGCAGCGCGTCGATCTCGACGGGTCTGGCCTCCAGCACGACGTCCTCGCCGTCGCGCGCGAGATCATAAGCGCGCTCGCCGGCGATCTTTATGGCCGAGAATTTGGGGGGCACCTGCTGGATCGTACCCGTGAAGCGCGGCAGCAGCGCCGCGATCGCCGCCTCGTCGGGGCGCCCATCGGCGGTCGCGATGACCTTGCCCTCGGTGTCGTCCGTATCGGTTTGCGTGCCCCAGGCCACGGTGAACTGATAGGCCTTGCGCCCGTCCATCACGAAGGGGACGGTCTTGGTCGCTTCGCCGAGCGCGATCGGCAGCAGGCCGGAGGCGAGCGGGTCGAGCGTGCCGGCATGGCCGGCCTTCTTCGCGGCAAAGGCGCGCTTGACCACCGCGACCGCGTGGGTCGAGGTCATGCCGACAGGCTTGTCGAGCACCACCCAGCCATGAACGTCACGCCTCTTCGGCCGAGGCGCGAAGCTCTGCCCCTGCGTTTCGAGCGCATCCGGTGAGGTCGGTTCAGTCATCGTCCTGGTCGTCCGGCTGGATCCTGAGCGGCTGCTTCAGGAGATCCTGGCGCACCTTTTCGGAATGGAGGATGGCGTCGACGCGCTCCGCCTCGGCGAAGCTCTCATCCTGGAGGAAGCGGATATCGGGCGCGAATTTCAGGTTCACCCGGTGGGCGATCTCGCCGCGGATATAGCGCTTGTGGTCGTTCAGCGCCTTGAGCACCGGCTTCGCGTCACCGCCGCCGAGGGGCATGATGAAGCAGGTCGCGAGCTTCAGGTCGGACGACAGGCGCACCTCTGGCACCGTCACGACGTGCTTGGCGAGGACGTCGTCATGGATGTCCCCGCGCGAAAGCATCTCGGCGAGAGCATGTCGAATGACTTCGCCGATGCGCAATTGCCGCTGCGAAGGGCCGGAAGGTCTTGATGTTTTTGCCATGGTTCTCGTTCTCCGGGATCGGACCGGATCAAACGTCGTGGTCGGGCGTGACCCGACCATCTCTTGCAGGATGAGCCGTTGCGCTGTGCTCTGCTCGTCACGAGATGGCCGGGTCGAGCCCGGCCATGACGTGCTTCTTGGGCAAGCGGACGCCTTACAGCGTGCGCTTGATCTCCTCGACGCGGTAGCACTCGATCACGTCGCCGACACGCATGTCCTGGTAGTTCTCGAAGGACATGCCGCAGTCCTGGCCCGCCACGACTTCCTTGGCGTCATCCTTGAAGCGCTTGAGCTGGGCGAGCTTGCCCTCATGGACCACGACGCCGTCGCGGATCAGGCGAACATTGGCGCCACGCTCGATCGTGCCATCGCTGACGCGGCAGCCGGCGATCTTGCCGACCTTCGAGACAGCGAAGATCTCGAGGATCTGCGCATTGCCGAGCATGGTCTCGCGCAGGGTCGGGGCCAGAAGGCCCGACATCGCCGCTTTTACATCATCCACGAGGTTGTAGATGATGTTGTAGTAACGGATCTCGACGCCGGCCCGTTCGGCCGCCTCGCGCGCTTCCTTGTGGGCGCGAACGTTGAAGCCGATCACGGCAGCACCCGATGCCTGGGCAAGCGTGATGTCGGATTCGGTGATCGCGCCGACGCCCGACTGCAGCACGCGAGCGCGCACCTCGTCGTTGCCGACCTTCTCCAGCGTTCCGACGATGGCTTCGACGGAGCCCTGCACGTCGCCCTTGATGACGAGCGGGAACTCCTTGCGGCCCGCGCCCTCCTTGAGGTCGCGCATCATCTCGGCGAGCGAACGCCCGCCGCCCGAAGCTCCGCCGCGCACGGCCAGACGCTCGCGGCGCTGGCGCTCGCGATAATCGGTGACCTCGCGAGCGCGCGCCTCGGATTCGACGACCGCCACGCGGTCGCCGGCCTCAGGCGTGCCGTTGAAGCCGAGAACCTCGACCGGCATGGAGGGCGGAGCCTCCTTGATCTGCGCGCCGGTATCGGTGATGAGCGCGCGCACGCGGCCCCATTCCGCACCCGCCACGACGATGTCGCCGGTGCGCAGCGTGCCGCGCTGGACGAGCACGGTCGCGACCGGGCCGCGGCCACGGTCGAGCTTGGCCTCGATGACGGTGCCTTCGGCCGGACGCTCGGGGTTGGCCTTGAGGTCGAGCAGTTCGGCCTGCAGCGCGATCGCCTCGAGCAGCTTGTCGAGGTTCATGCGGGTCTTGGCGGAAACCTCGACCTCCAGTGTCTCGCCGCCGAGCGTCTCGACCTGGATCTCGTATTGCAGCAGTTCGGAACGGACCCGGTCGGGGTTTGCGTCGGACTTGTCGATCTTGTTGATCGCCACGATCAGCGGAACGCCGGCGGCCTTCGCGTGATTGATGGCCTCGACCGTCTGCGGCATGACGCCGTCATCGGCCGCGACGACCAGCACGACGACGTCCGTCACCTTGGCGCCGCGGGCGCGCATCGCCGTGAAGGCGGCGTGGCCGGGCGTGTCGATGAAGGTCACCTTGGCGCCGGACGGCGTCGTCACCTGATAGGCGCCGATATGCTGGGTGATGCCGCCGGCCTCGCCCGAGACGACATGCGTCTGGCGGATCGCGTCGAGCAGCGAGGTCTTGCCGTGGTCGACATGCCCCATGATCGTCACGACGGCGGGGCGCTGCGCGAGCATCTCGTCGGTGTCAGGCGTGTCGAACAGGCCCTCCTCGACGTCGGATTCGGCGACGCGCTTGACGGTGTGACCCATTTCCTCGGCCACCAGCTGGGCCGTGTCGGCGTCGATCACGTCCGTGATCTTGTGCATCGCGCCCTGCTTCATCAGCAGGCGGATGACGTCGACGCCGCGCTCCGACATGCGGTTCGCGAGTTCCTGGATGGTGATCGTCTCGGGAACGATCACCTCGCGCATCACGCGTTCCTTGGCGACATCCGAAGCGCGGTGCCCGGTCATGCGCTGGACGCGGCGGCGGAAGGCGGCGACCGAACGGGTGCGCTCGTCGTCACCACCGGTCGCGGTGGAGAGCGTCAGGCGGCCGCGCGGCTTTTCGCCGACCTTGGGTGTCTTGGGGGCGGGCACGGGCGCGCCGCGCGGCGGACCGCCGGAAAAACCGCCGGGACGGCGGAAGGCGGGACGCGCTTCGCCATCATCGGGACGGCTACGCGGGGCAGCGGTCGAGGGCGCCTGGCGTGCCGGGCGAACGACGGCAGGCTCGGCCGGAGCCGTTGCATCGACGGGGCGCGGCGGCCGCGGTGTATCGAGGCGCGGCGGCCGCGAGTCGAGCCGCGGCGGGCGAGCGCCGACATCGCGCATCGGGCTGCGCGGGGCGAAATCGGGACGCGGGCCGGAAGGAGCAGGCCGCGGAGCCTGAACATGGGCGGGAGCCTGGGGAGCGCTCCCTTCGGGCCGCGGCGCCGGCGGCGCCGACTCGCGCGGCGGCTGCGGAGCCTGGGGCTCGTCCATGCGCTGGCGCGCCGTGCTTTCGGCGCGGCGCTTGCGGTCGTCCTCCTGGCGGCGGCGCTCCTCTTCCTCGCGTTGGCGAGCAAGGGCGGCTTCACGCTCCTGGCGCTCGCGCTCGAGAGCCATCGCGCGCTGGCGTGCCTCGTCCTCGGCGATCCGGCGCGCTTCAGCCTCCCGGCTGCGCGAATCCGAGAGTGCGCGCTGACGGGCGTCCTTCTCTTCTTCGGACAGAGTGCGCAGCAGCATGCCGGACGCAGGGCGCGCGGGCGGCGCGGCCGGAGCCGGGCGAGGTGCCGCCTGCTGGGGTTGGGGGGCGGCCGGGCGCGGGGGCGCCTGCTCCTTGACCTCGGTACCCGGGACGCGGCGCTTGACCTCCACGACGACCTGCTTGGAGCGCCCATGCGAGAAGCTCTGCCGGACAGTGCTCTGCTCGACAGGACGCTTCAAGGTCAGGGTCTTCGGAGGGCTGACGGTCAAGGTCTTGTCGCCCGGGGTCTTGGTATCGCTCATTCTGTGCTCGGTCCTGCCGCGTTCGGTCCAGCCGGTTCGGTCGTTCGTTGGTCTACGGAATCGTCATCGATCGAGCCGGGGGAAGCCGGCTCATCCGGGTGGATTGCGCCGGCATCGTCCGTCCGGTAGCGGACGAGTCGACGCCAGCGGGAGAGGAAACCCTCGGCCGCCGGCCCCGGAGCAAGGGCCGCATGTATCACATGTGCCCGCCCCAACGCCAATTCCAAATCTTCGCCCGCGAAAATTGACACGACGGGCACTTTGCGCGGCTTCAGGCCGGCCTCCGCGCGGGCCAGTTCGGCCCGCCGGAGGGCTTGGCCGATCTTGCGGCGGCCATCCTCGGCGCCGTCGCTGGCCTCGATCACCGCTGCGCAGCGCCCGGAGCCGATCACCGCTTCGACCTTGGCGAAACCGGCCTGCACCAGCCCTGCCTTGTTCGACATGGCCAGCGCCTGCTGCGCATCCTTCAGCATCAGGCTGTCGATCATCGCAGCCAAATCGGGCGGTACGACGACCTTGGCCTTGAGCGATCGCTCGAAGGCGCGCCGCTTGATCGCCTCGCCGACCATCGAGGCGCTGAGGCTGATCCAAACGCCTCGACCCGGCAGCTTGCGCCGCAGGTCCGGAACCAGGATGCCGTCCGGGCCCACCACGAAGCGGATCAGGTCCTCAGGCGCCTTGACCGTCCGCGTGACGACGCAGCTACGCTCCGGACCGTCCTTGCGCTCCGCGCGGGTGCCGCGCTCGCCGCCTGCTGCGGCCGCTTTCATCGCTTCCGTCCGGCTCAGGCCTCGGCCGCCTCGCCAGCGGCCGGAAGGTCGGGCTCAGCGGCCTCCTCAATCTCTTCAGGCGGCGCCTCGACCCAGCCCGCATGAATGCGAGCGGCCATGACGATCGCCTCTGCATCCTGCCGCGACAGGTCGAAACCATCGAGATAGCCGGAGTGGCGGGTGGTCTCGCCATCCTTGCGCTCGGTCCAGCCGACGAGATCGTCGGTGGCGCAGCCGGCAAGATCATCGACGGTCTTCACGTCGTTCTCGCCCAGCGCCACCATCATGGAAGTGGTGATGCCGGCGACCTCGCGCAAGGCGTCCTCGACGCCGAGCGCACGGCGCTTCTCGTCGAACTCGGCCTCGACAGCAGCGAGATACTCCTGGGCGCGCGACTGGATCTCGGCGCCGGTATCCTCGTCGAAGCCTTCGATCGAGGCCAGCTCGGACGGGTCGACATAGGCGACTTCCTCGACGCTCCGGAAACCTTCCGAGGCGAGCAACTGGCCGACCGTCTCGTCGACGTTCAGCGCGTTCATGAAGATCTCGGTGCGGCTCAGGAACTCCTTCTGGCGGCGCTCCGATTCCTCGGCCTCGGTCAGGATGTCGATGTCCCAGCCGGTCAGCTGCGAGGCGAGGCGCACGTTCTGGCCGCGCCGGCCGATGGCGAGCGAGAGCTGCTCGTCGGGCACCACGACCTCGATCTTGTCGGCTTCCTCGTCGAGCACGACCTTGGCGACTTCCGCCGGCTGCAGCGCATTGACGACGAAGGTCGCGACATCGGGCGACCACGGGATGATGTCGATCTTCTCGCCCTGCAATTCGCCGACGACGGCCTGAACGCGCGAGCCCCTCATGCCGACGCAGGCGCCGACCGGGTCGATCGAGGAATCGCGGCTGATGACGGCGATCTTGGCGCGCGAGCCCGGATCGCGGGCGACAGCCTTCACCTCGACGATGCCGTCATAGATTTCCGGCACTTCCTGGCCGAACAGCTTGGCCATGAACTGCGGATGGGTGCGCGACAGGAAGATCTGCGGACCGCGCGGCTCGCGACGCACGTCGTAGACATAGGCCCGCGCCCGGTCGCCGACCTTGAAGGTCTCGCGCGGGATCATCTCGTCGCGGCGGATGATCGCCTCGCCGCGGCCGAGATCGACGAAGACGTTGCCGTATTCGACGCGCTTGACCGCGCCGTTGACGATCTCGCCGATGCGGTCCTTGTACTCGTCGTACTGGCGATCGCGCTCGGCCTCGCGCACCTTCTGCACGATGACCTGCTTGGCCGACTGCGCCGCGATGCGGCCGAAATCGAAGGGCGGCAGCGGATCGGCGATGACATCCCCGACTTGCGCAGCAGGATTGTGGCGCTTGGCCTCGTCGACGGTGATCTCGACGGCGCCGTTCTCGACCTGGTCAACCACCTGGAGGTGGCGCGCGAGCCGGAGCTCGCCGGTCTTGGTGTTGATCTCGGCATGGACGTCCGTCTCGGCGCCGTAGCGCGAGCGGGCGGCCTTGGCGATCGCATCCTGCATCGCGTCGACGACGATCTGCCGGTCGATCGACTTCTCGCGGGCGACCGCGTCCGCGATCTGCAGCAGTTCGAGCCTGTTGGCGCTGACGACCATGACGCTCACTCCTCCTCGTTCTTGTCTTCGTGCGGAGCCGGTCCGCGGGCTTTCGTGCCCGGTCGGGGTCCCAGCGATTTTCCTCGGCCCTTCCTGGGGCCGGAGATTTCTTCGGCCGCCGGCATCTCGGGCGGCAGGCCGGACTTGCCGCGACGCAGCGATTCGGTCACGAGCGCGTCGGTGAGCACCAGCCGGGCATCGGCGATGAGCGTCATCGGAATCGCGACGTCGCGCTCCTCTTCCGTCCTGGCATCGTCGCGCGACAACAGCGCATTGCCGCCCTCGACGCCGCGCAGGATGCCGCGGAAGCGCTTGCGCCCGTTATGCGCCGGCTCGGTATCGATCTTGGCGAGATGCCCGGCCCAGCGGGCGAAATCACCCGCGCGCACCAGCGGCCGGTCGATTCCCGGCGAAGACACCTCGAGGTGATAGGCGGCCTGGATGGGATCGTCGACGTCGAGCGCCGGCGAGACAGCCTGGCTGACCTCTTCGCAACCCTCGACATTCATCGTGCCGTCGGGCCTCTCGGCCATGATCTGCACGGTGCAGCCGTTTTGACCGGAGACGCGGACGCGCACCAGCCGATAACCGAGATCGGCGATGGCTGGCTCCACGATCGCAGCCACGCGTCCCGCGACGCCGCTTTCGACGACGATGCGCCTGTCGTTGTCCTGGTCCGTCGCTGTCGGCTCGTTCATGTCCTGACTGCCTGTCTGGAGTGGGCAAGGACCCAGCTCCGACCGAAGGATCGGCAGATGATCGTCGAGACGGGCCGCTTGAAGCGCGGCCGACGCCTGTCCGGCATCATGCCCAGCCTGGCTGGGCTTTAGCCAATAAAAAAGAGCGGGCCGGCAGGCCCGCTCTTGATCATCGGCTGATACCGAAACCAGAGCTGTTACGCCGTTATTTAATCCGCATCGCTCATGCATGCAAGCGTCCTCGGCGGTGCGGCGCGCCGGCGCGCTTTCCTCCGGACGCTAACCGGCTGGTCATCCTTCTACGTCATGCTCCTCGCGCCGCGCGTTGTTCGGGGATGAGTATGAGTTCTGTCGGTACGCTGTTGCGCGATCTTGAGGCGACGATGCTGCGCGGCTCGGTCTACGACCGAGCCCAGATCGTTTCGCGTCTGACCGATCTGTTCCTGAGCGCGGCTCCGGCCATGGACGAGGACCAGGTCGGCATTTTCGATGTCGTGATCGGCCGGCTCTCGCGCGCGATCGAGCTGAGGGCCCGGATAGAGCTTTCGGAGCGACTCGCGCCGGTTCCGAACGCTCCGACGGGGGTAGTCCGGCAGTTGGCGCTCGATGAGATCGCCGTGGCACGTCCCGTCCTGGTCGGTTCGGCACGCCTGACCGATCAGGATCTCGTCGCGATTTCGGCGGCCAAGGGGCGAGACCACATGCTCGCGATCACCGAACGGCAGGATCTGGGCGAACCTGTCACTGATTTCCTGATCCTGCGCGGTGGCCGGGTTGTCACCCACGCCATCGCCGCAAACCACACGGCGCGCTTCTCGCACCATGGCATGGGCGTGCTCGTCATGCGCGCGGTCCAGGACGACGCCCTGCAGATGGCCCTGGGCGCGCGGCGCGACATTCCAGCCGAGCTCGCCGCCCAGCTGATGGCGGCGGCGAAAAGCTCCGCCCGTCGCCGCCTGACCGCCAGCCTCGAGCCGGCTCTCGCCGGTGCGGTCGACGGCGCGGTCGAGCGCGGCGCTTTGGCTGTCGCCGCCCAGGCGCAGATCCGCGGCGATCTCGACACTGTGAACGCGGCGCTGGTCGAGGTCGCTCGCCTGAACGAGGCCGGCGAGCTCGACGAGAACAAGGTAGCAGGCTTCGCCAGGGCCGGCGCGACCGAGCACGCGATCTGTGCCGTCGCCGTGATGGCCCAGCTCGGGCTGCCGGCGACGGAGCAGATCATCCTCGGCGCCGACCGCGACGCGGTGCTGATCGTCGCCAGGGGGTTGGGCTGGTCATGGGAGACCACGGCCGCGCTGATCGGCCTGCGCAAGGATTTCGGCAAGTCGGAGCCCGCGATCGAACGGGCCCGCCAGCATTTCCGCGGCCTCTCCCTGCCGACGGCGCAGCGCGTCCTCGGCTTCCTCAGGATGCGCGACGCGCAGCAGTGAGGTAGCTCGGCACGCGCCCCGCCGCGACCGCCTTGGCCTCGTAGCGGGTGCGGATCCAGCCGGGATAGGGCTGGCGCCAGTCGTCCGCACGTTCGTCCGCCCAGTCGAAATCGGGCGAGCTCGCCAGGCGCGAGAGCGTCCAGCCGACATAGTCGTCGATATCGCTGGCGAAGCGGAAGCGCCCGCCCGGCCGCAGGACGCGGGCGAACAGCGACAGCGTCCTGTCCGAGACAAAACGGCGCTTGCGTTGCCGCCGCTTAGGCCACGGATCGGGGTAGAGCAGGTCGATCGCGTCGAGCGACCCGGTGGGCAGGCGCGGCAGCATCAGCGCCGCATCGCCGTCCCAGATCCGGATATTGGTCAGTCCCTCGCGCTCGATGACGGCGAGGAACTTGGCCATGCCGTTGATGAACGGCTCGACACCGATGAAGCCGATCTCCGGGCTCTCGCGCATGCGGCTGAGCAGATGCTCGCCGCCACCGAAGCCGATCTCCAGCCTGATGGCCTCGACCGGCTGCGGGAACAGTGCGCCGAGATTGGCGATCTCGCCCTCCGGCAGCCGCAGCCGCGGCAGTACGGTGTCGATCATCGTGCTCTGGCCGTCGCGCAGCGCCTTGCCCTTGCGGCGGCCGAAGAAGGCGCGATCGGGATCGTAGTCGTTTGTCATTGCGGATCGTTCTCGCAGCCTTGTCATCGCGGTGGAAACACGTCGTCATTCCGGACAGGCGGCGCAAGCCGCGCCGATCCGGAAACCATCGGAGGCCACCGAACTCTACGATGGATTTGGGGTCTTCGCTTCGCTGCGTCCGGAATGACGATGCGGTTGTAGCGCGACCTCTCAAAAGAAAAAGGCCGGGGTTGAGCCCGGCCTTCTCGATACGGGCTTTACGCCGGGCCTGTTCAGGCGACGGCCTTCTTCAGAGCGTCGACCAGATCGGTCTTCTCCCAGGAGAAGCTGCCGTCGCGGCCGGCCTTGCGGCCGAAATGGCCATAAGCCGCCGACTTGGCGTAGATCGGCTTGTTGAGGGCCAGATGCGTGCGGATACCGCGCGGCGTCAGGTCCATGACTTCGCCCAGCACGGCCTCGAGCCTGGCCTCGTCGACCTTGCCGGTGCCATGCAGGTCGACATAGATCGACAGCGGCTTGGCGACGCCGATGGCATAGGAGAGCTGGATCGTGCAGCGCTCGGCGAGCTTGGCCGCAACGACGTTCTTGGCGAGATAGCGTGCCGCATAGGCGGCCGACCGGTCGACCTTGGTCGGGTCCTTGCCGGAGAACGCGCCGCCGCCATGCGGGGCCGCGCCACCATAGGTATCGACGATGATCTTGCGGCCGGTCAGGCCGGTGTCGCCATCAGGGCCGCCGATCACGAACTTGCCGGTCGGGTTGACGTGCCAGACGGTCTCCTTCGAGATCCAGCCCTCGGGCAGAGTCTCTCGGATATAGGGCTCGACGATCTTGCGGACGTCGGCCGAGGTCAGGCTCTCGTCGGTGTGCTGGGTCGACAGCACGATCTGGGTCACGCCGACGGGCTTGCCGTTCTCGTACTTGACCGTGACCTGGCTCTTGGCGTCGGGGCCGAGCTTGGCGGCGCCGCCTTCCTTGGCGTGGCGCGCCTTGGCCAGCACTTCGAGGATCTTGTGCGAATAATAGAGCGGGGCCGGCATCAGCTCGGGCGTCTCGCGGCAGGCATAGCCGAACATGATGCCCTGGTCGCCCGCGCCCTCGTCCTTGTTGCCGGAGGCATCGACGCCCTGGGCGATATCGACAGACTGGGCGTGCAGCAGCACGTCGATCTTGCACTTCTTCCAGTGGAAGCCGTCCTGCTCGTAGCCGATCGCCTTGATCGCCCTGCGCGCGGCCGACTTGACCTTGCTCTTCATCGCCTTCTCGTCGAGCGAGGTGCGGACCTCGCCGGCGATGACGACGCGGTTGGTCGTCGCCAGTGTCTCGCACGCGACGCGAACCTGGGCGGCGTCCATGCCGGCCTTGGCCGCTTCCTTGAAGAACAGATCGACGACCTCGTCGGAAATCCGGTCGCAGATCTTGTCGGGATGGCCCTCGCCGACGGACTCGCTGGTGAACAGGTAATTCTGGCGTGACACGATCGGGCAGCCCTTATGCGCAGAAAGCGGGTGACCGGCGCCATGACGGAACCGATCGGCGAAAACGGCCACCCTCTTTGCAGCGGATGCGTTCGCCGTCAAGCACCGTAATCCGTTTATCGGGAGGATTGTTCGTCAGGACGAACAAAAATGATGCTGAATCAGGCGTTTTCGCCGCCTTCTTCGGCGAGCGCCTCGACCAGGTCGATGATCCGCCGCCTGACCTTGCTGTCCTTGATGCGCACGAAGGCCTTCGTCAGTTGCACGCCTTCGCTGCTTCCCATGAAGTCGGGGACATAGGCGCTGGAGGCGGCATCCGAAAATCCGCCGGTCGGCATGTCGCCGGTCGGTGCGCCCTCGAAAAAGAACGACACGGGTACGTCGAGCATCTTGGCGATCTGCTGCAGCCGGCTCGCGCTGATCCGGTTCGAGCCCTTCTCGTATTTCTGGATCTGCTGGAAGGTTAGCCCGAGCCCTTCTCCAAGCTTTTCCTGGCTCACCCCGGCGAGCATGCGGCGCATGCGCACGCGGCTGCCGACATGGCGGTCGATCGGGTTCGGGACTTTCTTCAGCATGAACGACAGCCTTGGCTCATCTTGCCACCCCCGGATGCATGATCGCCCGGAGCGGCGTAGTCAATTAGTTTAAGGCGTCGCGGGGCCGATCAGCCGCGCGGCAGCAGGCGTGAGAGAAGCAGGAAACCTGCGAGAAGGACCGCATAGATCAAGTCGCCGAATTGTGCGTACAAAGTGGCGGGTCCCCCGCGCGGCAGGCCGGCATCGAGCACGCCCTCGTTACCGAGCGGCAGGCTCGCGATGACGCGCCCATAACCGTCGGTGACGGCCGAGATTCCGGTATTGGCGACCCGCACCAGCGGCAGCCCCTCCTCGATCGCCCGCAGCCGCGCCTGGGCGAAATGCTGATAGGGGCCGCTGGTCTGGCCGAACCACCCGTCATTGGTCAGGTTGAGCAGGAAGCCGGCGCGCGGCCCCTGAGGTGCGACGGCGCCCGGGAAGATGACCTCGTAGCAGATCAGCGGAGCCGCCGGCGGCAGGCCGCGGATCGTGAGCGGTAGCCGCCGTGTTCCGGCGGCGAAGCCGCCTGGTATCGCGACGAATTCCGAAAGGCCGAGGCTGCGGATCAGTCGGTCGAACACGGCCGGCAGGTATTCGCCGAACGGCACGAGATGCACCTTGTCGTAGCTCGAGACGATCGAGCCCTCGTCGTCGACCACCTGGATCGAATTGAAGATCGGCGGCCGGCTCTCGCCCGGCAGCGCCTCTCCGGCGCGGGCGGCGCCGGTGATCAGCGTCGTGCCCGGCGGCAGCAATGTCGCGATCCGCGAGAGCGCCTGCGGCGTGCGTCCGAGGAGGAAGGGAAAGGCCGATTCCGGCCAGATCAGATGGGTGACGGCCTGGACGCCCGGTGTGGAGGGGCTCGTCGCCCGGTCGCTCAGCGCCAGATAGTTGTTCAGGATCGCCTCGCCATTGCGCGGGTTGAACTTGGCGTCCTGCGGCAGGTTGGGCTGCATCAGCCGCAGCTTCACGCCTGCGACCAGCGGCACCGGCGCGGCCGGCACGCGCCAGAGGCCGAAGCCGACGAGGCCTATCAGGACAAGCGCTGCCGTGGCCGGCGCGCGCCAGCGGCCGGCGCGGGTTTCCGCGGTTCCCAGCGTCGCCGGTGCGGCACCGATCGCGATCGCGACGAGCGTCAGCCCGTAGAGCCCCGCGATCGAGGCGAACTGCGCAATCTGGAATTGTCCCGCCAGCATCATGCCGTAGACGTTCCAGGGGAAGCCCGTCAGCACATGGCCGCGCAGCCACTCGCTGAGCGAAAGCACGACCGCCAGTACGAGGATGCGCCCCGCCCCGGCCGGCCAGGCGAGCCGCGAGCAACCGAACGCCAGCGCCGGGAAGATGGCAAGACCGGCCGGCAGCGCGACGACGCCGAGCGGCATCGCCCAGGCGAATTTATCGGCCTCGACCAGAAAGGCTGCCCCCAGCCACCAGAAGCCGGCGAGGAAGAAGCCGAACCCCCACCACCAGCCGACGACCGCCGCGGCGCGGAAACGAGCCGCCCTGCTCGTGCCCACGGCGCCGTCGATAAGCCAGACGGCCATCGTCATCGGCACGACGAGCAGCGGCCAGAGATCGAGCGGCGGCAAGGCGAGTGCGCCGCAGGCTCCGGCCACGAGCGCGATCAGCCATTTTCGCCAGCCCCAGGCGAGGATGACGCTGTCGGCCAGCGCAGCGATGCGCATCAATCGCGTTCCGCCGGCTCTGGAGTTTCGGATGGTGCGGGGGCGCCGTGGCGGATGCTCAGGCGCTTCACGCGCCGCTGATCGGCCTCGACGATGGCGAAGCTCAGCCCTTCGGGGCCGTCGACGATCTCGCCCTGCGCCGGGACATGGCCGGCCAGCGTCACGATCAGGCCGCCGAGCGTATCGACATCCTCGGCGATCGCCGTCTCCGACAGGTCGATTCCGGTCGCGAGCTTCAAATCTTCGAGCGTCGCGCGGGCATCGGCCATGTAGACACCGTCCTCGGCCGGTGCGATCGCCGGCGCTTCCTCCTGATCATGCTCGTCCTCGATGTCGCCGACGACGATCTCGATCAGGTCCTCGATGGTGACCAGCCCGTCCGTGCCGCCATATTCGTCGATCACCAGCGCGATATGCGTCCGCGTCGCCTGCATCCGCACCAACAGGTCGACCGCGGGCATCGAGGGCGGCACATAGAGAACGGGGCGCAGGATCTTGGTGTCGGCCAGCATCATCGAGAGATCGACGGCGGAGAGGTCGTGTAAGGCCGGCTCCGACAGTCCGGCGGTGGACTCGGCCTTGGCTTGGCCGGCGATGAACTCGAGGAAGTCGCGGATATGGACCATGCCGCGGGGGTCATCGAGGGAATCGTCGAAAACCGGCAGCCGCGAATGCCCGGCCGTCCTGAAGAGTGCCAGAAGCTCGTCGAGCGTCGCATCGGCCGGGACCGCGATGATGTCTGCCCGAGGGACCATCACGTCGCCGACGCGCCGTTCGCGCAGGCTCAGCACATTGGAGAGCATGGCGCGCTCCTGCGTACTCAGATCGGCAAGCTGGTCGCTGTTCTGGGCGAGCGCCTCGGTGATGTCCTCGCGGATGGTGCCGCCGCCGCGCAGGCCGAGCCTGTCGAGGAACTGGCCGAGCCAATGGGAGAGGCCGCGACCGGCTTCGTTCGGGGATTGTCGACTGTCGTCGCTCATGATCTGGGGGACTGGTTTCCGGAAGGGGCTGGGTTGGAAGCCGCTGGGGCGGCAGGGTGGGCGACGAGTTCGCCCTCCGCATAGGGGTCGGCGATGCCGAGCTCGGCGAGGGCCGCGATCTCGAGGCCCTCCATCCGCTCGGCTTCGGCGTCGGTCTCGTGATCTTCGCCGAGCAGATGCAGCAGGCCATGGATGACGAGATGGCTGAAATGGTCGCTCAGGCTCTTGCCTTCGGCCTGCGCCTCGCGCTCGACGGTCTCATAGGCGATCACGATGTCGCCAAGGACCGGGCTGGTCGCGATCCGGGCGGGCGGCGCGGCAGGGAAGGACAGCACGTTGGTCGCCTTGTCGAAGCCGCGCCAGTCGCGGTTGACGACGCGGATGCGCTTGTCGTCGGTCAGGAGCAGGCTGAGTTCGGCGCCCTCGCTCGGCCGCACGGGCGCGACCGCCAGCGCGGCCTGGATCGCCTGGAGCGCGCACTGGCGCAAAGCCGCCGTGTCGCCCAGCGCGCGCCATTTACGCGACTGCACCCGGAGCGCAACGGCGAGGCTGGGCAGCGGGGTCTCGGGGCGCGGCGCCTGACGCCGCGCGCGAGGTCGGTCGGTCATCGCGGGCGCTCCCGCGAGAGGGTTCGTTTCAGCCCCTCGGCGTCGCCTTCGAGCGGGGTGTCGCTCGCGGCGCTGCGCATCCGTTCTTCCCGTTCGTCGCGTTCGCGCCGGGCCGCGCCCTCATAGGCCATGACGATGCGGCGCACGAGATCGTGGCGCACGACATCGCCTTCCTCGAACCGGGCATGGCCGACGCCCTCGACGCCGGAGAGCAGCTTCACCGCCTCGATCAGCCCCGAGCGCTGGCCCGGCGGCAGGTCGATCTGCGACGGGTCGCCGGTGATGATCATGCGCGAGCCCTCGCCGAGGCGGGTCAGGAACATCTTCATCTGGACCGAGGTCGCGTTCTGCGCCTCGTCGAGCAGGACGACGGCGTTGGTCAGGGTGCGGCCGCGCATGAAGGCGAGCGGCGCGATCTCGATCATGCCGGTCTGCAGCGCGCGCTCGAGATGCCGCGCCTCCATGAAGTCGTTGAGCGCGTCGTAGATCGGCCGGAGATAGGGATCGACCTTCTCGCGCATGTCGCCCGGCAGGAAGCCGAGCCGTTCGCCGGCCTCCACCGCCGGGCGCGACAGAATCATCCGCTCGACCACGCCCTGCTCGATCAGCGAGACGGCGTGGCCGACCGCGAGCCAGGTCTTTCCGGTGCCGGCCGGGCCTTCCGCGAGCACGAGCTCGTTACGCTTGAGCTGGCGCAAATAGGCGTCCTGCGCCGCGTTGCGCGCCCTTACCGGGCCGCGCTTGCGCGTCACGATGGCGTCGAACGAGGCCTTTCCGGTGTCGGCGGCCGGGAAGAGCGAGCGTTGGACATTGCTCTCCTCGATTGCGCCGTCGACTTCGCCCAGCGTGACAGAGGCGCCGGCCTTGGCCCGGGCATAGAGCGTTTTCAGGACGCGGCCGGCCTGCTCGGCAGTCTCGCGCGGCCCCTTGACGGTGACATGGTTGCCGTTCGGGCTGATCACCACGCCGAGCCGGCGTTCGAGATGCGCGAGATTCTGGTCGTAATGGCCGAAGACCAGGCTCGCCAGCCGGTTGTCATCGAAGGAGAGCAGGACCTCGGTCGCCGGCAGGCCCTCGCGGGTCAGCACGTCCATGGTCGCAGGGGCGAGATCGCGCCGCGATCCGCGTTCCGGCCTTGGATTGGGGGAGTCAGGCTGTGCCAAAAGCGTCGTCTCCCTGGCGCCTGTTCCGGCCGGACGGAATTGTGGGGCCGGGTGGTCTGGCGGAAGCGTCGTCATTATCAGCGGCTGCGTCGGTTTCAGCCTGATGACAGGAAGTCCAGGCATCGACCGCCGCGGCCGGCTTGCACGTCTGGAGGGCGATCAAGCGGCCATCTCCTTGGCCGAGCCCTGCCGCGGCGATGCCTCCGCTCCAGACGGCTGAACTGCCGGTTCCGCGTCGGCCTTGCGGCCGAACAGCGAGTTGGACCCCGCCCGCTCGATCACCACCTGAACCCTGTCGCCGATCTGATTCGTCTGCGTCTCGATCTGCACAGCCTGAAGGTAGGGCGATTTTCCCGCAAGCTGTCCCGGATGACGCCCGGCCCGCTCGAGCAGGATCTCGATGGTGCGCCCGACCATGGCATGGTTGAAGGCCTGCCGGTGATGCTCGATACGCTCCTGCAGGCGATAGAGCCGCTCGTCCATCACCGCCGACGGAACCTGATCGCCGAAATCGGAAGCCGGGGTGCCCGGCCGCGACGAGTATTTAAACGAATAGCTCGAGGCGAAGCCGATCTCGTCGACGAGACGGATCGTGTCCTCGAAATCAGCATCGCTCTCGCCGGGGAAACCGACGATGAAATCGGAGGACAGCGCGATGTCGGGCCTGGCCTCGCGGATGCGCCCGATCAGCCGGCGATACTCGTCGGCGGTGTGCTTGCGGTTCATCGCCGCGAGAATGCGGTCGGACCCCGCCTGCACCGGCAGATGCAGGAACGGCATCACCTGGGCCAAGTCGCGATGGGCGGCGATCAGATCGTCGTCCATGTCACGCGGATGGCTGGTGGTGTAGCGGATGCGGTTGATGCCGGGGACATCGGCGACGCGATGCATCAACCGCGCCAGCCCCCAGACGCGCCCGTCCGGCCCCTCGCCGTGATAGGCGTTGACGTTCTGGCCGATCAGCGTGACGTCCTGCACGCCCGCCCCCGCAAGCCGCTCGATCTCGGCCATGACCTGATCGACCGGCCGGGAGAATTCGGCGCCGCGGGTATACGGCACGACGCAGAAGGCGCAGAACTTGTCGCAGCCTTCCTGCACCGTGACGAAGGCGGAGATGCCGCGCTGGCGGATCACTTGGGGCCGCGGTGCCGGAAGATGCCCGAACTTGTCGTCGATCGGCAGGTCGGTATCGACCACGCGGGCCCTGCGCGCCTGCTCAAGCAGTTCCGGCAGGCGATGATAGGCCTGCGGGCCGACGACGAGATCCACTGCTGGCTGGCGCTTCTGGATCTCCGCGCCTTCGGCCTGCGCGACGCAGCCGGCGACGACGATGCGCGTGTCCTGCCCCTCGGCCTTCTGCGCGTTCTTGATGTCCCGCAGCTTGCCGAGCTCGGTGTAGACCTTCTGAACCGCCCGGTCCCGGATATGGCAGGTGTTGAGCAGGATCAGGTCCGCGCCTTCCGGCGTCGCCGTTTCCTCGAAACCCTGCTCGCCCAGGATGTCGGCCATGCGCTGCCCGTCATAGACGTTCATCTGGCAGCCGAAGGACTTGATGTGGACTTTCTTCATTGCGCCGGGTCTGGTCTCCAAACCGTCTCCTTACTCCGGATCGCGGCCTGTGGAAATGTCCGCCCGCCTCATCCTTCGGTCAAGCGATCGGCGGCCATCCGCTCACGGTTTCCTGGCGGGCCTTGCGGATCGCCGCCGCGGCGAGCCGCGTCGCCTCCTTGCGTGAGGTCTGGCGGCCCATCGTGATCGGTGCGCCCCAGGCCAGCTCGACATCGATTGCGCCGATGCCGAGCACCGTCTTGAGATGGGGGCCGAGTTCCGTATCGCCATACCAGGCCAGCGCGCTGCGCTCGAACCGCCCGCCGGCCATGCCATGGAAGCCGGTATAACTGATCGTCAGTGGATAGACCGCGATATCCGCTTCCCCGTCCTGCCCGCTTTCGCCCCGTCCGAGAGCCTCATGAGCCGCTCCCAGTAGCGAGGAGCGCAGCTGCAGGATCCGCGTGCCGTCGCCGGTCGTTCCTTCGGCGAACAGAACGACCGCTTCCCCGTCCGAGAGGCGCGCGCCCATCTGGGCTGCGACATCGGCGGTCGCCGCGCGGCGCGAGCGGTCGATATAGAGCGTGCGTTGCAGATCGGCGAGAAAGCCAATCACCGGCCAGCCCTCCACCTCTCTTTTCGCGACGAAACAGACCGGCCGCTCGGCTCCGAGCACCGAGATGTCCAGCCAGGAGACATGGTTCGCGACGATCAGCCCGCTGCTGCCGGGCGGCGGCGGCGTGCCCCGGACGCGGCGCTTCACGCCGAGACAGCGGCAGGTCAGCCGGTGGAACAACAGGGGGAGCCTGGTGCCGTGCTTCGGTGCCAGTCGCATCACGAGAAGCTGCGCCGGTATCAGCGCTGCAGTGCCCAGGCTCAGGAGCGAGAGCCGCAGGATCGCGCCGGGAGAGAACCCTTTCATTCGCGTCGTCCCTCGCTCACCCGAGATCGAGCCGCATCGCGATCGCCGCCACGCGGCTGCCGTCCGGCTTGGGATAGTAGCCCTTGCGGCGGCCTACTTCCCGGAAACCGAGATGCCGATAAAGTCGCTCGGCCGCGACATTGCCATCCTCAACCTCGAGGAAGACCTGGGCGACGCCGCTGCCGGCGAGCCGCGACAGATGGGTACCGAGCAGGATCGCCGCCAGCCCGCTGCGGCGATGGCCGGGCGCGATCACGATCGAGAGGATTTCGGCCTCGTCGGCCGCCTTGCGCGACATCACGAAGCCGGCCGGTCGCGAGGCCTGACCGGGAAAGACGCCGTCGCCCGCGACGCTGGCATCGGCCAGCAGGGCGGCGCATTCGCCGGGCTCCCAGCCGCGAGCGAAGCCGCCCTGCTGGTGCAGCGCCGCGACGTCGCGGGCATGGCGTGCATCGAGATGGGCGATCCGGGCCGGGGTCGCGGTCGGGTGGAGCAATCTCTGCAACCAGTTCATGCCGCTTGATGGCACAGCCGCGCCGGCTGGCAAGCCCCGTATGGCCCAGCAATACCCAAGATCAGCGCCGGGGCAGGCGGGCGCGGTCCTGCGGCGTCGTCTCCGGCGCCTTGAGATAGAGCGGTCGCGCCGGTGCGGATTGCGGGTCGGCGATTATGCCGAGCCGGGCCACCCAGGTGACGTCGGGCGCCCGCGCATCGTCGAGCACCAGCGCGTCGAGCCCGATCGCCCAGGCCTCGTTGGCGACCGAAAGCGCCGCCGAGCCGACCAGGCTGACCGGTCCGGCCCCGATGGCGCGCGCGGCGTCGCGATAGCTGACCTGGCGCAACGCCACGATCTGCCTGCCTTCCGAACTCAGCGCCTGGAACCAGACCTGCCCGTGCTTGGCGTCGAGCGCCGCGGCGATCACCCGGCCCGATTCGCGCCCGACCAGCGGGGCGGCGCAGGCGGCGACCGTGGTGACCCCGACGGCGGGAATTTCGGCCGCCAGCGCGATGGCGCGCGCGGCGCTGACGCCGACGCGCAGGCCCGTATAGCTGCCGGGCCCGATAGTTACCGCGACGCGGTCGAGCGAGGAGAAGCCGCCCTCGACCGCACTCATGACGCGCTCGATCATCGGCATCAGCGCCTCGGCATGACCGCGGTCCATCGCGGTCTGCTCGATGGCGAGCGGCTCAGGCCTGCCCGCGTCGAGCACACAGGCCGAACAGGCGCCGAGCGCAGTGTCGATCGCGAGGATACGCATCAGGTTCGGGTCAACCAGTCAGGACGCCAATAGGAACGCGCCGTCGTTCCGGACCAGCGCCGCTTCGCTGCACCCGGAATGACGGCGCGGATGGGAATTCCACCAAAGCCATAATCAAGGACCAATCAAGCCGAAACAGGCTTGGGCTCCTCAAATCGCTTCGACCTCGCGCACATCCGGCAGGAAGTGGCGCAGCAGGTTCTGGATGCCGTGCTTCAGCGTCGCGGTCGAGGAGGGGCAGCCGGAGCAGGAGCCCTTCATCGCGAGATAGACGGTGCCGTCCTTGAAGCCGCGGAAGGTGATGTCGCCGCCGTCGCCCGCGACCGCCGGGCGGATGCGGGTCTCGAGCAGGTCCTTGATCGTCTCGACGGTCTGCGCGTCCTCGGGAGCGAAGAACTCGCCCTCCTCGATGACATCCGCCTGCGAGCCGTTCGCGAGCACCGGCGCGCCCGACATGAAATGCTCCATGATCGCGCCGAGGATCGCGGGTTTCAGATGCGGCCATTCGCCATCCGACTTCGTCACCGTGATGAAATCCGCGCCGAGGAAGACGCCGGAGACGCCGTTCACGCCGAACAGGCGCTGCGCCAGCGGGGAGCGCTCGGCCTGCTCGGCATCGCGCAGCTCAAGCGTGCCTTCCGGCATCACGGCGCGGCCGGGCAGGAATTTCAGCGTCGCGGGATTGGGTGTGGCTTCGGTCTGGATGAACATGGTCGAATCTCCGGTTCCGGACGGTTCAAGGCCGCCGTTCCAAGCTTCGATATAGGCGCCTGCGTGGAATCATTCCAGCGCGAAGCGTGGTCACCCGCCGGGCGTTTGGCCGCGGTCAGGCCAGCGCGTCGATTTCCTCGTCCTCGAGATGGCCGGGAACGATCGCGACCGGGATCGGGAAGCTCGCCGCCGATTTGCCGGCCAGCGCGCTGACCAGCGGGCCGGGCCCGTCGCGGCCCGTGCCGGCCGCCAGCACGAGCAGCGAGATGTCCTCGTCCGCCTCGATCAGCTTGACGACCTCGTCGGCCTTGTCGCCGGTGCGGACGACGCGCTCGGGCTCGAGCCCGGCGAGGCTGCGGACGGCTGCCGCCGCGCCCTCGATCAGCTTCTCGGCTTCGGCCTCGGCTTCGGCCTGCATCACCTCGCCGACGCCGAGCCAGGTTTCGTGCTCGGGCGGCGTGACCACGCCGAGCAGCACCATCGCCGCGCCGACGCGCGCGCAGCGTCGCGCGGCGAAGCGCACGGCCTTGGCGCATTCGGCGCTGTCGTCCACGACCGCGAGGAATTTCGGGCGATGGCCCGTTTCATAGGACCGCCGTCGCTTCACCATGTCGCTCGCCCTGCCGCCGCCTCAGGAGGGGCCATCGTGGCCCTCACCGCAACGTCAGCGCAAGCCTGCTGATGTCGCAGCGATGGCGCGCACAGCATCAACCGCGCCTCACGAAGCCGACGATGTCCTTGACGTCGCGCATGATCGGCGCCGCGATGGCCTCCGCCCGCTCTGCTCCCCGACCGAGGATGGCGTCGATATGGCTGACGTCGTCCAGCAGGCGGCGCATCTCGCCGGCGATGGGGCTGAGCTTGGCGACCGCGAGATCGACAAGCGCCGCCTTGAAGCCGGAGAACTGGCTGCCGCCGAATTCGGCCAACACCTGCGTCTTGGTCTGGCCGTTCAGCCCGGCATAGATCCCGACGAGGTTCTCGGCCTCGGCCCGGCCTTCCAGGCCCTTTTCCTCGGAAGGCAGGGCGTCGGGATCGGTCTTGGCCTTGCGGATCTTAGTTGCGATCGTCTCGGCGTCATCGGTCAGGTTGATGCGCGAATTGTCGGAGGCGTCGGATTTCGACATCTTCTTGGTGCCGTCGCGCAGGCTCATCACGCGCGGCGCCGGGCCTTGCGTCATCGGCTCCGGCAGCGGGAAGAAGCCAAGATCGCCGGTGCCGAGTTCGAGCCCGGCGATCTGCGCCGCGAAGTCGTTGTTGAACTTCTGGGCGGTGTCGCGTGTCAGCTCGAGATGCTGCTTCTGGTCCTCGCCGACGGGGACATGCGTCGCCTTGTAGAGCAGGATGTCGGCGGCCATCAGGCTTGGATAGGCGTAGAGCCCCAGCGAGGCGTTCTCCTTGTCCTTGCCGGCCTTTTCCTTGAACTGGGTCATGCGGTTCATCCAGCCCAGCCGCACCACGCAATTGGTGATCCAGGCGAGCTCGGCATGGCCGGAGACCTGGCTCTGGTTGAAGATGATGCTCTTCTTGGTGTCGATTCCGGCCGCGACATAGGCCGCCGTGACCTCGCGGATGGCCCGCTTCAGATCGGCCGGGTCCTGCCACATCGTGATCGCGTGCATGTCGACGACGCAGTAGATGCACTCATGCGTCTCCTGCATCGCCACCCAATTGGTCAGCGCGCCCAGATAATTGCCGAGATGCAGCGTCGAGGTCGGCTGCATGCCGGAGAAGACGCGCTGGTGAAAACTCGCCATCGGGGCGCTCCGTCGTCACGAACGGGAAGGAAAGGGGGGCTTCTGGCTCAACCCCGCCGGTTGCGCAAGGGGGAGGGCGAGAAGCGCGGCAAGATGCGGGGTACGATCCGAGGCCCGAAGGCACCGAACAGGAGGCCTGCCACGCCATAGCCACCGAGTCCGGCGCCGCAGAGCAGCGCCAGCGCCGCCGCTCGCCAGAGCGTCGGCTGGTCCTGGGCCATGGCCGGCGCGAGAAGTGGCTGCAGCCAGACGAGAATGCCGAGCATGGCCAGGCTGGCCAGCGCCGTCCGCGCGAGCGGGCGTAGCGCGGCGCCGGGCCGCCAGAGCCCCTCGCCGGCGAGCTTCACCCCGAGGAGGACCGCCTGCAGCGCGAAGGCGATACTGGCGGCGAGAGCCGCCATCGGGGCCGCGTTGCCACCGCGCGCCAAGGCAAGGCCCGCAACTGCTGCGACGCCGACGGCAAGGCAGCCGGTTAGCAGCGGCAGGTGCGGCCGCTGCCGGGCGAAATAGACCTGCCCGAATACCTTTGCGACGACGGCGAAGGGCAGGCCCGCGGCGAAGCCTGCGAGCGCAGCCGCGGTGCGCTCCCGATCGTCGGCATCGAAGCGGCCATGCTCGAACAGGACGGAGACGATCGGCTGCGCCAGGACAATCAGCGCGAGGGCGGCCGGAAGGGCCAGCGCCAGTCCGAGAGCGAGAGCCTGCCCGAGCATCGCGTCGTTCTCTGTGCCGCTCGCGCGGGCCATGTCGGAGAGCACGACCGTGCCCATCGCCACGCCGACGAAGCCGAGCGGCAGCTGGAAGACCCGGTCGGCGTAATAGAGCGCGGAGATCGCGCCCGGCTCGGTCGAGGCGATCTGCGTCGCGACGAGGAGCACGAGCTGGGCGCTCGACGCCGCCAGCAGGGTCGCGCCGCCGGTGGTGACGAGGCGCGTCATCGCGGGCGACCAGCGCAATCGCGGCCGCGGCAGGCCGATCCGCCGCAGCGCGACCAGCACGAGCGCGAGATGGGCGAGCCCGGTCGCACTGACCGCGATCGCCTGCCATCGCGCAGCCAGCGCCGGTTCCGTGCCCTGAAGCAGCTGCACCAGCAGGATCGCGATGAGGATCGCGTTCATCAGGGCCGGCGCCAGCGCTGCCATCGCGAAGCGCCGTTCGGCGTTGAGCATCGCCGCCAGCATCGCCGCCAGCGCGGTCAGCAGCAGGAAGGGCAGCATCAGCCGGGTGTAATCGGCCGCCAGCGCCAGCGTCTGCGGTTCAGCGGCGAAACCGCCGGCGAGGCCGAGCACGACCCAAGGGGCGAAGAGCTCGCCGAGCCCGACCAGCACCAGCAACAGCAGCGCGAGCTGGCCGAGCGCGTCGCCCGCGAACCGCTTCGCCTCACCGTCGCCGCTCTCCTCCTTGATCGCGAGATAGAGCGGCACGAAGGGGGCATTCAGCCCACCCTCGCCGAGCACCCGCCGAACGAGATTGGGCAGGCGCAGCGCCGCCAGGAAGGCATCCGCCACCGGCCCAGCGCCGAGAAGCCGCGCGATCAGCACGTCGCGCGCGAAGCCGAGCAGCCGCGACAGGATCGTGGCTGCGCCGACGATAAGCGAATCGCCGGCGAGGCGAGAGGGCGGTGGCGGCGAAGTCTCGTTCAAGCGCGTTCTTTCCGCCGGCCGCTCATGGCTTGAGTTGGTTGCCTGAGCATATCGTCATTGCGAGCGCAGCGAAGCAATCCAGGAAGCGGCGAGCGAGCCCGCTGGATTGCTTCGCTGCGCTCGCAATGACGGAAGGGCGCTACAGAATAAACCGGCTGAGATCGGCGTTCTTGGCCAGGTCGCCGATGCGCGCCTGCACATAGGCGGCATCGATCGTCACGGCCTCGCCCGAGCGGTCTGGCGCCGTGAACGAGATATCGTCGAGGATGCGCTCGATGACGGTCTGGAGGCGGCGCGCCCCGATGTTCTCGACGGTCGAGTTCACATCGACGGCGATGCGCGCGATCGCGTCGATCGCATCGGGCGTGAACGCGACGGTGACCTCCTCCGTCGCCATCAGCGCCACCGACTGCTTGATCAGGCTGGCTTCCGTCTCGGTCAGGATGCGCTTGAAGTCCTCGATGTCGAGCGGGTTGAGTTCGACGCGGATCGGCAGCCGCCCCTGCAACTCGGGCAGCAGGTCCGATGGCCGCGAGACGTGGAAGGCACCGGACGCAATGAACAGGATATGGTCGCTCTTCACCGCGCCGTGCTTCGTCGCGACGGTCGTGCCCTCGATCAGCGGCAGCAGATCGCGCTGCACGCCCTCGCGCGAAACATCGGCGCCGCCCTTGCCCTCGCGAGCGCAGATCTTGTCGATCTCGTCGAGGAAGACGATGCCGTTCTCCTCGACCTCGCGGATCGCGGCCTGCACGATCGCCTCCTGGTCGATCAGCTTGTCGCTTTCCTCGGTCAGGAGCGGCGCATAGGCGTCCTTGACCTGGACGCGCCGGGGCTTGCCCTTCTGGCCGAAGGCCTTGCCGAACATGTCGGAGAGGTTGATCGCGCCGATCGAGGCGCCGGGCATGCCGGGGACCTCGAACATCGGCGCGGCGCTGCCGCCGGAGGCGACCTCGATCTCGATCTCCTTGTCGTCGAGTTCGTTGGCGCGCAGCTTGCGGCGGAAGGAATCGCGGGTCGCGGCCGAAGCGGTGGCGCCGACCAGCGCATCGAGCACGCGGTCCTCGGCGGCGAGATGGGCCTTGGCCTGCACATCCTTGCGCCGGCTTTCGCGTACCAGCGCGATCGCCACCTCGACGAGGTCGCGCACGATCGATTCCACGTCGCGGCCGACATAGCCGACCTCGGTGAACTTGGTCGCCTCGACCTTCAGGAAGGGGGCGTTGGCGAGCTTGGCGAGGCGCCGCGCGATCTCGGTCTTGCCGCAGCCGGTCGGCCCGATCATCAGGATGTTCTTCGGCGAGACCTCCTCGCGCAGCGGTCCTTCGAGCTGCTGGCGCCGCCAGCGATTGCGCAGCGCGATGGCGACGGCGCGCTTGGCGTCGTGTTGGCCGACGATGAAGCGGTCGAGTTCGGAAACGATCTCGCGGGGGGAAAAGCTGGTCATTGCAACGCCATGTCCGGATGAAACTGCATGATGAGCGCCTTGTCGGCGCCGGCTGTGACGCCGGGTAGCGGGCGGAAGCCCGCCTTGCGATAGGCCGCCACGGCCCGCGCATTGCCGGGATCGGGATCGATGATGATGGTCCTGTGGCCCTGCGCCGTCAGATCCTCGGCGAAACGGCGCAGCACGGCCGAGCCGATGCCTCGCGACAGGCTGGCTCCGTCCGCGAGCGAGAGGTCGACGCCGACGGCATCCGCCGGCAATTCCATGAGCCAGGGATTGTCTCCTGCCCATTCCGGTGTCTGGTGCGGCGCGACCTGCCAGACCTGGATGTACCCGGCCGGTTCGCCGCCGAGCAGGAAGAGATAGGGCCGGCAGGTCGGGTCGCGCCCCTCGATCATGTCGCTGATATAGCCGAGCTCGGTCTGCGGCTCGCCCCACCATTCCTGCCAATGCGGGCGCGCCATCCATTCGCCGAGCATCGGCAGATCCCCCGGTATCACCGGACGGAACGCGACGGCGTCGATGTCGGGCGCGGTCACGCGGGCGAAACCGGCGGCAGCCTGTCGCGCCAGCGGCCGAGCGGCAGCACCGCGAGCAGGGCGCCGCGCAAGCCACGCCAGCCGGCGGAGAGCGCCAGCACCAGCACGGCCAGGCCGAGCAGCGTCAGCGGCAGGCTGAGATTTTGCGAGACGCTCTGCGAGATCAGGAAGGCGACGGCGATGCCGGCATAGCTCAGCGCCGAGACGAGCAGCGCGCGCCTGTCGATGACCAGCGCGACGATGCCGATCACCACGAAGACGCCGAGGATGATAAGGGATTTGGCCGTGCCGAAGCTCGCCTGCGCACCGACCATGCCGCTGAAGAGCGGATGGACGATCAGCCCGGCCGCGAGCAGGTGCATCCAGAACGCGGCGTCGGAACGGCGGGTCAGGCGTCGCGGGTCGCGCATGTCCAGCCTGAGTGCGAGCACGAAGACGACGAGGCCGCAGATCAGCAGGATCGGATTGAGATAGTCCTGCGCCAGCGAGGGGGCGACCGCCGAGAGCAGGGCGAGCAGCACGCCGACGCCCCCGCCGGCCACCAGTGCCATGTCCACCGGAACGCGAAAGCGCCAGTGGTGCAACAAGGCCGCTGCCGAAAAGGCGGCGGCGGCGATGACCCAGCCGCCATAGAGGATGGAGGGCAGCGCCCGGTCGGCCGTGAGCTGGGCGATCAGCAGCGCCGCGGCAGCGCAGAACATCGCCGCGAGCAGGATCGAGGGCAAAGCGAGCCGCATGCGCCGGGCAAAAATCTCGCTCAGCCCCCAGGCGGCGACCAGAGCCACCGCCGCAAAGGCGTCGCCGAAGCCGACGATCCGCGACAGCCCGAGCAGGGCGCTCGCCAGCAGCCCGACGCCGATCGCGACGAAGATGTCGTTGAAGCCGCCGATCAGCCGGAAGCGCTCGTCGTCGGGATCGATCGCGAGCCGGGCTTCGGCCGCCACGCTCTCGCCCAGGCGCGGCGGCGCGGAAGCCTGCCCTTCGAGCCGAAGCCTGGCCAGATGCGCGATCCGCACCGCCTGCGCCTGGTCGATGATGCCCTCGGCGACAGCGGCCTGAAGATCCTCCTCGGCGATCATGCCGCCTCCAGCGTCTCGATCACGAGGCTATGGTTGGTATAGACGCAGATGTCGCCGGCGATCTTCATCGCCTTGCGCACGATGGCTTCCGCGTCGGCCTCGACATCGATCAGCGCGCGCGCCGCCGAGAGCGCGTAATTGCCGCCCGAACCGATCGCCATCACGGCGCCGTGCTCGGTTGCCTCAGGCTCCAGCACGTCGCCGGTGCCGGAGATCAGCAGCGACACGTCCTTGTCGGCGACGAGCAGCATGGCTTCCAGCCGGCGCAGATAGCGGTCGGTACGCCAATCCTTGGCGAGCTCGACGCAGGCGCGCAGCAATTGCGTCGGATACTGCTCCAGCTTGCTCTCCAGGCGCTCGAACAAGGTGAAAGCATCGGCGGTTGCGCCCGCAAAGCCCGCGATCACTGCGCCCTTGGCGAGGCGGCGGACCTTCTTGGCATTGCCCTTCATGATCGTCTGGCCGAGCGAGACCTGGCCGTCGCCGCCGATCACGACCCGCCCGCCCTTGCGCACCATCAAGATGGTGGTCGCGTGCATCAAGGGAACGTTGCTGGTGTCTGACATCGCGAATCGGGCTCGGAGGTTGGCGCGGCGGAAGCCGTCAACATGTTCAGCCCGGCGCGCGGTATCAAGGGGCGTCGCAGCGAACGCCTCCTCGCGCGGCCTCGGCGCGCGGCAAGGGATTCACGTGAAACGCGGTCGCCTCAGGCGGCGTGCTTCAGCCCGGAACGGCTCCAGATCTCGCTCAGCGCCGTGACGAGGCGCCGGAGGTCGTCTTCCGAATGCAGCGGCGAAGGCGTGATCCGCAGCCGCTCGGTGCCGCGCGGCACGGTCGGGTAGTTGATCGGCTGGACATAGATGTCGAAGCGCGCGAGCAGTTCGTCGCTGATCCGCTTGCAGGCCGCCGCCTCGCCGACCATCACCGGCACGATATGGCTGGGATTGTCGAGATGCGGGATGCCGGCCTGATCGAGGAGCCGCCGCAGCGCCGCAACATTGGCCTGTTGCGCCTCGCGCTCGGCCGAGCTTTCCTTGAGATGGCGGATCGCCGCGAGCGCCCCAGCCGCGACCGTCGGCGGCAGCGCGCTGGAAAAGATGAAGCCGGAGGCGAAGCTGCGGATGAAGTCGCAGAGCGCCGCCGAGCCGGTGATATAGCCGCCCATCACGCCGAAAGCCTTCGCCAGCGTGCCCTCTATCACGGTAAGGCGCTGGCTGAGGCCCTCGCGCTCGCTGATGCCGCCGCCATGCGGGCCGTAGAGGCCAACGGCGTGGACCTCGTCGAGATAGGTCATCGCACCGAATTCGTCGGCGATGTCGCAGAAGGTCTCGATCGGCGCGATGTCGCCATCCATCGAATAGACCGACTCGAAGGCGATCAGCTTCGGCCGCGCCGGGTCGATCGCCTGGAGCTTGCGGCGCAAATCGTCCGCGTCGTTATGCGCGAAGATATGCCGCTCGGCCCGCGAATGGCGGATGCCCTCGATCATCGAGGCGTGGTTGAGCTGGTCGGTCAGGACGACGCAGCCGGGGATCCGCGCGGCCAGCGTTCCGAGCGAGGCCCAGTTCGACATGTAGCCGGAGTTGAACAGCAGCGCTGATTCCTGGCCGTGCAGCGCGGCAAGCTCCTGCTCAAGCAGGACGTGATAATGATTAGTGCCGCCGATATTGCGCGTGCCGCCTGCGCCGGCACCGCACGCATCGAGCGCCTCGCGCATCGCCGCGAGCACCTTTGGATGCTGGCCCATGCCGAGATAGTCGTTCGAGCACCAGACGGTGATCTCGCGGGGGCCATCCTCACCGTGATAGGTCGCGCGCGGGAACCGGCCGGCCTTGCGCTCGAGGTCGGCGAAGACGCGATAGCGGCCTTCGCGGCGCAGGCCGTCGAGTTCGTTCCGGAAGAATGTCTCGTAATCCATCGCCAGCCTCCTGCGGCGCGCGCTTTCTAAGCCTAGCGCCGGAAGCGGGAAATGGCACGCGGTGTCGCGGCCTTCCTTGATGCGGATCAGGTTTCGCGGCGGGCCAGCTCCAGGATCGCCTCGAGCAGTACCCGGATGGCGATGCCCGCATCCGCCTCGGTCATGTTCTCCAGCGGCGAGTGGCTGATGCCTTTCTCGTTGCGCACAAAGAGCATGGCGGTCGGGCAGATCGCCGCCATCGACATCGCGTCATGGCCGGCGCCGGAGGGGATGCGCCGTGCGGTCAGATTGGCGCCGGTCCGCGCGACGCCGATGCTGAGCGCATCCTGCAATCCTGGCTCCATCGGCACCGCCGCCGCCTTCGCATAGGGGGTGATCGTCAGACCGACGCCGCGCCGTTCCGCGATCTCACCAAAGCGGGCGCGGATTGCGGCCTCCATGGCGTCGAGCGTCTCGTTCGAGGGGCTGCGGAAGTCGACGGTGAATTCGACCGCGCCGGGAACGACATTGGTCGCGCCAGGATCGACGTCGAACACGCCGACCGTCCCGACCGCCTGCTCATGGCCCGAGGCGATAGCCTCGAGTGCGAGCGCCATCTCGGCGCTGGCGGCCAGCGCGTCCTTGCGCAGCCGCATCGGCACGGTGCCCGCATGGCCGGCCTCGCCGGTGACGCGGATGCGAGCCCGGCTCTGGGCGGTGATCGTGGTGACGATGCCGACCGGCTCGTTCTCGACTTCGAGCACAGGCCCCTGCTCGATATGGACTTCGAGATAGGCCTTGATCGAGCCGGGCTTGCGCGCGAGCGCGGGGATGCCCGCAGGGTTGCCTCCGAAGGCGGTGAGCGCGTCGCCCAGGCGCGTTCCCTCGGTGTCGCGCGCATCGAGCCAGGCCGGGTCGTAGTCGCCGGCGAGCGCGGCCGAGGTCGAGAGATGGGTCGGGAAACGGACATTCTCCTCGTCGCCGAAGGCGACGACCTCGAGTGCGAAGGGCAGGACGATGCCGGCGTCGCGCAGGGCCTGCGCCGCCAGGATGCCGGCGACGACGCCGAGATTGCCGTCGAAGCGGCCACCGTCCTTGACCGTGTCGATATGGGAGGCGATCAGCACGCAGGGAGCGCCGGGCGCGGAACCTTCGCGCCGGCCCTGGACCGAACCGGCGGCGTCGATGAAGGCGGAGAGGCCCGCGACCTCCATCGCCCCCTTCGTCCATTCCGCCGCCTGCCGGTGCGCCGGCGAGAGATAGAGCCGCGTCAGCTTTCCGGGCTCGTCGGTGAAGCGGTTGAGGCCCTGTAGCGCGGCGAAGGCGCGCGCTCCGAGGACGCCGGCGGAAGGAAGCGACTGGGTCATGGGATGATTCTAGTAGGTCGCCCGGCCGCCGGACAGGTCGAAGACGCCGCCGGTGGTGAAGCTATTCTCGGCGGAGACGAGGAAGGCGACCATCGAGGCGACCTCGTCCGGCAGCAGGAAGCGCCCGCGCGGGATCTTGGCGAGCATGTAGCCGATATGCTCTTCCGTGATCTGGTCGAAGATCCGGGTCCGGGCGGCGGCCGGCGTGATGCAGTTCACCGCGATGTCATGCGTCGCCAGCTCCTTGCCGAGCGACTTGGTCAGCGCGATCACCGCGGCCTTCGAGGCCGAATAGGCCGAGGCGTTGGGGTTGCCTTCCTTGCCGGCGATCGAGGCCACCATCAGGATGCGCCCGTAATTGCGCTTGATCATGCCGGGCACCACCGCCTGGCAGCAATGCAGCGTGCCGTCGACATTGAGCCGCATCACGCGCGCCCATTCGTCGAGCGGATACTCCCAGGTCTTGTGGTTGGCGCCGGCGATTCCGGCGCTGGTGACGAGGATGTCGACGCTGCCCTGCTTGGCCTCCAGCGCATCGGCCGCAGCCTTCACCGCTTTCGCATCGGTGACGTCGATACCGAGCGCGGTTGCGCCATGGCCGATTTCGGCGGCGGTGTCCTGCGCCAGCTTCGCATCGAGATCCCAGATCGCGACGGTGGCGCCGCTGGCGGCGAAGCGTTCGGCGACGGCACGGCCGATACCCTGCGCGCCTCCAGTGACGATGGCGGTTCTTCCCTTGAGATCGATCTGGTTCATTGCAGGCCCCTGACACGTTGATCGCACCCTAGAGGCTGTCGGGGAGAATGGACAAGACGCGGAGACTGCGTCTCCCGTCGGTGGCCACGCCTTCGACGGGGGTTGCCCGCCGGCCAAGCGCGTGCCGGAAAACGGCAGGATGTGCCGAAACGGTGCGGAGGCGCTGCGATCGTCCCGGACCGGTACATTGCGCGCGGCTCGGCCTTCGCAGGCCGTCCGCATCGAATCTCGGGCCGATCCGGTGTTTGCGGGTGGTGATTGCGCAGTGCGCTTGCCCTGAAGCAGCCGTTCACCGTCCGGCCAGCTTCGGCTTGACGCTTGCAGCGATTGCTTCATGAGGTGCTGTGAACCTCGCTGTCACGAACCCGGTCCGGATTGCCGCCTGTGCCTGCCAGCCTCTCCCTCACCTTCGCGACCAAAGCTGCGGCCCGGGCTCCGACGGGCTTCGCGCTGCGCGATGTCGGCGGCGTCGGCATTGCGGTGCTGACCGAGGCCGGTGCGCTAGCCGAGCTTTCGCAGGCGATGGCGATAGGCCGGCACGTCAAGCTCGCTTTCTGCAACGCCAATCTGGTCAATCTCGCCGCCCGCGACCCGGCGCTGTCACGCCGCCTCGCCGGCTTCCTCGTGCTGCCGGACGGCATCGGCGTCGACATCGGCAGCCGGGTGCTGCACGGCTCCGTCTTCCCGGCCAACCTCAATGGCAGCGACTTCATCCCCGCTCTGCTGCGCGTCGAGCATCGGCCGCTGCGCGTGGGCATGATCGGTGGTCGCCCCGGCGTCGCCGACCGCGCAGCCGCGCAGCTCCGGCAGCAATTCCCGCAGCATGCGTTCGAGGTCGTCAGCCATGGCTATTTCGAACTGTCCGAGGAAGCCGGCCTGCTGGCGCGGCTGAAGGCGGCGCCGCCGGACCTGTTGCTCGTCGCCTTCGGCAATCCGCGGCAGGAAAACTGGATCGCCGACAGGCTGGGGCCGCAGCATTGTGCGGTGGCGGCCGGCATCGGCGCGCTGTTCGACTTCCTGGCCGGCGAGGTGCCGCGCGCACCGGAGCTCATCCGGCGGACCCGGCTCGAATGGGTCTATCGGCTTGGTCGCGAGCCGCGCCGACTCTGGCGCCGCTACGTGCTCGGCAACCCGGCCTTTCTGCTTCGCATCTTGCGGCAGCGCTTTTTCTCCCGCAGATCGCCGCCGTGAGCCAAAGCTATGCCATCGCGACGCCGAGCTATGCCGGCGATCTCGAGCGCTGCCGCCTGCTCTGCGCCAGCATCGACCGCTTCGTCACCGGTCATGCCGTGCACTACCTGCTGGTGGAAGACCGGGATGTCGCACTGTTCAGAGGGCTCGAGGGCCCGCAGCGGCATGTCATCGCCGAATCCGAGCTGCTGCCGTCCTGGCTCAAGTCGTGGCCCGATCCTCTGAGCCTCGGCCGCCGTCGCGTCTGGACCGGCCTCGGCGCGCTGGCACGCAGCGTGCCGCCGCTGCGTGGCTGGCATGCGCAGCAGCTGCGCAAGTTCGCGATCGCCAGGACCTGCTCGGAGGACGTCCTCCTCTTCGCCGATTCCGACATGATCTTCGCTCGGCCCTTCGCGCTGGAGGCGCTGGAGCGGGACGGCGCGATCAGGCTCTACAGCAAGCCCGGCGCCATCACCGCCGACATGGTGGAGCGTCATGTGCCCTGGTGCGAGAACGCCTCGCTGCTGCTCGGGCTCGGACCTCCTGCATTCCCGAGCGCGGACTACATCAACATGGTGAGCTGGCGCCGCAGGATCGTCCTCTCCCTGCTGGATCGCATCGAGCGTCTGAGCGGGCGCGACTGGGTCTCGGCGATGGCGCGCCGCCGCCGCTTCTCCGAATATGTGATCTACGGTCATTACGTCGAACGCGTGCTCGGCCTCGAAGCTGCCGGCCACTGGGCCGATCAGCGCGAGCTCTGCCGCTATTACTGGTTCGACCACGAGGTCGCGGGCTTCGACCGTGTCGCCTCCTTCGAGGAGGTGCTCGAGCCCTGGCAGGTCGCGGTCGCCGTGCAGTCCTTCATCGACCAGCCGCTCGAACGCTTGCGCACCCTGATGGAACGGCAGGAAGCGGCCGCCTGATCGGCGTCAGCGCGCCGTGCCCAGGAGCCGGTAGGTGAGCCCGGCAGAGACGAGATAGGCGGCGGCGAAGGCGCCGTTCATCCAGGCCGCCCAGGCGCCGTCCTGTTGGAAATGCATCATGACGGCCGAAATCAGCGCGGCCTTCAGCGCGGTCACCAGGCACAGCAGCAGGATCCGCGACCCTGTGCGCTCGCGGGCATAAAGCAGTTCGGCATGGTATTCGATCAGGTTCCTGAAGGCCGGGACCAGCAGCATTGGCGCCAGCAGATAGGCCGCCTCCGAGACGTTACGGCCGAGCAGCCCCGGGAAGGGCTTCAGCACCAGAACGACCGCCAGCAGCCCGGCGACCGAGACTGCGGCGATGCCGATCTCGAAGACGGCCAGCCGCTTCAGACCCCACAGCGCGCGCTGCTGCATGATCTTCTGCACCAGCATCTGGTTGAAGCTGCGCACCGGCATCGCGGTGAGGTCGATCACCCGTAGCGCGATCGCGTAAAGTCCGGCGATGCGCTCCCCGGCGAGGCCGAGCACCAGAAGCTTGTCGAGTTCCGACTGGACGTAGAAGACGATGTCGGCCGCGCCGGCGAAGACTGCGTCGGCCATGCGGCGCGGATAGAGTCGGCGCACGAACCGCCACCGCGTACTCGGCAGGAAGGCGAGGAGTGCGATCGCAGCGCTCGCCAGCGTTGCCGCGCAATAGGCGAAGGCCCATGCATCGAGGCTGGCATGGCCGAAGGCGATAAAGAGCAGTGCCGCAACCGTGCGCAGCGACGAACCGATGATCACCAGCACGGCGGCCTGCCGAAAGCGTCGCAAGCCGTTGTTGACGATCGCCACCACCTCGACCACCCGCCAGCCCAGCACTTCCGCGACGATGATCGCCGAGAAGGAGACAATGCTGAGCCTGTCGGCGAAGAGCAGCAGGTGGATGCAGGCGGCGACACCGGCGATCAACGGCAGCGACAAGGCCGCGAGCCCGGCGAAGCCGGCGAGATAGGTGCCCAACAGGCGCGGTTTGACCGTGGCGACGCGGTAGAGCGGCGAGATGAAGCCGAAGGCCAGCAGGCGCGACAGGATCAGCCCTGTTGCAGAAGCCGTGGCGAACAGGCCGAATTCACCGAGGGTCAACGCATTCGCAACGATGAGGAAGTAGACAAGGGCGATGACGAGCCGGCCGGCGGAGCCGCTCAGGATGGTGAGGTAGGCGAGAATGGCGGCGCGGTCTGGCAGCATCGAGTCCGTTCCGGCCGCGCAGGCCTGGTCTTGCGGGGGGCTGGCGCGGCGCGTGCCTGCCCGGAGCAGCATGTCGATCTGTCTTAAGCCGACAGGCGTTGAGCGACCCTAAACGAAACGGAATCGTCCCGGCCCATGCCACTGCGCAAACGCGATCGAGACAATGCCGCCGGCCTGACGCGACGCGACGCGCTGGCCGCCGCCGCCGGGCTCGCCTCCGCCGCGGCGTTGGGGCCGGCGCTGGCGGCGCCTGCGCCGATCCCGTTCGGCTCCGCCGCGCAGATCGAGACGTTCCGTGCCGATCCGCGCTATCGCCAGGCCCTGCTGACCTATTGCGACGTCATCGTGCCGATGAACGATCTGAAATGGGAAGCGATCCGCCATGACCGCTCACGCTTCGATTTTTCGGGCGCGGACGAGCTCGTCGGCTTCGCCGAGCGCAACGGCAAGGCGCTGCGCGGCCACGCTTTGCTCTGGGGCGAGGCCCTTCCCCCCTGGGCGAGGGAAATGAGCACGCGCGCCGAAGCCGAGCGCGAGCTGGTCGAGCACATCGAGACCGTCGTCGACCGCTACAAGGGCCGGATCGCGACCTGGGACGTGGTCAACGAGGTCATCAAGTTCGATCCGCTCGAAGGCGGGCCGATGCGCGATACGATCTGGCAGCGCCTGCTCGGGCCGGAGCATGTCGAGATCGCCTTCCGCACCGCGGCGCGCGTCGACCCTAAGGCTCGACTGGTCCTGAACGATTTCAATTTCGAGGAAGGCTGGCCGGGCACGGCGGAGCGGCGCAGGGTCGCCCTCGATATCTGCCGCCGGCTCAAGGACAAGGGCATCCCGGTTCACGGGATCGGCATGCAGGCGCATCTCTATGCCGAGAACTCGCTCGATATCGACGGCCTCCAGGCCTTCATGGTAGAAATCGGCAAGCTCGGCCTCGACGTCGAGATCACCGAACTCGACGTCATCGACTGGAAGCTGCCGGCTGATGCCGGAACGCGTGATCGCGCGGCCGCAAGTCTGGTCGGAAGCTTCCTGAACGCTATCGTTTCCGTGCGCCGGCCCAAGGCGATCGTCACCTGGGGCCTGAGCGACCGCTATTCCTGGATTCACGATACCTTCCCGCGCAAGGACAAGGCCAAGGCCCGCCCCCTGCCGCTGGATGCCGATTTCAAGCCGAAGCCGATGATGGCGGTGCTGGACCGCTATCGGCGCGGCCGTGCCTGACCGGCTCGGCCGGGCACAGACGGGACAGGCCTGCGCCGCGACGGCTCCGTCACGGTGCAGACGAGGACTTGAAGAGTGAAGCGTAGCGTCATGTTCACCACCAAGACCGCAGCCGGCGAGCCGGAGCCGGTGCAGGAGCGCCGGGAGCGGCGCGCCACGCCCGCACCCGCCCAGGCGATGATGGCGCGGCTGACCGATCCCGCCTGGCTCTTCCGGGCCTTATGGGCGCGGAAGGGGCTAGTCCTGCTCTGTGCCGTCCTCGGCGTCGTGCTGGGCGCATTGGCAAGCCTGACGATCGCGCCGAAATACATCTCGACCGCGCAGCTCTTCATCGATCCGCGCGACCTGCGGGTACTCCAGAACGAGGTCTCGCCCAATGTCACGGGCGGGGACCCGACCTCGATCACCAGCTATCTCGAGAGCCAGGCCCGCATCATCGCCTCCGACAGCATCAAGATGCGTGTCGTCGAAAGCCAGGGGTTGGACAAGGACCCGGAGTTCGGCGGCGAGGTGCCGCGCTCCGGCCTGTCGCGCATCCTCGGCGCCCTCTTGCCGGGCGATGCGTCGCCGTCGCGGGACGGCATGCTCTACGCACTGGCGGCGCTCGACCGCAGCGTCGCCGTCCGGCGCGGCGAGCGCACCTTCGTCATCGATATCTCGGTGACCGCGCGCGAGCCGGAGAAGGCCGCGCGCATCGCCAATGCCCTGGCCAACGCCTATCTGGAAAACCAGGCCGAGGTTCGCGCCGATGCGGCGCAGCGCGCCACGGCCGCCCTGACCGGGCGCCTCGAGGAGCTGCGCAACCGCCTGCGCGTCGCGGAGGAGAAGGCCGAGCGCTACAAGGAAGCCAACAACATCGTCGGCCTCGGCCCCGGCAAGTCGATGACCGAGGAGCAGCTCACCCTCAACAGCGCCCAGCTCGTCGGCCTGCGAACCCGCGTCGCCGAGGCGCGGGCGAAATACGATCAGATCATCGCGGCCCGTCCCGCCGGCATCGAGGCCGGAGCCATCCCCGAGGCCGTCTCGTCCAATACCATGACGGCGCTGCGTTCCCAGCTCGGCGCGGCCCTGGCAAAGGAAGCCGATCTGCTGGCCTCGCTCGGCGCCCGTCACCCGGCGCTCGTGGCGGCCCAGGCCCAGACGCGCGATGCCCGTCGCCAGATCGCCGACGAACTGTCGCGCATCGCTCGCTCCGCCAAGGCAGAGCTCGACCGCGCCGTCGAGGCGGAGCGCCAGATCGCGCGCCGGGGCGACCAGCTCACCGCCAACCAGTATGCGGCCGGCCGGGCCTCGGTCGAGCTGCGCGAACTCGAGCGCGAGGTCGAATCCTCGCGCGTCGTCTATGACGCCTTCCTGCGCCGCGCCCGCGAGACCGGCGAACTCGCCGGCATCGACACGACCAATGCCCGCGTCATCAGCGCGGCCATGCCACCATTGCAGAAGAGCGGGGTCAGCCGGCGCACGCTCGCCATGCTCGGCGGCATCGCCGGCGGCGGATTCGGTGTCGTGCTGGCGCTCGGGCTCGCCCTGTTCGGCTTCGCGCCGCGCCCCAGGCCGGGGCGCAAGCAGCCGGATCTGGGCAGCGCCGCCGCGGTTGCGCCCGTGCCCGAAGCCGTGGCGGCACCCCCGTCCCCGACCGTCCCGCCCCCGCCGGTCGCCCCGGCCGCGGCGAAGGCGGAGATATCCGGAGCGCCGGATTTACCGAAGGCCGGATGGCGGCGCTTTCTGGCGATTCAGGGCGGACAGGCCCAGCGCGCGCCCGAAATCGCCCAGACGGCCGACGCGCCGCTGCTGGCACGGCTGCCGGTGGTCAGGCATCGGCGCTGGCGGCGGCAGGACACGGAGGCCCATTCCGTCTTCCAGGCCAAGGCCCATCTCGTCGACACCATCGACAAGCCCAATGCCGGCTTCGCGAAGGCCGTGAGGGCGGCGCGGGAAGCACTCGTTGCCCAGTCCTCGGGCGCCAGCCATCGCCGCATCCTCGTCTTTGGCCTGAAGCCCGATGCCGGCGCCTCGACGCTTTCGCTCAACCTTGCGCTCGATGCCGCGCTGGCGGGCCTGCCGGCCATGCTGGTCGATGTCGGGACGGGCGACGACAGCCTGACGGGGGTCTTCGCGCCTGAGGCCGGCGCCGGGCTCTACGAGATCGCGACCGGTTCGGTCGGCCTGGTGCGGGCGGCCTTGCAGGACGAGGGCACGGGGCTGTTCTTCCTGCCGCGCGCCGGCCGCGCCGATGAGGTCTCTGCGGCGCAAATCGACAGCGGCTTTTTCGAGAAGGCACGGCGTTTCGGGCCGATCGTAATCGATGGCGGGACGATCGGCACTGACGCCCTCGCGCAACGCTTCGCCGACGCGGCCGACGACATCGTCCTCATCCTGCGCGACGGCGGGATCGGCAATGGCGATCTGGCGCGGGCGACGGCGGCGCTCGGCCCCAATGCGCCAAAACTCCGCGGCTTCGTCGTCAACGAGGCCTGACCGCGACGGGGACGGAAAGCCCTTTTGCCTTAGTTCTTCTCGGGCTTGCGGTACTGCTCGTTGCGGACGCCGATCTCGGAGAGGAGTCGCCCGATCGCGACCTGCGCATGATACAGTCCGATCAGGCCCGAGCCCGTCTTTAGCCCCAGGCGGATCCCGCGCGGCCCCGAGGCCGCCAGCAGCGCGAGCGACTTGGCGAGGACCCGCAGCCGCCCGGCGAGGCCCGGCCGGCTGCGCCGCTCGATCGCCGCCGAGATCGCGCCGTTGCGCAACGCCCTCGCCTGGATCCAGCTGAATTCGCTGCGCCGCGCCGGCATGGTCTCGCGCTGCGCCGCCTCCTGCACCCACCCGAAACCGAAGCCGGCCGCCTTGGCGCGTGTGAAGAAATCGGTATCGCCGCCGCCGGTGAAGTCGAAGCTCTCGTCGAGGAAGGGAAAGCCCAGGCGCTCCAGCACCTCGCGCCGGATCAGGTAGTTGGCGCTCGAATAGAGCATCGGGACCGGGCCCGAAACGGCATAATGCGAGCGGAAGACCGGATGGGCCGCCAGCCAGGCACGCGAGGCGTCTTCGAAATCCGGCGTCACCGAACCACCGAAAAGCTGCGCCGGCGCCTTGGTCACCGCCTTCAGGAAGGCGTCGAGCCAGAGCGGCTCGGCCGTCTCGTCGTCATCGATGCCGAGCACCTGCCTGAGAGCCGGAAAGCGCGTCAAAGCGCAGCGCCAGGCCGCGTTGTAGGCCTTGCAGTTGCCCTGGCGCGGCTCGACGATGACGAGCCCCGTGAACAGGCCGGCCTGCAGCAAAGATGCGGCGCGCAGCGCGCCGGCTCGCTCCTCGCCTTCGTTCTCGACGACGATGATCGCGAAGTCATGGCCGCCGCGCTGGGCGGCAAGCGAGCGAAGCGTCGCCTCCAGCAGGTCGGGACGCCGGAAGGTCGGGACGCAGACCACGCTTTCGATCCCGGCCAGGGCGCTGTCGGGCGAGGCCGCGACGACGCTGAAGCTCTCGGGCTCCAGGAAACGAGGCGCAGCGCCTGCTCCCGTGCGGTTCCCGTTCGCGCCCGGCACCTGTTCGGTCATGGTCATGCCGTCCAGAATGGGCCCGGACGGCTTAAGGTTCGGTGATCGCGATACCTGTGAAAGGCGTCGTTTCGCGCGCGACGGCGTTCAGCATGGTCGCGAGCCGCGCTTGACCCGCATCGGTCGGGATGGCCTTGCTTTGCTGCCATTACGCGCGCCTGCCCATCGCCGTCACGAGACCGCCCATTTGCGCCTAGCCTTCCTCACCTCGCTGGTCCCCGTCGCCCGCCCCGATACCGGTTTCGAGATCGCCAATGCCGCGATCCTCGACGCCCTGCGCGCGGCAGGACACGAAGTCATCGCCTTCGGCTTCCAGCGACCGGGCGAGGTGCCGGCGGATCCGGAGCAGGCCGTGGTGATCGCCCAAGCGGATATCGAGAACGCCGCGGTCGGCGCAGGCCAGAAGCTACGCTGGATCGCTGCGGCGCTGGCCAACGGCCTGCCTGTCGCCTGCGCCAAGCTGCGCCTTCTGGGTGACGGCCGGCTCGTCGAGGCGGTGAAGGCGCGTGGGCCCTTCGATGCCATCGTCCTGAATTCGGTGATGCTGCCGGGCGCGTTCCCCGAACTGCTGGCTCTCGGGCCCTGCCTGCTGGTCGAGCACAATATCGAGCACGTCTCGGCACGGCAGAACGCCGAGCATGCCCGCAACCCGCTGATGCGGCCCCTTTTCGCGCGCGAGGCCAGGACGCTGGAACGGGTCGAGCGGCGGCTATGGCGGGAAGCGCACTTCGTCTGGACGCTCGCCGATGAGGACCGTGCCGGGCTCGGCCCCGAACTGGCGGCCAAGTCGGCCGTGCTGCCACTGGTCTCGAACCGGCGCGAGCCGCCGCCGGCCGCCGGGGACGAGCTCAAGCCGGCCTATGATGCCGGCCTGATCGGGACCTGGAGTTGGGCGCCCAACTTCATCGGCCTGGACTGGTTCCTGCGCGAGGTCTGCCCGCTGCTGCCGGCGGACTTCAGCGTCGCGGTCGCAGGCCGTCTGCCTGCCGCGATGGCCCAACTCCCGCCGCAGGTGACCCTACTCGGGCGCGTGCCGGCTGCCGACGCTTTCCTGCGCTCCTGCCGGATCGTCGCGCTGTCGAGCCGGGCCGGCACCGGCGTGCAGCTCAAGACGGTCGAGGCGCTGGAGCTCGGCCTGCCGGCCGTGGCGACGACACTGTCCTGTCGCGGCTTCACCGGCATGCCCGACAATGTCACCCGCGCCGACACGCCGGCCGCCTTCGCCGAGGCGCTGGTCGCGCGGGTGGTGGCTATCCGTGCCGGCGATCGCCAGCGTATCGACGGTGCCGCCTTCATGGCGCAGCAGCGCAAGGCGCTTGCCGACGCATTGGAGCGGGGGCTTGCGGTCGCGCGGCGCTGACGCCGTCGCGGGCGTTACTCGGCCGGGCTCGCTTCCGTACGGCGGCGCCGGATCAGCCCGAACAGCGGGCCGGCGGTGATCATCACCAGGAAGACACGGATGATGTGGTGCGCCGCGACGAAAGCGACCTCGGTATGGAGTGCCAGCGCGATCAGGCTCATCTCGGCGAGGCCCCCCGGTGAATAGGCCAGGATCAGCGGCACATGGCCGTGAACCGAGACATTCGCGACCAGCCAGGCGAAGCCGAGCGTCAGCGACAAAAGGATCACGGTCGAGCCGACCGAGAGCATCAGCACGCGCAGGATGGTGGCGGGCGCGGTGCCCACGAAGCGACAGCCGATGGTGATGCCGAGAATCAGCTGGGCCGCATTGACGATCTCGTAGGGCGGCACGGAATCGCTGAGGCCCGAGACATGGACGCCGGCACTGACCAGCATCGGCCCGAGCAGGTACTTGGCCGGCAGCCTCAGCCAGTGCCCGACGACGATACCGGCGATGCCGCAGGCGAGCAGGATCAGCTCGGCGCTGAGCGGCGTCTGCATCAGCGACGGGCCGGTGATGCGGTTGCCGCCGATCGGCACCCCGCCGATCCACTGCACGATGAAGGGCAGGGTCATCACCACGAGCAGGATGCGGGCTGAATGGATCAGCGCGATGATGCGGGCATCGCCGCCCTTCTCCTCGCCGACCGTGACCATCTCGATCAACCCGCCCGGCATGCCGGCGAAGAAGGCCGTCACGGGATCGAATCCGGCGACCTTGCGGAAATAGCCGACGCAGATGACGGCGCAGGCGATCATGAACAGCACGAGACCAGCGAGCGTCGGCAGCCAGTTCGGCAATTGCGCCACGACATCCGGCCTGAAGCCGGCGCCGAGCATCACGCCGATCACCATCGTCATCGGCGGGCGGATGACGGAAGGCGCCGCCACGGGCCAGCGCAGCAGCGCCGCCGCGGTGCAGAACACCATCGAGCCCAGCATCCAGGGAAGCGGCAGCCGCGCCTGCACGAAGAGCCAGCCGCCCAGGCCGCCGAGCAGCAGCGCCAGCGCGAAGCGCCGATAGGGGAAGCGCGCCGGTGAAAGCCCGCGCAGGCCTTCGGCGAAATCGGAGATCACCTGTCTCATGCGGCGGAGCGTGAAAGAAGCATCATGCTGTCGTTCGGGGTCTCGGCACGGTTCGCGTTCTCCTAGACCGCGCACAGGGGCGAGCAAAGCACGGATGCGGCATGGCTTGCCTGTCCTGCCGGCGTATCGCGCCAGCACAACCCCGGCATGTCCGGCTGTCTATGGCGGAAGTCGCCGATTTCCTTGATCAATTCCAGACAGGGACGGAAGCGGCGAGGCGTCGAGCTTTCGGCCGATGGTCGAGGTCGATGAGCGAAGAACGGCAGACCGGGCGGCAGGATCGCACGGCGGAGGGGGATGGCTCGGCCGAGACGGAAGCACCGCCGTCCTTCGGCGGGGATGCGAGCGAGGCTGCGGGCGAGGCGGCGACGGCCAGCACACTTGTGACCCCGGTCGGATCGGCGCCCCCCAGGCCGGATGGCCCGTTCAGGCACGGCAGGCGGCGCCTGCGCGGCTGGTGGACGGGCGCAAGCCCCAATCTGCGCGGTTCGGTCTATATGCTGTCAGCGCTGCTGGTCTATGCGGTGATGGTCGGAGCCATCAAGCATGTCGGCAGCGCGGTGCCGCTGGTCCAGATCCTGCTGATCCGCCAGATCATCATGAGCCTCGTGATCGTCGCCTTCTCGGTCGGCAGCGTCCGGCTGATGATGCGCACGGCCCGGCCGGGCCTGCAGGTCTTCCGCGGGGTGCTCACGCTGCTGTCGATGCTCTGCGGCTTCACGGCCGTCATCAAGATCCCGCTCGCCCAGGCGACGGCGATCGGCTTCAGCCAGGTGCTGTTCGTCACCATCGCTGCGGTCATCGTGCTCAAGGAAGTCGTCGATGCGAGGCGCTGGGCCGCGACCATCATCGGCTTCATCGGCGTGCTCGTCATGCTCAGGCCGACGACGGAAGGACTCGACTTCTACGCCCTGATGTCGGTTGGCGGCGCCCTGTTCGGCGCGGGCATCACGGTTAGCGTGCGCATGCTGGCGACGACCGAGCGCACCGACACGATCCTGATCTGGCAGGGCGTCGTGCTGGTCATCGCGCTCGCCTTTCCCGCCTGGCTCTGGTGGGTGCCGCCCGATGCCGTGCAATGGTTCTGGCTGATCGTGCTCAGCCTGTTCGGCACCGCCGGGCAATGGCTGATCACCCGTGCCTACCAGGTCGGCGAGGCCGCAGCGCTGGCCCCGCTCGATTTCAGCCGCCTGATCCTCGCGAGCTTCACCGGATTCGTGTTCTTCGCCGAGATTCCGGCGCTTTCAACCTGGATCGGGGCGGCGATCGTCATCGCGGCGACGCTCTACACCATCCGCAAGAATGCCCGGACGCTGCCCGCCGGGCCGGCCTCGAGCTGAGCCGCCTGGCCAAGGCGGATTGCCTCGCCTCTGTGCCTGCGGTTATGAATCGGCGCACGCATCCCTCCGCCGCGCGTGCCCGAAGCCAGCCGCGAAGGCCCTGATTATGCGCATCGAGAACGATCCCAAGCTCGACTTCCGCGACGTGCTGATTCGCCCGAAGCGCTCGACGCTGGGCAGCCGCGCCGAGGTCGACGTCCATCGGTCCTTCCGCTTCGCCCATACCGGCAAGGACTGGACCGGCTTTCCGCTGATCGCGGCCAACATGGACGTCGTCGGCACCATGGCGATGGCGCGCGCGCTATTCAGGCACGGCGCAATGGTTGCGCTCCACAAGCATTACGGGCCCGAGGAGCTGATCGCCTTCTTCCGCGAGCCGGACTCGGCCAACGCCTTCTATTCGCTTGGCACCACCGAGGCCGATCACGACAAGCTCGCCCGCGTCCACGCCCAGTCACCGATCGACAAGATCTGCCTCGACGTCGCGAATGGCTATACCGAGAAATTCGTCGACACGGTCAAGGCGACGCGGGTCGAGTATCCCGATGCGACGATCATGGCCGGCAATGTCGTCACAGGTGACATGACCGAGGCGCTGATCCTGGCCGGCGCCGATATCGTCAAGGTCGGCATCGGCCCGGGTTCGGTCTGCACGACGCGGAAGATGACCGGCGTCGGCTATCCGCAGCTTTCCGCGATCATCGAATGCGCCGACGCCGCGCATGGGCTCAAGGGCCTGGTTTGCGGCGATGGCGGCGTCACCGTGCCGGGCGATCTCGCCAAGGGCTATGGCGGCGGCGCTGACTTCATGATGCTCGGCGGCATGCTCGCCGGCCATGACGAATGCGAAGGCGACATCCGCTACGAGGAGCAGGGCGGCGAGAAGGTGCCGGTCGCCATGACGTTCTACGGCATGTCCTCCGACACCGCGATGAAGCGCTATTCCGGCGGCGTCGCGAAATACCGGGCGTCCGAGGGCAAGACCGTCGAAGTGCCCTATCGCGGGCCGGTCGAGGGCACGATGCAGGAGCTGATGGGCGGCGTGCGCTCGGCGATGACCTATATCGGTGCGGTCCGCCTCAAGGAGATGGCCAAGCGCACCACCTTCATCATGGTCGGCAGCCAGCTCAACACGATCTTCGGCAACTGAAGCGAGCGCACTCTCCCCGCTACCGCTCGCGGCCCGTCTGTTGCATAGTCGCACCCGCAACACAGAGGGCCGCAGACGGCTCCGGGGAGAACGACTATGAAGACGACGATTTCGACGGCGGCAGCGATGCTCGTCATGGGCGCTTCGCTGGCGAGCGCGCAGCAACTGGCGCCGAGCCCGACGCTCGATGCGGTCAAGGCCCGCGGGCACATCGAATGCGGCGTGCATCTCGGCCTTCCGGGCTTTTCCTTCGCCGACGACAAGGGCGAATGGACCGGGCTTGACGTCGACTACTGCAAGGCGCTCGCCGCCGCGGTGCTCGGCGACGCCAAAAAGGTCAAGTTCACGCCGACCTCGGTGCAGCAGCGCTGGCCGATCCTGCAATCGGGCCAGGTCGACCTGCTCTCGCGCAACTCGACCATCACCTTCTCGCGCAATGCCTCGCTCGGCCTGAACTTCCAGGGCATCAATTTCTACGAGGGCCAGACCTTCATCGTCCGCAAGTCGACCAACGCCAAGACGGCGGCCGATCTCGACGGCGCCTCGGTCTGCGTCGCGGCCGGCTCGACCGAGGAGAAGAACGCCTCCGACTGGTTCCTGGAGCGCAACCTCAAGGTCACGATCACCAATTTCCAGAAGAATGACGACGCCATCGCCGCCTATGATGCCGGCCGCTGCGACGCCTATACCGCTGGCGTCGGCGCGCTCGCCGGCCAGCGCGCCAAGCTCAAGGTCCCGGGCGACCACATCATCCTGACCCAACCGATCTCCAACGATCCGCAGGGACCGGTGACGCGCTGGGGCGACGAGCGCTGGCAGCTGATCGTGCGCTGGGTCCTGAACGGACAGATCGCCGCCGAGATGCTGGGCGTCACCTCCGCCAATGTCGACGAGATGAAGGCGAGCTCGAAGAACTCTGAAGTGCGCCGCCTGCTCGGTGTCGAGGGCAATTTCGGCGCCATGATGGGCCTCCCGAACGACTGGATGTACAATGTCGTCAAGCAGGTCGGGAATTACGGCGAGAGCTTCGAGCGCACCGTCGGCATGGGTTCGGCCCTGAAGCTCGAGCGCGGCCAGAACCAGCTCTGGACCAAGGGCGGCCTGCTGTTCACGCCGCCGTTCCAGTGAGAAGTCCTCGTCATGGCCGGGCTTGACCCGGCCATCTCGGAAACCAGTCTGCGCGTCACGAGATTCTCGGGCCTGAGCGATGCTCAGCCCGAGAATGACGCCGCGAACTCCATGGCGCCGTCACTGTGACCAGAGCCTTCGCCCTCCTCAACGACAAGCGCGTGCGCGACTGGCTCTACCAGATCGCGCTCGTCCTCGGCCTGCTTGCCCTGACCGTCTTCTTCGTGCGCAATGCCTCGGAGAACATGGTCAAGGCCGGTATCGCGTCCGGCTTCGACTTCCTCTGGCGCAATTCCGGCATCGACGTTCCCTTTGTCCTCACCGGCTACACCCGCGCCGACAACATCCTCAGCCTGTTCTGGACCGGCGTCGCCAATACCATGCTGGTGACCGTCGTGGCGATCGTGCTGGCGACGCTGCTCGGCTTCGTCGTCGGCATCGCGCGGCTGTCCTCGCACTGGCTGCTCTCGACCGTGGCCGGGGCCTATATCGAGTTCGTCCGCAACATCCCGCTGCTGTTCTTCGTGCTGTTCTGGTATTTCGGCGTCATCGCTGCCTTGCCCGGCCCGCGCGACAGCCTCGGTATCTTCGGCGTCGCCTTCCTCAACAACCGCGGACTTACCATCCCGCTCCCGGATGCGCCGGCCAATTTCCGGATCGCGGCCTTCGTGATCCTCGCCTCCTGGGCCGCGCAATGGCTGGCTGTGCGCTGGGCCCGCCGCCGCAAGGAGCGCTCAGGCCAGGACGCGCCGGTGCTGGCGATCGGCGTTCTCCTGATTCTCGTCGTGCCGGCGCTGGCCATCACCTGGGCGAGCCTGGCCACGCGCTGGGACATTCCGGTCCTGCGCGGCTTCAATTATCGCGGCGGCTTCGTCGTGATTCCGGAATTCGTGGCGCTGCTGGCGGCACTCGTCACCTATACCGCCGGCTTCATCGCCGAGATCGTGCGTGGCGGCATCCAGGCCGTGCCGCATGGCCAGACAGAGGCGGCTTCCGCGCTCGGCCTGCGGCCGCGCCGCATCCTGACACTGGTCACGATCCCGCAGGCGCTGCGGGTGATGATCCCGCCGCTCACCAACCAGTATCTCAACGTGCTGAAGAACTCGTCCTTCGGCGCGGCCATCGCCTATCCCGACGTGGTCAGCCTGTTCATGGGCTCGGCGCTGAACAACACCGGCCAGGCGATCGAGATCATCGCCATGACGCTTGCCGTCTATCTCGTCATCGGGCTCGCCGTCTCCGCCTTCATGAACTGGTACAATGCCAGGATCGCGTTGGTGACCCGATGACCCCCGCGACGCTTCCTCTCTGGCGCCGGCGCCTGTTCGGCACGCCCGCGACCGGAATCGTCACGCTGCTGCTCGGACTGCTGCTGGCCTGGATCGCGATCCCGATCATCCGCTGGGCCCTGGTCGACGCGACCTGGATGGGCTCGACCCGGGAGGACTGCCAGGCCGGCGGCGCCTGCTGGGTCTTCATCCGCGCGCGCTTCGGCCAGTTCATGTACGGGCTTTATCCGGTCGAGGAGCGCTGGCGGGCCGATCTCGCCGGCATCGCCTTCGTTCTCGGCATCGCGGGAGTCGTCTTCGCGCCCGCTCGCCTCCGGCTCAAGGCGGCGATCGCGATGCTGGTCGTCCTGCCGCCGCTCGGCATCTGGCTGCTCTCGGGCGGCTTCGGCCTGCGTCATGTCGAGACGCGCGAATGGGGCGGGCTGATGCTCACCCTGTTCATCTCGGTCTATGCCAGCCTGATCGCGATCCCGCTCGGCATCCTGCTGGCGCTCGGCCGGCAATCTGAGCTGCGCATCGTCCGGCTGATCAGCGTGCTGTTCATCGAGTTCTGGCGCGGCGTGCCGATCATCGCGGTGATCTTCCTGGCGTCGCTGCTGCTGCCTCTGATCCTCCCGGGCGGCATCGGCATTGACCGGCTCGCCCGCGCGGTGATCGGCCTCGGCCTCGTCATCGCCGCCTATATGGCCGAAGCGGTGCGCGGCGGCCTCCAGGCCCTGCCGCCCGGCCAGCGCGAGGCGGCAACCGCTCTCGGCTTGACCTACTGGAAGGCGACCGGCCTCGTCATCCTGCCGCAGGCGCTGCGTATCTCGCTGCCGGCGATGACCAACGAGTTCATCGCGCTGGTGAAGAACACCACGCTCGTGCTGGTTGTCTCGATCCTCGATCTGCTCGGCATCGCCCAGGCCTCGCTGGCCGATCCGAACTGGGTCGGCATGAACATGGAGGCTTATGTCTTCTCGGGCAGCATCTACTGGCTGATCTGCTTCGCGCTCTCGCGCTGGAGCCGTCATCTCGAGACGCTCGGGCGCCGCATGCATCGCTGACGCCGCCGCGTTCGCCTCTGCTCGCGGCATAAAAAAGCCGGCTCTAAAGCCGGCTTTCTCAAAATCGTTAGGGGGCGCGCTTCAGGCCCGGACGCGACTGCGATCGCGCCGGCGGTCGGCGGCGGGCTGGTAGGCAATGCGGGCGTGGTAACCGCAATAGGGCATGCCGGTGACCGAGCGGCCGCCGCAGAAGCGGAATTCGGCCGTCGTCGGGTCGCCCATCGGCCAGCGGCACATGTACTCCCGCAGGTCCATGATGGTGACGCGCTCCGAGAACGGGATCACCACATCCTCGGACGGCATCGGCTCGCGCGCGGTCTCGGCTTCGATCTCCGGGGCATATTGCGGCGCGAGCGCATTGGCGCCGCGCGTCATCGGGCCGGCGCCCGCGCCCTGGTTGCTCATCGGATGGCTGGGGGAACGGGGCGGGGCCTTGCGCGGCGCGCTGGCGCGTGGGGTGCTGGCGGTGGCGGGGTTCTTGGCGCGCCCCGAAAGGCCGAGGCGATGCACCTTTCCGATCACGGCGTTGCGCGTGACGCTGCCGAGTTCGGCCGCAATCTGGCTGGCGCTCAGGCCGTCGCTCCAGAGCTTCTTGAGAAGCTCGACGCGCTCTTCCGTCCATGCTCCGGCTTCGTTCATCGGGCTCACCTGTCTTCTCGGCCGGTTCCTTGCGGCTCCGGCCCGTGGGCGGGTTCGTGGCGGAATCCGATACCCTCGGCGTCCGTCACAAAAACGGAAGCCGCTCCAGCCGAGACTGATGGTACAGGGGTCGCCGCACGAAATGTCGTATCTGACGAAGCCGACCATACAAGATGCCCGGACTCGGCCACAAGAGTCGCCGAATCGGAAATAGCCTTTTCCCCAGCCGATTGATCGATCGCAGGTCAAGCGAATCCTTTCGGCAACACTTCCGCGAGGGCAGCGGAATTGACAGGGGCGGCACCGTTCAGCATAGTCCCTGTGCAGCTTCGCCGCCCTTCCGGGCGGCGCTTATGTTTTTGGATCAGGGCTTTCCGACGATGCGGAAGACGGTGCGACGAGATGTCGGGAGCTGGCAGCGACGATAAACGTCGTCGCCGGGCCGCAGGCTGTGCAGCTGGCAGGCAGCACGGACCGGCCAGCCCCGGACCACCGTTTTCAGTCCAGCGCCAATCCTTATCTCCACATCGCCCGTTGCGAGGATCGCATCCCATGGCCTCCGCCTCTGTTTCCGCCGATTCATCCGTCCTGTTGCCGACCTATGCCCGCGCACCCGTCGCCTTCGAGCGCGGCGAAGGCGCCTGGGCGATCACGGCGGACGGTACGCGCTATCTCGATTTCGGCGCTGGCATCGCCGTCAATTCGCTCGGCCACGCCCATCCGCATCTGGTCAAGGCGCTGAGCGCGCAGGCCGGCAAGATCTGGCACACCTCGAACCTCTACACGATGCCGGAAGGCGAGCGGCTCGCGCGCCGGCTCTGCGAGGCGACCTTCGCCGAGCGCGCCTTCTTCACCAATTCGGGCGCCGAGGCGAACGAATGCGCGATCAAGATGGCGCGCAAGTATCACGCCGCGAAAGGCCAGCCCGAGCGCTATCGGATCGTCACCTTCGAGGGCGCCTTCCATGGCCGCACGCTGGCGACCATCGCCGCCGGCGGGCAGCAGAAATACATCGACGGCTTCGGCCCGAAGGTCGAGGGCTTCGACCAGGTGCCGTTCGACAACGAGGCCGCGCTGCGCGCAGCGATCGGGCCGGAGACGGCGGCGCTGATGGTGGAGCCGATCCAGGGCGAGGGGGGCTTGCGCTCGGCGCCGCCGCGCTTCCTCAAGCTGCTGCGCGAACTCTGCGACGAGCACGGCCTGCTGCTGATCTTCGATGAGATCCAGACCGGCGTCGGCCGCAGCGGCAAGTTCTTCGCCTATGAGCTTTCGGGCGTGGCGCCGGACATCATGTCGGTCGCCAAGGGCATCGGCGGCGGCTTCCCGATGGGCGTCTGCCTCGCGACCGAAGAAGCAGCCTCGGGCATGACGCTCGGCACGCACGGCACGACCTTCGGCGGCAATCCGCTCGCCATGGCGGTCGGCAACGCCGTGCTCGACGTTATCCTGGCCCCGGGATTCATCGACAATGTCGCGAAGACGTCGCTGCGCCTGAAGCAGTCCCTGGCCGAGCTCAAGGACAAGCATCCCGAGATCATCGCCGAGATTCGCGGCGAAGGGCTGATGCTGGGCCTCAAGCTGCACACGCCGAACACGGATTTCGTCACCGAGGCGCGCGCGGCCGGGCTGCTGGTCGTCGGCGCCGGCGACAATGTCGTGCGCCTGCTGCCGCCGCTGATCATCGGCGATGCCGACGTCGCCGAGGCCGTCTCGCGGCTGGATCGCGCCGCGACCGCGGTCGAGGCGACGCTCAAGCGGCCCGCCGCCGAATAAACCCCTTCATCCCTGAGAAACGAAGGAAGCGCCCCGTGACGCGCCATTTCCTCGACCTTTCCGATTTCTCCGCCACGGAGCTGCGCGCCATCCTGCGTGCCGGCGACGAGATCAAGGCGCGCCGCCGAACCCCGGCTGCTGCCGCCGACCGCCTGCTCGAGGGCAAGGTCGTCGCCATGGTCTTCGAGCAACCGTCCTTGCGCACCCGCGTCTCCTTCGATGTCGGCATCCGCGAGCTCGGTGGTTCGCCGATGATGGTGACCGGGCGCGAGATCGAACTCGGCGAGCGCGAGACCATCGCGGATACCGCCCGCGTGCTCTCGCGCTATGTCGACGCGATCATGATCCGCATGCTCGACCATGATTCCGTGGTCGAGATGGCGAAATACGCCACCGTTCCCGTGATCAACGGGCTGACCAAGCGCCAGCATCCCTGCCAGGTCATGGCAGATGTCATGACCTTCGAGGAACGCAAGGGGCCGATCCAGGGCAAGCGCATCGCCTGGACCGGCGACACCAACAACGTGCTGACCTCCTGGGTCCATGCCGCCGGCCGGCTCGATTTCGAGCTCGCCATCGCGACGCCCGAGGAACTCGCGCCACCTCCGGCCCTGGTCGACTGGGCGAGGAAGCAGGGTGCGAAGATTTCGCTGACCTCGCGACCGGAAGCGGCGGTCGAGGGCGCCGACTGCATCATCACCGATTGCTGGGTCTCGATGGGCGACGAGGAAGGCACGCGCCACAACCTGCTGCGTCCCTATCAGGTCGACGAGCGCCTGCTCGGCCGCGCCGAGAAGGATGCGATCTTCATGCACTGCCTGCCGGCGAGCCGCGGCGAGGAGGTAACCGACGCCGTGATGGACGGCCCGCAATCGGCCGTGTTCGACGAGGCTGAGAACCGCCTGCATGCGCAGAAGGGCATCCTCGCCTGGTGCTTCGGTGGAGTCGCGGCCTGATGGCCGATCTGGAAAATGCCGCGGCGAGCGTGACGCTCGACGATCGGGTGGTGCCGTTCACCGTGCCCGATCTCGACGTGCGCGGCCGCGTCGTCCGCCTCGGGCCCTCGATCGACACGGTCCTAGCCCGTCACGGCTATCCAGAGGCGGTCTCGCGCGTGCTGGGCGAGGCGGCGGCGCTGACCGTGATGCTCGGCACCGCACTGAAATTCGAGGGCCGCTTCCAGCTCCAGACCAAGAGCGACGGGCCGATCTCGATGCTGGTCGTCGACTTCAACGCTCCGGACGTCTACCGCGCCGTCGCGCATTTCGACGAGGCCAGGGTCGCCGAGGCCGTCGCCGCAGGCACGGTTTCGACCGGCGATCTGCTCGGCGAGGGCCATCTCGCCATGACGGTCGACCAGGGCTCCGCGACGACGCGCTACCAAGGCGTCGTCGTATTGACGCGACAGGGGCTCGAGGAGGCCGCGCACCAGTATTTCCGCCAGTCGGAGCAGATACCGAGCCGGGTCCGCCTCGGTGTCGGCTCGGTCGTGACCGGGGACGGGCGGCAATGGCGGGCCGGCGGACTGCTGGTGCAGTTCATGCCGCATTCGGTCGACCGGCTGCGCGCCGCCGACCTGCATCCCGGGGACGCGCCGAAGGGCCACGAAATTCTCGAGGCATCCGATCCGGACGGTATCAACGACGATGCCTGGGCCGAGGCGCGCTCGCTGGTCGAGACGATCGAGGACCATGAGTTGCTCGATCCGCTGCTGGAAAGCGAGCGGCTGCTCTATCGGCTGTTCCACGAGCGCGGCGCGCGCGTCTTCGACCCCGTTCTGGTCCGTGAGGATTGCCGTTGTTCGCGCGAACGTGTGCTCGGCATGCTGCGCGGCTTCTCGGCCGAGGATCGCCAGGCCATGGTGGCGGATGACGGCACGCTCGGCGTCACCTGCGAGTTCTGCTCGCGGCGCTACAGCTTCGTCGCGAGCGAGGTCGAGGCCGGACTGTCCGCCGGCGCCTGACCGTCCGCGACCCGTCAGCGGGAAAACGATGGCGCGCAGCATCACCACGATCGGTTTCGACGCCGACGATACGCTCTGGCAGAACGAGCAGTTCTTCCGCCTGACGGAAGAGCGCTTCGTCGCCCTGCTTGGCGCCCATGGCGAGGCGGCGGAGATTTCCGGCCGGCTGCTCGACGCCGAGCGGCGCAACCTCGCCTTCTATGGATTCGGCATCAAGGGCTTCGTGCTTTCGATGATCGAGACCGCGATCGAGGTCACGCGCGGCGAGGTGCCGGCCTCGGTGATCGGCGAGATCCTGGCGGCAGGCCGCGAGATGGCGGCGCACCCGGTCGAGACGTTGCCCCAGGCGCGCGAGACGCTTGCCGCGCTCGCCACGAATTACCGGCTGGTACTGATCACCAAGGGCGATCTCTTCGATCAGGAGCGCAAGCTCGCGCAATCCGGCCTCGGCGACCTGTTTCAGGGCGTGGAAATCGTCAGCGACAAGACGGCGGAGGTCTATCGCCGCATCTTCGCGCGCCATGGCGGCGGGCCGGAGCGCGCGATGATGGTGGGGAATTCCCTCAAGTCGGACATCCTGCCGGCGCTGAAGGCCGGCTCATGGGCGGTCCACATCCCCCATGAGCTGACCTGGGTGCTGGAACATGCCGAGGAGCCGGTCGGCGAGCCGCGCTACCGGCGCATCGCCCGGCTCTCGGCGCTCGATGAACTGGTCCGCCTGATCGAAGCGGAAACGGCGCGGTAGGCCGGCCCGCGTCACGCTCGCAACGAGGGCGCGGCGCTATCCTGTCCCCGGCACTCCGCCAGCAGCTTACGCATGAAGGCCTCGCCGGCGGCGAACTGTTCCAGCGTGATGTATTCGTCGGGCTGATGCGCCTGGTCTATCGAGCCCGGCCCGCAGACGATGGTCGGCAGCCCCGCCAGCTGGAAATGCCCGGCCTCGGTCGCATAGGCGACGGCGATGGTGCGGTTGCGTTCGGCGAGGCGCATCACCAGGGTCTCGGCCTCCGAACCGGGATCGGGCGCAAGCCCCGGCACGTCCGAGCTCATCACCGTCTCGATCTTCGCTGTCGGAGCCGTCTTCTGCATCCGCGCCAGCACCTCCTGCGACAGCGCGGCGAAGCGCCCCGGGACGTATTCCGGATCGGAGTCTGGCAGGGTCCTCACTTCCCAGGACAGGTCGCAGCGATCCGCCAGGATGTTGCGGGCGATGCCGCCATGGAACTTGCCGACATGCACGGTGTCATAGGGCGGATCATATCGCCCGCTCGCATCGGTTTCCGCCTCGCGCTCGTCGGCGAGCGAGACCAGCCCGGCCGAGAGCCGGATGCCGCCATGCACCGCGCTGGCGCCGAGATGCGGCTTCGAGGAATGAGCCGCCGCGCCGGTCACCGTCGTGAAGAAGGTGCGGATGCCCTTATGCGCGTCCGCCAGTTCCAGCATGGTCGGCTCGCCGACGATGACGGCGCGCGGCTTGGGCAGGTCCTTGCCCATGCGCGCGATGCCGTCGACCACGCCCAGGCAGGTGACTTCCTCGTCATAGGAGAAGAACAGGTGGATCGGCGTCTTCAGGTCGGCCGCCAGGAAATCCGGCACCAGCGCCAGCGCCAGCGCGATGAAGCCCTTCATGTCGACGGCACCGCGGCCATAGGCTTTTCCATCCGCGACATGCAGCGTGAACGGATCGCTGCTCCAGGCCTGGCCCTCCACCGGCACCACATCGGTGTGGCCGGAGAGCAGGATGCCGCCCTTGTCCTGCGGACCGAGCGTCGCGAACAGCGCCGCCTTGTCGCCTTCCGCATTGGGGATGCGGACCGAGGACACGCCCCAGCCGGCGAGATAGTCCTCGACGAAGGCGATCAGCGGCAGGTTCGATTTGTGGCTCACCGTATCGAAGGCGACGAGCTTGGCGAGCATGTCGAGCGGCGCGTAGCGCTGCCCGCTCAGTGAACTGGCAGTCAATGGAGAACCTTCTTCACATACGGGGAATCGAGCGGGAAAAGCGGAACCTCGACATCGAAGATCGTGCCGTCTTCGCCGAGCATGGCATAGAAGCCCCGCATCGAGCCATCGGGCGTCATCAGTGGGCAGCCCGAGGTGTAGCTGTAGCTTTCGCCGGGGCGCAGTACGGGCTGCTGCCCGACGACGCCGTCGCCACGCACCTGATGGACCTCGCCGCGGCCATCGGTGATGTACCAGTGGCGGCTCATCAGCTGCACCGTGCGCGCCGAGAGATTGAGGATCTCGATGGTGTAGGCCCAGAAGTAGCGGCCCTGCGCATGCGAGGACTCAGCCTCCATGAAGCTCGGCACGGCGGTCACGCGCACGCCATGCGTCTCCGCCTGATACATCGCTACGGCTCCGTCCCTGAATGGCCCGGCCGGGGGGCTTCCGGACCTTGTTATGAACCGGCCGGCGGCAGGGTCAATGGCGAAGCCTTCGATTCTCGCGTGGACAACCCTTGGCGCGGGCGCATTGGGGGAAGCCCGAAGCTTGGCCTTTGTCGCCGGCTTCGCTAGCTGTAGCCGATTGTTTTCCGGACATCGCATGCTGCCCTTCAAGCCCGGTATCCAGCCAGATAGTCGCATCCGCGCCTTTATCGAAGGCGGCGCGATCAGGCTCGCCCATGCGCCGGCCGAGGGGCAGGTCCAGCCCGCCAGCCTCGATCTGCGCCTCGGCGAGAAAGCCTATCGCGTTCGTGCCAGCTTCCTGCCCGGGCCCGAGCGAACCGTCCGCCAGCGGCTCGACGAGCTCGCGCTGCATGAGATCGACCTGACCAGGGGCGCGGTCCTGGAAACCGATTGCGTCTATGTCGCGGAGCTGATGGAGGGTCTTGCGCTGCCGGCTGGCCTTCGCGCCGCCGCCAACCCCAAGAGCTCGACCGGGCGGCTAGACGTCTTCACCCGTGTCATCACGGATCGCTCGCGCGAGTTCGATCTGATCGAGGACGGCTATGAAGGCCCGCTCTTCATCGAGATCTCGCCGCGCACTTTCCCGGTGCTGGTACGGTCGGGCTCGCGGCTCTCGCAGATCCGCTTCCGCGCCGGCGAGACGAAGCTCGACGACCGGGCCTTGGGCGAGCTGCACCAGCGCGAGACGCTGGTCAGCGCGGCCGATCCCTCCTTCCAGAGCGGCGTCGCCGTCAGCGTCGACCTGTCCGGCTTCGACGGGTTGATCGGCTACCGCGGCAAGCACCACACCGCCCTGATCGATGTCGACCGCGTCGGCGCCTATCGCGCCTCGGAGTTCTGGGAGCCGATCCCTGCGGACGGATCCCGTTCCCTGATCCTCGATCCCGGCCAGTTCTACATCCTGGCCTCGAAGGAAGCGGTCCATGTTCCGCCCGATTTCGCCGCCGAAATGACGCCCTTCGACGCGCTCGTCGGTGAGTTCCGGGTCCACTATGCCGGTTTCTTCGATCCGGGCTTCGGCCACAGCGCCGCCGGCGGCCGGGGTGCGCGAGCGGTCCTCGAGGTGCGCTCGCGCGACGTCCCCTTCATCATCGAGGACGGCCAGATCGTCGGCCGCCTTGTCTATGAGGCGATGGCCAGCCGCCCCGAGGCTCTCTACGGCGCCGGGCTGAAGTCGAACTATCAGGGCCAGGCCCTCAAGCTCTCGAAGCATTTCCACGATTGAGCTTGCCCTGTGGCGAATGCGGCCCGGCTTGGCTGCCGCGGGGCTCCTGATCCAGCTTTGCAACGCGCGCGCGCGGGCCCTGTTCGCATCCTCTCGGAGGCGCCGGTTTGGCGCGAATAGGTGATGACTTCCCCCGGGGATGAAGCTATGAATCGCCGCGTCGGCGGCTGGCCTTGCCCGCGCACCGGCATGCGGGCGTAGTTCAGTGGTAGAACGTCAGCTTCCCAAGCTGAATGTCGTCGGTTCGATCCCGATCGCCCGCTCCAAAATCCTTTGAAGCTTCAGAATGTTATGGCGGTCTACCGCTAAACTCGCGTTCCCCACGTTCCCCAACGCGTTCCCCAGCCTGTTCAGTGGCTGTTCTGCTCGCCTCTCAGCGCGACTCGCGCCTGCGCCACCTTGCGGCTCTTGCCGATCGCGCCGCGGGAATAGCGCGCCGTGGTCGTCGCCTGGGCGTGGCCGACAGATCCGCGGATCGTGTCGAGATCGGCGCCGGCATCCTCGGCCTCGGTGATCGCGCCGGCGCGCGCATCGGTGTTCCAGACGCTGTCGGGAATGCCGGCCTCGCGCGCGATCACGCGCCAGTCCCGGGCATAGGCGAACTCGGCATAGGGGCGGCCTGCCGTCTCGTCGATGATCAGCCCGCCGATGCGTCGCTCGGCCGGGATCTGCGCGAGCAGCGACATGACGAGCGGGAACTCCTTCAGGTCGTGCGAGACCAGCGAGCCCGTCTTCGTCGTCTCCTTCGAGATGACCAGGTCGCGGCCGAGATCGGCCCAGGTCAGGCCGTTGGCCCAGCGGCGCCAGCCCTTGCCGCGCCGGCCACGCAGGACGATGCCGGTCGGCTCCTCACCAGCTGGCACCGGCAGCCATTCGCCGATCACATCCTTCTGGCGCATGCCGGATTCGAATTGGAGAGCGGTGCCCAGCGCAAGCGACATTCGGCCGGCGGCGAGCGCCTTCGGCAGGAATGCCTCGACGTGGGCGAGCTCGAGCTTGGAGCGCCGGCGGCGCGGACCCTTGAACTCGGTCGCGGTCAGGATGGTCAGCAGGCGGGTGCAGTGCTCGTGCGCGAGCTCGGCGGCGATGCCATAGCGCAGCATCTCGCGGATCATCTTCATGATCTTGCAGGCACGGTCTATGCGCTCGGGCCCGCCCGGTTTCTTCGGCTGCTTGGCTGCGATCACATGGAATTCAGCCCTGCGCGCCCGCGCGGGTGAGCCGGTGCTGCGCAATCTGGCTGCAACGGGAGGGCGCTCGCCGACCGGCCGTGAGCAGCGTGTCATCGGTGATGCCGGGTTCTGGCATGTTCCGCTGACCGGTCTCGTCGTCAACACGCGCGA
>NZ_LMJT01000022.1 GCF_001429395.1 Allobosea sp. Root381
GAGACCGCCGCCACCACCGAGGAGCTCGCGGCCTCGGTCAAGGCCTCGGCCCAGGCCTCGAAGGAGGCCGCCGCCATCGCCGACGATGCGATGCARGCGGCCCAGTCGGGCGGGCAGATCGCCGGCCAGGCGGTCGAGGCGATGGCGCGCATCGAGAGCGCCTCGACAAAAATCTCCGACATCATCCGGGTGATCGACGACATCGCCTTCCAGACCAATCTGCTGGCGCTGAACGCGGCCGTCGAGGCGGCCCGCGCTGGCGATGCCGGCAAGGGCTTTGCGGTCGTGGCCTCCGAGGTGCGCACCCTGGCGCAGCGCTCCAGCGCCGCCGCCAAGGACATCTCCGGCCTGATCTCGTCCTCGAACATGGAGGTCGGCGAGGGCGTCAAGCTGGTGCGCCAGGCCGGCGAGCAGCTCGACCAGATCCTGTCGCATTCGCGCAAGGTCGCGGCGACCATCGCCGACATCTCGGCGGCGGCCGGCGAACAGGCCCACGGCATCGACGAGATGAGCCAGGCGGTGGCGCATCTCGACGAGATGACTCAGCAGAACGCGNGAGGGCGTCAAGCTGGTGCGCCAGGCCGGCGAGCAGCTCGACCAGATCCTGTCGCATTCGCGCAAGGTCGCGGCGACCATCGCCGACATCTCGGCGGCGGCCGGCGAACAGGCCAACGGCATCGACGAGATGAGCCAGGCGGTGGCGCATCTCGACGAGATGACCCAGCAGAACGCGGCGCTGTCCGAACAGAGCGCGGCGTCGGCCGCCTCGCTCTCCTCCCGCATCGGCCAGCTCAACGACCTCGTCGCGGCATTCAGGACCGGACAGGAGCAGGGCGCGGCGAACACAGAGCGCGGCGTCGGCCGCCTCGCTCTCCTCCCGCATCGGCCAGCTCAACGACCTCGTCGCGGCATTCAGGACCGGACAGGAGCAGGGCGCGGCGAACTCCGAGCCGGACCGCCTGCGCAAGCTCGCCGAGGCCGCCTTCGCGCAGACCAAAGCACAGGCTCCCAAGGCACAGGCTCCCAGGCCGCCGGCGGCCCCTGTCCCGGCGCCCGCAGCCGCACCGCGCCAACCCGCCCGCAAGGTCGCCAACGGCCGCGCCAACGATGCCGGATGGGAAGAGTTCTGAGCGCGGCCGTCGTTCCGGAATGAATTGTCTTCGGGGCCTGAACCGCTTGGCGGTTCAGGCCCCGATCATGTCGAAACCCGGAACGCCTAACCCGTCGGCCGCGGGGGCGGGGCCTGCGACAGAACCCGCGGATCCACTGGCCTTTCCCGCGATTTCGTGTATACCCCCGCCATCCGGCGTCGAAACCGGCTGCGCGACCCCTCCACGATGAGGCGCTCGCGGGCTTCGGACCCTGCTGGACGACATCCCGGCTGGGCCCGCCAGATCAACCCCAATACGAGGATCATCCGATGTCGATCACTGCCGAGCGCAAGACCGCGCTCATGAAAGAGCATGCCACCAAGCCGAACGACACCGGCTCGCCGGAAGTCCAGGTCGCGATCCTGACGGAGCGCATCAACAACCTGACCGGCCACTTCAAGTCGCACACCAAGGACAACCATTCGCGTCGCGGCCTTCTCAAGATGGTCTCGCAGCGCCGTTCGCTGCTCGACTACCTGAAGAGCAAGAGCGAGCCGCGCTACCGGACGCTGATCGAGAAGCTCGGCATCCGCCGCTGATCGACGCCTGACGCTGAACGCCCGGTGCGACATCGCTCCGGGCGCTTCGATAAGGGGGATGCCGCAATGGTGCGGCATCGGCCCCGCTACCACGCGGCAACCGCATGGGCGGCCTGCCGCATGACCCGCCGGGACGTTCTCTGCGTCCATGGCAGGATTGCCAAGCGCTCGGGCGCGACCCTCGTCCGGAACCCGAACGCTTCGCCGTCTTGCCCATGGGCCTGGGACACCGGCCGGGTCGCATCCGATCCGAAAGAAAATCCATGTTCGATGTACAGACCGAAGAACTGATCTGGGGCGGGCGCAAGCTCGTGCTCGAAACCGGCAAGATCGCCCGCCAGGCCGACGGCGCCGTGCTCGCCACCTATGGCGAGACCGTCGTGCTCGCGACCATCGTCTCGGCCAAGGAGCCGAAGCCCGGCTTCGACTTCTTCCCGCTGACCGTCAACTACCAGGAAAAGACCTTCGCGGCCGGCCGCATCCCCGGCGGCTACTTCAAGCGTGAAGGCCGCCCGAGCGAGAAGGAGACGCTGGTCTCGCGCCTGATCGACCGGCCGATCCGCCCGCTCTTCGCCGAAGGCTACAAGAACGACACGCAGGTCGTCGTAACCGTGCTGCAGCATGACCTCGAGAACGATCCCGACATCGTCGCAATGGTCGCAGCTTCCGCTGCGCTCACGCTGTCCGGCGTGCCCTTCATGGGCCCGGTCGGCGCTGCCCGCGTCGGTTATTTCGACGGTGCCTACAAGCTCAACCCGCTGGTCGACGAGATCAAGGAATCGGGCCTCGACCTCGTCGTCGCCGGCACCCAGGACGCCGTGCTGATGGTCGAGTCGGAAGCCAAGGAGCTGCCGGAAGACGTCATGCTCGGCGCCGTGATGTTCGGCCACAAGCATTTCCAGCCGGTGATCGACGCCATCATCCGCCTCGCCGAGAAGGCCGCCAAGGAGCCGCGCGACTACGTGCCGGCCGACAATTCGGTCGTGCTCGATGCGGTGCTGAAGCTGGTCGATGCGGATCTGCGCGCCGCCTACAAGATCACCACCAAGGCCGAGCGCTACAAGGCGCTGGACGCCGCCAAGGCGAAGGTCCAGGCCCTCGTCTCGGCCGAGCCGGACGGCAAGACCACCTTCACCAAGGAGCAGGTCGGCGGCCAGTTCAAGGAAGCCCAGGCCAAGGTCGTGCGCTGGACCATCCTCGACGACGGCACCCGCATCGACGGCCGCGACCTCAAGACGGTCCGCAAGATCGTCGCCGAGGCCGGCATGCTGCCGCGCACCCATGGCTCGGCGCTGTTCACCCGCGGCGAGACGCAGGCGCTGGTCGTGACCACGCTCGGCACCGGCGACGACGAGCAGTTCATCGATTCGCTGGAAGGCACCTACAAGGAGACCTTCCTGCTGCACTATAACTTCCCTCCCTACTCCGTCGGCGAGACCGGCCGCATGGGTTCGCCCGGGCGTCGCGAGATCGGCCATGGCAAGCTCGCCTGGCGCGCCATCCGGCCGATGCTGCCGGCGAAGGCGGAGTTCCCCTACACGATCCGCGTCGTCTCGGAGATCACCGAGTCGAACGGCTCCTCCTCGATGGCCACCGTCTGCGGCACCTCGCTGGCGCTGATGGATGCCGGCGTGCCGCTCAAGGCGCCGGTCGCGGGCATCGCCATGGGCCTGATCCTGGAAGGCGAGCGCTTCGCGGTGCTCTCCGACATCCTCGGTGACGAGGACCATCTCGGCGACATGGACTTCAAGGTCGCCGGTACCGCCGCGGGCATCACCTCGCTGCAGATGGACATCAAGATCGCCGGCATCACCGAGGAGATCATGAAGGTCGCCCTCGACCAGGCCAAGGGCGGCCGCGACCACATCCTCGGCGAGATGAACAAGGCGCTGTCGGCGTCGCGTGGCCAGCTCGGCGAGTATGCCCCGCGCATCGAGACGATGAAGATCCCGGTCGACAAGATCCGTGAAGTCATCGGCTCCGGCGGCAAGGTCATCCGCGAGATCGTCGAGAAGACCGGCGCGAAGGTCAACATCGAGGATGACGGCACCATCAAGATCGCCTCGGCCGACGGCAAGTCGATCGAAGCGGCGATCAAGTGGATCAAGTCGATCGTCTCGGAAGCCGAGCCGGGCATGATCTATGACGGCACGGTCGTGAAGATCATGGAGTTCGGCGCCTTCGTGAACTTCTTCGGCGCCAAGGACGGTCTTGTTCATATTTCGGAGCTGGCCGCCAATCGCGTCCAGAAGGTCTCCGACGTCGTCAAGGAAGGCGACAAGGTCAAGGTCAAGTTCCTCGGCCAGGACGATCGCGGCAAGATCCGCCTCTCGATGAAGGTCGTCGACCAGCAAACCGGCGAAGACCTCACCGAGAAGCTGAAGGCCGAGCGCGACGCTGAGAAGTCCCGCGAGAAGCAGCAGGCCGAGTAAGCCAAGCCGGCTTCGTCGGATTCACGTGAAACGGGACGCCCCGCATCGAAGGATGCGGGGCGTTTTGTTTTCGGCATCGCACGTCGTGCTCGGGCTCCGGCCCGACGGCTCTTGCCAGAAGAGGTTCTCGAACCTTCGCGTCGGGAGATTCTCGGGTCGTCGCTTCGCGTCGCCCGAGAATGACGGTGGCGGTTCGCTGCGCAATAGTCTAGACATATGCCGATCCATGGAGACCGGCATGTTCGACCATCGCATCACCTCGCTAGACCAGCTCGCGGCGCTCTACCCCAACCCGATCGCGCCGGCTTCGATCGCCAAGGAGATCGATCATCTCGATGCGAACTATGCGGCGCTGATCGCGGCCTCACCGTTTTTCGTGCTCGCGACCAACGGTCCGGAGGGCCTGGATTGTTCGCCGCGCGGGGATTTGCCGGGCTTTGTCACGGTCCAGGACGCGAAAACGCTGCTGATTCCGGACCGAAGAGGCAATAACCGACTGGATTCACTTAAGAATATCCTGTCCGACCCGCGCGTCGGAATGCTCTTCATCGTGCCCGGTTACGGGGAGACGCTGCGCGTCAACGGAGTCGCGACCCTCTCCAGCGACCCTGAGTTGTGCGGGCGCTTCGAGATGACGGGAAAGCTGCCAGCCTGCGTCATCGTCGTCACGGTGGAGAGCGTCTACTTCCAGTGCTCGCGGGCCGTGGTGCGGGCCGACCTCTGGAACCCGACCAGGCATGTCGCGCGGGGCGAGTTGCCGAGCGCCGGCCAGATCCTGAAGGACATCACGTCGCGTGACGCGGCCGTCGCGACCTTCGATGGCGAGGCCTATGACAAGGCGCTGCCGGAGCGAATCAAGGCGACGCTGTACTGAGCAAGCGCGGGATCCCCTCTCCTGTAAGGAGAGGGGTAGGGGTGGGGTGTCGGCCGTTCGACCAGTAGAGCTTTGCCTGACAGCGGGGCAGCGGTGAGTTCACGGCTTCGGCGTCAGATGGCCGACCCCTCACCCTACCCTCTCCCTACGGGAGAGGATTCCCCGTGCCTTTATGGAAAGAGATGCACGCTCAGAGCAGCCCTTCGTTACCGGCCAGCGTTTTCAGGCTGACATCCGGACGGGCGCCGACATGGCTGATGATCTCGGCTGCGGCGAGCGCACCGAGCCGCAGCGAATCGCGAACCTCGCGGCCCGAGGTCAGGCCGAAGAGGAAGCCGGCGGCGAAGAGGTCGCCGGCACCGGTCGCATCGACCACGCGCTCGACCGGGAAGATCGGCTCCTCGACGATGCCATCCGGGGTAACGGCGAGAGCGCCCTTCTCGGAGCGCGTTACGACCGCGAGGATGTTCTCCGAGCGCAGCCAAGACAAGGCCGTGTCGAAATCGCCGGTCTCGTAGAGGCTCTTGAGCTCATGCTCGTTGGCGAAGACGATATCGACCATGCGGTTGCGGATCAGGCCGACGAATTCGTCGCGATAGCGGTCGACGCAGAAGGAATCGGACAGGGTTATCGCGACCTTGCCGCCGGCCTTGTGGGCGATCTCGGAGGCCTTGCGGAAGGCGTCCTTCGCCGCCGGCGGATCCCAGAGGTAGCCTTCGAGATAGACGATGTCGGCGTTCTCGATCGCCTTCGCGTCGACATCGGCGACGGTCAGACCCTGGCAGGCGCCGAGATAGGTGTTCATCGTGCGCTCGCCATCCGGCGTGACGATGATGAAGGAGCGGGCCGTCGCCGGGCCGTCGGCAGCCGCAGCAGAATCGAAGGCAACGCCCAGCGACGTCAGGTCGTGCCGGTAGAGGCGGCCGAGTTCATCGGCCTTGACCTTGCCGATGAAGGCGCCCTTGCCGCCGAAGGAGGCGAGGCCGGCGATGGTATTGGCCGCAGAGCCGCCCGAAATCACCTTGCCGGGCCCCATCGAAGCATAGAGCGATTCCGCCCGCGCCTCGTCGATCAGCGCCATCGCGCCCTTGGTCAGGCCGTGCTTCGCCAGGAAATCCTCCTCGGCGGCGGCGATCACGTCGACGATGGCGTTGCCGAGGGCGAGGACGTCGGTGCGCGTGCTGGTCATGAGGAAGCCCGATGCTGTGCGGATGGAAATGGCGGAAAACAGACGAAATGGTTGGCGCGGCGTGTCGCACCCGCGGCCGCCGGGGTCAAGCGGGGCCGCTGCGCCGGGCCGCGGCCGCATCCAGCACGGCGGCGAGACGATGCAGATCCTGTACCTCCAGCTCGCCGATCTCGCGCGCGAGCCGGTTGGCGAGCAGGGTCGCTTCCGGGTCGAGGCCGGCCGTGTCGACGGTCACGCGCGGATGGGAGAGATCGGCCAGCCGCACCAGCTCATCGGCCTCGTCCCAGATCACGCCGAGGACATGGATGACGCCCTGGATCAAAGTGAAGGTCGGGCGGCCGCGCTTCCCGTGCTCGAGTGCCGAGAGATAGGCCGGCGTCACGCCGAGCACCGCGGCCATCTCGGCCAGCGTGATGCCGCGCCGCGCACGATGATCGCGGACGCGCTGGCCGAAAGGCGTCACCGTCCCGGTTCCCGCGTGCGGCGCAGGCGGACATAGAGCGCGCCCGATCCGCCATGGCGCAATTGCGCCTCCTCGAAGCCGACCACCAGCGGCCGAAGATCGGGCAGCCGCAGCCAATGAGGCACGACCCGGCGCAGCACGCCGCGCTCCTCGCCGAACAGGGGCGTACCGGCGCCACCCTTGCCGGTCACGACGAGCGCGATCCGCGTACCCCGACCCTGCTCGCGCCGCAGAAAGGCATTCAGCGCCAGATGCGCCTCGTCCTGGCGCATGCCGTGAAGGTCGATGACGGCCTCGACGCCCAGCTGCCCGCGCCTGAGCTGCGTGCGCAGGCGATTCTCGAGCGGAGCCAGCGGTGGCGGAGACGGCGGTGATTGCTTGGCGCCCGCAGCGACGAGAAAAGCCTGCGTCGTCGCCTGCACCGCCGGCCGGGCCACGGGGATAGGCGCCGGCTCGGGCTCGATCGGCAGGCGGCCGGGCAAGGGCGTGACCGAGCACGCGACCTGTCGCCAGAGCGCGAGGTCGACCTGAGACAACGTCTTTCCGCGACGTGCCTTCATCGTCAAGGACCGGGTTGGCGCGGCCAGAGCACGGTGAATTCGACCGGATGCCGGACGAGGCCGGCACGGTGGCCCGCCTTGGCGCCCGAGCCTACGAAGAGATCGAGCCGTGCCGGGCCGAGAATGGCGGAACCGGTGTCCTGCGCGATCATCAGCCGGGCGAGCCGCTCCATGCCACCATCGCCGGCCGGCAGCGTGGCATCGATCCAGACCGGCAGGCCGTAGGGCCAGATCGTACGGTCGATGGCGATGCTGCGCAGCGGCGTCAGCGGCAGGCCGGCCCCGCCGATCGGCCCGGATTCGGCCGGGAGGTCGTCACGGCGGGCGAAGAAGACGAAGGAGCGGTTCAGCCGGATCAGGTCCCGGGCGAAATCGGCATCGGCCTTCAGTCGCGCGATCAGGCGGTCCATCGTCATCTGCGCCGGCGGGATGCTCTCGCGCTCGCTCAGCACGCGGCCGAGCGAGGTATAGGCATGGCCGCTGCGGCCAGCATAGACCAGCCGCGTCACCGAGCCATCCGGCAGGCGGATGCGGCCGGAGCCCTGAACCTGCAGGACGAAGCGGTCGACCGGATCGCGCATCCAAAGGATCTCGAGGCCGCGCCCGTCCAGCGCGCCGGTCTCGATCGCCGTACGGTCGGGAAAGGGTTCCAGCCCGTCTGCCGAGCGTCGCGCGGCCGAAAGCGCGGGATCGAGGCCGGGCCAGACATCATCCGGCATGCGCGTCACCAGTTCGGGCGGGCGACCGTAAAGCGGTGTCGGGTAAGCCTCCGAGCGGGTCAGGGAACCTTCGAATTCGGGCTCGAAATAGCCGGTCATGAAGCCGGTGCCAGAACCAGCCTGCCGGATTCGCCAGAAGCTGAAATGCTGCTCGAAGAAGGCTCGCGCCGTTTCGCGATCGACGGGGCCTGCGGCCACAGCGCGTTTCGCCTGCTCGCAGACGGCGCCGAGCGCGGCAGGCACGGCAACGGAGGTGCGCAAGGGAGGCTCGGTCTGGCAGCCGCTGGCGAAGATGTCGAAGGCCGCCCGGTGGTCGTCGGCGGCCCAGCCCGGGACCTGCGCCGGCTCAAGGACCTCGGCGCTGGCGCCGGGCGGCAGAGGTGGGGATGCTGCGGCCATGGCGCTCACCGCCGCCCAAGGCGCTGCAAGCAGCACCAGCGCGACACCGGCGCCACGGATCACGCTGCGGATTCGGTGGCGACCAGGAGCCAGTTGGGGTCGCGGCTGCCGAGCTGGCGCGAGAAGGTCCAGATGTCGTTGACCTCCGAAACCGCCTCGGCGCTGCCGTCGACGACCGCGCCCTGCGCGTCGCGGGTCACGCTGATGAGTTGCGAGACGAAGGCAATGGTGACCTGCGCGGTCTTGCCCTTGACGTCGACAGCGGTGATCTCGGCCTTGTCGATCGAGACGAAATTGGACTCGGCCTTCTCGCCGCGCTTCTCGCGATCGGTAATGGCCTGTTCGAAACCCTCATAGACCTCCTTGGCGAGGAGGCCCTTCAGCGTCTTGCGGTCGCCGCGGGCGAAGGCCGTGACAATGGCCTCGTAGGCATCCTTGGCGCCGCCGAGGAAGCCGCGCGGATCGAAGTCCGGCTCCTGCCGGACGATTCCGTCGATGCCGGCGATGATCGGCGAATCCGGCGGGGCGATGTCGGACCAGCGATCGGCGGGCTGCGGCGGGCCTGCGGCGGGATCATTCGCAGCGCCGGGCAGGCGGATGACGTTGTCGCGCTTGGGGTCGGCCGCGCCGGGCTGGTCGGGCCGCACCGGCGGCGTCTCGCGGCGCGAGAAGGGATCGGTCGGCGGTTGCTCGCTGCCGGTCTTCTGGCCGAGGACGGAGCGCAGCTTCCAGGCGACGAAAACGGCCAGAGCCAGGAAGACCAGAGTCGTCATGTCGAAGGAATTTTGCATCGAAAGCTGACCCGAGGCTCCAGTCGTGGTGAGAAACCGGCGCTCCCGTTGGGGCGCCGTTACGCGTCATATGGTGAGTTAGGCTCGTAACATCCACCCCCCTGCTTGTGAAGGCAGCTTCTTGTGCGGCGCTGTCGTCCATGATAGCCGACGCCCGCGTTGAACCGGAGAGCGGAGCGCAGTCCCTGACGCCCTGAACGGCGCGGGATTTCCCGAGACAGCCTGCCAGAAGCGATGGGACCGATGGCCAACGAACTTCCCAACGGCAACGGTGCCGGCGATGCTGCGCCGAGCATGAGCGCCCTGATCCAGTACACCAAGGACTTCTCCTTCGAGAATCCGAAGGCGCCGCGCGCGCTCGGCCAGCAGGCGGCCCAGGAAGGCCCGCAGATGTCGCTGCAGGTCAATGTCTCGAGCAACGCGCTCGGCGAGAACGATTTCGAGACGGTCCTCCAGCTCGAGGGCAAGGCCGAGATCAACGGCGAGACGCTGTTCGCCTTCGACCTGAGCTATGGCGGCGTATTCCGGCTGCTGAACGTGCCGCAGGAGCATATCCACCCTGTGTTGGTGATCGACTGCGCCCGCCTGCTCTTCCCCTTCGCGCGGCAGATCATCGCCGAGGCGGTGCAAAATGGCGGCTTCCCGCCCTTCTACGTTCCGCCGATCGACTTCGCGGCTCTGTTCCAGCAACGCGTGCAGGAACTCCAGGGCCAGCAGGGCAACGCCTGAGAGGCGCTAGGTTTCATCCAATCGATACAAAGGGCCCTTCGGGGCCCTTTTTCTTGCAATCCACCCCATCTTTTCGCTTGCCGTTGCTCTTGCGAGAACAGCCGGTGCTCTCCATCTCGCTCCCACTGACAGGCGGACGGCTCATGGCCGCCCGCCGTTTTCATGATCCAGGAGCACTGATGGACTACCTTATGACGCTTGCCGCCGACCCCGCAGTCTGGGCTGCTCTCGGCGCCTTGATCGCCATGGAGGTGGTTCTCGGCATCGACAACCTGATCTTCATCTCGATCCTGACCAACAAGCTGCCGGAGCACCAGCGCTCGCGCGGGCGCCGGATCGGCATCGGGCTCGCGCTCATCCTGCGGCTCGCCCTGCTGGGCACGGTCGCCATCATCGTGCAGCTCACCGCGCCGATTGTCTCCGTCTTCGGCAAAGCCTTCTCCTGGCGCGACCTGATCCTGATCGCAGGCGGCCTCTTCCTCGTCTGGAAGGCGACGGCGGAGATCCGGCACAAGGTCGACGCGAATCACGGGCCCGATGTCTTCGATGGCGGTAAGGCCGCAGTCGTTACCTTCGGCGGCGTGATCTTCCAGATCCTGATCCTCGACCTGGTGTTCTCGATCGACTCGATCATCACAGCCGTCGGCATGACGGAGCATATTCCGGTCATGGTCATCGCCGTGGTCTTCGCAGTGCTGGTGATGCTGCTCGCCGCCGACCCGCTGGCGCATTTCATCGAGCAGAACCCGACGATCGTGATGCTGGCGCTGGGCTTCCTGCTGATGATCGGCGGCACGCTGATCGGCGAGGGCTTCGGCGCGCATATCCCGAAGGGCTACATCTACGCCGCGATGGCTTTCTCGGCCTTGGTCGAGGGGCTGAACATGATGTCCCGTCGGGCGGACCGGAGGAAGCGAGGCAGCTGAGCGGTTTCGCTTCAGCCCTCGTCGGCGATGCCGAGATAGCCGCGCCAGAGCTGGTTCTTGCCGAGCGTGCGGATGAAGGCCTCATGGGCCATGAGCGCCGCGTCATCGAGACGCGGCGCCAGCGGCCGCACCCGTTGCGGCCGCTCGACGACGATGCCGGCGAGGCCCCCCCGGCCGGTCTCCGCCGCACCCAGGCCGAGCGAGGCCTGCTTGCCGCCGAGCAGCTCGATATAGACCTCCGCCAGGATTTCAGAATCGAGCAATGCTCCGTGCTTGGTGCGGCGGCTGTTGTCGATGCCATAGCGCGAGCAGAGCGCGTCAAGGCTGTTCGAGGCGCCGGGATGCTTACGGCGCGCCATCGACAGGGTGTCGACCACCAGGGGCTGCGCGATCGGCGGCAGGCCGAGGCGCTTGAACTCCATGTTGATGAAGCCGACGTCGAAGGCGGCGTTATGGATCACCAGCTTCGCGCCGGCGATGAACTCCGCAAATCCCTGCGCGACCGCGGCGAAGACCGGCTTGTCCGACAGGAACGCTTCCGAGAGGCCGTGGACGTTGAAGGCCTCGCCCGGCATCGAACGCTCGGGATTGATGTAGACGTGGAAAGTCTGGCCGGTCGGGCAATGATTGACCAGTTCGACGCAGCCGATCTCGACGATGCGGTCGCCGTTGTTGGCCTCGACGCCCGTGGTTTCGGTATCGAGAACGATCTCACGCATGGTTCGCCGCCCGGTTCTGCCCGCCCCGGCCGGGCCGGCCGGCGAGTGCGATCAGGATAGAGCCGACCTGCCGGCGCGCGGCCAGCACGCCCCGTGAGGTGTCCACAATGAAATGAGCCCGGCGGCGCTTCTCCGGGTCCGGCACCTGCCGGGCGAGGATCGCGGCGAGCTTCTCCTCGGTCATCGCCGGGCGGGCCAGGACGCGCTGGCGCTGCACCTCCGCTGGGGCACTGACGACGAGCACCGCATCGCAACGCGCTTCACCGCTGGTCTCGAGCAGAAGCGGTATGTCGAGAACGGCGAGCCCGGCGCCTGACGCACGGCAGCGGCGCAGGAAGGCTTCCTCCTCCTCGCGCACGAACGGGTGGATGATCGTCTCGAGCCGGCCCAGGGCCTCGGGCCTGCCGAGCACGGCCGTAGACAGCCTCTGCCGATCGACTGCGCCATCCCGAACCACGCCGGGGAACGCGGCTTCGATCGGTGCGGCGGCGCGTCCACGATAGAGACCATGCACGGCGGCGTCGGCATCGTGGACCGGGACGCCGCGCTCCCGGAACAGATCGGAAGTGGTTGACTTGCCCATGCCGATCGAGCCCGTCAGTCCGAGAATGAAGGTCATCGCGTGGGGAGTGCCGTCCTTCTGTCGATTGCGCGCCTTAGCCGAATCAATCTGGCCGAATCAATGGCCGAGGATATCGGCTTCCAGCCGGGCGCGCAGCGTCGGCGTAACGAGAGGCGTGATGCCGAACCAGCGCGCGAAACCTGGAACGGCCTGGTGCAGCAGCATCCCCAGCCCATCGACGACGATGCCGCCGCGGCGCTCGGCCTCCAGCAGCAATGGCGTTTTCAGCGGCACATAGACGATGTCGTCGACGATGGTGCCGGGATGAAGATGCGAGAGATCCAGATCCAGCGGCGGTTGGCCATTCATGCCGAGCGCCGTGGTGTTGACGATCAGATCCGCCTCCGCCACGAGCGCGTCGCGTTGCGACCAGTCGGCAGCGGCGAGCGGGGCACCACCGAGCGCTGCAACCAGCGCATCAGCGCGGGCGCGGCTCCGGTTGACGAGGATGATCCTGGACAGGCCGCGCGCCTTCAATCCTGTCGCGATGCCGCGCGCCGCTCCCCCGGCTCCGAGCACGAGCGCCGTACCGACCCGCTTGTCCCAGCCGGGAGCGGTGGCATCGAGATGGGCGAGAAAGCCGGCGACGTCCGTGTTGTCGCCAAGAATGCGATCGCCCTCGCGCCAGAGCGTGTTGACCGCTCCGATCGCCTGCGCCGCGTCGCTGACCTCGTCGATAAGCGGCAGCATCGCTTCCTTATGCGGTACGGTGACGTTGCCGCCGGTGAACTCCCCGGCGCGCAGCCGGGCAATGAAGGCGGGCAGATCGACGGGGGCCACATCGACGCGTTCATAGGAACCGGCCAATCCGTGCTCGGCCAGCCAGGTGCCATGGATCAGCGGCGAGCGCGAATGGGCGACGGGATGGCCGAGGATGAAGCAGCGAGGAGACATGGGTAGTCCGTCAGGTTCAGCGGGCGAGCACGCCTTGATCGCGAAGCGCCGCGAGCACGGCAAGGAGCGGCAGGCCCATGATGGTGAAATGATCGCCTTCGATGCTCTCGAAGAGCTGGGCACCGGCATCTTCGATCTGGTAGCCGCCGACGCTCGACAGCGCCGCTGTGCCGACCTGTTCGAGGTAGCGCAGGATGAATCCGGGCGAGAGGCTGCGCATCGTCAGGCGCGCGACGGCAGCGTCCTCGAAGACAGGCGCCCCGTCCCGCGCCAGCACGAAGGCACTGTGCAGTTCATGGGTCCGGCCGGCGAGCGCCGCAATCTGATCGGCAGCCGCAGCAAGATTCTCTGGCTTGTGGAAGGCGGCGCCGTGACAGGCGAGCGTCTGGTCGGCGCCGAGAACGAGACGATGCGGATGAGCCTGAGAGACGGCGAGCGCCTTCGCGCAGGCAAGCGCCGCAGCGACCGCATCGGGCGGAGAGCCCTCGGCGACGAGCGGTGCCTCGACCGCGCGTTCGTCGATCGCGGGCTTGACCACCTCGACCGGGATGCCCGCCGCGATCAGCATGTCGCGCCGCGCCGCGCTGCCGGAAGCAAGCAGGAGCGGTTCTGCAGCAAGCCAGAGAGTGGGTCCTTGATTCATGTTGCGATGAACTTCATGCGGTGGTCGCGCAGCAGATCGAGGATCGAGGCTGCCGTCTCTTCGATCGAGCGGCGCGTGACGTCGATGACCGGCCAGCCCCGGCGCGCGCAAAGGCGGCGGGACTGGACGACCTCGTCGGCCACCGCAGCCGGATCGACATAAGGCGTCTCGTCGTCTGCCTTGAGCGAGAGCAACCGGTTCTGGCGGATCTGCACGATGCGGTCGGCACTGGCGACGAGGCCCACGATCAGAGGCTTGCGGACATGCTCGAGTTCGGGCGGCAGCGGCACGTTCGGCACCAGCGGAATGTTGGCGGTCTTGATGCCGCGGTTCGCGAGATAGATCGAGGTCGGCGTCTTCGAGGTGCGGCTGATGCCGACGAGGATGATGTCGGCGTTTTCGAGGTCTCCGCCGAGCTGACCGTCATCATGCAGAAGCGTGTAGTTCATCGCATCGATGCGGCGGAAGTACTCGGCATTGAGGACATGCTGTGCACCGGGCCTGGGGGCCGAGGCCTGGCCGAGATAAGACTGGAACAGCGAGAGCACCGGGTTGAGAACCGACAGGCAGGGACAGCCGAGCTCGGCACAGAATTTCTCCAGGCGCTCCGACCATTCCGGCTCGACCAGGGTGTAGAGCACGACACCCGGCGAAGCCTCGATTTCGGCCAGGACGCGGGCGAGCTGCGCCTCCGAGCGGACCAGCGGATAGACATGCTCGATCGCCGAGACGCTTTCGTACTGGGCGGCGGCAGCACGGCTGACGGCGATCAGCGTTTCGCCGGTGGCGTCCGACACGAGGTGGAGATGGAAATAATTGCGGGCCACGGCTGCTCTCTGGTCTATGCGGCGTCAGCCACCTCTAGCCCGGCACGCCCGCAAAGCAAATTCGCCGCGTTAAGGAATGAGGCGATGGATCGGCCGCTTTGGGGCGCCGAATTAGGCTGGGGAGCGCTGTGGACAAAGCGGCACTCCGGTCCGTATGGCCGCCGTCCTTGTATAACCTCGGCGCTTCATCAACAGGCGCGCACCTGTGGGTACGATCGGGAGTGTTTCACGTGAATCATTCCAGCCGCCTCAAAGGTTACCGCCGATTAACACGTCTTAATAACACCTTAACAGCCGGCGCCTGACCCCGGCTGGTGTGGCCGGGCCCATTGCGACCTGTGGACCCGTTGTGGACAAGGCTGCGTCGGGCTATCTGCCCAGCTCCAAGAGTAAAAGAAGAAGATTCTCTCTAAGAGATTATCTTTAAGAGAGATCGGGATTGGATGACCGATGAGCACCGCGACACAGGACCGATCTGCCTTTCTGCGTGCACTCTCCGGCGAACGCCTGGCGACACCGCCGATCTGGATGATGCGCCAGGCCGGGCGATATCTGCCCGAGTATCGCGAGCTGCGGGCCAAGGCGGGAAGCTTCCTCTCGCTCTGCTACAATCCCGAGCTTGCCGCCGAGGTTACGCTTCAGCCGATCCGCCGCTTCGGTTTCGATGCCGCCATCCTGTTCTCGGACATCCTCGTCGTGCCCCAAGCCCTCGGGCAGAAGCTCTGGTTTGTTGAGGGAGAAGGGCCGCGGCTCGAGCCGGTTGCCAATGCACAAAGGCTCGGCGAAATCGATGGGCAGGCCGATGCCGATGTCCTTGCGCCGGTGATCGAGACAGTTCGCCGGGTCAAGGCCGCCCTGCCCCGGGAGACCGCCTTCATCGGCTTTTGCGGTGCTCCCTGGACGGTCGCGACCTATATGGTCGCAGGCCGCGGAACGCCGGACCAGGGCCCCGCGAAAGATCTTTTCGGGAAGGATCCCGCGCTGTTCCAGGAGATCATCGATCGGATCGTGGTTGCGTCTGTCGGTTATCTCGATGCCCAGCTCACAGCGGGCGTCGATGCGGTCCAGATTTTCGACAGCTGGGCGGGGTCGCTGGGGCCGGAGGATTTCGATCGCTGGTGCATCGCCCCGACGCGCCGGATCGTCGAGGGCGTGCGTCAGAGGCATCCCGATGCGCGGATCATCGGCTTTCCGCGCGGCGCCGGCCGGCTGATCCCGCGCTACGTCAAGGCGACCGGCGTCGATGCCGTGGGACTGGAGTCGGATATCGACCGGACATTCGCGCGAGACGAGATCCAATCCCTCGTTGCCGTCCAGGGGAATCTCGATCCGCTGGTGCTCCGCGCCGGCGGTCCGGAGCTCGAGCGCGAGGTTGCCGCAGTGCATGCGGCATTTGGCGCAGGTCCGTTCGTGTTCAACCTGGGCCATGGCATTCTGCCGGATACCCCGATCAGCCATGTCGAGCGGCTGCTCGCCGCCGTGCGGGCCTGAGGTGTCCTCACGGCAGATGGAGCGCGATTGCAATGTATGAGTGGCTCAAGGCCTTCCATGTCCTGGCGGTGATCTCCTGGATGGCCGGCATGCTCTATCTGCCGCGGCTGATGGTCTATCACGCCGAATCGCCGGTCGGCTCGATCCAGTCGGAAACCTTCAAGATCATGGAGCGGCGGCTCCTGAAGGGCATCATCAATCCCGCCATGACCGTCGCCTGGGTGCTCGGCCTGTACCTCGCGTGGGAGGCCTTCGGCTTCAAGGGCGGCTGGCTCCACGCCAAACTGATGCTCGCCTTCATCCTGTCCGGCATCCATGGCTATCTCGTCGGCCGCGTCCGCGACTTCGCCAATGACCGCAACACCAAATCGGCGCGCTTCTACCGGATCCTCAACGAAGTCCCGGCGGTGCTGATGGTCGGGATCGTCATTCTGGTGATCGTCAAGCCGTTCTGACGATCTTCTGTTTCCCGCTTGAGCAGGACGATGATTCCGGTTATCAGGGATTTGCGCTTCTCCAGCGTTCTCCCTGTTGTCGATGGTTCGTGAGCCGACTGCCCTAGCAGCTGCTCATGGTGCGCAACCCCAGCGCCTCCCGTCCGGACCTGTCGATCATCTCATCTACCGTCCTGGTCCCAGGCCCCTGAGCCGGGACATTCATGATCCGGGTGCCCCATGCGGGAAATCAAACTCCAAGACCTCAAGGTCAAATCGCCGACCGAGCTGCTCGCCTTCTCCGAAGGGCTCGAGGTCGAGAATGCCAGCACAATGCGCAAGCAGGAGCTGATGTTCGCGATCCTGAAGCAGCTCGCCGCCAAGGAGACCGAGATCCTCGGCGAAGGCGTGGTCGAGGTGCTGCCCGACGGTTTCGGCTTCCTGCGCTCGCCGGATTCGAACTATCTGCCCGGTCCGGACGACATCTATGTCTCGCCGACGCAGATCCGGAAGTTCGGCCTGCGCACGGGCGACACCGTCGAGGGACCGATCCGCGGCCCGAAGGACGGCGAGCGCTACTTCGCCCTGCTCAAGGTCAACACGATCAATTTCGAGGATCCGGAGCGGATCAAACATAAGATCAACTTCGACAACCTGACGCCGCTCTATCCCGACGAGCGCCTGCGGATGGAAGTCGCGGAGCCCGTCAAGAAGGACTTCTCGGCGCGGGTCATCGACATTGTCGCGCCGATCGGCAAGGGCCAGCGCGCGCTGATCGTGGCGCCGCCGCGAACCGGCAAGACGGTGCTGCTCCAGAACATCGCGCAGTCGATCACCACCAACCATCCCGAATGCTATCTGATCGTCCTGCTGATCGACGAGCGGCCGGAAGAAGTCACCGACATGCAGCGCTCGGTGAAGGGCGAGGTCGTGTCCTCGACCTTCGACGAGCCGGCGACGCGCCACGTCCAGGTCGCGGAAATGGTGATCGAGAAGGCCAAGCGCCTGGTCGAGCATGGGCGCGACGTCGTCATCCTGCTGGATTCGATCACCCGCCTCGGCCGCGCGTACAACACGGTGGTGCCGTCCTCAGGCAAAGTCCTGACCGGCGGTGTCGACGCGAACGCCCTGCAGCGTCCGAAGCGCTTCTTCGGCGCGGCCCGCAACATCGAGGAAGGCGGTTCGCTGACCATCGTCGCCACCGCGTTGATTGATACCGGCAGCCGGATGGACGAGGTCATCTTCGAAGAGTTCAAGGGCACCGGCAACTCCGAGATCGTGCTCGACCGCAAGGTCTCGGACAAGCGTATCTTCCCGGCGATCGACATCCTGAAGTCGGGCACGCGCAAGGAAGAGCTGATCACGCCGAAGGACGTCCTGGCCAAGACCTATGTGCTGCGCCGCATCCTCAACCCCATGGGGCCGCAGGACGCGATCGAGTTCCTGATGGACAAACTGCGCCAGACGAAACAGAACGCCGACTTCTTCGATTCGATGAACACCTGAGTTACCGTCGGTTGCCGGGTGTGGCCCACGCCGTCGCCCGGCCCAGACCGATTCGCTCCCGAGACGGATTGCAGGCTGTGCCTGCTTCCCTTCCAAACACGAGAAGATCTGACGCCGAGTCAGGCCCGGTAGTGCCGGGCGAGAGGAGCCCTTACCCGGCCCGAACGCCCTGATCTTTCACGCGGATCGCCAATGGCGATCCGCCTACCCTCCCGAATGCGAGCGCGGGTATGACCGGGTCTGACCCTCATCCGACCATCGTCGCGCTGTCGTCGGCTGCCGGACGCGCCGGCGTCGCGGTCGTCAGAATCTCCGGCGCTCGCGTCCGATTCGTTCTCGAAACAATTGCCGGCATGGTACCGCCGCCGCGCCAGGCCTTGCTACGCCGGCTCCGGGATGAGCACGGCGAGCCCATCGACAGCGCCCTCGTTCTTTACTTTCCTGGTCCTGCGAGCTTCACCGGCGAGGATGTCGCGGAGTTTCAAGTCCATGGCGCGCGAGCGGTGCTGGCTCGGCTGCTAGCCGTCCTCTGTGCCCTGCCCGGCGTCCGGCTCGCAGAAGCCGGGGAATTCACGCGCCGTGCCTTCGAGGCCGGCAAGCTCGACCTTGCGGCGGTGGAGGGTCTTGCCGACCTGATCGATTCGGAAACGGAATGGCAGCGCCGCCAGGCGCTGCGGCAGATGGAGGGCGCGCTCGGAGATTCGGCGGCGCGCTGGCGCCTGCAGTTGGTCGAGGCGATGGCACTCCTGGCCGCCGAGATCGACTTCTCCGACGAGGCTGACGTTGGAGGCCCGCTGATGGAGCAGGCCCTGGCTGCTGCAGCGGAGGTGACCGCGGATCTCCGTTCCGCCCTTGGCAGCTTCGATATGGGCGAGCGCGTACGCGACGGCTTTGTCGTCGTCCTCGCCGGACCACCCAATGCGGGCAAGTCGAGCCTGCTGAACGCTCTGGCACGGCGCGATGTGGCGATCGTCTCGCCGGTCGCTGGAACGACACGTGATGCCATTGAGGTCCGGCTCGATCTTGTCGGCCTGCCTGTCGTGCTCGTCGATACAGCTGGGTTGCGTGACAGCACGGACCCGATAGAGGCGGAAGGCGTGCGAAGAGCGCGGAGTCTCGTCGCGCGTGCCGATCTCGTCCTGAGCCTGCGGGCCACCGATTCGGACCCGGATCGAATCCATGATCAAACCGAATCCCTTCCAATCGCCACCAAGGCGGACTTGGCGGGGACGCTCCTACCCCACGAGCTGCCGATCTCTGTCAAAACCGGAGAGGGGTTGGATCGCCTCCTGTCGACGATCGTCGAGCGGCTATCTGCCGTGGCCCGGCCGGAACCAGCTCTGCTGACACGCGAACGGCATCGCCTGGCTGTGACCAACGCGATTGCTGCGCTGGAGCGAGCAACGGGAACCGAGCACGGCCAGGCCGAGCTCGTCGCGGAAGACATCCGGATTGCCGTGCTTGCGCTCGAGCGGCTGTTAGGGCGCATCGATGTGGAAGACGTGCTGGATCAGCTCTTCGCCGGGTTCTGCATCGGTAAGTGATAGTCTCAAGGTCGCCTTGAGTGTTGGGAATGCTGCCGAAATCGATAATCGTTGATTCTTGCGGGCGGCTTCGCTAGCGATCAGCAATGTCCCGTGAATCTGTCGAGATGCGTTACGACGTCGTTGTCGTCGGTGGCGGCCATGCCGGCACCGAAGCTGCGGCTGCCGCGGCGCGGAGTGGCGCGCGAACCGCCCTGGTGACGCATCGGGTCGATACGATCGGCGTGATGTCCTGCAACCCGGCGATCGGCGGGCTGGGGAAGGGCCATCTCGTCCGCGAGATCGATGCGCTCGACGGCATCATGGCCCGTGCCGCCGATCATGCCGGCATCCAGTTCCGGATGCTGAACCGGCGCAAAGGCCCAGCGGTGCGCGGCCCCCGCGCCCAGGCAGACCGTAAGCTTTACCGGCAGGCCGTGCAGGACTTGCTCGCTGAGCAGCCCAATCTCGACATCATCGCCGGCGAGGTATTCGACCTGGACGTCCGCGAGAACCGAGTCGCGGCCGTTGTGATGGCGGATGGTCGTCGATTCGGTACCGGAACAGTCGTGCTGACGACCGGAACTTTCCTGCGCGGATTGATCCATATCGGCGAGGCGAAAATTCCGGCCGGCCGCGTCGACGAGGCGCCTTCGCTCGGTCTTTCCGCGACGCTCGAACGGCACCACTTCCCGCTTGGACGACTCAAGACCGGCACGCCGCCGAGACTGGATGGCCGGACCATCGATTGGGCGGCGCTGGAGATGCAGGCCGGCGACGATCCGCCGGAACCGTTCTCGGCGCTGACGGCTGCAATCACCACGCCGCAGATCTCCTGCGGAATCACGCGTACCACCTTGGCGACGCATGACTTGATCCGCGCCAATCTCCACCGGGCTCCGATGTTCTCGGGCCAGATCGAGGGGCGCGGCCCTAGGTACTGTCCCTCGATCGAGGACAAGGTCGGCCGCTTCGGCGATCGCGATGGCCATCAGATCTTCCTTGAACCCGAGGGGCTCGACGAACCGACGGTTTACCCGAACGGCATTTCGACCTCCTTGCCCGAAGACGTGCAACGCGGCGTCCTGGCGACGATCCCAGGGTTGGAACGCGCGACGATGCTGCGCCCCGGTTACGCGATCGAATATGATTTCGTCGATCCGCGCTCCCTGCGGAACACGCTGGAAACCCGCGCCATCTCCGGGCTCTTCCTCGCCGGCCAGATCAACGGAACGACCGGTTATGAGGAGGCGGGCGCCCAAGGGCTGTTCGCTGGCCTCAATGCCGCGCGCCGTGCCAGCGGAGCCGAGCCGATCGTGTTGGAGCGGATGTCCTCCTATATCGGCGTGCTGGTTGACGATCTGGTCACACGCGGCGTTACGGAGCCGTATCGGATGTTCACGTCCCGCGCCGAGTTCAGGCTTTCCTTGCGGGTCGACAACGCCGATGAGCGGCTGACGGCGCTGGGATCGCAGCTTGGCGTCGTCGGCACGGAACGTTTCGGAGCCTTCACGAAGCGGCAGGCCGCGATTCAGGAACTGCGGTCTAAGCTGCAGGATTTGTGGCTGACGCCGCAACAGGCCGGAGTCGTGGGGCTGCAGCTCAATCGTGACGGCCTGCGTCGTAGCGCCTACCAGATCCTGTCTTATCCCGATGTCGGGTTCGAGCGCCTTGCGGAAATTTGGTCTGGGCTCGCTGCCTACTCGCCGGCAGTCACCGCCCGGGTCACGGCGGACGCCGTCTATGCGGTGTATCTCGACAGGCAGTCGGCTGAGATCGACGCTTATCGGCGCGACCAGGCGCTTAAGGTGCCGGAGGATCTCGATATCGAAACGATCTCGGGGCTGTCGAACGAACTCAAGGCCAAGCTGGTGAGCGAGCGCCCGGCTGATCTGGCGCAGGCGGGAAGGATCGAGGGGATGACACCTGCCGCGCTGACCTTGCTTGCGGCGCATGCGCGGCGCGGCCGGCGTGCGCAGCACAGCGAGCCGGTGGCCTGATCCGTGGCTGTTGATAATTCCGACCGCGCCCGCGCTTTGCGCTTGACGCCTGTTTCACGTGAAACAGAGGAGCGGCTCTCGCTCCTCGTCAGCGAGTTGGCGCGCTGGCAGACTGCCAAGAATCTGGTCTCGTCGGCGACATTATCCGATGTCTGGACCCGTCATATTGCCGATTCCTTGCAGCTCTACGGGCTCGCCCCCACTGCGAAGAACTGGCTCGATCTCGGCTCCGGCGGCGGGTTCCCTGGCCTGGTCCTCGGTATTTGTCTCGCGGAGCAGTCCGGCGGTCACATCCATCTGGTCGAGAGCAACGCCCGCAAATGCGCCTTCCTGCGTCATGCTGCCCGCATGACCGGTGCTCCCGTGACAGTTCACATGGCCCGGATCGAGGATGTGGTGGATGATTTCGCCGGCCGCGTCGATGTGGTGACCGCGCGTGCGCTCGCCCCGCTGCCGCAGCTCCTCGACTGGTGCAAAGAGCTGTTGAGAACCGGCTCGCTTGGGCTTTTTCCCAAGGGGCAACATCTAGATAGCGAATTGACGGACTCGTCCAGATATTGGAAGATTCAGGCCTCAACGGTTTCCTCCGTTACGGATGGCGCCGCCCGGATCCTGATGGTTCGCGCGGCCGAGAAGCGGGCCGATTAATGAGCGATCTCAAGTCTGTGGCTACGCCGCGCCGCCCGCGCGTGCTGGCGCTCGCAAATCAAAAGGGCGGGGTGGGCAAGACCACCACTGCGATCAACCTTGGGACGGCGCTGGCCGCGATCGGCGAGAAAGTTCTGATCGTCGATCTCGATCCGCAAGGTAACGCGTCCACAGGGCTTGGCGTTGATCGCAGGAGCCGTCGCTCCTCGACTTATGATGTACTCTGCGGCGATGTCGGTCTCGGCCAGGCCTTGCAGGAGACGTCTGTTCCCGGTTTGTTTCTTGCTCCCTCGACGTTGGACTTGCTCGGTGTCGAACTTGAGATCGCCGCCTCGAAAGACAGAGCCCACCGTCTGAAGAAGGCGATCGATGAACTGGTCTACGATCAGCGCTGCGCCGATCTGACCTATGTGCTGATCGATTGCCCGCCTTCGCTGAGCCTGATCACCATCAATGCGATGACGGCGGCGGATGCGGTCCTGGTGCCGCTGCAGTGCGAGTTCTTCGCGCTGGAAGGTCTCAGCCAGCTGCTGAAAACGGTTGAGCAGGTGCGCGCCGGGCTCAATCCCCGGCTCATCATCCAGGGTGTGGTTCTCACGATGTACGACCCGCGCAACAACCTCTCGGGCCAGGTCATGGCCGATGTGCGCGAGTTTCTGGGTGACAAGGTCTACGACACCGTGATTCCGCGCAATGTTCGGGTGTCGGAGGCGCCCTCCTATGGCAAGCCGGCACTGCTCTATGACCTGCGCTGCGCAGGGTCGCAGGCTTATCTGAAACTGGCCTCCGAGGTCATTCGGCGCGAGCGCGCACTGCGCGCCGCTGCTTGAGCAGGACCGTAGAGAGTCGAGGAGGGTGGCAATGGCGGAAGAACAGGGGCGTTCGCGCTTGGGCCGGGGCCTCGCGGCCCTGATAGGCGATGTCGGCGAGGAGATCGGCGCCCTCGATCGGGCGCGCGGGCAGCGGCGTGTGCCGGTCGAGTTCCTGCGGCCGAGCGCGCGCAATCCGCGCCGCACCTTCATCGAAGACGATCTGGAGGAGCTGACTGCCTCGGTGCGGGAGCGAGGCATTCTTCAGCCGATCATCGTGCGCCCGATCGTCGGCATGCTCGATGCCTATGAGATCATCGCCGGTGAACGGCGCTGGCGGGCGGCACAGCGTGCCGGCCTGCATGAGGTGCCGGTGATCCTGGTCGAGGCCGATGATCGCGAGGCGCTTGAAATTGCGATTGTCGAGAACGTCCAGCGCACTGATCTCAATGCTATCGAAGAAGCCGCAGGCTATGAGCGGCTCATCGCCGAATTCAGCTATACGCAGAATGACCTGGCGCGGGTGATAGGCAAGAGCCGGAGCCATGTCGCCAACACGCTGCGGCTGTCGAAATTGCCGGAGCCGGTGCGGCAGATGGTCAGCGAGGGTGCAGTCTCCGCCGGGCATGCGCGCGCCCTGTTGTCGGTTTCGGATCCGGAACTGATGGCGCGCAAGATCGTCGATGAGGGCCTCAGCGTCCGCGACATCGAGCGCATCGTTCAGGACGAAGCCCGGGGCGGAAGCAGGGGTACTGCCGCCAAGCCGAAGGTCGAGAAGGATCCGGACACGCGGGCGGTCGAAAAGGCGCTGGAAGAGGCGCTCGGGCTATCCGTCTTCATCGCCCATCGCGCGAATGGCGGGGGCGAAATGCGGATTGGCTACAAGACGCTCGAGCAGCTCGATGCGCTCTGCCGCAGGCTGCGGGACTGATCAGAAGCGTAGCTCAGTCTCCGCGCCCACCGGCGCGGCCCATGCGCGCCAGGGTCCACAGCGCCCGGGTTGCTCCGGCCTTGCCCGTATCGGCATCGCGGCGGGCCGCCAGCGTGGCGTTGCCGAGCAGGCTGACGGCTTCCACCAGCTTTGCTGTCGTCCAGTTGCCGAGCGCAACTTCGGTGGCCGCGATCCGCGGATAGGGAAGGCGCATGGTCGCGACCATGTCCCGGGCGCTACGGCCCGCATCCATGCCCTGGCGCGCCTTCAGCAGGGCCAGGGCATGCCGCAGCACGGCGCCGAGCATGACGCCGGCATCGAGCCCCTCGCCCGCGAGCTTGGCCTGCGCCAAGTCGAGGGCCGGCAGCCGACCGGAAAAGACCGCATCGACCAGCATGGCCTGCTCGCGCTGCGCGGTATCCCCCACGACAGCGTCGATATGATCCCCCGTCAGGGCCGTTTCGGTGCCGACGTAAAGCAGGAGCTTTTCGATCTCGCGACGTGATGTCTGCCTGTCCCCGCCAAGAAGCCCGGCAAGATGCTCGCGCGTCGTGCGGTCGATCGTCTTGCCGGCAGCGCGCACCATCTCGTCGATGATGGTGCCGAGATCGCGCGCGGCGTCGCCATAGCAGGGCACGGCAAGCGCCGTGCGGGCCCGCTCGCAGGCGGTGCGAAGCGGGTTGCTGCGCTGCAGGTCGCCGGCTTCCACGATGACGATGGCATCGCGCGACGGGATGGCAAGCAGCGGTTCAACGCCGGCGAGCAGCTGTTTCGATGTCGGCGAGACGCGAATGGCCCGACGGCCACCGAACAAGCCGATGGTATTCGCCTCGTCGACGAGCTTCAGCGGGTCGGAGGCGATGTCGTCGCCGCTCATCCGCACGAGCTGAAAGGCGTCGTTGGCATCGTCGACATGGGCGCGGGCGAGGGTGGCGGCACGCTCCGAGACCAGCCCGGCATCCGGGCCGTAGATCAGGATCAGGCGATAGGCCGGGTCGAGCCTTGCCAGCGCGCGGTCGGCTTCATGCGCCTTGATTGCAACCATCGTCCCGGCCGATCCCTCAGCCGGCGACGAGATCGGCCGCCATCTGCCCGCGAATCAGGGTCGCAAGGTTCTTCGCGGCCCTGACCTGCGCGTCGCGGGCGGCGCGTACGGTCGAGAAGCGCTGCGAAGATCGTTCATAGGGTGCGCGCACGGCATTGGTGCCCGAAGAGACGACCTTGCCGCTGGCGATATCCGTCACCGACCAGGTTGCGGTCGCGACGAGGACCGCGGAGTCGGCGCGGCCGTTGGCGTAATCCACCGTCACGACCTCGAGCGATTCGGCGATCTGAGCGCTGAACTTCAGCCGCTTCGGGCGGTCGGGCTCGCCCGAGCCGTCGAGCTCGAAGACCATCTCGTTGCGAAGATGATGGCCGATCAGCCCCTTGATCTCGGGGATCTCGACCTCCTTCATCGTGTCCTTGATGCTGCCGCCGGTGATGCTGCGGGTGTTCTCGGCGTAGAGCGGCTGGAAGCAGCCGCCCGCGAGGCCGGCCGCGACCAGCGCGGCCGCGATCATCGCGCGGCGCGAGGGCGGCGTCGCGTCGCGGTTTGCGGCTTCAGACGACGACATTCACGATTCTCCCGGGGACGACGATGATCTTGCGGATCGCGCGGCCGTCGAGCGCCCTGGTGACGACGTCGGACGATCGGACGATCGCTTCGACCGCGATGGTATCCGCATCGGCCGCAACCGTCACCTCCGCGCGCTTCTTGCCGTTGATCTGCACCGGCAGGACGATGCTGTCGTCCTTGAGCAGGGCAGCTTCGGCTTGCGGCCACGACGCTTCGCCGGCGAGACCGGGCTGACCGAGCGCCTGCCAGCATTCCTCCGCCAGATGCGGCATCATTGGTGCCACGAGCTGCGTCGCGATCACGCCCGCCTCGTGCAAGGCAAAGGCAACATCGTGCGCGAGCTCTGCATCCTCGGCGGCTGCGTCCAGGGCTTTTCCGATGGCGTTGGTCAGGGTGTAGACGTGGGCGATGCAGCGGTTGAAGCCGAGGCGCTCGATATCGGTGCCGACGGCGTCGAGAGCCCTGTGCGCGGCCTTGCGGAGCGTCTCCGCGGCCTCGCCGAAGCCCGCAGGCTGCTGGGGCTGATTGCCGGTGCGCTCGGCGATTTCGCTCAGCAGCCGCCAGAAGCGCTGAACGAAACGCGCGGCGCCCTGCACGCCTTCGTCGGTCCAGATCACGTCGCGATCGGGCGGCGAGTCGGACAGCATGAACCAGCGAGCGGTATCCGCGCCGTAGGAGGCGATGATGTCGTCGGGATCGACCACGTTCTTCTTCGACTTCGACATCTTCTCGATCGCGCCGATCTCAATCGGCGCGCCGGTGTCGACATGGAAGCCCTTGCGCTCGGCGCCGGCGCCCTCGATGCGGACATCGCCGGGCTCGACCCAGCTGCCATCGGCAGCGCGATAGGTCTCGTGAACGACCATCCCTTGCGTGAACATGCCGTCGAAGGGCTCGTCCAGGCCGGCATGGCCGGTCGCCTTCATGGCGCGCGTGAAGAAGCGTGAATAAAGCAGGTGCAGGATCGCGTGCTCGACGCCGCCGATATACTGGTCCACCGGCAGGAAACGGTCGACCACCGGTCGGTCGGTCGGGCTTTCGGTCCGCCACGGATCGGTGAAGCGGGCGAAGTACCAGGACGAATCGACGAAGGTGTCCATCGTGTCCGTCTCGCGCCGCGCATCCTTGCCGCATTGCGGGCAGGCGACGTGCTTCCAGCTCGGATGATGGTCGAGCGGATTGCCGGGCCTGTCGAAGGACACGTCGTCCGGCAGCCTAACCGGCAGGTCCGCATCCGGAACGGGGACCGTTCCGCAGGCGGCACAATGAATCACCGGGATCGGGCAGCCCCAGTAGCGCTGGCGCGAGACGCCCCAGTCGCGCAGACGAAAATTGACCTTCCTGGCGCCGACAGGGTGGTTGCCACGACTCTCGCTCTCGAGACGGCGCGCCACCTCTTCTTTCGCCTCCGGAATGGTCAAGCCGTCGAGGAAGCGCGAATTGATCATGCGTCCGTCATCGAGAAAGGCGGTGTCGGTGATCACGACGGTCGCCGGATCGACGCCTTCCGGCGCGACGACCGGGGTGTTGCCGAGGCCGTATTTGTTGACGAAGTCGAGGTCGCGCTGGTCATGCGCCGGGCAGCCGAAGATCGCGCCGGTGCCGTATTCCATCAAGATGAAATTGGCGACGTATACCGGCAACGTCCATGACGGATCGAAGGGATGAGCGACGCGCAGGCCGGTGTCGAAGCCGAGCTTCTCGGCCTTGTCGATGTTCTCCTGGGCCGTTCCGGTGCGCTTGCATTCCTCGATGAAGGCCTGCAGCGCCGGGTTATCGATTGCCGCCGCCTTGGCCAGCGGATGGTCGGGCGCTATGCCGACGAATTTTGCGCCGAACAGCGTGTCGGGGCGGGTGGTGTAGACCTCGATCTCGTCCTGCCCGAAAGCGGTCGATTCGAGCGCGAAACGAATCAGCAGCCCTTCCGAGCGGCCTATCCAGTTCTTCTGCATCAGCCGGACTTTTTCGGGCCAGCGCGTCAGGCCCTCCAGCGCGTCATGCAGCTCCTGGCCGTAAGCGGTAATCTTGAAAAACCACTGCGTCAGCTCGCGGATCTCGACGGGGGCGCCGGAACGCCAGCCCTTGCCGTCGATGACCTGCTCGTTGGCCAGCACAGTCTCGTCGACCGGATCCCAGTTGACCTTTGCGGTCTTGCGGTCGACCAGCCCGGCCTTGAGGAAATCCAGGAACATCTTCTGCTGGTGGCGATAATAGGAAGGGTCGCAGGTCGCGAGCTCGCGGCTCCAGTCCAGCGACAGGCCCATCGACTGCAACTGCGTCCGCATCGCCGCGATGTTGGCGTAGGTCCATTCGCGCGGATGGACCCCCTTCTGCTTGGCGGCGTTTTCCGCAGGAAGGCCGAAGGCGTCCCATCCCATTGGATGGAGCACGGCAAAACCCTTGGCCCGCTTGTAGCGCGCCACGACGTCGCCCATCGCGTAATTGCGGACATGGCCCATATGGATGCGCCCCGATGGATAGGGGAACATCTCGAGGACATAGTAGCTCGGCCGGGGATCGTCGTTCTTCGTCTCGTAGAGCTTGCGCTCTTCCCAGACGGCACGCCATTTCGGCTCGGTTTCCTTGGGATTGTAGCGTTCGGCGGCCATGATGACGGGCTATTCTTGCATGATCGGATGTGGCCGGACTAGGACACCATTGCGTGCACGCGGTCAACGCCGGCCCAGGCATGAAGGGATGCGAGATGAGCGATACGGTTACGCGATTGGCCGAGACGAAAGCCGCGATTGCGCGGGCGGCGCGGGATTTCGAGCGTGATCCCGCTTCGGTCACATTGATCGCAGTTTCCAAGACCATGCCGGCCGAGGCGATCCTGCCGGCGCTGGAGGCCGGTCAGCGCGTCTTCGGCGAGAACTACGTCCAGGAGGCCAAGGCCAAGTGGCCCGGTCTGAAGGAGCGCTTTCCCGATGCGCAGCTGCACATGATCGGGCCGCTCCAGTCCAACAAGGCGCGCGAGGCCGTCGAGCTTTTCGACGCGATCCATTCGCTCGACCGCGAAAGCCTCGCCAAGGAGCTTGCGCGCGAGATCGCCGGCAGCGGCCGGACGCCGCGGCTGTTCGTGCAGGTGAACACCGGCGACGAGCCGCAGAAGGGAGGCGTCAGCCCATCTCAGATCGACGCCTTCCTCTTACGCTGCCGGGACGGTCACGGCCTGGCGATCGATGGACTGATGTGCATACCGCCGGCTGCCGATCCGCCTTCGCCGCATTTCGCCCTGCTGGCGAAGATCGCGGCGCGGCACGGGCTCAAGGGTTTGTCGATGGGTATGAGCGCCGATTACGAGGCGGCTATCCAGCTCGGCGCCACCCATGTCCGAGTGGGAAGCGCGATCTTCGGCGCGCGGGGTTGATGCCTCATGCTCGGGCTTGGCCCGAGCATCTCGAATGAGGCTGCGCTCCTTTTGGCCGGAGATTCGCGGGTCTTCGCTTCGCTGTACCCGAGAATGACGAGCTACCGTTTCAGCGGCTGGCCGACATCGATGCGGTTGCCGTCCGGATCCTCGAAGACGAAGGCGCGCAGGCCGTAGTCGTTGTCGCGCAGCCCCTTCACGATTCGCAGGCCGCGCGCGCGGATGATCTCATGCAGAGCATCGACGTCGTCGACCATCATATGCGCGACGTTGAAGGGCGCGGCCTTGTGCCCGGGCTGGAGCGTCAGATGCAGCTCGGCGTCGTCCCGCCGCAGGATCATGAAGCCGACGGGCGTGCCGTTCTCGAAGGTCTTCGCGAAGCCGAGCGCGCCGACATAGAAATCATGCGCGCGCGCCATGTCGTTGATGGGCAGCATGGCGGCAATCCGGCCGAAGCGGAGGGTGTCATGGGGAGAATGGTTCATCGCAGGTCTCGTGCTGGGACGCAGGGCGGTGCGAGGCGGTGCCCGCGATTCCGAACGCTGTGATCCTGTCATGGCTGCCGAGACGGTGCTCGACGTCCATTGTAGCGGAGTGCCCGCTACCTGACCAGAATCCTGCAGTTTCGCGCGAGCCGTGGCAGCACCTTGGCGAAGACGTGCCGCTCGACCGCGACGCAGCCGGCGGTCGGGGTGAAGCCCGGCCGGGCGAGATGCCAGAAGATCGCGCTGCCGCGGCCGCGAATCACCGGCGCATCGTTCCAGCCGAGTTCGACGATGACGTCATAGAGATGGTCGTCGCGGGTCAGCCGCTCCTCGGCCTCGCCGGGTGGCCGGTCGATCAGGCGGTTGTAGCGGCGATCCGCCACATCGTCGCACCAGGCATCGCGCGGGCGGATGGTGCGTAGGGGCAGCAGGGTGTGCGGCCGGCCGATGCGATCGGCTCGGAACATCACGCTGCGCAGGGGCAGCGCGGTGCGCGGTGTTAGGCCGTCGCCCTCGCGCTTCAGGGTGCCGATCCCGGAGCGCCCCAGCGCGCAGGGAAAGGTGGCACCTCCGGCCAGCAGGAAGCCCTTGCGGCGGTCCTGGACCGAAGCGAAGACGCGGAGCGTCGTCAGGCGGCGCGGCCCGCCCCAGCCAGGGCGCAAGGCCCTGTTCTCACGGTTTCTCACGGGAATTCCATCGGGCGTGACTTGCGGACATGATTCAGCGGGCTCATGGTGTCGTGTCATTTCTCGCACGAACGATGCTTCATGCCCGCCGTCCATCATATCCTCCTGGTCGATGACGACCAGACCCTGCGCGATGCGCTTGCGGAGCAGCTCGCGCTCTACGAGGAGTTCAAGCTCTCGACCGCGGGCACGGCGACCGGCGCGGTCAAGGCCGTGCAGGCGGAGCGCGTCGATCTCGCTATCATGGATGTCGGCCTGCCCGACATGGACGGACGAGAAGCCGTCAAGCTGATGCGCAAGAACGGTTTCAAGAGCCCCGTGATCATGCTGACCGGGCAGGGGTCGGACGCCGACACGGTGCTCGGACTGGAGGCCGGCGCCAACGACTACGTCGTCAAGCCGTTCAAGTTCGCGGTGCTGCTGGCGCGGATCCGCGCACATCTCCGGCAATATGAAGCGAGCGAGGATGCGGTCTTCCAGGTCGGTCCCTATACCTTCCACCCCGGATCGAAGCTGCTGGTCAGCGAGAAGGGCTCCAAGACCAAGCTGACGGAGAAGGAGACGGCGATCCTGCGCTTTCTCTATCGCGCCGGCCGCAAGCCGATCGCGCGCGAGGTGCTGCTGCAAGAGGTCTGGGGCTATAACAGCCAGGTCACGACGCACACGCTCGAAACTCATATCTACCGGCTGCGCCAGAAGATCGAGCCTGATCCGGGCAATGCCCGGCTGCTCGTGACGGATGCGGGCGGCTACAGGCTCAATCCGTAAGCGAATGGCGCTCGACGACGACATCGCCCTTTTGGCCCGGCAGCCCTTGCTGAGCCTGATGGAACGCGATGCGCTCCGGCTCGTCGCCTTCGCGGCGGAGAACCGCATCCTGCGTGCCGGCGACGTGCTGTTCCGGGCGGGCGAACCCTCCGACGGTGCCGTGCTGATCGTCTCGGGAAGCATCGCGCTGACGAGCCGGGAAGACGGGCAGCCGGCCGAGGAGATCGTCGGTGCCGGCGCCCTGATCGGCGAGATGGCGTTGTTCACCTCGGTCGCCCGTCAGGTCACGGCTATCGCGCGCGAGCCTACTCAGCTGATGCGGCTTTCTCGCAGCGTGATGCGCCGCGTCCTCGCCGAATCACCGGCTTCGGCCGAGGCCGTTGCAACGGCGATCAGCGACAGGCTGCGCGGCTTCGTCAGCCAGCTGACGGCGGTTCAGGATGCCCTGACGGCGATCGAGCGCCGGTAGGCCGCTGCGCTGTCCGCGCTGGGGCCGGCCGGGTCAGGGATCAGAGTTCCAGCGTCACCGTCACGGGCACATGGTCGGAAGGCCGTTCCCAACCCCTGGCCTCGCGCAGGAAGGTCACGTCCCGCAGCGTCGGCGTCAGCCCGTCCGAAAGCCAGATGTGGTCGAGGCGCCGGCCGCGGTTGGAAGCCTCCCAGTCGGCCGCGCGGTAGCTCCACCAGCTGTAGAGCTTCTCGGGCTCCGGCCGCAGCTTGCGGGCGGCGTCGGTCCAGCCGAGCTCCGAGCGCAGCTTTTCCAGTGTCGTGGTCTCGATCGGCGTGTGGCTGACGACGTCGAGGAGTTGCTTGTGACTCCAGACGTCGTGCTCATAGGGCGCGATGTTGAGGTCGCCGAGCAGGATGGCGGGGCGGTCCGTGGGGCGTTTGGCGACTCCCCAGCCCCCGATCTCGTCGAGAAAGGCGAGCTTGTGGGCGAACTTGTCGTTCTTTGCGGGGTCCGGGATGTCGCCGCCCGCCGGGATGTAGAAGTTATGGATCGCGATCCCCGCGGCTGCGCCTGCGCCCTTGTCGAGGACGACTGTCATGTGGCGCGCGTCGTTGCGGCCGCACATCGCCATCGCGTCCTTCTCGCTGAAGGGGAGCTTGGAGACGATCGCGACGCCGTTATAGCCCTTCTGGCCGATGAAGGCCTGATGGACATAGCCGGCCTTCTCGAAGGCCTTGGCCGGGTACTGCTCGTCCGGCGTCTTGGTTTCCTGAAGACACAGGATGTCGGGCTGATGCGTGGCCAGGAAATCGGTGACCATGCCGATCCGAAGTCGGACCGAGTTGATGTTCCAGCTGGTAACGGTGAGTTGCACGTAAGGATTCCGGCGGGAGGGTGCCGGAAACTGGTTCGCGGTGCGTGGAAAAGCAAGCGCGAACCGTCATTGCGGGCACCCGGGTGTTGCCTTGGGCAAGCCCAAGCGCGCGCAACGACGGACCAGAGTCAGAGCTTGCGCTGGTAGTCGATCACGAAGTTCTTCGAATCAGGCCGGCGCTGGGTGTCGAGGTTGTAGAGCGAGACGGCGGTCTCGTAGCCTTGGGGATCGACCACCACCCATTGCCGCAGGACATTGGCGGCGAGGTCGAACTTCAAGGTGATCTTCGAGGTGCCGCCCAGCGTCGAGCGATCTTCCAGCCGCAGCGACAGCATGTCGCCATCGACGCTCGCGCCGGTGATCGTGCCCTCACGGGCGAGATCCATCCGTTCGCGCACGAGGAACTTCAGCGGAGTCTGCCCGAGGGAATAGATGTCCTGCGTTGCCAGCCGCTTGTCCCGGACTGCGACCGAGCTGCCATCCGCGATGACTTCGATCGTCGCCGGCGGTTCGTATTCGAAGCGCATCTTGCCAGGCCGCTGGATATAGATACGGCCCTCGAGGCGCCGCCCATCATTTGCGTGCTGGATGAAGTTGCCCTGCAGCGACGTGAAGCTGTTGAGATAGGTGTTGAGCCGGTCGATCGCGTCCTCGCGCGTCGCAGGTGCGGCGGCCTTTGCGCGAGCGGGTGCGGTGGCCGCACGGGGCGCCTCGGCCGCCATCGAAGCCGCGACGGGTGCAGCAGCAGGCGTCGCGGCCGTGGCAGGTGCCGCAGCGGCAGCCTCGGCGACGCGCGACTGGCCGAGATTGGCAGGACGGGCCGGCGGCAGCGGCAGGGGGCGGGCCGCAGCGGGCTTCGCCGCGACCGGCTTCGGCGGCACGAGCTGCAAGGGCTGGGCGGCCAGCTGACCAACCAGCGTGACGCTGCCAAGCAGGCCGAGGGCGGCAACCGAAGCCCGCAAAACGGGGGGCGAGATCATGAGCAGGTCTGCTCCATTCCTGTTCGTGGCGGCTCGCGCGGAAGGACAGATTCTATTCGTCGATCCGCCTGCCGGCACGCTGTGCATATCAAACGCATCCGACGCGGCGGAGGTTGCAGCAGCCTGATGGCAATTTGAGGACTCGATGCCGCAACTGCAAGGTCCCGGCGCCTGGATAGCCTATTCCTCGTCTTCCCTGGCGCGTCCTGCCTCGACGAGGATCTCGCGCTTGCCGGCATGGTTTGCGGGTCCGACGATGCCCTCGTTCTCCATCCGCTCCATGATCGAGGCGGCGCGGTTATAGCCGATCTGGAGCCTGCGCTGGATGTAGGAGGTCGAGGCCTTCTTGTCGCGCAGCACGACCGCGACCGCCTGCTCGTAAGGGTCGTCGCTCTCGGCCTGGCCCATGCCGCTCTTGTCGAAGACGGCGCCGTCCTCCCCCTCGCCCCCCTCTTCCTCCTCGGAGGTGACGGCGTCGAGATATTGCGGCCGRCCYTGCGTCTTGAGATGCGCCACGACCTTCTCGACCTCGGCATCCGAGACGAAGGGGCCGTGCACGCGGGTGATCCGCCCGCCGCCGGCCATGTAGAGCATAAGGAGATGCGCGTCGGGAAGTTCGCCTTGATCGTGCCGGTGATGACGTCGACCGACGGCCGCTGGGTCGCGAGAACCACATGGATGCCGGCGGCGCGCGCCATCTGGGCGAGACGCTGGATCGTGCCCTCGATCTCCTTGCCGGCGACCATCATCAGGTCGGCCATCTCGTCGACGATCACGACGATATAGGGCAGAGGCTCGAGGTCCATGACCTCCTCCTCGTAGATCGCCTCGCCGCTATGCTTGTCGAAGCCGGTCTGGACGGTGCGGGTGATGACCTCGCCGGCGGCCTTGGCCTCGACCACCCTCGCATTGAAGCCGTCGATGTTGCGCACCGAGAGCTTCGACATCTTCTTGTAGCGCTCCTCCATCTCGCGCACCGCCCATTTCAGCGCGACCACCGCCTTCTTCGGATCGGTCACGACGGGGGTGAGCAGATGCGGGATGCCGTCATAGACCGACAGTTCGAGCATCTTCGGATCGACCATGATCAGCCGGCACTGCTCGGGCTTGAGCCGGTAGAGCAGCGACAGGATCATCGTGTTGATCGCGACCGACTTGCCCGAACCGGTGGTGCCGGCGACGAGCAGATGCGGCATCCGTGCGAGATCGACGATCACCGGCTCGCCGCCGATGGTCTTGCCAAGGCCCAGCGCCAGCTTGTGCTTGGAACTCTCGAAATCCTGGCTGGCGAGCAATTCGCGCAGGAAGACCGTCTCACGCTTGGCGTTGGGCAGTTCGATGCCGATGGCGTTCTTGCCCTGCACCACCGCGACGCGCGCCGAGATCGCGCTCATCGAGCGCGCAATGTCGTCCGCAAGCGAGATCACGCGGGAGGANCGGCTCGCCGCCGATGGTCTTGCCAAGGCCCAGCGCCAGCTTGTGCTTGGAACTCTCGAAATCCTGGCTGGCGAGCAATTCGCGCAGGAAGACCGTCTCGCGCTTGGCGTTGGGCAGCTCGATGCCGATGGCGTTCTTGCCCTGCACCACCGCGACGCGCGCCGAGATCGCGCTCATCGAGCGCGCAATGTCGTCCGCAAGCGAGATCACGCGGGAGGATTTCGTGCCTGGCGCTGGCTCGAGCTCGTACAGCGTCACCACCGGGCCGGGGCGAACCTGCGTGATCTCGCCGCGGACGCCGAAATCCTCGAGCACGCCTTCGAGCAGCGTGGCGTTCTGCTCCAGCGCGTCGGTCGAGATCGCGTTCGCGGGCAGCTTCTTGGGCTCGGACAGATAGGTCAGCGGCGGCAGTTCGAACTGGTCGCGGTCGAGCAGGGAGGGCTGGGCTTCACGCTGGATGCGCTTGCCCGGCTTGGGCGCCGCCGGCGGCGCCGTGACGCGTGGCGCGTTCAGGTCGCGCAAATCCTGCGGCTCGTCGTCGTCGAGATCGAAAGGCGGGTCGAAATCGGGTCGGGCAGCCGCCTTGCCGCTACGCGCGCCGGGCAGCGGCTCGGGATCGAAGGCCGGAACGACCGGCCGCATCGGCGGCTCGCGGCGGGGGCCGTCCTGGAACTGCGGTTCGCGGCGAACGCGGCCAGCGGCGGGAAGCGCATCGCCGGCATGACCGCCAGGATGTGCGCCCTGCGTCGCGGCCCTTGGCGCCTGCGGCAGCCGGCGCAGGATCATGCCGCGCAGCGCCATCGCGCCATGGGCGAGCCAGCCGATCAGGATGACGGCGATGCCCGGCTCGTCATCGCGGCGATCCTCGCTCTCGGACCAGGATTCATTGGCTTCATCGAGGTCGGAGGCCGGATCCTCGTCATGGACGAAGCCGAAGCCGGCGGCAGCGGTCACGGCCAGAATGGCGATGCCGGCATAGAGGAAGCCGACGAGGCCGCCGAGCGCATTGCCCGCGATGCCGGCGATGTTGCGGGTGCCGAACAGCAGGCCGTCGCCGATGACGCCGCCCATGCCGGTGGGCAGAGGCCAGCGTGGCGTTGCCGGCAGAGCGCTGCCGACGGCGGCCGTGGCGGCGACGCCGACCACCCAGAGGCCAAGCTTGAGCGCGCCCCGGTCGAAGAGATGGAACCGCACCAGCCTGAGCGACCAGATCACCGGCGGAAAGAGCAGCGCGATGACGCCAAGGCCGATCAGCTGCATCAGCAGGTCGGCGATCATGGCGCCGGGCCGGCCGAGCCAGTTCCTGACCGCGCCGCTGGTGGCGTTGTTGAGGCTGGGATCGTCGACCGACCAGCTCGCCAGCGAGAGCGCGACGACGGCCATCAGGGCGAGCAGGGTCAGGCCCGTGATCTCGCTGGCGCGGCGCGACAGGAACTCGCGCACCGGATCGGGCAGGCGGTCCATCAGCGAGGAGGAGCGTCGGATCGTGCGCATGCGTGGTTGGCCGTCATCCCGGGACTGCAGGCCGCGTCGCTCCGGCCATCCCGATCAGGTTAGGAAGACGAGGTTAAGACCCGCTTAACCTTGGCGGCGTTGCAGATCCGGTCCGCCGGCGGGCTGAGCCCCGATCAAGCATCGGCCCGAAAAGTGGCATGCGGTTCTCGGGAAAAGCCGATGCGAGATCCAAGCAAAATCCCCGGCGGGCGACCGCCGGGGATTGTTTCACGTGAGACGCGGGAACGATCAGATGTTGTAGGCGCGCTCGCCATGCTCGGCGATGTCGAGACCCTCGCGCTCCTCGTCCGGGGTGACGCGCAGGCCCATCACCACGTCGACGATCTTGAACAGGATGAAGGAGCCAACGCCGCACCAGACGATGGCGATGACCACCGCGACGATCTGCTTCCAGACCTGGGCGCCCATCGCGTAGTCGGCGACGCCGACGCCCCCGAGAGCGGGCGCAACGAAGATGCCGGTGCCGATCGAGCCGATGATGCCGGCGACGCCGTGGATGCCGAAGACGTCAAGCGAGTCATCGTAGCCCAGCGCGTTCTTGATCGTGGTGCACATGAAGAAGCAGACCACGCCGCAGAGCGCGCCGAGTACGATCGCGCCCATCGGGCCGATGAGGCCGGCGGCCGGGGTGACGGCGACGAGGCCGGCGATGATGCCGGACAGCATGCCGAGCAGCGAGGGCTTGCCCTTGATCACCCATTCGATGAACAGCCAGCCCAGAGCGGCGCCGGCGGTCGCGGTGAGCGTGTTGATCATGGCAAGCGCCGCACCGGCCGTGGCCTCGAGGTTCGAGCCGGCATTGAAGCCGAACCAGCCGACCCAGAGCAGGCAGGTGCCGATGAAGGTCATGGTCAGGGAGTGCGGGCTCATCAGCTCTTTGCCATAGCCGATGCGCTTGCCGAGCACGAGCGCGCCGACCAGCGCGGCGATGCCGGCATTGATGTGGACGACCGTGCCGCCGGCGAAGTCGAGCGCACCCAGCGTGAACAGGTAGCCCTCGCTGAACCAAACCATATGGGCCATCGGGAAATAGACGAAGGTGCTCCAGAGCACGACGAAGAGCAGCAGGGCCGAGAACTTCATGCGCTCCACCAGGCCGCCGATGATCAGGGCCGGGGTGATGATCGCGAAGGTCATCTGGAAGCAGATGAAGACGTATTCCGGGATCACGACGCCCTTGGTGAAGGTATCGGTCGTGGTTTCGGTGGAGACGCCGGCGAGGAAGGCCTTCGAGAAGCCGCCGATGAAGCTGGTCAGCGAGCCGCCGCCGGTGAAGGCGAGGCTGTAGCCATAGACCACCCAGATGATGATCATGACGGCGGCCGTCGCGGTGATCTGGCTCATCACCGAGAGCATGTTCTTCGAGCGGGCGAGACCGCCGTAGAAGAGGGCGAGGCCCGGGAGCGTCATCATCAGGACGAGCAGGGCGGAAACCAGCATCCAGGCGGTGTCGCCCTTGTTGGCCACGGGGGCGGCGGGAGCTTCCGCGGCAGCCTGCGCGAGCGCGATACCGGCGCTCGTCGTGGAGAGCGCGAGCCCGGTCAATCCGGCCCGCAGGAACGTCTTCAAAGTCATGGTTGGAACTCCTGGGAGTAGGATCGCGGGCTCAGAGGGCGTCGCCGTCGGTCTCGCCGGTACGGATGCGCACGGCCTTCTCGATCGACGAGACGAAGATCTTGCCGTCACCGATCTGTCCGGTGCGGGCGGCGGCGGTGATCGCCTCGATCACCCGGGTGACAAGCTCGTCGGCGACTGCCACCTCGATCTTGATCTTCGGCAGGAAGCTCACCGCGTACTCGGCGCCGCGATAGATCTCCGTATGGCCCTTCTGGCGGCCATAACCCTTCACCTCGGTCACGGTCAGGCCATGCACGCCGATGGCGGTGAGCGCGTCGCGCACCTCCTCCAGCTTGAACGGCTTGATGATAGCCATCACGATCTTCATTGCAGGGTTTCCCGTTTTCGCCGCCCGGAACCCAGCCCCGGCGATCTCGTTGCGCCTCGCGCGGCTGCAAGATGCAGAGCGCCGGCACCTGCAATTCAAGGCGCGTGCCAACCTGCCCCGTGGCGCGCGCAGGGAGATGACGCGCAGCGAACCACACGGTTGCCGGCGCTTTGGGCACTGATCGACTGCTTAGGTTTTGAGCGTCTGATGAGAATCTAGGCGTGTGCCTAGATTTTGTTCAGGCGAGGTCCGGGCGCGGCCGGATCAGGCCTTCCTGCGCGACGGAAGCGACCAGGCGGCCCTGCCGGTCGAAGATGAGCCCGCGCGAGAAGCCGCGCGCCCCGGATGTCGAGGGGCTGTCCTGCGAATAGAGCAGCCACTCGTCGGCCCGGAACGGCCGGTGGAACCAGAGGGCGTGGTCGAGGCTGGCGCCCTGGATTTTCTGGTCGAAGACAGTCGTGCCGTGTGCGATCAGGCTCGAATCGAGCAGCATCAGGTCGGAGGCGTAGGCGAGGACACTCTGGTGCAGCGCCGGTTCGTCCGGAAGCGGCTCCATCGCCCGGATCCAGACATTAAACTTCGGCTCCATCTTGCCGCCATCGCGATAGCGCTGGAGCTCGACCGGCCGGATCTCGATCGGCCGCTCGCGCTTGTAATAGGCCTGAATCGGATCGGGCATATGCGGCAGGATGGTGCGCGCCATCTCCTCGCGGTCGGGCAGCTCCTCCGGCATCGGGACCTTCGGCATCGGCATCTGATGGTCGTAGCCCGGCTCCTCGACCTGGAAGGAGGCCGACATGGCGAAGATCGCCTCGCCCTTCTGGATCGCAAGCACGCGCCGCGTCGTAAAGGAGCGGCCGTCGCGCAGGCGGTCGACCTCGTAGATGATCGGTACCGTCGGGTCGCCGGCCAGCAGGAAATAGGCGTGGAGAGAATGCGGCTGGCGGCCTTCGACGGTCTTGCAGGCGGCGTAAAGCGATTGCGCGATGACCTGCCCGCCATAGACGCGCGGCCAGGTCGATTTCGGGCTGCGACCGCGGAACAGGTTGCGCTCGAGCGGCTCGAGGTCGAGGATCGCCGTCAGGGAAGCGCTGATCTGGGACATGGTCGCAAGGCTCTGATTCTTGTCGGACGCATTTTCTTCACTCGAACCGGTGTCGAGCTCGCTCGAAAATGCCCCAGCAAACGGATTGACGGTTCGGCCGGTCGTGCCGCATCAGCACCGACGCATCCAGAGCCGTCAAGCCGGCACGCCAAGGAGATAGATGATGGCCGTCGTGACCGAGTCCAGCGAGGCGATCGTGATCGCGGGCGGCGGCATCGCCGGGCTCTCGCTGGCTCTCGCGCTGAAGCAGGCCCTCGGCAAGGCGTTTTCGGTCGTCGTCACCGATCCGGCGTTGACGGCGCCGCCGCGCCCCGACAACAGGGCCTATGCGATCGCCGCTGCCGCGCAGGCGATGCTGCGCGCGCTGGGGATCTGGGAGGCGATCGCAGCCACCGCCCAACCGATGACCGAGATGATCGTCTCCGACAGCCGCAATGGCGACGCGGTTCGTCCGGTCTTCCTGACCTTCGACGGCGAGGTCGAGCCGGGGCAACCCTTCGCCTATATGGTCGCGAACGGCGCATTGGTCGCGGCCCTGACCGAAGCCTGCCGCGCGGCCGGCGTCGTGCTGCGGGGCGATCGGGTCCGCAGCTTCGAGAGCGGGGCCTCGGGCGTCGCGATCATGCTGGCCGATGGCGAGCGGCTTTCCGCCCGCCTTCTGGTTGCGGCAGACGGGGCGCGGTCGAAGCTGCGCGAACAGGCGGGGATCGGCTGGGTCGGCTGGGATTACCGGCAGTCGGGACTGGTCGCGACGGTCGGCCATGAGCGGCCCCATGGCGGCCGGGCTGTCGAGCACTTCCTGCCCTCGGGCCCCTTCGCCATCCTGCCGCTGAGCGATGACGGCCGTCTCGGCCATCGCTCCTCCATCGTCTGGACCGAGCGCGCCGAGAACGTGCCGGCGCTGCTCGCCCTCGACGAGATCGACATGCTGGCCGAGATCGAGCGGCGTTTCGGGCTGGAGCTCGGCGAGATCGCGCTGGAGAGCCCGGTTTCGGCGCATCCTCTCGGCTTCGGTATCGCGCGAAGCTTCGTCGGCGAGCGGCTGGCGCTCTTGGGGGATGCGGCGCATCTGATCCACCCCATCGCAGGTCAAGGCCTCAATCTCGGCCTCAAGGACGTGGCGGCGCTGGCCGAGACGATCGTCGATGCGGCCCGGCTCGGGCTCGATCCGGGCGCGGCCGAGGTGCTCGAGGGCTACGAGCAGGCCCGTCGCTTCGATACGCTGGCGATGGGCGCGGTCACGGACGGGCTCAACCGGCTGTTCTCGAACGATGTCATGCCGATCCGGCTGGCGCGCGATCTCGGCCTCGGGCTGGTCGACCGGCTTCCGGGGCTGAAGCGCTTCTTCATCCGCGAGGCCGCGGGCGTCGCCGGCGAGCCGCCGCGGCTGCTGCGCGGCGAAGCGCTGTAGGGCTTACGTCATGGTCGGGCTCGACCCGACCATCTCTTGCTGACGATCATCATCGCCGATGGCGCTCGCATGGCGGCGCTTCATTCGGCACGAGCTTCTCGGGACAAGCCCGAGAATGACACGGTGCTTCCTACCCCTCCAGCGGCCGCGCCTCTTCCGGCAGCATGATCGGGATGCCGTCGCGGATCGGATAGGCGAGCTTCGCCGCCTGGCTGATCAGCTCCTGCCTGGCCGCGTCATATTCGAGCGTCGTCTTGGTCAGCGGGCAGACCAGGATCTCCAGCAGCTTGGGGTCGATGCGGGTGGCGGGTTCGTTCGTGTCGTCGGTCATGTCATGGCTCGTTTCGGTTGATCCGGTGCGGATGGAGTGGCGTCGGTTTCACGCTCGCTTCCGCGGCAGGTCGGCCAGCATTCCCGCGGCGACCATCAGCTTGGGCAGCGAGAGACCCGATGAAGCGATCGCCTGGATCGTGCTGCGGGTTCGGTCGGCATCGGCGCCTCGCTCTGTGAGCCAGGCATCCAGCGCGCTCTTGCCGTCCGCGGCCGCGGCGATCTCGCGGGTGAGATTGGCCTGCGCGTCGAACAGTGTCTCGATGGCGCGCTCCCGAGCGAGGCGTTCGTAGTCGTCGGTGGCGGGCACTGCGGCTGCCGCGCTCGCCAGCGCCGAGAGGCCGAAGACCGAATCGACTCCGAAATGAATCCGCGCGACGTCGGCGATGTCGCGCTTCGTCTGTTCCGCGATATCCACGATCTCCGTCGCCTGGGCCAGCGACGGCAGGCTGGCGATGCGCACAGCCAGGGTTTCGGGCACACCCTCCGAGGTCAGGACGGCGATGCGGGCTTGCCGCGCCTGACCGGCTGCGTCCGGCAGCAACTGGTCGAGCTCGGCGGCGAGCGCCGCCACGCCGGCTGCGTAATGCGCCACGGTCGGTTCGATGGCGCCCGGCTTCGCCACGCCCCGGCGCAGGAACCAGCCCATCCTGTCGCTGACCAGCTGCTGAACGGCAGCATAGAGCCCGAGCTGGGTCTTGCCGGGCAGCTGGGCGTCGAGGGCGTCGATCGCACCGTTCAGCGAAATCAGGTCGAAGGAATCGCGCGCGATCGCATAGGCTGCGGCGATGGCCGGAGCGTCGGCATGCGTCAGCGCGGCGAGCACCGGCACCAGTGCCGGGCCGCCGCGATTGACGATGGCGTTGGCGAGCTGGGTCGCGACGATCTCTCGCCGCAGCTTGTGGCTGGCGATCTCCTGGCCGTAGCGCTCGCGCAGTGCCTGCGGGAAGTAGCGCACCAGCTCGCTGTTCAGATAGAGATCGTCCGGAACCTCCGATGCCAGCAGGGCGTCGTGCAGGGACAGCTTGGCATAGGCCAGCAGCACCGCGAGCTCCGGCCGCGTCAGCCCCTCGCTGCGCTTCTCGCGCTCGGCCAGGACGGCGTCGCTCGGCAGATACTCCACCGTGCGGTCGAGCCGGCCATCGGCTTCGAGCGTCTGCATCAGGTAACGCAGGCCGGGTGTTGCGGCCACGCCCTTGGCCTCGGTCAGCGACAGGGCCAGCGTCTGGAGATAGTTGTTGCGCAGCACGAGCAGGCCGACCTCGTCGGTCATCTCGGCGAGCAGCGCGTTACGGGCCTCCTCCTTCAGCTGCCCGCTCTGCACCGGACCTGCCAGCGCGATCTTGATGTTGACCTCGACGTCGGAGGTGTTGACGCCGGCGGAGTTGTCGATCGCGTCGGTGTTGAGCCTGATGCCCTTGCGCGCCGCCTCGATGCGGCCACGCTGGGTCACGCCGAGATTGGCGCCCTCGCCGATGACGCGGGCCCTGACATCGCTGCCAGTGACGCGGATCGCGTCATTGGCGCGGTCGCCAACCTGGGCGTCGCTCTCGTCCGAGGCGCGGATATAGGTGCCGATGCCGCCGAACCACATCAGGTCGACGCGAGCCTTCAGGATCGCCGTCATCAACTCGGGCGGCGAAACCTCGGGCTTGTCGATGTCGAGCAGCTCCCGCAGCGTCTTGTTCAGCGGAATGCTCTTGGCCTGGCGCGAGAACACGCCGCCGCCGGCCGAGATCAGGCTCTTGTTATAATCCTGCCAGGACGAGCGCGGCAGGTCGAACAGGCGCCGGCGCTCGGCCAGCGAAGCGGCCGGGTCCGGGTCGGGATCGAGGAAGATGTCGCGATGGTCGAAGGCGGCGAGGAGCTTGATCGCCGGCGAGAGCAGCATGCCGTTGCCGAAGACGTCGCCCGACATGTCGCCGACGCCGGCGACGGTAAAGGGCGTCGTCTGGATATCGATGTCGACCTCGCGGAAATGCCGCTTCACCGCTTCCCAGCCGCCGCGCGCCGTGATGCCCATGCCCTTGTGGTCGTAGCCCTGCGAGCCGCCGGAGGCGAAGGCATCGCCGAGCCAGTGGTGCTTCTCCAGCGAGAGCGCGTTAGCCGTGTCGGAGAAGGTCGCGGTGCCCTTGTCGGCGGCGACAACCAGGTAAGGGTCGTCGCCGTCATGGCGCACCGTGTCGGGCGGCGGCACCACGGTCTCGCCGTCGAGATTGTCGGTGAGCTCGAGCAGGGTGCGGATGAAGATGCGGTAGCTCTCGGTGCCCTCGGCCAGCCAGGCCTGCCGATCGGTCGCCGGCGGGAGCAGCTTCGGCACGAAGCCGCCCTTCGCGCCGACGGGTACGATGACCGCGTTCTTGACCTGTTGCGCCTTGACCAGGCCGAGCACCTCGGTGCGGAAATCCTGCGGCCTGTCGGACCAGCGCAGGCCGCCCCGCGCGACCTTGCCGAAGCGCATATGCACGCCTTCGACGCGCGGCGAATAGACGAAGATCTCGTAGAGCGGATGCGGCAGCGGCAGCGAATCGACCCTGGCGCAGTCGTATTTGATCGAGATCGTCCCGCGCGGCTGCCCGTCCGGGCCGATCTGGAAGAAATTGGTGCGCAAGCTCGCGTCGATCAGGTTGACGAGGCGGCGCAGGATGCGGTCCTCGTCGAGGCTGGTGACGGCCTCCAGAGCCGCCTCGATGTCGTTGCGCGCCGCTTCGGATTTCTCCGCGCGCTTGGCCTCGCCGAGGCGTGGATCGAATTTCGCGGTGAAATAGGCGATCAGCCCTGAGGCGATGCCGGGATGGCGGGTCAGCGCGTCGGCGATGTAGCCCTGCGCATAGGGTGCGCCGACCTGGCGCAGGTAGCGCCCGAACGCACGCAGTAGCGCTGCCTCGCGCCAGGCCAGCCCAGCCGCCAGGACGAGCTGGTCGAAGCGGTCGGATTCGGCGAGGCCGCGGAATTGCGCCATCAGCGCGGCCTCGATGGTCGGGTCGAGGCGCGCGACGTCGATCTCGCTGTCATCGGCCCGTTCGAGTGTCATGTCGTGCAGCCAGACTCGCGTCGTCTCGGCTCCGTCGCCGGCGGCTGGCTGTGGCGTGATGTAGTAGGTGCGCTCGTTGACGACGCGGAATCCCATGTTCTCGAGCACGGGCACGCGGGCCGAGAGCGAGATCGCCGCGCCGCGCGAGAACACCTTCAGGTTGGCGCGGGTCGCCGGATCGCCCTCGCGCCGGTAGAGGTTGACCGCCCGGCCCCGCTCCGGCGTCAGCTGCTGCAGAATGTCGATATCCTCAAGCGTCTCGGCCGGCGAGAAGCGGTCGCGATAGGCGGCACCGAAGGCCTCGGCATAGCGCTCCGCCAGCGCCCTTGCGGCCGGGCCGCTGCGCTCATGGTCGAGAACGTCCTTGAGGCCGTCGCTCCAGGTGCGGACGATCGCGGCGATTCCGGCTTCCAGGGTAACGCGGTCGACCTTCGGGGTTTTGCCCTCGTCGCGGCCGACGATGTAGTGGGTGCGAGAAAGCGGCCCCTCCGGATAGGCGGGATAGGCGGCCGAGATGCGCCCCTGATAGATGTTGGCGAGGAATTCGCCGACGCGGGCACGCACCCGCGTGTCGTAGCGGTCCTTCGGGATGAAGACGAGGACCGAGACGAAGCGGTCGAATTCGTCGAGGCGGGCCAGCGCCCGGATGCGCGGCCGCTCGGTGAGCTGGAGGATGGCGAGTGCGAAGCTCTCCAGCGTGCCGACGTCGATCTGGAAGAGCTCGTCGCGCGGATAGGCATCGAGCACGTTGAGCAGCGACCGGCCGGAATAGCTCGCGGGATCGAAGCCGATGTTCTTGGCGACGCGCGCCACCTTGAGGCGCAGATAGGGGATGGCGAGCGCGCTGCCGGTATAGGCATTCGAGGTCAGGAGGCCGACGATGCGCAACTCGCCGTCGAGCCTGCCATCGGCGGTGAAGAGCTTGACGCCGACATAGTCGAGATGGACGCGCCGGTGCACCCGGCTCTTGACGTTGGCCTTGGTGATGATCAGCGCATGGGGCTTGGCCAGGAACGCGCGGATCTCTGGCGTCACCGTGACCATCTCACCATTCTTGCGCAGCACCTTGACGCCGGGGTTGCGCAGGATGCCGAGGCCCGAGCCCTCGATGGGATCGGCGGCGGCATCGCCATTGGGGAAGCGGTAGGCGCGGATGCCGAGCAGGGTGAAGTTGTCGCCTGCGATCCATTCGAGGAACTGCAGCGCCTCGTTGACCTCGTCCTCCGCCAGCGGCGGCGGGTTGGCGCGATAGGCCTGGATCACCTCGGTGATGCGTCCGCGCATCGCGGCCCAGTCCTCGACCGCAAGTCCGACATCGGTATAAACGCGCTCCAGCCCGGCGCGGAGCCGGTCGCGCGCCTCGGCCGAGTCGATCCGCTCCAGGGCGATCTGGATCAGGCTTTCGCGGCGCGTGCCCTCTGGCGCCCGGCCGGCGGCCTCGCCCGCGAGCGAGACGAACTTGCCGGCCTTGTCCCTGGCGACGGCGAGGATCGGGTGCGCGACGAGGCGGGGCTCATAGCCCTGCTCTGTGAGTTCGGCGAGCGTCGAATCGAGCAGGAATGCCTTGTTGTCGTTGACCACCTCGAGAATCGTCAGTTGCCGCTTGCGGCCCTCGCTCTCGAAGGCCTCGTCACGGAAGCGCAGGTTGATCGTCTCGGGCCGGCGCGGCGCCGCAAGGTGTTCGTAAGCCGCGGCCGCCGAGCGCGCGAGCAGGTCCGCGGGCAGCGCCTCCACATCCTCGGCGACGACACGGCCGTAGAGCAGGCGCGGAAATCCGGCTGGCATCTCGCCGGGCAACCCTGCTGCGGCCGTCTCGATCGCGGAGACGGTCGCGGCCGTTGGATTGCTCACCCGCTTGCCCATGGTGTCCACCCTGTTGTTCTGCCGCAGCGATGGCATAGGCTGTGCGGCACTTCATTCTGGCCGCGGTGCGCGACGGCAACCGCGGACGACACGACAGGACCTATCATGGCGACGAGACATGACAAACCGAAGCCGGGCGAAAAGCCGGCGCGGCAGGACGCCACCCCGGCCGCGATGGCTCTCGCGCTCAGGCCGGAAGCGCTTTCGGCCGAGAATCAGGCCTATTTCGACAAATGCGTCGAGAAGCTCGGCTTCGTGCCGAACGTGCTGGTCGCCTATGCGCATGACGACGCCAAGCTCTCGGCCTTCGCCGCCTTCTACAACGACCTCATGCTGGCGCCGTCCGGGCTGTCGAAGCTCGAGCGCGAGATGATTGCGGTGGCGGTCTCCAGCGTGAACCGCTGCTATTACTGCCTGACCGCGCATGGCGCTGCGGTGCGCCTGCTCTCGGAGGATCCGGTGCTGGGCGAACTGATGGCGATGAACTACCGCGCTGCCGAGCTCTCGTTGCGCCACCGCAGCATGCTCGATTTCGCCGTCAAGCTGACGGAGAGCCCGCAACTCGTTGGCGAGGACGACCGGGCCGGGCTACGGGCGGCCGGGTTCAGCGAGCGCGACATCTGGGACGTGGCTGCGGTCGCTGCCTTCTACAACATGTCGAACCGCATGGCATCGGCGGTCGATATGCGGCCCAATGCAGAGTATCACCGGCAGGCGCGCTGAGGGGTGCAGAGTGTGCAGGACAAAGAAAAACGGCCAGCGCAGAACGCCAGCCGCTGAGTTGGCCTCGAAAGTAATGGCCCGGCACCACCAGATCCCCGGGGGGCTGGGGGGCTGACAAACCGACGATCGACGAAGCCGAGCCGTCGAGGCTGTAACCCCATTCAAATCGAGCAACGGGGCGGCCACTTGGCATGATGAGGGCGAAAATGCGGCAACGCTGACGAATCTGTGATCGGTAGCGAACATTGTGGGTGTAACCTCGCGGCGGCGGGACGAGGCCCTGGCCTCGATTGCTTGCCAGCTTGGCATCGGGGGCGCATCATCGATCCCCAGGCATCGGAGCGGCCCGAGCGGCTGCTGATCGGGAGGCGCAATGAGCGAAAGCGATACGCCGCAATCGCAGCCGACGGCCGGGGTGATCCCCTTTCCGGGGGGGGCGAAACCGGCCGCAGTCACCTTCGACCGCCGCGAGCTTTCGGAACTGCTCAATCTCTATGGCCGCATGGTCGCTGCCGGCGAGTGGCGGGACTACGCCATCGATTTCCTCAAGGACAAGGCGCAGTTCTCGGTCTACCGCCGTTCTTCCGAGGTGCCGCTCTACCGGATCGTCAAGGATCCGGCGCTCGCCAAGCGGCAGGGCGCCTATTCGGTCGTTGCTGCGACGGGGCTCGTGCTGAAGCGTGGCACGGAGCTGTCGCGGGTGCTGCGCGTGCTGGACAGGAAGCTCAGCGTGGTCGGCTGACGGCCCGTCAGGATGCGGGCGGTGCCCTGTCGCCCTCGCCCAGCTCCTTCTGCATCAGCATCTGGTCGAGCCAGCGGCCATGCTTGAAGCCGACCTTCTCGGCGACGCCGATCAGGCGAAAACCCGCGCGCTCATGCAGGCGCCGCGAGCCGATGGAGGCGCCGGTGCCGTCGCCGATCACGGCGATCATCTGGCGGAAGCCGCGAGCCGTACAATCCTTGACCAGGGCAGCGAGCAGGGCGCTGCCGACGCCGGAGCCTTGGGCGTCGGGGGCGATGTAGATCGAGTTCTCGACGGTGGCGCGATAGGCCGGACGCGGACGATAGGCGCCGGCATAGGCATAGCCTAGGAGCCGTTCGTCGCGTTCGGCGACGAGATAGGGATAGCCGCCCGCCAGGAGCGCTTCGTAGCGCCGCAGCAGCTCGGCCTCGCCGGGCGGCTCGATCTCCCAGGAGGCGGTGCCGTTCACCACGGCGTCGCCGTAGATCAGCGCGATGGCGGGAATGTCGGCGGGCGTGGCCGGGCGGATCGACAGGCTGGTCATGCCCGAATTTTACGCAAGCGACATGCCAAAGAAAAAGCCCCGGCCTTGCGGCCGGGGCTCGTCTTGATCCGCATCGCGGATCGATCAGGTCACTCGCTGCGGTTGCCGAAGAGCGACAGCAGCATCTGGAACATGTTGATGAAGTTCAGGTACAGCGACAGAGCGCCGTTGACCGAGAGCTTCGCAGCCGATTCCCCGTCCAGGTCGGAGTAGAGATACATCTCCTTCAGGCGCTGGGTGTCCCAGGCGGTAAGGCCGGCGAAGACGAGCACGCCGATCACCGAGACGGCGAAGGCGAGAGCGCTCGAGGCCAGGAAGATGTTCACCACCGAGGCGATCACCAGGCCGATCAGGCCCATGATCAGGAAGGATCCCATGCCCGAAAGCGACTTCTTCGTGGTGTAGCCGAACAGGCTGAGGCCGCCGAAGGCCGCCGCCGTGATGAAGAAGACGCGCGCGATCGACTCGCCGGTGAAGACGATGAAGATCGACGAGAGCGAGATGCCCATCACCGCGGCGAAGACGAAGAACATCGTCCGCGCGGCCGAGGCGCTCATGCTTTCGGCCTTGAACGAGAAGAACAGGATGAAGGCCAGCGGGGCCAGCATCACGGCCCATTTCAGCGGGCTGAGATAGAGAGCCTGGCCGAGCGGCGTCAGAGCCGTGACCTTGCCGGTCGGCGAGACGCCGGCGATGGCGAGCATCGAGATGCCGATCGCGACGACGCCGGTGATGGCGAGGCCGATCGTCATGTTGTTGTAGACGCCGAGCATGAACGAGCGCAGGCCCTGATCCATCTCGACGGCGCTGGTCTGCTGTGCGCGGCCGGCACCCCAGACTGGAGCATTGCGGTCGAAGTTGCTCATGGAGCGATTTTCCCCTGACAGTGAATCCGAAGGCCGACTCGCATGTCCGCGCCAGCCCATCGTCGCGCACAATCGTGGCGATGGACGGAATATGAGGGCGTTCGCGGGTTCTTACAAGAGGCCTGCATGGTTAAGCAGCGACGCGCCATAGAAACGCGGCGCTGCTGCCATGCAAAGTGACGAATCTGTAATGTCTATCGAGAGCCGTTCTCAGATAGTCATCATAAATTCCGCAGATGAGAAGCCGGCGCTTTCGACAGTATTTTCAGGGTGCCCGTAAGCCCGAACAGGACGGTGACGCCAACTGCGGCAGTTGCAGCCAGTAAAGCCCCGGTAGGGTCATTGACGAATTCGATCTTCATCACTTGTGTTACGACGCCCCAGCCGGCGAGAGCGCCCGCGACAACGCCGAACAGCGCCGAGACGAGGCCGATTGCCGCGTATTCGAGGGCGTACGACGAAAGTATGAAGCGGCGCGTCGCGCCCAGCGTCTTCAGGATCATCGCGTCGTAAAGTCGCGCGTGTTGCCCGGCCGCGAGCGCTCCGCCCAGCACGAGCAGGCTTGCCGCGATGGCGAGTCCCGACGCGCCACGGATCGCGGTGGCGAGCTGGCCGACGATGGTGTTGACCGCCTCCAGCGCGTCCTTGACGCGCACCGCCGTAACCGAGGGAAACTCGACGGCGAGGCGGCGCAGCAGCGCGGCATCGGCGGCGCTCGTGCCCTCCTGCGGCTGGGTTATGGTCGCGAGATTGGTGTGGGGCGCCCCGGCAAAGGTGTTGGGCGAGAACAGCATCACGAAATTGATGCCGAGCGAGCGCCACTCGACCTGTCGCAAATTGGCGACGCGGGCGGTGATGTTGCGACCGAGCACGTTGACGGTGAGCCTGTCGCCGATCTTCAGCCCGATCCCGGCGGCGTTCTGGGCCTCGAAGGAGACCAGTGGTTCGCCGCGATAGTCGGCCGGCCACCATTCGCCCTCGGTCAGCTTCGAGCCCTCCGGCAGCTCGGCCGAATAGGTGATGCCGCGGTCGCCGTCGAGTATCCAGGCCGACTGTTCCGAGGCCTTGATGTCCTCGGCCCGGACGTCGTTCACGGAGACGATGCGGCCGCGCATCATCGGCACGCGGGTCAGCGTCGCGCCCGGCCGCTCCTGCGCCAGGAGATCGTCGAAGCGGGCGGCCTCGGCATTGGGGATGTCGAGGAAGAAGAAGCTCGGCGCCTTCTGCGGCAGGGCCTGGGTCAGCTGGCGGGTCAGGCTGACATCGATGAAGGCCAGCGCCGAGAGCAGCGCGACGCCGAGCCCCACCGAGAGCACGAGCGAGGGCGTCAGCGCGCCGGGGCGGTAGCTGTTGGCGAGCGCCATGCGCAGGGCCGGATGTTTCGGCCGCGGAGTCCTGCGCGCCAGCGCCATCAATCCAAGGGACACGCCGCGCAGCAGCAGGAAGACGCCGGTCATCACGCCGATGTAGATCAGCGCGATGCGCCGGTCATAGGCGAAAGCGAGCGCGACGCCGATCAGGCCGGCAAGTGCCAGCAGGCAGATGGCGAGATAGATCGCGCGGGGTCGGCGTGCATCGGGCTCGATCTGGTCGCGGAAGAGCGCCGAGACCGGCACGTCATGGGCGCGCCCGAGCGGCAGGATGGCGAAGACCAGCGCCGTCAGCAGGCCGTAGATCGCGGCGACGCCGAGCTCGCCCGGCGCCAGCGTCGGCTCGAAAGGCACGGGCAGGACAGCCTGCAGCGCGGCGCCGAGCGCGAAGGGCGCGGCTGCGCCGAGCACAAGGCCGATGCCGGTGCCCAGGCCTGCGACCAGCATGACTTCAGTCAGGTGGATCGCGACGACGCGGCCGCCGGTCGCGCCGACGGCCTTCATCGTGGCAAAGTCGAGCTTCTTGGCCTCGACAAAGCGGCGCACGGCATTTGCCACGCCGACGCCGCCGACGAGCAGGGCGGTGAGCCCAACCAGGGTCAGGAACTGGGTGAAGCGCTCGAGATTGCGCTGGAAGCCCGGATTGGCATTGGCGCGGGAGCGGATTTCCCAGCCGGCATCGCGCTGTTCGGTTCCGGCCGCTGCGATCAGGGCGTCGAGATCGGCATCGCTCATCGCCTGGGGCGGCAGCGAGACCCGGTAGGTCCAGCGCACCAGGCTGCCGGGCTGGAGCAGGCCGGTCGCGCGCAACGCGTCCTGCGAGATCAGGAGCCGCGGGCCGAAGCCGACGCCGGCTGCGATCTTGTCGGGCTCGGAGACGAGATTGGCGCGCAGCTGTACGCGCGCGCCGCCGACCATGATCGTATCGCCGGGCTTCAGGTCGAGCCGGCCGAACAGCACGGGATCGGCGACCGCGCCGAAGGCGCCGTCGTTGGGAGCGAGGAGTTCCGCGATCGGCGTGGCCGGGTCGGTCGTGAGAGTGCCGATGGCGGGATAGCCGGCATCCACCGCCTTGATCTCGACGAGGGCGGTGCCCTTGTCGCCGGCATTGGCCATGCCGCGCATCGTCGCGATGGTCGAGACGCTGCCACGCGATTCGAGGAAGGCGCGTTCCGGCGTCGTCGCCTCGCGATGGATCAGGCTGAAGGCGGCGTCGCCGCCGAGGATGCGCCGGCCCTCGCGCGCCAACCCCTCGGTGAGGCCGCGCGAGGCGGAGGCGACGGCGGCGATGGTCATGACGCCGAGCGCGAGGCAGGCGATGAAGACGCCGAAGCCGCGCAGGCCGCCGCGCAGGTCGCGCCAGGCAAGGCGAAGGGCGAGCGAGAATCCCGAGGCGCCGGATGGAGACAGAGGTGCGGGCTTGGCCGTTCCGTGCATGCTCAGCCCACCGTCGCGTCGGCGTCGGTGCTGGCGGGCGCCTCGATGCGTCCGGCGCGCAGGCGCACCGTTCGGTCGCAGAGCGCCGCCAGCGACAGATCATGGGTGACGAGCACCAGGGTCGCGCCTCGTTCGCGCCTCAGAGCGAAGATCAGGTCGACGATGGAGCGGCCGGTGGTCTCGTCGAGATTGCCGGTCGGCTCGTCGGCGACGAGGATCGCCGGATCCGGTGCGACCGCTCGCGCAATGGCGACGCGCTGCTGCTCGCCGCCCGAGAGCTGCGCCGGGTAATGGTCCATGCGTTCGCCCAGGCCGACATTGCGCAGCTCCGCTTCGGCACGCGCGAAGGCGTCGCCGGCGCCGGCGAGCTCCAGCGGCAGGGCGACGTTCTCGCGCGCCGTCATGGTCGGGACGAGATGGAAGGACTGGAAGACGATGCCGATATGCCGGCCGCGGAAGACGGCGAGGCCGTCCTCGTCGAGCGCGCCGAGATCCTGGCCGGCGACCCTGACGGTGCCGGAATCCGGGCGTTCCAGACCCGCCATGGTCATCAGCAGGGTCGACTTGCCGGAGCCGGAGGGGCCGACCAGCCCGGTCGCCTGGCCGGAGGCCAGGGACAAAGAAACGCCCTTGAGGATATGGACGCGGGCGGCCGCACGCCCCAAACTAAGCTGAACATCCCGCAATTCGATCGCCGGCCGTTCTGTCGGTGGGACGCTCACTTCGCTCATCAGCCAATGACCCTGCCTTCGATATCCATTCTCGCCCCCCGCCGCACCCGGCCGCGGGCCGAGCCCGGCGACACGCGTGTGCACACCGCAAGAGGCCGATATGGGCTTGGCCCGGCGCTTGTCCAATCGCTCTGCGCCGCTTTTCTGATCTGCTGCACGCTGCTACCGCTCCCGGCCATGGCCCAGACCAGCCCGCCCGCGCCGGCGCGGACGCTGAAACTCGTCGCATTGGGCGACAGCCTGACCGCCGGATACAATTTGCCGGGCAGCGCAGCCTTCCCGCCGGTGCTCGAGCAGGCGTTGCGCGAGAAGGGCATCGCTGTCGAAATCGTGAACGCGGGAGTCTCCGGCGACACGGTCCAGGGCGGGCTCGAACGGCTCGACTGGTCGGTGCCGGACGGGACCGACGGCGTGATCCTCGAACTCGGCGCCAACGACGCGCTGCGCGGCCTTGATCCGGGCGTGACCCGCAAGGGGCTGGAAGCGATCATCACGCGCCTCAAGGAACGCGGCATCCCGGTACTGCTCGCCGGCATGTATGCGCCGCGCAATCTCGGCGCCGAATATGCCGCGCGCTTCGACGCCATCTATCCGGAGCTTGCGAAAAGCCACGGGCTGATGCTTTACCCCTTCTTCCTGGAAGGGGTCGCGGGCGAGCGCGCGCTCAACCTGCCCGACCAGCTCCATCCCACGGTCGAGGGCGTGCGCGTCATCGTCCGCAACATCCTGCCCACGGTCGAGCGCTTCCTCGCGTCGCTTCCGGCCAAATCCTGACACTCAACGTCCCGCCTGCGCCACCGCCGGCCGTCTCCGGAGCTCACTTCCCATGGAATACCGCCGTCTCGGGCGCACCGATCTCAAGGTCTCGGTGATCTGCCTCGGAACCATGACCTGGGGCGAGCAGAACACCGAAGCCGAGGGTCATGAGCAGATGGACTACGCCCTCGACCAGGGCGTGAACTTCTTCGATACGGCCGAGCTTTATTCGATTCCGCCCAGGCCGGAGACGCAAGGCTCGACCGAGCGGATCATCGGCAGCTGGTTCAAGGCGCGCAAGAACCGCGACAAGGTGATCCTCGCCTCGAAGGTCTGCGGCCGCGGCGGCAACACCTGGTTCCGCGACGACAAGAGTCCGACGCGCGTCACCCGGGCCCAGGTCTTCGAGGCGGTCGACAAGAGCCTGCAGCGCCTCGGCACCGACTATATCGATCTCTACCAGATCCATTTCCCCGAGCGGCCGATGCCTTGGGGCTCGAATCCGACGCGCTTCAACAGCGCCGCCTTCGAGCGGCCGGAGGACGAGACCTCGATCCCCGACCAGCTCGACGCCTTCGCCGAGCTGGTCAAGGCCGGCAAGATCCGCCATCTCGGCCTCTCCAACGAGAGCGCCTGGGGTACGATGAGCTTCGTGCAGGACTCGGCGGCCCGCGGGACGCCCCGCGTCCAGTCGATCCAGAACGCCTACAACCTGCTGAATCGCACCTTCGAGACGGCGCTGGCCGAGGTCGCGCTGCGCGAGGATGTCGGACTGCTCGCCTATTCGCCGCTGGCGCAGGGCTTCCTGACCGGGAAATATCTCGACGGCGCGCGGCCGGCCGGCGCCCGCACGACGCTGTTCGACCGCGGCCAGCGCTACCAGACCGCCGGGGCCGAGGAGGCAATCAAGCGCTACATCGCGATCGCGCGCGAGGCCGGGCTCGACCCTGCACAGATGGCGCTGGCCTTCGTCAATGCGCGCGTTTTCGTGACCTCGAACATCATCGGCGCGACCTCGATGGAGCAGCTCAGGACGGACATCGCCTCGATCGGCGTGACGCTCTCGGCCGAGGTCGAGGCGAAGATCGATGCGGTGCACCAGCTCGCCGGCAATCCCTGCCCTTAAGAGGGGCTCCGGCATTTCGTCTCGCCAGAGTCACAAAAAGCTGGCACTGATTCGGGATGCCGAGGCTGTTCACAGCTCTGGAGATTCCCGCCGAGGTCGCCTCGGCGCTGACGCTGCACCGGGGCGGACTGGCCGGAGCGCGCTGGATCGAGCCGGCCGACTACCACGTCACGCTCCGCTTCCTCGGGGATGTCGACCGGCGCACCGCCAATGATCTCGACGAGTTCCTCGCCGAGATCCGCAGCTATCCGTTCGAGGTGACTCTCGATGCGCTCGGCAGCTTCGGCGGCGACAAGCCGCGCAGCGTCTTCGCGCGCGTGCAGCCCAGCCCGCGGCTTAGTGAGCTCCAGGCTGATCTCGAGCGCCTGACGCGTCGGCTGGGGCTGCCGCCGGAGGGGCGTAAGTTCGTGCCGCATGTCACGCTGGCGCGTCTGCGCGATACGTCGCCGGTGGATGTGGCGCATTATCTCAGCCTCCACCCGATCGTCCGCCCGATCAGCTTCACGGCGCGGCGCCTCGCCCTGATGTCGTCGCGCGATTCGGTCGGCGGCGGGCCCTATGTCCTGGAGGCGGCCTATCCCCTCGGTCCGTCCTATCCGAACAGGCCGCTGGGGAGCGTGAGCCAGCGGAGGTGACGATGCCCAAGCGACTCGGTCATGAGGCCCGCGACGAGGCCCTTGCGACCCTGACGGGCTGGAAGCTTGTCGAGGGACGCGAGGCGATCAGCAAGCGCTTCGTGTTTCGCGACTTCAGCGAAGCCTTCGGCTGGATGACGCGGGTGGCGTTGCTGGCCGAGAGGATGAATCACCATCCTGAATGGTCCAATGTCTATCGCACCGTCGAGGTGACGCTCTCGACGCATGATGCCGGCGGGCTGACCGAGCTCGACGTGAAGTTCGCCCGCGCCCTGGATGGGCTTGGGATCTGAAGGGTGGTGTCGTTGCCGGCGGATCAGGGATCGGTCGGGGGTGGCGCCCAGCCACAGGCGCGCAGTGCCGCCTCCATATGGGGCGGCGGCGGCGCCTCGACGCGGATTGCAGGCTTCTTGCGGTAGAGCGGCACGGTGATCGCGCGGGCGTGCAGCTGCAGGCCCAGGCCGCCTTCGCGCGGTGCGTCGCCATAGATCTCGTCGCCCAGCATCGGCCAGCCGGAGGCGGCACAGTGGACCCGCAGCTGGTGAGTTCGGCCGGTCAGCGGTTCGAGCTCGAGCCAGGCGAGCGGGCCGGCCTCGTCCTCGCCGCGGCCGCGCAGGCGATAGCGCGTCTGCGAGGGCAGGCCCGCGGGATCGACCTTCATCCACCAGCCGCGATCCGGCGAGCGCTTCCCAAGCGGCAGATCGATAAGTCCCTCCTCCGCTTCAGGGCTGCCCTGGACGATGGCCCAATAGGTCTTGTCGATCCGCCCGTCGCGGAACATCTGGTTGAGCTCCGCCATGGCGCGTGGGTGGCGGCCGAGGATAAGGCAGCCCGAGGTGTCCTTGTCGAGCCGGTGCGCGGCCTCCGGGCGGCGCGGCAGGCCGAAGCGCAAGGCGTCGAGATGGTCTGTCAGGACAGGGATGACGCGCCGTTTCGCCTGCGGCCCGCGATGCGAGGGCAGGCCTGCGGGCTTGTCGATGACGAGCATCATCGCGTCGCGATAGAGCAGCGGGAAGGGCAGCGGCGCCTCATCACGCGATGCCTCCTGGCGCGGATGCGAAATCTCTGGTCGGTCGGGCGCTGTCATGGCATTGCGCTAGAACACACGGCCCGGCGGTGCAACCGCGCCGGCAGGCCCCTATATGAGCCTTCTCGTCCCGACGGGGAATGGCGACGAAGGCGGGGCTCCCGAGACCGGGCGGCCGGATACAGGACGGGTGATGAGCGAGAGCGAACCGAAGAAGCGCGGCTTCTTTTCGAGATTGTTCGGCAGCGAGCCGGAGCCGGCTCCTCTTCCGCCCGCGCCGTCACCGGAGCCGGCGGCCACCCCGCCCGAGCCTGCCGAGGATGCGCCGCTCGCGCCGGAACTGCTCGCCGGCGAGGCCGCGCCGCTGCCGATCGCCATGCCGGAGCCTGCGCCCGTCGCGGCGCCGCCTGTCATGGAACCGCCAGTCGTTGCAGCGCCTGCACCGGCCCCGGAGCCGAAGCGAAGTTGGTGGCGCCGCCTGACCGAGGGCCTGTCGCGGACGTCCTCGGCGCTGACGACGGGCATCACCGACCTCTTCACCAAGCGCAAGCTCGATGCCGGCACGCTGGAGGACCTCGAAGACATCCTGATCCAGGCCGATCTCGGCCTCGCCACCGCCGCCCGCGTCGCAAAGGCAGTGGGCGAGGGGCGCTACGACAAGCAGATCGAGCCGGCCGAGGTGAAGGCGATCCTGGCGCGCGAGGTCGAGTCGATCCTGACCCCGGTCGCGCTGCCGCTGGCGATCGACGGCGCGAAGAAGCCCTTCGTCATCCTGATGGTCGGGGTCAACGGCTCGGGCAAGACGACGACGATCGGCAAGCTCGCCGCAAAATTCCGGGCCGAGGGCAAATCCGTGATGCTGGCTGCGGGCGACACCTTCCGTGCGGCCGCCATCGAGCAGCTCAAGGTCTGGGGTGCGCGCACTGGGGCGGAGGTCGTCTCCGGCAATCAGGGCGCGGATGCCGCGGGACTTGCCTTCGAGGCGCTGCAGAAGGCCAAGGCAGCAGGGACGGACGTCCTCCTGGTCGACACCGCCGGGCGGCTGCAGAACAAGACGGGGTTGATGGACGAACTCGCGAAGGTCGTCCGCGTGATCCGCAAGCTCGATCCCGAGGCGCCGCATGCGGCGCTGCTCGTGCTCGATGCGACCGTCGGGCAGAATGCGGTGAGCCAAGTCGAGGCCTTTCAGGATACGGCCGGGGTCACCGGATTGGTGATGACCAAGCTCGACGGTACGGCGCGGGGCGGCATCCTGGTGGCACTGGCGGCGAAATTCGGCCTGCCGGTGCATTTCATCGGTGTCGGCGAGAGCGTCGAGGATCTGGAGTCGTTCTCGGCGCGCGATTTCGCGCAGGCCGTGGCGGGATTGGGAGAAGCAGCGTGACGAGCGACAATGGAGCCGAGACGGCCGAGGCGGTGGCCGAGAAGGCGGCGACGAGCCGCAGCGTGCACCCGTTGCTGAAGCTCGCGCTCGAATTCGGGCCGCTGGCGATCTTCTTCCTGGCCAATTCCTATGGCGACCGGCTGTTCGGCGTGGCCAACGATCGGCGCATCTTCGTGGCGACCGGCATCTTCATCGCGGCCTCGCTGGTCGCGCTGGCGCTGTCGCGGGTCCTGATGGGCTATCTGCCGCGTATGGCGATCGTGAATGCCGTCGTGGTGACGGTGTTCGGCGGGCTGACCATCGCGCTCGACGATGCCTTCTTCATCAAGGTCAAGCCGACGATCGTGAATACGCTGTTCGGGTGCGTGCTGCTGGGCGGGCTCTGGTTCGGCCGCTCGCTCCTGGCGCTTGTGCTCGAGACCGTGATGCAGCTCGACGAGGAGGGCTGGCGCAAGCTGACCCTGCGCTGGGGCCTGTTCTTCTTCGTGCTGGCCGCGCTGAACGAGGTGGTCTGGCGCACGCAGACGCAGGATTTCTGGGTCGCCTTCAAGGTCTGGGGCGTGATGCCGCTGACCATGCTGTTCGCGCTGGCGCAGACGCCGCTGATCCTGAAGCACGAGATCAAGTCGGCCAAGGCGGCCGAATAGGGCGCTCTTGCCATTTGGCGATCTATCTCCCATTTTATGCCAAATGGGAGGCGAGCCATGACTGCGTTACGCCAGATCGATACGACGGCGCCCGACTTCGTGCCGGAGCGGATCTCGGATGCCGAGGCGGCGGCGATGTTCCGCGCCGCGGTCAATCTGTTCCGGCTCTGGCGGCTTACCGACGAACAGGCCGCGACGCTGCTCGATCTGCCATCGCGCAGCTATGGGCGCTGGAAGGCCGGGCAGATCGGCCGCGTCTCGCGGGACGGCAAGGCGCGCCTGTCGAATCTCATGGGCATCCACAAGGCGCTGCGTATCATCTTCCGCGAGCCGCAGCGCGGCTATGACTGGATCCAGGCTGCGAATGCGGCGTTCGGAGGCCGTTCGGCGCTGCAGGTGATGCTCGGCGGCGAGCTGACCGACCTGATGCGCGTCCGGCATTACCTCGATCACGAGCGGGGTGCCTGGTGATCGACCCGGCCGGGCTGCCAGTCGCCGAGATCGATTGGCGTGGGGCGGTCCGGATCATCCGCAGTATCTTTCCGCCGATCGACCTGTTCGAGGACATCGCCGACCCGGCCGACTGGCCGCTTCTGCTCGCGGCCGAGCAGAAGACGAATCCCCGGTTGATGGAGGCGGTCGGCAATCTCGACCTCGTCCCGCCGGCGCGGCGCGTGGCAGGACCGGGTGCAAGCTGGCTGATGGCGCCCTTCACCCATGTCAGCCCCGATCGGCCGAGCCGGTTCTCCACCGGGCGCTTCGGGGTGCTCTATGCCGGCAACACGTTCCCGGTGGCGCTGTTCGAGACGGTGTACCATCACGCGCGCTTCATGGCGGCGACGAGGCAGCCGCCGGGCTGGACCTCGCAGTTCCGGGAAATCCTGATCGACGTGACGGCTACGCTGCACGATCTGCGCGGGCCGGAACGCAAGGCTGAGGCGGCGCTCATTCCCGACGACTACGCCGAAAGCCAGGCGCTGGGATTGGCTCTGCGCGCCGCAGGCTCGGACGGCGTCGTCTATCCGAGCGTGCGCTGCCCGGCCGGCCAATGCGTCGGGCTGTTTTACCCCGACGGTGCCGCGCATCCGGTCCAGGGCCGCCATCTCGACTATCACTGGGACGGAGAGCGCGTGGATCTGTACCGGGACCTCAGCGCCAATGTCGTCTACCGCATCGTGCAGGAGGACGATGAGCCCGGCAGCAATCCAGCCCGCTAAGGCCGTGATCGCGATGCCGTTGCGGTGCGGCTATTTTGGCGCCATGCGCAGGGCGCCGTCGAGGCGGATCGCGCTGCCGTTCAGCATGTCGTTCTCGATGATGCTGCGTACGAGCGCGGCATATTCCGCCGGCCGGCCGAGGCGGGACGGATGCGGCACGGAGATTGCTAGGGAGTTGCGCGCATCCTCCGGCAGGCCGTCGAACATCGGCGTCTCGAAGAGGCCGGGCATGATCGTCATGACGCGGATGCCGGACGAGGCGAGCTCGCGGGCGATCGGCAGCGTCATGCCGGCGACGCCGGCTTTTGAGGCCGCATAGGCCGCTTGGCCGATCTGGCCGTCCTCCGCTGCGATCGAGGCGGTGCAGATGAAGACGCCGCGCCCGCCATCCGGGGTCACCGGCTCGAGGCCCGCCAGAGCGGCGGCCGATTTCGCGATCATACGGAAGGTGCCGGTGAGATTGATCGCGACCGCCTTCTCGAACAGGGCCGAATCATGCGCGATCAGCTCGCCGGTCTCGCGCTTCTTCGAGACGATGCGGCGCCCCGGCGCGATGCCGGCGCAGTTCACCACGACCCGGGCGATGTCATGTGCGGCGCGGGCGGTCGCCAGCGCCTGATCGACGGAAGCCTCACTGGTCACGTCGCATGCGACGAAGAGCCCACCGATCTCGGCTGCGACCGTCTCGCCGCGTTCGGCGTTCAGATCGAACAGCGCAACCTTGGTACCTTGGCCGGCCAGCATGCGCGCGGTGGCCTCGCCGAGGCCGGAGGCGCCGCCGGTAACGATGGCGGCGATGGAGGAATCGAGCTTCATCGAGCGCTTCCTGATCTTGAGGGCCTTACAGGGTTAGAGGCCACGGCCTGCCGCTCCAAGCCGGATTTTTCGCAGGCCCCTTGTGCGTGGTTTCCTGCGGGGCCACATTTTTTGACATTGCCGACCGGGGCCGATCAGCGGACGCTGGCACCAGGATCACCGGCCCGAAGGAGGGGCAGAATGAGCGACGGTTTCACCTCCCGCTTCACGCCTGATGAGATGGCGGCCATCCGTGAGAGTCTGCGCGACGAGGCGCGTTTCGGGTCGGAGTTGCTCGGCCGCCTGAAGCGCGTGGCGAAGCGGATTCCCTTCGCCGAGGACCTGCTGGCGGCCTGGTTCTGCGCTCGCGATCCGGCGACGCCGCGCCGCGTCCGTATGACATTGCTTGCGGCGCTGGGCTATTTCGTGCTGCCGGTCGATGCGCTGCCCGACATCATGCCGATCCTCGGCTTCACCGATGATGCCGCCGTGATCGCGGCGGCGCTGGCGGCGGTGGCCGGGTCGATCACGCCCGATCACCGCGCCAGGGCGAAGCAGGCCATGGCGGAGCTCTGACGACGGATCGTCAGAGTGTCAGCACGACCTTGCCCCTGGCCTTGCGGTCGCCGATCAGCGCATAGGCCTCGGTCCAACGCTCCAGCGGCAGCGTGGCGTGGACATGGGCGCGGATATGGCCGCCCGCCGCCCAGTCAAGCAGGCGTTCCATGTTGCGGCGCTGGCTGGCGGGTTCGCGCCTGACGAACTCGCCCCAGAAGACGCCGCGCAGGTCGCAGCCTTTCAGCAGCAGCAGGTTGAGCGGGATCCTGGGAATGGCGCCGCCGGCGAAGCCGATGACGAGATAGCGGCCCTCCCAGGCCATCGACCTGACGGCGGGTTCGGCGAGATCGCCCCCGACGGTGTCGTAGAGCACGTCGACGCCGCGCCCGTCGGTCAGGCGGCGCAAGCCGGCCCGAAGGTCCTGGCGCGTGTAGTCGATCTCCTCCTGCGCACCATGCTCGCGGGCGAGTTCGAGCTTCTCCGCCGAGGAGGCGCAGGCGATGACATGGGCGCCGAGCAGCGCGCCGATCTCGACAGCCGCGAGGCCAGCGCCGCCGGCAGCACCGAGGATGGCGAGCGTCTCGCCGCCCTTCAGCCCGGCGCGCTGGATCAGCCCATGCATCGCCGTGCCATAGGTGACGAAGAGACCGGCGGCCTGCGCGTCGTCGAGGGCGTCCGGCACCCTGACCGCGCTCTCGGCCGGGACTATCACCTGCTCGCGGGCGGCACCAAAACCGAGCCAGGCGGCGACGCGCTCTCCGACGCGCCAGCCGGTGACGCCCTCGCCGATGGCGGCGACCGTTCCCGCGCATTCGGCCGAGGGTGAGAAGGGCAGCGCCGGCTTGGCCTGGTAGCGGTTCTCGATGATCAGCGTGTCGAAGAAGTTGAGCGCGGCCGCCCTGACCGCGATTGCGATCTCACCCGGTCCGGGCTTCGGCTCGGGCAAGTCGCGGATGACCAGCGTCTCGGCCGGCCCGTGGCTTTCGCAGAGCAGCGCCCTCATCGTTCCGTCACCCGTCGCGACACCATCCGGAAGCGGACTTTGCCATGCGTTCAGGGTGAACGGAACAGGCGGCCCGCGAGGCGCCGACATTCGCATTTTCGCCAGGATCATGACACTCTATGCGCCGCCCTGGGCCGGCGCGTCCGTAAACGCGTGGTAAAGGCAGTATTAAGTTTTTTAGTGGCTGATTGCGGTCCATGAACATCTCGTCTTTCCGCTCCGGGGTCGCCCCGTCCCGCCCGACCTTCCGGCTCGCCCTGCTGCTGGCCTGCGCTGGCCTCGCCCTTTCGTCGGCGGCCGCTCTGGCGCAGCGTGCGCGCCCGGCTGCGGCAGCGGGCACCCCCGCCGCCGGCCAAGGGCAGGCGATGCTGCTCGAATCCGCCGGCAAGTGGCAGGCGTTTTCCTCGCAGCAGGGCCGCGCCAAGGTCTGCTATGCGCTGTCGAAGGCGGAAAGCCGCTCGCCGGCCAATCTGCGCGATATCGAGGGCCTGCTCTTCGTCGCGACGCGCCCTGGCGAAGGGGTGCGCAACGAGATCAGCTTCGTGATGAATTTCGACCTCAAGGAAGATGTCGAGCATCAGGCGGTGATCGGCTCCGAGCGTTTCGCGCTCGTCGCCAAGGGCAAGAACATGTGGCTGAAGAACCCGGCCGAAGAGCCCCGCATGCTCGATTCCCTGCGCAAGGGCGCCGATCTCGAGGTCAAGGGCACGTCGAGGCGGGGCAATCCGACGTCCGACAAATACTCGCTCGCCGGCATGACCCAGACCGTGAAGCGTGCCGAAGACGCCTGCAGATAGGCTGTCCGGCAAGCCGGAAGCAGGCATGATTTCGCTGGCGGGCGTTCCTGTGTTATGAGGCCGCCAGATGCGGGCCGTGGTCGCCCGCCCTTAAGCCAGAGTTCCGATGACCCTGTCCGTTCTTGAAACCGCCGCGCCAGCGGCCGAACCCGTTTTGCGGCGTCCCTCGCTCGCCGGGCGCACGCGCGCAGGTCTTAGCCAGGCGCTGGCCGAGATCGGCGTTCCGGAGAAGGAGCGGCGCATGCGCGTCGGCCAGCTCTGGAACTGGATCTATCATTACGGCGTGCGCGATTTCGACGCGATGACGACGATCGGCAAGGGCCTGCGCGGGCAGCTCGCCGAGCGCTTCACGCTGGACCTGCCCGAGGTCACGGCCGAGCAGGTCTCGACCGACGGCACCCGCAAATGGCTCCTACGCATGCCCTCGACCGGACCGCGCGACCGCGGCGCCGAGATCGAGTGCGTCTATATCCCCGAGGTCGACCGCGGCACGCTCTGCGTCTCCAGCCAGGTCGGCTGCACGCTGACCTGCACCTTCTGCCACACCGGCACGCAGCGCCTCGTGCGCAACCTGACGACCGAGGAGATCGTCGCGCAGCTGATGGTGGCGCGCGACAGGCTCGGCGATTTTCCGAACCGCGCAGCCCCGGACGGCGCCTTCGTGCCAAAGGATGGCGGGCGCTTCGTCTCCAACATCGTCTTCATGGGCATGGGCGAGCCGCTCTACAATTTCGATGGCGTGCGCGACGCGATCGCGGTGATCTCCGACGATCAGGGCCTGTCGCTCGGGCGGCGCCGTATCACGGTCTCGACTTCTGGCGTGGTGCCGCAGATCGAGCCGCTCGGTGCCGAGATGGGCACGATGCTCGCGATCTCGCTGCACGCCGTGCGCGACGATCTGCGCAACGAGCTCGTACCACTCAACAAGAAGTACCCGATCAAGGATCTGCTCGAGGCCTGCCGGAACTATCCGGGGCTCTCGAACGCCAAGCGGATCACGTTCGAATACGTCATGCTCAAGGGTGTAAACGATTCCGACGCGGAGGCGCGCGAACTGGTCAGGCTGCTCAAGGGCATTCCGGCCAAGATCAACCTGATCCCGTTCAACCCTTGGCCCGGCACGAGATACGAGTGCTCGGACTGGGATCGGATCGAGCGCTTCTCCGAGATCGTCTTCCGCGCCGGCTATGCCTCGCCAGTGCGTACGCCGCGCGGACGTGACATCCTCGCCGCCTGCGGCCAGCTCAAGAGCGAGACCGAGAAGCTCTCGGCCCGTGCCCGGCTGATGCTGGACCAGGGCGAAGCCACCGACACCGCGCTCGCCGGCTGATCCTCATGCTGCGCTGGCTCCTGCTGATCCCGTTCGCGCTGGTGATGGCGATGGCCGCCGGCCTGCTCGCCATGATGATCGCGACCGCGGTCGAGCCGACGCTGGCGCTCCTGATCGGCGGCGGCGTCGAGCGGCTGCTCGACATCCTGTTCGGGCTCGCCGACAGCGGCATCGACCCGACGCCGACGGCGCAGGCTGCCTTTGCGCTGATCAGCCGACTCGGCTTTGCGATCATCGTGCTGCCAGTCGTGCTGGTCGCGGTCGGCTCGGAGCTGTTCGGGCTGCGCAGCGGGCTGATCCAGAGCGGACTGACCGGGCTGCTGGCGGCGCTGCTCCCGCTGGCCCTGCTCGGCCTGACGCGCGCGCCGAGCGGGCAGGAGGTGCAGGTCCTGGGTGCGCTCGTGCTGGTCGGCGCCGCCACCGGTTTCGTCTACTGGCTGATCGCCGGGCGTGGTGCCGGCGGCGAACGCGCCGCGGAGCGTGGTTGAGGCGCTGTAGCGCCGTCTCGCCCGCTACGTCTGCTCTGCCTTAGCGGATCCCCCATGAGGCTAAAGGAGCCTCATGACAAGCTATCCCTTTCATTACAATACATTAATGTGATTATTCAGTTTTGGTTCACGTTCAGAGCGTAGGCTTAATCCACTGAAGATTGGAGTTTAGCTATGTTCAGAACCGCGCTTATTGCTGCTTCTTGTCTCACGATTATCGTTTCTTCGGCCGCCGTTGCTCAGCCGCGTCATCACGGCCCGCAACATGGTCGCGCCCATGTTCAGAAGAAGGTTATTGTCGAGCGGAAGGTCATTCACGTTCCGGCGCGTGGTCATGTCCGCCACCAAGAGGTCCGCCGGTATCGCTGGGCGAAGGGTCATCGCGTCGACAATTGGCGCAGCCGTGGCCACGTCAGCGACTATCGCCGGCATGGGCTGCGTACGCCGGGGCGCGGGCAGGCCTGGGTCCGGGTCGACAACAATTACCTGTTGCTGAGCATGGCGACGGGCGTCGTCGCGGCCATCGCCGCGGGGCGGTGAGACCGAGCAGCCGTCGTGCAGAGGCGGGAGCGCGGTGAAAGCCGTGCTCCCGCCTCGCTATTTTCCGGCTCCGGTGCGGGAAGGGCTCAATCGCCGATCGCGACGCCTTCGCGCCGGCCGTCCGCTCCGCCGACATAGCCTTCCGGCGTCTTGACGATGGCCTGGATGCCCGAGGTCATCTCGATGAGCCGCACCTCGTGGCCCTTCGACTCGAGCGCTCCCTTCCAGGCCTCGGCCTCAGTCCCCTTCTCCAGCTCCGTCGGGCCGTTGCGGCTGCCGAAATTGCCGAAATCGGCAGCGGCCTGGGGATCCATCTTCCAGTCCAACAGGGAAATCAGCGTCCTGGCGACGAAGCCGATGATCTGGCTGCCGCCGGGCGATCCGACCACGGCATAGAGCCGGCCGAAGGCGTCGAAGACCAGCGTCGGCGCCATCGATGAGCGCGGGCGTTTGCCGGGCTCGACGCGATTGGCGACCGGCTTGCCGTCCTCCTCGGGGACGAAGGAGAAGTCGGTCAGCTCGTTGTTGAGCAGGAAGCCACCGGCCGTCATCAGCTTGGCGCCGAATTCGCTTTCGACCGTCGTGGTCATGGCGATGGCATTGCCGCTCGTATCGACGATGGAGATGTGGCTGGTGCCGTTCTCGACGCCGGCTGAGGGGGCAAGGAGCTGCGCGCGCCGATTCGGTGGCTCCCCGGCCTTGGCGCGCCTCATCGAGCGTTCCGGGCTGACAAGGCCGGCGCGTGAGTGAATATACGCGCCATCGATCAAACCGGCGGTCGGGACGCTGATGAAAGCCGGATCGGCGACGTAGAGATTGCGGTCGGCGAAGGCGAGCCGCCCCGCCTCGCTGAACCAATGCGCGGCCTCGGCGCCGGGACCGAGCCGAGTGAGGTCGCGGGTTTCGAGAATGCCGAGGATCTGCTGCACGGCGATGGCGCCCGAGCTCGGAGGCCCCATGCCGCAGATCCGCCAGACGCGATAAGCCCCGCAGACCGGCTCGCGCTCCTCGATCTTGTAGGCTGCGAGGTCCGCCAGCGTGATGTCGCCGGGGTTGGTCGGGTGGCCGGTGACGGTTGCGACGATGTCCTGCGCGATGTCGCCGGAATAGAAGGCTTCCGTCCCCTTTTGGGCGATGCTCCGCAGGGTCGCCGCGAAGGCCGGGTTGCGCAGCAGCGTGCCGATCGACTTTGCCCGGCCGTCGGCCTCGTAGAAATAGGCGGCGGCGCGCGGGTCCTTGGCGAGATTGCGCTCGCCGGACAACTGGCCATGCAGGCGCGGCGAGATCGTGAAGCCCTGCTCCGCGAGCCGGATCGCCGGTTCGATCACCTGAGCCCAAGGCAGCTTGCCCCAGCGGCGATGGCTTTCCTCGAGCAACTTCAGCGTACCGGGCACGCCGACAGAGCGGCCGCCGACGACGGCGTCGACGAAACGCATCGGCTTGCCGTCGGGGCCGAGGAAACGGTCCGGCTTCGCGGCGCCGGGGGCGGTCTCGCGGCCGTCGAGCGTGGTCAGCCGCTTCACCGCCTCGTCCCAATGCAGCAGGAAGGCGCCGCCACCGATGCCCGAGCTCTGCGGTTCGACGAGGTTGAGGACGAGCTGGATCGCGACGGCAGCATCGGCCGCGCTGCCGCCTGCGCGCAGGATCTCGCGTCCGGCATCGGCTGCCAGCGGATTGGCGGCCGCGACCATGAAGCGCTGGGCCGTGCCCGCTATCTTGGTGATACGGCCGGTCGCGGCTTCGGGAGCCGGTGCCAGTTGCTGAGCCAAGCCTGCTGTGGTTGAGGCCAGCGCCAGCAGCAGGCCGAGGGCGACCCGGCAGGAAGCGTGCCTCGCTATCGATGAAAGACGCATGATCAAGCCTCCCGATTTTGGCGTTCCAGGCGGAAGGTAGCGCGGAACGAGGAGCCAGGGCCATGCCCGCCTTCGGTGCGAGGGGCCACTGCCGGGATGCGGCTTGGAGCCGTCATGAGGTCGCGATAAGGTTCGGGTTAGATCTTCCTGCCGCCAAGGGGCTCCGGCATGCTGCTCGTGCTTTCTCGACCTTTCCGCCGCTCCGCCGCTGTCGCAGCCGCTGCGCTGCTCAGCCTCGTGCTCGCCGGCTGCGGCGTCAACAACGTGCCGACGCTCGAGGAGCAGGCCAAGGCGAGATGGGGCGAGGTGCAGAACCAGTACCAGCGCCGTGCCGACCTGATTCCGAACCTGATCGAGACCGTGAAGGGCTACGCTGCACAGGAGCGCGAGGTGCTGACGGAGGTGATCGAGGCCCGCGCCAAAGCGACGCAGGTCAAGGTCGATGCCTCGACGATCACCGATCCGGCCAAATTCAAGGAATTCCAGGACGCGCAGAACCAGCTGAGCGGCGCACTCGGCCGCCTCCTCGTCACGGTCGAGCGCTATCCCGATCTGAAGTCGAACCAGAACTTCCTCGCCTTGCAGTCGCAGCTCGAAGGTACTGAGAACCGGATTGCGGTGGCGCGGCGGGACTACATCCAGGCGGTGCAGGCCTTCAACACGGAAATTCGTACCTTCCCGGGCGTGATCTGGGCGCGGCTGTTCTGGGGCGCCAAGCCGATGGAGAGTTTTTCGGCGACGGCCGGAGCGGAACGCCCGCCTGCAGTGAAATTCTGAGCGCAATCGGCGAGGCCGGGCCATGCGCCTGAACCAGCCCTGGCGTCTCCTGTCGCAGGTCGGCGCTCTCTTGCTGTTGCTCTGGAGCGGCCTCGCGCTCGCTGCGGACCCGAGCTATCCGGCGCTGACCGGGCGGATCGTCGATGGCGCGAACCTGATCGCGCCGGCAGCGCGCCAGCGCATCGAGGCCAAGCTCAAGGCGCATGAGGACAAGACCTCCGACCAGCTCGTGGTCGCGACGGTGCCCTCGCTGCAGGACGTTCCGATCGAGGATTTCGCCAACGGCCTGTTTCGGTTCTGGAAGCTCGGCCAGGCCAAGAACAACAACGGTGTGCTGCTGCTCGTCGCGCCGAATGAGCGCAAGGTCCGCATCGAGGTCGGCTACGGCCTCGAGGGCGCGCTGACCGATGCGCTTTCCAAGGTAATCATCACGACTGCGGTGGCACCGAAATTCAAGACGGGCGATTTCGCCGGTGGCATCGATGGCGGCGTCGACGCGATCCTGAGCATCCTCGCCGGCGATGCCGAGGAATGGCAGCGCCGGGCGGAACTACGCAACGACGAGAGCACATTTGCCGAAGACCTCGCCACCATCGTCGCGATGGTGGTGATCTTCCTGATCATCGTCTCGATCCTGCGCGAGGCGATGCGGCAGGGCGGCAGCAGGCGCCATCGGCTGCGCAACGGGCGCTGGGTCGCGCTGCCGCCGAGTGCGGGATCGGGCTGGGGCGGCGGCAGTGGCGGTGGCTGGAGTTCGGGGTCGAGTTCCGGAGGCTTTTCGGGCGGCGGCGGATCGTCGGGTGGCGGCGGCGCCTCGGGAGACTGGTAATGGACGCAACTGACAGGGACGCGATCGCGGAGGCCGTTCGCCAGGCCGAGGAGGCGACGGCGGCGGAGATCGTCGTGGTGATCGACCATGCCGCATCGAGCTACCGTACGACCCCGGTCGTCCTGGCGCTGTCGCTGGCGCTGCTTGTGCCCTGGCCGCTGCTTTCGCTGACGACGATCAGTGCGCCGCGCATCTTCCTGATCCAGTTGATCTGCGCGGCGCTGCTGCTCGCGACGCTACTCTGGTACGGGCGCGGGGGACGTTTCGTGCCGGGTTTCGTCAAGCGGCGGCGCGCGCATGATGCGGCGTTGCGCGAGTTCACCGCCCGAGGCATGACCCGGACGCGGCTGCGCAGCGGCGTACTGCTCTATGTCGCCCTGCAGGAGCGCTATGCCGAGATCATCGTCGATACCGGCCTCGACGGGAAGGTCGATCAGAAGGTCTGGGACGAGATCATCGCATCGGTGCTCGTGGCGGCCCGGGAGGACCGGATGCGCGAGGGGCTGATCGATGCCGTGCGCGTGGTCGGTTCCGTCCTGGCGCGCCACGCGCCGCGCAGTGCCGACGATGTCGATGAACTGCCGAACAAGGTGGTGATGCTCTGAAAGCGGCTCAGCGCGCGCTTCGCGCGGCGGCGAGGATCTGGCCGGGCATCACGCCGTATTTGCCGGGCTGGTCAGCCTGGACGAGCACGACATAGCTATCAGCCTCGGGCACCTGTATCGCCGAAAGCGGAACCGTCAGCTCCGCCTCCTTGCCGTTCCAGTCGCCGATCCGGGTCAGGCCGCGCACGACATTGGCATAGGACACCGTCTTGCCCTGGTTCTCGCCGCGCGCGATCGGCACCGTCACCATGCGCGTCGTGGAGACGAGCCAGACGCCGGCGGTGCGTTCGCTCAGCCGATCGACCGGGGCTATCCGGACGCGAAGGCTGCCGGCCTCCTCCGAGAGCTTGAGCGCCGCGACGAAGCCAGTGCCGGATGCGGGTTTCACGGCCCGCTCGATCTCGGCCTTGTCGGAGCCGACGATATGGGAGGAGCCGTTGATCACCGCCTGCGGCGTGTAGACCTGGCCGTCGCCGCGGGCCTTGGCGTAGTATTTCTGGCGCTTGGCGAAGCTGTCCTTCCCGAGCGTGTCCTTCCAGCCGAGATAGTCCCAATAGGTCACCGGCAACGTCAGCGCGATCAGCTCCGGATTGCGGGCCAACTCGACGAAGAGCGCATCGGCCGGCGGGCAGGAGGAGCAGCCCTGGCTGGTGAAGAGTTCGACGACCGCCTTCGGCTGCGTCTCGGCAGGTTCGGCGCGCACGACCGTGCCGCCCAGCAGAAGCAGGGCGATGGCGGCTGACACAAGGCGTGCAAGAACGATCATGATTCGAACTCGGGGAGATTTCTAGGTCTCAGGGTTACCAAAGCGCCTAATCCACCTCACTTGGAAATCACGTTGCCTTGAAAGCCGGCTCACGCACAACAGTCATGCCGGATTCGGCGGCAGATGCCGAGATCATGTTAGGTCGCCAGCGGCGATGCATCCAGAGCCACTGCTCGGGATGCTCGCGCACCCAACCCTCGACTACCGCCGTCATCATCGCCATCGCACCCTGGACGTCGATCTCGCCGCTGGCATCGCGAGGCAGGTCGAGCGGCGGAGTCAGCTCCAGCCGGAAGCGCTGGCCGGGCAGCCGGACGACGCGCACGCCATGCACGGGGCATTCGAAGCGACGGGCGAATTTGCCCATGATCGGGTTGGTCAGGGCCGGGCGCCCGAGAAAGGGCACCACGACGCCGCGGGTGAAATGCTGGTCGATCAGCATGCCGAGATGGCCGCCCTTCTCGAGCACGCCCTGCATGGCGAAGGCGGCGCCCTGCTTGGCGGCGGCGAGGCCGCCCATGGCGCCGGAGCGGATCTCGTGGACGACGCTGGCGATCGCCGGGTCATTGGGCGCGCGGAAGACGGCGGTGGTGTCGAGCTCGTAGGCGGCGGCACAGATCGCCGGTAGCTCCCAGTTGGCGAGATGGGCGGAGAAGATCAGGCCGGGCCTGTCGTCGTCCTTGAGGGCGACGAAATGCTCGATACCCCTGACCTCGACCCGAGAGGCGGCGTCGGGGTTGTGATAGTCGTAGTCGAACAGGGTCCTGAGATGAGCGTATTCGGCGACGGTCCGGCCTAGATTTTCCCAGGCGCTACGTGCGATGCGGCGCACCTCCGGCTCGGGCATGTCGGGGAAGGCCGCTCGGATGTTGGCCAGCGCGACGCGGTTCACCGGAATCAGCGGGCTCGCCGTCCGCAGCAGCCAGCCGCCGAGATCGCTCGCGCGCTCGGGGCCGAGCAGGCGCAGGAATGCAAACACGGCCCGGACCAGGCCGATCATCGCCATCGCACCGGCACGCGTGGCGAGCGTCTTCAATCGTCTCAAGATGGGTCCGGCCCTCGAACGCCCGAAAGGCCGGGCAGGACCTGCGACTTGCGGCAGGAAAACGGCTTCGTCAAGCTTCGCCGGTTTGCGAGGCCGGTTTGTCGCGTTGCCGCACGGCGCTTCAGAAGGTCACGATGACCTTGCCGAAGACCTTCCGGCCCTCGAGACGCGCCAAACCCTTCTCGAAATCGCCGAGCGGAAACACCGAGTCGATCACCGGCTTCATGCCACCGGCCATCTTCTCGAGGGACTGGGCGATGTTCTCGATCCGGCAGCCGAAAGAGCCGGTGATACGGTATTGCTGCTGGAAGAGCTGCATCAGGTTCATCGTCGTCGAGGCGCCCGAGGTCGCGCCGCAGGTGACGAGCCGGCCGCCGCGCTTGAGGCAGAGCAGAGAGCCGTTCCAGGTGTCGGCGCCGACATGCTCGAAGACGACGTCGACGCCCTTGCGCTTGGTGAGCTGGCGGACCTCGCCTTCGAAACGCTCGGTCTTGTAGTTGATGACATGATCGGCGCCGAGCTCCTTGGCCTTGCGGCCCTTCTCGTCGTCGCCGACGGTCGTGTAGACCGTGCACCCGATCGCCTTGGCCATCAGGATCGCGGCCGTGCCGATGCCGGAGCCGCCGGCATGCACCAGCACGGATTCGCCGGGCTCGAGTTTCGCATTGTCGAACAGCATGTGCTGGACGGTGCCGAAGCCGATCGGCGCGCAGGCGGCATCCTCGAAGGAGACGCCGGGCGGTGCCTTGATCACGAGGCGGGCTTCGCGATTCAGAAGCTCGCGGGCGAAGCCGTCGATGTGGAAGCCCATGATGCCGGCGACGTTCTCGCAGAGATTGTCGCGGCCTTCGCGGCAGGCCTTGCACTGGCCGCAGGTGTCGGCGCCATAGGCGGTGACCGTGTCGCCGACCTTAAGGTTGGTCACGCCCTCGCCGACGCAGACGATCTCGCCGGAAGCCTCGACGCCGGCCGCCTGCGGCATCTTGCGCTTGGCGAAGGCCATGCCGCGGAAGCCCCAGACGTCGAGATAGTTCAGCGCGACGGCGCGGATGCGGATCTGGACCTCGCCGGCGGCGGGCGGCGGCGGCGGTTCGATCTCCTCGAGACGGAGGTCGCGGTCGCCATGGAGCTGGAGGGAACGCATGAAACTTCTCGTCCTTTCGGGACCGGCCGATCAGCGATGCACGCCGAGCTGTGCGGTGAGCCCGCCGTCGATCGGCAGCACCGTGCCGGAGATATAGGCTGCTGGCTCGCTCATCAGGAAGGCGGCGAGGCCCGCGACTTCCTGCGGCTTGGCGAAGCGTCCGGCCGGAATCTGCGCCTGCATCTTGTCGCGATAGGCGGCGTAGGGCGCCATCATGTCGGTGTCGACGAAGCCCGGCGCGATGATGTTGACCGTGACCCCGCGCTTGCCGGTCTCGACCGCGAGCGTCTTGGCGTAGGAGATCAGCGCGCCCTTGGACGCCGCATAGGCCGCGTTGCCCGGGTTGCCGCGCAGTGCCGCGACCGAACCGATCGCGACGATGCGCCCAGTGCGGGCGCGGATCATGTTCCGCATCACGCTCTTGGCGAGGCGGGTGAAGGCCCAGAAATTGACCTGCATGGCCGCCTCGGCCTTGTCCTGCGCCATCATCGCCGCGAGCGAATCATAGGGCTGGCCGGCATTGTGGACGAGGCCGAAATAGGACTCGTCCTCGCGCGCCTCGCAGAAGGCGTCGAGCGCGGCCTTGTCGGAAAGGTCGAGCGGCAGCGCGGTGATGCCGCGGCCGGGATGGGCGCTGGCGATCTCTTCTGCCAGCGCCTTGGCCTGCTCTCCCGAGGAGCGATAGGTGAAGTCGACATCGTGCCCGGCCGCGGCAAGCGCCCGCACGATCTCCGCGCCGACGCCCTTCGCGCCGCCAGTGACGAGAATCTTGGTCATGCCGCCTCCGGGGGCGCCGTCAGGACGAGGCAGGTATTCTGGCCGCCGAAGCCGAAGGAATTCGAGAGCACGGTCTTCACCTTCGCCTCGCGGGCCGTGTTGGGCACGACATCGAGTGCGATTGCCGGATCGGGTACGTTGTAGTTGATGGTTGGCGGAATCGTGCCGTTGGCAATGGTCAGGAAGGAAATCACCGCCTCGACGGCGCCTGCCGCAGTCAACGTGTGGCCTACCATCGACTTGTTGGACGAGATCGGCAGGTTCGGCATGCGCTCGCCAAAGACGGCGGCGCAACTCATCGCCTCCATCTTGTCGTTCTCCGGCGTCGAGGTGCCATGCGCGTTGATATAGTCCACGTCGTCCGGCGTCAGCCCGGCATCGGCCAGCGCGTCCTGCATGGCCAGGATGGCCGGCTTGCCGTCCGGGCTCGAGCGGGTGCGGTGGAAGCCGTCGCCGCGCTCGCCGCAGCCGGCGACGATGCCGAGGATGGTGGCGCCGCGCGCCAGCGCATGGTCGTAATCCTCCAGCACCAGCGCGCCCGCGCCTTCGCCCATGACGAAGCCGTCGCGATTCTTTGAGAACGGTTTCGAGGCGCCTTCCGGTGGGTCGTTCTGGGTCGAGAGGGCGGAGAGCAGCGAGAAGCGAATCAACGCCTCCGCATGGATCGAGCCATCGGTGCCGATGCACAGCGCGGCCGAGGTCTCGCCGCGGCGGATCGCCTCGACGCCCATCTGGATCGCAGTCGCGCCCGAGGAGCAGGCGGTCGAGAGCGAGATCGGCGAGCCCCGGGTGCCGAAGCGGTCGGCAATATGGTCGGCGACGCCGGCGAAGACGAAGAGCTCGTGCATCGGCGCGAACTTGCCGGTGCTCGCCACCTTGAGCAGGACGTCGTAGTCGACGTCGCCCTCTACGGTTGCCGCCATCTCCTGCTTCTGCGGCCATTCCATCTCGACCGGAGGCACTGCCATGAAGAGCTCGCCCGGGAAATCGCCGGGCTGGCCGAGGCCGCTCTGGCCGATCGCTTCTTGCGCCGCGAGGGTTGCGAGCTTCTCGGAGAGCTGCGGCGCGGTGAAGGAGCCGTCGAACAGGAAGTCGACCGTGCCGCCGATCGTGGTGCGCAGGCCCTGGGTCGGGAAGCGCTCGATGCGGTGGATGCCGGACTTGCCGGCCGTCAGCGCCTCCCAGTTGGTCTCCTTGCCCTGGCCGAGCGAGGTGACGATGCCGAGGCCGGTGACGGCGACGAGCGGGCGACCCTTCGAGTCGCGATGCGCGGAGGCGGGGTTGATCGCGTTCATGGCAGCGTCCTCACGCCTTGAGCAGGTGGGCCGCGCCCTCGCCGCGCCAATGGCCGGCGCCGGTGACGACCGCCTCCTGCGTCTGGCCCTTGGACAGGGCTGCCGCAGCAAGAGCGACCGAGACGGGGAAAGCGGCCTCGACGGCATGGCCGACGAGATCGCCCGTCGCGACGCGGCGCGCCTGCGGCAGCGAAGCGATGGCAGCTGCTTCCTCCGCCGTGATGCCGGCGACGCCGGTGGCGGCGGAGATGGCGAGAGCACCGGCCGAGACAGTGCCGAGCTCGGCGAGCAGACCGCGCAGTGCCGCTTCCACCGTGCCGGGCTGTCGCTTCGAGCGGGCGGCGGCAACGGCGCCGAGCCTGGCATGGGCACGGGCGCCACGAGCGGCGGCGCGCTCCGCCGATTCGAGCACGAGGAAGGCCGACGCGCTGCCCGAAATCAGGCCCGGAGCATCGTCGCGGGCGAAAACGGGAGCGAAACCACCCTGGCGCAGATAGCCGCCGAGCTCGAACAGCAGCAGCATGTCGCGCCGCTCGGCATTGTAGGACCCGCCGACCAGGATGGTTTCGGCCTGGCCGGAGGCGATGCGGGCATGGGCGATGCGGATGGCGTCGACGCCGGACTGTTCCTCGCCCATGAAGGTGCGCGAGGCGCCGGTGATGCCGTGGACGATGCCGATATTGCCGGCGAGCAGGTTCGAGAGCTGTGCCAGGAACAGCGTCGGGCGCAGATCGCCCATCAGCCGCTCGTTGAGGAAGGAGCCGGGATCGCCGGCGCCGCGCATATCGGTGAGAATGGCGCTGTCGACGGCGTGATCACGCTCGCCGCCGCCGGCCGCGACGATGACCTGGAGAGCGGCCTTGGCCTCGGCATCCTCCTTGAGCCCGGCGCTATCGAGAGCGAGGCCGGCAGTGTAGACGCCGAGGCGCTGCCAGGGCTCCATCTGGCGCTGGTCGGACTTCTTCGGAATCTGCCGGTCGAGTTCGAGGGGCTTCAGCGGATGCACCGGATAGGGCGCGAAGCTCGTGGTATCCACGACCAGTGCCGTGCCGTCGCCGAGCGCGGCCGCATGGGTCTCGATGCCTTCGCCGAGGCTGGAGGCGAGGCCTACTCCGGTGATGACGACGTCGCGCTGCATGGTCAGGCCTGTTCCGGGGCAAGGCCGATGGCGGCGAGGCGCGCTTCCATCAGGCCTCGCATGTCGGCAGGGAAGGGCATCAGGCGGAAGCGCAGCTCGGCATCGCAGATCGGCTTGCCGGCAATCGCGATCTTCGCCTTGGTCGCGCCATAGCCGGAGCCCTCGATCACGAGCTCGGCCGTGATGTCGAGCACTGCATCGGGCTCGACGAAGGTCCGGAAGCGGGCCTTGTCGACCGTCATCAGGAACGGCATCTGCGTCAGCCCGTTGAGGGCGAGCAGGAGATAGCCGGAAGCCTGCGCCATGGTTTCGGTCAACAGCACGCCGGGAACCAGAGGATGGCCGGGGAAATGTCCCTCGAAGACCGGGCTGGCATCGGCGGCCGGTACGGTCGAGCGGGTCACGATGCGCTTTGCGGCCGGCTCGAAGGCCACCACCGTGTCGATCATGTCGAAATATTCGAGGCGCATGCGCTTCCGATCGTCGATGACGCGTGTCGAAGTCCGCTCCGACGCGGCTATGCTCTAGCGGCTGACGCCGCTCCGCTCAAGGTCGCGGTTCGCGAACGTCCATAGCCCGCATCCCGAGGAGCCGTTGCCGGCGCCTCGGGATGCGGGCTGGGATGGTCGACCAGACGGTCTGGTTCAGGCCGCCTTGGCGGCGACCAGGTCGTCGATGCGCTGGCAGAGGTTCTCGAGCACGAAGTACTGCTCGGCCGGGGCCTTGCCTTCGTTGACTTCCTGCGTCCACTGCTCGAGCGGCAGCTTGATGCCGAAGGCCTTGTCGATCGCGAAGGCGATGTCGAGGAAGGCGAGCGAGTCGATGCCGAGATCGGCAATGGCGTGGCTCTGCGGCGTGATCTTCTCGCGCGGAATATCGCAGGTCTCGGAAATGATTCCGGCGACCGTCTCAAAAGTGGCGGACATGCGGGTGCTCCCGTCGTGATGCTGAAGGCGGATGACATCCGAGCGCGGGTTTCAGCCCTGCGCCTGCCCCAAGCCGCCCGCCGAAGGATGACTGTGACGCCCCCTTACACCGCAAGGGGAACAAGGACAACTGCAGCGGGCAGCGAAGAGTATGATGGGAGGTTGAGCCCTACCATCTGTCCTGCGAACCATCGCTGAGAGATAGTCTCGGGCCGGCGCGATGCGCGGCCCGAGAATGACGCTGAAGCTTACGCGGCGAGGCCGCGCAGCACGTAGTGCAGGATGCCGGCGTTCTTGAAGTAGTCGATCTCGTCCAGCGTATCGATGCGGCAGAGGATCGGCACGCTCTTCACCGAGCCGTCGGCATAGGTGATCTCGGCTTCCAGCGTCTGGCGCGGCTTCACGGTGGCGAGACCTTTGATAGAGACGGTCTCGTCGCCCTTCAGGTCGAGAGAGGCCCAGCTCGTGCCCTCGGTGAGGGTGAAGGGAACCACGCCCATGCCGACCAGGTTCGAGCGGTGGATGCGCTCGAAGCTCTGCGCGATCACGGCCTTGACGCCGAGCAGGTTGGTGCCCTTCGCCGCCCAGTCGCGCGAGGAGCCGTTGCCGTATTCGACGCCGGCGAAGATCACCAGCGGCACCTTCTCCTGCTGGTAGCGCATCGCCGCATCGTAGATCGGCAGCTCTTCCTTGCTGGGATAGTGGATGGTGTAGCCACCCTCGCGGCCGTTCGGGCCGAGCATGTGGTTGCGGATGCGGATGTTGGCGAAGGTGCCCCGCATCATCACCTCATGGTTGCCGCGGCGCGTGCCGTACTGGTTGAAGTCCGCGACGGCGACGCCGTTCTCGGTGAGATAGGCGCCCGCCGGCGAGGCGGCCTTGATCGAACCGGCCGGGGAGATGTGGTCGGTGGTGATCTTGTCACCGAACAGGCCGAGGATGCGTGCGCCCTTGATGTCGGTGACCGGCGCCGGCTGCTTGCCCATGCCCTGGAAATAGGGCGGGTTCTGCACATAGGTCGAGGCGTCGTCCCAGGCATAAGTCTCGCTCTCGGACGTCTTGACCGCCTGCCAGTGCTCGTCGCCCTTGAAGACGTCCGCGTACTTCTTCTCGAAAATGGCGCGCGTCACATTCTTGGCGATGAAGTCCTGGATCTCCTTGTTGGAGGGCCAGATGTCCTTCAGATACACGTCCTTGCCGTCCGAGCCCCGTCCGAGCGGCTGCGTCGTCAGGTCCATCTGGACCGATCCGGCGAGCGCATAGGCGACGACCAGCGGCGGCGATGCGAGGTAGTTTGCCTGCACGTCCGGCGAGACGCGGCCCTCGAAGTTGCGGTTGCCCGAGATCACGGCACCCGCGATCAGGCCCTTCTCGTTGATGGTCTTCGAGATCGGCGCCGGAAGCGGGCCGGAATTGCCGATGCAGGTGGTGCAGCCGAAGCCGACCAGGTTGAAGCCGAGCTTGTCGAGGTCTTCCTGCAGACCGGCCTTGGCGAGATACTCCGCGACGACCTGCGAGCCGGGCGCGAGCGAAGTCTTCACCCAGGGTTTGACCTTGAGGCCCTTGGCGACGGCGTTGCGGGCGAGCAGGCCGGCTGCCATCAGCACCGAGGGGTTCGAGGTGTTGGTGCAGGAGGTGATGGCGGCGATGACGACGTCACCATGGCCGAGGTCGAAATCCTCGCCCTCGACCTGCACGCGACGGGCGATCTCGGCGCCCTTCTTGTAGTCGCTATCCATCGCGGCGGCGAAACCGGCCTTGACGGCGGAGAGGTCGACGCGGCCCTCGGGGCGCTTCGGGCCGGCCATCGAGGGCTGGACCGTCGAGAGGTCGAGCTCGAGCGTATCGGTGAAGACCGGGTCGGCCGTCTCGCGGGTCGCGAACAGCCCCTGAGCCTTGCTGTAGGCCTCGACCAGCGCGATGCGGTCTGAGGCGCGGCCGGTGGTGGTGAGATAGTCGAGCGTCTCGGCGTCGACGGGGAAGAAGCCGCAGGTCGCGCCGTATTCCGGGCCCATATTGGCGATCGTCGCGCGGTCGGCCAGCGTCAGGTTGTAGAGGCCGGGGCCGAAGAACTCGACGAACTTGCCGACGACGCCCTTCTTGCGGAGCATCTGGGTGACGGTCAGCACGAGGTCGGTGGCGGTGATGCCTTCCTTCAGCGAGCCGTTCAGCTTGAAGCCGATCACCTCCGGCAGAAGCATCGACTGCGGCTGGCCGAGCATGGCGGCTTCCGCCTCGATGCCGCCGACGCCCCAGCCGAGGACGGAGAGGCCGTTGACCATGGTGGTGTGCGAGTCGGTGCCGACGACGGTGTCGGGATAGGCGACCTCGACCTCGGCGCCGTCGATCGTCTCGTTACGGGTCCAGACGGTCTGGGCAAGATATTCGAGATTGACCTGGTGGCAGATGCCGGTGCCCGGCGGGACGACGCGGAAATTGTCGAAGGCGCCCTGGCCCCATTTCAGGAACTTGTAGCGCTCGGCATTGCGCTCGTATTCGAGCTCGACATTCTGCTGCAGCGCCTTGGGCGAGCCGAACTCGTCGACGATGACCGAGTGGTCGATGACGAGGTCTACGGGCACGAGCGGATTGATCTTCTGGGCGTCGCCGCCGAGCGCCTTGACGCCGTCGCGCATCGCGGCGAGGTCGACCACCGCCGGAACGCCGGTGAAGTCCTGCATCAGCACGCGCGCGGGACGGAAGCCGATCTCCTTGCCGGCCGTGCCCTTGTCGGTGAGCCAGCCGACGAAGGCCTCGATGTCGGCCTTGTAGACCGAGCGGCCATCCTCGAAGCGCAGCAGGTTCTCGAGCAGCACCTTCATCGAGAAGGGCAGCTTCGAGATGCCCGCCAGGCCGTTCTTCTCGGCATCCGGCAGGGAGTAATAGGTGTAGGTCTTGCCGCCGACGGTGAGCGTCTTGCGGGCTTTGAAGGAGTCGAGCGAAGCCATGCGGGCTGATCCTGATCAAGGGGTTGCGGTCGCGAGCCGACAGAGCCCTTGCGGGATCGCCGGATCGAAGGCCTAATGCGCATGACGCGCGCGCCGCCCCGGGAGTGCCCGAGCCCCGCGCCGGATCGGCGTGCGGCGTAGCCGCGGGTTCTATAGAGCAATTCCAAGAAGCCCGCTACATGAACGAAGCGCAACCTTGCTCTGCCCTGATATGCCGGAAGACGCCTCGCCCTTGACGCCCGTTCTCTTCCCGCATCTCGTCCTTCAGGCCGAAAACCTCGCCTGTCGCCGTGGCGGCAGGCTGATCTTCGAGGGGCTCTGCCTGAATCTCGGCCATGGCGAGGCGATCGCGCTGACCGGGCGCAACGGCGCCGGCAAGTCGAGCCTGCTCGCCATGCTGTGTGGACGGCTGCGGCCCGAGGCCGGCACGATTCGTGTCGAGGGCGCCCCAGAGGCTTCAGCCGCGGAGCTCAGCCACGTCGTCGGCCATCGTGACGGGCTGAAGACGGCGCTGACCGCGCAGGAGAACCTGAGCTTTGCGCAGGCCCTGCTCGGGGATGCGGCGCTCGCGCCGGAAGATGCGCTCGCGGCCGTCGGGCTGCCTCATGTCGCGGCGCTGCCCGTCGGCTATCTCTCGGCTGGGCAGCGGCGGCGCGTGGCGCTGGCGCGGCTTCTGGTGTCGCGGCGGCCGTTCTGGCTGCTGGACGAGCCGATGTCGGCGCTCGACCTCGCGGCGCAGACGATGCTGACCGGATTGATGCGGAATCATCTTGCGCAGGGCGGCGGGATTCTGGCCGCGACCCACGGGCCGCTCGGCCTGGAGGGCGCCCGCGAGCTGAGGATCGGGCCGTGACACGCGCTTTCCTCGCCATCCTGAAGCGCGATCTCGCGCTCGCCTCGCGGGCCGGCGGCGGTGGCGAGCTCGCGCTGGTCTTCTTCCTGACGATCGTCGTGCTGGTGCCTTTCGCGCTCGGCCCCGATCTCAACCTTCTGTCGCGCATCGGGCCGGCTATCCTGTGGCTGGGCGCGCTGCTCTCGATGCTGATCGGGCTCGACCGGCTGTTTCAGGGCGACGAGGAGGACGGCTCGCTCGACCTGATCCGCTCATCGGTGCTGCCGCTCGAGCTCGCCGTGCTGGCGAAGGGGTTGGCGCATTGGCTGACGACGGGCCTGCCGCTGGCGCTGGCGGCGCCTCTGCTCGGGCTCCTGGTCGCGCTGCCGGGCGAGGCGATGCTGCCGGTCACGGCGACGCTGCTGGTGGGCACGCCGGCCTTGAGCTTCATCGGGGCGGGAGGCGCCGCATTGACAGCCGGCCTGCGACGGGGCGGCCTGATCCTGCCCGTTCTGGTCGCGCCGCTGACCGTGCCGGTGCTGATCTTCGGCGTTTCAGCCGCAAATGCGGCGCTGGGCGGAACGATCCCGTTCAGAACGCCGTTCCTGATCCTGTGCGCCTTGTCCATGGCGGCGATCGTTATCGGCACGGTGGCCGCCGCGGCAGCCTTGCGGCAGGGCGAATAGGCAAACGCCGCTGCGCGTTCAGCGGACTTCCGCTCCCATGGTCTCGGCCGGGTGCTCGCCGAGTTCGACGGCGCAGCCAATTCGGTTGCCGAGATGTGCCACCGTCGCGACGATGTCCTCGAGCTGGATTTCGGAGACGGCGTATTTGCGGCGGATCTCTTCGGCTGTCGCATAGACGTCGAGGACGCGGCTTTCGCTCGATTTCGAACGTATCGCCGTCTCGACTTCGCGTTGGATTTCGTCCGGCAATCGTACGAGCATGGCAATCCTCCCCTCAATACGCGCTCAATCTAGCCGACTCGCCGGTGAAGAGCAATCTCGATACGTAAAAAATATCAATATTTTCAGATAGTTAGTAGGCTGCGTCAATGGCGTTTCCGGCGGAGATGCGGGATCCTCAGCAAAAGACAATCGTAACTCATGATATTGTTTTTGGGTGGAGTGCTCATATGATGTCTATTACTCACTCCACTCCATCAAACGGATCCGGCAATGGCGGAACTGGAACGGCCAGAGCGCCTTCAAATCATGTTGAGCCAGAACGAGTTGCGGGCGCTCGAGAACTGGCGCTTCGACAAGCGGATGCCGAGCCGCGCCGCCGCCGTGCGTGAGCTGCTGCGTCGCGGCCTTGCAGCGGAAGGCTTCAGCATAGCCGGCGAGGGCATCCGCTCGCAGGATTTCGGCGTCGTCGGGTCGGATGACGAGAATGATGCGCCGAGCGGCGGCTGATTTCGCCGGTCGCCGATGTCGCATGGCCTGCAAGCGCATTGCTGGCGGCGGCGGGCATTGCTAAATGCAGCGGCGGCAGCTGTGGGGGCAGCCCCGAGCGTGATGCGGTGACATGGCTGGCCTGATCGATCTCGCGAATCCGACGCGCTTCATGCGCCTTGCGGCCGTTCTGCTGCCCTGGCTTGCAGGCGTGGCGGCGTTGTCGCTGGCTGTCGGCTTCTATCTCGCTTGGTTCGTCGCGCCGGCCGACTATCAGCAGGGCGAGACCATCCGCATCATGTTCGTGCATGTTCCGGCTGCCTGGCTGGCGCTGATGTTCTATTCGATGATGGCGCTCTCGGCGCTGGGGACGCTGGTCTGGCGACATCCGCTCGCGGATGTCGCGCAGAAGGCGGCCGCGCCGATCGGTGCCGCCTTTTCGCTGATCTGCCTCCTCACCGGTGCCTTCTGGGGCAAGCCGATGTGGGGCACCTACTGGGTCTGGGATGCGCGCCTGACCTCGGTGCTCGTGCTCTTCCTGATCTATCTCGGCATCATGGCCCTGTGGCGCGCGCTGGACGAGCCGTCCCGCGCCGGCCGCGCGGTCGCGATCCTGACCCTGGTCGGATTCGTCAACGTGCCGATCATCAAATTCTCGGTCGACTGGTGGAACACGCTGCATCAGCCAGCCTCGGTCCTGCGCCTGGGTGGGCCGACGATCCACCCCTCGATGCTGTGGCCGCTCCTCATCCTGGCCGTAGGTTTCACCTGCCTCGCGCTGGCGATGCATCTCGCAGCGATGCGGGCCGAAATCATGCGCCGGCGCGTGCGGACGCTGACGATCCTCGAGGCCGAGCGGCTCGACCGGCTGGCAGCCGCGCAGGGAGCGCCGGCATGAGTGCGCTCGGGCCGCATGGCGGCTTCATCCTCGCATCCTATGCCGCCGTGATCGTCGTGCTCGGCGGGCTGGCGCTCGCGATCCTGCTCGATCACAGGGCCCAGCGGCGGGCCCTGGAGGCGCTGGAGCAGCGTGGCGCCGGGCGCCGTTCGGAGCGGAAAAACCCATGAGCCGGATCGAGGGCAACATCGACAGACCGGTGGAGGCGGAGCTGCGCCGCCGGTCGCCACTGCTTTTCCTGGCGCCGCTTCTCCTGTTCGGAGCGCTTGCGGTGGTCTTCGCCATCGGCCTGTTCTCGGGCGACAAGAGCAAGGTGCCCTCCGCCCTGATCGGCCGGCCGGTGCCGTCGATCACGCTGACTGCGCTCGACGGCCTGCAGCGGGACGGCAAGCCGGTTCCGAGCTTCGGCATGGCCGATCTTGCCGCCGGGCGCGCCACCATCGTCAACGTCTTCGCCAGCTGGTGCGCGCCCTGCCGCGTCGAGCATCCGTTCCTGATGGGGCTCGCGGAGGCTCCGGCTGTGAAGGCGGGGAATGTCGCGCTCGTCGCGATCAACTACAAGGACGAGGCCGAGAACGCCCGCCGCTTTCTCGGCGCGCTCGGGAATCCGTTCTCTGCCGTCGGCGTCGACCGGGCCGGGCGCGGGGCGATCGAATGGGGCGTCTACGGCGTGCCCGAGACCTTCGTCATCGGGCCGAACGGGCATATCCTCGAAAAGCATGTCGGGCCGCTCGACGCGGCGACCGCCGGAAAGCTGCTCGCGCGGGCGATGGCCGCGCGTTAGGCGGCCTGCTCGTCAGGCCGCCTTCCTGGCGCCGAGCAGGCTGTCGAACAGGCCGCGCCCGTCGATGCCGCCGGCCAGCGAATCGATCAGGTTCTCGGGATGCGGCATCAGGCCGAGGACGTTGAAGCCCGGCGAATAGATGCCGGCGATGCCGTTCAGCGAACCGTTCGGGTTGGCTTCGGCCGTGACATTCCCTTCGGCATCCGCATAGCGGAAGGCGACGAGGCCCTCGCCTTCGAGGCGGGCAAGCGTCTCCGGATCGGCGGTGTAGTTGCCTTCGCCATGGGCGATGCAGACATCGATGACCTGCCCCTTCGCATAAGCTGCGGTGAAGGGGGTGTCGTTGCGCTCGACCGTCAGGTGCTGGCGGCGGCAGACGAATTTCAGATCGGCATTGCGCACCAGGATGCCCGGCAGCAGCCCGGCCTCGCAGGCGATCTGGAAGCCGTTGCAGATGCCCAGCACGTAGCCGCCGCGGGCGGCATGGGCGCGGGTCGCGTCCATGATATGAGCCCGGCCGGCGATCGCGCCGGTGCGCAGGTAGTCGCCATAGGAGAAGCCGCCGGGCAGTACGACGAGGTCGGTTCCGGCCGGCAGCTCGGTATCGGCATGCCAGACGGGAACGACGCTGGCGCCGGCCTGCTTCAGCGCCTTGGTGACGTCGCCGTCGCGATTGGAGCCTGGGAAGGTGATGACGGCGGCTTTCACGGGCTGTTGCTCCTCGGCTTGCTGCGGCGGCGATCGACGATCGTGACGGGAGCGCTCGGCCCCGATCGATCGGGCTCGCTCAGGCGCCGATCTCGACGCGGTAATTCTCGATGACGGTGTTGGCGAGCAGCTTGTCGCAGGCCGCTTTCAGCGCGGCTTCAGCGGCGGCCTTGTCGGTGCCGGAGAGCTCGATGTCGAAGACCTTGCCCTGCCGGACCGAGTCGACGCCCTCAATGCCGAGGGATTTCAACGCGCCTTCGATCGCCTTGCCCTGCGGATCGAGCACGCCGTTCTTCAGGGTGACGGTGACGCGGGCTTTCATGGTGTTCTCCGGACAAGCGCTGTTCGGGTGCCTTACCGATGAATCGGGGCGGGCTCAACCGTTTCGCGCGGTTTCACGTGAATCAGCGGCTCCGCCATGCGGCTGTCGCATCGGCCTTGGCGGCAGCCGCGTCGGCGCTGACCGCGAGCGCGACGACGAGCCGCTCGCCTTCGCGCCGATAGAGGATCGCTGTCACGGCTTGCCGGGCCGGCCTCTCCTTCGAACGGATGGTGACGAGGATGCCGCCGGCTCCCTCGGCCTCGAAGCGGGCGAAATCGGTGCTGCTGCGGTCCGGAACGGGCTTTGCCGGCTTCGTCGACTTGCGTCGTTCAGCGGACGCCTCGGAGGCGAGCCGGGCGAAGGAGCGGGCAAGCGCGCCTGGCTGTTCGGAGAGCGCCTTCTCCATGTCCCGGCCACGCCTGCCCTCGAAGGCGATGAGTGCGGCGAAACCCTGTCGCAGGCAGCTGTCGCGCGGGCAGAACACCATGGTCCGTGCCTCGATGCCGTCATTCAGCACCCATGTCCCGATCGGCAAGGGTTCCCACCCCTGAGAAGCCGGCAGCTCCGCGAAGCCGAGGCCGAACTGGGGAAGATGGCCGGCGCATGAGGTCACCAGCAGCGCGCAGCCAAGGATCAGGGGCGCGACATAAAAACGGGAGCGCGGACGCTCCCGTTTAGAGTTCACCGAGGGCCTGCCGCCGGATCTCACCGCACCAGCGTCAGTGCTTACTGAACGAGCCGCGGACCGGCCGGGCCTGCCTTCTCGTTCTCGCCGAGGATGCCGAGGCGACGCGCGACCTCCGTATAGGCCTCGATCAGGCCGCCCAGATCGCGGCGGAAGCGGTCCTTGTCCATCTTGTCCTTCGACCGGATGTCCCAGAGGCGGCAGGAATCGGGGCTGATCTCGTCGGCGACGACGATGCGCATCATCTCGCCTTCCCAGAGGCGGCCGCATTCCATCTTGAAGTCGACGAGGCGGATGCCTGCGCCGAGGAAGAGGCCGGAGAGGAAGTCGTTGACGCGGATGGCGAGCGCCATGATGTCGTCGATCTCCTGGGGCGTCGCCCAGCCGAAGGCGGTGATGTGCTCTTCGGAGACCATCGGGTCGCCGAGCGCGTCGTTCTTGTAATAGAACTCGATGATCGAGCGCGGCAGCTGCGTGCCTTCCTCGAGCCCGAGGCGGGTGGCGAGCGAGCCGGCGGCGACGTTGCGAACCACGACCTCGAGCGGAATGATCTCGACCTCGCGGATGAGCTGCTCGCGCATGTTCAGCCGGCGGATGAAATGCGTCGGCACCCCGATGTCGTTCAGATTCGAGAAGATGTGCTCGGAGATGCGGTTGTTGAGCACGCCCTTGCCGTCGATGACTTCGTGCTTTTTCGCGTTGAAGGCGGTCGCGTCGTCCTTGAAATGCTGGATCAGCGTACCGGGCTCCGGCCCCTCATAGAGGACCTTCGCCTTGCCTTCGTAGATGCGACGGCGGCGATTCATTGGGATGTACCGTGGCTTGAGGAAATCCAAAGGTCGGCCTTTCTCTGGACGCAGGTTGCCCTGCGGCGGGATCGGGGCCCCAGATCGGCCGGTACCGCGCAAACCTTGCCGGTCCCGACTGAATCGGAACCAGCCTAGACCACGCTTCCGGCCGGCTCAATGCGAGAGCGACCGGCTCGGCCTCCCTGCGCCCGCTATATGGCCCTTCCACCGCGCAAACGCAATAAACCGCCGCGCTTCCGGGGGAAGCCTGTGCCGCAGCGGCGCGCTGCGGCATCATCCGGGCTGGTCCTGACTTGCGCGCCATCCTATATGGCAGCCTATTGTGGCAGCGACGTGCCCCGAGCCCTTCCAGGCTGTCACCGAGAGGATTTGAACCGCATGACGAACTTCAATCAGCGCAAGGATGCCTTCGAGAACAAGTTCGCCCATGACGAGGAGCTGCGTTTCAAGGCAACCGCACGGCGCAACAAGCTGCTCGGTCTCTGGGCCGCCGAAAAGCTCGGCAAGAGCGGTGCCGAGGCGGATGCCTATGCCAAGGCCGTCGTGATTGCGGATTTCGAGGAGGCCGGCGACGATGATGTCGTGCGCAAGGTCAAGGGCGACTTCGCCGCGGCGAACGTTGCCATCGCCGACGACGAGATCCGCCGCGTGATGACGGAGCTGCTGATCAAGGCTGCCGAGGACATCCAGGCCGGCCGCTGAGGTGACGGGCCTGTCCGCCGCGGCGGACGAGAACGCAGGGCGTGCAAAAACGCAGGACGTGATTGAAACGGGCGCATGGGCGCCCGTTTGCATTTCCGCCCCGCGCCGGTCCAACGTGGCGGGCCCCGCCTGACCAGCCAAGAGCGGGCCTGCAACGGATGAAACGCGCCATGGCAACACCGACCGTCCTGTCCTCCCTCGCCGATCGCCTCGCCAAGGGCGACCAGATCGTCTCGGCCTGGTGCGGGTTGCCCGAACCCGGCATCGCCGGCCTGCTGGCGCGCGAGGGGTTCGATGCGGTCACGCTCGACATGCAGCACGGGCCGATCACGCTCGGCGAGGTGATAAGGGCGGTGCCGCTGGTCAATGCCGCCGGCAAGCCGGCGATCGCGCGCATCGCGGTCGGCGAGTTCCAGAATGTGTCGCGGCTGTTCGATGCCGGCGTCTCCGGGGTCATCGCGCCGATGATCAACACGATGGAGGATGCCCGCACCTTCGCGGCCTATTCGAAATACCCGCCGATGGGCGAGCGCAGCTGGGGCAGCTATGGCGGGCTCGGCGCCTCCGGGCTCGACGCGAATGCCTATCTGCGCGAGGCGAACCGCTTCTCGCTCTCCTTCGCGATGATCGAGACGCGCGAGGCGATGGCGATCCTCGACGATATCCTGGCGCTGGAGGGCATCGATGCGGTCTTCGTCGGCCCGTCCGATCTCTCGATCGCGCTGACCGGCGGCAAGGGGATCGCCCCGAACTCGGTCGAGGTCGATCAGGCGATCCGCCACATCATTGCGCGGGCCTCGGCGGCTGGAAAGCCGGTCGCGATCTACGCCCAGTCCGCCGAGCGGGCGAAGGCCTTCCTCGACATGGGCGCGAAGCTCGTCACGGTGATGAGCGACAGCGCCTTCCTGCGCAGCGCTGCGCATGCCGCGCTGAAGGTGCTGGGGCGCTGAGAGCGGGTTGCTTGTCGGCCCGATATCTCGTTTGAGCACCGACTTTTCGGTCGGATGCTCAGGCGTTGAGGCCTTCGCGCGATTTGAGCACGGCGTAGTAGGCCCAAAGCAGGCGGGCGGCGACGCCGCGCCAGGGCCGCCAACCCTCCGCCATGGCAGCGAGCTCGGCCGGTTTCGGCCGTGCGGGCAGGCCGAAGACGACGCGCGCCGCCTCCTGGACCGCGAGATCGCCCGCCGCGAAGCCGTCGCGATGGCCGAGACAGAACAGCAGGTAGATGTCGGCGGTCCAGGGGCCGATCCCTGAGACCGCGGTCATCCGGGCGTGCACCTCTTCGGGCGTCGCGGTTTCCAGCGCATCGAGAGCGAGCTCGCCGCCGGCGATCGCCGCCGCGACGGCGCGCATGGTGCGCTGCTTCGGGCGCGAGAGCCCCGACAACCGCATCTCCTCGTCGGTGGCAGTGAGGATGCGCTCCGGCGTCAGGGGGGACAGCACCGCCTCGACCCGGGCCCAGACCGCCCGTGCACTCGCGACCGAGAGCTGCTGCGAGACGATGATGGCGGCGAGGCCTGCAAAACCACCCTCGCGGCGGCGCAGCGGAGGGATGCCGGTGCGGTCGATGACGGCGCCCCAATGCGGATGGAGCGCGCGCAGGACGGCCATGCCTTCCTCGAGATCGGCGTCGCAGGTGATTCGGTTCATCATGCGTCCAATAGAATCATGCCGCTGCCGGTGCGTGTCAGCATCGGGGCGTTGCTTGCCGACCGCCCCTTGGCGGCTCCGCGACGAGATTTTAGACAAGCATGATGGCGTCGTCGTCCTTCCCGTCCGGCCAGCCGGTCTTCCGCTTCGCACCGAGTCCGAACGGGCGGCTGCATCTCGGCCATGCCTTGTCCGCGCTGACCAATGAGCGCTTTGCCGCGCGGATGAAAGGGCGCTTGCTGCTGCGGATCGAAGACATCGATCGCGAGCGCTGCACGCCGGTGCTGGAGCAGGCAATGCGCGCCGACCTCGACTGGCTAGGCATCGTCTTCGAGCCGGAGCCGAGGCGACAGTCCGAGCACTTTGCCGATTACGGCGCGGCGCTGAGCGTGCTCCAGGGACAGGGGCTGATCTACCCCTGCTTCTGCTCGCGGCAGCAGGTCCGCGCGGCGGTGGCTGCGCAGGAAGGCGCATGCGGCTGCAGCTGGCCGGCGGATCCCGACGGCGCGCCGCTCTATACGGGAACCTGCCGTGCCGTCGAACCAACTGAGGCACAGGCGCGCCAGCCTGCCGGCGAGGCGCATGTACTGCGCCTCGACATGACGCGAGCCATCGCCGCGGCAGGAGACGGTATCGGATACGACGTGATCGACGAGGCCGGAGAGGCCCTTCGGGTGAAGGCGAGGCCGACGCGCTGGGGCGATGTCGTGCTGGCGCGCCGGGACATCCCGACCAGCTATCACCTCTCGGTCGTGGTCGACGATGCGCTGCAGGGCGTCACGCACGTGGTACGCGGCCGCGATCTCGAAGCCGCGACCGACATCCATGCCTTGCTGCAGCGCCTGCTCGGCCTGCCGACGCCGTTCTATCACTTCCACGAACTGCTGATCGACGAGTCCGGCCGCAAGCTCGCGAAGAGCCGCCAGTCGGAAAGCCTTGCCGATCTCAGGGCGCAAGGCGTGACCGCGGCGGCGATCCGGGAAAAGCTTGGCTTCGCCTAAAACCGCATTCCACGTTTCGGGCCGATGCTCAGCCGACGCCGAGCCAGTTCAGCCAGGCGGCGGTGGTCAGCAGCGAGATCAGCGTGGAAAGGGTGATGGCGCTGGACGCATCGGCGATGCCCTGGCGATAGCGCTCGGCGAAGAGATAGGCGTTGATCCCGCAGGGGCAGGCGGCGAAGAGCACGGCGACCCCCGACCAGTGGGGTGGCATGTCGAAGACCTGGGTCGCGAGCAGATAGACGATCAGCGGGTGCAGGCCGAGCTTCAGGAAGCTGAGCGTGGCCGGCAGGCCGAGGCCCGATGCGAGCCCATAGCGCCGCATGCTGATACCGAGGCTGATCAACGCGCAAGGGACGGCCGCGTCGGCGATCAGGTCGATCACGGTCCATAACTGTGCGGGAATTTGGCCGACGACGGGGCGCGCGAGCGAGCCGAGAATGATGCCGATGATGATCGGATGGCCGAAGAGCCGCCTGACCAGCATGGTGACCGAGGCAGAACGGCCTTCGACGAGGAGGGTCGCGGTTGTCATGGTGACGGGCAGGTGGATCGCCAGCAGCAGGCTGAGCGGCACCGCGCCGGCATCGCCATAGGCCTTCAGGATCATCGGCACGCCGACGAAGACCGTGTTGGACTGCGCTGCGGCGAAGCCGGAGACAACGAGCTCCGGCCCCTTGCGCGAGAAGAAGCGGCTGGCGATCAGCATGGCGAGCGCCCAGATCACGGCGAGGCCGGTAAAATAGGAGATCCAGTAACCCCAGGGCTGGGTCGGCGGGATGTCGGCCCTGGCCAGCGTCCGGAACAGAAGGCAGGGAATGGCGAGGACGAAGACGAAATCCGAAAGCCCCTCGCCGGTCGTCTCGCGTAGCAGCTTCGTCCAGCGCGCGAGGTAGCCGAGCGCGATCAGGCCGAAGACGGGCAGGACGACGAGAAGGGCGGCGACCATGGCACTGACGGGACAGAGGGAATGACCCTCTGCCGGTGTGCGGTTAAAGGCTGGGTGTCAAGCTGTCACAGCAGGTCAGGGCGCCTTATGGGCAGCCGCCATGCGTTCAGCGCAGCTGTGCGACCGTGCCCCCGGCGCGTTCGATCAGGCCCTGGATCTCGTCGCGCTGGCGCTTGTACTCGACCAGCGTCTGTCCCTGCAGCTCGCGACCGCGCGGTACGCGGATCTTCATCGGGTTGACGAAGTTGCCGTTGACCTTGACCTCGTAATGCAGATGCGGACCGGTCGAGAGGCCGGTCGAACCGAGATAGCCGATGACCTGACCCTGCCGCACCTTGGCGCCGGGCACGATGCCCTTGGCGAAGTTCGACTGGTGCGAATAGGTCGTGACATAGCCGTTGGCGTGCTGGATCACGGTGTGCTTGCCGTAGCCGGACGACCAGCCGGCCTCTTGCACGGTGCCGTTGCCGGCAGCAAGGATCGGCGTTCCGGTCTTGTTGGCCCAGTCCACGCCGGTATGCATCTTCGAGTAGCGCATGATCGGATGGTAGCGCATGCCGAAGCCCGAGCGCATCTCGCCATCGGCGATCGGTTTGCGCAGCAGGAACTTCTTCAGCGACTTCCCTTCCTCGTCGAAATACTCGATCAGGCCGTCCTCGGGCGCCTGGTAGCGGAAGACGCGGCGCGTCTCGCCGCCGATGGTGAGCGAGGCTGAGAGGATCTCGCCCCGCTCGCCCTCGTCGTCCTCGGTGAAGATGACTTCAAGGTTGTCGCCGCCGCGTACACGCTGCTGGAAATCGAGATCGTAGGAGAAGATGCGGACGAGCTCGTCGATCATCGGGCGCGGCAGCTCGTGCCGCATGCCGGTCTCGTAGAGGCTCTCATAGAGGCGGGCGCCGCCGGTGCCGCCCTCCTCTTCGCCGTCTTCCTCGTCGTCATCGTTCCGCTTCTGCGCCCGCTGCGGGCCGACCGGCTCCTGCCGAGGCAAGGTGACCGAGACGAACTGGCCGCGGTCGTTGATGGCGACCGTTCCGTCCGGCTGGCCGTTCGTCAGCAGCGAGACCCGGACGATCTGGCGAGCATCGCCCGGGTTCAGGCCGGGGGCATAGAGTGCCTGCAGGACCTGACCGTCGGGCAGGGCGGCGGTGCGCACCCTGCCGCCGAAGGCGGTTATCATACCGCGGATCTGGTCGGGGTTGGCGCCGGCGCCGCGCATCACCTGCTCGAAATTCTCGCCGCGCTTGCCGAGCAGGAGCTTTTCCTCGACCAGCGGCTCGCGCGAGGCGGCCATCGGCGTCTTCGGCGCGTTGGTCACGTTCTCCGGCACGACCCTGACCTCGATGCCGGAAAAGCGGGTGTCGGTCGCCGGAGCATAGGAAAGCAGATCGCCGCCAGGGCTCGCGGTGCCGCCGAGCGTCCGGCTCAGCATCAGCTGCGGCGGGATCGGCAGAGGGCGCTGGCGCCCAGAGGCGGCGAGATTGGCGCGCTCCTCCTCCATCTGCGTGACGACCTCGGCATCGCCGAGCTGCGGCTTGCCGGGCGGGATCGTGATCTCGGCCAGCTCGCGCTTGACGATGGTCACATCCGCATCCGGCATCTCGAGCGTCGGCTCGGCATAGCGCTCATTGGGCTGGCCGCCCTCGGCGAAAAGGCGCAGCGGATTGAAGGGCGGAATGTCCGAGGCGTAGACGCCGGTCGTCTGCGACAGGCTGGAAGCGAGCCGCACGAAGGGGCGCACGCGGATCACTTCGCGATTGCCGATCCGTTGCGACATCGGCGCCCGCACCGAATGGCGGGCAGCCATCACAGGCTGATCGGCCACCAGCTTGTCGGCCTTGCGTGCGCCGCCGCCGTCGCCCGCCGCGGAGGAGGCGCGCGCAGCGACCGCCTCGGGCCGCTCCGGAAAGCTGGTGTCGCCGCGCATTGCGACCAGAATCGCTGCGCCGAGAAGCGCTGCGCCGCATGAGCCGACCAGGGCGCAGGCGGCGAGCCAGCGCAGCGAAACGCCCCGCCTGTCGAGCGCCTGGCTCGCGCCCGCAGGCTGGATCGGCGGCTCGATCCCGAGATCGACCAGAAGTGCCGCTGCCTCGGGGGCAAGCGGCTCGGCCGGCATGTTGAACTCGGGGTGGGCGTTCATCGTGAGCTGTCTGGTGATCCTGAGACGTCGATCCTGGGCGAAAGCCCGGCGGCTGTCGGAGCGATAAAACTGGCACCTGACCCGGACGAACCGAGCCATGGCACATGAAACTGGAGAGCAGGCCCCCGACGACGAACCCTTCAGCCTGAAAGGCGTCTGGCGAAAACATGCCCGTCCCGCCCGACGGAATCAATCCGCATGGGCGTCGCAGGTCGCTGTGACCGGCGAATGCGGCTGTTTACGGGCGCCCTCATACGCACACTACGCGCGCGCACGTTAACAATGTCGATGCCCCTGCAAAAAACGTCGCCGGCGAAGAAAACGACGCTCTGTCGAAAAAACTTCAAAAAGGCCGTTGACAGTCTGGGGAGGCGCCGCCTATAAACCGCCCATCGAGACGGCGCCGCCGCTGAGCGGCGCCTCTTCTGCGCTTCACTGG
>NZ_LMJT01000023.1 GCF_001429395.1 Allobosea sp. Root381
GCTTCTCTAATCGGGCAGTTGGGTCAAGCTCGGATTGCAGCCTGTGCCGGGGCTCGTTCACGCGGGTCACGCTTCTCTTCGCAGTCTGGTGGCTTCTGTCGAGCGAAGCCGCTGCACGCATGCATCGGAGTGGGTCTGGAGAGCCTCGCTTTTGGACGCGCTTTGAAGCGCAGCAGACATCTTCGGCTTCATCCATTCCTTCGTCCGCGTGGGACGATCCCGGCCAGGATCGCTGAGAGCTGTGGTCAGGTCATGCCGCARCCTCCGATCCCAGGCGGAAGTCGGTACCATCGGCCCACATACGATGGAGCACGACGGCGATCTTGCGCGCCACCGCGACGATGGCGCGCCGGCGACCCTTCGTCTTCATCAGCCGCACACCCCAGGCTTTGAGACTCGACCAGGTGATCGAGCGCATCAACATGGCGTTTGCGGCCGCATAGAGCGCAGCACGAACGTCGACGTCTCCGGCATGGGAGATCCGACCTGGATTGTCCGTCTCGCCGGACTGGAAGCGCCTGGGCGTCAGCCCGAAGTGGGCTCCGACCGTGCGAGAGCTCTTGAAGCGGGCAGGATCGTCCACGCCAGCCTTGAAGCTGAGGGCGGTGATCTCGCCAACGCCCGGCACTGTCATGAAGCGCCGGCAGATCGTATCTTCGCGGGCGGCCCGCTTCACCCGCCGATCAAGCTCGGTGAAGGTCTCGAAGAGCATCGCTCGCGCCTCCAGCATTGGCAGGAGCGCATGGCTGAGCGCGGGATCGGTCTCGATCGTCTCGCGAACAGCGGTATCGAAAGCGCCTCGGGAGAGCCGCAGAGGCAGGACGACGCCGAAAATCCGCAACAGGCCACGGATCTCGTTCTCGAGGTCGATGCACTTGCGCTGTATCACCTTGCGGCTCGTCAGCAGCGCTCGCATGTGGTGGCTCTCGACGCTCTTCACATGCACCCGGCTGTACCACCCCGATCGGAGAATCTGGGCGATGCCACGGGCGTCGTGCCTGTCTGTCTTGTTCCGCATGGCCGAAAGCGCAGCCGCGACCTGACGCGCTTCCATGCAGACGACGTCGTAGCCAGCCTCCGTCAGTCCGTAGGTGATGGGCTGTGTCAGCGCACCGGCCTCAAACCCGACCTGGTGGATCGGCTGATCGAACCCCGCGAGGCAAAGAAGGACATCGGGCACCTCCGAGCGCACCGAGCGCTCAAGGCAAATCTTCCCGTCATGGTCGATGATGCAGATCGCCACCGAGCGCAGCGACACATCCAGCGCAGCGTAGAACATCGCGACTTCCTCCCTCTTGGATCTGTCGAGATCCTAACGGGAGCTTGACCCCTCGCGGGTCCGCCCGATTACGCATGCTTCGTAGAACATCGCGACTTCCTCCCTCTTGGATCTGTCGAGATCCTAACGGGAGCTTGACCCCTCGCGGGTCCGCCCGATTACGCATGCTTCTGGCGCAAGAGCGACCGAGGCGCTTATGGCGCAAGAGCGACCGAGGCGCTGCTGCCTACGGAAGCGGTGGGCCTTCTCAAACTGTCTCGCGATGAGGCGTGCGAGGTGGCTTTAGAAAAGGAGATCGAGCGTTGGTTTGAGCCGCACGGCGATATCGCAGGATGGACAGGTATTCGACCACAGCCGCGACAATTTCATCGTCCCGGCCGCGGGTTCTCATCGCGACGGACAACAAAAAGCGCCACGGCGGCCAGGGCGAGCGCAACCAGGCTGCCGAACGAAAATACAGTCGAGTAAGCAAGGCCAACTCTTTCGACCAGCGGACCGCCGCCAAAGGCGGCGACACCATATCCGAGCTGGTAGAACGCAATCAGCGCTCCGAGCATGGTCGCCGACCGAGCCGCAAATTCCTTTCCGGCGAAGCTCAGGCTGAGCGGCAGGATAGCCGAGCAGGCCACGCCGACCAGCGCGAAGGCGGCGATGGCTGATGCCGCCCCACCCGCCCGCGCGACCAGTTGGAAAGCGATCGCGAGCAAGATCGGCAGACCGACATAGACCAGAGTCACCGGCAGCAGCCGCGCCAGCACCGCAAAGAGAATGCGGCCCAGCGTCAGCATGATCCAGAAGGCGGTGAGCGCGAAGGCGGCATCGTCAGGAGAAACCTGTCGCTGTGTCGTGAGGTAGAGCGCCGTCCAGTTGCCGGTCAGCGTCTCGGCGACACCGTAGAGCAGCACGGCGGCGGCATAAACCCAGAAGCGCGCCGGTAGCCCTCCTGCGGCAGCGGTGACGTCATAAGGCAGGCGCAGCGGCGCATGCAGCGTGGCGAGCAGCAGCGCGGCGACGGACAGGCTCATCAGCACCGGCAGCACCCACCAGGCACCGAGCCAGCTGAAGAAAGTGACGAGCAGCGGCGCCAGCGCAGTGCCGAGGCCGAGCAGCGCGTTCAACGTCAGCATCGCCACATCCTGGCGCGGGCCGGCGAAACCTTGCACGAGTGTATTCAGCGCCATGGTCGTGGCGCCGAACCCGAGGCCGAGCGCCCCGGTCGCAAGGCAAAGGACGATATAGGCGAACAGCGAACCCATCAGCAGCGGGGCGGCAGCGAGCAGCAGCATCGAGACCAGGTTGGCGCAGAGGCCGAGCTGCAGCACCGCGCGCAGGCCGAGCCGGCTCGCCAGCGCCCCCCCGAGCGCCGCGCTCAGGATCGCCAGCACGACCTGGGGGATGAACATCGCCCCGTATTGCGTACCCGACAGGGCAAAGCCGCCCGGGCTGGTGAAGATCGCGCTGGCGGCGGGGAACGTCACCAGGGCGAGGCCCTGCACGACGCCAATCACGTAGAGCAGGCCGATCTCGAACCGGCTTGCAGTCTGCACCATGGCTGGGCCTATCCGAGGCGTTGCAGCAAGTGGTCGCCCACCCGCAGCGCATTCGCAAAAGCCGTGAGCGAGGGGTTCACCGCGCCGAGGCTGACGAAGAAGCTGGTATCGACGACATAGAGATTGTCGAGCTCATGCGCCTTGCAGTCGCGGTCGAGCACGGAACTGGCCGGATCGATCCCGAACCGGCAGGTGCCGGCCTGATGCGCGCAGCCGGCAAGCGGGATGTCGCTCTGCATGTAGATGTCGCGCTGGACCAGATGGTGCGGCGCGACGCCGATTTCGCCCAGCATGCTGTGCAGCTTGTCATAGAGCCTGCGCTTCGGAACTTGGTTGTTCGGCGTGTAGCTGAGCGTCAGGCGGCCATCGCGATCGACGGTGACGCGATTGTCCGGATCGGGCAGGTCCTCGGTGGTCAGCCAGAAATCGACGGCATGGCGGGCGATCTCGCTCAATGCGCTATCCGGCATCAGGGCGGTCAGAATCGGCTTCTCGGCGCGGTACATGCCGCCGAGCGTCTTGCCGATCATCTGGATATTGCCCATCGGAAATAGGAAATCCGGCGCGCCGAAATAAAAATCGTTCAGTGCCAGCGTCTTCTGGAACATCGTGTCGTTTGGGGTCAGCGACAGAGCCAGCACGGCCTGGCTGTTATGGAACATGTAGTTGCGCCCGACCTGGCCGGAGCCGTTGGCGAGACCGGCGGGGTGCCGATCANGGGGTCAGCGACAGAGCCAGCACGGCCTGGCTGTTATGGAACATGTAGTTGCGCCCGACCTGGCCGGAGCCGTTGGCGAGACCGGCGGGGTGCCGATCATTGGCCGAGCGCAGCAGCAGCGCCGCCGAGTTCGCCGCCCCGCAGGAGACCACGACGATATCCGCCGAAAAGCGGGCGGGCGCCCCTTCGATCTCGGCGAGCACGCCGGTGACCGTCCGGCCGGATGCGTCGGTTTCGAGCCTCTGTACGAGTGCGTTGCGCAGCAGGGYGACGTTGSCATGCTCGAGCGCGGGGCGGACGGCCGAGATTTCGGCATCGCCCTTCGCATGGATCAGGCAGGGAAAGCCATCGCAGGTCTGGCAGCGGATGCAGCTGCTGTGGGCCATGTCGGCCTCATTCAACCTCACCGCAGCCGGYGCATGAAACGGATGRTAGCCGGCGGCCGTCAGATCGTCAGCCAGCTTCCTGATGCGCGGCTCGTGCGAGACCGCAGGCGCGGGATAGGGCGAGCTTGCCCGCGGCTCGGTCGGATCGCCGCCGCGCTCGCCATGGACCTGATAGAGCCGCTCGGCCTGCGTATAATACGGCTCGAACTCGTCATAGCCGACCGGCCAAGCCGGCGAGACGCCGTCATAATGCAGCGTCTCGGCAAAATCCTGCTCACGGCATGCTCGAGCGCGGGGCGGACGGCCGAGATTTCGGCATCGCCCTTCGCATGGATCAGGCAGGGAAAGCCATCGCAGGTCTGGCAGCGGATGCAGCTGCTGTGGGCCATGTCGGCCTCATTCAACCTCACCGCAGCCGGTGCATGAAACGGATGGTAGCCGGCGGCCGTCAGATCGTCAGCCAGCTTCCTGATGCGCGGCTCGTGCGAGACCGCAGGCGCAGGATAGGGCGCGCTTGCGCGCGGCTCGGTCGGATCGCCGCCGCGCTCGCCATGGACCTGATAGAGCCGCTCGGCCTGCGTATAATACGGCTCGAACTCGTCATAGCCGACCGGCCAAGCCGGCGAGACGCCGTCATAATGCMGCGTCTCGGCAAAATCCTGCTCACGGAGCCGGTAGAGCGCCGCCCCGAATAGTTTTGTTGCGCCGCCGACGAAGTAATGCACTTGCGGCTGGAACGGCGTGCCGTCCGGCAAGTACCAGGTCTCCGGCGAGATATAGCGGTTCTGTTTGAAGACAGCCTCGACATCCCAGTTCTGCGGCTCGCGCGGCAGCCAGTCGCCACGCTCCAAGATGAGAATCCTCTTACCCGACGGTGCCAGACGATGGGCGAGCGTGCCGCCCCCGGCGCCGCTGCCGATGATGATGACGTCGTAATGCCCGTCGGCCACAGCTAAAGCCCGACGCTGCTTTGCATGATCCCGCCATCGGCGAAGATCGTCGTCGCCGTCACGTAGCTCGCGCCTTCGCCGGCGAGGAAGACCACGACATTGGCGATTTCGCCCGGCTCGGCCATGCGACCTACCGGAATCGCCGCGTCGAGCTTCGCCATCAGCGCAGGATCCTTCATGGTCGAGAGGTTGATCGGGGTCGCGACCGCGCCGGGGCCGACGCCGGCCACGAGGATGCCATGGGGCGCAAGCTCGACGCCGGCCGTGCGCGTCAGCATCCGCATGCCGCCCTTGGCCAGGCAATAGGCGGTGTTGCCGGGCATCGGCCAGTCCTCGTGCACCGAGGTGATGTTGATGATCCGGCCCGGCGTTCCCTGCTTGATCATTTGCCGTGCTGCGATCTGGGTGCCGAAGAAGGCGCTCTTCAGGTTGATCGAGAGCACCTTGTCGTACTGCGCCTCGGTCGTCTCCAGTACCGAGGTGCGCGTCTCAACCCCGGCATTGTTGACCATGATGTCAATGTGGCCGAACTTCGCCACCCCGGCGTCGATCAGGCCCTGCAACTGATCGACATGGCTGACATCGGCCTCGACCCCGATCGCCTCCGCTCCGAGCGTGGCGATCTCCTGCTTGAGCGTCTCGGTCGCCGCGACGTCGGATATGAAGTCGACGACGATATTGGCGCCGGCCTTGGCGAGGCCAAGGGCGATCGCCCTGCCGATGCCGCTATTGCCGCCGGTGACGATCGCAACTTTGCCCTTCAATGACATCGTCCGTCCTTCCGATCGCAGCTGTGGAACGCGTTGCAGGACTTGCCGGCCATCCTGTCAGCTCGGCGGCGGCTTGCTCGCCAGTTGATCGATCAGGCTGGCGACGAGTCCGGTCCAGCCCGTCTGGTGCGAGGCACCGAGACCTCGGCCGGTGTCGCCGTCGAAATATTCGTGGAACAGCACGAGATCGCGGAAATATGGGTCGTTCTGTAGCTTGGCATTGTCGCCGAAGACTGGCCGCTGCCCATCCTTGTCGCGCAGAAAGAGCCCGATCAGACGCCGGCTGAGATCATCGGCCACCTCGTCTAGCGTCAGCTGGACACCGGAGCCGGTCGGAGCCTCCACCGTCAGGCTCGGCCCGTAGTAGTTGTGGAAGCGCCGCAGGCTCTCCACCAGCAGCAGATTGACCGGCATCCAGACAGGGCCGCGCCAGTTCGAGTTGCCACCGAACATGCCGATCGTCGACTCCGCCGGCAGGTACTTGACCTCGTAGCGCGTGCCCTCGAGTTCGAAGACGCAGGGCTCGTCGCCATAAGCGCGCGACAGCGCCCGCACCCCATGCGGCGACAGGAACTCGCTCTCGTCCAGCATGCGTTCGAGCAGCTTGACCATTCGGAACTGGCGCGCGAGCGAAAGCAGGTGGCGGCCATCCGCGCCCGGAGCGTTCCAGCGCGACACCAGCAGCGCAAGATCGCTGCGTTGTTCGTGAAAATAGGCCATGCGCTCGAGCAGGCCGGGCAGCTTGCGCAGATCCTCGCCATCCACCACGGCGACGGCGAAGAGCGGGATGAGCCCGACCATCGAGCGGATGCGCAGAGGCTGCACCGAGCCGTCCGGCAGGCAGAGCTGGTCGTAATAGAAATTGTCGGTGCCGTCCCAGAGGCCACTGCCTTCGCCACCGCGCCCAGTCATCGCCGAGGCGATGTGCAGGAAATGGTCGAAGAACTTCGAGGCCATGTCATCATAGGCCTTGTCGTGTTGGCCAAGTTCGACGGCGATGTGGAACATGTTGAGGCAGTACATCGCCATCCAGGCGGTGCCGTCCGACTGCTCGATATAGCCGCCACCGGGTAGCGGCTTCGAGCGGTCGAACAGGCCGATGTTGTCGAGGCCGAGGAAGCCGCCTTCGAAGATGTTGAGGCCCCGCGCATCCTTCCGGTTCACCCACCAGGTGAAGTTCATCAGCAGCTTCTGGAAGATGCGCTCCAGGAACTCGACATCACCGATGCCGGCGTTCCAGCGCTTGTCGAGATCGTAGAGATGCAGCGCCGCCCAGGCCTGGACTGGTGGGTTGACGTCGCCAAAGGCCCATTCATAGGCCGGCAACTCGCCATTGGGATGCATCATCCAGACCTCGCAGAGCAGCAAGAGCTGGCGCTTGGCGAAATCGGGATCGACCAGCGCAAGGCCGATGCAATGGAAGGAGAGGTCCCAGGCGGCGAACCAGGGATATTCCCACTTGTCCGGCATCGAGATGATGTCGGCGGCGCTCAAATGCCGCCAGGCGATGTTGCGCCCATGCTTACGTGCCTCGGGCGGCTTCGGCTGGCGCGGATCACCGTCGAGCCATTCGGCGACGTCGTAGCAGTAGAACTGCTTGCTCCAGAGCATGCCGGCAAGTGCCTGGCGCTGCACGAGGCGCGTATCCGCGTCAGTGATATTCTCCTGCAGCACGGCATAGAAGCCGTCGGCCTCGGCCTTGCGCAGCTCCATCACCGCGTCGAAATCGGCGAAGCCCGCCGTCACATCTGTGCCGATGCAGAGCCGCACATGCACGGTGACCGATCCCCCGGCGGGCACGTCGCGCCTGTACAGCCCCGCGACCTTGGTGCCCCGGCTCGCCGGATTGACAGCATCAGTGCGCCCATCGACGACGAAATCGTTGATGCCGTCCTTGAAATAGCCGGCTGTGCCGGCACCGCCGAAGATCTTGGCGACATTCGTGTCGTTGTCGCAGAAGAGCAGCCGGTCGGGCTTCTCGAAGCTCAGCGCGAAGCGGCCGAGCACGTCATGCTCGCCCTGCACCTCGCCGCGCAGCTGCTCGCTCATGTGTGGGCGGGCGACATCGTCGGACCAGCTCCAGATATTGCGGAAGTAGGCCTGCGGCAGGATATGGATCGGCGCGGTCTCCGAGCCGCAATTATGCACGGTGACGCGCATCAGGATGTCTTCCTGCGCGGCCTTCGCATATTCGATGTCGACGTCGAAATAGCGGTCTTCGTCGAACAGACCGGTATCGATCAGCTCGAACTCGCGCTCGCCATGGCCCTTGCGGCGGGCGTTTTCGTCGAGCAGCAACTGATAGGGATAGGCGGCCTGCGTGAGCTTGTAGCGCATCAGGCCATAGGCATGGCTCGGGATGGCATCCAGGTAGTAATAGAGTTCCTTGACGTCCTCTCCGTGATTGCCCTGCTCATTGGTCAGGCCGAAGAGCCGCTCCTTGAGCATCGGATCCTTGCCGTTCCAGAGCGCCAGCGAAAGGCAGAGCAACTGGCGATCGTCGCAGAAGCCGGCAATGCCGTCTTCGCCCCAGCGATAGGCCCGGCTGCGGGCCTGCTCATGCTTGAGGTAGTTCCAGGCGTCGCCGTCCGCGCTGTAATCCTCGCGAACCGTGCCCCATTGCCGCTCGCTGACATAAGGCCCCCAGCGCCGCCAATGCTCGGTCCGGTCGCGTGTCGCACGCAGGCGAAGTCGTTCGGGATCGAGGGGAGCCGGCATCTTCATTCCTGGCCAGGCGAGCGAGCCGCCTTTAGATCAGGCTAGGCTGCAATGTGCACACCCCAGAACAGGCCTGCACCGACGAGCCAACCCATATCGTTCGGGCCGATTTCCGCTCCATATGATCTATTGAGCTGACATTCAGGTCAGCAGGTCAAGCATATCGTGGCAGACCATTTCAGCGCTGCTACGTCAAAGCCGACCCCATCGGAACGCGGCACTGAGCGTGCAGGACCGAGAGCCACCAATGTCTGCATTCTGGCGGACGGCGAACTTCCGGTTCTGGCGCCTTTCGAATATGCGCTCTCAAAAAAATGGTGGAGCGGCCTTGGCCTACCCTTGCGGAACAGTCTAGCAACCTCCACCGGCCTCAAGCCGCCGGAATTGGCCGTCGGTGCGGTCGTTGAAACTGTCAACGTCTCGCTCACGGTTACCGAGGGCCTCGGTGCCAATTGGCTGATCCCGCGATCCAGGGCTTTTGACGAGCAACACCCCCTAATCGGGCTGCGCTTTCGCATTACAAACGACATCGCCCGCCAGCGCAGGCTCTTTCGCCAATCGCGTGTGAGCGCGCGCGACGAGGTCCCGTCCCCGTACTTCCATTCGCCCGCGCCTCGCCCGGTAGATAGCCGACGCGCCGTGGCATCGGATATAGTTCCGACAGCCCGGATTTATCCGGATATCTCGATTTCACGGCTCAGAGCCCGGCCTTTGCGCGCGCCCAAAATGGGCCATCCGGCCCCTCCGAGGGAACGGGATGCGAATTCCTCGAAACGCCCACGAGCCGTCATGGATATGGAGCCCGGCACTCCGGTAGCTCAGCTGGTCGATGAGTGAACCGCCCCGGGTCTGTCGGAGGCTCCAACTCCTGAGAAGGTGGAGCCATGACGAGCAGGACGACGAACAAGCTCTCGCCTGAGGTGCGTGCCCGCGCGGTGCGGATGGTGTTGGATCACGAGGCCGAGCATCCGTCGTGCTGGGCGGCGATCACGTCGATTTCGGGCAAGATCGGTTGCACGGCGCAGACGCTGAGCGAGTGGGTTAAGAAGGCCGAGATCGACGGCGGCCGCAAGCCGGGCTGACGACGGATATGGCGGCCAAGCTCAAGGCTCTCGAACGCGAGAATCGGGAGCTGCGGCAGGCGAACGAGATCCTGCGCAAGGCATCGGCGTATTTTGCCCAGGCGGAGCTCGACCGCCGACACCGGTCATGATCGGCTTCATCGACGATCACCGCGGGGCCTATGGGGTCGAGCCGATCTGCAAGGCGCTGCCGATCGCCCCGTCGACCTACCATGAGCATGTCGCCAGGCGGATCGATCCGGGGAAGCAGTCGGCTCGGGCGAAACGGGATCTGGAGCTGAAGCCGCAGATCGAGCGCGTGTTCGGCGAGAACTTCGAAGTCTATGGCGCGCGCAAGGTCTGGCGACAGATGTTGCGGGAGGGGTTCTACGTCGCCCATGTCGTAATTCACGACAAACGTCCGCTTTTCGGCTTGGCACCAAGTTATGGTTGTGGCGCCATCTCGTCATCGCTGCTGTGTGACCCCTGTGTCTTCTGCGTAGGTTACGCAGATTCTCGACCGATCCGCTTATGATCCGCCTCGAAGCAAGAGCGACGCGACGATGGGATCAGCGTCGATGCCCAACGATGAACAGAGGAAGTCGAGCGTATCCGCCGTGCTGCAGCGGTTTCCGACGGAGCGTCAGACGATTGAGCAGCTCGCGGCGCGGAGCGAGGACTTCTGTGACATGTGCGAGGAACTCGCCGATGCGGAGCAGGCGATGCGCGCGGCCCAGATGCTACCAGCTCACATCCGCGATGAGAGAACGGCGGAATGGGTCACTCTTATCGATCGGCTCGCAGCCGCAATCGATAGGGCATTGAGGTTGGCGAACGTGGTTCCGATCAGCCGGGCCAAGCAGCCGAAGAGCCACTGACTGGCCCCCCAATTCGCTGGGGTCGAGCCGATCCCGCGAGAATTATGGGGCCGCGAGAGCCCTGGAGAGCCAAACCGAGGGAGAACACGCATGTATTACACAGACACCTCGATACTGCCGGAAAACATGGCGCCGCTGATCATCACGGCAGCACCTTACGGCCCCCAATGGTTGCCCGGCGATACGAGCGACATCCCCCTGACCTGGGACGAGCAGGTCCAGGTCGCTGTGGACTGCTACAATGCCGGCGCGACCGTGCTGCACTTCCACGTCCGCAATCCGGCCACCGGCATGGGCTCGATCAACTTCGACGAATACAATTACCTGCTGAAGCGTGTGAAGGAAGCCGTGCCGGACATGATCATTCAGGTCGGCGGCTCGATCTCGTTCTCGCCGCATACCGACGACGCCCAGGCGAAGTGGCTCGACTACGACACGCGCCACATGCTCACGGAGCTGGACCCGAAGCCGGAGTTCGTGACGGTCACGACAGGCACTTCGCTTTGGGACATCGCCTCGACGTTCACGCCGGAGGACATTAGGGGCACGCATATGGAAGACCCGAAGGTGCAGGCGGCGTGGGCCGGCATGGTCGTGGATTCCACGCCCGCCTTTTACGTCGAGCACCTCAAGCGTCTTCGGAAGAATGGTATCCAGCCCTACTTCGTTCCCTGCGGCCCGGCGCAATGGGACCTCATCGAGCGCTGCATCCGCGCCGGCATCTATATGGGCCCGCTGAACATGGCGCTGTGCGGCTATGGCGGCGGAACGATGTATCGGAATCCGTTCGACTGGATGCATTTCCTGCAACGCGTGCCGCAGGGGTCGGTCAACACCTTCTGGACCAGCATGAGAGGGCTGATTTCCATCTCCGCAATGGCCTTGGTTCTCGGTCAGCATGTGCGGGTGGGCATCGAGGACAACATCTGGGGCGCAGACCGCAAACGCAAGACCACGGTCGAGCAAATCCAGGGTGTAGTACGCCTCTGCAAGGAGTTCGGCCGCAAGCTCGCGACCGCCGAAGAGGCACGTAAAATCATGAAGGTCGGCACCTGGTACGACAGCGTCGACGAGACGCTGCAAAACCTCGGCATGCCGCCCAGCCCGAGTGATTTCAACCCGGGCTTCCTGACCTGGCCGACAGACGGGAAGATCAAGCCGACAGTCGTGGGAGGCGACTCGCACCCGATCGCGGCATGCATGATCGCACCGGCGCCCGTCCGGGCCGCACAGGCAAAATTGCAGATCGCGGCGACTTAGCCGAGGGCAGTCGCTGCAGCCTTTTTGGGTGGCCTGCGCTCCGGCGCAGGCCGGTCTTTCGACAACGAGCGCGGGAGCGGGATCGTGACGGGCCAGATAACCCATTTTGAGATCTATGGCGACCAACCGGAGCAACTCTCCGAGTTCTACGGCGCGCTCTTCGGTTGGCGAATGGAGCGCATGGAAGGCCTTGACTATTGGCGCATGCACCTGAACCCGACCGACGCCGAAGCTGTCGGTGGCGGGCTTACTTACCGACCGAAGACCGACCCGAAGGGCTGGCTGCAATTCGTACATGTCGAGTCGCTCGACGATTCGATCGCTCTCGCGGAGCGCATGGGGGCCAAGGTCGTGCGGTCCAAGACGGCGGTTCCGCGCACTGCATGGGTCGCCGTTCTCGCCGATCCGTCCGGAAACATGTTCGCGGTCTGGCAACCGGATGTCACGGCCTTCCCGATGCCGGAACCCGACTGAAGGATGCTTCAAATGGACAGCCATGTGCATGAAATCGGCGCGCTCGGGCCGTGGGATGTCGATGCGCTCGCCCAAGTCGAGAGATGGGATCAGGTCTGGGCGAAGGCTTGCCAGGCGATGAGCGCAAATCCCTGGGGCGGCACGGTCCTTCCACGCAAATTCGTTGAGTTGATCGCCGTCGGGATCAATGCAGCCTGTACCAATCTCAACCGGGAAGGCACGCGCCGTCACATCTGCGCGGCCCTCGATGCGGGAGCGACACGTGACGAACTTCTGACGGTCATCAAGATGGCGACCGTGATGTCCATCCACTCTTGCAGCTTGGGTGCACCAATCCTCGTCGAAGAGATGCAGGCGTCGGGAGCGCATTCGGCGGCCAGGCCTCCGGTCGCGACGCCCGCCTGCGACAGGATGAAGGGCATCGGCCAGTGGAATCAGGCCTGGAATCCGTTTTTCGAGCTCGCTCCGCATTGGACCGACCAGTTCATGGCGACGGGCGCCGGGATCTACGGCAGCGGCATCTTCAGTTCGAAGGAGATGGAGCTTCTCAGTATCGCGTTCGATGCGTCCTTCACCCACATGTATGCACCCGGCATCCGCCGGCACATCAAGGCCGCATTGGCGCTGGGGGCGACGGCCGAGGAGGTCATGGAGGTGCTGAAGCTGTGCACCGCGCAGGGCGTGCAGGCCTGCAACCTCGCTGTTCCGATCCTGGCTGAGGAACTGGCAAACCGTTCGAGCCACGGAAGCAGGGATACACGCGATGACGAAAGCTGATCCCGGAGAACGAGAGATCGCAGACGCGCCAAAAGACCGAACGCGAAAACTGGAGGTGCGCGTCCTCGACGAAGCAAGGCGGTTCTTCGTATTGTTCCTGTACCTCTGGATACTGTTCGGTTTGTTCGTGCTGAACGAGCGGATCATACACCGTGAACACGGAATTGGTTTTGCTTCTCAGGGCTTCGCGATCTTCAACGCTCTTATTCTCGCGAAAGTCATGCTTGTCCTGGATGATCTCAATTTGAGCAGATGGCTCGATCGTCGGCCTCTGATCTATCCGATCCTGTATGGATCATTCCTGTTTTCGATTTTGTTCGTCGCCTTCCACGTCCTCGAAGAGATCATTATCGGCTTGTTCAAGGGCGAATCCGCCACCAGCAGCATTCCGGCGATCGGCGGCGGCGGCGTGGCCGGCGTCCTGTGCGTCGCCGCGATCCTGTTCTTTGCACTCATCCCGTTCTTCGCCTTCCAGAACTTCAATCGCGCGCTCGGTCCGGGCCGGATCGAAGCGATGCTGTTCAAGATGGCCACGCGGGATCAGGCCGGGTCGTAGTGTCGCTTCGGACTGTTGAACTTCTCGGCGCTCGCTTCTCCTAGTTGGATTTCGGCCGGTCCTCGTCGGGCGGTGCGATGCCAGCCTTGCGCAAGGACTGCATCAAATGATCGACGTCCTCCCGGCGCACGATGCGCAGCGCCAGTTCTGATCGAGTATTGGCGATGAGCCGAGGCGCATGGGCCTCAAGCCATGCGCGCTCGCGCGCGGCTTCGGCGGCTTGGCCGGCCTCGCCGTAGATCGCAGCGGCGATCAGATGATAGTTGGGGTTCTCCGACGCCGGCGTCTTGTGATCCACATGGCGGCTTCCCGCAGGTCTCCCTTGAAATAGCTGCAGAGGGCGAGACCCGATTCATAATAGGCTAGCGGCCCGGGATTTCGCTTGCGCGCCTCGCTCATGAGGGCGCAGCCACGCTCCCAGTTGCCGGCCAGCGCGAGACGGTAGCCGTACTCGCCGACGAGTTCGGTATCGTTAGGATTGAGGCTGAGCGCCTGCTCGCCGATCTTCAGCGCGGCATCGGCCTCGCCGTGGAAATACAAGGCGAACATCTGGGCCTGAAGGGCGCGAATGTTTTCCGAGTCGAGTTCGACGGCACGGCGAGCGGCGTCGAGCGCCCTGTCGATCGAAGCCGGGGACGATGACGGGTCTATCGGATAGCGAAAACGGATCTCGTCGACATAGGCTTGCGAGAGAAGCGCCCAGGCTGTCGCATAGTTCGGAAAACGCCGGACCGCATCCTCGAGGCATTTGCGGACCGACGGATGTTTTTTGCCGTCGAGGCTGGCGCGGTAGGCGTAATAGGCCAGTGTGCAGGCATAGGCCTGCCAATCGTCCGGCGCCGACTGAGGCCGCTGCGATGCGTCGGCCCGATAGATCACGCCATAGGGCTGCCCGAGCGACGTTGCGACCTGCCGGGCGATGTCCGTCACGGTCGCGATGAGCTTGGAAGGCTGCAGATCGCCGGTGTAGCTGCTTGCCCAGATCACAGAGTTGTCGACACGGTTGAGGACGCGGGCGCGAAGCCGGAACTCGTTGTCGATGACGTTGATGTCGCCCGCGAGAACGTAGCGCGGATCGGAGGTCGAGGACCCTGCCGTGGAGGCGCCCTTCTCATCGCGCGGGTCGCCTTCCACCGTCACGATGTCCTTGAACTTCGCGATCTGCCCGATGATCTCCTGCGTCAAGCCGCGTGCGATCGCTTGCGAGTTACCTGCATTGGTCAGGTCATCGAAATGCCTCACCAACAGCCGAGGCAGGGCCGGAGTCTGCAGGCGCTCGCCGCCGCCCCGGTTCACGGCCAGCCAAGGCAGCATGGCAAGTGCCATCAGGCATGCGATCGCGAAGGGAAACGCGCGCTGCCAACGCGCTCGCCTGGCCACCGGGACGGGAGGCGTCGGCACTGGCCGCACGTCGAATTTGGGGACATAGCTCCCCTTCGGGATCGATATGACGATCTCATCCGAAACGCCGACGGTGACATAGTAGAGATTCAACGCGCGCCTAAGGTGCCCCGCCTCGATGCGGACGACCGGGTCGGAATGTGCGTCGAACGATTCGTCTCGCCCGAAGACCTCGACCGCGATCGCATACGCCTTGATGCGGTCGGCCCGACCCGCGATGACCTCCTCGACAATATAGGTCAGAAATTTCCGCGACCGCTCCGTCGCATCGAAGTCCGGGCTTTTCACGATGCGATAAAGCTGAGCCCTGACGCTTTCAGCTTCGGGATTAGCGGAGCCGCCCATCTCTAACGGTGTGCCCATGGCCGAAGTGAACGGCGGGGACCCCATTATGCTCCGCTCTCGCACGATGCTCCTCCCCCGAGGACACACGCCGAAAATCGAACTGTTATAAATTAGTATGGAACTTCCAGCCCGACATGCAAGTCGATCAACGTTCGCGCTGAGGCGGCGGGCTACGACGCTCTTGTGTGGCGATAAAGTAGCCTGAAATGCAGCCGTTTGGCCTCATTGGCCAGGTAGCCCCAAACCGGGGGCAGAAGCCCGTGGTTGGGGCCGCCACCTAGCGCCCCGTCTCGCACCCAACCGCACTGCCGAGAGCGCTGATGTTGCGAGACTGGGAAAAGCATCGGCGGAGCGTAAACACTCAGCGGAATGTCCGGTTTCGGGCGGCGAGCCAATGTCCGGCAGTGGCGCGCCATAGCTATACCAGTTCGTCTCAGAACCTGACGGCGAGGTTTGCCTTGAAGGCGTGGTCCTGGGCGTCGGTTGCGAGCTGGCCGGTGTAGGAGACGCCGAGCGTCGCGCTCCGGCTGATGGCGAGGTCGAGCCCGGCTTCGAGGAGCGCCGCATTCTTCGCGATCGGGACGCCGGCGGTGCTGAACGGGGCGCTGCCGGCGAAGGCGAGCGTCGTCTGTGGATCGACGTCGCCGAAGGCATGGCGCCAGGCCAGCGCACCGCGCAGCGTCAGGTCCATGCCGGAGAGCGCGAACGAGGTCGCGGCGCGCACGCCCAGTGTCGCGTGGCCGACAGCGGTGTTCTGGCTGCGGGCCGAGAGTGCCGCCGCCCCGCCGATCTCGCGGAAGCCATCCGTGCGGAGGTTGACATAGGCGAGGCCGGCGAAGGGCTCGAGCGCGATCCGGGCGAGGTCGATCCGGTAGCCGAGCTCGCCGAAGATCTGGGCCGTGCCGGCCCGGTAGTCGCTGGTCAGGCGGTCGCCGAAGCCGGCGAAGCTGACGGTGCGGCGTGTCTCGACATCGTGCCAGGTATAGCTCGCGCCCAGACGCAGCCCGAGCGCGCCCCACTGGCCGCCGCCATAGAGGCCGAGATGGTAGTTGTCGCTCTCGCCGAGGACAGCCGGCGATTCACCTTGAACTCCGAGCGGCTGTAGCCGGCGAGCAGGCCGAAGCGCAGGGTGTCGAAGGCGGCGACATCGGCGCCCAGCAGGAAGCCGCCGCTCGAGCGCGTCAGCCTGGCGGCGCTAGCGTTGCCGTCGCTGCGGCCCCAGGAGCCGTAGCCCTGGCCCCAGACCGCAAAACGCTCCTGCCGCAGCGCCGGCATCGGCCCGGTGGCGGGAAGCGCCTTGTCGGCGGCAAAACCGTAGCTCAGCGTCGGCATCGGCGCGGCGCCGACGGCGCCGAAGGCCGAGCGCAGGCGATCGATCGCGGCCGTCCGGAGCTGGCCGCTCTCCTCGACCAGGGCCGTCTTCKCCGASGCGTGGAYCTCGCCGGAKAGCGCGTCGAAGGCGGACCGSGCCGAGGCGGCGTCGAGCATCAGGAGGCTGTTGTAGAGGGCGAGCGTCCCGCCGATCTGCGGCAGCGTGTCGAGTGCGCTTGCGGTGGCGAACTGATTGTGCGTCTGCGCCACGGAACCGAAGACGGCCGGTGTTGGCGCGGGACCGGGGCCGGGGTCCGGATTGGGACCGGGACCCGGTGCCCTTGACCTGAATGCTGAGGTCGACCCCGCCCGCGCCGGAGGACAGCGAGAGGTCGAGGAAGGCCGAGCTGGTCGTCGGGGCGGCGAAGCTGCCGATGACCCCGCCCGCCGCGGTCAGCAGCGTGTAGCGCTGGCCGGACTGGTAGCTCACCTGCGGATCGAGCGCGCCGATGCTGAGATTGGCGCCGGCCACCGTCGCGCTGCCCGAGACCGCTATCAGGTCGGACGAGCCGTTGCCGGCGATCTCGGCGGCATAGGTCGAGCCCGGCGCCAGCACGAGATTGCCGGCGACGGTGAGCGTGCCGATCGAGTTGCCGGGCGCGATCGTGGCGCCGGACTGGACCGTGGTCGCGCCGACCGTGCCCGAACCGGCGAGCTGCGGTGGCGAACTGATTGTGCGTCTGCGCCACGGAACCGAAGACGGCCGGTGTTGGCGCGGGACCGGGGCCGGGGTCCGGATTGGGACCGGGACCCGGACCGGGACCCGGCTGGCTGCCCTTGACCTGAATGCTGAGGTCGACCCCGCYCGCGCCGGAGGACAGCGAGAGGTCGAGGAAGGCCGAGCTGGTCGTCGGGGCGGCGAAGCTGCCGCTGATCCCGCCCGCCGCGGTCAGCAGCGTGTAGCGCTGCCCGCTCTGGTAGCTCACCTGCGGATCGAGCGCGCCGATGCTGAGATTGGCGCCGGCCACCGTCGCACTGCCCGAGACCGCGATCAGGTCGGAGCCGCCATTGCCGGCGATCTCGGCCGCATAGGTCGCGCCCGGCGCCAGCACGAGATTGCCGGCGACGGTGAGCGTGCCGATCGAGTTGCCGGGCGCGATCGTGGCGCCGGACTGGACCGTGGTCGCGCCGACCGNAGCCCGGCGCCAGCACGAGATTGCCGGCGACGGTGAGCGTGCCGATCGAGTTGCCGGGCGCGATCGTGGCGCCGGACTGGACCGTGGTCGCGCCGACCGTGCCCGAGCCGGCGAGCGTCGCGCCGGCCAGCACCGTCACGGCGGAGGCTGCGAGCGAGCCGTTGACCGCAAGCGTGCCGGCCTCGACCGTAGTCGCGCCGGTCAGCGCCGAGGTGCCGGTCAGGTTGAGCCGGCCGGCGCCGCGCTTGGCCAGCGTGCCGTTGCCGGAGATCGCATTGGCGAAGGCCGCATCGACCGGCTGGTCGATGACCAGCGCGGCATTGTTGCCGATCGAACCGCTGCCGAAGCTCGTCGCCGAGCCCACCAGCGTGCCGGCATTGATCGCGGTGCCGCCGCTATGGCTGTTGAGGCCGCCCAGCGTCGTCGTGCCATTGCCCGACTGGATCACGACACCGCTGCCCGAGATCGCGCCGGCGAAGCTCAGCGCGTCCGAGCGCGCGAAGACGAGCCCGCCGTGATTGACGACATCGCCGCTGATCGAACCGGTCGTGCCGCCGGTGCCGAGCTGCAGCGTGCCGGCCAGGATCGTCGTGCCGCCCGTATAGCTGGCATCGCCGCTCAGGATCAGCCCGCCCGCGCCATCCTTGCTCAGGCTGCCCGCGCCCGAGACCGCACCGTCGAGCCGCAAGGTCGTGCCGCCCGCGACAGCGAAGCTGCCGATGCCGGCGAGCGCGACGGCGCGCGCCGTGGTGAAGCCCGTCGTCGTCGCCAGTGTGCCACCGTTGAAGGTCAGCCCGCCGCCGGCCGCGCCGAGATTGGCGTCGGAGGCGATCTGGAGCGTGCCGGCATTGATCGTGGTGCCGCCGGCATAGCTGTTGATGCCGGCGAGCACGATGGTGCCGGCGCCGGTCTTGGTCAGCCCGCCCGCGCCCGCGATCACGGCATCGATCGTCGCGCTCAGCCCCGGATCGATGCGCAGCTCGGCGCCGGGTGCCGCGACGAGCAGCGCGCCCGCCCCGTCCAGCACATAGCCGCCGGTGGCGAACTGCAGGCCCTGGATCTGCCGGTCGCTCGCGAGCGTCACGGTGCCCCCGGCCGGGCCGCCGAAGACCGCGGTCAGGTCGCTCCAGGCATGCGCGCCGATGCCGTTGCCGCTGGTCCAGTTCGTGTCGACGGCGTTCCAGGTCCCGCTGCCGCCATGGACCGTGCCGTCCGCCACGGTCTGCGTGCCGTTCCAGAACTGCAGGCCCACATCGGAGACGACGAGATCGACCTGGCCTGCCGTCGCGACATCGAAGCCGAGCGTGTAGCCGGCCGGCACGGCACCGAAGACAAGGCCGCCATCGGTCAGCGAGCCATAGTTGAACAACCGGTAGCGGCCGGCGCCGAAGCCGGCCTGCGGCGTCAGGTCGACCACGCCGTCGAGCGCGAGCGAGCCGGTGACGCTGACGAGATCCTGCCCTCCCGGCGCGCCGGGCTTGAAGTCGAGCTGCGAGGCCTGGTTGAGGGTGAGCGAGCCGAGCGTCAGCGTACCGAGGCTGCCGCCGGGCGCCAACCGCCCGCCATCGGCCACCATGACGTCCCCGCCGATGCTGCCCGAGCCGGCGAGCGTCGCCCCCGATGAAACGATCACCGCGAAACTGCCGAGCGAGCCCTCGAGCAGCAGCGTGCCGCCATTGATCGAGGTGGCGCCGGAAAAGGCGTTCGTCCCGGTCAGCGTCGTCGTGCCGGCGGTGATGCTGAGCGAGGCGGAGCCCGACAAGCCGGAGATCGCGCCGCCGGTCGAGCCGATCGCGCCGGTCAGCGAGCCGTTGGTCAGCGTGCCGCCGGCGAGACTGACGCTGTTGATCGTCTGGGCGAAGCCGCCGAGATCGAGCGTTCCGCCGGCCGCGACCGTCGTTGCGCTTCCCGCGCTGAACGCATTGGCGGCGCCAGCCGCCAGCGTGCCGCCATTGATCGTTGTCACCCCGGTGTAGCCGTTCGCCCCGGAAAGCGCGGTCGTGCCGGAGCTGACCGACAGCGATGCGGCGCCGGCCAGGCTCGCTATGGTGCCGCCGGTCGAACTGATCGCGCTGGTCAGCGAGCCGTTGGTCAGCGTGCCGCCGGCAAGGCTGACGCTGTTGATCGTCTGCGCGAAGCCGCCGAGATCGAGCGTGCCACCGGCCGAGACCGTCGTGGCGCTCCCGGCACTGAACGCGTTGGCGGCGCCGGCCGCCAGCGTTCCGCCGCTGACCGATGTCGCTCCCGTATAGGCATTCGTCCCGGTCAGTGTCGTCGTGCCGGCGGTGACCGAAAGCGAGGCGGTCCCCGACAGGCCCGCTATGGCGCCGCCGGACGAGCCGATCGCGCCGGCCAGCGAGCCGTTGGTGAGCGTGCCGCCGTCGAGGCTGAGGCTGTTGATCGTCTGCGCGGCGCCGCCGAGATCAAGCGTGCCGCCGGCGCCGACGGTCGTGGCGCTCGCCGCACTGAAAGCTTGAGTGCCTCCCGCCAGCAGGGTGGCGCCCGTGATCGACGTCGCGCCGGAATAGGCATTCGCGCCGGTCAGGGTCGTCGTGCCGGCGCTCGCGGACAGCGACGCGGCGCCGGACAGGCCCACTATCGTCCCGCCCGTCGAGCCGACCGCGCCCGTCAGCATGCCATTGGCCAGCGTGCCGCCGTTCAGCGTCACGCTGTCGACCGCCTGACGGAAGCCGCCGAGATCGAGCGTCGCGCCGGCATTCACCGTGGTGGCGCTGGCCTGGCTGAGACCGTTCACCGCGGCCGCCATAACAGTGCCCTGGTCGATGACCGTGGCACCGGCATAGCTGTTGGCACCGGCAAGCACCAGCCGGCCGAGATCGGTCTTGTGGAGGCCGCCCGTCCCCACGAGGGCCGAGGCGATGGTGACCGTGTAGCCGGTGCCGGCCAGCGTGCCGTCGCCGACGCGCAAAAGGGTCTGCGGCTCCGCCAGCGTAATCGCATCGCCTGTGATCGAATAGCCGTTCACCGCGAACTGCATGCCGGCTACCGTGAGGGCGCCGGCCGCATCGTCCACCGTCACCACGCCGTGTGCGCCCTGGAAAATAGCGAAGCTCGGATAGGTCGCCGGCGCGTTGAAGGTGCCGTTGGCATCCGTCCAGTTGGTGTTCGTCCGTGTCCAGCTGCCCGAGCCGCCATTGACCGTCCCCGTCCCGGGGCCACCCGTCGCGGCGCCGTTCCAGAAGGCGAGGGCGAGACCGCCGCTGTTGACGAGATTGACCTGCCCCGCCACGCCCGTCTGCACGCTCAGATCGGCGAGGTTCATCCCCGCCGGGATCTGCCCGATGTCGAGCCCGTTATTGGTGAGCGCGCCGCCATGGTCGAACACGCGGGCGATGCCGGGGCCGAACGGCGCCGCATTCACGATGTTGAGCGTGCCGTCGAGGGTCAGGTTGCCGGTCACGCTGAACGGCGCGCCGGGGGAGGACATGGCGCCCACCTCGATAAGCATCCTGGAGGCGGCATCGAGCGTCAGCGAAGCCATGGTCAGCACGCCGCCGGCGGCGCCGGACAGCGTGCCGCCATCGCTCACCACCTGCGCGAGCGAGCCCGTTCCGTACAGTACGCCGCCCCCATTGATGGTCGTCAGGTTGGCGGCCATGGTCCCGCTGACCCCCAGCACAGCGCCGCTGCCGACGCTGACATTGCTGTTCTGCAGCGAGCCCAGGACGCGCAGGACGCCGCCGGTTGTCACGGCGGTGCTGCCCGTATGGCTGTTCGTGCCGGACAGGTCGGTCGTGCCGGAGCTCGCGGACAGCGACGCCGCGCCACCGAGGCCGGAAATCGTGCCGCCTGTCGAACTGATCGCGCCCGACAGCATGCCATTGGTCAGCCTGCCCCCGGCGAGGCTGACGGCATCGATCGTCTGCGCCAAGCCGCCGAGGTCGAGCGTGCCGCCGGGCCCGACCGAGGTCGCGCTGATGCGGCTGAACGCATTGCTGCCCCCGGCCGTCAGCGTACCGCCGGTGACGGTCGTCGCACCGCTGTAGCTGTTCGAACCGCTGAGCGTCGTCGTGCCGGCGCTGACCGAGAGCGACGCGGTGCCGCCCAGGCCGGATATCGCGCCGCCCGTAGCGCTGATCGTTCCGGCCAGCGAGCCGTTGATCAGCGCCCCGCCTGCAAGGATGACCGCGTTGATCGTCTGCGCGAAACCGCCGAGATTGAGCGTCCCGCCCGTCGCCACAGTGGTTGCGCTGACAGCGCTGAGGGTGTTGGCGGCACCAGCCCGCAAGGTTCCGCCGGAAACGCTCGTCGCGCCGCTATAGCTGTTCGTCCCCGTCAGCGTCGTCGTGCCGGCGGTGATCGTGAGCGTGGCCGTGCCCGACAACCCCGCGATCTCGCCGCCCTCAGAGGCGATCGCGCCAGTCAGGGAACCGTCGGTCAGCCTGCCGCCGGCGAGGGTGACGGCGTTGATCGTCTGCGCGTGGCCTCTTAGATTGAGCGTCCCGCCCGTCCCGACGGTGGTGGCGCTGACGGCACTGAAGGCGTTCTCGTGGCCATAGGCGACCGTCAGCTCGCCGCCGGAAATGGTCGTATCGCCGGTATACGCGTTCGTTCCGAACACCACCGTCGTGCCGTCGGTGATCGTGAGCGAAGCGGTGCCCGACAAGTCCGATATCCAACCCATTATCGAGTTGATTGACCCGGCCAGCGCTCCGTTGGTCAGCGAGCCGCCGACGAGGGCTACCGCGTCGATCCTCTGCGCGAAGCCGCCGAGATCGATCGTGCCCCCCGGAGAGACCTGTGTCGCACTGCCGGTGCTGAAGGCGTCGGCGGTGCCGGCCCGCAAGTTCACGCCGGCAATGGTCGTCGTACCGGCATAGCTGTTCGTGCCGCTCAGCGTCGTCGTGCCGCTACTGATCCTGAGCGAGGCCGTGCCCGACAATCCCGATATCGACCCACCCGTCGAGTTGATCGGACCGCCGAGCGCACCGTTGGTCAGCGTGCCGCCGGAAAGGGAGATTGAAGCGACCGCGTGGGCAAAGCCTCCGAGATCGAGCGTGCCGCCCGCGATAGAGATGGTGCCGGCATTGCTCAGCAGGCCGCCGGACAGCGTGGTAAGCGAGCCGCCGCTGATCAGGGTCTGGCTCGCGTTGAGCGGGCCGCCCAGCGAGAGCGTGCCCGGTCCGGTCTTGGTGAAGCTGCCTGTCCCCGAAATGCCGGAGAGGTTGAGGTTCGCATCGGTCCAGATGGTGCCGCCGCTCGCGCCCAATATGACGCTGCGCGTGGTGCTGATGGCCGCCGTGGTGCGCAGCGTCCCGCCGTTCAGCGTGAGGGCGTTGCTGATGGGGCCGAGGCTGGCATCCGAGGCGATCGAGAGCGTGCCGCCGGTCACCGTCCAGGCCGGCATCGAGGACGACGCACCCGTCAAGCTCCAGGTGCCACTGCCTTCCTTCGTCAGAGCGGTGATGCCGGAGAATTGCCCGCCGGCGCTGTTGACGGCCGAGACGTCGAAAGACCCATCGGTCGCCCCGCCCAGCGCGAGCGTGGTGGCACCGCCGCCAACAACATTGCCCAGGATGCTGTAGCCGCTTTCGAGCACGAGCCGGTTGTCCGTGCCGGAGAAAGTGATCGCATCGGCGACGGCGCCGCTGCCGCTTCTGACCGTGCCTGCCAGGGTGATCGTGGAGTTGTTGGCGACGATGCCGACCCCGCCCAGCCCGAGCAGCCCAAAGCTGCCGAAAGCGCTGGCTGCCCCACCGGCGCCGCCCGAGCTGCCGTCCCCGCCGAGGACAAACGTTCCGGCCCCGATCGTGAGGGTCGCTCCGGTGAGTTGGATGCCGATGCCACCGGAGCCGCCCTCTCCGCCGTCTCCGCCGACTGTGATCGCGCTGCCGCCGGCGCCGCCAGCCCCGCCAGCACCACCGCGGATAGTGGCGCCCGCCTGTTCGAGCACCAGGCTCCCACCGGTCAGGACAATGCCGGTGCCGCCGGTCGCGCCTCGGCCGCCGGTTCCACCGACCTGGTCAGCTGCTTGCGCGATGCCGCCCACACCCCCGGCGCCACCCGCGCCGCCAGTCACGCCGGACCGGATCGTCAGCGTACTGTTCGCGGAGACCAGACCGGCCCCCCCGCTACCGCCGCCAGCGCCGACGCCCCCCGCGCCGGCGTTCGGGGAGCTTCCGCCAGCGCCGCCGAGACCACCTGTGCCGCCCGCAATCGTGTTCAGGACGGTGAGATCGCCGTTGGAGATCCCAACGGCGAAAGCGCCGGCACCGCCGGCACCACCGGTACCGCCGACCCCAAAAAATGAAGTGCCACCCGCGCCGCCGGAACCGCCGGCGCCGCCGGTCATGACTCCGGTCGTCGTATAGACTTGGGACGTACCTCCGATCATGAGAGCCGCGCCGCCACCGCCGCCGCCGCCGCCGCCGCCGACCCCGCCGGAGACCGTCGCAGTGCCGGCCGCGCCGCCGTTGCCGCCACGGCCGCCGGAGAGGTTTGGCGCTATCGTCTGCCCCGTATTGACGCCGAGCAATCGACCGCCGCCGCCGCCGCCGCCGCCGCCGAAAGTTCCAAACGAGCCGCCACCGCCGGCGCCGCCATTGATAAACCCGGGAATTCCGCCGGAAGACACGCCGCCGCCGCCGCCGCCGCCGCCGCCGAAGCCGTCGGCGCCGACGCCGCCGCCACCACCGCCGCCGGCGCTGATTCCCGGACCGATGATCGCGCCGCCCTCTCCGCCTGGTCCTCCGGCGCCGCAGCCCGTACCGGCAGTCTGTCCAGAGGCGTGGTTGCCGTCCGGGCAGGCGGCCATGGCCTCGGGCTGTCCGATCAGCAGGAAAAGCTGCAGCGCGGTGCCGGTAAGCAGCGTCGCCTTGAGCGGACGAATTGGATAGCGCATGGTCAATCTTATCCGGCGATGCGTCCCGCGCCCTCCCGGCGCGATATCTGGACCTATCGAAAGGTGGAACGCAAAACAACCGCTGATGCGAAACTGGCGCTGGACCAAATCGACCTTTACGTCACGCTGCGAGCCCACCACCTACGTCGAGCCGACACGATCGATCGCCGCTGCTCATCTCGACAATACGGTCCATATGACTGGTTAGCACAGAAGCTACAGCAGCGTAGCGGGTTTTTCTGGATTACCCGTGGCCCTGCCGGTGCCATCGGCAAAACGGCTGGCCTACATCGAGGGCAAGACAAGCCCGTCAGGTCCCTTCGGCAAGCAACCGACCATCGCGTCCCGATATCCAGGCTCACTAAGATCGTTTTGCGGTCATGGGGGCGCGATGAAACCAGTGTCCGGCTCTGGGCCAGTGCCCAATGTCGGGTAGTGGCGCCTGCCGCTGCTTCCTCCGGCATCGGTTACAGGCAACGATTGGCTCGGCGACTGTAGGAATGGCTGAAGTCACTCAAGCCGCATCCGGCATCCGCGCCAGCAGCTTGTCGAGCGTGAGTGGATAGTCGCGCACGCGCACGCCGGTCGCGTTGTAGACGGCGTTGGCCACGGCAGCTCCGACCCCGCAGATGCCGAGCTCGCCCACGCCCTTCGCCTTCATCGGCGAGGACATCGGGTCCGTCTCGTCGAGGAAGACCACCTCCTGATGCGGGATGTCGGCATGCACCGGCACCTCGTAGGAGGCCAGATCGTGGTTGACGAAGAAGCCTCGGCGCTTGTCGACCGCCAGTTCCTCCATCAGCGCCGCGCCCACCCCCATAGTCATCGCGCCGATGACCTGGCTGCGCGCCGTCTTCGGGTTGAGGATGCGCCCGGCCGCGCAAACCGCCAGCATGCGCCTGACCCGCGTCTCGGCCGTCGCCGCGTCGACGCCGACCTCCACGAAATGCGCGCCGAAGGTGGATTGCTGGTGCGTCTCGTCGAGGTCGCCATATTCGATGGTGTCCTCGGCCGTCAGCGACCCGGCCTCGGCCGCGCTCGCCAGCGACAGACTGCGGTTGCCCGCCTTGACCTCGCCGCCCGTGAAGACGGCCTCGTTCGAGTTGATGCCGAGCTTCTGCGCGACGGCCTCGCGCAGCTTCACGCAAGCGGCGTAGACACCGGCCGTCGAGCTGTTGCCGCCCCATTGCCCGCCGGAGCCGGCCGAGACGGGGAAGGCGGAATCGCCCAGCTTCACAACCACCTTGTCGAGATCGACGCCCAGCATCTCGGCGGCTGTCTGGCCGATGATGGTGTAGCTGCCCGTGCCGATGTCGGTCATGTCGGTCTCGACGGTGACGATCCCCTTGGCATCGAGGCTGACGCGCGCCCCCGATTTCATCACGAGGTTATTGCGGAAGGCTGCCGCGACGCCGAGGCCGATCAGCCAGTTGCCCTCGCGCATCCGGCCCGGCTGCTCCGCGCGCCGCGACCAGCCGAAACGCTCCGCGCCGACCCTGAAGCACTCGTCGAAGCGCCGCATCGAGAAGGGCCTCTTCGGCTTCTCCGGGTCGACCTGCGTGTCGTTCAGCAGCCGGAAGGCGATCGGGTCCATCCCGAGCTTCTCGGCCATTTCGTCCATCGCCATTTCCAGCGCCATCAGGCCCGGTGCCTCGCCGGGCGCGCGCATGGCGTTGCCTTCCGGCAGGTCGAGCTCGGCGAGACGCATCGCCGTCATCCGGTTGGCGCCGGCATAGAGCAGCCGCGTCTGCTGCACGGCGACCTCCGGCCCGCCGCCCTTGAGATCGCCCGACCAGCTCTCATGGCCGATCGCGGTGATCTTGCCCTCTTTCGTCGCACCCAGCCGGATGCGCTGGATCGTCGCCGGCCTGTGCGTCGTGTTGTTGATCATCAGCGGGCGCGTCAGCGCAACCTTGACCGGTCGCTTCGCCAGGCGCGCGCCCAGCGCCGCCAGCAGCACGTCGGCGCGCAGGAACAGCTTGCCGCCGAAGCCGCCGCCGATGAAGGGCGAGACGATCCGGATGTTCTGCTTGGGAATGCCGAGCGTCGTCGCCATGTCGGTGACGCCCCAGGCGACCATCTGGTTGGCGGTCCAGAGCGTCAGCTTGTCGCCTTCCCAGGCGGCCAGCGTCGCATGCGGCTCCATCATCGCATGGCTTTCGTCGGGCGTCGTATAGGTCTCGTCGAGGCTGACCGACGCGCTCGCGAAGGCGCCCGCGAAATCTCCGACATGGGTGTCGTCGAGGCTGGGATCGTTGCCCGTGGGCTTCGCGGCCTTGTCCTTCGCCGCCTTGAGGTCGAAGGCGCCCTGGGCGGCCGCATACTCCACCTTGATCAGGCTGGCCGCCGCGCGCGCCTGCTCGAAACTCTCGGCCACCACCAGCGCGACAGCCTGGTGATAGTGCTCCACCTCCGGCCCTGCGAGCAGGCGGGCGGTGTTGCGCGGGCCCTTCTTCAGATCGCCGGCCTCTCTGGCCGTCACCACCGCGAGGACGCCCGGCGCATTTCGCGCTGCGTCAAGCTCGATCGAAGTGATGCGACCCTTGGCGATGCCCGCACCGAGCACATGACCATAGGCCTGGTTCGCCACGACATCGTGCTGCTCATAGGCGTAGCGGGCCGCGCCGGTGACCTTGCGGGCGCCGTCGATGCGATCATGCGGCTGTCCGACCACCTGCAGGCGGTCGATCGGATTGTCGGTTGCCGGCTTGTCGAATTTCATGGCTCAGCCCCTCGCTTGCGTCAGCACCGCGCCGAGCGTGCGCTCGATCAGCGGCAGCTTGAATGCGTTCTCATGGGTCGGCTTGGCGTCGGCGAGAATGGCTTCCGCGGCGGCTTTAGCACCGCGGGGCAGCTCCGCCTCCGCCGTCTCGACGCGCCATGGCTTGGGCGCCACGCCACCGAGCGCGATCCGGCCGCTGCCGTCGCGCTGCACGATGGCCGCGACCGAGACCAGCGCGAAGGCGTAGGACGCGCGGTCCCGCACCTTGCGGTAGATCTGCGTGCCGCCGACAGGCTTCGGCAGCGTCACGGCCGTGATGAGTTCGCCCTGGTCCAGCACGGTCTCGACATGCGGGGTCTTGCCCGGCAGCCGATGCAGCTCGGCGACAGGGATCGAGCGGGTCGATCGATCGGGCTTCACCGTCTCGACCGTGGCGTCGAGCGCCCGCATCGCCACGGCCATGTCGGAAGGATGCGTCGCGATGCAGGCGTCGCTGATGCCGACCACGCCGAGTTGGCGCGAGAAGCCGCCGAGCGCCGAGCAGCCGCTGCCGGGCTGGCGTTTGTTGCAGGGCTGTGCCGTGTCGTAGAAATACGGGCAGCGCGTCCGCTGCAGCAGGTTCCCGGCCGTGGTGGCGCGGTTGCGCAACTGGCCGGACGCACCCGCCAGCAGCGCCCGCGACAGCACCGCATAATCGCGCCGGACGCGCTCATCCACCGCTAGCGCGGTGTTGCGAACCAGCGCCCCGATGCGCAGCCCGCCATCGGATGATGGCTCGATCTTGTCGATGCCGAGCCCGTTGACGTCGATCAGATGCGTCGGTGCCTCGATCTGCAGCTTCATCAGGTCGAGCAGGTTGGTGCCGCCGGCGATGAATTTCGCGTCGGGGCTCCTGGCCGCGGCGGCTGCGGCCTCAGCCGGCGAGCTCGCCTTTTCATAGGAGAATGCTCTCATCCCTGCCTCCCCGCCACCTCGGTCATCGCCTCGACGATGTTGGAATAGGCGCCGCAGCGGCAGATGTTGCCGCTCATGCGCTCGCGGATCTCGGCCTCGGTCGGCGCCATGGCGCCGGTGAGGTCGGCGCTGACATGGCTCGGGATACCGGCCTTGATCTCGTCGAGGACCGCGACGCCGGAGCAGATCTGGCCGGGCGTGCAGTAACCGCACTGGAAGCCGTCATGCTTCACGAAGGCCGCCTGCATCGGGTGAAGGTTGTCGACGCCGCCGAGCCCCTCGATCGTAGTGATCTCCGCACCTGCATTCATGATCGCCAGGGTCAGGCAGGAATTGATCCGCTGCCCGTCGACCAGCACCGTGCAGGCGCCACACTGGCCATGATCGCAACCCTTCTTGGTGCCGGTCAGGTGAAGCTGCTCGCGCAGCGCGTCCAGCAAGGTCGTGCGGGTGTCGAGTTCGAGCTTGTGGCTGCGCCCGTTCACTGTGAACGAGACCTCGCTCAGCACCGGCTTTCCGACGGGTGCCGGCTGGGCGCGCGCGCCCGCAGCCGTCGTGGAAAAGGCGGCGCAGGCGCCAGCGACGACCATCAGGTCACGCCGGTTCATTTCCAGTTCTCTGGGAGTTGGCATATCCGCCTCCGATTTCGACTAATCGCAGCTGGTAACTCGCTCCCGAGCCAGCTGCGTTGCGAAGGAGAACGACCGAAGCGGCGGCTAGTTCATTCTCATTCTAAAATGCCGCACACACGAGATCGTCAGCGCGCTTCTGAATCTTCCGATCAAAGGATGAAAGCGGGAGGCTCGGCCCATCGGGAACGTCCGCTGTCCGGCGATGGTCTAATGTCAGCTTGTGGTGCATTTCGCCGGCTGCCACCCGACAATTATCATGACGCGGTCCAGCGGCGGCCGTTTTCGGCCACCGCTATTACCTTGGATCAGATCCGGTTGTCCCAGGCCTGGAGCTGATGGCTCTTGAGCATGTCCTCGATCACCAGCGGCACGACATTGCGGAACTTGCCGTCATCGGCTGGGACTATCTCGATCATGCGGTCGATCATCTCCTGCGGGTCCATCTTGCCTTCGGGCGTGGCGAAGAAGTCGTTGAAGCCCTTCCTGAGATCGGCGCGCCTGGTGACGTTCACGTCGTCGTCGAGCCAGCGGAAGGGGTTGTCCGCCATCGTCTCGTTGTAGCCGGTGTAGTAGGCGCCGGGATTGATCGTCTGGATCTTGATGCCGTAGGCCGCAAGTTCCTGCTGCAGCGCCTCGGCGATCGATTCCAGCGCATGCTTGGTCGAGACATAGGTGCCCCAGTTCGCCGGGGTGAACAGGCCGCCCATCGAGGAGGTGAAGACGACCTTGCCCTTCTTGCCGGCGCGGACCCATTTCTGGACGACGCCTTGTGTCAGCACCAGCGGCAGGAAGACGTTGATCTCGTAGTTGTTGCGGACGAGCTCGATCGGGATCTCCCAGACTGGGCCGGCCTCGCCCATGCCGGCATTGTTCCAGAGGATGTCGAAATCCCATTTCAGCGCCTGTCTGACGTCGTAGGCGTCGGTCAGGTCGAGCCGCTCGACGCGGATCCTGTCGGCGAGCCCGAGCGCGGCCACCTCCTCGCGCAGGGGCGTGACCTGCGACGAGACATGCACGGTGGCGATGATGTTGTGGCCGTTGCGAGCCATGCCGATGGCGGCGCCCTTGCCGAAGCCCGAGCCTGCGCCGGTGATGAGGATGGTTTTGGTCATGACGTGTTCCTTTGCCGGATGTGATGGGTTGGGGAGGCGTGGAGGTGGTGGGGATGTCAGCCGCCGAGCGCTTGCGCGGCGGCCTGGGCGATCTCACGGTCCTGAGCGACGGCTCCGCCGGAGACGCCGACGGCGCCGATCAGCAGGCCGTCGGGACCGAACAGCGGAATGCCGCCGGCGAAGGTCATCAATCCGCCATTGCTGAGTTCCAGGCCCGGCGCCGGAGCGCCCGGCTTGCAGTAGTCCCACACCGCTTCACTGGCGGCCTGGAAGAGGACGGAGGTGCGTGCCTTGCCCGTCGCAACGTCGATCGAGCCCAGGACGGCGCCATCCATCCGGCTGAACGCCTTGAGATGGGCGCCTGCGTCCAGCACCGCGATGTTGACGGAAATGCCGACGGCGTTGGCCTGTGCCTCGCCGGCCGTGAGGATCCGGCGGGCCTGTTCGGTGGTGATCATGGGCTCTCTCCCGCGAGAGGCGGACAGCTCAGGCTGCCGCGCTGGTTTCGGGAAAGTCGGTGCTGACGGCGACCTGCCGCCAGGCGGCGAGCTCCTCCGCCACGAAAGCGTTCTTGGCTTCGATCGCCGCAACCGTGTCGCTGCCATAGGGCATGCGCAGCGGCGCATCCGGATTGCCGCCGAGTGCAATCAGCGCGGCGGCCAGTCTGGCGGGGTCGCCGGGCTGCCGATGGCTGAGTTGTGCAGCATGCTCGCGCACCATCCCGGCGGTTCCGGCATAGTCGGCGATCTGGCCGTTGCTGACGCTCAGCGAGCGTGCGTCGAGGAAGTCGGTGCGGAAATAGCCCGGCTCGACGATCGTGGCCTTGATCCCGAGCGGTGCCAGTTCCTCGGCCAGCGCCTCGGTCAGCCCTTCGACGGCGAACTTGGTCGAGCAATAGACGCCGAAGCCCGCGCCGCTTCGATATCCGCCGATCGACGAGATGTTGAGGATATGGCCGCTGCGGGCGCGCCGCATATGGGGCAGGACGGCCCGAACGACGTTGAGGACGCCGAAGACATTGGTGCGATAGAGCGCCTCGACCTCGGTCGCGGTCGCCTCCTCGACGGCACCCAGCAGCCCGAAGCCGGCATTGTTCAGCAGCACATCGATCTTGCCGAAGCGACGGATCGCCTCCTTGGCGGCGGCATAGGCCTGCGCCTCGTCGGTGACGTCGAGCGCCACCGCCAGCAGGTTGGGATGCTCGCCAAGACCAGCCGTAACGCTGCGCGGGTCCCGCGCAGTGGCGACGACGGCGTCGCCCTTTTCCAAAGCCAGCTTCGCGACAAGGGCCCCAAAGCCGCGCGACGCGCCGGTGATGAACCAGGTCTGCATGATCTCGTCTCCTTCAAATCGCTCGGCCCCGATGCCGATGAAAGGAGGGTAGTCATGTCCGTCAGATGAGAGTATCCACGCAGTCTTCAACGACTTGATGAGTTTATCTCAGCAATGGATCAAGGCGCGCTCGCGCTCTTTATGGCCGTGGCCCGGCATCTCAGCTTCCGGCGTGCCGCGGACGAACTCGGCTGCACGCCGTCGGCGGTCAGCCACGGTTTGCGTGCGCTGGAGGAACGGCTTCAGGTAAGGCTGGTCAATCGCACCACGCGCAGCGTCGCGCTGACCGAGGCCGGGCAGGGGCTGTTCGGTCGCATCGGACCGGCGTTCCGCGACATCACGGATGCGCTCGACGATCTCAACAGCTACCGCGACCAGCCGATCGGGAACCTGCGCCTGAACGCGGCCCATCTCGCGACCGAAATCCTGCTGTTGCCCTATGTCACACGCTTCCTCGAACGCCACCCGACGGTGACGATCGAAATCGTCTCGGACAATGCCCTGATCGATATGGTCTCCGAGGGCTTCGACGCCGGCTTGCGCTTCGGCGAGACTGTCGCGCAGGACATGATCGCGGTGCCGATCGGCCCGCGCCAGCGCTCGGTCGTGGTGGCGACACCGGGTCTCTTCGCTCGCCACGGCATGCCCGCCGCGCCCGAGCAACTGCGCGGCCTGCCTTGCCTGCGGCTGCGGTTCGGCAGCGGCCGATTCTACGACTGGGAGTTCGAGCGCGGCGGCATCGAGTTCAAGGTCGCAGTGCAAGGCCCGCTCGTCCTGAGCGACCAAGGTCATCTCCTGCAAGCCGCACTGGCAGGCGCGGGCATCGCCTATCTCTTCGAGAGCCAGGTCGAGCAGCACCTGGCCGAGGGCCGGCTCGTCCGCGTGCTCGAAGAATGGTGTCCCTACTATCCGGGCTTCCACCTCTATTACCCCAGCCGGCGCCAGATGCCCTCGACGCTGCGGGCCTTTATCGACTTCGTTCGAGGCGAACGCATCGCACCGTAGTGCAATTTCGCAGACGCCCCCGATGCGGGAATGTCTGCTCCGCGGCAGTCCGCTATTGGCGCCTAGCGATGGAGTGGATGAGTTATAGTTGCTTCGGATGCGGCATCCCGATGGAGGGTGCGTCATGCTTGTCGAAGCTCGACAAATTCATCATCGCCTGGCTTGGAATGCCGGGCACATCATCGGCCAAAGCCGCCGCTGACGCCGCGCCACATCTGGGCCATCCGGACACGGCTACAGCACGACCGGCGCGTGCAAGATCTGGCGATGTCCAATCTCGCAATCGACAGCAAGCTGCGTGCGCGGCCACGCCATGCCGAGAGTCGGAGCGCAGGGCGTCCCTCGGCAACGGTCGTCACGAAGTCGTGTGCCCCGCTGGCCGACGAGATTTCGCCGAATAGCTTCAGTAGGACTGCGGTTGAACGGGAGGCTCATCGCCTTGGCCGACGGGCTGTCACCTCGATCCACGGAGCAAGCGATGCTGTCCATTTCCACGACACGCCGCGGCCTGCTGGCTGCCGGGGCCGCCTTTGGCGCGACGGTGCTGACTGAGGGAGCGCCGACGATCATTCAGCCGGCACAGGCACAGGGATTGGCGCCGACGGGTTCGATGCGCGGCGGCGCCAACAATTACCGTCCCAACGCGCCGATCGTGCAGCGCATCGGCAATGGCGGCTTCTGGATGTCCGGGACGGTGCGCCGGGCCGTAGATGGCGCGCCGTTGCCTGGAATCCGCATCCAGATTTGGGCCCATACCACGGAGGGCTACGAGACCGATGCGCACAGCCACGGCGCAACGCTGACCGACGCCAACGGCGTCTTCCGTCTCGAGATGCCGCAGATCATCCCGGCCTTCGGACAGGCGCACGGCCATCTCGCCTATGACGACGACGCCTTCCAGACCGTGTTCCTGCGCCCGGTGATGCAGAGTTCCCGAGACAAGAGTCTGAAGGCTGACTTCGTGCTCCAGTCGGCGTGAACCGCATGCCGTGGATGAGGGCGGCCCTGATCTGGGCCGTGGTCGCGGGTGCGATCGTCGTGTCGCTCGCCGTTGCTGCAACCAGCCCGCTGCTCGCTTGGCGAGGGCCAGTCTATGTTGTGGCCGGTTTCGCCGGCGTCTTGGCGCTGGCGCTTGTCCTGCTGCAGCCTCTGCTCGCGGCCGGATACCTGCCGGGGCTCCCGGTCCCGCGTGGGCGTCGGGTGCATCGCTGGGTCGGAGCTGCGCTCGTCGCGGCGATCATCATTCACGTCGCCGGGCTGTGGCTGACCAGCCCGCCCGACGTCGTCGACGCGCTTCTCTTCGACTCGCCAACGCCGTTTTCGGCCTGGGGGGTCGTCGCCATGTGGGCCGCCTTCGCAGCGGCGCTGCTCGCCGCGCTGCGCCGGCCCCTGCGTATCAGGCCGCGGCTCTGGCGTCTCGGCCATGCCGTGCTCGTGGTGTTGGTCGTGCTCTGCGGAGTCGTCCACGCGCTGCTGATCGAGGGGACGATGGGGAGCGTCTCCAAGCTCGTGCTCTGTGCGCTCGTCGTCGCGGCAACTGCGGTCGCGCTGTTCGATCTTCGCGCCGCGATGCTTCTGACACGGCCAAAGCCGCAGGACCGGCACCTGTGATCCTCGCGGCTCCCAGGGAGCGCGCAGCAGGTTGACGGCTCTCCAGCCACCCCGTCGGGCGCGTGCGCGGCAGCGCGAGGGGCCCAGGCGATGAGCGCGCGTGACTGTCGCCGTGGTCTGACGCTGAAAGCCGCGAATCGTGTTCGGATGCCGCCTTGGCAGTCGGAGCATTCAGCCAAAGTCACCGGGTATCAGTCAGGTGAAGTCGCGCGACGGTCGCTCGAAGCGAGTTGCTTAAAGTCCGTTCTCCGGCTTTGGGCGAACGTCGGGAAGTGGCGCTACTTCCCTTGGTTCAGTTGCGCGAGCCACTCGCCAACAACCGCTTCTGCAGCGGTCGCTAGGTCGTGTCCGCGTTGAGTCCAGTCTTGGCGAAGCCTAGCAAGATCGATCTCGGCGGCGGCGAGCTCGGCCGCGTGACCCACCAGCCATTGCTCAGCTTTGGCAAGCCCCGCCTCGGGGTGGAACTGCAGGGCGAGCACGTTGCTGCCGATGGCGAAAGCCTGCTGTTCGACCATCGACGACGAGGCGAGGTTCTGCGCGCCCGGCGGCAGCGCGTAGGTGTCGCCATGCCAGTGCAGTACGGGTATGCCGGCGAGGTGGCGCAGCGGGCTGGCCTCTCCTTGCGCTGTGAGCGTGAGCGCAGCGAAGCCGATCTCCTTGATCCCCGTCGGGAAGATCCGGCTCCCGAGTGCCGCAGCGACCAGCTGCGCTCCGAGGCAGATGCCGAGTGTGGGAAGCCCAGCGGCCAACCGCGTTGCGATGAAGGTGCGCTCGCGAGCGAGGAACGGATAGGCTTGTTCCTCGTAGACGCCGACAGGGCCCCCGAGCACCACAAGCAGGTCTGGCGCCAGGGGATCGCCGGCGCAAAAATCCGGCTCGCCGACATCGCTGTAGGCGAGCGAGTAGCCAGCCTGGGCCAGCGGGGCTGCGAAGGTCCCGAGATCCTCGAAATGGACATGGCGAAGCGCGAGACAGGTCCTGGTCATGGTCTCTGCTCCGCCGCCATGACGCCGGCCGGCAGCGCGCAGCGCCCGCTCGTGCAGGCTTCGCCGACCTCGTCGCCCTGCGTCTCATGCAGCGGGCGGGGGCTCGCCAATACCGTCGCGATCCGTGCGCCGACCGCGATATCGTCCTCGACGCCGAAGGCGTGATGAGCGACGCGCCCGTCGCGCCCGATCAGCACGGTTGAGGGCGTGCCGCGCAACCGATAGCGCCGCATCGTGACGGGGGTCTCGCTGCCCTCTTCGGCGAGGTCTACCGCCACGGGCGACTTCAACCGGTATTCGTGAAGGAACGCACGCAGCGTCACCGGAGTCATCGCCGCATGATGCTCGAACACGGTGTGCAGACCGATGATCTGCAGGTCCGTGCCGGCAAAGACGCGCTCGATGCGCTGGACCTGCGGGATCGCCTGCGCGACGCAGCCCGGGCAGAGCAGCTGGAAGGCGTGCAGCAGCACCGGTCGGCCGCGCAGGGCTGCCAGGCTTAGAGGGGCCGGTGTGTTGAACCATTCGGAGACGGCGAGCTCTGGCGCCAGCGGCGCTAGGCTTGCCCTGCCTGGAACACTCAAGCTAGGTCTGTCCATGTTCTTTCTCTTCGATTGCCTGGAGGGGAGGAATAGGCGGGTTCGCCGATGGCAGTCGGCGAACCGGCAACGCTTTGCGCTTCAGACCGCGCTCACTTCGCCGGCGCGACCTTACCGGGCAGACTGAGATCGCCCGATGCGACCTTGAAGACGTCGCTGACGCAGAGCAGCGGCGCATGCAGGTTGCCGTTGACCTTGAGCCCCGCGGTGACGCCGTCGAAGGACGCGCCCTTGATGCCGCCGATCAGCGCCAGCGGGATCTCGACATCGACGCTGTCGCCCTTGAAGGTCGTCGGGTATTCCGGGCTGTCGATCAGCAGAGGCACGTTGGGCCAGGTCGGCGGCACCTTCGGCTTGGCGCCGGCGGGAATGTCGATGACCTTGAGCCCGGCGCCGCAGGCCTTCTCCTGCGCCAGCACGACCCGGTGCGGGTGCCAGATGTGCCGGTTCCTGGCGCCATAGGCCGCATCGTCGAAATCGGGGTGGAAGGTCACCGCGAGCGCGACGATGCCCTGGTCCTTCTCGAAGCCGATCTCGGCGCTGTTGAGCGTCGTCGGCCAGACATAGGCATAAACGCTCGAGCCCTCGAACTTGCCCGTCGCGTCGGGCTTGTCCTTGCCGGCCTCTCCACGCACGCGCGTGGTGAAGACGGCCTTGTCGCCCCTCGTCACGATCGTCGTCTCGATGATGTCGAACGAAGCCTGCGCCGCTTCGGAGGGCTTCGCCTTCACCGAATGCGCCGCGGCGGGCGCGAGCCACAACGCGGCCGTGCCGGCGGCGAGGGCCGCGGCCATCAAGCTCCTGAACATGGTCTTTTTCCTTCTCTGCTTGCCTGGAGGGGCGGGTCTATCCCGCTTGAAATGCTTCCCAGGTGGCAGCCCGGGAAGCGGGATCGGCAGTGTCATGGTCGCGGCAGTCGATGCGCAGCTCGCGCTGGCCGAAGGCGGCGTCGACGAAGCGGCAGTGATGCGGCTTCGCCTGGTCGTCATGGGCGAAGGGCGCGAAGTAGCGGCAGCTCGCGCACATGCGCTGGATCGGGATCGCCTGCTGCTCCTGCAGCGATGTGATCAGGCGGACCAGCGTGACGAGCAGGGCCTCCTGCTCGTCGGAGGCCAAGGTTCCGGCGGCGCGCCCGGTTTCCCCGTCGATGGCGCGGCTCGCCTGAAGCATCCCGATTCCGGCAGGCGTGGCGACGACGATGGTGCTGCGCCGGTCAGCTTCGCCAGTACGCCTGACGGCCGCTGTCTTGCGTTCGAGGGCAGCAATCGAATCCGTAACGGTCGGCTGCGAGACGCCAAGATGCGAAGCGATCTCTTTGACCGTCAGCCCGGCTCGCGCCTCCAACATCTCGAGGATCGCGAGCTGGGTCGGCGTCAGCCCGACATGCCGCGCGCGGTTCCAGTCGTCGGCGCGCAGGACGAGCGCCAGGCGCGACAGCCCTTCGCGAAGGCGATGCTCGATCGGGGAGGGGTCCTGCGGTGTTTCCATGACCCCAATATATAGGACTCCTATGTTTATTCAAGGAGCACGCATCCACTATCCTGGCCGCTCGGCAGGCGTTCTCGCCGCAACCGTACCGCAGCCTCCTCGGGCGCGGTTCGCCTTGTCATGGGCCAAAGAGCCAATTCGGCATGAGCAGCACAATGCCGGGCAGGAAGATCAGCAGCAGGCTGACAGCCGAGACCGCGAGCAGGAACGGCACCGATTCCCGCGTGTACTCGCCGATCGGGCAGCGCAGGATCTGGCAGACCACGAACATCGCGCCGCCCACAGGGGGCGTGTAGTTGCCGATCGTCGCCGCGATGATGAAGACCAGCCCGAAATGGACGGGATCGATCTCGTACTGCTTCAGCAGCGGCATGAAGATCGGCGTCAGCATCACGATCAGCACCGAGCCTTCCATGAAGGTGCCGGCGACCAGGATGAACAGGACGATGAGCACCATCGCGAGCTGCGGATGGTCGGTGACGCCGAGCATCCACTGCGCGATCGCATCGGGTACCTGCTCGAAGATGATGCCGTAGCCGAACACGGCCGAGAGCGCGAGCAGGAACATCACCGCGCCGATATCGACCAGGCTGCTCTCCACCGCCGCGACGAAGCCCTTCGCCGACAGCATGCGGTAGGCGAAGAAGCCGATCACCACCGCATAGACCACTGCGAAGGCGCCGATTTCGGAGGGCGTGAACACGCCCATGCGGAGGCCGAGCAGCAAAATGACCGGGAAGAGCAGTGCCCAGATGCCGCCGATCACCGCACTGCCGATCTCGGTTGGCCGTGGCATCCGCTCGCGCTCCGGGCCATAGCCGCGCTTGCGGGCGGTCAGCGAGATCGCGACGGCGAGCGAGGCCCAGAGCATGATGCCGGGGATGATGCCGGCGGCGAAGAGCCGGCCGATCGAGACCTGCCCCACCGTGCCGTAGAGGATGAAGCCGATGCCGGGCGGGATGATCGGCGCCATCAGCGAGCCGTAGGAGATGACGCCAGCCGTGTAGCCGCGCGAGAAGCCGCGTTCGAGCATCTTGAGGCCGATGATCCGCGCATTCATCGCCGCATCCGCGATCGACGAGCCGGTGACGCCGCTCATCAGCGTCGATAGCGCGATCGAGGTCTGGGCCAGCCCACCCCACATCCGGCCCGTCAGCACGGAGGCCAGCCGCAGCAGGTTCTCGGTGATGCCCGAGCCGTTGAGGAAGTTGCCGGCCAGGATGAAGAGCGGCACTGCGAGCAAAGCAAAATTCTGTGTCTCCGTCACGGTGAGCTGGACGGGGATCGTCGGCGGCAGGTCGGGATTCTGAAAGAAGAAGACGAGCCCGGAAATGCCGACCACGAAGGCCACCGGCATGCCGATGACGAGCAGGACGGCAAAGGTGAGGAGGACGAGCAGCATGGCTTCGCCCCCTCAGATCACGTCGACGGCGCGGTTGGCCTCGTGCTCGCCGCGAAGCTCGGCCCGGACCTTGCGAACCGTCGTCAGCAGCAGCAGCACGGCGCCGAAAGGCAGGCTCGCCGTTACCCAGGAATAACTGACGCCGGGAATGCCCTGGAAGGTGCGGAAGCGGCTGGTCCAGGTGAGCTTGAAGCCCATCCAGATCAGATAGGCGAGGAAGGCCGCGATCAGCGCGTAGTTCAGGAGGCGCAGCATCTGCTGCAGGTTCGGCGCCAGCCTGTCGGTGAACACCTCGATCGCCATCAGGCTGTTGCGGCGCCAGGCGATGTCGGCGCAGAGGAAGCAGGCCCAGGCGAAGAGGCAGGTCGCGGCCTCGGTCGTCCAGTTCTGCGGCATCCGCAGCATGCGCGCGATGCCGCCGCCGAAGATCAGCAGCACCATCAGGACGAGGAACGAGCCGGCGATCAGGGCTTCGATGCGGCAGAAGGCGTCATAGGCTCGTTTCATCAGAAGGCTCGCATCCTCGCGCGACGGCGCAGGGTTCGCCTGCGCCGTCCGATCTCCGGCTCAGTTCTTGCCGATTTCCTTGTGCACCGCCGCCTTGGCCTCGCTCAGGCCGAGCGCCTGATAGGCCTTCTCCCCGGCCGCCTTGAAGGCGGGGAGGTCGACATCCTCGACGATGGTCATGCCGCGCTTCTTCAGATCCTCGCGGACCGTCTTTTCGGAGGCCAGGATGGCCTCCGAGGTCTCGCGCCCGGCCGTCGCGCATTCCTCGGTCAGCGCCGCCTGGAACTCGGGCGGCAGGCCGTCGAAGAAGGCGGTCGAGACGATCTGGAAATTGACCAGCATGATGTGCTTGGTCTCGTTGGCGAATTTCAGCACCTCGTAGAAGCGCCCGCCGGGGATGTTGTTGTAGACGAGCTCGACCCCGTCGATCGCCTTCTGCTGCAGTCCCGGATACATCTCGCCGAATGCCATGGCGGTCGGCGCGGCGCCCAGCGCACGGATCGATTCCTGCCAGATCGGCGCCGGGGGGGTGCGGATGCGCTGGCCCTTAAGATCGTCCGGCTTGCGCACCGGGGCATTGGTGAAGAAATGCCGGTAGCCCTGCACCCAGTCGAAGCAGACGACCTTGAGCCCGTGCTTCTGGGCGAGCTCGTCCTGCCATTTCACGATGCTCGGCGCCTTGGCGAGCTTGGCGACATCGTCGAGCGTTTCCGCGAAATAGGGCCCGTTGAGCACGGCTAGCCCCTTCACATAGGTGCCGAGCCGGGCAGCGTCGGTGTTCTGGCCGATATTCGCGCCCTGTCGCAGTTGCTCGATGATGTCTTCCTCGACGCCGAGCTGGGCGCTATGGAAGATCTGGATCTTCAAGCCGCCCTTTGTGCGCTCCTCCACCCGCTTGGCCCAGTTCTGGAAGCCCTTGTGAAACGGCTCGCTCGGACCCAGCACATGGTTGAAGCGCAGCGTGTGGGTCTTCCGAGCCTGCGCCGCCGTGCTTGCCGCAACCGCGAAGCTGAGGCCAAGGAGCGCAGCCGTCGCCGCGCCGAACCAGTTCCTGCCCATCGTCTTCCTCCCGATCCCTGTTCTCTTCCGCTTCAAAGCGTCTGTCCGCCATCGACGGTCAGCACCGTTCCGGTGGCGAAGGCGCTGAGATCGCTGGCGAGATACACCGCGGCCTCGGCCATCTCCTCGGCCCGCCCGAGCCGCCCCATGGGCTGGCGCGCGACGAAGGCGCGCCGGGCCGCCTCCGGATCGGCCTGCGCCTGCATCCGGTCGTCCAGCGAGGGCGTTTCGGTGGTGCCGGGGCAGAGCGCGTTGCAGCGCACGCCGGTCGTGACGACGTCGCGCGCGACGGCCTTGGTCAGGCCGATCACCGCGGCCTTGCTGGCGCCATAGGCGGCCCGGCGCGGCACGCCGGTTAGCGAGGAGGCCACCGAGGCGACGTTGATGATCGAGCCGCGGCCGCGCGCGACCATGCCCGGGAGCACGGCGCGAATGGTCGTGAACATGGTGCTGACGTTGATGGCGAAGCTACGTTCCCAGTCCGCGGGTTCGCAGTCGAGAACGGTCCCGTCATGCACCCAGCCGACGCCGTTGAAGAGGATGTCCGCCGCACCGGCAGCGCCGAGCTCGGCAGCCGCGGCGGCATGGGTGAGGTCCAGCGCCAGGATTTCGATGCCACTCGCGCGCAACGCCGCGAGCTTGTCGCCGCTGCGGCTGATCGCGAGCACCTCGGCCCCTTCCGCCGCGAAGGCGAACGCGGTCGCACGGCCGATGCCCTGCCCAGCTCCGGTGACGATCGCGCGCTTGCCCGCGAGGCGCGGTGCTGACCGGGCCGATCCTGCCACGCAAATTCCTCCCTGAACCGATCTGGCGTCGGTATTTGTACAATGCATACATTGGACGATAGAAGTGGATCAGGCAAGCGGTGTCTTCTTGCCCGGCAGCTGCTAGAGGACGTGGATGGAGGCGAACTGATGCCTGGTGAAGCGCGCCCGGAGGATGAGCATGCCGCGCCGGTCGGCGCGTCGCCGCGGCTGCATGCGCGCATCCTGCAGATGCTGCGCCGGCGCATCCTGGACGGAAGCCTGCCGGGCGCGGCGAGGCTCATGGAAAGCCCGCTGGCGCTCGAGCTCGGCGTCAGTCGCGCGCCAGTACGGCAAGCCTTGGCCGCTCTCGCGGCCGAGGGGCTGATCCGGCGGGCGCAGGGCCGCGGCTTCGTGGTGGTGAGCGGCGGCCTTGTCGCCGAGCCGCCCGGCCTCGTTCGCATCGACGCCGCGGGCCACGATCGCACCGGCCTAGATCCGGCCCTGACCGTAAAGCCGAGCTGGCAGCCAATCTACGATGCGGTCGAGAAAGCCATCGTCGAGCGGATCTCGGTCGCGGGCTGGCGCATCGTCGAGGTCGATCTGGCGCGCCATTTCGGCGTCAGCCGCACCATCGCGCGCGAGGTCATGGCGCGGCTGCACCAGCGGGGCCTCGTCAAGCGCGACGACAAGAGTCGCTGGTACGCTCCGGCTCTGACCGCCGACTATATTTCCGAACTCTACGAGCTGCGCTGGACGCTGGAGCCGCTGGCGCTCTTACAGGCGAGCGAGCGAGCGCCGCCGGCACTGATCCGTCGCATGCATGCGAGTCTCGAGGATGCAATCGCGCGGGCTGCGTCACTGACCGGCCGCGAACTCGACGCACTGGAGGCGGAGCTCCATGTCGAGCTGCTGCGCCATTGCACGAACCGCACGCTGCTCGAGGCCCTTCGCCTCTACCAGTCGCTGCTGGTTGCACACACATTCCTCTACGACGCCTCGTCAAGCCAGTTCCCGAGCGAGCCGTTCCTGCCGGAGCATATGGAAGTCGTCGAGCACCTGGTATCGGGTGATGTTACCGGAGCGGCGCAGGCATTGGCGAAGCATCTTCGGGGGGCCTGCGCTCGTGCCATCGCCCGCGTTGACGTGATCGCACGCGGCCTCGAAGTGCGGGATCTGCCTTACATGTATCGGCTTGATAAACTCGCATTGTCGATTAGCCGCGACTGACACCGCTGAAATCCCGGAACAAGTGACCATTACTCCGGTCAACTGGACGAATGTCCGCTTCTCGACAAAGCTCCAACGTCAGCAAGTAGAGCGAAGGCTCCGTACTGACAGGAATTTCTCAAGCTCCCGCCGCGCGCCTGTGCTGGTTGACGCGTGGCACCGCGGCGAGCAGAGCAGCCGTATAGGGATGCTGCGGAGCCTCCAGGATATCCTCGGTTCGCCCCTGCTCGACGAGCTTGCCGTTCTTCATCACGCAGATCCGGTCGGCGATGTAGGAGACGACCGAGAGGTCATGCGTGATGAACAGATAGGCGAGCCCGAACTCATCGCGCAGATCGACCAGCAGGTTGAGGATCGACGCCTGCACCGAGACGTCGAGCGCCGAGACGGCCTCGTCGCAGACGATGAACTTCGGTTTCGTCGCCAGCGCGCGCGCGATGCCGACGCGCTGCTTCTCGCCGCCGCTCATCTGGTGCGGATAGCGCTCCGCGTAGCGGCTGCCGAGGCGCACCAGTTCCAGCAACTCGTCGACGCGCTTGTCCCGCTCGGCACCGCCGAGACCGATCTGGGCCAGCGGCCGCCCGACGATCTCGCGCACGGTCTTGCGTGGGTTGAGCGAGGAATCCGGGTTCTGGAAGATGATCTGGGCGTTGCGCAGCAAGGTGCGCTTGCGGCTGCGAGAGGCGGAGAGAAGCGTCTGCCCCTCGATGCGGACCTCGCCGCCCGTCGGCGATACCAAATCGATCATGCAGCGCCCGAGGGTCGTCTTTCCGGAGCCGCTCTCGCCGACGAGGCCGACGATCTCGCCCTCCCGGATCGTCAGCGAGACATGGTCCACGGCGTTCACGACCCGCGGCCTGTACGCCATCTCGGGCCGCCACCCGTTCCAGCGCAGCGTCAGCGCGTCGAAGACACCGCCACTGCGGAATTCCCGCTCGACATCGACGGCGTCGACGATGATCGGGGCATCGGAGGAGGGGGGAGCGCGGCGCGCGACTTCCTCGCCCACTTCGGCGCGCCACGGGGTGTCGGCGAGTTCGGCCGAGCGCCAGCAACGGTTCCGCGTGCCGTTCTGCGCCGTGTGAAGCTCCTGGATTTCGCTGGAGCAGCGCGGTTGCGCGAAATGACAGCGCGGCGCGAAGATGCAGCCCTTGAGCTGGGCGCGCGTATCGGGCAGGCGCCCCGGAATCGGCTGCAGGCGCTGCCGCTCGACCGACAGGGACGGCAGCGAGGCAAGCAGGCCCTTGGTGTAGGGGTGACGCGGCTGGGAGAGCACGACATCGGTTGGGCCCTGCTCAACGACGCGGCCCGCATAAAGCACGCAGATGTCGTCGCAGATGCGCGAGACCACGCCGAGATTATGGCTGATGAACAGGATCGACAATTGCCGCGTGCGACGCAGGTCCTCGAGCAGGTCGAGAATCTGTGCCTCGATCGTCACGTCGAGCGCCGTGGTGGGCTCGTCGAGAATGAGCAGGTCCGGATCGCAGCCGAGCGCGCTCGCGATCAGCGCGCGCTGCTTCATGCCGCCGGAGAGCTGGTGGGGATAACTCGCCGCCATGCGCGCGGGATCGGCGATGCCGACTTCCGCCAGCAGCCGCAGCGTCTCGGCTTCCGCCTGCGCCTCGTCCATGCTGCGATGCATCATCAGCGGCTCGGCAATCTGCTTGCCGACGCGGATAGCGGGGTTGAGGGTTGTGAAGGGGTCCTGGAAGACCAGGCTGACCTTGCCTCCGCGCAACTGCCGGCGCTCCTCGTCGGTGGCGGCGTAGAGATCGCGGCCGCCGACCAGCACCTTGCCCGCATCGATCGCGGCGCCCTTGTCGAGCAGGCCGAGCACGGCGAGCGCCGCAGTGCTCTTGCCGGAGCCGGACTCGCCGACGACACCCAGCACCCGGCCACGCTCGACCTTCATGCTGACATCGTGCAGGACGCGGACGCGACCGCCATCGCCCTCGAAGCTGACCGAAAGGCCTTCGACGCTCAGTGCAAGATCGGTCATTACCGCCTCCGGGACAGGCGCGGGTCGAGCGCCTCGCGCAGGCCATCGCCGAACAGGTTGATCGCGATGACGGTGATGCAGAGCGCGGCGCCCGCGGAGCAGACGATCCAGGGCGCCTGGTTGATGAAGGGCCGGGCCTCGGCAATCATCAGGCCCCAGTCGGAGGCCGGCGGCTGGACGCCGAGGCCGAGGAAGCTAAGCGCCGCGGCCAGCAGCATCGCGAAGGTCACGCGCAGCGCGGCCTCGACGATGATCGGCGCCCAGGCGTTGGGCAGGATCTCGCTGAACAGGATGTACCAGCCGCTTTCGACGCGGGCCCGGGCCGCCTGGATATATTCCTCGCCGGTGACCTCGAGCGTGATGCTGCGGGTCAGCCGGGTGATGATCGGGATGTAGACGAAGCCCACGGCGAGCACGGTCTTCCACAGGCTGGGAGACGTCACCGAGAGGATCAGCAGGCCCAGGATGATCGGCGGCAGCGAGATCATGACATCGACCGCGCGCATGATGGTCTCGTCGGCCCAGCCACGGTAATAGCCGGCGACGAGCCCGAGCGGTACGCCGAAGAGCAGGCTGACCGCGGTCGCGCCGAAGCCCATCAGCAGCGAGCTCTGCGCGCCGTTCAGGACGCGGCTGAGCACGTCACGGCCGAACTCGTCGGTTCCCAGCCAATGCTGCGCGTTCGGAGCAACGAGCCGGACATCGAGTTGCATCGCGTCGAGGTCGTAGGGCGAGAGGCTCGGCCCGAGCGCGGCGAGGACGACAATGGAAAAAAGCAGCGCCGCGCCGACTTTCAGCGAAGCCGGCAGGGGGCGCCTGCGCGCCTGGCTGTTACTCGCTGCTGCTACGGCCATAACGCACCCGTGGGTTGAGGAGGGCATAGAGCAGGTCGGCCATCAGGTTGGCTGCCGCATAGACGAAGGTGATCACGATCATGCAGGCCTGGAGCAGCGGCACGTCCATGTTCTGGATGGCGAACATCAGCAGCCGGCCAAGACCGGGATAGGAGAAGATCGTCTCCACCACGACGATGCCCCCCATCATGATGCCGACGTCGATGGCGAGCACGGTGATCGTCGGCAGCAGGGCGTTGGGCAGAGCATGGCGGCGGATGACGAGGCGCTCCGGCAAGCCGCGCGCCCGGGCCGCGCGGACGTACTGCGTCTGCATGGTGTCGATCATGCTGGAGCGCGTCAGGCGCGAGACATGCGCCATCAGGCCGGTAGCGAGGGTGAAGACGGGCAGGATGAGATGGCGTGCCCAGGTGCCGACGCCATTTGAAAGGTCGCTGTAGCCGGTTGCCGGGAACCAGTTCAGGTAGCCGGCGAACAGCATGATGATGACGATGGCGAAGAGGAATTCGGGGATCGCGATGTTCACATAGGTCGCGACCGAGACGACGTGGTCGGCCCGCGAGCCGTGGCGTACGCCGGCATAGACGCCGACCACGATGCCGAACAGCGCGACGAGGCCGATCGAGATCCCGGCCAGGATCGCCGATTTCGAGACCGCATCCCAAAGGACCGGCGCGATCGGGCGATCCATCACAAGCGAGCGCCCGAGATCGCCCTGCAGCATGCCTGACGCCCAGCGCCAATACTGGACATAGGTAGGGTCGTTGAGGCCGAGCTTCTTCTCGAGCGTGGCCACGTCCTCGGGCGACGCGAAGTCGCCAAGGATCATGTAGGCGACATTGCCTGGCATGACCTGCGTGATCCAGAAGATCAGTATGGACATGACCGCCATCGTCAGAACGATGGAAAGCATGCGCTTGATGACATAGCCGGTCATGGCAGCCCGCCTCAACTCGCCCCTGGCGGGCTTACTGGAAGTTCGCCTTGCGCAGATCCATCCAGGAATAGGGATGGGTGCGGTAGTCCTTCAGACTGTCGCGATAGGCGGTGGCGAAGTTGATGACGTACATCACCGCGCCCGGAACGTCCTCGACCGCGTATTTCTGGAACAGCTTGTACTGCTCCTTGCGCTCGGCCTCGGAGGTCGCGAGGCGGCCGCGATCCAGCACGGCATCGATACGTTCGCTCTTGAAGTTCCACATCTGGCGGTTCCAGGAGCCGCCGCTATGGTACCAGGGGTAGGTCGCGGTATCGACCGTCGGACGCGACAGGTAGCCATCCATGTAGAACGGCGCCTTTCCGGCCACCGTCGCGCTCCAGCGGCTGTAGGGCACGCGCTCGAGCTTCACGTTGATGCCGGCCGGGCGCAGCATCTGCTGGATGGCGACCGCCGCGCGCTCACGGGTGGGCCGCCCCACGGGGACGTTGAGCGTGATCTCGAAGCCCTTGGGATAGCCGGCCTCGGCCAGCAGCTTGCGGGCGCCGGGGATGTCCGCCTTCAGCGGGGTGTCCTTGTCGAAGAAGGGGTGGTTCGGCGGGATCGGCGAATGGGTCGGCGCGCCCTGGCCGAACAGCGCGAACTGCACGAGCTGCGCCTTGTCGAGCGCCTTCAGCACGGCGCGGCGGACGCGCACGTCGTCGAAGGGCTTCAGGTCGTTCTTCATGACGATGCCGTCCCAGGTGCCGGTGGGCACCGAGTCGAGCTTGATCGTCTTGGAGTCGGACAGTTCCTTGATGGCCTCGAGCGGCACGTTCCAGAGGATGTCGATGTCGCCGGCGTTCAGCGCAGCGATCTTGGCAGCGTCCTCGGGCATGATGCGCAGAGTGACGCGCGAGAGCTTTGGCAGGCCTGCTTCCCAGTAGTCCGGGTTGCGCGTGGCGGTCAGCTTGTCGCCGGGGGTGTAGCTCTCGAAGACGAAGGGGCCGGTGCCGACGGGCTTGACCAGGATGTCGTCCATCGCGACGCCCTTCGGGACGATCTTGAGGTGGCGCTCGATGAGCATCTCGGGCCAGGAGCCATAGGGCTGCTTCAGCACGAACTTGACGGTGAGCGGGTCCGGCGTCTCGATCGACTTCACCATCTCGGCGGTGGACCGGGCGCGCGAGGCCAGCTGCGGATCGGCGAGCCAGGCGAAGGTGTGGACGACGTCCTCGGCCGAGAAAGCCTTGCCGTTGTGGAACTTCACGCCATCGCGCAGCTTGAAGGTCCACTCGGTCGCATCGGCATTGGCCGACCATTCGGTCGCGAGTTCCGGCTCGAGCTTCAGGTCCTCGGTGATGCGCACCAGCCCATTGAAGAGCAGCATGCCGACATTGTACTCCTCCGCGGTCGTGCCGCGGCCGGGATAGAGGCTGTTGACGTTGGCGTTCAGGGTCGCGACCAGCGCGTCCTTCTTCTGCGCCTGGGCCGGGAGCGTCATCGCAGCCAGCGATACCGTGAGGGCGAGGCCGAGCAAGATCTTCATGTTTTTCCCCTTTTGGTCGTTCTGGACGCGGTCGTTCAACGGGCCGCGAGATCCGCGGCCAGGACGCGGGCGAGTTCCGCGATCACCGCCTGGAGCTTTCCGAAGCCCTCGTGTTTCGTGCAGGACTGCTCGTCCATGTAGAGTTTCCGATTGATCTCGATCTGCAGGCTGTGACGCCCTTCTGCCGGGCGGCCGTGGCGCGTGCAGCATTCGGCGCCGGCGTAGTGGAAGTTCGAGGTCACCTGGTAGCCGGCATCGGCGAAGGTCCTGGCGACGAGCGCCGTCAGCTCCGGGCCGCAGCTTTTGCCGTTGAGATCGCCGATATCGATCTCGGAACGGGGCGAGCCGGCATCCAGCGTCGAGCGGCCGCCGATCGAGGCCATGCTGTGGCAGCTGATGTGGTAGCTGACCTTCCTGACCGCGTGATGGGCGTCGATGATGCGCGCCAGCTCGTTGTGGTAGGGCAGGTAGTAGCCCTCGATGCGCTGGCGGACATCGGCCGCCGTGAGCTTCTCCGCATAGAGCGGGCTGTTGCCGGCGAGGCTGTGGATCAGGCCGATGCCGAGCTTCGACTTGACCGTCGGATTGAGCGTGCCCGGACCGGCCCATGCGTCGGCGAGGAGATCGGGATCGACATCCGTCTCATGCCGGTTGGCGTCGATATAGGCGTTGGGGAAAAGCGCATAGAGCAGCGTCGCGCCCTGGCTGGGGACGATGTCGTAGAGTTCGCCAAGATACATCGAGGTCGAGCGATGGACCTCCTGGAAGGTGGCCGCCGGCTTGAAATCGCAAGGGTACCAGGTCCCGCTCCGGCAGACGTCGAACACGACCGGGGCCGGCGTCGCGGGATCGCGCCGCAGCATCACGCCGGGAACGAGATGGGTCGATACGGTCATGTCGGCATCCTGCGAACGAAAACGATTTACTGCTGAAGGAAAACGATTTCCTTAATCGCTATCGGCAGCATACGCGGCTTGTCAAGGGCAGCCCCTCCGTGCTCTTCGTTGGGCGGGTATCCTGTAGGGCGGAGTCGGCGACGCAATGGACGAGTCGAGCACCTTTTCGCCCCGCCAAGGCGGTCCCGCACGGCTGGATGACGTGGCGACGCGGGCGGGCGTCGCGAAATCCACGGTCTCGCGAGTGATGAGCGGCGAGGCAACGCTGGCGATCCGCGAGGAGACGCGGCAGCGCATCCTCAAGGCCGCATCTGAACTCGGATATAGTCCTGATACACGTGGCAGGGCGCTGCGCCTGAAGCGCTCCTACACGCTGGGCATCGTGGTGCCGGAGATCGACAATCCTGCCTTCGGCGCGATCATCCGCAGCGCCCAGAAGGCGGCCATCGAGCGCGGCTATTCGCTGTTCATCTCGCTCGCAGACAAGGACCAGCCTGATGCTGACCTCTACCGCCGGCTCGTCGAAGGCTCGCGCGTCGACGGCGTGCTGGTGACGACCGTCAGCGATACGGCCTTCGTCGCCGAGTTACGCCGGCGGTCGGTAAAGTACCTGCTGGTCAACCGCGAGATCGAGAGCGAGCCGAACTCGATCATCGTCGACTATATCGATGGCACGGAGCAGGCGGTCGCCCATCTTGCTGATCTCGGGCACCGCCGCATTGCTCTCATTTCGGGGCCTTTGCGCCAGTATACCGGGCGCAAGCGGTTGGAGGGTTTCCGGCGCGGGCTTGCCAGAGCGAGCCTGACATTCGATCCCGCGCTCGTCGAAGAGTGCAACTATGGCTGGTACGAGGCAGGCGACGCCTTGTCGCGCCTCCTGCACTCTTCGGTCGATCGCCCCACCGCGATCTGCGCGGCCAACACGATCGTCGCCTCCGGGGTCATCGCTAGAGCGAGATCTCTAGGTCTTTCTGTCCCGGCGGATCTTTCGGTAATCGCGCTCCTTGACGCCGCATTGTCGGTCATGCAGGTGCCGGCGATCACAGCAATTCAGTATCCGTTTGAGGAACTTGGACGTCGTGCCGTGCTGCGGCTGATCGATCTCATCGAAAATGCCCCTCATCCGTTGAGCGAACGTCTGGCGCCAATCGGCCTAAGTCTCAGGGAAACGACGGCGCGTGCATCCACCAATATTCCTTAAGTGGGCGCAAGCTTTATGCCGCGTTGGTAACTTCCTGTTCAACCTAGCTTGCCCCAGGATCCGCAAGGCTGACCGGAACGTGGTCGTCACTTGACGGTTCATTCGAGGACCCGAGGGCCGAATTCGGGTACGGGTTGTCCGGCATGAAATCCACTCCATCCCTGTCGACTTGGAAATGGCAGCTTCCATCCTCCACGACGCTGGGTTCATCCGTCAGGGCGAAGGGCATTGAACGCGAATTGCGGCGTCGTCTTCCCTGGCCGATGCGCAAGCACCTTTCCGTCGAGGCGGGACACGTCATCCTGGCCGTACCGGACCCCCAGGACCTGCACACGCTTGCGAGCCGTATTGGCGACGCAATCGAAGGCATCGCGGAACTGCCCTTGCTTCCGAGTGAGGTCGAAGACGTCCTTGCGATCTCCTCGCGCGAGCGCCACAAATGGCTGGAGGACGGTCGCCTCCAAAGTGCGGGGACACGCACCGTGACGCTTCGGGGACGCGCGCGTGCCGTGACCTTCCACATCTTCGATCCGCGACACATCGAGACAATCCTCGACGGTGACCTACCCGCTATCTGGCGAGAAGAAGATGCGATCAGGAGCGCCGAAAACCGTCGGCGTGCCGCGGCTAAGGCCGTCCGCGCTCGGAACCGCAAAAATACTTCGGAGCCAAGCGCGACGACGAGCGAAATGACGGATGAGGAGCCGCCAAGCCTGGCAGGCTGGGACGACTTCGAAGCGGACGGTCTGCTGCGATGAGACCGAGAAGCGTTTCGATGCCGCTGTCTTACGAGGCGCCGTTTCATCTTCAAAGAGCCGATCCGCCCACAAATACCCGACGGCAAGCGGGCGGCCGATCCCGAAGGAGCATTCCTGATGCCCGAGGTTCGGAAGCGCGTTCCCTGGTCCGCCGCCGTCTCTCATTTGGAACATGGGGCGGTGCCGCTGGTTCGGCTTTCGCAACTGCGAGAGAAGGACAATATCCGATATGGCTGTCACCCGCCCACCTCGATTGCTGGCAGAATTCGCGCTTGCCCTGGCTCTCGGCTTGGGGTCAGCCTTGCTGGCGGCCAGACTAATGCCGGCCTCGGTCAACGCGCGCGAGGCGAACTTCGAAGCGAAATCCCGGCATCGGACTCAGCAAGGCAAATTCGCCGATGAGCCCTATCAGATCCCGCCTCGCGGCTGGATCGATATCGCTCGGCGCACTTACCACGAAGTGGATCGAGACCGCGTTCAAGCCGTCGCAGCTGGGGTAACCTTCTACGGCCTGCTCGCCTTGTTTCCAGCGCTGACCGCATTCGTTTCGCTTTACGGTCTGTTGGCTGACCCGGCGACCATCTCGGATCAACTTGCCCTGTTGAATGGTCTGTTGCCGCCCGAGACCATGAACTTCCTGCGCGATCAGATCACCCGCATCATCAGTGGGGGCGACACCAAGCTCGGGCTGGCGCTGCTGATCAGCGTCGCGCTCGCGATCTGGAGCGCCAATTCGGGCGTCAAGGCCATCTTCGACGCGTTGAATGTTGCTTACGGGGAAGACGAGAAGAGAGGCTTCGTAAAGCTGAACCTCGTCTCGCTCGCCTTTACCACCGGGATTCTGGTCTTTGCCGTCCTGGCTCTCGGCGCGATTGCCGTCATGCCCGTCATTCTCGGATATCTGTATCTCGGAGACGCGACAGAACTCCTCTTGTCTCTCGGACGATGGCCTGCGCTGATCGCGGTTCTGGTGCTTGGCCTCTCCGTGCTCTATCGCTTCGGGCCTAGCCGCGACGAGGCACAATGGAGTTGGGTAAGTCCCGGCGCGATATTCGCGGCAATCGCGTGGCTGATCGCCTCGCTGTTGTTCTCCTGGTACGTCGCGAACTTCGAGGACTACAACAAGACCTATGGCGCTATCGGCGCCGTCATCGGCCTTCTGATGTGGCTGTGGCTTTCTGCGACCATCGTGCTCGTCGGCGCCGAGCTGAACTCCGAGGCGGAGAGGCAGACGGACGAGGACACCACCAAGGGGATGCCCATGCCGATCGGGTTAAGAGGAGCCGACGCCGCCGACAGGAAGGGCTGACCCCCGCCGGAAAGGAAGCGCGTCGGGACCCGTCGCGAAGTTCCTCCGGCAGCAGCCGCGATCCCGCTGCCTTGGCGGAGGCGTGACCGTGGCGACCTCGCCATCTCGTTGCCAAAAGCCTGATGAGCGTCTCAACACGCCAGAGTAAGATGCTCTCGAAACGTCGCGGTCCCCAGCGTAGCGCTGGGAGTGACGAAGCGCGTTAGTCCTCCGCGCCGGCGAGGATCACTGTTCAACAATCATCGCAGTGTCAGACGATCCAGGACGTCGCGGGCGGTGGCAAACACCCGATGGCGCAGATCGGGGCGGGTCGCCAGGAGATAGCCGGCGGCACCGAGGAGAATGATTCTGAGCACGGTCTACTCCCTTTGATGACTAGTTGAGGGATCAACGCGTGAGGGGACGTATCGTTTCGCAAGCATCGCGGGTGCCGTAGAGGCCGGATTTCTTCTGGGGTTTACGAGCTCGATGGGGTCAGGTCAGCCAATTCTCCACGACAAGGCCGCGGACGCGCTCGAAGGCCTTGTCGGCAGTCACGACCGTCAGCCCCAGAGTATAGGCATGAGCAGCGATCCAGAGGTCGTTGTGCCCCATCGTTCGCCCGGCGGCCTCGAGCTCGGCCCGGAGGCCGCCGAATATGCAACGGAAGAACCGGCAATGCGGCAGGGATGGCCTCAACTCGTCCAAGAAGTGAAGGGAGCCTGCTTTGGCGCACCCGTAGCGCAGCTCTGAAAACAATCAATCGGTATCAAAGCTGTAAGGGGGAACGATAAGACGGGCGCCAAGTTTGTGCTGATCAGTGTGGCGCCAATGGAAACCATCATGTCCGAGAACGAAAAGGCTCCGCGAGGGGCCGCTAAGGCGGGAGCCATCATAGCCGTTATCATGGTGGTGGTGGCTGTCGCGATGTTCCTTGGCATGACAATGGATGGGGCGAAATCGCTTCGCGAGGATCAGGCAGGCAAGCCTGATCCGCGGAGTATCCCGCAGAGCGAGAACGATCTGGGGAGGGCGCCCCCTCGGAATTAGTCGGCGGTGCCTGACGAAGGCGCGTCACCTTGGCGGCCTTTCCGACCAACCCGATGTAAGCGGTTGGCTCTCAATCACTTCACGGCCGGGCTGCACGTCTCCGGCGCAGGTTTCTTACGGTCTGCGGACAGACGCCCACCCTTGGCCCCGGAAGTCTGCAGCACCATCGCGCAAACCCCATAGGCCTCCAGTTCGGCCAGGTTCGGCTCTGCGCCCAACATGCCCCTAACGTCCCGCGCTCCGCCTGCAGTGCTCGTGCGCTAGCGTGGGACATCGGATTGAGGGAGCGCGGGCTTGGTGCCGAATATCAGCCCTTGAGGGTTGCGTTCCACCTGCCGCAATGAGCGTCCGACGCCGTTGAGAATGCGCTGGCCGTCAGTCGTGAAGGTTTGGATGCTGCGCAGGCCATTTCGCGTGAAGCGGCTGATTTCCGCGGTTATGCCTTGCGTGCTCTTATCGAGATTGTCTGCCAGTACGCGGATGGATTTTGCAACATCGGCAACATCGTCGAAGGCACTGCGGCCGTCTTGGCCGGCAGCTGTGTTGAGAAAGGCTTGCGCGCCCTTCAGTACGTCCTCCACCTGTTCGGCCGCCCTGTTGAGCTTCTCGCTCATTGAGGCGACGTCCTTCACTGCGTTCCGAACGTCCCCGCTTTTAGCGCCCAACGTCGCAGTGAATTTCTCGGTGCTGTCCACGATGCCGATGACATATTGTTCGTCGACCGAGCGGATAGTCTCGGTAAGCTGCTGGCTGAAAACACCCAGTTTGGCGGTCAGGGGGGCGATAAATTCGGCGCCTGTGCCGATGCTTTGCATCAGCTTGTCGACGCTGCTGGAATAGTCGCTCAGCGAGCCCGAAAACCGTTCCAGGTTTTTGACCGTTTCGTCGATCGAGCCTGCATTCTGCTTGAGCGCCGTTTCGATGCCGCCAAGCGCGTCATCAGCATTCTTCGTGAAGGTGCGAACGGTTTCGAAGATGTCTTGAGACGCTTCGGCAATAATTGTCGGCAAGGATGAGCCGGCCTGTGGGGTCAAGGCAGCTGCTTGATTGTCGCCGCCGCGGAGTTGAACGACAACAACTCCGGCCAATCCCTGTCCTTCAAGGCGGGCGGTTGTATCGGTGCGTAACGGCGTCGAGCGGTCGACCTTGATGACTGCAAGGATCTGGCGGGGATTGGCAGGGTTCATTTCGATCTGCGTCACCTCGCCGACGCGCAAACCATTGAAGAGCACGCTGGCGCCGCGGCCGAGACCTGACACCTTGTCGTTGAAAATGAGCCGGACATTGACCGTGCTGCTGCCGCCACTGCTGAACCAGTAAGCGAACCCGAGCAGCGCCGCGAGAGCTGCCAGCGTGAATAACCCAATCAGTGCATGCTTAGCTCTCGATTCCATTCCTGATATCTAGCACAAGAAGAGCTGATCGGCCCCGGCTGTCGTCCTCCCGTTGCGCGAGAGCCGGACGGTGGGAGGGATGACCACCCGGTCCGTTCCTCCCAGTGTTCCCTTCAGGTAGTCGTCGAGCCGGTCCATGTGTTCGCGCTAAACGAAACCACTGCAGTTGACAGCTCGGCCTAAGGCAAGGATGTCCGCTGTCCGGCAACGCGCGACCGTCCGGAAGTGGCGCTGATCGGAACCATTGCGCGATCGCCATGTTGAGGCGGGGCTAGCGATTGAGCTCTTGGCCGACCCGGCGCGAAGATCAATCCCGCCAGACCTTTCGGTGGCATGGGGCATCCCCTTGGCTGTCGCGTGCAGCCTCCGTTCTGATCGAGAAGAGCGCTCAATGCGATCGGGAAGCCAAAGAGCCATTGCAGCAAAATCAGGACAACGCTCACCAAGCCGACGGGCGCTTCTTGGGCTCGATGCTCTGAATTTCTTCCTGGCGGATGTGCGCGACGGCCTTGGACCCTATCTTGCGATCTACCTCATTGCCGTGCGCGGCCCCGAGCAGGGGTGGAACGAGGCGACGATCGGACTGGTCATGACCATCGCCGGCATCGCAGGGCTCCTCGCGCAGACCCCGGCTGGGGCGCTCATCGACCGAGGCCGTCACAAGCCCGCCATCTTGATCGCGGCCGCGCTTGCCGTGACAGCCTCCTGCGTGGTGCTGCCTTTCATCAGCGATTTCTATCTCGTGGTCGGTACGCAGTCGGCTGCCGCGATCGCCGGAGCTATTTTTCCCCCGGTACTGGCCGCGATCACGCTCGGTCTTGTCGGACCGAAGATGTTCGCGAAGCGCATCGGCCGCAACGAAGCGTTCAACCACCTCGGCAACGCCGCCTCGGCCGCCATTGCAGGTGCCACGGCCTACTTCTTCGGACCGGTCGTCGTGTTCTGGCTCATGGCGGTGCTCGCCGTATTCAGCATCGGCGCCATGCTGATGGTGCCGGGGAAAGAGATCGACGACGACCTCGCCCGTGGGCTCGACGATGCGGCCGATCATGACAAGCCTTCCGGATTGAAGGCGCTGATGCAGAACCGCCATCTGATGCTGTTCGCGTGCTTGTGCGCCATATTCCATCTCGCCAATGCGGCGATGCTCACCTCGGTAGGCCAACTGCTGACCCGAGTCGTCGGAAAGGAGCAGGCAACCTCGCTGGTCGCGGTGTGCATCGTCGCCGCACAATGCGTGATGGTGCCGATGGCACTGTTGGTTGGCGCGAAAGTCGATGCCTGGGGCCGCAGGCCGCTCTTTCTGATCGCCTTCGGCGTCCTGGCCGGGCGCGGCGCGCTGTATGTGCTTTCAGACAATCCGTTCTGGCTGGTCGCAGTGCAGATGCTCGACGGCGTCGGTGCTGGCATTTTCGGGGCGCTGTTTCCGATTGTGGTCGCCGATCTGACCCGAGGCACCGGGCGCTTCAACGTCACCCAGGGTGCGGTCGCGACATGCCAAGGCCTGGGCGCCTCGATCTCGGCCTCGCTCGCTGGCATCATCATCGTCCAAGCCAGCTATTCGGCCGCCTTCCTGACGCTGGCCGCGATCGCCGCCGCCGGCTTTGTCATCTACCTCGTTGCGATGCCAGAGACGCGAGATTATCGGCCGTCGATGAATGACCGCGCCGCTTTGGCGACGACGAGCGAATAGGCAGCGCTCATGGCTTCGCCTGATGTACGAGGGCAACCCGCTCGCCATGATCGTCGAGCAAGCCGGTGGCATCGCGACTGACGGTCGTCAGCCTATCTTGGATGTCGAGCCGAGCGCTCTCCACCAGCACGTGGCGGTGATGATGGGCGACGCCGAGGAGATGGGACAGCTCGCGAGCTATATTCCCTCAGGCCACCCGGAATAGCCGGCTGCCGGGCCCCGGCGGGCGGGGGGCCCGGCAGCCTGTCTACTGGGGCCGTTGTCATGCGGCATTGGCTTCGGCCGCTCCCGGCACCGGCGTCATCGCGCACGCCCCTTCGGGCGTGGCGCGCGTCAAGTCGAGGCCGCCCTTGGCGAACAGCTCAGCCAGCCAGTCGACGAAGACGCGCACCTTGTTGGAGAGATGCCGGTTCGGCGGATAGACGATGTGGAGCGGCTTTGGACCCGCGCACCAGTCCAGAAGGATCGGCACGAGCCTGCCATCGGCGATCGCCTGCCGGGCCATGAAGGTCGGTAGCTGCAGGATGCCGTGGCCCGCCAGCCCGGCTGCCAGATAGCCCATGCCGTCGCTCAGCGAGATGATGTAACTGCCGGCGATCTCGATCGTCTCGGTATGGTTCTGGTAGATCATCGGCAGCACCCGCCCTCCCAGCGCCGGCCGGTAGGCGACGATCCGGTGGCCGTCCTCGATCTCACGCGGATGGCGGGGCGTGCCGTGGCGTGCGAGATAGTCCGGCGCGGCACAGGTGATGATCTGCATCTCGCCGATGCGCCGCGCGATCAGGCTCTGGTCGGCGATTTCGCCGGCCCGAACCGCACAGTCCAGGTTCTCCGCGACGAGATCGGCCGGCCGGTCGCTGAGCCCGAGATCGAGCTGGATGTCGGGATAGCGCTCGTGGAACTCGTGCAGGGCCGGAATGATCACGGTGATCGCCAGGGAGGAGCTGCAGTCGACCCGCAGGCGGCCGCTCGGGCGCGCCTGCGCCGAGGTCAGGCTGCCGTCGAGCTCATCGAGGTCGGAGAGCAGGCGCAGCGCGCGTTCATAATAGGCGGCGCCGTCCAGTGTCACCGTGACGCGGCGCGTCGTGCGGTTCAGGAGCCGGGCACGCAGATGCGCCTCGAGCTGCTGGATCAGCTTGGTCACCGTCGGCTTCGGCATGTCCAGCAGATCGGCGGCACGGCTAAAGGTCCCCGTCTCGACGACTCTGACGAAGGCGCGCATCGCGGAAAGCTGGTCCATCTCGCCTCGTGATTGTTTCTGTTTGTGAATAATGAATGAGCGGATAACCTATTTATTCCGGAATTGCCATTGCCTATCTCCATGTCGCAACGCAACATCGAGGGGTAGCCATGCCCGCCATCGCCCTGCAGAAACTCCGGCCGGTTCTCTCCGTCTTCTGGCGGGACGAGAGCCTGACGCTGCGCGGAGAGAGCTTTGCGGGCCGCCTCTACGTTCCCGCCGAAGTGCCGGACAGCGCCGGGCTGGTGCTGCATCTGCATGGCGGGCACTTCAACAGCGGATCCACGGCGGAAGGGCAGGCCGTTGCCACGGCGCTGACAGAAGCGGGCGCTGTGGTGTTCTCGCTTGCCTATCCGCTCGCGCCGGAACAAGGGTTCCCGCAGTCGCTCGACAACATCTATGACGCGCTCGAGGCGCTTTACAGGGGGCGCTCGCGCTGGACCGCCCGCAAGGCGCCGCTCTACGTCGCGGGCGAAGAGGCCGGAGGCAATCTCGCTGCGGCTCTGGCGATGATGGCGCGCGATCGCGGCGGGCCGCTGCTGGCCGGCCAGATACTGCTCTCGCCGATGCTCGACGCCTGCCTCGGCACCGCCTCGCTGCGCGAGGCACAGGCCGGGCCGGTCGGCTGCCGCTGGGCCGATGGCTGGGCGGACTATCTCGGCAGCCCTGAGCGCGCCGCCCATCCCTACGCGGTTCCGCTCCAGGCCGCACGGCTCGCCGGCCTGCCGCCGGCCTTGCTGATCAGCGGGCAGGACGACCCGATGCGCGACGAGGCGGCGCAATATGCGTCCCGCCTCGGCAAGGCCGGGGTCGCCGTCCGCCATGTCGAACTCGCCGCTCCAACCCGCTGGCCGCAGGCCTATTCGGAAGCGGCGAGGGAAGGCTCCTGCCTCTGCGACACGCGCGGCGCAATTGCCGCCTTCTACGCGCAGACCGCGCCGCCCTAGCGCCACCGGTCTTTCCCGACATTTCATTTCGAACTTTCAGAAGGATTTCACCCATGATTCAGGGAACGACCCGTCATGGCCTGCTGGCCGGGCTCGCAGCCTCGGTCGCGCTCGGCGCCCTCGTCACCATCGGCCTGTCCGGAACCAGCGCGCAGGGCGACACCGCGCCGGCCGCGCCGGCTGCCATCCCCGTCTCCGTCGCCACGGTCGAGTCGCGCGAGATCGTGCCCTGGGCCGAGTTCTCCGGCCGGCTCGAGGCGATCGAGCGCGTCGAGCTGCGCTCGCGCGTCGCCGGCGTCGTCGAGGCCGTGCATTTCCGCGAGGGCAATCTGGTCAAGCAGGGCGACCTGCTCGTCAGCATCGACCAGGCGACCTATCTCGCCGAGCTGGAGCGGGTCGAGGCGCAGGTGCTGGCTGCCGAGGCGCGCGTCGCTCTGGCCACCACCGAGCATGAGCGCGGCCAGCAGCTCATCGCCAGCCGCAACCTGTCGCAGCGCGACCTCGACACCCGCATTAACGGCCTGCGGGAGGCGCAGGCCAATCTGCGTTCGGCGGAGGCTGCGCGCCGCACGGCGCAACTCAACCTCGACTACACCCAGATCCGCGCGCCTATCGCCGGGCGCATCGGCCGGCTCGACGTCACCACAGGCAACCTGATCGCCGCCGGCGGGCAGGTGCTGACGACGCTGCTCTCGATCGACCCGATCTACGCCGCCTTCAATGCCGACGAGAAGAGCGTGATCGACGCTCTGGCCTCGCTGCCGGAGGGGCCGCGCGCGCTCGAGCAGATTCCGGTCAGGCTGACGACCGCGGCCGGCGGTTCCGCCAGCGTCGAGGGCCGGCTGCATTTCGTCGATAACGGCATCGACGGCGCCAGCGGCACGGTGCGCGTGCGTGCCCTGCTCGACAATCCCGGCGGCAGGCTGATGCCCGGCCAGTTCGTGCGCGTCCAGCTTGGACAGGCGAGGGCGGAGGCGCAGCTCGTCATCAACGAGCGCGCCGTCGGCACCGACCAGAACAAGAAGTTCGTCTTCGTCGTAGGCGAGGACGGCAAGGCCGTCTGGCGCGAGGTTACGCTCGGCGCGGCGCACCAGGGACTGCGCGTTGTCACCGGCGGCCTGAAGGCGGGCGAGCGCATCGTCGTCAATGGCCTGCAGCGCATCCGCCCGGGTGCGACGGTCGCGCCCGAGACCGTGCCGATGGCGCAGAAGAGCGAGATCAGGGCGAAGCCCACCGAACTCGCCCAGCGCTGACGCGCTCCCGTCATTCTCGGGCGAAGCGAAGCGCAGGCCCGAGAAACTCGTCGAAGAGATGCTCGGGTCAGGCCCGAGCATGACGCTTTCCTCACAAAACAACCAAACGCCGCTCCAAAGGGGGGCGACCCATGAACCTCTCGAAATTCTTCATCGACCGGCCGATCTTCGCGGCGGTCCTCTCCGTTCTCATCTTCCTCGCGGGGCTGCTGTCGATCAGGGCCCTGCCGATCTCCGAGTATCCGGAGGTCGTGCCGCCGACGATCGTCGTGCGTGCGCAATATCCCGGCGCCTCGCCGCGCGTCATCGCCGAGACGGTGGCGACGCCGATCGAGGAGCAGATCAACGGCGTCGAAGGCATGCTCTACATGTCGAGCCAGGCGACGACGGACGGCGTGATGACGCTGAACGTCACCTTCCGGCTCGGCACCAGCCCGGACCAGGCGCAGCAGCTGGTGCAGAACCGCGTCGCGCAGGCCGAGCCGCGTCTGCCGGAGGAGGTGCGCCGCCTCGGCGTCACCACGATCAAGAGCTCGCCGGACCTGACGATGGTGGTGCACATCACCTCGCCGAACGGCCGCTACGACATGACCTATCTGCGCAACTACGCGGTGCTGAACGTCAAGGACCGGCTGGCGCGGATCGACGGCGTCGGGCAGGTGCAGCTCTTCGGCTCGGGCGACTATTCGCTGCGTGTCTGGCTCGATCCGCAGAAGGTCGCCGAGCACGGGCTCTCGCCCGGCGATGTGGTGCGCGAGATCCGCGCCCAGAACGTGCAGGCCGCGGCCGGCGTGATCGGCGCCTCGCCCAATGCGGCGGGGCTCGATCTGCAGCTCTCGGTCAATGCACAGGGCCGCCTCCAGAGCGAGGAGGAATTCGGCGAGATCATCGTCAAGACCGGCGCCGACGGCGCCGTCGTCAGGCTGAAGGACATCTCCCGCATCGAGCTCGGCGCGGCCGAATATTCGCTGCGCTCGCTGCTGAACGGCAAGCAGGCGGTCGCCGTGCCTGTGTTCCAGGCACCGGGCTCGAACGCCATCGCGATCGCCGACCGCGTCCAGGAGACGATGCGCGAGATCAAGCAGAACATGCCCGAGGGCGTGGACTATGCGATCGTCTACGACACCACCCAGTTCGTCCGCGCCTCGATCAAGGCGGTGATCACGACGCTGCTCGAGGCCGTGGCGCTGGTGGTGCTCGTCGTCATCGTCTTCCTGCAGACCTGGCGGGCCTCGATCATCCCGCTCGTCGCCGTGCCGGTCTCGGTCGTCGGCACCTTCGCGGTGATGTACCTGCTGGGCTTCTCGATCAATGCACTCAGCCTGTTCGGGCTGGTGCTCGCCATCGGCATCGTCGTCGACGACGCGATCGTCGTGGTCGAGAACGTCGAGCGCAATATCGAGAACGGTCTCAGCCCGCGCGACGCCACCTACAAGGCGATGCGCGAGGTCTCCGGCCCGATCATCGCGATCGCGCTGGTGCTGGTCGCGGTGTTCGTGCCGCTCGCCTTCATCTCCGGCCTCACGGGGCAGTTCTACCGTCAGTTCGCGCTCACCATCGCGATCTCGACGGTGATCTCGGCGATCAACTCGCTGACGCTGTCGCCGGCCTTGGCCGCGCTGCTGCTCAAGGGGCATCACGCCCCGAAGGACCGGCTGACGCGCGTCATGGACAAGCTGTTTGGCTGGTTCTTCCGCGGCTTCAACCGCTTCTTCAACCGGTCCTCGGAGGCCTATGGCGGCGGCGTGCGCCGGGTAATCTCGCGCAAGGCCGTGATGATGGCGCTCTATGTCGTGCTGCTGGGCTTCACCGGCGTGCTGTTCAAGGCGGTGCCGTCGGGCTTCGTGCCGGGTCAGGACAAGCAGTACCTCGTCGGCTTCGCGCAGCTGCCGGACGCCGCCACGCTCGACCGGACGGAGGATGTCATCCGCCGCATGGACGAGATCGCGCTAAAGCATCCGGGCGTCGAGAACGCGATCTCCTTCCCGGGGCTCTCGATCAACGGCTTCACCAACTCGTCCAATGCCGGCATCGTCTTCGTCGGGCTGAAGCCCTTCGACCAGCGCAAGGACCCGGCGCTCAGCGGCAACGCGATCGCTGCCGATCTGAACAAGCAGTTCGCCGGCATCCAGGAGGCCTTCATCGCGATGTTCCCGCCGCCGCCCGTCCAGGGGCTCGGCACGATCGGCGGCTTCAAGCTGCAGATCGAGGATCGCGCCGGCCTCGGCTACAAGGCGCTGGACGAGGCGACCAAGGCGTTCATGGCCAAGGCCAGCACGGCGCCGGAGATCGCCGGCATGTTCTCGAGCTTCCAGGTCAACGTGCCGCAGCTCTATGCCGATATCGACCGCACCAAGGCCCGCCAGCTTGGTGTGCCGGTGACGGAGGTGTTCGACACGCTGCAGACTTATCTCGGCTCGACCTATGTCAACGACTTCAATCGCTTCGGCCGCACCTACACCGTGCGCGTCCAGGCCGACGCGCCCTATCGCGCGCTGCCCGAACATATCGGCCAGCTCAGGGTGCGCTCGAACACCGGCGAGATGATCCCGCTCAGCGCGGTGCTCAACGTGCGCGCCGATGCCGGTCCGGAGCGGGCGATGCGCTATAACGGCTTCCTCTCCTCCGATATCAATGCCGGCGCGGCTCCGGGCTTCTCGTCCGGCCAGGCGCAGCAGGCGGTGGAACGGATCGCAGCCGAGACGCTGCCGCGCGGCTTCGTCTTCGAATGGACCGAGCTGACCTATCAGGAGATCCTGGCCGGCAATTCGGCGATGATCGTCTTCCCGGTGGCGATCCTGCTCGTCTTCCTGGTGCTGGCGGCCCAGTACGAGAGCCTGACCCTGCCGATCGCGATCCTGCTGATCATTCCGATGGGGCTGCTCGCGGCGCTCGCCGGCGTCTGGCTCACGGGCGGGGACAACAACGTCTTCACCCAGATCGGCCTCGTGGTCTTGGTCGGGCTATCGGCGAAGAACGCGATCCTGATCGTCGAATTCGCGCGCGAGCTCGAGTTCGAGGGGCGAACGCCGGTGGAGGCCGCGATCGAGGCCAGCCGCCTGAGGCTGAGGCCGATCCTGATGACTTCGCTCGCCTTCGTCATGGGCGTGGTGCCGCTGGTGATCTCGACCGGGGCGGGCGCCGAGATGCGCCAGGCCATGGGCATCGCGGTCTTCTCCGGCATGATCGGCGTCACCGCTTTCGGCATCTTCCTGACGCCGGTGTTCTACGTGCTGATGCGCAAGCTGGCGGGCAACCGCCCGCTCGCCCGGCACGATGTCGAGGCCCCGGTGCTGCAGGCGGCGGAGTGAACCTCTGAGCTCAGGAAAGCGCGGCCGCGCAATCTGCCCTGCATCGTGACGCGACGGCCCGCCGATTCAGGGGCCGTCGAGGCGTCACGAAGGAGGCGACAGGCCTTTCCGGCGTCCGTGATGATTGTGCATCTAGCCATCGGTGTCCAACCCGTGGGCCTCCAGGTCGAAACAGGTTTTTCAACGTTGGGTTGCGCACTCTCGCTGTGAGGACCCTGCCGGCGAACCCACATCGCGGGCTCTCCGCGCAGCTCAAGATGCGTGGCGCTCGGGCCGGAGGGCAGCGCGTGACCGGCACACATAAACCAACTCCATCGCGCAACGAGTCCTTGACCGGGGCGGGACGGATCCTTCGGGTTTTGAAATTGATGTCGGCCTATCAAAAGATATCGACACGCCGGAGGGAATTGTTGAACATCGTTACGCAGTTGGCTCCATAACTCTTATGGAAATGACCGCTGCGGCGCGATAGACGCCGCCCGGCGGAGACGAATGATGATCAGTGGAAAAGGACGTCTCGTTCTTCGCTATGCGAGAACGATTTCTGTCGAGTATCAATTCGGTGGCGCATACGATGATACGCGCTCTGGTTACTTGTTGTGCGATACGTCGCAGGTCGATCCAGCAAATTTTTGCGATCGCCTGACGCTACTTTGTGACGACGGCGTCGAGATAATCGTTGCGGTGACGAATGTCGGGGACCGCCATCTCGCGGTGGTCGGTCGGCTGCGGCCGGCGCAGGATGCGGCTGCGTAGTCGACGGCAATAGAAAGCACCGCTGGCACGAGCTTTCGGACGCTCTCGCAATAGCTTCGAACCCAATGATATCCGCCGAGAAGTACGATTTGGCACTTGAATTGACGCCGAACTGCTGACGGCTTCAGCCTGCTTTGGCTAGCCGGGCCTTTTGACTGTCGCGTAAAACAGACAGACGCTGCTGATTATGCGCCATCGCATGATCCGCGTCGCCACGAGCTCGAAAAGCAAATCCGGGCGCTATGAAGCAAGCCCAGGTCGCGCCGTGGGCAAGGCCGAGATCTCTCAGAACAGCGTCGTCGGTCAGCAAGTAGGTCCGTGGCGATTTGGAGCATGTTCATGGCGGCGAAGATCAAAAGCCGGGAGGATTACGGGAGGGTGACGCTTCGGATCGAGGCGCTCGCCCAAGCGGGTGACGCACGCGATGAGGCGGAGTTGGTCGAGTTGCGCGATGCCGCAGAGAAATGGGATGCGGGGCAGGGCGGGGAGGTTGCGGGCGATGATTTGAACCGGCACAGATTGGAGCGGCGGCACAATCCGATCACGGCAATGTTTGATCGCCTGAAAAAGTTCGAGAAGAAATAGGCTGGATCGAGCAGCGGCGCCCGCACGGGCGGAACCGAATGGCGGCACGACGGCACAGATGACCGACGAGCGCTCAGCCCCTCTCCGATTCAACAACGATTATTCCGGTGATGGCGAGGATCGTAACGGCGAGTCCAGAGGCTGCCCAGGCGGTTGGCAGGGGCCCTATGGACGCAGCTAGTACGGATGTCGCTCCCGATACACAGAGCACCCCACAGATCGCCAGCAAACGCACCATTTAATCCTCCGTTGCGTAGCCAACTCGGATGCGGAATCGAGGTTCCGTGCTGGGCTCACGGCTCGAGAGGTAACGATTGAAATCAGGATTGGGCATACCACCAAACGAGCCTCGCTCGCCGAGCGCTACCTATGCAGCATCGACACGAGCGCGCGGTCCGAAGTGACCTCGGCCGTGCTTCGGCTTCCGTCACCGCCCTCCGGGCGTGAATCAACTCGCCGACGATTTCCTGGTGCTGACAGTCCGGGATCGCCGATTGGTCGAACCTCCTAAGCCTGCCGCCTACCGAGAAGTAGCCGTCCGGCGTCGTCGGCCGGGTTCACTTATGGGCGAGCACGTATCACACGTATCAGTGGACGGTTGACCCGTCGTCCTCATCGGGGTCGATGAGCTGGGCTAGGCCGAGCGCCTGCACGCCTTCTGTGAATTCGGCCATCGCCGCGGAATCCGTGGTGAAGACGTCCTGCCAGACTGTGGAGCCGCCATCCTGGTCCATGACCTCCAGCGTCCATCCCTCGGTGCCTTCGACCTTGTAGATTTCGACGCGCACCGAAATCTCTTCCTCGCTGTATTCCTGGCTCAGTGGCGATCGGACGACGTTTGGATAGTCAGCCATCAAAGGCCTCCTTCATGAAGATCGACGCTTCGTCGGCCTGCTCTCGCGAGCCCTTGAGCCCGCGTCACATGGCAAAGCCGACGGCGTACTGCTGATACACTGCGCCGTAGAAACAGCCTGACGCCGCGAGGACGAACGCGTGCCATATGGCATTTTGGAAAAGTAGTCGGTGCCAGACGTGGAAGCCCACGCCCACCGTATAAAGCAGGCCACCCGCCAGCATGAGCTCCAATGCGATGCCCGGCAGGTCAACGATGCTGTCCCAAAGCACGATTCCGCTCCAGCCGATAAGCAGATACAGCGCAATCGAAAGGCGATCGAACCGAACGGGGAGAACAACTTTGAGCAGAACCCCGACTGCCGATGCAGCCCAAATAACGACAAGCAGGAATTGCGCGAGGACGCTTTCGCCCAGCTTCATCAAGAACGGCGTGTAGGTCCCTGCGATCAGAATGTAGATGGCCGAGTGGTCGAAACGCCGGATCATCCACTTCATCGGCGATACCGGCCACATGTTGTAAACTGCCGAGACGACGAGAACGGCAAGCAGCGCGAGCCCATAGATCGCAACAGGAATGAGATCTGATGATGAGCCGTGTGCCGCGACCTTGGCGATAAGCCCCGTCACAGCGGCTATCCCCAGCGCGACACCAAGGACGTGCACCAATCCGTCGGCCCACAGCTCCGCACGATTGAAAACGAAGCGACCTGAAGAGGGAGGGTTCATTTGTTCCTCGCGGACCGGCCAACGCGACACCCGACCGATGCCAATTCGACGATTTTCACAGCACAGAGTCGGGCGACTCTTTGATCTTACGACCTCAGTCTGGCGGCACCATATCTCTCAGAATACGTCATGAAATGGTGGAGCCCGCCGCTCCCGCGACGGGCTCCAAAGTATCCCAAAAAAGGACTGGTTTAGCGAGGCATCAGAATGTCGATTTCTTCGTCGCGATGCCGGCCTCCCAGCATTGCCGCAAGATAGGCCGCGGCAGCTCCGACGAGCAGCACTGCCGCCGTCATGAAGGCGACAATGATGCCGGTCTTGCGCGCCTTTTCGGCCGCCTGCTTAGCAGTTTCCTTCGCCTGATTAAGACGTGAGAAAGCGTCGTCGATGCGTTTCTCGGCCTCTTCCTTCGGAATATTCATGCGCGTGGCCATTCGGGAAACGACGTAATCACGATCAGCCGGATCCAAGGTGCCGTTCGCCAAGCTGCGAACGAGTATCCGAGACGCCTCGTCGCGCTCTGCCTGGCTGATCGGCTCGGTACCGGTCGACCGCATGACGCTGTCAACGGCTGACGCGAGTGGATCTGCCTGCTGGCTGATCAAGGTACTCGCCCCACCCGCGACGGCGGCTGCTCCCGTCGCAGCCGTCTTGGCAGCACCCATCAAGGAGGAGGACGTCATGAACGCCACGATAAGCGCGCCGACGGCCCATACGACAAGCCCATGCGCGCCATCCCGAACACCGCGTTCGCTTGAACTGCTGTCGGCGAGGGGTTTCCTCATGCGCCCGGCAAGGTAGCCGCCGGCGCCACACGCCGATACCGTGACCCAGAGAGCCCAGAGCGCACCGGCAATAGCGAGGACCACGGCGCTGCTGGACCGCGAGGGTTCAGCCGAGACCAGCGACAAACCAATTGCCGAACCAAAAGCCACCATGGTCGTCGAGATGGCGGCTGAAAGCACTGCGCCCCCGAGGATTGGGCTCCATTCCAAATAAGATCCGGCTGAATGCTGGGCCTCGGGAGGAGTGACGACAACGACGTCAGTTGAGCCGAGCGACATGACTTAATCTCCTCACCGCAAGCCGAGAAAAGACAGGATGGCCAGAATGACCACCACCAGCCCAACGAGGTAGATGATACTGTCCATGGTAACCCCCATCGGCGATGCGCGATTGCGCGTGTCGGCTAAACCGCACCGAGAACGACATGTTCCAGGTTCGCGAGGGTGCTAGGCTCAGGACTCATCGTTTGAGCCGGAAGATGAATGCCGCGGCGAATGCGATGGCTGACATGAAGGTGTGAGCGCATCGATCGTATCGTGTGTGGATGCGGCGCCAGTCCTTGAGTCGAGCGAACATGTTCTCGATGCGATGGCGCTGGCGATATTGCGATTGATCTTCAAGGGAATGCACGGGCTATGCCGCGTGCGGCGAGCGCGGCTCTGAACAAGTCGGCGTCATAGCCCCTGTCGGCGAGCATGGCCTTGGCGGGCGGCAGGGCATCGACCAGCATGGCGGCGCCGAAGCCATGAAGATGGAGCATGTGCTGCGTGCGCCACGAGACGGCGTTGTCGCCGAGGTTTGCGTTGGTGATGGACAGCAAGTCAATGACGGGGACCAACTGATCCGGCTCGAAGATGGTGGCCCGATCACGACCTCTTCAGCAGCAAAATCCGTCTCTACGCGACCCTGAAAGACACGACCCTGTGAGCTTGTCTTCGGGCCGCCGGGCACGGCTGTTCGCCGTGCCCGCAATCTTCCTTCTCAAAAGGGCGCGCGCTCCCTCTGGTATCGGCCGCACGCGGTCCGAAACGCCAGTGTCTCGACAAATCGCGGTTTCGTGCCGATGTAGGGCAGGCGGATTTTGGTCCGCAGCTTCGCGAGGCCTGATGTTCCGTTTCATCCACAGCTCGGACCTGCATATCGGCAAGCGCTTCGGCACGATGCCGGAGGAGCTGCGCGGCCGGCTGCGCGATGCGCGCCACACCGTGCTCGACCGGCTGGCGCTGCAGGCACGGGCGGGCGGCGCCGGGACGATCCTGCTCGCCGGCGATTGCTTCGACACCGAGACGCCGAGCCCGGCGATGCTGCGGCAGGCGCTCGCCGCCATGGCAGGGCACGCGCCGCTGCGCTGGATCCTGCTGCCGGGCAATCATGATTCGCTGCTGGCCGACGAGCTCTGGGCCGCGACGCGCGCCGCGCTTCCGGCGAATGTCCTGCTTGCGACCGAGCCCGGGCCGATCGAGATCGAGCCCGGCGTCGCGATTCTGCCGGCGCCCTGCACCACGCGCCGTCCCGGCCGCGACCTGACGGAGTGGATGGACCGTGCCGCCACCGCGGACGGGGCCCTGCGCATCGGGCTCGCCCATGGCGCGATCCAGAGCTTTTCCGAGGATGGCGGCGGCCTCGACATCATCGCGCCCGACCGGGCGAGCCGGGCCGGGCTCGACTATCTCGCGCTCGGCGACTGGCATGGCCAGATGCGGATCGAACCGCGCTGCTGGTACAGCGGCGCGCCTGAGCAGGACCGCTTCAAGCATGAGGGGCCGGGCCGGGCGCTTCTCGTCGCGCTCGCCGGCCCCGGCGCCATGCCCGAGGTCACGCCCGTCGAGACCGGCAGCTTCGACTGGCGCATGCTGCCGCTGGAGCTGCTCTCGGGCGAGGACGCGGCGACGGCTCTGGCCGAGCGGCTGCCTTCCGGAAGCGTCCGCCGGCAGGTGCTGCTGCGGGTCGTCGCGTCGGGGCGCCAGCGCCCGCAGGCGCGCGCCGCGCTCGATGCCGCCGTCGCGGCGGTCGCGCCCGAATTCGCGCATCTCGTCCTCGATGCGGAGGCGCTGGCGACCGATTGCGAGAGCGCCGATCTCGACGCCATCGACCGCGCCGGGGCGCTGCGCCAGGCTGCCGACAGGCTCTTGGCCGAGAGCCAGGACGAAGCGCGCCCGAGCAATGAGCGGGAGGCGGCGCGGGACGCGCTCGTCAGGCTGTTCAGCTATTGCGAGGCGATGCCGTCATGAAGCTGACGGCGCTACGTCTCCACAATGTCCGTCGTTTTGCCGGGCGCGGCATTGCCGTCGAGGGCATCGGCGACGGCGTCAACGTGCTCTGCGCCGTCAATGAATTCGGCAAGTCCACCTGCTTCGACGCGCTGCACGCGCTGTTCTTCCAGCCACATACCGGGACGCCCGGCGCCGTGCAGGGCCTGCGGCCCTATAGCGGCGGCAATCCGCTGGTCGAGGCGGATATCCGCACCGGCGAGGGCGCCTTCCGGCTGACCAAGCAGTATTATGGCGGCCGGCGCGCGACGGTGCGCGAGCTCGCGACTGGCCGGCTCGTGGCCCAGGCCGACGAGGCGGAGCGCTTCATCGCGGGGCTGGTCCAGGGCGGCACGAGCGGCCCGGCCGGACTGCTCTGGGTCCGGCAGGGGATCACCGGGATCGACCGGCGGGCGAAGAGCGACGAGGAGGGTGAAAAGCGCGCGCGCGAAACGGTGCTGACCTCCGTGCAGGGCGAGGTCGAGTCGCTGACCGGCGGGCGCCGCATGGCGCAGGCGGTCGCGGCCTGCGAGGAGGAGTTGTCGCGGCTGGTGACGGCGACGGGGCGACCCAAGGCCGGCGGCCCTTATGCGCAGGCCATCGAGGAGCGCGACCGGCTGCTCGAGGCCGAGCGCAAGCTCGCAGGCGAGGTGCGCGAGCTACGCGAGGCGCTGGACCGGCGCCGGGCGCTTCGGGTGCGGCTGGCGGAGCTGGAGAGCCCGGAGCAGCAGGCGACGCGCCAGCGCGAGGTCGCTCAGGCGGAAGCCGCCTTCGCCGCCGCGAAGGCCCATGGCGAGGCGCTGCGGACGGCGGAGGTCGAGGCGGCGCTGGCGCGCAACGGCCGCGATGCCGCTGCGCAGGCGCTCGACGGCCAGCGTCGGAACGCCGCCCGCTTCGCCGTGCTGCGCGAGCTTGAGGCCGAGGGCCGCCGGAAGCGTGACGAGGCGCTGGAGCGCCAGCGCGCGGCGGGCGAGGCCGGACAGGCGGCGGCTCTCGCGGTCGATGCGGCCGAGGCAGCCGAGCGCGAGGCGCGCGACCTGCTGACGCGGCTCGAACGAGCCTTGCGCGCCCGCGACGCGGCCGAGGCGCTTGCCGTGACCCGGCAGGCCTACGCCAAGGCGGAAGCCGGCCGTGCCGAGGTCGAGACCATCCAGGCCGAGCTGAAGGCGTTGGCACTGCCGGCTGCGGCGGTGAAGCAGCTCGAGGCGGTGGAAACGGAGCTGGTCGGGCTCCGGGCCGTTGTCGCCGCCCACGCGCCGCTGCTGCGGATCGACTATCGCGAGGGCGTGAGCGCGGCCATTGCGCTCGACGGTGTCGCGCTGGCCGATGGCGAGGAGCGGGCGCTGACGCGGAATGCCGTGCTGGAGATCGAGGGGGTCGGCCGGCTCGGGCTGACGCTGCCGCAGGGCGCGGATGGGCAGGACGATCTCGGCCGGGCTGAGGCGCGGCGCCTGACCCTGTTGGAAGGGCTCGGCGTCTCCGGCCTGGCCGAGGCGCGCGCTCGCGAAAGCGCGATCCGCGACCTGTCCGGCCGGTTGGAACTGGCGAAGCAGCGCCTCGGCCTGCTCGCGCCGGACGGGTTGCCGGCCTTGCAGGAGAAGATCGCGCGGCTCGAAGCCCAGAGCGCCGGCGCGGCCGAGGCGAGTGAGGACCCCGAGGCGATGCGCGGCGCGCTGGTCGCGGCCGAGGCGCGCGTCACCGCCTCGCGCATGGAGCAGCGCGGGGCGCAGGCCGCGCGCGACCAGGCCAGTGCGACGGTCGTCGAGGCCGAGCGGGCGCTGGCGAGCGTCGCTTCCGAGCTCACCGGCCTAGCCGCCATGCTCGGTGCGGAAGAGGGGCGCGCGGCGCGGGAGGCGGAGCTCGCTTCCGCGCTCGCCGACGCCGAGCGGATTTGGGCGGCGGCGCAGGCGCAGGTCGAGAGCTTGCGCGCGGGCGCTGCGGATGTCGCGGGCGCCGAGGCGAAATATCGACGGATGCGCTCGGTCGCCGACGGCGCGACGGCCGAGATCGGCAAGCTGCGCGAGGAGGCGGCCGAGCTGAACGGGCGCATCCGCGGGCAGGCCGATGCGGCGGTCGCGGAAGCTTGGCAGGAGGCGCGGGACAAGCTGGCGACGGCCGGAGCGCGGCTTGCCACGCTGGAACGCGAGGTCGCGCTGCTGACGCGCTTGCGCGGCGCCCTCGACACCGCCCGGACCGAGGCGCGGGAGCATTATTTCGCGCCGGTGATGCGGGAGCTTCGGCCGCTGCTCGGCCTGCTCTTCGAGGACGCGACCGTGACCTTCGACGAGGAGACGCTGCTGCCGCGCACCGTCAGCCGCAATGGGCTGGAGGAGCCGGTCGGCGTGCTGAGCGGCGGCATGCGCGAGCAGCTCGCCGTTCTGACGCGGCTCGCCTTCGCGCGGCTGCTGGCGAAGGACGGCCAGCCGGCACCGGTGATCCTCGACGATGCGCTGGTCTATTCCGACGACGACCGGATCGAGCGTATGTTCGACGCGCTGCACCGGCAGGCGAGCAACCAGCAGATCATCGTCTTCTCCTGCCGCCAGCGCGCCTTCGCCGAGCTTGGCGGCAACAGCCTCCAGATGGTGCCGTGGAGTCCCGAGGGGTGAGGCAGGCTCTTGCTAATCCGGCGTAGCAGCGGTTTCACGCAAGGAGCGCTTGCCAGCGCGGCCAAGCCCCGCTCAAAGAGCGGAATGACCCCCATGCTTCAGCCCGAGCCCCGACGATGACCGGTCACGCGCCCGAGGCCCGCCCGCTTTCGCTCGCGGAGCTGGGCTGGTCTGATTTCTTCGCCACGCAATGCGGGCCGGACGCGGCGGGGCTGGTGCCTGTCCGCATCGCTACCGTGCATCGCGCCCGGATGAGCGCGGTCGGCGAGGCCGGGCCGATCCGACTTGAACTGCCGGTCCATACCAATACCGGCGACTACACCGTCGGCGACTGGGTTCTGGTCGAGCCGGGCACGCATCTGCTGCGGCGGCTCCTGGAGCGCCGCAGCGTGCTGGCGCGCCGCATCGAGGGGGCGAAGTCGCCGCAGCTCGCCGGCGCCAATATCGACACGCTGTTCATCGTCACCTCCTGCAACGACGATTTCAATGTGGCCCGGCTGGAACGCTATCTGGCGTTGGCCAATGAGAGCGGGGCCGAACCGGTGATCCTGTTGACGAAGGCTGATCTCGCCGCCGATGTGGAGAGCTATCGCGCCCAAGCCGCCGCGCTGCAGCGCGGGCTTGCGGTCGCGATCGTCAACCCGCGGGAGGCCGGAGCAGCGGTGGTGCTCGAGCCCTGGTGCGGGGAGGGGCGTACCGTCGCGCTGGTCGGGTCGTCGGGCGTCGGCAAGTCGACGCTGGTGAACGCGCTTGCCGGCGCGGACGAGGGCGAGTTGCAGGCGACCGGCGGCATCCGCGCCCGCGACGACAAGGGCCGCCACACCACGACCTCGCGCTCGCTGCACGCCATCGCCGGCGGCGGCTGGGTGATCGACACGCCGGGGATGCGGACGCTGCATGTCAGCGATGCCGCCGCCGGCCTCGAGACGCTGTTTGCTGAGATCGCCGAGCGCGCGCCGCTCTGCCGCTTCCGCGACTGCACCCATGAACACGAGCCGGGCTGCGCCGTCCAGGAAGGCGTCAGGGAAGGGCTCATCACGCCGGAGCGGCTGGCGCGCTGGCGCAAGCTCGACCTCGAAAACAAGGCGAAGACGCCCGAGGCGCGGGGGCCGAAGGGAAGGCGGCGATAGCAGCCGGACGGGGTGGGCGGCGCGGGGCCCCGCTCAATAGGCTTGCGCGCCCCTAAGGCCGATGGCGCATCGGGAGTACCTCCAGCGCAGTGCTCGACGCTGCCGTCCGCTGCGCGTTCTATGGGCGAGCTGCAGGAACCGCGTAGGCGCGAGGGATGGCCGTCGCCGGTCCGGCCCGCCGGGCGCGCCGCCGGCTGGACGCGCGAGGAGCCCGGGATGCCGTTGTCCATCGTCACGACTCCGATGGCGAAGCCCGCGTGGCGAGCGGGGGAGGAGCGCGACTTTGGCGATCGCGTCCTGCTGTGCCTCTTCGTCCTGCTCTTCGGTTATGCGTTCTTCGGCAAGGGCTTCGCCTATATCGGCGTCCCCCCGATCTTCGTCAGCGAAATTGCCCTGCTGTTCGGCCTCGCCGCGCTGCTGCTGAGCGGTTGCTGGCTAGCCGTGCTGATGACGCTGCCGAGCCTCGCCATCGTGGCGCTGATCGGCTGGGTCCTGCTGCGGACGCTGCCAAATATCGGGCTCTATGGCGTCGATGCGCTGCGCGACAGCGTCCTGGCGGTCTATGGCCTGTATGCCTTCATCATCGCCGCGCTGCTGGTGCAGAAGCCGCGGCGCCTCGGCTGGCTGCTGCAGCACTACAGCCGCTTTGCCCTGATCTACGGTTTCAGCGGTGCGATGCTGGCCTATGCGACGAATTCGCTCTCGCATCTGCTGTCCTGGCCCTTCTCGGGCGTGCCGGTGGTCTATGTGCGCATGGGCGAGGCGGCGGTCCATCTCGGCGGCGCCGCCGTCTTCGTGCTGCTCGGGCTCAGGCGCGTGCCCTTGCTTTGGCTCGTGATGATACTGGTCGGGTTCCTGATGATCTCCGTCAGCCGCGGAGCGATGCTCGCCTTCGCCGTGCCGCTCTGCGTGGCGGCGGTGCTCGGTGGCAGGCTGCATCGCATCGTGCCGATCCTCTTCGGCGGCGGCGCGGTGCTCGCAGTCGTGATGGTGCTCGGCCTCCAGATCGAAACCGAGGGCGGGCGGGTGATCGGGCCGGCCCAGCTCGTGAACAATGTCGAGAGCCTGGTCGGGCACAGCGAGGCGGCGAATCTCGATGGCACCAAGACCTGGCGCCTGCGCTGGTGGCAGACGATCCAGGACTATACGCTGCGCGGTCCCTATTTCTGGACCGGCAAGGGGTTCGGCGTGAACCTGGCCGAGTCTGACGGCTTTACACTCGGACAGGAACCGGGAGTCGCGCCGGTCAGGGCCCCGCACAACGCCCATCTCCACATTCTCGCGCGGGCCGGCGTGCCGGGCCTGGCTCTCTGGGTGCTGGTCTGCGCGACATGGTTCCTGATGTTGGCGTCGCGGGGCTTGGCCGCGCGCGCCAATGGCGATGCGGACTGGGTCAAGCTGTTCATCTGGATAGGCTGCTACGGCCTTGCGATGCTGATCAACGCGTCCTTCGACGTGGCGCTGGAGGGGCCGATGCTGGGCATCTGGTTCTGGTGCATCATCGGGGTGGGGATCGGCCTGACGCTGATCTACGATACCGGCCGCGATATCCTGCTCACCAGACCGGTGGCAGCGCTGCCGCTGCAGCGCCTGCGGGGGTCGTCTGCGCAGACAGGCCGGTGAAGGCGCTCGCGGCGACGGTCGTGCTGCTGCTGCTCGGGGCCATTCCGCTCGAGGCCGCTCCCGATGCCGGGAGCGCCTGCCCGGCCGATGCGGCCCGCATCCCGCCGGGGCAGTCGCTCGCGGAAGCCGCGGCGCGCGCGCCGCCGGGCGCCGGATTCTGCATTGCGGCCGGTATCCACCGCATGCAGGTCGTCCGGCCGAAGACCGGTCAGCGCTTCTTCGGCGAGTCCGGCGCCATTCTCAACGGGGCACGGGTCCTCACCGAATTCAGGCAGGTCGCCGGAGGCTGGGTCGCTGCGGGGCAGGCGCCCACGGGCGAGCTGCGCGGAGTCTGCGAGCCGGGCCATGAAGGCTGCGAGCTGCCCGTCGGCGTCTTCCTTGATGGCGAGCCGCTGCGCCGGGTCGCGAGCCGTTCCGGCCTGCGTCCGGGCAGCTTCTTCCATGATCAGGCCAGCCGCGACATCGTGCTCGCGGATGCACCGCAGGGCAGGCTCGTCGAGGTCTCCACCGCGACGCACGCTTTCATCGGCGCGACCGATGCGGTGCTGATCCGCGGCCTTGTCGTCGAGAAATACTTCAACCCGGCGCAGGAGGGCGCGATCCGCGGCGACGGGCGGGGCTGGCGGATCGAGCACTCCGAGCTGCGGCTGAACAGCGGCGCCGGCGTCTCGGTCGGTCATGACGGGGTCGTCGCGGACTGCAATATCCACCATAACGGGCAGATCGGCGTCACCGCGGACGGCACCAACATCGTGATCGAGGCCAACGAGATCTGGAACAACAACATCTTCGGCTTTGCCACGGAATGGGATGCCGGTGGCCTGAAGATCACCGAAAGCTCCGATCTCTTCATCCGCAACAACTACGTCCACCACAATGTCGGGCCGGGGCTGTGGTGCGACGAGCGCTGTATCAACGTTCTGTTCGAGGGCAACCGGATCGAGTTCAACCGTGGTGCCGGCATCTTCTTCGAGCTGTCGTCGCGCACGGTCATCCGCGGCAACCAGCTGCGCGAGAACAACCAGGGCGGGGCAGGCTGGTTCTGGGGTGGCGAGATCCAGATCGCGGCCTCCGAATATGCCGACATCCACGACAATACGCTGATCGTCCGGAATCCCGGGCGGGGGGTGATGCTGATCGACCAGAACCGCTGGAAGGTCGGCGGCGGCTTCTACAAGACGCGCGGCAACCACGTGCACCGCAACGATATCACCTTCCTTGGAGAGGGTGCCGCCGGCGGCGTTTCGGTGGGCAACCCCTTGGCCGAGAACTACGCGATCATCAGCAAGGGCGGAAACATCTTCGACCAGAACACCTATCGCTACCGCGGCCGCGAGGCCCCCGTCTTCGCCTGGGACACGCTCCGGACGGATTTCGCCGGCTTCCGGCGGCGGGGGCAGGAGGCCAACGGCACCCTGATCGCGGAGAAGCCGGGCGGGCCCTGACCGCGCGTTCACGGGGCGGACGGCACCGGGGCTGCGACAGGCAGCGTTGCGGGCCGGCGGCGCAGCTTCCGGTCGAGCGGCTTCTCGATCAGCAGGAAGACGACGAGGCCGAAGGCGATGCTGGCACCGACTCCGACGATCCGCACCGGCAGCTCGAGCCAGTCGGGAGGGTCGAGATGGCCCATCAGCTTGCCGCCGGCCGAGAGCAGGAACCAGTGCGAGAGATAGATGCTGAAGGAGGCATCGCCGAGCTGCCATATCAGGCGGTTCAGCGGCGTATCGGCGAAGCGGCCGCGGCAGGCCAGGAAGCCGGCGAAGACGAGTGCCGCGATGGCGATGCGCAGCAGCGGCAGCCGCCCCCATTCCGGTGCGAGCCACAACGCGCCGATCGCGAACAGAATGAAGGGCAGCACGTCGATCCAGAGCTTAGACGACCGTCCATCTTCCAGCACCCGCGCCAGCCAGCCCAGGCCGAAGGCGAACATGAAGGGGCTGAAGACGTGGGAGAGCAGAGCGGTCGAATCCGCACCGGGGGCGCCGGCGATGAGCGGGTGCGGCGGAGTGCCCAGTACCGCCCCGACGGCGCCGAGCCCCGCAAGCAGCCAGGCGAGAGAGAGCTTTGCGCGATTGCTCCCGCCGATCGTCAAGAGCATCACGGCGACGAAGACGTAGAAGACCATCTCGTGCTCGAGCGTCCAGCCGACGCCGAGGATGGGGAAGCCTGTCTGAGGCAAGATCAGAAAGGACTTTGCCATCGGCAGGAGTTCGAAGGTGAAGTTGTTCAGGTGCCAGGCCGGGTTGAGCAGGTAGGCGAGCACCGCGACGCAGGTGAAGATCCAGTACATCGGATAGAGGCGCAGGATGCGCGCGACGAGGAATGGCCGGGCGCCGTCCGACTCGCCGACCCTCATGCAGATCACATAGCCGGAGACGATGAAGAACAGCTCCACGCCGATCGCCGACAGGGGCTGGTACCAGGCCGGTATCGGCACGCTGCTGGTGAAATGCTTCGTCAGCAGGCTGGAGTGGCAGATCACGACCTCGCATGCCGCGACCGCGCGCAGCCACTGAATCTCGACGCGCCGTTCCCTCTGCACGGTCATGCTCCCCGGCGGGATGCCGTTCCCCTGGCGGGGCAGGACAGGTTGGCGTGGTCGCCCGTGATCATGCCTGGGTAGCTGGTCGCGCAAGATCCCGTCACTGCGCGCCCCTTGCCGTGAAGACTGCAGGGAAAGTCTCTAATATGACGTAGATGTCGAGCCAGATAGACCAGTTGCGGATGTAGAAGAGGTCCTGCTCCTTCTGGACATCGAGATCGCCGCCGCTGCGGGAACTGACCTGCCAGAGGCCGGTCAGGCCGGGCGGCACGCTGACGCGCACACTCTGGAAGGCGGCGTCGAAGCTGTTCATGTGGTAGGCGGGGAAGGGCCGCGGGCCGACCAGGCTCATCTCGCCGCGCAGGATGTGCCAGAGCTGCGGCAGCTCGTCGAGGCTGGAGCGCCGCAGCAGATGCCCGATCCCGGGCAGGACTCTGGGGTCGTTGCGCAGCTTGAAGAAGCGCGACCATTCGGCCTGCGCCTCGGGGTTGCTCTGCAGGTAGCCGCTCAGCCGCGACTCCGCATCGCGATACATGGTGCGCAGCTTGAGCACCTCCAGCACCCGGCCATCGCGGCCGACGCGGCGCTGACGGTAGAAGGCCGGCCCCGGATCGGCGATCTTGACTGCCAGGGCGAGGACCGCGACGAGGGGCGCCACTGCGATCGCGGCCGGAACCGCGAAGGCGAGATCGATCGCCCGCTTCAATGCGAGATGACCGGAGCGGAACAGGTCAAACCGGACCTCCAGGCCCAACGCGGTGCCGAGATTGCGGGTTCGCAGACCGAGATTGGGAATGCCGCCGGCGGCCTCCGCGACGATGATATGCGCGAAGGGCAGGCGCGACAGCCTCATCGCGTCCATGCTCTCAGATGCCGCAAGATCCGAGGCCGAGACGATGGCGACCTCGGCGCTGCCGCCAAGCTGATGGGCTTCGCCGGCGCCACACACGATCGGAACCTTGCTGATGGGGCGTGCACCGTCATCCGGCAGGTCGGCTGCGATCCCGACGGGCCGCAAACCGAGCTTCGGATTGGCGAGAAGAGTGCTCGCCATTCGGGAGCAGCTCTCGACGGAGCCGATCAGCACGGTCGGGGCACCCCAGAGCCCGCCGCGCATCAGCACAAGGCGCGCCAGCCCCTCGATATAATGGCCGCACACGAAAAGCAGCAGCGTGACGAGGCCGATGGCCGCGGCATCGACCGGAGAACTCCAGGCCGAGGCCATGACGAAGACCGCCGCCCCCAGCCCGAACGCTGCGAGCGCACGACGCCGCAGCCGCTCGATCGGGCAGGGGCCCCAGCAGCTGTAGAGGCCGATGGCGCCATGGAGGAGAACGAGCGCGGCGAAGAGCGTGAGGCCGCTCTCGGCCCAGCCCCGGCTCGCCGCCGGCAGCAGGGCCGTCCCGGCCAGCACCGCGATGGCAAGGGTCAGATAGTCGCCTGCCACGAACGCGGTGACGACAGCGGCCCGGCGCCAGAGCGCTCCTTGCATCCGTCCTGCCCGCGCGGCTGCCGAAGCGGGGGCGAGATCGCCCCAGCTCATCTGTGTGCGCGACGACGATGCCACGGGCTGCATGACGTTCCTCCCCCAAAAGCCTTTATCTGGGCTGCAGCGCTCTACTCGGCGGCCTCCGCGGCCGGGTCATGCAACTGCGCCGCGCCGCCCGCGACCATTTGCTCGATCCAGCGATAGGTCGGCACGATGCCGTCCTTCAGCATGATATGAGGCTCCCAATCGAGGACGCTGCGCAGCCGGGAATTGTCGCTGTTGCGCCCGCGCACGCCCTGCGGGCGGGAGGTGTCGTGGCGCTTGATCACGGTCTTGCCCGCGGTCATGGCGACGAGGTCGACGAGTTCGTCGATCGTGACGAGCTCGTCCGTTCCCAGGTTCAGGGGCCGGTCATAGTCCGACTGCATGATCCGGTAGATTCCTTCGACGCAGTCGTCGACATGCATGAAGGAGCGGGTCTGCTGGCCGTCGCCCCAGATCTCGATGGTGCCGCCATCGGCGATCTCCGCGACCTTGCGGCTGATCGCGGCCGGCGCCTTCTCGCGGCCGCCGGAATAGGTGCCCAGCGGCCCGTAGACGTTGTGGAAGCGTACCGTTCGGGTCGGGAAGCCCCAATCCTCGGTGAAGTACTGGCAGAGCTTCTCCATGTAGAGCTTCTCGAGCCCGTAGCCTTCCTCGGGATCGGCCGGGAAGGCGTCGTCCTCGCGCAGCGGGGTGACGTCGGGCTTGGTCTGCAGATATTGCGGGTAGATGCAGGCGGAGGACGAGTAGAGGAAGCGCTTCACGCCGGCCTCGCGCGCCGCCTTGAGCATGTGCACGTTGATCAGCGTGTTGTGCAGCGAGATCGCGGCATGGGAGGAGGTGATGTAGCCGATGCCGCCCATATCCGCCGCGAGGTGATAGACCTCGTCGACGCCGGCGGTGGCGATGGCGCAGTTCTTCTCCACACGCAGGTCGAGCAGCCGGAAATCATGGGCTGCCGTCGGCGCGTATTCCGGCGCCTTGATGTCGACCCCGCGGACCCGCAGTCCCTTGCGGACAAGATAATCGACAAGATGGTGACCGATGAAGCCTCCGGCTCCGGTGACGAGAACAGTCTTCTCGGACATCTACCCCTCCATGATGCTTGAACTGAAGCGGCCTTCCGGCCGTGTGGCGGTCATCGTTCGGTTCACCTCGCCAGTGGCTGGCGAACCCGCTGGGCAGCCCGGTCCCGAGCCACCGAAGCGGAGCGTCGGGCGAGCTGGAAGCATGCCGCGACGAGGAAACCGGGCACGATCCAGGCGTAGCGGCGAAACAGCCGGCGGGGCTCCCGGCTCAGCCGGAACAGCCATTCCAGGCCGTTGCGTTGCATCCAGGGCGGCGCCTGGGCCTTTCTGCCGACCAGGGTATCGAAGGCTGCGCCGACGCCGATCATCACCGGTGCGTCGATGCGCCCGATATGGCTCGCCATCCAGTATTCCTGCTTGGGTGTGCTCAGGCCGACCCAGACGATGTCGGGCCGCGCCGCGTTGATCTGCTCGACGATGCCGGCGTCCTCCTCGCCGGTCAGGGCCCTGAACGGCGGGCTGAGCGTGCCGGCGACCACGAGGCCCGGATGGGCCTGCGTAAGGGCAGCCGCCACCCGGTCGCCGACGCCCATGGCGCCGCCGTAATAGAATTGGCGCCAGCCGCGCCGCGCCGAGAGCTCGCTGAGTGCGCGCATCAGGTCCGGGCCATAGACGCGTCCGGTCTGCGGATGACCCAGCAACCGCGACATCCAGACGAGCGGCATGCCATGCGGCGTCACCATGCCGGCCTGGTTGTGGACCGCCCGCAAGGTCTCGTCGCGCTGGCTTTCCATGATGCCATGCGCACCGGTGGCGCAGACATAATGCCGCCTGCCGCCGGTGACCCATGTTTCGATCGTGCCAAGCGCCTGGTCCATGTCGATCGCGCTGACCTGAACGCCGAGGACGTCGATGCGTGCGGCTTCTTTATGGGGGCGCTCGATGTTCATGCGACGGCCCTTGCTTCCAACGGCACCGGCTGGGGATCGGCCTCGCGGAGCAGTTCGTCGAAATAGGCGATCGTGCGCGAGAGACCATCCGTCAGATCGACGCGCGGCTGCCAGCGAAGGAGCGTCGTCGCGCGCTCGATGTCCGGGCAGCGCTGGCGCGGATCGTCCTGCGGCAGCGGGTGGTAGACGATCGCCGAGCGCGAGCCCGTCAGATCGATGATCGTTTCGGCGAGCTGGCGAACGCTGATTTCATTCGGATTGCCGAGGTTGACCGCGCCGGCGACCGTGCCCGGCACGTTCATGAACTTGACGACGCCTTCGACGAGGTCGTCGACATAGCAGAAGGAGCGCGTCTGGCTGCCATTGCCATAGAGGGTGATCGGCTCGTTGCGCAGCGCCTGGACGATGAAGTTGGAGACCACCCGCCCATCCTCAGGGTGCATGCGCGGGCCGTATGTGTTGAAGATGCGCACGACGCGGATGTCGATGCCGTGCTGACGCTGGTAGTCGTAGAACAGGGTTTCGGCGCAGCGCTTGCCCTCGTCATAGCAGGCGCGCGGGCCGTTGATGTTGACCATGCCGCGATAGTCTTCACGTTGCGGATGAACCTCGGGATCTCCGTAGACCTCGCTGGTCGATGCCTGGAGGATGCGCGCGCGCAGGCGCTTGGCCAGTCCGAGCATGTTGATGGCGCCGATGACGCTGGTCTTCGTGGTCTGGACCGGATCGTGCTGGTAGTGCACCGGCGATGCGGGGCAGGCGAGGTTGTAGATCTCGTCCACCTCGACATAGAGCGGAAACGTGATGTCGTGCCTGACGACTTCGAAGCGTGGGTTCGCCAGCAAATGTGCGATGTTGGCGCGCGATCCCGTGAAATAGTTATCGAGGCAGAGAACCTCGTCGCCGCCGTCGAGTAATTTCTTGCAAAGGTGAGATCCAACAAAGCCTGCGCCCCCAGTCACCAGAACTCTTTTCATGTTCTCGCGCTCCCAGCGATCTGTCATTTTATTTAGAAGCTATTTTTTTATTAGTTTTAAAATCTTTTTGAGATTTGACTCTTATTAAATATTGATTCTCTTTTTAGAAGGCCGCCTTCTTTGAGGTCTCGCCCCTTTCTGTTAACTCATCGTTTACTTGAAGGCGCTTGCTGGCAATTGGCGCTTTCGAGGCACCGCTCCAATCTGAGGCCGCTTTTGGGGGTACTCCGTCGCAACGTGGCGGTGAGCGCCGTCTCGCGCTCCGGACGGCCGGCTCAGCCAAAGCCTCGCCGGGCCCTCCCGCAGGTCCTCGATCCACCGGAATGCGGCCCTGGCGGCAGCCGGTGCCGGCCCTGCGCCCGCCGCCATGCGGCCGGACCGCGGGGGGGCGGCTCTCGGGAGTAGCCCCATCGCGCTCGCAACCTGCCCCTAAGAGCGCACGGCAAGGCGACGGCCTGCTCTAGGCTCTCGGCATGTCCTCTCGCCACGTCCATGCCGGGTGGGAGGTCCTGTTTTCGGGGAGACCTCGATGAGACGAAGCGTTGTGTCGGCCGGCATCAGCATCATTCGCGCCGACGTTCCCGTCCGGGCCGAAGGAGGGCTCCCGCGTACGGTCGTGCGGCTGATGCGCCTGGTAGTCCTTGCGGCCCTGGCGGCCGTTCTCCTGATCCCCGCCTTCAAGGTGGCCGCCAACGATCCGCCGGCTTATCGAGTCGCGCCCGGCGATCGCCTCGGAATCGTCGTCTTCGGCCAGACCGAGCTGTCGGGCGAGTGGATCGTCGACGGTACGCACAGCGTGACCATGCCGCTGATCGGCGCGGTCCCGGTCCGCGGCCTCGGCATCCGGGAGATCGAGCAGAGTATCGCCCAGCGCCTCGCCCAGGGCTTCGTGCAGAAGCCCATCGTCTCGGTGCGGCTCGCCGAGGCCCGGCCGATCTATGTCGTCGGGGACGTCAAGACGCCGGGCAGCCATCCCTATCGCTATGGGATCTCTGTGATGGCCGCCGTCGCGCTGTCGGGGGGATTCACCCTGACCGAAGAGCGCGCCCAGGCGGTGCTTCGGGCGGAATACCTGCAGGCCGACGAGCGCGTGCGGACCCTCGAGGGCACGCGCAATGCGATACTCGCCCGGCGGATCCGGCTGGAGGCGCAACGCGACAACCGGTCCTCGCTCGATTTCGCCGGCCTGCCGGCCCCCACTACGGCCGGCGGCGCGCTGGCCGACATCATCAAGGGCGAGGCGGAGATGCATGCCTTCCAGAACGCGGCCCTGGCGGAACAGGTCGCCCTGGTCGAGCAGCAGCGGCCGAAGCTGGAGGCCGGAAAGCGCTATGTGAGCGAGCAGCTCGCTTCCGAGAAGCGCCAGCTCGAGCTGATCCAGCAGCATTTGGTCGACTACAACGCCCTGCTGAGCTCGGGCCTGGCGCGCCGCTATACGGGGATCGAGCTGCAGCGCGAAGAGGCACGAAACCGCGGCAACATCGCCCGTTTCAACGGCGAGATGTCCAACATCGAGGTCAGTCTGGGCGAGCTGGCCATCCGTGTCCGCGATATCCGCGACATCTATCAGCGTCGGGTCAAGACGGAGCTCCAGGAGACGCTGATGCGTCTGGGCGAAATCGAGGCGGCGCTTCCCGCCGCCCGGGGCACGCGCGAGCTCAGGCTCCGGCAGGTGGGCTTCGTCGAGGAAGCCGGCGGCGCCCCGCGCCGCGCGCTCTTCGTGAGCCGCGCTGCCGGCGACAAGAGCGAAACCTTCGCCGTCACAGACACCACGCTCCTGGAGCCCGGCGACATCCTGCGGGTCGAACGCCTGCCCGAGCCGCCCCTGTCCGCCGAGCCTGTTGCGGTCAACTGGCGTTGAGCTGTGGTGCCTGTCCGACAGTTGCTGAAACGGAGACACGCATGACCATTCCTGTCCGGCCGCTGATCCTGTGCGGGGGAGCCGGCACGCGGCTCTGGCCCATGTCGCGCGATTCCTTTCCCAAGCAGTTTGCCCTGCGGGTCGGCGACCGCTCGATCTTCCAGCAGACGATCCTGCGGGTGACCGGGCCGGGCTTCGGCCGCCCGCTGATCATCAGCAACCAGGCCTACCGCTTCATCGTCGAGAAGCAGCTCGCCGAGATCGATGTCGAGGCGGACCTCGTGCTCGAGCCGATGCGGCGCGACACCGGGCCGGCGATCGTTGCCGCCGCGGCCGTGGCCGGGCGACTCGACCTCGACTGCCCGCTGCTCGTCGTGGCGTCCGACCATGTGGTGCGGGACACCGAGGCGTTTCGCGCCGCGGTGCTGGCGGGCCTGCCGGCGGTGCTGGCGGGGCGCCTCGTGACCTTCGGCATCATGCCGACGCATCCGGCGACGGAGTACGGCTACATCCAGCCGGCGGAAGACCTCGAGGGCGAGGCCCGCGCGGTCGCCAAATTCGTCGAGAAGCCGGATGTCGAGCGCGCGATGCGCTACGTGCTCGAGGGTTTCCTGTGGAATTCCGGGAACTTCATGGCGACGGCGCGCACGCTGGTCGAAGAATACGCGACCTTCGTTCCCGACAGCGTCAAGGCCGTGCTGCTGGCGGCCGATCTCGCCGGGAACGCGTCGGGCGCCTTCGTGCTCGACGCCGAGCACTATGGCAGGGCCGAGCAGCAATCGATCGACTACGCGGTGATGGAGCGAACCTCGCGCGCCGCTGTCGTGTCGCTCTCCTGCGGCTGGTCCGACGTCGGCAACTGGGACCTGCTCTGGTCCGTGAGCGAGCAGGACAAGGAGGGCAATGTCAGTCAGGGCCAGGTCATCCTCTCGGATGCGCATCGCTGCTTCGTCTCGACGGACGGGCCGCTGACATCCGTGCTCGGGGTCGACGATCTCGTGGTGATCGTGAACCGGGACGCCATCCTGGTCGCTGACCGGGCGCGCAGCCGCGAGGTCAAGCAGATCGTCGAGGGGCTACGCCGTGATGGGCGCCAGGAAGCTGACACGCATCCGCGTGTCTACGGGCCGTGGGGCTGGCAGCAGGTGATGGACCAGGGCGACGACTTTCAGGTCAAGCGTATCGTCGTCAATGCCAAGGGCCAGCTCGCGCTGCAGAGCCACGGTCGTGCCGAGCATTGGGTCGTGGTCAGCGGGACGGCCCGGGTCACGGTCGGCAAGAAGGTCCGGCTGCTGACACCGAACCAGCACGCGCACATCCCCGTCGGTGCGCTCCACAGGCTCGAGAACCCCGGCACCATCCCGGTCGAGCTCGTCGCCGTGCAGCATGGCAGGGCAGATGGCGCGGTGCGTGCCGAGGACGCCTACCGGCGCATCTGACGGGCGTCGCGATGCGGAGCCTTCTCCCCCTGCCGCGCTTGCGGCGGGTTTCCGGTCCGTGGCGGCGCGGTGCCGGGCGACGCCGAGACGGCTTCCGCAGTGCTCCAACAGGGGGCAATGGGACTACTCCCAGAGCCCCCCTTCCAAGCGCCCGCGCGAGACCGTCCAATCAACCAAAGCCTGCCCTCGACGGTGGGCCACGAGGCCAAGCCAGGGGGCTGCGGCCGAGCCTCGCCGACCATCATGCCTCTGGACGTACGTGCAGCGATGAACCTGGCCTTTCAGAGTCCGATACGGTTGGAAGGTGCCGTCCGGCGGCATGCGGAGAGCGTCGGCTTCGCTGCCATGCTCACCCTGTGGCGGCACAAGCGTATGATCGTCGCGCTCGTCGTCCTGGCCGCCGCCGCCGCCGTTGCCTTCCTGCTGACGGCCGAAAGGCGCTACACCTCGGCAGCCCTGGTCCAGGTTGATTTCAGCCGGGACGACCAGGGTGGTGGCGCGAGCCGGCAGCAGCCGCTCGCCTCGCTCGACGTCGGCGCCCTGATCGAGACCGAAGCCCGCCTTGTCCGCTCGCGAGCCATCGTGAGACAGGTCGCCCAGCGGCTGGCAAGCGAGCACCCGAAAAGTGCGGATGGCCGGGCCGGCACGGCGAGCGAGCCCGACGAGCGCAGCATCCTGGCGCTGATGCGTGACGTCACGGTCCGCAACGACAGCCGTTCCTATCTGATCGAGATCGGATTCACCGCGAATGATCCGCAGCGGGCGGCGCGTATCGCCAATCTCTTCGTCGAGGTCTATCTGAAGAACCGTAGCGAGGCGAGCTTCACCGCCTCCCGGCGCGCCAGCGAATGGTACGCCGCCCAGATCAACGAGACGCGGACCGCGCTGGAAACGGCCGAGACCGCTGCCTCGGAGTACCGTTCGACCCACAACATCGTCGACACCTCCTCCGAAGGCGGAGTGCTCCTGCAGCAGCAGATGCGCGAGGTCTCGAGCCAGATCATCGCTGCCGGCCTGGCGCGGCTGAACGAGGAGGCGCGGCTGGAGCGGGCGACGCGCGCTGCCGCGCAGGGCCTTGTCCCGCCCGACGTCGCGGCATTGCCGCAGATCCAGCGGCTGGCGGAAAGCCGCGAGGTGGCGCGCAGGCAGGCAGCCGAACTCTCGGCGTCGGTCGGTGAGCGCCATCCCCAGGCCGAGCGCGCCCGCCTGCTGGTGGAGGAGACCGAGCAGCGGCTGCGGGACGAGGTCGCGAAGGCCGTCGCCGCGATCGCAGTGGATGTGAGCAATGCCCGCAGGGTCGAGGGCGAACTCGACGCAGCCGTTCGCAAGGCGAGGCTCGCCCTGATCGAGGCGAAGGCGCGCGAGGCCGAACTTCGCACGCTGCAAGGCAAGGCCGAATCCCTGCGCAACCGCCTGAGAACGCTGACCGAGAACCAGGTCCAGGCGCAGGCGCTGGCCGATCTCAAGCCGGTCGCCGCGCAGGTCATGGTCCCGGCCGAGCCGATCATGACGCCGTCCGGCCCAAAGAAGTCGCTCGTCCTCGGCTTCGCCATCATCGCAGCCGCGGCGCTCGGTGCCGGCATCGCCTTCCTGCTGGAGCGCCGCGACACCGGCTTCCGCACGGAGGACGAGGTGCTGCGCGAAATCGATTGCCCCTGCGTCGGCCTCGTGCCGGCCTCCTCGGGCACCTTCGACAGTTTCGATATCGTCGCGCGGCGGGAGGCGATGCGCGCGATCGCGGCGTCGACCGGGCTGACCTCGTCCCAGGCCGGCGCGAAGACCGTGCTGGTGACCTCGGCCCTGCCGGGAGAGGGCAAGTCCATGCTGGTGGACTCGCTGGCGTTGAGCCTGATGGAGATGGGCCGCAGCGTCCTGATTATCGATGCCTCGCCATGCCGCGAGCTGGACTGCGAGGTCAGGCCGGCGCTGGAGGACATGGTCGTCGATCCGGTGACACGCCACCGCTTCCTGGAGAAGGGGGCGGGCGAACCGATACCGGTCCTGCAGCGCCGTAATGCCGACCTGAGCAACAGCCTGCCGATGACGAAGGGCGAGTGGATCGCGCCGCTCTCCGTCATCCAGCGCCGGACCGGACTCTCGGAAGGCGGCGCGATCTTCGCGCGGGCGGCATTCGGTGACTTCGTCAGGGAGGCCTGCGGGACCTATGACGTCGTGATCATCGAGGCGCCGCCGGTGACGCTGGTGGCCGATGCGCTGATCCTTGCCCCGTTTGCGGACATCGTCCTGCAGGCGGTGCGCTGGAACGCGACCCCGAAGGCTTTGGTGGCCGAGACCCTGAAGCGGCTTCGCGATGCATCGGTGCGGGTGCAGGGAATCGTTCTGACCGGCGTCGATTTCGACAAGTACCAGTCCTATCAGGGCTTTTTCAGAGCCCTCCCGGCGAAGAAGAGCCGCCAGTATTACGCGACGTTCGACTGAAATCCGGCGGAGGTGATCTTGTACAATCAAAAACGGATCATGATCACCGGCGGCAACGGCTATGTCGGCCGCCAGGTTACGCGACGTCTCTATGACCGGCATGAGGTCTGCGTCGTCGACAATATCCGCTACGGGCAGGTCCGCTTTGCGGAGGATGAACTCGCGAAGTTTCGCCTGAAGCGGACCGACATCAACGACCAGGCCGCGATCGCCGATGTCGTCGCGGATTTCTGCCCCGACGTGATCGTCCATCTGGCGGCGATCCACTACATCCCCGAATGCGAGCAGCTGCCGGCGATGGCGACACAGACCAATGTGCTGGGGGTGATGAACCTGCTCCTGGCTGCGCCCGCCGGATCGCGCTTCGTCTATGCGAGCAGCGGCGCGGTCTACAAGCCGGACACGCAGCCCCATTGCGAGGGCTCGGCGCTGCTCGAGCCGAGCGACATCTACGGCATGAACAAGCTGCATGGCGAACATTACGTCCGCTATCTCGCCGCGCAGCGCTCGCTGGCGGCGGTGGCGGTGCGGCTCTTCAACGTCGTCGGCCCCGGCGAAACCAACCCGCATCTGCTGCCGGAGATCGTCGCCCAGCTCAAGGCGGGGCGGACCACGATCCGGCTCGGCAACCGCTGGCCGAAGCGGGACTACATCCATGTCGAGGATGCCGCGCGCGGCTTCGCCACCATCGCCACGGACGACACGCTGGTCGAGGGCGCGACCGTGACGGTCAATCTCGGCACGTCGCATCCCTATTCGGTCGACGAGATCCTGCTCAAGCTGCGCGATATCGCCCAGATCGGCTTCACGCTTGAGCAGGACAGCGCGCGGGTGCGCGCCGTAGACCGGCCCTTCCTCGCCGCCGACACGACGCAAATCCGCCGGCGTTTCGGCTGGGAGCCGGCCTTCACCATCGACGATGCCCTGCAGGATCTCTGGCGCGAGCCGGACCTCTCGGCATCCCTGACCGCGAAGTATCTGTGATGAGGGTCCTCGCCGCCATCGTGGCGCCGCCACACATGTCGGTCAGCGGTGCCGGACGCGCCGCCGAGCAGCTCAGCGTCGCGCTTGCCGAGTACTGCGACATGACCATCGCCAGCATGATGGGTCCGCAGGCGGGCGGTGCGGAGGAGGGCAGGGTGCGCCGGCTGCCGGTGAAGGCGACGCTGCCGCCGCTGCTGCCCTGGCAGCGCCTGTCGAACCGCTACCGGACGCTGTTCTACCGATCCGATATCCCGCAGCTGATCGCCAAGGGCGGCTTCGACCTTGTGCACATTCACAATCCGATGCCGGCGCTGGAAATGGCGCGCATCGCCCGCGCCTGCCGGAGGGCAGGCATTCCCTATGTCGTCTCCACGCATGGCTTCAACGAGATCCACAACGGCGCGCGAATCTACGGCTTCGGGCCGCTGAAGCGCCTGGTCTGGCAGGAACTGGTGACGAGGCCGGTGCATCAGGCCGTCCGCCATGCCGCCGCCGTCTTCACGCTGTCGCCGGCCGATGACGAGATCGTCCGGCAGATGGGCTTTGCCGGCGATGCGCTGGTGAACGTGCCTAATGGCGTGCCCGTGCCGCGCCCTGCCGATCCGGCCGGGGATGTGGCGGCCTGGCAGCGCCTCGGCATCGGCGAGCGCCGCCCGGGCCAGCTCACCTGCATGTTCCTGGCGAACCATACGCCGAACAAGGGGCTGCCGGTGCTGCTGTCGGCCTTTGCGCGCTTGACCTGCCCGTTCCAGCTGATCGTCGGTGGCGAGACGCGCACGGAGATCGACTATGGGCTGGCCTCCCTTCTCAAGGGGCCCGACCAGCGCATCGTGATCACCGGGCGGCTCTCCGACGAGGATGTCGCGGCGCTGTACCGACGGGCCGATCTCTTCGTCTTCCCGACGCTCGCCGACACGTTCCCGCTGGCGATCCTGGAGGCGATGTCCCACGGCGTTCCGGTCCTCGCCTCGGCGGTGGGTGGCATCCCGCATCAGGTCGGCAAGGACTACGGCAGGCTGGTCAAGCCCGGGCAGGTCGAGGAACTCGCCGCCGCGCTCGACGATCTCGCGCAAGATCCCGACAGACTCGCCGAAATGGGGCGCCTGGCGCGGGCCCATGTCGCGGCGAATTACACCTGGGAGAGCGCTGCGCGGCGCGCCTTCACCGAATACGAGCGCCTGTTACGGCCTGCGCCGGCCGTACGATCTCCGGCGCGGCCGGTTGCACCCACCCTTCGCCAGCAGAGAGGACGGCCCGCATGACCCTGCCCGCCGGAGAACGGCTCGCCATCATAGGCTGCGGCGCCGTCGTTGATCATCATCTAGCCCCTTCGCTGCGGCGCCTCGGCTGGACGCCTTCCGTCCTGATCGACCGCTCGCCCGAGCGTGCGACGCTCGTCGCGGGCAAGTTCGGCGGCCAGGGGCGTTCCATCGTGACGGCGCAGGACTGGCATGAGGTTGCCGACCGCTTCGACGCCGCGATCGTGGCCGTGCCGCATGTCCTGCACGGGCCGATCGGGCTCGAACTTCTGCAGGCCGGCAAGCACCTCTTCATGGAGAAGCCCCTCGCGGCGACCTCGGCGCAATGCGAGGCCATGGTCGCGGCGGCTGAAGAGCGCGGGGTTTCGCTTCGCGTCGGCCTGCTGCGCCGCTATCTGCACGGCACGCGCTGGCTCAAGGCGCTGCTCGATGCCGGCGTGCTCGGCAGGATCACGCGCTTCGACATCCGCGAGGGCTTCGTCTTCAACTGGGCGACGAGTTCCGACGCCTTGCTGAAGCGCGAGCTGGCGGCCGGTGGCGTGCTGATGGACACCGGCGCCCATACGCTCGACCTGTTGCTCTGGTGGCTGGGCGACGTCGCCTCGCTGAGCTATCGCGACGATGCCGACCACGGTGTCGAGGCCGACTGCGTGGTGGAATGCCGGATGGCGTCGGGCGCCGTCGGCAGCGTCGAGCTGAGCCGCACGCGCGACCTGCGCGGCACGATCGTCATCGAGGGCACGGAAGGCTTCGTCGAGGTCCATCTCGCCAAGAGTCGCATCCTAGCAGGCTCGCCGAACGCGCTGGCCTTCCGGCATGACGGGCGCGCCGCCGCCGACATGCCGCTCCAGCTCTTCCCCGAGCTCTTCGATTCCGAGCTCCGCGATTTCCGCGGCAGCGTCGCCGGCGATAAGGAAAAGGGGATCTCCGGCAAGGAAGGCATCCGCTCGGTGGCGCTTATCGAACGCTGCTATGCCGCCCGCGAGCCGCTTGCGATGCCCTGGCCCTCGGCAACGCCGGCCAGCGCCGACGACGCCCAGCCGCGCCTGCCGGCCGGCAGCACCGCGCTGATTACCGGGGCGACCGGCTTCATCGGAGGGCGCCTGGCCGAGCGCCTCGTCGAGCAGGGGGTGAAGGTGCGCTGCCTGATCCGCAGCTACGGGCAGGCGACTCGGCTGGCAAGGCTGCCGGTCGAGATCATCAAGGGCAGGCTCGACGATGCGGTGGCGATCGCGCGCGGGCTGGAGGGGGCCGACTACGTCTTCCACTGCGCCTATGACACGCGCTCGCGGAAGCTCAATCTCGACGCGCTGGATGGCTTGATCGCGGAAGCGCTGCGCCAGAAGGTCAAGGGGTTCGTCTATGTCAGCAGCTTCTCGGTGTATGAGCCGTTTCCGGACGGGGCGCTCACCGAGGAGACGCGCGACGGTGACCGCACCTGGATTTATGCGCGCAACAAGCTCGACCTCGAGGCGCGTACGTTGCGGGCCGTGCGCGAACAGGGCCTCAAGGCCAGCATCGTCCAGCCGGCAATCGTCTACGGGCCCTTCGCGAAATCCTGGACCAACGACATCGCCGAGCGACTGCTGACCGGCGAGGTGATCCTGCCCGATCGCGGCGAGGGCCTGTGCAATGCCGTCTATGTCGATGACCTCGTCGACGGTTTCGTCCTGGCGGCTCAGCGGCCGGAGGCGGTGGGCCAGCGCTTCATCCTGTCCGGACCCGAGCCCGTGAGCTGGGCCAGGTTCTACGAGAGCATGGCAGAGGCCATCGACGCCGAAAAGCCGCGCTACTGGCCGGCCGAGGCGGTTGCGAGTGCCAATCACGGCTTCATCCGCGATCTGAAGATGGTGCTCGCAAACCCCAAGCGGCTCATCCAGATCATCGTGCGCTGGCCGCCGGCGCGGCAGGCGCTGCAGGCGGGTTACGATGCGCTGCCGGGGCCGCTGCACGAGTTCGTGACGCGGGTCTATTTCGGCGGAGGCGGCCGCCAGTTCGGCATGCGTTATCTGCCCGATCGGCAGGCGCTCGCGCTCTACCGCTCGCAGGCCCCCAGTAGCAACGAGAAGGCCGCCCGCTTGCTCGGCTATGCGCCGCGCTACGGCTTCACCGAGGGCATGCGCGAGACCTCGGCCTATCTCGCCTGGGCCTATGGCGACCTGCGCCGGGAGAGCGCGGCGCTCGCAGGTCCGCGGCCGGAGGCGGCAGAGGACGCGTCCACGAGGCTGGTCGATGCGGGTTGAGGCGCATTGGTCCCGCTCCTCCTGGACGATCCTCGACCAGGGCGTGGTCAGCCTCGGCGCCTTCCTGCTCAACATCGTCCTGGCGCGGAATCTGCCGCCGGCGGAATACGGTATGTTCGCGCTGATCATCGGCAGCCTGCTGCTGGTGCAACTCACCGCGGGTTCGCTGATCTTCTATCCGATGTCGATCCGCAGCACGGTGCTGCCCGATGAGGAGCGGCGAAAGCTCATCGGGCGCGGCATCGTGCTGCTCGGCCTGCTCGGCCTGCCGCTGATCCTGCTCATCGGCGTGGTCCTGATCGTCATGGGCCGGACCGATCTGGTGCTGCCCCTGCTGACCTTGTTCGTCGTGGGCCAGACGCAGGAGGCGCTCCGGCGCGGGCTCTTCGCCGAATTTCGCCACCGCGACGCGCTGATCGGCGATGTGATCGGCTATCTCGGCCAAGTCGCCCTGGTGCTGGTGCTACTGCAGCGAGGCCCCGCCACGCTGGCGGATGTCTTCAATGCGATGGCGCTCGCCATGGCCGCGGCGCTGATCGTGAGCTACCGGCTGGTCGGGCCCGATTTCCGCGCGCCTGGCTCACTGCGGGTGACGATCGCCGATTTCTGGTCGCTCGGCAGCTGGTCTCTCGCCAACAATCTCACGGGCGCGATGCGCCTGCAGATCTTTTTCTGGGGGCTGGCGGCGCTGCATGGAGCCGCGGCGACCGCCTCCTTCCAGGCCGCGCTCAACATCACCAACCTGGCGAACCCCATCCTGATCGGACTGTGCAATGTCATCCCGCAAACCGCGGCCCGGAAGTTTCAGGACGGGTACGGCGTCGCCTGGCAGGCCGCGCGGCCCTACGCCGTCGCCGGGGCGCTGCCGGTCCTGCTGTGCTACGGTGTCCTCCTGGTCGTGCCCGAATTCGTCCTGGGCGCGATCTACGGGCCGGACTCGGCCTATGCGGATCTCGCCCTCCCGATCCGCGTCCTCGCCGTGGCCGCCCTGCTCGCCTACTCGGCCGACATGGTCTGCTCCTACATGCACGGGGTCGATGCGGCCCGGCTGGCTCTGCTCATCAACCTGCTGGGCACGATCGCCGCAGCCGCCCTGTTCCTGCCTCTCGCCGTCGACCACGCGGTGGTCGGCTGCTGCATCGCGCTCGCCGTGGCGAGCCTCGTTCGACTCCTGGCTTCCCAATGGTTCCTGTCGAGGATGATCGCCGATGGCCGAAAACCGGCTGCTTGATGCCGGCCGCCCGGCCGCCTCGCATATCCGCATTGCCGCGCGAGCGAGCCTCGACATCCGCCATGTCGTGATCGACGACGTCACCCCGCATCCTTCCGCGGCGAACGGCATCCACCACGTGGTCCGCAGGATCGCGCGGGAGCAGATCGCCGCCGGCGACGACCCCAGGATCATCATCCTGCGGCGCCCGGATGTGGCGGGCGAGCCCGAGCCGATCGAGCTCCCCACGCTGATCCTGCCACTCGACGGCCCGATGCTGATGGGGCATATCGTCGGCATCGTGCCGCAGATCATGGCCGCGCTGACCGCTGGCGCGGGCCCCGAGACGATCTTCCACATCCACACGGCCCGGCAGCCGGTGCTGCCCTTGCTGGTGCGCGAACTCGGGCGCCGCGGCCTTGCCTACGGCATTACCGTCCATGGACGGTATTCGCATGTCATCGACAAGGCCGGCCGGACCGCGAACTGGAAATCGGCGCTCTATGTACGGCTCGTCGAGCAGCGTGCGCTCGGGAAGGCGCGCTTCGTCCAGGCCGTCTCGGCGGCAGAGGCGCAGGTGATCCGGCGCCTTGCCCCGCGCGCCCGGATCCGGGTGATCCCGAACGCGGCCTATTCGAGCGCTCTCGACGGCATGCCGCCGGCGCCTCGCCGCAGGACCTCCTTCGCCGAATTTCCGACCTTCGGCTTCTGCGGTCGCTACGCGATCGTGCACAAGGGGCTCGACCTGCTGATCGAGGGCTTCGCCGCCTATCGGCACGGAGGCGGGCAGGGCAGGCTCGTGCTGATCGGCACCGGCCCGGCACGGGACGTGATCTCGGCGATGGCGAACACCTTCGGTCTCGGCGACGCCGTCGAGATCAACGGTTCCTGCTTCGGTGAGGAGAAGCGGCGGCGGATGGCGCGGTGGGACTACTTCGTCCAGCCGTCGCGTTTCGACGGGGTACCGATCGCGGCGCTCGAGGCGGCACTGTCGGGGCTGCCGCTCGTGGTCTCCACGGAAACCGGCCTGGATGCTGCGGTCGATGCCACCGGGGCCGGATTCGTCCTCTCGGCCCTGACGCCGCAGGCGATCGCGTCCTCCTTCAGCCAGGCTTCCGCCTTGTCGCCGGAGGCCTGGGACACGATGGCGCTGGCAGCCTATGGCATGGCCGTCGAAATCGGCGACTGGACGCCGATCGCCGCGACCCTGCGCGGCCTCTATCTGGCCTGACAGCCTCTTGGAAAATCCCACTTGCGCTCATCCTTCGAGACGCCGCTGACGCGGTTCCTCAAAGGCTCGCCCCTGTCATCCTCCGGTCGTCATTCCCGGCGCAGCGAAGCGGATGCCCGGAATGACGGTGGGGATGAATTGCCAAACGAACTCCGACAGGGCGCCCGGATTAGTGAGGCGGGATGGTAAGGTGGATGCCGGCATGCGCTCGCGGACGCTTCGTCGCATGCAGCGGAGGGCATGGAACGGCACCGTCATCCCGGATCGGCGCTGCTCCGACGCTTGTTGGAGGCGACGCCTCGCGCCGCCAGAAATCAGCGCGCTCTCGATCGTTCTCAGATCGGGCTAAGTCGTACCTGTGCCGACGTCGCGAGCACGGGCTCCGCGCGGCAATTCGGGAGGGCGTAACGCCGCCACCCCTGGACTGCTTCGTCGCTACGGCTTCTCGCAATGACGGGAACTGCCCGAGGCGAACCCGGTGTCCATCGCCGCGCCCATGCAGGCCGCGTCCATGCAGAAAGAGGCGCGGCGCAGTGCTCCGCAGCCCTTCCTGCCAGCAGTCATGGTCTCGGGGCTCATTGCTTTCACGAGCCCCGCAAATGAGATACCTCGCTTGAGCGAGACATCCTCTTACGGCGCGGCGCGCGCGCGGCCGACTTCGATCAACGTGCCGTTGGTGTGGGGAATCTGGCGGATCGATTCCAGCCCTTTCATCGCCCATATAGCCGCCTGGACACGGTTCTGGACGCGGATCTTGCGCAGGATCGCCTTGATATGCGCCTTGACGGTCGCTTCCACGATGTCGAGGTTGCGGGCGATCATCTTGTTGGACTGCCCACGGACCAGGCATTGCAGGATCTGCACTTCACGAGCCGAGAGTGCACGAGATGCCGGAGCGACTTCCTCGACGACCTCGTCCTCGTCATCCTCGTCGGCCTCGACCCCGACGTCATGCTCATCCACCACCCGCGTCAGCAACGCCGACGGAATGATGCTCTCTCCGAGCATGACCAACTCGAGCGACTTGATCAGCGTCGAAGAGCTGATGGTCTTGATCAGATAGCCGCGCGCCGACAGCGCGAAGGCAAGATGGACCTGCTCGACCGTGTACTGATCGGAGAGCACGACGCACCGGACCCGCGGGAACCGCGCCTTCAATATTCGTAAGTTGCTTTCCAGGCTCCTGTCGGAATTCGTCGTTCCAACAATAACGATCTCCGGTTCCGGATAAGTCTCGGATTTCAGTTCCTCTGCGCTGGAGACCGTTGCTATGATGTTAAAGCTGGTCTTCTGCAAAAGTTTAGCGAGGCCCTCTCGAAACAAGGTGCTTGTTTCGATAATTACGGTTGAGACGCCACTCATCGTCTTCGCCCCCAAGCAGGATCGCGATTGATTTCCCCTGTTGGCTACATTTTTTGATCGATAGCCAAGATTATATTATGCATAAGAACGGCAACATTCCTAGCAAATTTTGCACATAATCCGGCCGGTTGTTTCAGAGTTGCGCCCTTCGGATACAGTTTAGTTGGAGTTTTTTATAGTTATATTTGGTACGATGTTCGCCTTGATTGCGTTATTCGATGATGTTTTTTGCGTCGATCGGATTATTGCTCGCGGATTGTGTACTACTTTTGCCTTTTTTTTCGCTTTCGTCCCCTTTCTCGCGAGGTATGATTCGTCGAGTTCTTGTCAATTATTTCAAATGTCTAAATATCAGGACCTGCGGAGGGCAATAATCGCTTGGGTCACATTCTTGTGTCTTGAGGAGGCGCCGGTCGCTGGAAATGAGATCGCGTCGATGCCGGGCGGTCGCTGGCGGGTTCCTGGCTATGCCGGCCTTTCGCGAAATCTCGCTCTTTCGTTCCCGCGGTTGTCCGGCGGCCGCTCGGTAACCTTCGGCGGGTGCCCCGCATCGCTTCGGTCCGATGCCCAGTTTTGCGCTCAGAGCGGTCCCGATCCGGATCCCTGCGCGCCTCGTCGTGAGCCTGTATCCGCCGGCCCGCAGGGGCCCGGCAAAGGACGCAGCGCAAGGCGCGACGATCAGAGCTGGCGGCCGTTCGCTGCCTGGCGCATGCGCCCCAGCCGGCCGGCAAGCGTGATGGCCGCCGGCACGGGGTCGGACAGGATGAAGCGCATGCTGGCCCGGTCGCTGGCCGTCAGCTTCCAGGGCTGCAGGGCGCGCTGCAGGACCGCCGCCGCGCCGGAGAGACGCCCCGGATGAACAGGGAAGAGTCCCCGCGACCTGGATCGCTCGGGCCAGAAGCCGAACTCGACGAAGTTGGCACCGGCAAGCATGGCCATTTCCATCCGGTACCAGAAGCACGGATTGCATTCGATCAAGTGGAGGCGGCCCGCCGGGTCGACGCGGATGTCGAAGACCATGACGCCGTCATAGCCGAGGCTGGCCGCGATCTTCGCCGCCAGCGACGTCGCCTCCGCCTGGTCGAAGAAGCCGATATCCTGCTCCTCGCGGCGACAATGCACCACCTTTTCGAGATCGCCGCCCCGGGCCAGCGCGATGGTGGTAAACTCCGTGCCGGGGATGTAGTCCTGCAGCAGGATCGGGGCGTAGCCCAGGGATTTCAGCAGCGGTTCGGCGGTGGCGTGGGAAATCCTGGCGACGCCGAGGCTGCCCCAGAGCCCGATCGGCTTGACCACGAAGTCGCGGCCGGGCCCTGCCGCCTTCAACGCGGCCCTGATTTCTCCGATGTCCTGGCAGAGCATGGTCGTCGGGTGCGGCAGGTCGAGACGGGCGCAGAAGCGGGCGAAGCGCGATTTGTCGTTCAGGCTGTCGAAGGCTTCAGGCGTGGGGACGGGATAGCAGGTCGCGGGGAGGCTGCCGCGATGCTCGGCCAGGAAACGCGTGGTGTCGGCATCGCTCGGCAAGATGTAGTCGATCCCTTCTTCGGAGAGGATGCGGCCGATGGCCTCGACATCGGCCGGGGTTGCGAAGGGTTCGTCGGTGGATCGTCGGGCATGGAAGCGGCGGCAGAAAGCCGATTGCGAGAGCGACTTGGCATCGGCCGTGCCGTAGACGTGTACGGCGTCGAACAGGGGAGCAGCGCAGCGCAACGCGCGATATTGCAGCCGGAATCCGTTGGCGAGTATCAAGGCCTTCGACATCCCGCCCCCCGTCCTTGCTGCGCATTTCGCACGCAGTCATGACGACCCGCTTCGATCAAACGCCAACGCGGCGCGGGAAGTCGACAGGGCATCGGGATTACCTCCTTGGGAACGCCCGGCGCCGCGGTTTCAGCCGAAGAAAATCTCGCGCGCGATGATGATCGGCAGGTGGCCGTCGGGCAGGAAGTTGGGCTCGTCGGCGCGTGTCGCGATATATTCGGGCGTCAGCGTGCCGGCCTTCATCTCGGCGGTGGAATTGAACCAGGTGATCGCCAGCCCGTCATAGGGCGGCTCGCCGGCTTCGTATTGCGACAGGGCGAGGTGGTTCTGCTCATAGCGCCGCAGTACGGGGATCGTGGCGGCGAGGGGGCCGTGGACGCCGCGCCAATACGCGCGGAAGGGTATCAGCGGCATGCCCGGCCGGCGGTTGACGAATTCGATATTCTTGACCGCCGGCTCAGGCACCGGGCCGTCCTTGACGACATAGACATCGACGGCCATTCGCACCAGCCGCGCCGGATCGACCAGAGTGAGCAGGTCGGCCTCGATCCGGAGGGCGGTCTCGCTGGTGCCATAGGCGGCATAAGCGGCGTCATCGTCGAACCAGCTCTCGCTGATGCCGTCGAACAGCAGCTCGCCCTTGGCATAGCCCTTTTCCAGCGCATGCGACTGCACATAGCGGCGCAGGCCGGGCGCGGCCGCCGCGAGCGGGCCATGGTCCTGCGCCCAGCGCCTCTGGAAATCCTGCACCGTGAGGCCGGGGCTGCGCTTCACGAGCGTCACGATCTTGCGCATGGCTCTGCTTCCCGTTCGGCCCCGGCTTCGATCGTGGCGGCCGGCATCAATAGGAACGTGGCAGGCCGAGATCGTGCTGCGCGACGTAGTTCAGGATCATCTCCTCGGAGACGGGGGCGACCCTGAACAGGCGGGCGTCCCGCCACAGCCGCTCGACATGGTATTCCTTGGCGTAGCCCATGCCGCCCAGCGTCTGGATGGCGCGGTCGGTTGCATGGCCGGCGGCGTGGCCGGCCATGTATTTCGCCATGTTGGCCTCGGTGCCGTAGGGCTTGCCCTGGTCGTAGAAGGTCGCGGCCTTGTGGTTCATCAGCCGCGCGCATTCGAGCTGGATCTGCGCTTCCGCCAGCGGGAACTGGATGCCCTGATAGGAGCCGATCGGGGCGTTGTTGAAGACCTTGCGCTCGCGGGCGTAGTCGACGGCGAGGCGGATCGCCAGCTCGGCCGTCGCGACCAGACCGGCGGTGGTGACGATGCGCTCGGTGTTCAGCACGTCGAGCAACTGGCGGAAGCCGCCGTCGAGCGTACCGACGAGCTCATGCGGCTCGACCCGGACATTCTCCAGGAAGACCGAGCTGGAGGGCAGGGTGTTGGTGCCGACCTTGTCGATGGCCTGATGGCTTAGCCCCTCGCGCTCGACATCGATCAGGAAGAGGCTGATGCCGTCGGTCTTGCGGCCGACCTCCTCGAGCTTCCTGGTGCGAGCGACGATGAGGATCTTGGTGGCCTGGGGCACGGCCGTGATCCAGATCTTCTGGCCGCTGATCCGCCAGCCATCGCCATCGGCCTTCGCGAAGGTCCTGATCGCCAGCGAGTTGGTGCCCGCGTCCGGCTCCGTCAGCGCCATCGCGAACATCGCCTTGCCGGCGACGAGGGCCGGCAGCAATTCGCGCTTCATCGCCGGTGTGCCGAAATTGCAGATCGTGACCCCGCCGAAGACGGGGTTGCACATGAACATCTGGCTAAGCGTCGAGCCGCCGCCGGCCGCGCAGAGCGCCTCGATCGCCAGCGCGACCTCGACCATGCCGAGGCCGGCGCCGCCATACTCCTCCGGGATCGCGATGCCGCAGAGGCCGGCGTCGCAGATCTCCTGCCAGATTGCGGTGGGGAAGGCCTTCTCGGCATCGATCTCTCGCCAGTAGTCGAGGCCGAACTTCTCCCCGACCCGTCGCGCGGTCTCGATGAGCATGATCTGCTCGTCGCTGCGGTCGAAATTCATGTCTGGCTCCCTTGGGGCGCCGGCTGGCGCAGCAGCGGCAACGGGTGTTCGAGCGTCTTCACGACGCAGTCGAGGAACTGGGCGGCGCGCACGCCGTCGATGACGCGGTGATCGCAGGACAGGACGAGGCCGAGCTCCTGCCGGAGCGCCGGTTGGCCCTGCGCATCGGGCCTGAAGACGGGCTTCACCGCCGCCACGCCGAGGATCGCCGACTGTCCCGGATTGATGATCGAGACGAGGTGCGACGCGCCGTACATGCCGACATTCGAGACGCTGATCGCGCCGCCCTCGCAATCGGCCGCCGTCAGCCGGCCGTCGCGCGCCTTGCCGACGATGTCGGCACAAGCCCGCGCGACCGCATCGAGATGATGCGCGCCGGCATCGCGCAGGACGGGGACCATCAGCCCGCGGGGGCTGTCCACCGCCATTCCGACATCGCTGCCCGCGAGCGTCACGATGTCGCCCTCGTCCCAGACCGCGTTGATCTCGGGCTGAGCCAGCAGCGCGCGGCCCACCGCCGCCATGATGAAATGGGTGATGCTGAGGCGCTGTGGGGTGCCGGCCGCGTTCAGCTCCTCGCGCGCCGCCAGCAGCGCGGTGACGTCGGCCTCCGCCAGCACGTAGAAATGCGGGATCGTCTGTTTGGCCTGCGTGAGCCGCCGCGCGACGACCTGCTCGATACCTGTTGCGGGGCGGCGCTGGCTCCCGGCGCTGCGGGGTCGCGAGAGCGCGGTCGTGGAGCTTGCCGCGGGCGCGGCGAGCGCGGCCTCGACATCCTTCAGCTTAATGCGGCCATGCGGACCCGAGCCGGCGACGCGGTCGAGCGCGACGCCGTTCTGCCGCGCGACGCGACGAGCGAGCGGGGTTGCGACGATGCGCGCGCCGGCAGCAGCGCGCGCGGGCTCGGCCTCATTCGATTGGGTCGCTGCGGGCGCTGGTTTCGGCTGGGCCTCGGTAGCCAGGGCGGGCGTCGGAACTGCGTCCGTTGCCGGAGTGGCCGCCTCTCCATCCGCCCAGGTCGCGAGCGTGGCGCCGACCGGAACGGTTTCGCCTTCCGGTACCAGAATGACGCCTATGCGGCCGGGATGCTGGGCCTCGATCTCGGTCGCGATCTTCTCGGTCTCGATGACGAAGAGCACGTCACCCATCGCGACCGTGTCGCCCGGTCCGACCCGCCACTCGGCTAGCAGGCCCTCGGTCATGGTCAGACCGAGCTTGGGCATGACGATCGCGGCGGGAGCGCTCATCTCAGGCGCCCTTGAACTGCGCGGGGCGCTTCTGGAGGAAGGCCTGGCAGCCCTCATGCGCATCCTGCGTATCGAGCACGAGGCCGATCATCGCCTGCTCGTGGCGCAGCGAGGAGGGCAGCGGCATGTCGAGCCCGTCCGACATCGTCCGCTTCAGCAACTTCAGCACGAGCGGCGACTTCGCGGCGATGGTCTCGGCCAGTGCGAGGGCCTGAGACAGAACTTCAGTATCCGGCACGACTCGGTTGATAAGGCCCAGCTTTTCGGCCTCGATCGCGTCGATGCGCGCGCCGGTGAACATCAGCTCCTTGGCCTTGCAGAGGGGGATCTGCCGGATCAAGCGCTGCGAGCCGCCGGCACCCGGGAAGAGCCCGAGATTGATCTCGGGCAGGCCGAGCTTGGCTGAAGCCGTGGCGATGCGGATGTCGATGCAGAGCAGGAGCTCCGTTCCGCCGCCCAGCGCCCAGCCGTTGACGGCGGCGATTGTCGGCTTGTCCAGCGTCTCGATCCGCCGGAAGACGCTATGCAGCCGCTCGCCCAGCTCGAGGTAGTGCGGCAGGCCTTGGCGGCTGTCGAGATCGGCGATGTCGCCGCCCGCGACGAAGGCGCGATCGCCTGCACCCGTGAAGACGATCACCCGTACCGCCGCGTCGGTGGCGGCGCGCGCCACGGCCTCGTCGAGTGCGGCCAGCGTCGCCATGTCGAGGGCGTTGAGCGTCGCGGGGCGGTTGATCGTGATCAGCGCGACGGCGTCGCGGCGTTCATAGAGGATGCTGTCCGAGATCTCGGGCTTTCCAGACATGGCGGGGTTCCTTCAGGCGAGCGTGCGGCGCACGGCAGCAGCGACGCGCTCCGGGGAGGGCAGGTAAGCCGTCTCCAGCCCCTTGGAGAACGGCACCGGCATGAACGGCGCTGCGACGCGCAGGATCGGCCCGTCGAGCTCGTCGAAGCCGATATCGGCCATGCGAGCGACGATTTCGGCACCGACGCCGAAGGCCTCGACCGCCTCATGCACGACGACGAGCCGATGGGTCCGAGAAAGCGAGGCCAGCACGGTCTCCTCGTCCCAGGGTTGGATGCTGCGCAGGTCGACGACCTCTGCCTCGATGCCCTCTTCGGCGAGCTGCCCTGCGGCAGCGAGCGCGGTATGGACCGCGGCGCCATAAGCGACGATCGTGGCGTCGCGGCCCTCGCGCAGGATGGCGGCCCGGCCGAGCGGGAGAAGGGGTGCATCGTCCGGCACCTCGCCCTTCATCGCATAGAGCGCCTTGTGCTCGATGAAGACGACCGGGTCCGGATCGGCGATAGCGGCGCGCAGCAGCCCATAGGCGCTGGTGGGGTCGGAGGGGCAGACCACCTTCAGCCCCGGTACATGGGCGAACCAGGCCTCTAGGCATTGCGAATGTTGCGGGCCCGCGCCGAGGCCGCCGCCATGGGGCGTGCGCAGTACCATCGGCACCGAGCGCTGGCCGCCGAACATGAAGCGCGCCTTGGCCGCCTGGTTCACCAGCGCGTCCATCACGAGCGTGGTGAAGTCCATGAACATGATCTCGGCGACGGGCCGAAGCCCGCTCAGCGCTGCGCCGACAGCAGCGCCGGCAAGCGCCGCCTCCGAGATCGGCGTGTCGATCACCCGCTCCGCACCGAAGCGATCGCGCAGGCCGCGGCTGGCGCCGAAGGAGCCGCCGGCCTCGCCGACATCCTCGCCGAGCAGGATCACGCTCGGATCGGCCGCCATTGCATCGGCCAGCGCCTGGTTGATCGCGCGCAGATAACGCATCTCGGCCATCAGGCGTTCTCCCGCGCGGCGTTGGAGACCGTGTAGACGTCCGCTTGTGCCGCCTCGAAGCTCGGCATCGGCGCGGCGCGCGCCGCTTCAACCGCCGCCTCGATCCGGGCGGCGATCTCGTCGGCGATGTCGGCAAGAGCGCTCTCGCCGATGCCCAGCGCCTTGAGCTGACCGGCGGTGACGTCGAGCGGGTCGCGCGCGCTCAGGCCGGCAAGTTCGTCCGGGTCGCGGTACTTTTGCGCGTCGCCCTCGAAATGGCCGCGGACACGCGTCGTCATGCATTCGAGCACGCGCGGGCCGTCGCGGCGCACCTCGGCGACGAGGCTTGCGGCATGTTCCGCGACGACGGCGACGTCGTTGCCGTCGATCACGACATGCGGGATGCGATAGGCGGCGGCGAGGTCCTTCAGCGTGAAGGCGAGCTGCTTCGAGGTCGGCAGGAACTCGCCCCAGCCATTGTTCTCGCAGACGAAGAGCAGCGGCAGCTTCCACAGCGCCGCCATGTTCAGGCATTCATGCATCAGCCCTTCGGCGAGCGCGCCGTCGCCGAAGAAGGCGACCGCGATCGCGCCGTTCTTCTGCGTCTTGTGCGCGAGCGCGCTGCCGAGCGCGATCGATACACCGGCTCCAACGATGCCGTTGGCGCCGAGCATCCCGACCGACATGTCCGCGACATGCATCGAGCCGCCCCGGCCACGGCAGAGCCCGGTATCGCGGGCCAGCAATTCGGCGAAGAAGCCATCGAGCGAGATGCCCTTGGCGATGGCATGGCCATGGCCGCGATGGGTCGAGGCGATGGTGTCCTGCGGCGTCAGCGCCGACATGACGCCGGCCGAGACGGCTTCCTGCCCGATGCTGAGATGGATGAAGCCGGGCACCTCGCCATCGGCGAACATCCGGCTCAGCCGCTCCTCGCTGCGCCGGATCAGCACGAGCGAGCGGTAGAGCGCGAGCAGTTCCGCTGCTGCGTTATGGCCCGCTCCGGCTTCGCTCCGCATCGCTCCTGGCTGGCTCATGGCGCTCTCGATTCCGATGCAACAGCATTAACATAATATGATTTATGAGTCATGATTCATTTTATTTCAAAGAAAATGCGACCCTGCTCTTTCGCGCCTGATCCGGAGCGGCGGTCACGCGGCGGCGCGCTTCGGTTCGATGGCGGAAAACAGCGCGATGAAATCCTCGATCCGGCCGCCGGGCAGCGCATCGGCGGCGCGCTCGATCCGTTCGAAGAGCTCGGCTGGAAGACCCTGCTCGGCGCCGGTCCGGGTCAGGAGTTCGCGCAGCGTCGCGCGGTCGAAGGCGTAGTCGGCAGGCGTCATGCGCTGCTCATGGACGAGCGTTTTGCCGTCGGCGGTGTCAGCCTCGATCACGGCGCTGAGGATCGGGACAGCAGGATCGGTGACCAGCGTCGTCCGCGCGACCAGCCCGTTCACGGCGTCGTCGTCATAGGTCGTCATGTGCCGCATGCTCGGAACGCCCCGGACGAGCGTGGTCGCGATACAGAAGGGGATGCTCATCAGCGTGCCGGAAATCGAGCTGAACGGTCCGGCCGCGTCCATGCCGGCATAGCCGGTCTCATAGGGGTTCATCCGCACCCGGACGGCCTTGACCTTCCGGCCGGCGAGCGTCTCGCGCAGCGCCAGCGCGCCGGTGACGGGCGTCTGGTTGAAGGCGCAGACGGGGTAGGGCTTGAAGGTCACGCGCAGGATCGACCAGTCGCGGCCGAGCCGGGAGGCGAGATCGTCCGGGATCTCGGCGCCGGCGAAGCAGCGCACGAAACCGGCCCGCCCTTCGAAGGCGTGCGGAGCCGAGATGGAGCCCGCGGCGGCCAGCTCGGCCGCGATCAACCCGCTGCGGGCGACGACACCGACTTGATAGCGCCATTCGTCGGTAGCGTCGGCGAAGGATTGCAGCACGCCACCGGTGAAGGAGACGGCGTTGGCGAGAGCGGCGGCGAGCCGGTCCTCGTCCAGTTCCATCAGCTTGCCGGCGGCGGCCGCTGCCGCGATGCAGCCATAAGTAGCAGAGGAGCGAAAGCCGGCCGGCGTGGTGCTGCCGGCGAAGGCGGTCTCGAACAACCCGCCGGTCTCGTAGCCGGCGACGAGGGCAGGGAGGAGCCGCGACAGCGGGTAGCCGCGCGCCTCCGTCATTGCGAGCAGCATCGGGATCAGGATGGTGCCGAAATGGGCGGCGCCGCAGGTGTCCTCCTGGGCGCGGCCGTGGAAGAGCGCGCTGTTGGCGAGGCAGGCGGCACCGACCGTGCTGCGCCGGCCGTCGCCGAACAGGGTCGCGCCGTTCTGCACGTCGCCGTCGAGCGCAATGGCGGCCTTGCGGGCGATTGCGGCGTAGGGCATGTCGAATCCGTTGACGCCCATGCCCAACGCGTTGACGAGGCAGGAGCGCGCCTTGTCGGTGACCTCGGCCGGAAGCGTTTCCGCATCGAGCCCGGCGATGAAGCGCGCAATATCCTGGGTCAGTGTCGGCATGGCCGGTCTCCCGTGCGGGTCAGAGCGCGAGATAGCGCTGACGGACATCGTCGCTGGCCTTGAGCTCCGCGATGGTGCCGCGGAAGACGATCTGGCCCTTGTCGATCACGGTCGCGTCGCTGGCGAGGCCGAGGCAGAAATGCATGTTCTGCTCGGCGATCAGGATGGTGACGCCGGTCTCGCGCAGGGTGCGGACCAGGGCGCCGATGCGCTGGACGATGATCGGGGCGAGGCCCTCGCTCGGCTCGTCGAGCAGGAGCACCGAGGGGTTGCCCATCAGCATGCGAGCGATCGCCAGCATCTGCTGCTCGCCGCCGGAGAGGCGGCCCGCCATGCGCTGGCGCAGCGGCGTCAGCAGCGGGAAGATCTCGTAGATCCGCTCCAGGCTCCATTCGTCGCGCCCGTCGGGGCCGGGCTTGCGCGCGATCAAGAGGTTGTCCTCGACGCTGTGCTCGGGGAAGACCTGCCGGTCCTCGGGCACGAAGCCGAGGCCGGCGCGCGCCATCTCATAGGGCTTCTGCCGCGTGCGGTCCTGACCGAACAGCCGGACCGTGCCGCGCTTGGGCGGAGCGAGGCCGGCGATCGCCTTCATCGTGGTGCTCTTGCCGGCGCCGTTGCGGCCGAGCAGGGCCATGGTCTGGCCTTCCCGGATTGTGAAATCGACGCCGAACAGGATCTGGCTCGCGCCGTAGAACACGTCGATGCCGGAGACTTCGATGACGTTGCGCGTACTCATGCCGCAGCCTCGTGTTCGGTGCCGAGATAGGCCTCGATGACGGCGGGGTTGGTGCGGATTTCCTGGGGCGTGCCCTCGGCCAGGACGCGGCCATAGCTCAGCACCCTGATCGAGGGCGCTATGCGGAAGACGATATCCATATCGTGCTCGATGAAGACGACGGTGATCTTCTGGCGCTCCCAGAGCTCGCGCACCTTCTCGATGACGCGCCAGCGCTCCTCGGGGCCCATGCCCGCCGTCGGCTCGTCGAGCAGCAGCACCTTGGGCTCGAGGACGAGGGCGAGCGCGATGTCGAGCAGCTTCTGGTCGCCATGTGAGAGGTTCGCCGAAAGCGTGTCGCGCTTGCCGGTCAGGCCGACCATCTCGATGCAGTGCGCGGCGTGGTCGCGCGTCGAGGGCAGCGGGAAGCGGGCTCCCAGCCTGGCCGACTGGCGGTGATGGGCGCTGACCGCTGCCAGCATGGTCTCCTCGACGGTCAGCGACGGGAAGATGCTCGCGACCTGGAACGCCCGGCCGATGCCGCGTCGCACGATCTCGCCGATGCTCAGGCCGACGATCGACTGGCCGTCGAGCCGGATGTCGCCGCTGTCAGGGCCGAAGGCGCCCGAGAGCAGGTTGAAGAAGGTGCTCTTGCCGGCGCCGTTCGGGCCGATGATCGCGGTGAGCGAGCCGGTCGCGAAGGTCAGGGTGACATCATCCGTGGCGCGCACGCCGCCGAAGGATTTCACGAGGTTCGTGATCTCAAGCATGGGGGCCGTTCCCGGGATCGCGGAAGCCGCCATAGGTGTGCCAGGAGGTGCCGGCCATCCAGCCGCAGTCGACCGGCAGGTCGATGCCTGAAAGTGCGGAAGCCTCGGGCGAGGCGACGAAGGCGACGACGCGGGCGATCTCGTCGGGCTCGACGAGGCGGCCCATGGGCACGCTGCCGACGAGGTTGGTGACGTCGCGCTCGCCCTTGTCGATGGCCTCCTGCAGCGCGGGCGTGCGGGTGAAGCCGGGCGAGACCGAGTTGACGCGGATGCCGGCCGGGCCCCACTCGGCCGCGAGGCAGCGCGTGATCGAGATCACCGCAGCCTTGGCGGGGGCATAGGCGTGCAGGGCCATCGAGCGGGAGCCGGCGATCGAGGCGATGTTGACGATGCTGCCGCTGCGCCTTGCGAGCATCGCCTCGGCGAAGACCACGCAGCCAAGATAGGTTCCACGCTGGTCGATATGGACGACATGGTCCCAGAGCGTCATCGGTAGCTCGGTCGGCCGGAGCGGCGGCTGGAGCACGCCGGCACTGTTGACGACGATCCCGACCGGGCCGATTTCGGCCTCTATGCGGGCGGCCACGGCCCTGAGGCCGGCTTCGTCGCCGACATCGCCGAAGAGCGCGTGGCCGCCGATTTCCACGGCGACGCCCTCCGCGCGGGCCATGTCGCGGTCGAGCACGACGACCTTGTGTCCGCGCTTCGCAAGCTCGCGGCAGCAGGCCGCACCGATGCCGCTCGCTCCGCCGGTGACGACGGCGATCATCGCCTCGCTCATGTCGCAACCCTTTCCATCTTGTCCGCGGCCGCCATCTTGTCCTTGCCGGCCGAGCCCGCCTGAGCCCGGGTCCGGCGCGCCTCGCGCCAGTCCATGACGAAGTCGAGCAGGCCTTTTCGCAGGCCGAGCGCGAAGAGCAGGATCACCGCGCCCAGCACGAGCCCGTGATGCTCCGCGACGCGGGTCACAAAGTCGTTCAGCAGGAGCAGCAGCACCGTGCCGACCATCGGGCCGAGGAAGGCGACCGTGCCGCCGAGCATGACGATGAAGACGGCCTCGCCCGACATCGTCCAGAAGGCGAATTCGGGATAGGCGCCCGAGACGAACAGGCTCATCACGACGCCGCCGAGGCTGGCGAACACGCCGGCGAGCACGAAGGCGGTGAGGCGCGTGCGGTAGACGTCGACGCCGAGGAAGCCGGCGCGCGTCGGGTTGTCTCGCACCATCCGCAGCGTGTAGCCGAAGGGCGAGGAGACGATGTGGCGCATCGCCAGCAGGCCGAGTACCAGCAGGGCGGCGCTGAAGAGATAGAGCTGCTTTTGGTCGGCGAGATTGATGCCGAGGAAGGAGGGCCGCGGGATGCCGCCGCGCAGCCCCTGGTCGCCGCCGGTGACCGGCACCCAGGCGATGATCATGCTGTGCACGAGCATCTGGAAGGCGAGGGTGACGAAGGCGAAATAGATCTCCTTCAGCCGCACGCAGATGGCGCCCACGGCCAGCGCGACCATGGCCGCGACCGCCATCGTCAGCAGGATCGCGAGCGGGATCGGCATGCCCGTCCGCTGCATGATGATGCCGAAGCTGTAGGCGCCCATGCCGAAGAACAGGCCGTGGCCGAACGAGACCATGCCGCCATAGCCGACGAGCAGGTTCAGCGAGGTCGCGAACAGGCCGAGCGCGGCGCAGCGGATGACGAAGTCGATCAGCGCGCTGCTGGTGGTGAGGAGCGGCAAGGCGGCGAGGACGAGGAAGGCGACGAGGCCGAAGAGGGCGTCGCGAAGGGCAGGGCTCTTCATGTCAGGCAGCCTCGCGTCCGAACAGGCCCGACGGCTTGACGATCAGCACGACCGCCATGGCGAGATACATCAGCGCCTCGGTGAAGAGCGGGAAGCCGAGCGCGCCGAAGGTACGGATCAGGCCGATCAGCAGGGCGCCCACCAGCGCGCCGAGGATCGAGCCCATGCCGCCGATGACGGTGACGATGAAGCTCTCGATCAGGATCGAGAAGCCCATGCCGGGCGTCAGCGAGCGCACCGGCGCGGCAAGCCCGCCGGCGAGCCCGGCCAGCAGGCAACCCAGTGCGAAGACGCCGGTGAAGAGCAGGCCGGTATTGATGCCGAGCACTGAGACCATCGACGGATTATGCGCGGCGGCGCGGATCGTCTTGCCGAAGCGCGTGCGGGCGATAGCGAGGCCGACGATGACCGCGATCGAGAGTGCCGCGGCGATCAGGAAGAGATAGAACGGCGGCACCACCCCGCCCATGATGAAGAGCGGCGGCACGCGGAAGGCGTCCGGCATGCCCATCGACTTGAATTCGGGCCCCCAGATGATGCGCACGAGGTCGTCGAGGATCAGGACGAGCGCGTAGCAGACCAGGAGCTGCATCAGGACGTTGCCGCCATAGATGCGCTGCATGAAGAAGCGCTCCACGACGATGCCGAACAGGCAGGCGCCGACAGCAGCGCCGAGCAGGGCCAGCGTGTAGCTCTCGGTGAGCTGGAACACCGTCATCGCGAGATAGGCGCCGATCATGTAGAAGGCGCCATGCGTGAAATTGACGATCTTCATCACGCCGAAGATGAGCGTGAGCCCGATCGCGACCAGGAACAGCAGCATTCCGATGATGAAGCCGCTGGTCACCTGCGTCACTATGCAGGAGGTCGAGACCAGGCATTCGGTCAGGGCGTTGAGATCCATCACGCGCTCATCGACAGAGGGGCGTTCAGGCCGCGCGCGAACGCGGCCTGTCTGATTATGGAGAGGGGGGCGATGACCTTCACCGCCGGAGCCTGGCTTCAGGCGAAGCCCTTCGACTTCTTCCACTCGGCCTCGAGCTCGAAGATGCGCTGCCAGGGCACGCTCTTCATCTCCGGCACATAGGGCTCCTTCGGGATCGTGGTGCCCCAGCCGACGGCGTAACCGACGATCGTCTGGTCCTCGGCGCGCATCGTCACCGTGCCGTCGGCGCCGAAGGGCGACTTGATGCTCAGGCCGCGCAGTGCCTCGGCGATCTTCTTGCCGTCGGCGGAGCCGGCCTTCTTCGCGGCCTCGGCCAGGAAGTTGACGGCAAGCGCGTTCTGCCAGGACCAGTTGGTCGGATACTCGCCATACTTGGCTTTGTAGGCGTCGCCCCAGGCGGCGTTCTCGGGCGTTGCCGGGAAGGTCTTGATGTAGCGGTTGCCGGACTGGATGCCGGCCGGCAGGTTCTTCACCGCGGTCAGGGCGGTGTAGTCGGCCATGTTGACGGCGTAGAACTGCATCTGCGTGAACAGTGCGTAGATCGCGGCCTGGTCGATGAAGGAGGTCAGGTCTCCGCCCCAGAGGCAGGAATAGAGCGCCTGCGGCTTGGCCTGCAGGATCTTGGTGATCGACTCGGTATAGTCGGGCTGGAAGATTTTCGGCCAGGCCTCGCTGATCACTTCGACCTTCGGCGCGAACTGCTTCAGATACATCACGAACTCGGCCGTGGTATCGCGCCCGTAGGCATAGTCCGGCGAGCAGGTGGCCCAGCGCGTCAGGTTCTTCGCATTGGCGATCTCGGCCGCGTAGGTGCCGCCGACGACCGAGTCGTGGATGCCCTGGCGGGCGCAGCGGAAGGCGTTCGCGAGCTTGAGTTTCGGATCGGCGCTGAGCGAGGAGGTCTCGGAATTGGTGTGGACGCAGAGGATGCCGAGATCGCGCGCCACCTCATGCACGGCAAAGGCGCCGGTCGAAGCCTCGGCATCGATCAGCAACTCGCAGCCATCGGAGTTGACCAGTTCGCGGGCGACGCGGGCAGCCTCCTGCGGCTGGCCCTTGGTGTCGCGGATGACGAGCTCGATCGTGCGGCCGGCGAGGCCGCCGGCGGCATTGACCTTTTCGACTTCCAGCAGCGCCGCATTGCGCGAGGAGGTGCCGAGCTGGGCAACGCGCCCGGACAAGATCGTGGGTAAGCCGACCTTGATGACCTTGGCCTGCGCGCCGGCCACCCAGGGCATCGAAACGGTGCCTGCTGCGGCTGCTCCGGCGACGAGGAATCCGCGCCGGTTCATCGATCTCAACGACGTGCCTGTCATGACCTTCTCCCTGGTTCCACCCTGGCCGTTTGCCGCCTTTGCGCGGGGGCCATGCTTTGTTGCCCCCTGTCGTTGCCGGGGTCTTGTTGCGGCGATAGTCATGACGACGGGTGATGACGTCAAGCAAAAAATGAATTACGAGTCATAAACCAGAAAACGATGCGACCGGCACCTGCGAGGCGCTGGCGCCAGGGCGGAAACGGCACGGGCGGCGGGCAGGAATGATCAATCTCTCGAGCTTCATCGACTTCCACGCCGGCCGCTCCCCCGAACGCCTCGCGATCGTCTTCGGGGAGGCGCGCATCGGCTATGGCGAGCTTTCGCGCCGCGTCGCGCTGACGGCCGGCTGGCTTGGCGAGCGTGGCATCGGGGAGGGCGATGTCGTGGCCGTGCTGATGAAGAACAGCGCCGCCTTCGTCGAGATCGCGATTGCGGTCGGCCATGTCGGCGGCGTCTTCCTGCCGATCAATTTCAGGCTCTCGGCGGATGAGGTCGGCTACATCGCCGCCAATTCCGGGACGAAGCTGCTGATCGCGGACGAGGAGCTCGCGGCCGGTGCTGCGCTCGCCGGAAACGTTGTACTGGTCGATGCAGCCGCCCGGGCCGACAGCACGCGGCTCGGAAACGGCGCGGCGCCGGCGCCCCGGGTCGCGCGCAAGCCCGGCGATCTCTTCCGGCTGATGTACACCTCCGGCACCACCGACCGGCCCAAGGGGGTGATGCACAGCTACGAGAACTTCTACTGGAAGTGCAGCGACCACATCGTCGCGCTCGAGCTGAACGCCGGGAACCGCCTGCTCGTCACCGGTCCGCTCTACCATGTCGGCGCCTTCGACCTGCCGGGCATGGCGGTGCTCTGGGTCGGCGGCATGCTCTGCATCCTGCGCGATTTCTCGGCCGAGGCGGCGCTGGCCGCGATCGCTCGCGAGCGGCTGGACGGCGCGTGGCTCGCCCCGGTGATGACCAGCGCCATGCTGGCCGCGGCCCCGACGAGCGGCCTCGACCTGACCAGCCTGCGCTGGGTCGTCGGCGGCGGCGAGCGCACGCCGGAGGCGCGGATCCGCAGTTTCGGCGAAAGCTTCCCCCGCGCCCGCTATGTCGACGCCTACGGGCTGACCGAGACCTGCAGCGGCGACACGCTGATGGAGGCCGGGCGCGAGATCGAGAAGATCGGCTCCGTCGGACGTGCGCTGGCGCATGTCGAGATCTCGATCCGCGACGAGGAGGGGCGGGCGCTGCCGGCGGGCGAAGCGGGCGAGATCTGCCTGCGCGGCCCCAAGATCACCCGCGGCTACTGGAACGATCCGGCCAAGACGGAGGCTGCCTTCCATGGCGATTGGTTCCGCAGCGGCGACATGGGCTATCTCGACGGCGATGGCTTCCTCTTCCTCACCGACCGGCTGAAGGACATGATCATCTCGGGCGGCGAGAACATCGCCTCGTCGGAGGTGGAGCGTGTCATCTTCGAACTGCCACAGGTGCGCGAGGTCGCGGTCATCGGCGCGCCCGACGAACGCTGGGGCGAAAAACCCGTGGCCTTCGTCGTGCTGGAGCCGGGCGCCGAGCTATCGCTCGAGGCGCTGCGGGATCACTGCCGCGCCAGGCTCGCCGCCTTCAAGGCGCCGCGCGAGATCGTGCTACGTGAGAACCTGCCGCGAAATCCGTCGGGGAAGGTTCTGAAAAGGCTTCTCCGCGACGAATTCCGGGCTTAATCCGACGCGACATCCAACAGCGGGCCTGCATGATGGCAATCAGCAAGACCAGGGCGGAAGCGGGCAAGCGGCCCGTCAAACTGACCCGCAGCGAGAAGAACGACGACGTCAAGCGGCGCCTGTTCGAGGCCGCGGCCAAGATGGTCGGCCGCTACGGCTATGCCGAGGCGTCCGTCGCGCGGATCACCGAGGCCGCCGGTGTCGCGCAGGGGACCTTCTACAACCATTTCGAGAACCGGCAGGAACTGCTCGATCAGCTACTGCCGGCCATCGGCCAGCAGATGGTCGCCTTCATTCGCACGCGGATCGACGATGCCAGCTCGGAGGTCGAGAAGGAGTTCACGCGGTTTCGCGCCTTCTTCGATTTCGTGAAGGAGACGCCGGAGTTCCTCAGGATCCTGAACGAGGCCGAGGTCTTCGCGCCGACCGGCTACCAGCACCATCTGGACAACATCTCGACGGCCTATGTCCGCTTGCTCAAGCGCGCGCGGGCGCCGGGGCATGTCGGCGACTACAGCGACGAAGAGCTCGAGGTCATCGTCCATGTGCTGATGGGCGCGCGCGGCTATCTCAGCCGTCGTTATGCCTATGGCGAGGACGGGCCGCAGGCCGTGCCGGAGCATGTCTTCTCGGCCTATGAGAAGCTGATCTCCGGCGGCCTCTTCAAGAAGGCGAAGCCGCCTGGCTGAGCCTTGCGTCCAGTTTTCGCCAGGCAATTCTCGTTTCGGACATATTGGGCCGGCATGCCCCGCCGGCCCTGCCTCCTGATGAGAACGAGACCACGCATGAACCTCGAGCAGCAGCGCCGCCATATCCTCACCGGCGCGCCCTATGACGACCTGACCGCGGAACTCGTCGAGGCGCGGGCGAAGGCGGTGCATCTCACCGACCGCTACAACGACAGTTTCGCGCGCCCGCAGGCCGAGCGCGAGGGGCTGCTGCGAGAGCTTTTGCGCAAGGTCGGCGGCGGGGTCCATTTCGAACCGCGCTTCCGCTGCGAGTTCGGCTTCAACATCAGCATCGGCGAGCGATTCTACGCCAATTTCGACTGCGTCATCCTCGACGGCGCGGAGGTCATCATCGGCGACAACGTGCTGTTCGGGCCGCGCGTTGGCATCTACACCTCGAACCACGCGATCGATGCCGAGGAGCGCGCGGCCGGAATCTGCTACGCCAAGCCGGTGAAGATCGGAGACCGTGTGTGGATCGGCGGTGGCGTCAACATCAACCAGGGCGTTACGATCGGCGATGGCAGCGTCGTCGGCTCGGGCAGCGTGGTGACCCGGGACGTCCCGCCCGGCGTCATCGCTGCCGGAGTGCCTTGCCGCGTCATTCGCGAGATCACCGAAGCGGATCGCCTCGGCTTCAGACCGGGGTTTTAGGAGCCGAAACGCGTTGCGGCGAAAGCCGTGGGGTCGCAGAGGGTCGGCTCGCCCAGCATCATCTCGGCCAGGAGCCGCCCGGTGACGGGCCCCAGGGTGAAGCCGTGATGGGCGTGGCCGAAGGCGAGCCAGAGGCCGCGATGCCGTGGCGCCGGCCCGATGACCGGCAGCATGTCGGGGAAGCAGGGGCGGGCGCCGCGCCAGGCTTCCGCGTCGAGGCGCGGGCCCAGCGGCATGAGACGCCGCGCGACGCTTTCCGCCCGGTCGAGCTGCCAGGAATCCGAAGGCTCGTCGCGCCCCGCCAGCTCGATGCCGGTCGTCAGCCGGATCCCACGACGCATCGAGGTCAGGACGAAGCCGGCCTGCGCGTCGCAGAGCGGATGACGCGGCCCGCCCTCGTCTGCGGCAGCATAATGCATGTGGTAGCCCCGCTTGAATGCCAGCGGAAAGCGATAGCCCAGCCGCTCATAGAGGTCGCCCGACCACGGCCCCAGCGCCGCGACCACCTCCGGCGCTCGCCACATCGTCTGGCCGATGGGCAGGACCCAGTCCGTGCCTTGCTGGTGCAGCGCGAGCGCGTCGGCTTTCTCCAGCGTGCCGCCGCGCGCGGCGAACAGCGCGGCATAGGCCCGCGTCACGGCGCCGGGGTCGCTGACGGTTACCGGGTCACGCCAGTGCACCGCGCCCGCGACGGTGCCGGGGAGCAATGCGGGCTCGCGCTCGCGCAGCGTGTCGCGATCGAGAACGTCGTAGGCGAGCCCGTAGCTGGCCAGCTCGCAGGCGGCCCGGGCCGCCTGCTCCAGCCCGCGACGGGTGCGGTAGAGCTCAATCCAGCCCTCGGCGCGCATCAGCGCCTCGGTGCCGGCGGCCTTCGTCCAGCGCCGATGCTCGTCGATGCAGCGCTCGATCAGCGGCAGGATCGCGCGGCCCAGCCGGTCGAGACGGTCCGGCGCCGAGTTCCACCAGTAGCGCGCCAGCCAGGGCGCCATCTTCAGCAGCGCTGCCGGCCGATAGCGCACGGCGATCGAGCGGTTGGTCGCGAGGGCGGCGAGCGCGCCGACTTCGCGCGGGAAGGCGTAGGGAACGACGGAGGCGCGCTCGATCAAGCCGGCGTTGCCGTGGCTGGTCTCGGCCCCAGGCTCGCCGCGGTCGACCAGCAGGACGTTGCGCCCGCGCTCCTGCAGATGCAGGGCGGCGCCGACCCCGACGATGCCGGCGCCAAGCACGATCACATCGGCCTGTCGTGTCGCAGTCGTCGTCACGCGCAGAACCCTTCCCATCCGAGCCGGCGTTGCTTGCAGCACGGAACGAACGAGGCGGGCAACAGGAAAACCGCCCTGCCGGCGTTGCCGGATGCCGGCCGTCGCACGGGCCGCCAACGGGAACAAAATCAGGCGTTCCGGGCTTCCTCAATGACAGGAGGAAACCATGCAGAAGCCCCGCGAGAACCCGGCGTTGCTCGATGACGAGCGTGAGCCGCTGACCCCCGGCGAGAGCCCGCTGGAGGCGGACCCCGTGCGGACAGGCCGTCGTGTCAGCGAGCGCACCAACATCCATGACGAGGGCAGCGACGCGAACAACACGCCCGACGGACTGACGGAATCCGAGGAAGCCGTGAGGCAGGCGGCCGAGGACATTCCGACCGGAGCCCGGCCCGCAGGCCGCACGGAGTCGATCCCGGTTTTCGATCGCGGTTCGCTGCCGCCCAAGGTCTGATGTTCGACGCCAGGGAAACGCCTGCGGCGACCGGCATTCGGCGGCCGGCGGCGAGGTCGCAAGAGAGGGGCTTCCGAAAGCGCCTTCGTGGAAGCATGCTCTTCCGAGTCGGGGGGACGTCATGAGCAGGCATGCGCCGGTATTGTCACGGCCGAAGGCCGGCAGGTGTGAGCCCCTGTGAAGGTCGTCGTGCTCGGCTCCGGCGCGGGCGGCGGCTTCCCGCAGTGGAACTGTCGCTGCCCGAATTGCGCGCTGGCCTGGGCCGGCGATCCGCGCGCGCCTTGGCGCACGCAGTCTTCCATCGCGCTCGTCGATGACGACGAAGCCGTGCTCGTCGATGCCTCGCCCGATCTGCGCCAGCAGCTTGCTGCGATCCCGGCCCTGCATCCCACCGCAGCGCGGACCTCGCCGCTCCGCGCCGTCGTCCTGACCAGCGGCGAGATCGACCACATCGCCGGGCTTGCGCATCTGCGTGAGGCCCGCGAGCTGACCGTCCTCGGGACGGCGCCAGTTCTCGAGGCAATCGCCAGCAACGTCATGTTCCGGCTGCCGGCCATCCGACATGTCGCGGTGACGGGCGAACCGATCGCCACGGAAAGATCCTTCCGGATGCGACTGTTCCCGGCCCCGGGAAAGGTGCCCCTTTATCTCGAGGAGGAAAGCGTCGCGACCGCGATCGAGAGCGGCGAGACCAGCGGCCTTGCGGTCGAGAGTCGGGGAGGGCTGCTCGTCTATATACCCGGCTGCGCGATGCTGAGCGAGACGGTGCGGCAGGAGGCCGAGCGCGCCGACATCGTGCTGTTCGACGGCACGCTGTTCACCGATGACGAGATGCTTGCAGCCGGGCTGAGCGCGAAGACCGGGCGGCGGATGGGGCATATGCCCATGACAGGCCCCGGCGGCTCGCTCGACTGGCTGGCGAGCCTGCCCGCCGCGCGCAAGGTCTATACCCACATCAACAACAGCAACCCCGTCCTGATTTCGCATTCGCCGGAGCGCCGCCGCGTCGAGAGCGCCGGCATCGAGATCGCGCATGACGGGATGGAGATCGCCTTGTGAGGCGGCCCTGAGCCAGATGTTTCCCGAGATAGGAGAGAGACCATGCACAGCCAGCTGCTGGCCGACAATGACGGCAAGCGCGTCTTCGCCCTCGTGCTGGAGACGGGCGAGGAAGCCTTCGCCGCGATCGGTCGCTTCGCGCAGGAGCAGGGTCTGTCGGCGGCTTCGATCACCGCGATCGGCGCCTTCGAGCGGGCGACCGTCGGCTTCTTCGATTTCGAGACCAAGAGCTACGAGGACATCCCGGTCGACGAGCAGACCGAGGTTTTGAGCCTGATCGGCGACATCGCCGAGGGCGACGACGGCAAGGCGAGCGTCCATGTCCATGTCGTGCTCGGCCTGCGCTCCGGCGCGACCAGGGGCGGCCATCTTCTCAAGGGGACGGTGAGGCCGACGCTGGAGGTGATCGTCACGGAGACGCCGGGCCATCTCCGCCGGCGCAAGGTGCCCGAACTCGGCATCGCCCTGCTGAAGCCGCGCTGAGCGTCTAGAAAACCTCTTCAGCCCTCATCCTTCGAGACGCCGCTTCGCGGCTCCTCAGGATGAGGGCTGGAGTGATGAGGCCGCTGAGGAAAGTACGGCCGGTCGGCCGTCGGGCCAATCATCCATCTTGTGCGACAATCTATTGAGCGCGCTGATTCTACACGGAAAAGCCACCGCCATTCCGGACTTGCCCCGGGATCCATCGCAGGGCTCCGAGCTTCAGGATGGATCCCGGAGCTGCGCTGCTTTCGCGGCTTGTCCGGGATGACGGCGTGGTTCCGAGAAACGCTTCAGCTCGTCGGCATCGTGACGCGCCACACCGCGTTGCCGACATCGTCCGCGACCAGCAGGCCGTTGCGCTGGTCGACGAGCACGCCCACCGGCCGGCCGCGCGCCTCGCCCTTCTCGTTGAGGAAGCCGGTCAGGATCTCGCGCGGCATGCCGGAGGGCTTGCCGTCGGCGAAGGCGATGAAGATCACCCGGTAGCCGACCGGCTTGCTGCGGTTCCAGGAGCCGTGCTGTCCGACGAAGGCGCCGCCCTGATAGGCTTGCCCAAGTCGCCCTTCGGGCACGAAGGTGAGGCCCAGCGACGCTGAATGCGAGCCCAAAGCGTAATCCGGCTTGATCGCCTTGGCGACGAGGTCCGGCCGCGGCGGCTCGACCCGCGTGTCGACGACCTGGCCGTAATAGCTGTAGGGCCAGCCATAGAAGCCGCCGCGCTTCACCGAGGTCATGTAGTCCGGCACGAGATCGTCGCCGATCTCGTCGCGCTCGTTCACCGCGGTCCAGAGCTCCTTGGTCACCGGGTTCCAGCCGATGCCGACCGGGTTGCGCAGGCCGCTGGCGAAGATTTCCGTCGCGCCCGTCGTGGCGTCGATCTCGAGGATCGCGGCGCGGCGCTCCTCCTCCGCCATGCCGTTCTCGGCGACGTTGGAGTTCGAACCGACGCCGACATAGAGCTTCGTGCCGTCGGGGCTGGCGACCAGGCTCTTGGTCCAGTGATGGTTCCGCCCGGCCGGCAGGTCCGCGACCTTGACCGGCGCGGCAGTGCTCTTCGTCTCGCCCTCCTTGTAGGCGACCCGGACGACCGCGTCGGCATTGGCGATGTAGAGCTGGTCGCCGACCAGCGCCATGCCGAAGGGCGAGGTCAGGTTCTCCAGGAAGACGCTCTTCGTCTCGGCGACGCCGTCGCCATCCTGGTCGCGCAGCAGGGTGATCCGGTTGGCGCTGGGCGTTTGCGAGCCGGCCTTCTTCATGAACAGGCCCTGCACCCAGCCGCGGATGCCGCTGCTCTTGTCGTCGGGCTTCGGCGGCGCATCGCTCTCCGCCACCAGCACGTCGCCATTCGGCAGTTCGTAGAGCCAGCGCGGATGCTGCAGGCCCGTCGCGAAGGCGCTGACCTGGCCGCCGCCAGCGGCGCGGGGCTTCTCGCCCTCCTTCCAGCCGACCGCATCGGCGATCTTGATGACCGGCAGCCAGGAGGTCTGCGGCTGCGGCAGCGTCGGATTGGCGCCGTAGCCCGCCTCCTCGGGCAGGCCGGGGCGGTCGCAGGCCGCCAAGGCCAGCGCCGATGCCGAGACCCCGGCGATGAGGGCTATCCGATGCGCGATCCTCATGGGCAAATCTCCTGCCTGCAAACGTAACCCCCCGCCACGATGATGGGAGGGGAACGTCAGGCACGGCGATTTGTTCGGATCGGCTCGTGACGCTGCTGCCTTCGCCGTCAGCCGGCCGTGGCGTCGATCACCGCATCGACATCGGTCACCACCGCGACGTTCTGCAGCGCGTAGTTCACCGATGCCGTGTGCCATTCGGCGTTCATGGTCGAGCAGGCGTCCTCCGGCACGATCATGAAGTAGCCCTTGTCGGCGCCGGTGCGGGCGGTGTGCTCGATCGACATGTTGGTCCACGCTCCGGTGACGATGACGATGTCGCGGCCGAGCGCCTTCAGCACGGTCTCCAGCCGCGTGCCCTCCCAGGCGCTCATGCGGCTCTTCTCGACGATGTGATCGCCGGCCAGCGCCTCCAGCCCTGGCACGGCGGCCGCGCCCCATGTCCCGCGCACCAGCGCGTTGGCGTCGGCGAGGCCCTCGAAGAGCGGGGCGTTCATGGTGACGCCGGGCGCGCCCTTCTCGACCACGAACCAGACATGGATCACCGGGATGCCGCGAGAGCGGGCCGCCTGCGCCAGCCGTGCCGCATTGCCGATGGCGTTCTGTTCCTTGCAATGCGCCGGCGAGCCGGACGAGGCGAAGGCGCCGCCCTCCATCACCACGTCGTTCTGCATGTCCTGGATCAGCATGGCGCAGCGCGAAGCCTCCAGCCGGTAGCCGGAAGCGGCCTTGTTCGCGCCGTTGCGGGAGACGGCAGCGGCGGGGGCAGGGGTCTCGGCCGGCCTGCTCGCCGCGGCCTGGCCGCCACGCGCCTTCATATAGGGCTCGGGGCGCGGGCCGACCTTGGTGTCGACGGCATAGAGCGAATGCGTCGCGGTCAAGAACAGGGTCCGCCAGTCGGGCCCGCCCCAAGTCAGGTTCCCGACCAGTTCCGGCACCCGCAGCTTGCCGATCAGTTCGCCGCCGATCGAGTAGACCCAGACGCCGCCCGGTCCGGTGACCCAGAGATTGCCCTGCGCGTCGCATTTCATCCCGTCCGGCACGCCGGGCTCGCTGGCCGAGACGATGCCGGAGGCGAAGAGGCGCGGCGGCCCGAGCCGCCCGTCCGGCAGGATCTTGAAGACGCGGATATTGTGCTGGACCGTGTCGTTGACGAAGAGCCGATCCTCGGTCGGGCAGAAACAGAGCCCGTTCGGCTGGTCGAAGAGATAGCGGTCGACGAGGAGTTGCGGCTCGCCGCCCCCAGGGGGAATGCGGTAGACGCCCTGAAAACCCAGCTGTCGCGGCCGCTCGACGCCGAAAACCGGCATGCGCCCGTACCAGGGGTCGGAGAAGTAGATCGCGCCGTCCGACTTCACGACGACGTCGTTGGGGCTGTTGAGCTCCATCCCCTCGAAATGCGAGGCCAGCACCTCGCGGCGCCCGTCCGGGCGCTCGCGGATCAGGCTGGATGTCGCATGCTCGCAGACGATCAGGTCGAGTTCGACATCATAGGTCATGCCGTTGCACTTGTTCGCCGGGCGCCGGACCTCCTGCACGCCGCCACGATCCCAGCGCCGGCGCACGTCTCCCGGCATGTCCGAGAACAGCAGATGCTGCTCCCTCGGGTGCCAGACCGGGCCTTCGCAGAATTCGAAGCCGGAGCCGAGCTGGCGCACCGGCGCCCAGAGGTCGACGAGATCGGCGAATTGCGGGTGGATGGCGGTGTGGGTTGTCATGAGGACACCGTGGCGATGGCTGTGCGCCGGCCCGTCATTGCGAGGAGCGTCAGCGACGAAGCAGCCCAGGGGCGGCAGCGCTCGACGTCCCCCTGGGTTGCTTCGCTTCGCTCGCAATGACGAGGGCGCCTGGTGGCAAGGGCGGGCCTTATCACGCCGCGAACCAGTTGCGCGCGGGCAGGGACTGCACCACCGGGCCCGGCACGGCCATGTCCATGCGGCCGACGACCTGGCCATGGGCGATCTTGGCCGGCTTGTCGTGCACGGGCAGCAGGAAGGCGCCGGTCGCCAGCAGCTTCTTGATCGCCGCCTTCTCCTCGCGCTTGGAGACGCCGTGATTGCCGGTGGTGCGGGGCTCGTTGGCGTGCAGCTCGTGGAAGGGCGAGACGATCTGGTCGTTGAAATCGTAGATCACGTCGCCGCAGATGATCGCGCGGCCCTCGGCCGTGTCGACATGCACGTTCATCGAGCCCTCGGTATGGGCGCCGGCGGCTTCCAGATAACAGCCCGGGAAGAGCTCGATCATCCCGGAGAGCTCGAGATCCTCGAAGCGCAGCGCGTCGCGGGTGTGCAGCCGGTCGATCAGGTGCTTGATGTCGGGCGCCGGATATTGCGGGTGCATCAGCCCCGAGACCGAGTATTCGAGCTCGCGGCGGTTCACCAGCACGGTGGTGTTCATCGGGAAGAGCTCGTCCTTCCCGGCATGGTCGATATGGAGATGGGTGTGCATGACGTAGCGCACATCGCCCATCCGCACGCCGTGGCGGGCGAGCTGGTTCTCGATCATGTTCTCGTGGAACTGGAGGCCGCGCATGCCGAGGCTCTCCATGATCTGGTTGTGGCGATAGCCGGTATCGACCACCACGGGCCAGGGGCCGCCCAGGATCAGGAAGCCATAGGTCGGCACGCGGCGCGTCCGGCCGCAATCGCGCCCGAGGACGAGGAAGCTCGCCTCCAGCTCGATGTCGCCATAGTCGAGGATCTTGATTTCGAGCGCCATGCGGGCCTCCCTCAGTTCTGTCCGAGGCGGTAGACCCGCCTTGCCGTCTCGTTGAACACGGCCTGATGCGCGGCTTCCGGCACGGCCGCGAGATGCGCCGCCATCAGTTCCGCATAGGATGTCCAGAGCTTCTCGATCGGGAAATTGGAGCCGAACAGGCAGCGCTCGGCCCCGAACAAGGCGAGCGTCTGCGCGGCGACGAAGCGGATATGCTCGGGGTCGTTGCGGCGCAGGAAAGTGCCGAGCCCCGACAGCTTGCTGACGATGTTGGGCTGGCTCGCCAGCAGGCTCATGCCGTCGCGCCAGGTGGCGACGCCGCCGGGGGAAAGGTCCTCGAGCATGCCGGCATGCTGGAGGACGAAAGTCACGCCCGGGCAGGCGGCGGCGAGGTCGGCGGCTCCTGCCATCTGGCCGGCGAAGACCTGCAGGTCGAAGCTGTATCCGTAATCGGCGAGGCGGCCGACATTGGCGACGAGGCGCGCGTCGCGGGCGAGGTCCGGCGCGGCCGCGAAGCGGTAGAGCGCGTTCTCGTGCCAGTGCAGCTGCATCCGGACGCCGCGCACCCGCGGATTGCGGGCCAGCGCGTCGAGCTGCGGGCGGGCATCCTCGGCCAGCATGTCGGCATAGGCGACGATCGCGATCGGGAAGCGGCTGCCTTCCGCGGCGCGCGAGACATAGGCGACCTCGTCGAGCGCCCGGTCAGGCGCCCAGTTGGCCTGGACATAGACCGCCTCGACCACGCCCTCGGGCCGGCAATCGCCGAGATATTCGGTCACGGGGTAGTCACGCCGGATCGGCTCGTAGGGGCCGAAGATGCGCGGCTGCATCGGACCGACGAGCCAGGGCAGTTCGGCCTGCCGCCAGATGTGGAAATGGGAGTCGACATAACCGGTCATGCCGCTGCTGAGCCTCCGAGCGAGAGAATGTGCCGGCAGATGCGGGCGGTGCTGGCGCCGTTTCCGAGGCTGGCGAGCTGCGGCGCGACCAGCCGCAGCGCCTCGGTTTCGGGCCGGTAGGCGGGGTCCGCCGCGAGCGGGGTGAGCCAGTCGATCCGGTGGGCGCGCTGCCCGAGCCGTTCGACCGCCGAGACCAGCGCCGACGGGTCGCCGCGCTCCAGCCCGTCCGACAGCACGACGACGACGGCGCCCCGAGCATAGGAAGCGAAGCGCGGCACGGCGAGGAAGGCCTGCAGCGCGTCGCCGATGCGGGTGCCGCCATCCCAGTCGGCGACGAGGCCGGCGGCCTCGATCAGCGCCTGCTCGCGGCGCCTGCGCCGCAGCGCCCGGGTCACGCGCGTCAGCCTCGTTCCGAAGGTGAAGACCTCGACGTAAGGCGCTGACTGGACGATGGTATGGGCAAGGGCGAGATTGGCGTCGCTGCGCTGCTTCATCGAGCCCGAGACGTCGATCAGCAGCAGGATCGGGCGCGGCCGCGTTACCCGCCGCAACCTCTTCAGGCTCATCACCTCGCCGTCATGGCGAATGGCGTCGCGCAAGGAGCGGGCGAGATCGACGGTCGGACCACGGCGCGCGCCGCGATGGCGATAGCCGCGCCGGCGCGGCAGGGCTTCCGGCAGCGCCCGCCCGAAGCGACGCAGCGTCTCGTCGTCGTCGAGCGGCTTCAGCATGCGTACCGACAGCGCTTCCGCCCCGGTCGCAGCCTGGCCGGTCTCGTTGATCTCCTCGCCGAGCAGGACTTCGCGTGCGCCCGTGTCCTCCTGCACCGACATCTCGTCGTCGGGCGCGAAATCCTCGTCGCCGGGTTCGGCGATCGCGCCGAGGAAATGGGCGTCGAACAACGCCTCGAAACGCTCGCGCTGCTGGGGATGGGGGCTAAGCGTCGCAACCGCCGCCTTGCGGACATGCTCCAGGCTGCGCGGACCCAACAACTCGATGGCGGCGAGGAAGGAGACGGTCTGTTCCGGCGCGACACTGAGCCCGTGCTCGCGCAGCAGCGTCGGGAAGGAGACGAAGAGGCGGGCGGCGGGCGGGACGGGCGTGGTCATGGCCGCCTCTGCCCGTCATTGCGAGGAGAGCGAGCGACGAAGCAATCCAGGGGGCTGCAGAGCACTGCCGCTTCTGGATTGCTTCGCTGCGCTCGCAATGACGATTGATCCCTCATGCCGCCAGCCCCGGGATGAACAGCGGCAGGCGCGGGCGCAAGTGGGCGAGGTCCTCCTCGTCCTTGATCGCGGTGCCGAGCGAGCGGCGGAAGGCCTCGGGCCAGGGTGCGCCGGTCTGGGCCAGCGCGGTGGCGGCCTCGGCCCAGTCGACCGCCTCGGCCACGCCCGGCGGTTTCGCCAGCGGCTCCTGTCGCAGGAGCCCGACCGCATGGACGACGGCGCGCGCCGTGCCCTCCGCCACGGCCGAGGAGCGCAGCATGATGATCTGCGCCTCGCGCTCGGCCTCCGGATAGGCGATGTAGTGATAGACGCAGCGGCGGCGCAGCGCCTCGTGCAGCTCGCGGGTGCGGTTCGAGGTCAGCACCACGACCGGCCGCTCGGGCGCCCGCAACGTGCCGCGCTCGGGGATCGAGATCGAGAAATCGGAGAGGAACTCGAGCAGGAAGGCCTCGAATTCATGGTCCGAGCGGTCAATCTCGTCGATCAGCAGCACGGTCGATTCCGGCCGCCGCAGCGCCGTCAGCATCGGCCGCTCGATCAGGAAGTCGTCGCGGTAGATGTCGAGCGCCTCGCCCTCGCGCGCCTGCCGGATCGCCAGCATCTGGCGAGGATAGTTCCACTCGTAGAGCGCTGCCGAGGCGTCGATGCCCTCGAAGCATTGCAGGCGGATGAGCTGGCGGCCGAGGATGCCGGCGATGGCCTTGGCGGCCTCGGTCTTGCCGACGCCGGGCGCGCCCTCCAGCAGCAGCGGCTTGCCGAGTGCGAGCGAGAGGTAGCCGGCGGTGGCGATGCCGTCATCGGCGAGATACATCGCCCCCGTCAGGGCCTGGGCCAGGTCCTCGGGGCTCGATATGCCGGCGACGGTGGTGCGGAGCGCCATCGCGTCAGCGCCAGTTGACCGGGCCGCCGCGGCGCGGGCCGGGCTTGACGCCGCCATTGGCGCGGATCGCCCGGAGGATCTTTTCCGGCGTGATCGGCAATTCGTCCACCCGCACGCCGACGGCGTTGTAGACCGCGTTGGCGACGGCCGGCAGCACCGGGTTGGCGCACATCTCGCCCGGCCCCTTGCCGCCGAAGGGGCCGTCGGGCGCCGGCCGCTCCAGCACCGTGACGTGATAGGGCGCGATCTCGCCCGGCCCGGGCATCAGGTACTCGTTGAAGTCGCGCGGGCCGTGCTCGATGCTCGGGTAGTACGGCTCCGGTGTTTCGTACAATGCGTGGCTGATGCCCATCCAGGCGCCACCGACGAGCTGCTGCTCGACCATGCGCGGATTGATGACGCGGCCGAGCTCATAGGCGCTGGTCATGCGCAGAACCTCGACCTCGCCGGTCTCGTCGTCGACGGAGACATCGGCGACGAGGCAGGCATGGGCGAAGGCGGTGTTGGGGTTCATCTCGCCGGTCTCGGCATCGACGGCCGAAAGCGGGATCAGGAAGATGCCGCGCCCGGCGATGGTCTTGCCCTGCTTGAACTGGGCGGCCTGCGCCGTCGCCTTCACGGTGATCGTCTTGGACGGCGCGCCACGGACATGGATGTTGCCGCGCCCGTCGGTGACGAGGTCGGCGGCATTGACCTCGAGCTCCTCGGCCGCTGCCTCCAGCAGCACGCCGCGGGCCTCGCGCGCGGCGACGATGATGGCGTTGCCCATGCGGTGCGTGCCGCGCGAGGCGAAGGAGCCCATGTCGTGCGGGCCGGTGTCGCTGTCGGCGGTGTCGACGAAGACGTCTTCGACCGGGACGCCGAGCGTCTCGGCCGCGATCTGCCGCGAGACCTGCTTCATGCCCTGGCCGAGATCGATCGCCGAGAGCGCGACCGTGAACTTGCCCTCGGGGTTGGAATGGATCAGCGCCTGGCTCGGGTCGCCGCCGAGATTCATGCCGATCGGATAATTGACCGAGGCCATGCCGCGGCCTTCGTGACGGGCCATGTCAGCGCCTCCTCGTGCCGAAAACAGACGAGAACCGGACCGCGCCATGCTGAGTCTGCGTGGGTGCGGCGGGGGCCGGCGGTGGGACGGGGGCCGGCATCGGCGGTCCCGGCGGCAGCTGCGATGCGGGCGGGCTCGTCGTCGATTGATACGGCGAGGACGTATAGGGTGGTGGCGCAGGCGGCGTGATAGCTGGCGAGACCTGCTCATAGCGCGGCACCTGTGTCGGCGCGGCGCGCCCGTCGCGCGAACCGTCCATCACCGGCTGCTTGCTGAGCGGGATGCGCATCGTGCCGGCCGGCAGCGTCTGGGTGGCGGTGCCGGCTCGCGTGTCCGGCCGGCCGATTTGGCCCTTGGTGTCGATGACAGTCGCCGGGACCTGGCCCCGCTCGCCGGCGCCGCCCGTATGGGAGGTCTGCCGCCTGGCCTGCTCGGAGAGCGGCCAGTTCGCCGTTTCCGCCGCGACCTGCACGCATTCGATCAGCGCCGTGTTCTTGGCGGCACGGCGATGCGGCTTCATGTCCCCGTCGCGATAGGCGTTGAGGATGCGGAACTCCATCGGGTCCATGTTCGCCGCCTCGGCGAGCCGGTCCATCTGGACCTCGAGCGCGAAATCGACCGCCGTGACGCCGAAGCCGCGCATCGCGGTCGAGGGGCAGCGATTGGTGTAGGCGACGTGGATGTCGGAGGCGACGTTCGGGATCCAGTAGGGCCCGGGCACATGCGCCGTGCACTTGATCGCCGCATAGCTCGACAGCCGCGTATAGGCGCCGGCGTCGAAATAGCTGCGGATGTAGCGGGCGACGATGCGCCCGTCCCGCATCAGCCCGTCCTTGACGTAGATGCGCTCGGCGCCGCGCGGCGAGCCGTAGAGCATCTCCTCCTCGCGATCGAGCACGAAGCGCACCGGCTTACCTGTCATCATCGCACCGAGCACGGCCAGCGGCTCGGTCAGCGAGTCGACCTTGCCGCCGAAGCCGCCGCCGACCGTGCCGCCGACGAAATGCAGCATATTCGAGGGCAGGCCGACGATCTTGGCCGTGGTGTCGAGCGAGAAGAAGAGGCCCTGCGCGCAGGAATGGACGAGATAGCGCCCGTTCTGGTCCGGCGCGGCGATGGTGCCGTTGGTCTCCGTCGGCGCATGCTCGATCGGAGACATCTGGTAGCGGTGCTCCATGACGATGTCGGCCGAGGCGAAGCCGCGCTCGACATCGCCGAAGCGCAGCTTCTGGTGGTCGAAGCGCTCGTGATATTCGAAGTAGTTGCCGGGATAGGTTTCGTTGACCGTCGGAGCACCCGGCGCCAGCGCCTCCTCGACGTCGAACACGGTCGGCAGCGGGTCGTAGTCGATGCGCACCAGTTTGCGCGCGGCCAGCGCCTGCGCCTCGCTCTCGGCGATGATCGCGACGACGGGCTCGCCCTTGTAGCGGACCTTGTCGACGGCGAGCGATGGCTCGTCGTCCTTGCCGAAATTGATCAGGCTCAGCAGCGTGTTCTTGTTCACTGGCACGTCGGCGCCGCGCAGCACGCGCTTGACGCCAGGTGCGCGCTCGGCGGCCGAGACGTCGATCGAGCGGATGCGGGCATGGGCATGCGGGCTGCGCACGATCTTGAGATGCAGCAGCCCCTCGAATCCGTGATCGTCGAAATAGCGCGTCCGCCCGGTGACATGGCCGGGCATGTCCTGCCGCTGCAGGCCCTTGCCGACGACGTTGAGATTGTCGTCCCGTTCGTCGGCAAAGAGGTCCTTGCGCATCTCCATCGTGGCCATGGCGTCCTCCTCAGGCTCGGCGCGCGCCGGGCGCGTTCGCCGCGGCCAGGATCGCGGTGACGATCGGCTCGTAGCCGGTGCAGCGGCAGATGTTTCCGCTGATCGCCTCGATGACCTCGTCGCGGGTCGGGCTCAGGTTCTTCGCCAGCAGCGCCCGTGCCGCAGTCAGCATGCCCGGCGTGCAGAAGCCGCATTGCGCCGCGAAATGGTCCATGAAGGCGGCCTGCAGCGGGTGCAGCTCCGGCCCGTCGGCAAGGCCAGAGGCGGTCTCGACATGGCGACCCTCGCAGGCGACAGAGAGCGTCAGGCAGGAGAGCACCGGTTCGCCGTCGACCAGCACGGTGCAGACGCCGCAGGTGCCCTGGCCGCAGCCATATTTCGGCGCGAATTCGCCGAGGCCCCGCCGGAGCGTGTTGAGCAGGGTCTCGGGCGCGTCGACGAAGGCGGCGCGGTCGGAGCCGTTGAGCCGGAACTGGACCGGGGTCTTGGCCATGGCGCGGCTCCTCAGCGGGCTTCGCCGGCGAGCAGCCGGCCGAGATGGACGGGCAGCACCTCGCGACGATACCACTCGCTCGCGATCGCATCGGTGGCCGGGCGGCAACCTTCGAGCGCCGCCTGTTGCGCCGCCTGGATCGCGGCCGCATCAAGCGTCTTGCCCTCGAGCGCCCGCTCGACGCCACGCGCCCGGACCGGCACCGGTGCCATCGCGCCATAGGCGACGCGGGCCTGCATGATGCGCCCGCCCTGCGCCGGCAGATGCGCCGCGATCGACATCACCGCGATGCCCTTGGGCTTGACCCGGCTGATCTTGCGGAAGCGGAAATCGGCCGGGTTGGCCGGCCGCGAAACCTGCACGCCGGTGATCAGCCCGGGCAGGGTGCCGCGCTCGCGCCCGGCCAGGAACTCCTCCAGCGGCACGCCGCGGCCGGTGCCGTAGCCGGCCTGGACCACGACCTGCGCGTCGAGCGCCAGCAGCGCGACGGTGAAGTCCCCATAGGGCGTCTCGGCGAAGAGATTGCCGCCGATCGTCGCCATGTTGCGCACCGCCGGTCCGCCGATGGCGCGCGCGGCCGGATGCAGGAAGGCGAGGTCGCGGCTCGCCAGCACCTGCGCCATCGTCACCCCGGCACCGAGCTCGATCCGGCCCCCGCTGGCGTTCAGCTGGCGGAACGCGGGGTCGGTGACGCGCAGCAACGTGCCTTCGGTCAGCCGCCCCTCGTTGACGTCCCGCATCACCAGCGTGCCGCCCCCGACGAGCACGGCCTGCCGGTCTCCGGAGAGGATGCCGGCGGCCTCGGCAAGCGTCGCGCAGCTTCTCAGGCCCAGCATGTCAGGCGCCCTCCGGGCTGAGTTCGGGCAGGCGGCGGACCGCCTCGATGCCGTTGGTGTAGACCTCGTCTCCGACGATGCGGGCGAGTTCCGCCTCGCGCCCGGGCGGCGTGGTGAACCGGCTCTCCCAGTGCCAGAAGGCCCGGTTGCCGTCCGTCACCGGCAGCAGCCGGACATGGGCGACGTAGTTGAACAGCGGGATCGGCGTGTCGAGCAGGCAGTAGCTGAAGGTCATTTCGAGGTCCGAGAGGGTGAGCAGCTGCTCGCGCAGCTCGCTGCCGTCCTGCAGGGAGAAACGGCGCACGCAGCCGATCCTGTCGGACGGGTAACCGCGCTCGATCTCGCTCCGCGCCACGATCGGATGCCAGCGATCATGGCCGTTGAAATCGCGCAGGATCGACCATAGCCGGTCGACCGGCGCGTCGATGATGGTGCTGCGGACGACGTGAGGCATGGCCTCATCCCCCGAATGCGCGCTTGAGCGCGTCGAATCCGCCCTGGAAGACATTCGTGCCGATGCCCTGGATGAGCTCCGCCGCGCGCTCCGGCGCGCAGTCGAAATCGGCCGACCATTCGATGAAGGTCCGCTCCTGGTCCGTGATCGGGGTCAGCCGCATCGTCGCGACGTAGTTCGTCAGCGGCATCGGCGAATCCAGGATCGCGTAGGTGCAGAACATGTCGTAGTCCGACAGGCCAAGCAGCTGCTCGCGCAGCCTGTCGCCGCTGCGGAGCGTGAAGGCGCGGATGCAGCCGACCTTGTCGGCCGGCTCGCCGTTCTCGATGCGGCTTTCCGCGATCCGCGGATGCCAGTTCGGCAGGCCGTTGAAGTCACGCACGCGAGCCCAGACCTTGGCGGCGGGTGCGGCGATGACGCTGGAGACATAGACACGAGCCATGATGCTTCGTCCTCAACCCTTCGCCTCGGGCGCGCCTGCGGCGCCGTCGCCGCCGCCCTTGTCTCCTGCGCCCTTCGGCTTGGCCGGCTGGGTCTCCTTGGCGACGCGCTGCATGTCGGAGGCCTCGCGCATCAGCCCGCCCATCTTGGCGAGGTTGCCCCCCTCGATGCCGATTTCCTTCAGCACCTGGTCGATCATCGGCGCCTGGACGCGGTAGCGCAGGGCGGATTCGATCACCTCGTCGGTGGGCGAGCGCGCCGCCCCGCCCGCTCCGCCGGCGCTGCCGCCGCCACCCGCCAGCCCATCGACATGGAGGATGCGGATGCCCTCGATCTTCTCCATCGGCTTGACGCTCTCGCGCACGATGCCCTCGATCTTGTCGAGCAGGCGGCGCCGGAACAGCCCGTAGCGGGCGCCGTCCGAAAGCACGTTCTCGGCCTCGTAGAGCAGCTTCTGCGCCTCGGCATCGACGGCCTTGCGGATCTTGTCGGCCTCGGAGGCGATGCGCGATTCCTCCGCGGCCTTCTCGGCGAGCAGCACCTCGACGGTCTTGCGCCGCCGCGCGCCCTCGCTCTCGCGGATGGTCTTGACCTTCTCCTCGGCCTCGACCGCCTTGCCGCGGGCGATCTCGGCATTGGCCTGGGCCGCGCTTTCCTCCAGCGACTTGGCGTAGAGCGCGATGGCCTTGTCCATCGCGGCGCTCTCGACCTCGCGCTCGCGCTCGATCTCGAGCTTGCGCAATTCGCGCTGGCGGCCGACGCGGGCCTCGTCGAGGCCGCGATCGGAGGAGATGCGGGCGCGCTCGACCTCTTCGTTCGAGGCGATCTGCGCCTCCTGCAGCGCCTGCGTCCGGGCGATGTCGAGTTGCTCCACCGCGCGGCGCCGCTCGATCCGCGCCGCTTCCAGCGCCTGCTCGCGGACGATGTCGACCGTCTCGACCTGCTGGCGCGCGGTGATCTCGGCCTGCCGCAGCGTCTTGTCGGCGTCCGCCCGCTCGACCCGCTTGGCGGCGATCGCGATGGCGCGATCCTCCTCCGCGACCTCGACCGCCTTCTTCTGGGCGATCTGCATCATCTCGCGGGTCTTGGAGGAGTCGATGCGCTCCTTTTCCAGGCCGAGCTCGGTCACGATGCGCTGGCGCTCCACCGTGTCGCGCCGCTTCAGCTCGGCGCTGTCGAGATCGGCGTTGCGCTTGATCTCGAGTTCCTTGGTCGCGAGCTCTGCCGCGATGCGCTCTGCCGACACCGCCTTTTCCTGGGCGATGCGGGCGGCTTCGGTGGCCTCGCGCGCCGAGATCTCCGCGGTCTCGATGGCCTGGCCGCGGAGGATTTCCAGGTTGCGGATCTCCTCGTCGCGGCGGATGCGCTCGCCGGAGACGCTGCGCTCCTGGGCGATGCGGGCTTTCTCGACGCTCTCGCGCGCCGAAATCTCGGCCGCCTCGACGGCCTCGGTGCGGCCGATCTCCAGCAGGCTCTTGCGCTGGTCGAGCGCAATCCGGTCGGCCGTGATCGCATCCTCCTGGGCGATGCGCGCCTTCTCGATCGCCTCGCGGGCGGCGATCTCGGCCTCGTCGAGCGCCCGGTTGCGGGCGATGCCGAGGGCACGGACGCGCTCCTCCTGGCCGATCCGGGCGGTCTCGACGGCCTCGCGCGCCGCGATGTCCTCCTGGTCGAGCGTGCGGGTGCGCTCGATCTCACGGTTGCGCACCTCCTGCTCGCGAGCGATGCGCTCGGCATTGACCGCCGTCTCCTGCAGGATCCGGGCCCTCTCGGTGGTCTCGCGCGCCGCGATCTCGGCGGCCTCGATCACCTGGGCGCGTTCGATCTCCTGCTGGCGGATGTCGCGTTCGGAGGCGATCCGGGCCGTATTGATCGCCTGCTCATTGGCGATGCGCGCCTTCTCGACCAGTTCGCGCGAGGCGATCTCGGCCTCCTCGACGGCCTGGGTGCGGGCGATCTCCTGCTGGCGGATGTCGCGCTCCGAGGCGATGCGGGCCTCGCTGATCGCGCGCTCGTTGGCGATGCGGGATTTCTCGATCTCCTCGCGGGAGAGGATCAGCGCCTGCTCGGCCTCGGTGTCGCGGGCGGCGCGCTCGCGGGCCACCTCGGCGCGCTGGACCGCGCGCCTGATCTCGATCTCGCGCTGCTGCTCGAGCCTCGCCGACTCGCTGTCGCGCTCGATGTCGAGCGCCTGGCGCTCGGCCTCGAGATTGCGGGTGCGGATGCGGATCATCGAGTCCTGCTCGATGTCGTTGCGCAGCTTCCGCTTGTCCTCGATCTCCTCGATGATCCGGGTCAGGCCGGCGGCGTCGAAGCGGTTCGACGGGTTGAAATATTGCAGGTCGGTCTGGTCGAGATCGGTCAGCGCGACGGATTCGAGCACGAGCCCGTTCTGGTCGAGCGCCTCGGCGGCGGCGTCCTTGACGCGCTGGACGTAAGTTCCCCGCTGCTCGTGCATCTCCTCCATCGTCATCTCGGAGGCGACGGTGCGCAGCGCCGAGATGAACTTGCCGGAGAGCAGGGCATTGAGCTGGTCGGGCTGCAGCGTCCGGCGGCCGAGGGTCGCGGCGGCGACGGAGACCGCCTCGCGCTGCGGCCGGACGCGGACATAGAACTCGGCGTCGATATCGACGCGCATCCGGTCCCGGGTGATCAGCGCGTCGTTGCTGGCGCGCGTCACCGCGAGTTGCAGCACGTTCATGTTGACCGGCGTGACGTCGTGGATGATCGGCAGCACGAAGGCGCCGCCGTTGATCACCACCTTTTCGCCGAAGAGCCCGGTGCGGACGAAGGAGACCTCCTTCGAGGAGCGGCGATAGAGCCAGTTCACCAGATAGACGACGATGGCGATGACGATCACCGCCACGATCAGCCACAGGATGAGCGATCCGATCAGCTGTCCCGTCATGTCCTCATCCTCCCGTCATGCCGTCCGCCGCCAGCCTCTCCCCGTTCAGCCCTCATCCCGAGGAGCGCCGCAGGCGCGTCTCGAAGGATGCTCCAGGAGGTGCCGGAAACGTCTGGACCATCCTTCGAGACGCCGCTTCGCGGCTCCTCAGGATGAGGGCTGTGGGGCAGGGCGGCTCTCACGATTTACGTTCCTTGCCGGCCTTGCGCGCCGGCTTTGCTGTCTTGGCCTTGGCGGGGTCGGTTCCGCGCCCGATCCGCTTGAAGGCGCGCGTCTGGTCGCGGATCGCGACCTCGACCGGCAGACGCTCCATCGAGGAGGCGCCGTAGAAGCCGTGGCAATGCCTGGTGTTCTTCATGATGAAGTCGGCATCGGCCGGCTCGGCGACCGGCCCGCCATGGACGAGGATGATCGCGTCCTTCTTCACCTTCAGCGCCGCGGCCGCCCAGGCATCGACCAGCGCCGGGCAGTCGGCGAGCTTGAGCGCCGTCTCGGCGCCGATCGAGCCGCCAGTGGTCAGGCCGAGATGGCAGACGATGATGTCGGCGCCGGCCTTCGCCATGGCGCGGGCGTCGTCCTCGCAGAAGACGTAAGGCGTGGTCAGCAGGCCCTTGGCATTGGCGAGCGCGACCATCTCGACCTCGAGGCCGTAGCCCATGCCGGTCTCCTCGAGGTTCTTGCGGAAGGTGCCGTCGATCAGGCCGACCGTCGGGAAATTCTGGATGCCCGCGAAGCCGATGCGCTTCACCTCGTCGAGGAAGACGTCCATGCTCCGGAACGGATCGGTGCCGCAGATGCCAGCGACGACGGGCGTCTTCCTGACGACCGGCAGCACCTCGGCCGCCATTTCCATGACGATGGCGTTGGCGTCGCCATAGGGCATCAGCCCCGAGAGCGAGCCGCGGCCGGCCATGCGGTAGCGCCCGGAATTGTAGATCACGATCAGGTCGATCCCGCCGGCCTCCTCGCATTTGGCCGAGAGGCCGGTGCCGGCGCCGCCGCCGACGATGGGCTCGCCGGCCGCGATCATGGCGCGGAAGCGCTTGAGCAGGGGCTTCTTGTCGAATGCGGTCATGACCTGCCTCCGCCCGCCCGCTCGCGGCGGCGGCCGGCGTGCAGCGACTGGAACTGCTGCACCAGCGCCGCGGCGAAGGCGGGGTCGTTGATGTGGTGCGGCAGGCGGATGAGCTGCCGGTTCAGGCCGGTCCGCACCGTCTGCTCCAGCGCCTGGAACAGGGCGGCATCGGCGGCGGGATCATGGAAGGGCTGGCCGGGGGCATCGAGCGCCGAGACGCCGAGCTCGGGGATGAGGAAGCGCACCGGGCCTTCCATCAGGTTCAGCCGCTCGCCGATCCAGCGGCCCATGCGGGCGTTCTCGTCCGGCGTCGTGCGCATCAGCGTGATCTGCGGGTTGTGCGGATGGAGCTTCCGGGCGCGATAGCGCTCCGGCACCGTCTCGGGCGCGAAGAAATTGACCATGTCGAGCGCCCCGACCGAGCCAACATAGGGAATGCGCGTGCGGATGATGGCGCCGAGGCGATCCTCGGTGGCGGGCAGCAGGCCGCCCATCATCATGTCGGCGATCTCGGTGGCGGTGACGTCAATCACCGCCCCGACCAGCCCGGACTCGACCAGCTTCTCCAGCGATTGCCCGCCGGTGCCGGTGGCGTGGAAGACGAGCGGCTCCCAGTCCTTCTCCAGCAGCTTCGCGACCTGCTGGACGCAAGGGGTGGTGACGCCGAACATGGTGAGGCCGACCAGCGGCTTCTCGGGCTCGGCTCGGCGCAGCGCGCTCTCCCGGCGCAGATCGGCGAGCCGCGCCTTCGCCATCGCCGCGACCGCGCGCGCCCCGTTGCCGAGCACCAGCCGCGAGACGCGGTTCAGGCCCTGCACGTCGGTGACGGCATGCATCATCGCGATGTCGGTGGCGCCGACATAGGCGCGGACATCGCCGGAGGCCATGGTCGAGATCATCAGCTTGGGCAGGCCGACGGGCAGGGCCTGCATCGCCGGCGTCACCATCGCCGTCGCCCCCGAGCCGCCGGCCGAGACGATGCCGAGCACGCCCTCCTGCCGCGGCAGCCAGGCCTTGAACGCCTCCGTCATCGCGGCGACCGCGGTGCCGCGGTCGCCCGAGGCGATGCCGGCCGAGCCGCGCGGGGAGGCGAGCGCGACCTGCTGCGGGGTGACGTCGCCGCCGGCGCTGCGGCCCGAGGTCGAGAGATCGACGAGCAGCGTGCGCAAGCCCTCGGCGCGGATCAGGTCGCGGATGTAGCGGAGTTCTTCGCCCTTGGTATCGAGCGTGCCGGCGACGACGACATAGGGATCGCCGGTCGCGGCTGCCGCGAGTGGGCGGATGGCGCCGACCGGCTGGCCGTCGCGCGTCGCCAGGACGGGCCGCGAGATGGTGCGCGCCTGGGCCTCGATCCGGGCGGCGGGCACGGGCTGCGACCAGCGCGTCGGGATGACCGGGTTGGCGTTGTAGACCCGCGTCGGCCCGGTCGGGGCGGCCGGAGCGGCGCGGGCGGCGGTCGCTCCCTCGGTCGCGGGCTCGGGCGCGCCGTCTGTCTCGTCATGGCCGTGGCGGCCGACCCCGAGCAGGCGCTGCTGCAGGTCGCGGTCGCCGGCGAGCGTCGCGGAAGCGATGACGCGGTTGACCCGGCCGTTGACCATGATCGCGACGGGGTCGGACATCTCCGTCGCGACGCCGATGTTTTGCTCGATCACCAGGATGGCAACGTCGCCCTGATCGGCGAGCCGGACCAGCATCTCCTCGACATGGGCGACGATGACCGGAGCCAGGCCCTCGGTCGGCTCGTCCATCACCAGCAGGCGCGGATTGAGCAGCAGGGCGCGCCCGATGGCCAGCATCTGCTGCTCGCCGCCGGAGAGCTGGGCGCCGCCATTGTTGCGCCGCTCGGCCAGACGCGGAAAGGCCTCGTAGATGCGCTCAGTGGTCCAGGCGCCACGCTTGCCGCGCTGCATCAGGCGCAGATGCTCGTCGACGGTCAGCGAGCGCCAGAGCCTGCGGCCTTGCGGCACGTAGCCGATGCCCAGCCTGGCGATCTCGGCCGGGGAGCGGCCGGCGATCTCCTCGCCGAACAGGCGGATCGAGCCGGAGCTGATCGGCACCAGCCCCATGATCGCCTTGCACATGGTCGTCTTGCCCATGCCGTTGCGGCCGACGACCGAGAGCACGCCGCTCTGCAGCGCGAGGTCGACGCCCTGCAGCGCATGAGAGCGCCCGTAGAAGACGTTCAGCCCCGCGATCTGCAGGACCGGGATGCCGGGGCCGGGGGGAGCCTTGAGGCGCTCAGCCATGGCCGCCTCCGAGGTAGAGTTCCTGTACCTCGGGATCGGATTCGATCTCGGCGGGGGCGCCTTCCTTGAAGATGCGGCCGTTGTGCATCATCGTCACGCTCTCGACGACGCGCAAAGCGACATCCATGTCGTGCTCGATGATGATGAAGCCGATATGGGCGGGCAGCGAGGTCAGGATATGGACGAGGTCGCGCCGCTCCGTCGGCGAAAGGCCCGCCGCCGGCTCGTCGAACAGGATGAAGCGCGGCGCGCCCGACAGGGCCAGCGCGATCTCGAGCTGGCGCTGCTGGCCATAGGCGAGCTCGCCGACGAGGCGGTCCTTGACCGGCGCCAGATGCACCGCCTCGACGAGGTTCTCGGCAGCATGGACCAGCGTGTCGTCGCGACGCGGGCGCATCAGCGAGAAGCGGTTCCGCGAGACGCCGCGGCAGGCGAGATAGACGTTGTCGAGCACCGACAGCCCCGCGAAGAGCGAGGAGATCTGGTAGGTGCGGCGCAGGCCGCGGCGAATGCGCTCCTGCGGCGGGAAGGCGGTCACGTCCTCGCCGAAGAAGCGGATGATGCCGGAGGAGGGCGCGAAATCGCCGGTGATGCAGTTGAACAGCGTGGTCTTGCCGGCGCCGTTCGAGCCGAGCACGCCGCGCCGCTCGCCCGGCCGCACCGAGAGCGTGACGTCGGACAGCGCGGCGAGTGCCCCGAACAGCCGCGAGACGCCGCGCAGCTCCAGCGCATTGGCCGAACCGGCGGAGGCGAGGGCATCACGACCGGGCACGGAGCTCACGGAGCCGGCGGTGGCGGCGATGGCGCTCATGGCTCGCCTCCGCCGATCCGCATCTGCGTGACGCGGCCGTCCTGGCTCCGGCGATAGCGTTCGCGCAGGCGTTGCCAGATGCCGACGAGCCCGTCCGGCGAGAACAGCACGATGATCAGGAAGCCGAGCCCGATCACCAGCTGGTAGCGGCGGCCGTCGAGCCCCAGCCCTTCCAGCATGTCGAGCGAGAAGGTCCGCAGCACGACATAGACCAGCGCGCCTACGAAGGGGCCGATCGGGCGGGTCAGCCCGCCGACCACGGCGATGATCAGGATGTCGACCACCGGGCCAACGCCGGCTGTGCCGGGCGAGACCTGGCGCTGGTACCAGACCAGCAGCACGCCCGCGGTCGCGGCGATCGCCGAGGCGAAGGTATAGGCGGCGACGCGATGCGCCATCACATCGAAGCCGAGCGCGGCCATGCGGCGCGGATTGTCGCGCGTGCCCTGCAGTGCCAGCCCGAAGGGCGCGCGCGAGACATAGAGCACGACCGCATAGGCGAGGGCGGCGAGCACCAGCGTCAGATAGTAGAACGGGATCGTGTCGCCCCATTCGACGCCGAGGAAGACCGGCGGCATGACGCCGTTGAAGCCGCTGAAACCGTTGAAGATCGTGTAGTTCTGCAGGGTCAGGTAATAGAAGGCCGAGCCGATCGCGAGCGTGATCATGATCGTGTAGATGCCCTCGGTGCGGACCGAGAGCGCCCCGCTCAGCGTGCCGAACAGGGTCGCGACCAGGATCGCGACCGGCGCCGCCATCCACCACGGCCATTTCAGGCTGATCTGCGTGATCGCGCTGTCGCCGAGGATGGCGACGAGATATGCGGCAAAGCCCGCGACCGTCATCTGCACTAGGCTGACGATGCCGCCATAGCCGGCGAGGAACATCAGGCTCAGCGCCACCATGCCGAGGATCAGCGCATAGGCGAGGATCTGGACCAGCCAGAACGGGCTGGCGAGCACCGGCATCACCAGCAGCAGCACCGACACTACCCAGAAGGCCGCGCCGCGGCGCGCCACCCAGGCCGAGAGGCCCTCGGTGGCGGGCGGGCGATAGCCGGTGGTGCGGGTGTCGATCACGGCCATGATCAGCGCCTCGCTGCCGCGAGGCCCTGCGGGCGGACCGCGAGCACCGCGACCATGATGACGAAGGTCAGCATCACCGCATAGGTCGGCATGTAGACCGAGCCGAACTGCTCGGCGAGGCCGACGATGAGCGCGCCCACCGCCGCGCCCGGGATCGAGCCCATGCCGCCGACGATGACGACGACCAGCGAGGAGAGCAGGATCTTGGTGTCCTCGCCCGGCTGCAGCGACTGGAAGGTGCCGCCGACGACGCCGGCAAGGCCCGCGAGCCCCGCCCCGAAGGCGAAGACCATGACGAAGACGAGCTGGACGCGCACGCCAGTGGCCGAGAGCATGTCGCGGTCGTCGACCCCGGCGCGCACCAGCATGCCAACGCGGGTGCGGTTGAGCGCCAGCCACATCGCGACGCCGAGCACGATCGCGCCGATCAGGATGGCGATGCGGACGAAGGGATAGGTCATCATCACCGCGTCGCCATTGCCGCGCAGCGCCACGACGAAGGGAAGCTGCACCGGGCCGGAGAGCCAGTCCGGCGTGGTGACCTGGAAGGTGTCGCCGCCATAGTTCCAGAGCAGCAGGTCGGCGAAGACGATCGAGAGGCCTATGGTGACGAGCGTCTGGCGCAGATCCTGCCCCTCCATCCAGCGGAAGAGCAGCACCTGCATCAGCACGCCGACGATGGCGACGATGACGAAGGCGGCCACGAGCGCGACGAGCCAGGAGCCGGTCAGCGTGCCGATGCTGTAGCCGACATAGCCGCCGAACAGGTAGAGCGAGCCATGGGCGAGGTTGACGTTGCGCATCAGGCCGAAGATCAGCGTGAAGCCGCTCGCCACGAGGAAATACAGCGCGCCCAGCGTGATGCCGTTGAACAGAGCGCTGAGGAAGACGCGCTTGCGGCCCATCATGGCCTCCATGCCCGGCGTCCAGACCGAGAAGACCAGCCAGGCGAGGATGCCGATCGCGATGATGATCACGAGCGACCAGACCGGGCGGCGGGCGATGAAATCAGACATTGGCCGCCCGCATGGAAGGGGCGGCCCGCAGGGGCCGGGCCGCCGGCAGGGGTGAGGGGTCAACCGTGCGCAGCACGCGCCGATAGTCCCGCGGCGCCATGCCCATATGGGCCGTGAAGAAGCGGGTGAAGACGCTCTGGCCGGAGAATCCGAGGCCGTCGCCGATCTGCGTCACCGGATCGCGCGAGAACACCAGCCGGTCGAGTGCGGCGTCGAGGCGCACCGTGTTGGAGAAGACGGTGGGGGTGACGCCGACCTGCTGCCGGAAGAGCTTGAAGAAATGGGCGCGCGACAGCCCCGCCTCGCGAGCGACGCGTTCGAGAGCGCCCTCATAGCTCGGATGATCCTCGAGCAGGCGGCAGGCGCGCAGCACGCGGCGATCGATCGCGCCTTCGGGAGCGAGATGGGCGAAGGAGGACGCGAGCTCCGGCTCGATCGGTTCGCTCGACGCCTGGGCCAGCGCCATCAGCACCGGGCCGGGATCGAGCTCGCGGCGCGAGCACAGCAGCATCTCGACGATCTTGTCGCGCCAGGCGGCGAGCTCGCGGGTGACGACCAGCTCCGAGGAGGGGAAGACGATGCCGCCGGGCGGGCTCATCGCCTGGGCCGCAAGCCATTCCGGCCGGAGATAGACGACGAGGAAGAGGCCGAAGCTGCCGGGGCTCTCCGGCTGGAAATTATGCGGCTCCCACGGATTGATGGCGATGCCCATGAAGGGGTCGACGCGGGTGGTCCGACCGCCGATGGTGACGAGGCCCCGCGAGCCCTCCAGGAAGAAGATCAGGTGGGCCTCGCGATGGGCGTGCAGCACCAGCGGGCGGTCGAGATCGTAGATCGAAACCCGGCCGAAGGGGCCGTGGCAGACCGCGACTGCGCGACTCATGGGTCCTCTCGCAAGCAGCTCCGGTGGGGCGGCACGAGCCTCATCAGGCAAGCCGCTCCCGCTGCGCCCCAAGCTGCGACTCGGGGCGCCTTCGACCGGGACGTGACGGGATGGAGGGGGAGCGCATGTCGCCCGGTTCCCCTCCAGCAGGCCTAGGCGCCTATTTCTTGCATTCCGGGTTGGTGCGCGAAGGCAGGCCCACAGCCTTGAAGGCTTCCGGGCTCAGCCCCATCGTCTTGTTGACGTCGGGGACGGTGCGCACGAACTTGTTGGTCAGCTCGCCATTCGGCAGTTCCGCGACCTCGGTGATGAAGGTCGTGGCGATCGCCTGCCGATCGTCGTCGAGCTTGATCTTGCCGTTGGGCGCGTCGAGCTCGACCTTGGCGAGTTCCGCCCGCAGCTTGGTGCCGCCGTCGGAAAGGTCGGCATTCACCTTGTTGAGCGCGGTCGCGAGCGCTGTGAAGGCGTTGTAGTAGTTCGTCGCGAAGAGCGACGGGCTGGCGAAGCGCTTGTCGGCCGGGAAGGCGTCCTGATAAGCCTTGACCCAGGCCTTCCAGCGCGGATCGTCCCAGGCGTCCGCGACGCCGCCCGAGGAGGGCGTGCCGACCAGGAGCTTCTTGGCGGCGCCCTTGGACGAGAGCACGGTCTGGTCGACCATGATCGAGCCGCCGACGAACTTCGCGTTGCCGCCAGTCTGGCTGTACTGGTTCAGGAAGTTGACCGCGTCGCCGCCGCCGAGGCCGAGGAACACCGCATCGACGTCATCGGGGATGTTGGCGATGACCGAGCCGAAATCCTTGGTGCCGAGCGGCACCCATTGGCGCTGGGTGATTTCGCCGCCGGCCTTGCAATAGCCGAGCGCGAAGCCGAAGACCTGGGTGTAGGGGAAGGAGTAGTCCTCCGCGATCACGGCGACCTTCTTGTAGCCCTTGTCCTTGAAGACGTAGTCGCCGAGGCCGGCCATCCACATCGCGCCGTTGCTGTTGAAGCGGAAATAGTTCGGCGACGGGTTGACGTAGGTGGTCTCGAGCGCTCCCGAGGAGCCATCGACGACCGTCACGTTCGGGACGGTCTTGGAATAGTCGCGGATCGCGATGCCCTCGGAGCCCGAGAGCGGGCCGACGATGACCTGGACCTTGTCCTGCTCGACGAGCTTGCGCGCCGCCCTGAGGGCGGAGTCGGGGCTGGCGTCGGTGGTCGCGATGATCAGCTCGACCTCGCGGCCGGCGATCTTGTTGCCGAGCTGCTTCAGCGCGACCTGCACGCCGCGCACGCCATCCTCGCCGCCGGACGTCAGTGCGCCCGACAACGTTGCCATCATCCCGATCTTGAGCTTTTCCTGGGCACCGGCGACCGATGACGCAGCAATGAGACTGCAGGCCGCGACGGCGGCCATAAGCACCTTCCGCATCGTATTTCCTCCCTATGTGTGTGGCCACACCGAAGGTTTCGACGGCGAGGCCGAGGCGGTTTCTTCGAGCCGCTCTAAAGGCAAGGTAGCACACGCGTTGATGCTGCCAAGATCACGGACATTGCGCAGGGTCTGCTTTTTGGGCCGTGGCTGGCGTCTATCCTCGTGATCACTGGCGGCGGCGCAGGCCATGCCGGTCGGCCGCTGCCGAGGAACGGCAGATCCGGGGAACGCCGAGCGACCACACCGCCTTTCCGGGGCTCTTCGCTGCCGAGCGCCGGAAAGACGGTGTGCTTCAGCCAAAGCCCGGTCCGCTCTCGGACAACAAAAAAGGCGGCGGGCTTTCGCCCGCCGCCTTTTTCTCATTTAGTCTTTTGGTCAGCCGTGAGCGCCGGTGGCCTGGCGAGCGGCCTCGGCCGCCTTGCGGCGCCTTCCGCCGAGATCGGCGAGCCAGCGCACCATCACGTAGAAGACCGGCGTGAAGATCAGGCCGAAGATGGTCACGCCGAGCATGCCGGCGAAGACCGCGATGCCCATCGCCTGCCGCATCTCGGCGCCGGCGCCGACCGAGATGGTCAGCGGCAGCACGCCGAGGATGAAGGCGAGCGAGGTCATCAGGATCGGCCGCAGACGGGTGCGGGCGGCGGCGACCGCGGCATCGCGCCGGTTCATGCCCTCGTCTTCCGCCTGCTTGGCGAACTCGACGATCAGGATCGCGTTCTTCGCCGCCAGGCCGACGAGCACGACGAGCCCGATATCGACGAGGATGTTCCGATCCAGCCCGGCATAGTTCACCCCGAACATCGCCGCCAGGATACACATCGGCACGATCAGGATGACCGAGAGCGGCAGGAGCCAACTCTCGTAGAGCGCCGCCAGCAGCAGGAAGACGAACACCACGGCGAGGCCGAAGGCGATGATCGCCGTGTTGCCGGCAAGCTTCTCCTGCAGCGCGATCTCGGTCCATTCGAAGCCGAAGCCGGGCGGCAGCTGCTCCGCCGCGATCTTCTCGACCGCGGCGATGCCCTGGCCCGTCGAATAGCCATGGGCCATCGAGAGCTGCACCTCGGCTGCCGGATAGAGGTTGTAGCGCGGCACGCGATAGGCGCCGGTCGTGTCGGAGAACGACGCGACCGAGCCGATCGGCACCATCTCGCCATCCGCGTTACGGGTCTTGAGATTGGCGACGTCGCGCGTGGTCAGGCGGAACGGATTATCCGCCTGCGCAGTCACGCGGTAAGTCCGGCCCAGGAGGTTGAAGTCGTTGATATAGGCCGAGCCCATATAGACCGACAACGTCTCGAAGATGCGCGTGATCGGCACGCCGAGCATCTCCGCCTTGGTGCGGTCGATATCGGCATAGATCTGCGGCGTCTTGGTCGAGAACAGCGTGAAGGGCTGCTGGATGCCAGGCACCTGCCCGGCCGAGCCGGCCACGGCCCAGGCCGCGCCTTCCAGTGCCGCGAGCCCGCGGCCGCTGCGATCCTGCACATAGCCCTTCAGGCCGCCGCCGGTGCCGATGCCCGGGATCGCCGGCGGCTCGATGACGAGGGTGAAGGCCTCGGTGATCGAGAACATCTGCTGGCGCAGGTCGTTCAGGATGCCGGCCGTGGTCAGTCCTTCCTTCTCGCGGTCCTTGAACGGAGAGAGCGTGACGAAGGCGACGCCGGTGTTCGGCGCGATGGTGAATGTCGCACCGTCGAGGCCGGCGAAGGCGACCGTATGGGCGACGCCCGGCCGCGACAGCAGCAGTTCGTTGGCCTTGCGCAGCACGGCATCGGTCCGCTGGAGCGAGGCTCCCGGCGGCAACTGCATCGCGACGATGAAGTAGCCGCGGTCGAGCTGTGGCACGAGGCCCGTCGGGGTCGCGGTCAGCCGCTGGGCGGTCAGCGCGATCAGGCCGGCATAGGCGATCAGCAGGATCACCGCGATGCGGATCAGCCTGGAGGTGACGCGGCCATAGGTCCGCGACAGCCAGTCGAAGCCGGCATTGAAGTAGTGGAAGAAGCCGCGGACCGGCGCGCCCAGCTTGTAGAAGAAGCCGTGCTTCTCGTTCGGGTCATGCTTCTTGTGCGGCTTGAGCAGCACCGCCGACATCGCCGGCGACAGCGTCAGCGAGACGAAGCAGGAGATCGCCGTCGAGGCCGCGATCGTGACCGCGAACTGCTGGTAGAAGGTGCCCTGCAGGCCGCTGATGAAGGCGGTCGGGATGAACACCGCGCAGAGCACGAGCGCGATCGCCAGCAGTGCGCCGCCGACTTCGTCCATCGTCTTGTGCGCGGCCTCCGACGGCGACAGGCCCTGCGCCAGATAGCGCTCGACGTTCTCCACCACCACGATCGCGTCGTCGACGACGATGCCGATCGCCAGAACGAGCGCGAGCAGCGAGATCGTGTTGAACGAGATGCCGACGGCGCTCATCACCAGGAAGGTGCCGACCAGCGAGACCGGGATCGCGACGATCGGGATGATCGCGGCGCGCCAGGTCTGCAGGAACAGGATCACCACGACCACGACGAGCAGCACCGCCTCGAGCAGCGTGCGCACGACGGCGTCCACCGACTCGCCGATGAACTCGGTCGGATTGTAGATGATGCGGTGCTCGAGGCCGACCGGGAACTGCTCCGACATCCGCTTCATCGTCGAGATCAGCGCATCCGAAGTCGCAAGCGCATTCGAGCCCGGCCGCTGGAAGACGCCGATGGCGACGGTGTTCTCGTTATCGAGATAGGCGTTGCTGGTGTAGTCCTGCGAGCCGAGTTCGACGCGGGCGATGTCGCGGACGCGGATGGTGCCGCCATCGGCGTCCGAACGGACGACGATGTTCTCGAACTCGGAGACGTCGGTCAGGCGGCCGAGCGTGTTGACCGAGAGCTGGAAGGCTTCGTCCGACTTTGCCGGCGGCTGGTTCAGTGCGCCCGCCGCAACCTGGACGTTCGCCGCCCTGAGGGCCGCGACCACATCGCCTGCCGTCAGGTTGCGTGCCGCGACCTTGGCGGGGTCGAGCCAGATCCGCATCGAGAAGTCGCGCGCGCCGAAGACCTGCACGTCGCCGACGCCATCGACGCGGGTGAGCACGTCCTTCACGTAGAGCGAGGCGTAGTTGGAGATGTATTGCGCGTCGCGCGAGCCGTCCGGCGAGATCATGTTGATGACCATCAGGAAGTCGGGCGAGGCCTTGCGCGTCTGCAGGCCGAGCTGGCGCACCTCCTGCGGCAGGCGCGGCTCGGCTGCCGAGACGCGGTTCTGCACCAGCACCTGCGCCTGGTCGATGTCGACGCCGGCCTTGAACACCACGTTGATCGTCACCCGACCGTCACCGGTCGATTGCGAGGTGATGTAGAGCATGTCGTCGACGCCGTTGACCTCCTGCTCGATCGGCGTCGCCACCGTGGCGGCGACGACCTCGGCCGAGGCGCCGGGATAGGTCGCGGTGATCGAGACGGTCGGCGGCGCGATCTCGGGGTATTCCGAGATCGGCAGCGAACGCTGGGCGATGGCGCCGGCGATCGTCAGCAGCACCGAAAGCACGGTGGCGAAGATCGGCCGGTCGATGAAGAAATGGGCGAAGCGGAACATGGAAATGTCCTGTCCGGGGAAATAGCGGGCGGGCGCCTAAGCGCGCGTGATCGGAAAATCAGGCCTCGCACGGCCCGGGAGCGGGCACCGGCCTCAGGCGAGGCCGGTGCGGAATTCGTTCATTTCGAGGTCGCGACCTTGATCTCGCCCGGCTGGGGCGTGACCGCGACGCCGGGGCGGACCATCGGATTGGCGCTGCCGCCGACGATTACCTTGTCCTCGACGGTCAGGCCGGAGCGGATCACCCGCAGGCCCTCGCTGATCGGCCCGAGCACGACGGGCTTCGGCACGACCTTGTTCTCGGCGCCGACCGTCAGCACGATCTTGCTGGCCTGGTCCGAGACGATGACGGTGTCAGGCACGAGCAGCGCGTCCGCTTCACCGGCGAAGAAGCGCAGGCGGCCGAACACGCCGGGTGTCAGCAGCTGGTTCTTGTTCTCGAACACGGCCCGGCCGCGGATGGTGGCGGAGCGCGCGTTCAGCGCGTTGTCGAAGAAGTTGACCCGGCCGCGACGACCCCATTCGGTCTCGTCCGAGAGCCGCACCTCGACCAGGGTCCCGCTGTCCCTGCTGGCATCCTCGCGCAGATTGGCCAGGCGGGCGTAGCGCAGGAAATCCGCCTCCGAGATGTCGAAGGTGAAGTAGATCGGCGCGACTGCGACGATGGTCGTGAGCAGCGTCGCGCCCGACTGGCCGCCAGCGATCAGGTTGCCCGGGTCGACGCGACGGTTCGAAATGCGGCCGGCGAGGGGCGCGCGCAGCTCGGTCCATTCGAGGTTGAGCTCGGCGGTCTTGAGATTGGCCTCCGCACCCTGCTGCGCGCCGATGGCGCTGTTCAGGTTGGCGCGGCGCTGGTCGACGTCGCGGGCCGTGATCGTGCGGTTGGCGGTCAACCCCTCGGCGCGCTCGACCTCGCTCTGCGACAGCTCCACCTGCGCCTTGGCGCGGGCGACTTCGGCACGGGCGACATCGACGGCCAGCTTGTAGGGGCGCTGATCGATGGTAAAGAGCAGATCGCCCTTCTGGACGAGCGAGCCGTCCAGGAAGTGCACCTGCTCGATGAAGCCGGAAACGCGGGCGCGGACTTCGACCTGCTCGCTGGCCTCGAAGCGGCCGGTGTACTCGTCCCAGTTGGTGATGCGCTTGGCGAGGGGGCTGGCGACCTGGACCGGCGGAGCCGGCGGCGCTCCCTGGGCGGCGGCGTCGAGCGCGGCGAGGCCGGTCGACGCGGTGAAAGCGGCGAGCACCAGACCGATGAAACGGCTGCGTGGCATGACGGAACTCCGAATGGCTGGGCCGGCGCGACCATGACGGCGCGGCAACCTTTGGCGCAAGAAGGATACAGTAGTGACGAATGTCAATAACCATCACCCGTCATCGTTCGTGAATTTGCTTCCGATAGGCCATATTCCCGTCAACCGGTTGCAGGAACGCAACGGCAGTGCACAATTGAGGCGGCGGGCTGCGGCCCCCTGATGGGCCACGGTGCTTGCCGCACGCTCGCCGACATCGTAACCCGTAAGCGACCACCGCAGCCGGAAGACGACAGATGAACGCGCATGCCCGCCCCGCCGACCCGAAAAAGCTGATCAAGGGCGCGACCGGCGACTGGGAGATCGTGATCGGCATGGAAATCCATGCCCAGGTCACCTCCAACGCCAAGCTGTTCTCGGGCGCCGCGACCGGCTTCGGAGCCGAGCCGAACGCGCATGTCAGCCTCGTCGATGCGGCCATGCCCGGCATGCTGCCCGTCATCAACGCCGAATGCGTCCGTCAGGCGGTGCGCACCGGGCTCGGCCTCAACGCCCAGATCAACAACCGCTCGGTCTTCGACCGCAAGAACTACTTCTACCCTGATCTGCCCCAGGGTTACCAGATCAGCCAGTACAAAAGCCCGATCGTCGGCGAGGGCGAGATCGTGGTCGATCTCTCGCCGACCGAGCAGATCACCGTTGGCATCGAGCGGCTGCATCTCGAGCAGGACGCCGGCAAGTCGATCCACGACCAGCATCCGACGATGAGCTTCGTCGACCTCAACCGCTCCGGCGTGGCGCTGATGGAGATCGTCTCGCGGCCCGATCTGCGCTCCGCCGACGAGGCCAAGGCCTATGTCTCAAAGCTGCGCACCATCCTGCGCTATCTCGGCACCTGCGACGGCGACATGGAGAAGGGCAACCTGCGCGCCGACGTCAACGTCTCCGTCCGCAAGCCCGGCGAAGAACTCGGCACGCGCTGCGAGATCAAGAACGTCAACTCGATTCGCTTCATCGGCCAGGCGGTCGAGACCGAGGCACGCCGCCAGATCGGCATCATCGAGGATGGCGGCACCATCGACCAGGAGACGCGCCTCTACGATCCGGCCAAGGGCGAGACGCGCTCGATGCGCTCGAAGGAGGAGGCGCACGACTATCGCTACTTCCCCGACCCGGACCTGCTGCCGCTCGAATTCGACGATGCCTTCGTCGAGGGGCTCAAGGCCGGGCTGCCGGAGCTGCCGGACGGAAAGAAGGCCCGCTTCATCGCCGAATACGGTCTTTCGCCCTATGACGCGTCGGTGCTCGTCGCCGAGCGCGAGCAGGCGGACTACTTCGAGGCGGTCGCGAAAGGCCGCGACGGCAAAGCCGCCGCCAACTGGGTGATCAACGAGCTGTTCGGCCGCCTCAACAAGGAAGGCCAGGACGTCACGACGTCCCCGGTCTCCGCCGTGCAGCTTGGCGGACTCGTCGACCTGATCGGCGAAGGCGTGATCTCGGGCCGCATCGCCAAGGATCTGTTCGAGATCCTCTGGACCGAAGGCGGCGACCCGCGCCAGATCGTCGAGGCCCGCGGCATGAAGCAGGTCACCGACACCGGCGCCATCGAGAAGGCAGTCGACGAGCTGATTGCCGCAAACCCCGACAAGGTCGAGCAGGTCAAGGCCAAGCCCACCATGCTGGGCTGGTTCGTCGGCCAGGCGATGAAGGCCTCGGGCGGCAAGGCCAACCCGCAGGCGCTGAACGAAATCCTGAAGAAGAAGCTCGGCATCGAGTGAGCATGTGACGCCAGACGGTCTGATCATCCGAGACGCCGAGACCGCCGACCTTGCGGCGGTACGGGCTCTTCTGGTCGATACCTGGCACGCCACCTATGACGGCATCTATGGCTGGCGGCGCGTCGCCGAGATTTCCAATGCCTGGCATTCGCTGGAGAACCTGACGGCCCAGCTCGGGCGCGAGAGCGGCGTCTTCCTGGTGGCGCTGACCGGCGACAAGATCATCGCGACCTCCTCGGCCCGCATCGAACAGGACCGGGCGGCGATGCTGACCCGGCTCTACGTGCTTCCGCCATGGCAGGGCATCGGCGTGGGCCGGACGCTGCTGCAGGTCACGCTCGCCTGCTTTCCGCAGGCGCCTGTGGCGCGGCTCGAGGTCGAGAGCCAGAACGAGGCCGCGATCGCCTTCTATGAGCGCATGGGCTTCTTCCTGCAGCGCCAGGCCCGCTTCGACGGCCGCGACGACACCCCCAACACCTTGCTGATGGCGAGGCGGCTCTTCGCGGAATGACGGGCGTGGCCGAGATCGTTTCGCATTCGGGAACAGGACTGTAATGGGCATAGCGAACGTTGACGCCGCGGGCATCGTCATCCGCCGGGCCCGTCGCGAGGATGTGGCGCGCATCGCCACCCTGATCATGCTGGGGGCACCGCAGCAGCGGAAGTCGGCTGCGGAGATCGCGGCGGAAACCCGCGACCCGGCCTATCTGGCGGCTTTCACCGAGGTGGATGCATCGCCGCACAATACGCTGTTCGTGGCGGAGCAGGCGGGGGAGGTGATCGGCACCTTCCAGGTCACGCTGATCCCGGGCCTCGCGGCGCGCGGGCGCAAGCGGGCCAAGTTCGAGAGCGTCCATGTCGCGCCGGAGTGCCGCGGGCAGGGCATCGGCGCGGTGATGATCCGGCATGCGCTCGCCTTCGCGCGGGAGCGCGGGGCGGGGCTGGCCGAGCTGACCTCCCACAACGACCGGCGTGACGCGCACCGGTTCTATGTTCGCCTCGGCTTCGAGCAGAGTCATCAGGGATTCAAGATAGCGCTCTGAGGCCGTTTCGGCCTTCGCGCAGCAGAAGCCTCTGCAAACGGACTGCGCAGCCCGATCGACCCCCTTTCTCGCATCGCGGAAGAAGCCTACAAATCGCTCCCCATCGTCTGCCGAGTCACCGGAAGCAGCCCATGCCCGCCAACCAGACCAAGCCGATCGAACTCTACTATTGGCCCACGCCGAACGGCTGGAAGATCAGCATCATGCTGGAGGAGTGCGGGCTGCCGTACAACCTCGTCCCGGTGAACATCGGCAAGGGCGACCAGTTCAAGCCGGAGTTCCTGGCGATCTCGCCCAATAACCGCATGCCGGCCATCGTCGATCCGGAAGGGCCGGATGGCAGGCCGATCTCGGTCTTCGAATCGGGGGCGATCCTGCAATATCTCGGGCGCAAGACCGGGATGTTCTATCCGGCCGAGGAGCGCGCCCGTGTCGGGGTCGACGAATGGCTGTTCTGGCAGATGGGCGGCTTCGGCCCGATGCTCGGCCAGACCCACCATTTCCGGCTCTACGCGCCGGAGAAGATCCCTTACGCGGTCGAGCGCTACACCAACGAGGCCAACCGCCTGTACGGCGTTTTGAACAAGCGCCTGGAGGGCCGCGACTATATCTGCGGCGCCTATTCGATCGCCGACATGGCCTGCATCGGCTGGGCCAAGGGCTGGGAGAAGCAGGGCCAGGACCTCAAGCAGTTCCCGAATGTCGCGCGCTGGCTCGAGACGATGCTGGCGCGCCCCGCGGTGCTGCGCGGCATCAAGGTCGGCGAATCGCTGCGCAATCCGGCCGGCATCAGCACGCCCGAGGAGAAGGCGATCCTGTTCGGCCAGAAGGCGCGCTGAGCCGCTGTGGCGGGCGAGCCTTGTGGGGCGGGGAGGGCGCGGCTATAAGCGCGCCGCATTCCCCCGAATTTCCCCAAGGCAAATTCTCGTTAGGATTCCCCGATGGCTGTTCAGCGTACCTTCTCCATTCTCAAGCCCGACGCGACGCGGCGCAATCTCACCGGCGCGGTCAACGCGGTCATCGAGAAGGCGGGCCTTCGCATCGTCGCGCAGAAGCGCATCCAGATGACCAAGGGCCAGGCCGAGACCTTCTATGCGGTCCACTCGGCGCGTCCCTTCTTCGGCGAACTCGTCGAGTTCATGACCTCCGGCCCGGTCGTGGTCCAGGTTCTCGAGGGCGAGGACGGCATCGCGAAGTATCGCGACGTGATGGGCGCCACCAACCCGGCCAACGCCGCCGAGGGCACTATCCGCAAGCTGTTCGCCGAGTCGGTCGGCGAGAACACCGTGCATGGCTCGGATGCGCCGGAGACGGCTGCCGTCGAGATCGCCCAGTTCTTCGCGGGCAACGAGATCGTCGGCTGATTTCAGCCGGTCGCTGAAAATCAGAAAGGCGGGCCGGTTTCCGGCCCGCCTTTTTTGTTTCGGATCTCCAATGAAGGCCGGGGCCAGCCCGGCCTTCATTGGCCGCTTCAGAGACCGCCCAGGGAATAATTCGACCCGGTATCGAAGGAGTAGCTCGCGGAGAGGCCGATCGTGACCGAATTGCGCGAACCGTACGGCCTGACGATCGGCGAGCGCGTGGCGTCGCCGATGAGACGCTTGTACTCGACATAGGCCGTCGTCTTGAGATTTTCGGACCAGTGATAGGTCAGCTGCCCCAGCGCGCCGACCGAATGCACGCCGGTATTGAAGCGCTGCAGCAGGCCGCCCGTGCCGGGCTGGGCGCCGGTGGTTCCGAAATAGGTGCGGACATAGTCGGCCGAGGCGATCCGCATGCGCGGGCCGGCGCCGATGGTCCAGGCGCCGATATTGGAGAAGGCGTCGAGCTTGAAATCGGCGACGACGCCGTCATGAGCGACGACGCCGCGGCGCACGTCGGCGCGGGCACGCAACCACGAGGTCGGATAGAATTCGACGAAGCCGCCGGCCTCGGCGCCGAACTTGGTCGCGGGCACCGCGACCAGCGCCGGATTAACCGAGGCGCTGCGCTTCCAGAGCAGGTCGCCCGAGAAGCCGATCCGCCAGCCCTGGCCGGAGAAGACGCCGATGCTCAGCATCGCATCGTCCTCGGCGGCCCACCAGGTGCTCTTCAAGCCCCGGCCCAGCGAAATGATCGGCCTCGCACGGAATACGTAGTCGTCCGAGCCGGTATAGTCGGGCTGATGACGAACTCCGGCACCGAGCGTAAGGTACCAGTTCTGGGCCGATTGCGGGGAGGTGAGGGTGGTGTAGTCGGGTGATTGAGCCAGAGCCCGATCAGGCGACGACAATACAAGGCAGGCGCCGAGGCCTGCCAGGAACGCTACGCTACGCATCAACTCAAACTCCGGCGCAGACGCGCCTTTCACGACATGGTCCAGGCAAAGTGAAGCATTAGGATTAACCGGAAGTTGATGATCGGAGAGCGGTACGGGCAGTGTCGGGCCGCCAGCTTGAAATGCGGGCCGGACGGGAACGCATTCCCCTTTGTTGAGCCATGCATTACGACGAGATCATGACCGAGCTGCCGCGCATCGCCCATTTGCCCTCCACCTGCCCGCATGACTGCCCTTCGGCCTGTTCGCTGGAGGTCGAGGTCATCGACGGGAGCAGCATCGGCCGCGTCCGCGGCAGCAAGCGCCAGAGCTACACGGATGGCGTGATCTGCGCAAAGGTCGCCCGCTACGCCGAGCGCATCCACCATCCGGATCGCCTGCTGCATCCGTTGCGGCGCACGGGTGAGAAGGGTTCCGGGACGTTCGAGCGCATCTCCTGGGACGAGGCGCTTGACGAGATCGGCCGGCGCTTCCTGGCGATCGAGGCCGAGCACGGCGCGGACGCCGTCTGGCCCTATTACTACGCCGGCACGATGGGGCTGGTGATGCGCGACGGCATCAACCGCCTGCGCCATGCCAAGCGCTATTCCGGGCAGTATTCGACGATCTGCACCACGACGGCGTGGACGGGCTTCATCGCCGGAACCGGGCGCCTTGCAGGGCCGGACCCGCGCGAGATGGCGAAGTCCGACTGCATCGTGATCTGGGGCACCAATCCGGTGCATACCCAAGTCAACGTCATGCACCACGCGATCAAAGCGCGGAAGACGCGAGGCGCCAAGATCGTCGCGATCGACATCTACCATAATGCGACGCTGGCCCAGGCCGACCTGCCGCTGGTGCTGCGCCCGGGCACCGATGCCGCGCTCGCCTGCGCCGTGATGCATGTGCTCTTCCGCGACGGCCATGCGGACCGCGCCTATCTGGCCGCGCATACCGACGCGCCGGACGAGCTGGAGGCGCATCTGCAGAGCCGGACGCCGGAATGGGCGGCGGCCATCACCGGGCTGGAGGCCGCGCAGATCGAGGAATTCGCCGCGCTCGTCGGCACCCGCAAGAACAGCTTTTTCCGCCTGGGCTACGGCTTCGCACGCCAGCGCAACGGGGCGGTTTCGATGCATGCGGCGCTCTGCGTCCCGACCGTTACGGGCGCCTGGCAATATGAGGGCGGCGGCGCCTTCCACAGCAACAGCGGCATCTACAAATGGCGCAAGAGCCTGATCGAGGGGCTCGACGTCATGGATCGTTCCGTGCGCGAACTCGACCAGTCGCAGATCGGCCGGGTGCTGACCGGCGATGCCGAGGCGCTGCGCCAGGGCGGGCCGGTAAGGGCGCTGTTCATCCAGAATACCAACCCGGTCTCGGTCGCGCCCGAGCAGGAGCTGGTCAAGCAGGGTTTCGCCCGCGAGGACCTCTTCACCGTCGTGCACGAGCAGTTCATGACCGAGACGGCGAAGATGGCCGACGTCGTGCTGCCCGCCACCCAGTTCATGGAGCACGACGACATCTACCAGGGCGGCGGCCACCAGCACATCATGTGGGGCGGCAAGCTGATCGAGCCGGCCGGCGAATGCCGCTCGAACCATGACGTCATCTGCGCGCTGGCTCAGCGGCTCGGCGCCGAGCATCGCGGCTTCGCGATGACGCCGCGCGAGCTCGTCGACTGGACGATGCGGGAAAGCGGGCATGGCAGCCTCGACGATCTCCTCGCCAATGATTTCATCGACGTGCAGCCGGATTTTCGCACGGCGCATTACCTTGACGGTTTCGGTTATCGCGACCGCAAGTTCCGCTTCAAGCCGGACTGGCCGAAGGTTCCGAACGCCAATGCCGGGCGCGTCGGCCCCTGGCAGGAGATGCCGGCGCTGCCCGATTATTGGGACGTGCTCGACAATGTCGACGACGAACACCCGTTCCGGCTGGCGACGAGCCCGGCCCGCAGTTTCCTGAACTCGACCTTCACCGAGACGCCGGGCTCGGTGAAGAAGGAGCGCGGCCCGACGCTGATGCTTCACCCGGGCGATGCGGAGCGCCTCGGCGTCGCTGCGGGCGACGAGGTCGTGGTCGGCAACCGGCGCGGCAGCGTCCATCTCGAGGCTGTGCTGTTCGATGGCCTCGTGCGAGGCGTGGTCATCGCCGAATCGATCTGGCCGAACGCCGCCCACAAGCATGGCCGCGGCATCAACACCCTGACCGGAGCGGACGCGCCCGCACCCTTCGGCGGTGCCGCCTTCCACGACAACAAAGTCTGGATCAGGAAGGCGTGATCGCCCGATGGCTTGACCTTTGCACGGGGCTATGGCCTTCCCAAGCGGGAGCGCGCCCTGCGCTTAAAGGCGATCCTTCGAGGACTGGCAGGACAATGATGATGCGGCGGATTGGTGCGGTTGTTCTGGCCGGCGGATTGTCGGTCCTGGCCATGGTGTCGGCCCATGCCGCGAGCGGAGGCAGCGCCCTGCCGCCGCCCGATCCGACCGCAAAGAACCTGACGCCCTACATGATCCAGCTGCGCGCCTTCGACGCCTGCCTGGTGACGCAGGCGCGCCTTCTGGGCACCACGCGTGAAGCTGTCCACACCCCGTGCAGCTGCTACGCCAAGGGCACGGTCAACGCGATGACCAAGGACGAGATCCAGGCCTTCCGCGACACCGGCTATTTCAATGATTCGGCGCGCGAGAAGGGCCTCGGCTTCATCGACCGCTGCAAGCTCAAGCGGCCGATCTGACGGCTCCGGCCTCAGGGAAGAAGCGTTCCCGCATCCGCGCCGCATAGGCGACGAGGGCGGGGCGCTTTTCGATCTCCCCGCGTAGCGGCGAGGCGAAGAGCGGGCAAAGCCCGGCGATCATGAAGGCGCCCAGCGCCGCATCGCCGCCTGCCGGCTCGTCGCCGCCGAGATAGGTCCGCGTGCCGAGGATGCCGCTGGCGGCGTCGAGCGCGCGCCCGGCGAGTATCAGCATCTCCGCTCGGCTGTGCCGGCCGATGCCGTGGGCATGCATGTTCCGGCGGACGTGCCGCCGCACCATGGCGCCGACGAGCGGCCGAAGCGGCGCCGGCACTGCCTTGAAGAAATGCGCCGGGCCTCGCGCGAAGTTCGCGTCGTCGAGCCAGCGTTCATCGACGACGATCCAGTAAAGCTGCTCCTCCAGCATCTTCTCGAGCGCCCAGAGCGCGCCGCGCCGCTCGTCGTCGAGCCCCCTGTCGAAATCGATGCCGTGGCGGCTTTCGAGATGGAAGCGGATGAAGCTCGAATCGGCGACCGTGACGCCGTCGTCGACGATCAGCGGCAGCTTGCGCTTGGGCGCGCGCCTGAGGTTACCCGCCTTGCGCTGGAAGGGCAGGCCGGAGAGCTGCAGCAGGATGTCGGCCTTGAGGCAGAATGGGCTCGGGTCAGGCAGGCCGAAGGCGGGGCCGAAACCGTAAAGCGTGATCATGCGAACCTCCCGCTACGTCAGTGGATGGCCATCCTACTGACACGATCCTGACAAAACCTGACAGCACGGCTAGAACATTCTGCGTACGGAAACGCCACTGGAGAGGACAGTCGCCATGCAGCGCGCCGAACGATTGCTCGACATGATCCAGAGCCTGCGGCGTCGGCGCCGGCCGGTCACGGCAGAGACGTTGGCCGCCGAGCTCGACGTTTCCGTCCGCACCGTCTACCGCGACATCGCGACGCTCGTCAGGCAGGGCGTGCCGGTGCGCGGCGAGGCCGGTATAGGCTATGTGCTGGACGCCGGCTTCGACCTGCCGCCGCTGATGCTGTCGCCAGACGAGATCGAGGCCGTGCTGGTCGGCATGCGCTGGCTCGGCGAGCGCGCCGATCCCGTTCTCGCCAGGGCGGCCGAGGATGTCGTCAGCAAGGTGGCGGCGGTGCTGCCGGCGCATCTGCGGCCGATCCTTCTCGACGGCGCCCTGTTCGCGCCGGCGTATGGTCGCGACGTTCCGGTCGATCAGGTCGATGTTGCCGCTGTGCGCGCCGCCATCCGCCAGGGGCGCAAGCTCGAGGTGCGCTACCGCGACGAGACCGGCCAGGACACGCAGCGCATGATCTGGCCGATCGGCATGACGTTCTACGAGCGGGTCCGCATCGTCATCGCCTGGTGCGAGCTGCGTCAGGCCTTCCGCCATTTCCGCACCGACCGCATCACCGACCTCGTCGCGCGCGACGAGCGTTACCCGGCGAGGCGGGCCGATCTCTTCCGGCGCTGGCAGAAGGAAGACGAAGAGCGCTGCCGGCAGGAGAGCGAGCGGAGGGACGAGACTCAGCGCCTAGTGACGGCGCCGTCGATCAGCGCGACGCGCCCGGCTGCGACCTCGGCTAGCGCGCGCGGATAGAGCAGGTGCTCCTGCACGAGGACGCGCGCGGCCAGCGCGTCCTCGTCGTCGCCCGGCAGCACTGGCACTTTCGCTTGCATGATCACCGGCCCGGCATCGAGCTCGGGCACGACGAAATGCACGCTGCAGCCATGCTCGGCGACGCCGGCCTCTAGCGCTTGGCGATGGGTATGCGTGCCCTTGAACAGCGGCAGCAGCGAGGGATGGATATTGATCAGCCGGCCTTCCCAGCGCCGCACGAACCACGGCGTCATGATCCGCATGAAGCCGGCCAGCACCACGAGATCGATCTGGTTGACGCGCAGGACCTCGTCCATGGCTCGCTCGAAGGCCTCGCGATCCTTGTTGAAGGCGCGGTGAGCGACCGTCGCGGTCGCGATGCCGAAGGCGGCAGCACGCTCGAGCCCGCCGGCACCCGGCACGTTCGAGAGCACCAGGGCGATCTCCGCGGGATAGCCTTCGGCCCGCGCCGCCTCGACCAGCGAGACCATGTTGGAGCCGCGGCCCGAGATCAGGATCCCGACGCGCGGGCGCGATTTGGGCGCCGTCACAGCGCGAGCTTGCCCCGGTAGGAGACCTGCTCCTCGCCTTCCGCCACGGGCACGATCTCGCCGAGGCGCACCGGCTGCTCGCCGGCGGCCTGCAGCGCCGCCTCGACCTCGGCGGCCTTGGCGGCCTCCGCCGTGACGATCATGCCGATGCCGCAGTTGAAGGTGCGCAGCATCTCGCGCTCGGCGACGCCGCCGACCTGGGCGAGCCAGCCGAAGACGGGCGGGACGGGAATGGCGGGCAGGTCGAGCGCGACGCCGAGACCGTCAGGTAGGACGCGCGGGATGTTGTCTGGAAAGCCGCCGCCGGTGATATGGGCCAGCGCCTTGATGCCGTCGGTCGCCTTCAGCGCCTGCAGCAGCGGCTTCACATAGATCCGCGTCGGCACCAGCAGAGCCTCGGCGAGGCTCGTGCCGGACGCGAAGGGGGCGGGTGCGTCCCAGCCGAGGCCGCTCAGCGCGACGATGCGCCGGACCAGCGAATAGCCGTTGGAATGGACGCCGGAGGAGGGCAGGCCGAAGACGACGTCGCCGGGCACGAGATCGGCGCGCGGCAGCAGCGCGCCGCGCTCGGCCGCGCCGACCGCGAAGCCGGCAAGATCGTAATCCTTCTCTGCATACATGCCGGGCATCTCGGCGGTCTCGCCGCCGATCAACGCGCAGCCGGCCTGACGGCAGCCATCGGCGATGCCGCGCACAATCTCGACGCCGACCTTCGGATCGAGCTTGCCGGTGGCGTAGTAGTCGAGGAAGAGCAGCGGCTCGGCGCCCTGCACGATCAGGTCATTGACGCACATGGCGACGAGATCGATGCCGATGGTCGAATGCAGACCGCTCTCGATCGCGATCTTGACCTTGGTGCCGACGCCGTCATTGGCCGCGACCAGGATCGGGTCGCTGAAGCCGGCCGCCTTGAGGTCGAACAGGCCGCCGAAACCGCCGATTTCCGCATCCGCACCCGGCCGGCGCGTCGCCCGCACCAGCGGCTTGATGGCATCGACCATTGCGTTGCCGGCGTCGATGTCGACACCCGCCTGCGCATAGGTCAGTCCGTTCGCGCCCGGCTTGCTCATCTGGTTTTCGCCTTCAGTTCCGTTCGCGCGAGCGATAGGGAAGCAGGCGTCGCCTTGCAAGATATCTTGGCGGCTGCGCCCGGGAAAGCGTCGGAAAACCGCCTGTGATGCGTCCCGGAAGGGCTTTAAGATATCCGCCGGCCTTCATCCCGAGGAGCCGCGTAGCGGCGTCTCGAAGGATGAGGGCTCCAAGGGGCTCAGTTCACCGCGGCAAGCTTGCCGCCGGCGCGCAGGAAGCGGGTCGGATCGATCGGCTCGTCGTTGATCCGGGTCTCGTAATGGAGATGCGGACCGGTCGAGCGGCCGGTGCTGCCGACGCGGCCGATCACGGTCCCGGTCGTCACCGTCTGGCCGTTCGAGGCCAGGATCGCCGACATATGCGCGTAGCGCGTGGTGATGCCGTTGGCATGTTCGATCTCGACCATGTTGCCGTAGCCGCCCGAATACTCCGCGGTGATCACCTTGCCAGGAGCGGTGGCACGGATCGGCGAGCCGGTCTCTGCGCGGAAATCGACGCCGGTATGCATTGCCGGGCCGCGGGTGAAGGGGTCGACGCGATAGCCGTAGTTCGAGCTGAAATCGACGTCTCCCGACATCGGCTTGGCGAGCGGCAGCTGCTCGGCGACGCCGCGCAATTTGAGAACCGCGGCGATGCGCGGCTGGAGCGCGCTCAGAGTCGCCTCGAAGGGGCCGGCGGAAGCATCGATCTTGAAGGGAACGAAGGGGCCGCCGACCCCTTTGGCGATGCCGCTCTGGGCGGCGAGGCGGTCTGGATCGAGGCCGGTCTCGGAGAGCGCACCACGCAGGCGCTTTTGCGATTCGGCGAGCGTCTCGTCCATTTCCTTCAGCAAAGCGAGCTGGGCGCTGGAGGACTTGTCGATGGCCTTGTCGAGACGGGTGAGGGCTGAATCGACACGCTTCGCCGGCGGCTTGATCTCGACCTCGCCCGACTGCCAGGGCGTATTGCTGTTTGCGTTGGCGCCGCGCAGCACCGGCGAATCCGGGCTGGGGGTCGGCTTGGTCGGCATGATCGGCGCGAAGCTGGTGACGCCGGAGGCGCGGATCGCCTCTTCCGGCTTGATGGCGCGTGGGCGCAGCGGCGGCTTCGGGACGGTAGCAAGGCCGCCAGCCTGCAGCGTGTCCGCCAGCGCCGTGACCAGGGATTGCCGCGATTCGAGCTCCGCCTGCCGCATCGCCAGCTCGTCGACCCTTGCCTCGACGCCGTCCTGGTCGAGCAGGGCGCGGCTGGCGAGGCGGTCGACATCGGCGCGCAGCGACGCGATGCGATCCTCATAGGCGTATTGGCGGGAGGTCTCGCGAGCGATCAGGCGGGCCGCGAGGTCGTCCTTGCTCAGGACGTACCAGCCCGCCGCGCCGCTGCCCGCCGTCGTCAGGGCGAGCCAGGCCAGGCCGGCCAGAAGAGTCGAGCGGCGAACCGTATAGGTTTTGTGCGTGATGAGCCCGGAAACGGGGAGGGCTGGACCAGTCGAGGCTGAGTGAGTCATGGACGCAAGGCCGGAGTTACGCTGCCGATCCTGCCATTAGGCGCCGTTAAGGTTAATCTTTCGCAAAACAGGAGCGAGTGCCGTCAGAGCGCCTGCGCCGCCGCCAGCACCTCCTCGGCATGGCCGGCGACCTTGACCTTGCGCCAGATGCGCACGATCCGCCCGTCGCGGTCGATCAGGAAGGTGGTGCGCTCGACGCCCATATAGGTGCGGCCATACATGCTCTTCTCGACCCAGACGCCATAGGCCTGCAGCGTTTCCTGCCTATCGTCCGCGAGCAGCGGCAGCTCGAGCTCGTGCTTGGCTTTGAACTTGTCGTGCCGCTTCGCCGGATCGGGCGAGATGCCGAGCAGGGCGGTGTCCGCGGCGGCGAATTCCTGTCGCAGGCCGTTGAAGGCGATCGCCTCCTGCGTGCAGCCCGGCGTGTCGTCCTTGGGGTAGGCGAAGAGCACGAGCTTGCGGCCCTTGAACTCGGCCAGCGACAACATGCCGCCGCCGTCGCGCCCAAGCGAAAAGCCGGGAGCCTGATCGCCTTCCTGCAAAGCCATTGATTCGCCTTCCTTTCGTCGCGTTCACCCTGCATGGGCCAGCTCGGTTTCGCAGGCTATGCTAGAATGCGGCACGCGGCTGGCGAAAGCCGCGGCTTGCCGAATCGGTCAGCCTGGCGGCATCGACGTTTCATCATATACGGCGGGGCTGCGGCAATGGCCGCTTCCCGGCGTCATCCGCCTCGCAACGGACGTTCGCCTCGAGAGGATCGACAAGGCCTTGCTGGAGCAGGACGCGAACAGGCCTGACGCCGCTTCCACTGCGGCCGCGACGCCCGTCCGGGCGGATTGCGACGTGGCCGCGGTCACGCGCCGGGCCAAGGCCGGCCTCGTCACCATCGCCGTTGCCGTGGTCGTCGCCCTGATCACGCTGGCGGGCTCGGCCGCGATGCTGCTGGTCACCGGCATGGTGCCGCTGTCCGGGCTCGAGGGCCGCATCGCCGACGCGATCGAGGAGCGCCTCGGGCAGGACTGGAGCGTCGAGGCCGCCGCCGCCGAGCTCGGCCGCATCGACGGTCATGCGCAGCTGCGCGTGCGGCAGGTCGCCTTCCGGCACAAGAGCGGGGCCGCCATCCGCGCTCCGGAGGCGATTCTCGGTTATGAGCCGATGGCGCTGCTGCGCGGCGAGATTCGGCTGACCTCGGTCGATCTGCGCGGCGTCAATGTGCGCCTCGGCGTCAACAAGGACGGCGCCCTGATCGTCAATGCCGATTCCGCCCCGGTCGAAGCGGTATCGCCGCCGGTACTGCCGGATACGGCCCAGTGGAACGCCTTCACAGGCGTCATGGCGGCCGTCTCGATCCTCGGCCAGGGCGACGGCCTGCTCGGCGCGCTCGAGACCGCCGGCATGCACGGCGCCCGCCTCACCCTGGTCGATCCGGACGGCCGCCAGAAGGCCGGCTTCGAGGATGTCGAGATCCGGCTTGCCCGTGGCGGCGACCGGGGCACGCGGCTTACGGTGAAAGGGCGTACCGGCCAGCGCTGGAAGGAATTCGCCATCGACCTCAAGAACGATCCCGACGGCACCCGGCGTGCGGAGATCGATATCGTCAGGTTCGAGCCGGCCGAGGTGCTCGCGTTGGCCATGGGCACGGGCGGTATCGCCGTCGAGCGGCTGCCGGTGCGCGGCAGGGCCAGCCTGAGCCAGTCTCCGGACGGCCAGAAGGCGATCTCGGCCCGGATCGAGGTGCTACCCGGGACCGTGCGCTTCCCCGACGGCCCGATGCCGCCGCTGACCGTCGAGGCCGGGCATGTCGAGCTCGCGAGCAGTGGCGATCTCTCGACCATCGAGATCAAATCGGTCGCGCTAGATGCCGGCGCGACGCAGCTCGCGGGTACTGGCAGCGTGCAGGCCGAGGACGGCGCCTGGCGCAGCCGTTTCCAGCTCACCGGCCAGCTCGCCGGGGTGGACTCCGATCCGCCGGTGCCGGTCGATGCGATCAGGGGTGATCTGCGTATCGACCCGCGCACCAGCGAGGTCCGGATCGACGCCCTGTCGGTGCAGGGGCCGAGCATCCAGGCCGAAGGCAGCGGCCTCATCCAGCAGGTCGGCGGCTCCCCCTTGCAGCGCTTCTCGATCCTGGCGACCGATTCCGATCCGCGGGCGGCGCTGGCGGTCTGGCCTCGCTGGACCTCGCCGGACGTGCACGGCACGCTCTCGCGCCAACTTCTCTCCGGCCATGTCGCCTCGCTGCGCGTCGACATGGACCTGCCGCCAGAGGATCATGCCCGGCTGCTGAAGGGCGCCGGCATCCCCGACAATGCGCTCTCGGTCGTCATCGATGCCTCTCAGGTGCGCTTCCAGCCGGGTCCCGGGCTGCCGCCGCTGGTCAACGCCACCGTCACCGGCAGGACGACGGGGCGCAGCGTCAGGCTCGCCATCCCGCAGGCCACTGCCGAACTCGGGGACGGCAGGCAGCTGCAGGTCAGCGAGGGCAGCTTCGAGATCGCCGAGACCTGGGGCAAGCGCACGCCGGCGCGCGCTGCCTTCCGTTCGAGCGGCTCGATGGAAGCTCTCGCCGCCCTGTTCGCCTTCCCGGCCCTGAAGGAGTTCGCGCCAGCTTCCCTAGATCCGACCGGGCTGCGCGGCACAAGCGACCTGAAGAGCGTCGTCGATCTCGCTCTGGTCGATGATCCGCGGCCCGGCGAGATCACCGTCGCCAGCAGCGGAACGCTTTCCGGCGTCGGCTCCGACACGCTGCTCGGCACCGAGAAGCTCGACGGTGGCAACCTGACGGTCAATTTCGACCGCAACGGCCTGCTCGTCCGTGGCGAGGCGCGCGTCGGCGGCGACAAGGCGCAGGTCGAGATCAAGCAGGATGCGCGTGGCAAGGGGGAGGCGACCTTATCGCTGACTCTCGACAATGCGGCGCGTCAGAAGCGTGGGCTCGGGCCGGAAGCCGGCATTAGCGGCCCCGTTCAGGTCAGGGTCGTCAAGGCGCTCGGTCGCGGCGTGGACGCTCCGCCTCGTGTCGAGGGCGATCTGACAAAGGCGGCGCTCGATGGCGCCATTCCCGGGCTCAGCAAGCCGGCGGGGCGGGCGGCGAAGCTCAGCTTCAGCTATGTCGCCGATCCGGAAGGGCCTAATCTCGAAGACTTCCTGTTCGAATCCAATCCCATGCTGATCCGCGGCACGGTCGAGCTCAACCGGCAGAACGGCTTCGAGAGCGCGAGCCTGTCGCAACTGCGTCTCTCCGCCGGCGACAACCTCAAGGTCGAGGCCACGCGCGACGGCAGCGTCACCAAGCTGGTCGTCCGCGGCGCGGTCGCCGATGTCAGGCCCTTCATCCGGGACCTCCAGTCCGCATCGGGCCCACCGGCGCGGGGCGACAAGCAGGCCGGACGGGGCGGCGACGTGGATGTCGATCTCGATGTGCCGATCCTGACCGGCTTCAACAACGAGGCGATCACCAACGCCACGCTCAAGCTCTCCAAGCGCGGCGGTGATCTGCGCAGTATCGCCTTCCAGGGGCGCATCGGGCGGGCGGACGTGACGGCGAAGCAGGCGAGGCAGGGCGACGGCGGCGGACCGATCATCGTCCAGTCCGAGAACGGCGGCTCGCTCCTGCGCTTCGTCGATCTCTATCGTCGCGCCTATGGCGGCGACCTCTTCCTGAATCTCGGCCCCGGCGATGTCCGGCAGAGCGGCGAATTGCTGTTCCGCAACTTCGTCGTCCGTGACGAGCCGGCGCTGCGCCGCGTCGTCGGGGACCAGGCGGGGCTGGCCGCGGACCGTGCCGACAACACGTCCCCGCCGGTGAAGATCAATGTCAGCGAGGTGCCTTTCACCAAGCTGCGGGCCGAGTTCACCCGCTCGGCGAGCCGCCTCGACATCTCCGACATGGTGATCTGGGGCCAGCAGGTCGGCTTCACTCTGCAGGGCAATGTCGATTACGGCCGAGACCGGGTCGATATCGCGGGCACCTTCGTGCCGGGCTACGCCTTCAACAACGCCTTCGCGCAGGTGCCCGTGGTCGGCGCGCTGCTCGGCGGCGGCAGCCAGTATGGCGGGCTCTTCGCCGTGAATTTCCGGATCGCGGGGTCGGCGAGCGCACCGACCATGTCGATCAACCCGCTCTCGGCGATCGCGCCGGGCATCCTGCGCCGCTTCGTCGATCCGATGGGCGGTACGCCGGCACAGCAGCCGATGCGCCCCGCCCAACCGGTGCCGCAGCGCTGAGAAGACCCCTGCACCTGACGGGGCGGGGTGGGCTCGTTCCGGGACGGGCGCCGCGGCCGCCTATTCCGGCCGCAGCAGGATGTGCTTCTTCTTGCCGAAGGAGAGCTTGACGACGCCGTCCCCGGACAAGTCCGCGGCGGAGAGCGCCGCCCGTTCATCGGTGACCACGGCGTCGTTGACGCGCAGGCCGCCGGCCTTGACCTGGCGCCTCGCCTCGCCGGTGGAGGGCACCAGCCCGGCCTTGACGAAGGCGGTCAGCACGCCAAACCCCGCCTCGTACTCTGTGCGCGGGATCGAGATGCTCGGCAGATCGGCGGCAAGCGCGCCTTCCTCGAAGGTCTTGCGCGCGGTCTCGGCAGCGGCCTCGGCAGCCTCTCTGCCGTGCAGCAGGGCCGTCACCTCGGTGGCCAGCACCTTCTTGGCCTCGTTGATCTCGGCGCCGCCCAGCGTTTCCAGCCGCGCGATCTCGGCCAGCGGCAGCTTGGTGAAGAGCTTGAGGAAGCGGCCGACATCGGCATCCTCGGTGTTGCGCCAGTACTGCCAGAACTCGAACACCGGCAGCAGCTCGGAATCGAGCCAGACGGCGCCGAAAGCGGTCTTGCCCATCTTGGCGCCCGACGCCGTGGTCAGCAGCGGCGAAGTCAACGCGAAGAGCTGAACGTCGGACATGCGGTGGCCGAGATCGATGCCGTTGACGATGTTGCCCCACTGGTCGGAGCCGCCCATCTGCAGGATGCAGCCGGTGCGCTTGTTCAGCTCGACGAAGTCGTAGGCCTGCAGGATCATGTAGTTGAATTCGAGGAAGGACAGCGACTGCTCGCGGTCGAGCCGCGTCTTCACGCTGTCGAAGGACAGCATGCGGTTGACCGAGAAGTGCCGGCCGACATCGCGCAGGAACTCGAGGTAATTCAGCCCGAGCAGCCAGTCGGCGTTGTTCATCATCGTCGCCGCACCGTCGAAGTCGAGGTAGCGCGAGAACACCCGGCGGATGCCCTGGAGGTTGTCCTCGATCGTCTCGGGCGTGAGGAGCTTGCGCGCCTCGTCCTTGAAGGAGGGGTCACCCACCATGGTGGTGCCGCCGCCCATCAGCGCGATCGGCCTGTGGCCGGTCTCCTGCATCCAGTGCAGCATCATGATCTGCATGAGATGCCCAACATGCAGCGAGACGGCCGTCGCATCATAGCCGATATAGGCCGTGATCGGACCTTTGACCGCGGCGGCGTCGAGCCCCTCCGGGTCGGAGATCTGGTGGACGAAGCCGCGCTCGGAGAGGGTGCGCAGGAAGTCGGACTTGAAATGGGTCATGGCGGAGCGATCTGGATTTTGTCGGTTCGCCGTCGTCTAGAACATGTTCCGCCAAAGTGGAAACCGGCATTGTGCCGAGAATGGCATCGTCCGGCGGTTTCGAGCCGCGGTCATGGCCGGTCTACAGGCCGGGGCGGCTCAGCCAGAGCCTGCCCGGCGCGCGCGGGTCCGGCTCCTCGACCATGTCGCGATGGAGGCCGAGATCCCGCAAGGCTTGGTCATCGAGGTCGGCGATCTCTTGCTGATCCTGCAACGCGGCCCGGCGTTGCCAGAAGCGGCGCCAGCGCCGGGCAAGCCGCGTCATCGAGACCTCTCCGTCGCCAACACGGTCGTCGGCCGCCGTCGCTGAGATGCATGCCATGGTCTGTTCCTCGGGAGGCGGGCAAGAGCGCCCGCTCTGTCGAGGTGGAATCTGGCCGAGGCGACGCGCTGCCGCAAAGCGGAAGATTGCTGTCTGCCATTAAGACAGCTTATGCTTCGGCATGGCCGTCACGCCCTCGCCGTTGAAGTTGCCCCCTCTCGCGGCCGTCCGGGTCTTCGAGGCGGCGGCGCGACATCAGAACTTCACCCGCGCCGCCGAGGAACTCGGTATGACCCAGGCCGCGGTGAGCTACCAGATCAGGCTGCTTGAGGACCGGGTGGGTGCCGCCCTGTTCGTGCGTCAGCCGCGGCAGGTCGTGCTGACGCCGCTGGGGCACCGCCTGGCGGGGCCGGTTGCGAGGGCGCTCGGTGACATCGGCACGGTGTTTCGCGAGATATGCGAGGATAACCAGGCGACGCTGACGATCTCGGCCCTGCAGACCATGGCGATCACCTGGCTGTCGCCGCGCCTCGCACAGTTCCAGATCGAGAACCCGCAATTCGACGTCCGTGTCCGGACATCCCAGCACCTGGTCGATTTTGGCACGGAGGCCGTCGACCTCGCACTGCGCTACGGGCCGGGCGGTTGGCCGGGCGTGGCGTCCGACAAGCTTTTCGAATGCCATTACGCGCCGCTATGCGCGCCGGAGCTGCGCGAGCGGCTGCAATTGCGCGAGCCCGCCGACCTGTTGCGAGCGCCGCTCCTCAGCCCGGGTGATACGAGCTGGCGGGTCTGGTTCGCCGATGTCGGCATCGATTCCTGGAAGGCAGCAGGTCGGGCAATGACCCTGGAAATGCAGGCGATGAACATTCAGGCGGCGCTGCGCGGTCACGGCGTCGCCATGGCTGTGCCGGAGCTCTTCGCCTACGACATCGCCGCCGGCAGGCTCGTCTTCGCGGTCGAGCATGCCGTCCGCGACGACTGGGCCTACTGGGTCGTCTACCCGCCGACGCGCCAGCGCGAGCGCAAGATCAGGCTGTTTCGCGACTGGATCCTGGGCGAAGCGAAGGCGGCGAGCATGATGCTGCCCATGATTGCGGGAAGCCGGGGCCTGACGGTCCCGGCCTCCTGAATTTAGCGCTCAGGCGCTTTCCTGCTCGCTCTTGATGATCTCCGGTCCGACCATACGGTCGAGATAGGTGCCAACCTGCTCCATCAGCACATCGACCTTGCCGTCGAAGAAGTGGTTGGCGCCTTCGACCACCGTGTGCTCGATCTGGATGCCCTTCTGGGTCTTCACCTTCTCGATCACCGCCATGACCTCCTTGACCGGCGCGACACGGTCTTCCGAGCCGTGCACGAACAGGCCGGAGGAGGGGCAGGGTGCCAGGAAGGAGAAGTCGTAGCGGTTCGCCATCGCCGCGATCGACATGAAGCCCTCGATCTCGGGGCGGCGCATCAGGAGCTGCATGCCGATCCAGGCGCCGAAGGAGACGCCGGAAATCCAGCAGCTCTTGGCTTCCGGGTTCAGTGCCTGCATCCAGTCGAGCGCGGCCGCGGCATCCGAGAGCTCGCCCGCGCCATGGTCGAACTGGCCCTGGCTGCGGCCGACGCCGCGGAAGTTGAAGCGCAGCGCCGAGAAGCCGCGATTCACGAAGGTGTAGAACAGGTTGTAGACGATCTGGTTGTTCATCGTCCCGCCGAATTGCGGGTGCGGGTGCAGGATGATCGCGAGAGGTGCGCCGCGCTTCTTGGCGGGCTGGTAGCGGCCCTCGATCCGGCCGGCCGGTCCGTTGAAAATAACCTCGGGCATCGTCTTGTCGCCTTTTGTTGGGTCGGAGCCATCGAAAGCCGGCCGAAAGGCAGGAAACAGCCTGCCTAATCGCCCGATCACCCTTGACGGCTCCGCCGGTCGCGCCCTACATCAAGCGCTTAGAATGGTTCTAACGGCCGTGAACAAGGCGGGAACGTGTAGTGGGTGCCGATCGTCAGGCGCCGCATTCGTTCCCGGCCCCGGCCGGTTTGGACGGGCGGCTATAGCACGGCGCAGGGGTGCGAATTCAAGCATTTCGTGCCTGCCGCCTTCCAGGGTGCAACAAGGGAGCAATCGGGATCGTGACAGTGTCCGCCCGCGCTTATCTCGACCATAACGCCACCACCCCGGCGCGTCCCGAGGTGGTCGAGGCGATGGTGCGCGCGCTGGCGATGCCGGGCAATCCCTCCTCCGTCCATGCTGAAGGCCGGGCGGCGCGCGCCGCGCTCGAACGGGCACGCGGGCAGGTGGCGGCGCTCGTGGGCGCCAAAGCGACGAACGTCGTCTTCACCAGCGGCGGCACCGAGGCCAACGCGACGATCCTCGCGCCCGGATTGATGGATTGCGACGGTGGCCGCGATTGCGTGCGCATCCCGGCGACGCTTCTGCTGCATGGCGCGACCGAGCATCCTTGCGTGCGCGACGGGCACCGCTTCCGGGTCGATGCGGCCGAGGCGGTTCCCGTCGATGCGAGCGGCCTTGCCGATCTGGGCTGGCTGTCCGCACGGCTCGAGCGCTTTGCGGCGGAGAATCCCGGCGCACGGGCGCTTGTCTCGCTGCATCTCGCCAACAACGAGACCGGCGTGATCCAGCCGATCGCCGAGGCTGCAGCGATCACGCGGCGCTTCGGAGCGCTGCTGCATAGCGACGCCGTGCAGGCAGCCGGCAAGATCGCGGTCGACATCGAGGCGCTGGGCGTCGATGTGCTGACGCTGTCCGCCCACAAGCTCGGCGGGCCGAAGGGAGTCGGCGCCATCGTCTTCCGCACCGGAGCCCTCGAACTCGCCGACAAACCGTTGCGCGGCGGCGGGCAGGAGCGCGGCTGGCGCTCCGGGACCGAGAATGTGGCGGGCATCGTAGGCTTCGGCGCGGCGGCGGAAATCGCCTTGACTGCGCTTGTGGGCGAGGGCGCGCGCCTGTCTGCTCTGCGCAACCGGCTCGAGGACGGCCTGCTCGCGCTCTCCCCGGAAAGCTCGATCTTCGGCCGCGCCGCGCCGCGGCTGCCGAATACCAGTGCCTTCGCCACGCCCGGCCTGATGGCAGAGACAACGCTGATCAAGCTCGATCTGGCGGGCGTCGCGCTCTCGTCGGGCTCGGCCTGCTCGTCGGGCAAGGTCCGGCGCTCGCATGTGTTGACCGCCATGGGCGTCGACCCTGCCATGAGCACAGGGGCCTTGCGGGCATCCCTCGGATGGACCACCTCCGGGGCTGAGATCGACCATTTCCTCGCGGCCTACGCGAAAGCGCTGACCGCGCAATCCGATCGGAGCGCCCGGGCGGCCGCCTGAAGCGTTTCCGCACTACGAAGACCAGACCGGCGGGCCTTGAACCCGCGACAGGAGATAGACATGGCAGCGGTCCAGGAGACCATCGATCAGGTCAAGTCGATCGACGTGACCGAGTACAAATACGGCTTCGTCACGGAGCTGGAGGTCGAAAAGCCCGCCAAGGGCCTGACCGAGGATACGGTTCGCTACATCTCGGCGCGCAAGAACGAGCCGGAATGGATGCTTGAATGGCGCCTCGACGCCTTCCGCCGCTGGAAGACCATGACCGAGCCGGCCTGGTCGCGCGTGCAATACCCGCCGATCGACTATCAGGACCTGTATTACTACGCCGCGCCGAAGAAGGGCGCCTCGCCGAAGTCGCTCGACGAGGTCGATCCGGCGATCCTGGAGACCTACAAGAAGCTCGGCATTCCGCTGAGCGAGCAGGAAATCCTGGCCGGCGTCGCGCCGGAGAACCGCGTCGCGGTCGATGCGGTGTTCGACTCGGTCTCGGTCGTCACCACCTTCAAGAAGGAGCTGGCGCAGGCCGGCGTGATCTTCTGCTCGATCTCTGAGGCGATCCAGGAGCATCCCGAGCTGGTGAAGAAGTACCTCGCCACCGTCGTGCCGGTGACCGACAACTACTTCGCCACGCTGAACAGCGCCGTCTTCACCGATGGTTCCTTCGTCTACATCCCCAAGGGCGTACGCTGCCCGATGGAGCTGTCGACCTATTTCCGCATCAACGAGCAGAACACCGGCCAGTTCGAGCGCACGCTGATCATCGCCGAGGAGGGCTCCTATGTGAGCTATCTCGAAGGCTGCACGGCGCCGAAGCGCGACGAGAACCAGCTTCATGCGGCGGTCGTCGAGCTGATCGCGCTCGACGATGCCGAGATCAAATACTCGACCGTGCAGAACTGGTTCCCCGGCGACGCCGAGGGCAAGGGCGGCATCTACAACTTCGTCACCAAGCGCGGCGACTGCCGCGGCAAGCGTTCGAAGATCTCCTGGACGCAGGTCGAGACCGGCTCGGCGATCACCTGGAAGTACCCGTCCTGCATCCTGCGCGGCGACGGCTCACGCGGCGAGTTCTACTCGATCGCGGTGTCGAACGGCGCCCAGCAGGTCGATTCCGGCACGAAGATGATCCATCTGGGCAAGAACACGACCTCGAAGATCATCGCCAAGGGCATCGCGGCCGGCAAATCGGACTCGACCTATCGCGGCATGGTCTCGGCGCATCGCAAGGCGACCGGCGCGCGCAACTTCACCAACTGCGATTCGCTGCTGATCGGCGACCAATGCGGCGCGCACACCATTCCCTATATCGAGGCCAAGACGGCGACCGCGATCTTCGAGCATGAGGCCACCACCTCGAAGATCGGCGAGGACCAGATGTTCTACTGCCAGCAGCGCGGGCTTTCCGAGGAGGAGGCGGTGGCGCTGATCGTCAACGGCTTCGTCAAGGAGGTGCTGCAGCAGCTCCCGATGGAGTTCGCCGTCGAGGCGCAGAAGCTGATCACGATCTCGCTCGAGGGTTCCGTGGGCTAGCTCCACGTCATGGTCGGGCTTGTACCGACCATCCACGCCTTTCTTTCTCACGTTCAAGTCGTGGATGCTCGGCAGGGCCGAGCATGACGCGGCGGAAATCCGGACCGGAAACAATGCTCGAAATTCGCAACCTCGTCGTCAAGATCGCCGACGAAGACAAGCAGATCCTCAACGGCCTGAACCTCACCGTCAATGACGGCGAGGTCGCCGCCATCATGGGGCCGAACGGCTCCGGCAAGTCGACGCTCTCCTATGTCATCGCCGGCAAGGAGGACTACGAGGTCCTCGACGGCGAGATCCTGCTCAATGGCGAGAACGTGCTGGAGATGGAGGCCGATGCCCGCGCCGCCGCCGGCATCTTCCTCGCCTTCCAGTATCCGCTGGAGATTCCCGGCGTCGCCACCATGACCTTCCTGAAGGCGGCGATGAACGCCCAGCGCAAGGCGCGCGGCGAGGACGAGCTTCTGACGCCGGACTTCATCAAGCGCGTGAACGCGGCGGCCGATGCGCTGAGCATCGACAAGGCGATGCTGCGGCGTCCGCTCAATGTCGGCTTCTCTGGCGGCGAGAAGAAGCGCATGGAAATCCTTCAGATGGCGCTGCTTTCGCCCTCCATGTGCATCCTCGACGAGACCGATTCCGGCCTCGACATCGACGCGCTGCGCATCGTCGCCGAGGGCGTCAATGCGCTGCGCGACAAGAGCCGCGGCTTCCTTGTCATCACCCACTATCAGCGCCTGCTCGACCATATCGTGCCGGACACGGTCCACGTCATGTCGAAGGGCAAGATCGTGAAGACCGGCGGCAAGGAGCTGGCGCTCGAGCTCGAGAAGAGCGGCTACGCGTCCTATGGGGAGGCGGCCTGATGTCCGTCATCACCCCGCTCAAGACGGCCGCCGAACAGGCGCTGAGCGCCCAGTTTGCTGCCGCCAAGGCCGAGCTGCCGGGCGCGCTGACGGTGCGCAAGCTGCGTGAGGACGCCTTCGCCGGCTTCGAGGCGAAGGGCCTGCCGCATCGCCGGCTGGAGACCTGGCGCTATACCGACCTGCGCTCGCTGCTGCGCGAGGCCGCCCCGCTTGCCGGCGCGGCCGCCGTGACGACTGGCGTGCACGGGAGGCTGGCCGCGCTGAAGCTGGACGGCGCGCGCCTCGTCCTGATCGATGGCGTGTTCGTGCCTGAACTCTCGACGCTCGAAGGCCTGCCGGAAGGCCTCGAAGTCCATAGCCTCGCCGATGCGCTGGTGTCGGGCCGCGAGGACATCGCCCGCGTGCTTTCGGGGCCGGGCGTCGCGTCTGACGATTCGGGCCTGATGCTGAACACGGCGCTCATGCGTGACGGCGTGTTCATCGAGATCGCGGCGGGCATCGAGCTCGCCCAGCCGGTCGCCATCGTCTCGCTGGCTTCGGGCGATGCCGAGCGCGCTATCTTCCATCGCTCCGTCGTGCTGGCGGGCGAGGGCGTCAAGGCGACGATCGTCGAGATCAGCGAAGGCGCAGGTCGCGCGGCCTCGCAGATCAACGGCGCCATCGTCTTCGAGACCGGCGACGAGAGCGATGTCCAGCATGTCCGGCTGGTCACGCGTCACGTACCGGAGACCGTGCAGGTGCAGAGCCTGCTCGCGACGGTCGGCGCGCAGGCCAAGTTCGAGTCCTTCGCGCTGGTCTGCAATGCCGGCACGCTACGTCAGCAGTATTTCGTCCGCTATGCCGGCGAACACACCGAGATCGGCCTGCGCGGCGTCAATCTGCTCGGCGGCACCGAGCATTCCGACGTGACGCTGGTGATGGACCATGAGGTGCCCAACGGCACGAGCCGCGAGATGTTCAAGTCGATCATCGGCGGAGAAGGCACCGGCGTCTTCCAAGGCAAGGTCATCGTGCGCCAGCATGCGCAGAAGACCGATGGCAGCATGAAGAGCAACGCGCTGCTGCTCAACGACGGCGCGACCATGTTCAACAAGCCGGAACTCGAGATTTTCGCCGACGACGTCGTCTGCGGCCATGGCGCGACCGTCGCCCAGATCGACGGCGAGCAGCTCTTCTACCTGATGGCGCGCGGCTTGCCGCGTGCGCAGGCCGAGGCGCTGGTGCTGCAGGCCTTCGCCGGCGAGGCGGTCGAATTCGTGCAGGATGAGGCGCTGCGCGACCTCGTCATGGCCGAGGTCGAAGCGTGGCTCGGTGCTCGTGAAGCGTCCTCCGTGGTGAGTGCCGTCTGATGCCTTACGTCAATCTCCAGATCACCAAGGGCGCGACCCGCGAGCAGAAGGCGGAAATCGTCAAGGATTTCACGCAGACGCTGGTGCGGGTGCTCGGCAAGAACCCACAGAACACCCATATCGTGATCCAGGAGATCGAGCGCGAGGATTGGGGCCATGGCGGCGAGCTCGTCGCCGACAAGGCACCGAGCCCTCCCGGAAAGGCCTGATCCATGAACGCGCTGGCGAAGCCCTACGACGTCTCCTTGATCCGCAAGGATTTCCCGATCCTGTCGCGGGAGGTCTACGGCAAGCCGCTGGTCTATCTCGACAACGCAGCCTCCGCCCAGAAGCCGGAGGCCGTCATCGAGGCAATGACGACGCTGATGCGCGAGAACTACTCCAACGTCCATCGCGGCCTGCACTACCTCGCCAACGCTTCGACCGAAGCCTATGAGGCGGCTCGCGAAAGCGCGCGGCGCTTCCTCAATGCGGCGCATCTGGAAGAGATCGTCTTCACGCGCTCGTCGACGGGTGGCTTGAACACGGTCGCATCGTCGCTCGGCCGGCATCTGAATATCGGTGAGGGCGACGAGATCATCCTCTCGATCCTGGAGCACCACTCCAACATCGTGCCCTGGCACTATTGGCGCGAGCGCCATGGCGCCGTCATCAAATGGGCGCCGGTGGACGAGGATGGCAATTTCCTGATCGAGGACTTTGAGAAGCTGATCACGCCGCGGACCAAGGTGGTCTCGCTGACGCATATGTCGAACGCGATCGGCACCATCATCCCGATCGCCGGGGTCGCTGCGATCTGCCGCGCGCAAGGCATCCCGCTCGTCGTCGACGGCAGCCAGGGCGCGGTGCACCTGCCGGTAGACGTGCAGGCGCTGGGCTGCGACTTCTACGCCTTCACCGGCCACAAGACCTATGGGCCAACAGGCTCCGGAATCCTCTGGGGCCGCAAGGAGTGGCTCGACAAGCTGCCGCCCTACGAAGGCGGCGGCGAGATGATCGTGACCGTCACCGAAGACACCGTCACCTACAACGATCCGCCGCACCGCTTCGAATCCGGCACGCCGGCGATCGTCGAGGCCGTGGGGTTGGGTGCTGCGCTCGACTACATGATGGCGCTGGGCCGCGAGAACATCGCCGCCCATGAGGCCAGGCTCGGCGCCTATGCGATGGAGCGCCTCGGCGAGATGAATTCCATCCGCATCTTCGGCAAGGCGAGGGACAAGGGAGCCATCGTCGCCTTCGAGATGAAGGGGGCCCATGCCCATGACGTCGCGACGGTGATCGACCGCGCCGGTGTCGCAGTCCGTGCCGGCACCCATTGCGCCATGCCGCTTTTGGCACGATATGGGGTGACGTCGACCTGCCGGGCCTCGTTTGGCCTCTACAATACGCTGGAAGAGGTCGATCGGCTTGTCGAAGCCTTGCGCAAGGCCGAGAGCCTGTTCGCCTGAGTAGGATTGCAAAGCCATGACCGACACCGTTGCCGACGACCTGAAGCCCAACGCCCCGTCCATGGGCGCTGGCGCTGGCCTTCCTCCGGAGGAGATCGACCGCCTGACCGACGACATCGTCGCAGCGCTGAAGACGGTCTACGACCCGGAGATTCCGTCGGACATCTATGAGCTCGGGCTGATCTACCGCGTCGACATCGCCGATGACCGGCAGGTCACGATCGACATGACCCTGACGGCGCCGGGCTGCCCGGTCGCGGGCGAGATGCCGGGCTGGGTCGAGAATGCGGTCGGCACCGTTGCGGGTGTTGCGTCCGTCACCGTCAACATGACCTTCGACCCGCCCTGGGACCAATCGCGCATGTCCGACGAGGCCCGCGTCGCGCTCGACATGTGGTAAGCAAGGCTGGGCGTTTCGACGCCCCTTTCGCGTCGCAATGACGGGTTGTCTTGCCGATCATCTGCGCTGATCGATCGCATCTGCGAGCTTCATTGTTACGCGGCGACGATTGATGGCATCAAAGTGCCGGGCCGTGCGGGTTTGCGCGCGGCAGGGAGACTGTCATGCGCAAATTCGCTTTCGAGACCGTCGATGTCTTCACCGAGGAGCGCTTCGGCGGCAACCAGCTCGCAGTCTTCACGGATGCGCGCGGCTTGAGCGACGCCGAGATGCAGTCGCTCGCCGCTGAGATGAACTACAGCGAGACCACCTTCGTGCTGCCGGCAGAGGACGCCGCCAACACCGCGCGCATACGCATCTTCACGCGCACGCATGAGATGCCCTTCGCCGGCCACCCCAATGTCGGCACCGCCTTCGTTCTGGCGCGGCACGGGCGGGCGGGCGACGGCGCTTTACGCTTCGAGGAGATCGCGGGCCTCGTCGAGGTCAAGGTCTCGCAGGATGCGGCCGGCGAGGTGACGGGCGCGACCATCGCCGCGCCGCAGCCGCTCTCGACCGGCGTCGAACTGCCGGCTGAGGCAATCGCGGCCTGCGCCGGGCTCGCGCCATCCGATGTCGTCGTGGCGAACCACCGGCCGGTGCGCGCCTCGGTAGGCGTCTTCTTCGTTCTGGCCGAGGTCACAAGCGAGGCGCTGTCGCGCGCGACGCCCGATCTCAGCCAGTTTCGCGCGATTCGGGATGCCAACCCTGGCCTGGAGGGCCGGTTCTCGCTCTTTATCTACGCCCGCGACGGCGCCACGATCCGGGCGAGGATGTTCGCGCCGATCAGCGGCACCTGGGAGGACCCGGCGACCGGCAGCGCCAGCGCCACGGTCGCCGCGTTGCTGCTGTCGCTCGATGGCGGCGACAGCGCGGCCTTCACGTTGACGCAAGGCGTCGAGATGGGGCGCCCCAGCTTGTTGCGGCTGACGGCGAGCCGCGGAGCGGACGGCATCCGCGCCACAGTCGGCGGCTCCTGCGTGCCTGTGTTCCGGGGCGAGGCGCTGCTGTAGGTACGTAGAATCGGGTTCAGCTGAACGCGTCATCCCGGATATTCGCTGCGCTGCTTGTCCGGGACAACGCGCGCTGTGGGTCAACGTCAGCAGGAACTGCTCCTGCCGTCCAGCCCCAGTTCCGCCCGCAACCGCTTGGTCAGCCCCGCTGCCACCAGCCTGTGGCTCTCGCGCAGATAATCCTGGAGCGCATCGTCCGGCATGGCCTCGTCGCTCAGGCGCTGGATCCAGCTCATGCCGCGCGAGGCGAGATAGGGGGCGGGGCGCAGGCCCGGCTGCTCCTTCAGGATGTCGAAGCTCGTCCAGGAGCATTTGAAGGTCACCGATAGCGCCACGCCGTCATCCGTGCGGGCGATGGCGAAGACCTTGTCGCCGATCTTCCAGACATGGGCGCCGCCCCATTGCACCACCGCATGGGTCGCGGGCAAGGCGGCGCAGAAGGCGTTGTACTCGTCGAGCGTCATGGCAGGCCTCGCCGGCAAGCGCCCTCAATAGCTGTCGGCGTCGATGCCGTGATCGGCGGCGGCCGCCTTGATCTGGGACCAGGTCTCGTTGTCGAGCGGAATGCCGCTGGCCGCCCGCTCGACCCGTAGCGCGCGTTCCTTGTCGCCCGGTGCCAGCACGGGATTGGAGGTGTCCTGCGGCTTGGCAGCGCGTACGAAGGCGAGGTAGCTCTCGATGCGGCTCTTGCGGAGTTCGGCATCCGGCTCGAGCCGGGCGGGGTCGATGAGGATGCCGAAGAGCGAGTTGATGATCCAGCTCTTCGCCGGCTTCTCGTCGATGCGGGCGGCCCCCATCAGCCCGGCCGAGAGCAGCTCCGCGATCAGCGAGAGGCCGGCGCCCTTGTGGTCGCCGAAGGGCAGCAGCGCGCCGAGCGGCAGGTCGGGAATCGCAAAGGGGAAGACGTGCTTCGGCTCGGTCGTCGGGCGTCCCTCGCCGTCGATGATGTAGCCGGGCTGCACCTGCTCGCCCTTGTTGAAGGCGACGCGGGCCTTGCCATGGGCCATGCGGCTGGTGGCGAAATCGAGGATGATCGGATCGCCGTCCGGTACAGGAATGCCGATCGCATGCGGGTTGGTGCCGAAGCGCGCTTCCTTCGCCGCATGCGGCGCGACGATCGGCGGGCGGCCGGCGACATTGACCCAGAACAGCGAGATCAGGCCGTGTTCTGCGGCGGCCTCGGCATAATGGCCGATGCGGCCGATATGGTGGGCGTCGAGCAGGTTGAGGATCGCGACGCCGCCCGTCTTCGCCATCGCGGCCGCCTGCTCGACTGCGTTGCGGGCGGCGGGCTGGCCGAGCGAGACGCCGGCATCGACGATCAGGAAGGGCGCCGCATCGAGGCGCGTGGTCGGCCGCGAGGCCGGAGAGAGATTGCCGTCCTTCAGCGCCTGAAAATAGAGCGGCAGCATGCCGACGCCGTGGCTGTCGTGACCGCTGAGATTGGCGAGGACCAGGTGATGCGCGGTCTCGTGCGCTTCCTGCGGGGACCAGCCCGCCTTGACGATCATGTCCCGGACAAGCGCGTCGAGCGAGTGGGGGCTGTGGGTGCGATAGGCCATGATGGGAGCTTCGCCAGAAGTGCTTGTTTGCCGGAACATCACAGTGCATGAGCCGGCAGCGCATGCAACCTGCGACGCGGAAGGGGCAGCCTGCGCCCCGACATCTCGACGTTTCGGTCGGCAATCCCTATGTTGTGCTCTGCAATCTTGCTTCATCGGGCCTTGAACCCGATCGAGGAGGGACGGACATGTTTTCGATACCCGGCCTGAAGGTCGTCTCGCTCACGGACGCGGCCGCGGCCCGCATTCACGAGATCATCGCGAAGTCGGCGGGGCTGGAGCCTGCGCTGGGCCTGCGCGTCGGCGTCAAGAAGGGCGGCTGCGCCGGGATGGAATACACTTTCGAGATCGCGCGCGAGGTCCGCAAGGGCGACGAGGTCGTCACCGAGAAGGATGCGACGGTGATCGTCGACGCCAAGGCGGTGCTGTTCCTGCTCGGGACCGAGCTCGACTTCAAGAGCGACCGCTTCTCCTCAACTTTCGTCTTCAACAACCCGAACCAGGTCTCGGCCTGCGGCTGCGGCGAATCGGTCGAGATCAAGCCGCATGCGGAAGCGGTGGCGGCGCATTGAGGCGGCCGTCCGGCGTGGCTGGACAAAAACGTCATTGCGAGCGCAGCGAAGCAATCCAGGTAGGACCGGGTTGAACCGTTCGGCGCGCTGGATTGCTTCGTCGCTTGCGCTTCTCGCAACGACGGCGAGCGCTCAGGCGACGCGGGTCGTCGTCTCGATTGCGTCCTCGGTGACGGTTCGGTTGCGGCCGGTACGCTTGGCCAGCATCAGCGCCTGGTCGGCGCGGTCCGTCATCGAGGCAGCCGTATCGCCGCGCGCGTAGCTCGCGACGCCGAGCGAAATGGTGATGCGGCCGAGATTCTCGTTGGTCGAGCGCTTGACCAATTCGCGCGTCAGCAGAGCCTGTCGAACCGTCTCGGCGCCGAACTTGCCGGCAATCAGATCGGCATCGGGCAGGATGATCGCGAATTCCTCGCCGCCGAAGCGGGTGATGATGGCCTTGTCCTTGAACTTGTCCTTCATGGTGCGCGCGACGAGGCGCAGCACCTGGTCGCCCGTGAGATGGCCATGGGCGTCGTTGAACTGCTTAAAGAAGTCGATATCCGCCATGACCAACGCGAAGGGCTCGCGCCGGAGCGTCGCCTGATCGATCGATTTCTGCAGCATCTCCTCGAAATGGCGGCGATTGGCGAGACCGGTCAGCGGATCGGTGAGAGCCTCGGCGCGCGTCGATTCCAGCGCCTCGCGCAGGTTGCGGATCTCGTTGGAGCTGTCGCGGAGCTGCGCCTCGAGCTTGGTCTTGCGCGTCACTTCCTCGCGAGTCGACAGCACCAGTGCCTCGACCCATTCGCGCAGTTTCTGCCGGTCGGCCGGCGGCGGCACGTCCTCGGACATCGCGCTGAGGCGACCATGATAGCGCTCGCTCGAATCGAGCGCCTTGTCGACGAGCGCCATGAGCCCGTCGATCTCGCCCAACACCTGCAGGCTCGTGCGCTCGGCATGGCGCGCGAGGCGCTCGGTTCCGATGAAGCGATCGTAGAGGCTGTCGATGTCGGCAGCGTCGATCTTGCCGTCGCCCCCCGTGATGATGGCGTTCATCGCCATGCTGACGGCCGGCATTTCGCCGCTCAGATGGGCGTACCAGACCTCGAAGGCACGCGGATAACTCGGCGAGCCATGCTCGCGCATGGCTGCGACCACGCGTTCGGCGAGATCGCCTGATGGAAGGGTGGGCGCCTCGTGCTCGCTCATGCCATCGATAGTCCGAACGCGAGCATCCTCACGGCCGCCGGCCATGATAGCTCCGATTAAAAATCGAAGCGGGACATCCTGTCCGTCTCGACGGCGGCATGCGCCCCTCCACGGCCGAGGTTCGCTCACCCCGCCCGCGCTGCTGACCCTAGGCCATGCTGGTTAAAATGCCGTTGATAATGCGCGCTTATCCAACGCGTACAGGGCGGAGCAGGAAGGCGGGCACATGGTCGCCGAGCCCCTTGACCTTCGGCCCGTCATCATCGTCCCGGCGCCTCGGTTCCGGCCTGGCGGTGCGCGGTTCCGGCGTACGCTCCGGCTTTGGAGCCTGTGTGACCGGTGCGGCCCCGGCGGCGGGAGTCGCCTCGCCACGGATCTTCGTGCGCGTCGGGCCGTCCGCAGCGGGACGACGCCGGCGCTGTGCGGAATCATCTTCCGAGGCCGGTCGTTCGACCCGGATCGGGCGCGGCGCCGTCTCCGGCTCGGAGCGCGGGCCACGCTCGGGGCGGCCTCGGCCGCCTGCGCGGCCGGAGCGTCGGTCGTCGCCACGCCCACGGCCACCCGAACGTTCCTCGCGCGGCGCGCCGGGGGGGAGATCATCGAGGCCGCTGCCTTCCTGCCAGGTGATGGCCTGGCCGGTCAGCTTCTCGATCGCCGCGACGAGCTTCTCGTCATGGCGCGTCACGATGGTGAAGGATGCGCCCTCGCGGCCGGCGCGGCCGGTGCGGCCGATGCGGTGGACGTAATCCTCGGCATGGGTCGGTACATCGTAGTTGAAGACGTGGCTGACGGCGGGAATGTCGAGCCCGCGCGCCGCCACGTCGCTGGCGACCAGGATCGGGTTCTCGCCGGTGCGGAAGGATTCCAGCGCCGCCATACGGGCGTACTGGTCCATGTCGCCATGCAGCGAGACCGCCGGGAAGCCGTGCTTCTGCAGGGATTTGTGCAGCGTCGCGACGTCGCGCTTGCGGTTGCAGAAGACGATCGCGTTCTGCAGGTCCTTGGCCTCCTTGATCAGCCGGCGCAGCGTGTCGCGCTTCTCGAAGTCCTGGCTGTTGGAGGCGATCAGCCGCTGCGTGATGGTCGTCGCGGCGGTGGCCGGGCGCGAAACCTCGACGCGGACCGGATTGTGCAGGAACTGCTCGCTGATGCGCGTGATCTCGGGCGGCATCGTCGCGGTGAAGAACAGCGTCTGGCGGGTGAAGGGGACGAGCTTGCAGACCCGCTCGATGTCCGGGATGAAGCCCATGTCCAGCATGCGGTCGGCCTCGTCGATGACGAGTAGCTCGACGCCGGTGAGCAGCAGCTTGCCGCGCTCGACATGGTCGAGCAGGCGGCCGGGCGTGGCGATCAGCACATCGACGCCGCGGGTGATCTTGGCATCCTGGTCGCCGAAGGAGACGCCGCCGATCAGCAGAGCGACCGAGAGCTTCTGGTTGACGCCGTAGCGGGTGAAGTTCTCCTCGACCTGGGCCGCGAGTTCGCGCGTCGGCTCCAGGATCAGTGTGCGCGGCATCCGGGCCCTGGCGCGGCCGGTCTCGAGGATCGTCAGCATCGGCAGCGTAAAGGCCGCGGTCTTGCCTGTTCCGGTCTGGGCGATGCCCAGGACGTCCTTACGGGCGAGCACATGCGGAATGGCCTGTGCCTGGATCGGCGTGGGGTTGTTGTAGCCTGCGGTCGTGACGGCTGTCAGAACCTTTTCACTCAGGCCGAGTTCGGCGAATGACATCGATGGTTGCGCTTCTTCTGGGTCGGTGACACGTGGCGGGATGACCTACTCAACCGCGACGCTGGCGCGACTTCTCATTCCTGCGCGCCTTCGGACCCGTGTGCATTGCAGAAAAAGCACGGCAAAGTCAATAAACTAGGGCCTTCAGGAGCCATCCGCCTCATGCATGAACCCCTTGTCCTGCTTCCGGGGCTAAGCTGCGACGCCGCGCTTTACGCTCCGCAATGGCCGGCACTCGCCTCCGGCCGCCCTATCCTGGTAGCCGAGCACGATCGCGACGAGAGCCTCCCGGCCATCGTCCGGCGCCTGCTCGCGGCCGCGCCAGATCGTTTTGCGCTCTGCGGCTTGTCGATGGGGGGCTATGTCGCCTTCGAGGTGATGCGGCAGGCGCCGGAGCGCGTGACGCGTCTCGCCCTGCTCGACACCAGCGCAAAGCCCGCGACGGCGGAGACGAACGCCCCGCGCGAGCAGATGATCGCGCTGGCGCAGAAGGGCGCCTTCGATAATGTGACCACGCTGCTCTGGCAGAAGCTCGTCGCTCCACAGCGGCTCGCCGACGAGCCACTGCGGCTTTGCGTGCGCGCCATGGCGGAGCGGATCGGCGCGGACGGATTCGTGCGCCAGCAGCACGCGATCATGGGGCGCCCGGATTCGCGGCAGGGGCTGGCCGGCATAGCTGTTCCGACGCTGGTGCTGGTCGGCGAGGAGGATGAGATCACGCCGCCGGCGGAGGCGCAGGAGATCGCCCGGGGCATCGGGGCGCAGGCGCGGCTCGTCACCATCCCCGGCTGCGGCCATCTCTCGACGCTCGAAGCGCCGGAGGCTGTCACGCGCGAATTGCTGGCCTGGTTGAGCTGAGGCCGGATGAACCAATCGCTAGCGGGGCAGGGCGCAGGGGTCGAGCTTCGTCTCGCTCGCGGCCTTGCGCAGCGAACCGGTCACCATCGGATCGACGGCCTTGCCCGTTGCCGCCGCCGAGGCAACTTCGGCCAGGCGGTCTCGGTCAAGCTGGTTCGAGATAAGGTTTGCGGCGACGACTGAAAGCAGCGCGATCGCCGCGCCGGCCTTGGCGATGCCGGCCACCATGCTGCCGCGGTTGCTCTTCCAGAACAGATCGATGAGCCGCATCGGGCGTTCCCGCATCAGAAGGGGCGCCGTCGCCCCACCCCCGACAAGATGCGGCCATATCCGTAAAAAGATGGTTAGCGAAGCGTTGCGGCCAGGCACCGGATCGCGATGATTCCGCCGCGATCACGCTGTCATCCCGGAACTGCGCCGGTGAGCGGCTGGTTCAGGATGACGGTGAACGTATCCGCAAAATCAGCGCAGGCCAGACCTTTTGGGGTCGACGGGCCGATCTTGCCGCCAACCCGTCAAGCGGATTGCCCTTCGAGCTTGGCGCGGTTCTCGCGAAACACCTTCCGAAGCGCCGCCATGACGGCGATGACGGCCGGCCGCTGGCGCGACACCTCATGCGTCACCAGGAAGATCTCGTCCGCCGTCCTGTCCGGCGGCGGCTGCAGCCGAAGCAGCGTCCCGTCGGCATCGGCCATGAAGCAGGGCGCCATCGAGACCGTGCCCGCCGAGCGGATGCTCTCGTAGCGCGCGGCTGAATCGCCGACGCGGGCCGCGATCGGCCGGCCGGCGGCATAGGCGAGTATATGCTCGTCGATGCGCGAGGAGGTCTCGCGGCTGACCGAAATGACCGGCGCGGTCGCGGGGTCGACGTCGCGGCGGGCATAGAGCGCCTGGACGAGCCGCCCGACCTTCTGGCCGAAATAGCCCGGCTCATCCGGGATTCTCGACATGCGCAGGGCGATGTCGGCGTCGCCCCTTCCGAGATCGAGCCGGTCGCGCGTGCTGATGATGACGATCTCGACGCCGCCCGCATCGGCTGAGATCGTGGCGGCATATTTGGTGAGGAACAGGCTGATCGATGTCGTCGCCGTGATCCTGACCGGCGCGTCGGCGGCCGTGCGCGCCGACTTCGCCCGGCTGGCGAAACGCTCGGCTGCGGCCGCGACCCTGCCGGCCTCCTGCGCGAGCTCGGCCCCGGTCGCCGTCAGCACGAGGCGATTGGCGCCGCGCCGGAACAGCAACACGCCGAGTGCGCGCTCGAAGGCCTTGAGACGGCGCGCGATCGTCGCCTCGCTCAGGCCGAGCCGGAGCGCTGCCAAGGCCAGCGACCCGCTTTCGGCGATGGCGTGGAAGATCCCGATATCGTCCCAGCCGGGCGCCGCCAGATCGCCGTCGCGTCGAGATGGAGGGGGAGCAGGCTGCCCCATGCGATCAGCGGCCCGGAGCGGAAAAGGCTGCCGGGGCAGGGAGAGTAGTCATGCAGGCGGGACCGGTGCTCGGAATGGTGAGGTGCGTGTGGCATGGATCGACCATGCCTGTGGCCCGGTTCGCTGGCAGCCCGGCATCTTTGGCGTCCAACCCCCCAAAGATGCGGGGCTCCGCCGTCACTGCCCGGCGGCCGCGTCGCCTCACAGGTCGATCAGCTCGCCCGCGAAGGCGGCGCGCTCCTGGATGAAGATGAAGCGCGCTTCCGGCTTGTTGCCCATCAGGCGTTCGACGGTGTCGGCGGTTTCCTCGCGCGTCTCGTGGTCGACCATGACCTTGAGCAGAATGCGCTTGCTCGGGTCCATCGTGGTTTCCTTGAGCTGGGCCGGCATCATTTCTCCCAGGCCCTTGAAGCGGCTGATCTCCGGCTTCTTGCCCTTGAAGATGCTGGCGATAAGCTCGTCCTTATGGGCGTCGTTGCGGGCGTAGACCGACTTGCCACCGTGCTGGAGCCGGTAGAGCGGGGGCACGGCGAGATAGAGATGGCCCTTCTCGATCAGGCGCGGCATCTGCCGCCAGAAGAAGGTCACCAGCAGCGAGGCGATATGGGCGCCGTCGACATCGGCGTCGGTCATCACGATGACCTTCTCGTAGCGCAGGTCATCCTCGCGGAACTGGCTGCCGATGCCGCAGCCCAGCGCCAGGATCAGGTCGGCAAGCTGCTGGTTGGCATTCAGCTTCTCGCGGGTCGCATTGGCGACATTGAGAATCTTGCCGCGTAAGGGGAGGATGGCCTGCGTCTGGCGGTTGCGCGCCTGCTTGGCCGAGCCGCCGGCCGAATCGCCCTCGACGATGAAGAGCTCCGAGCCGGCGGCGCCGGCCGAGCTGCAGTCGGCGAGCTTGCCGGGCAGCCTCAGCTTGCGCGTCGCGGTCTTGCGCGAGACTTCCTTTTCAAGACGGCGGCGTAGGCGCTCCTCCGCGCGGTCCACCGACCAGTCGAGCAGCTTCAGTGCCTGCTGCGGCGCCTGTGCGAGCCAGTGGTCGAAGGCGTCGCGCACAGCGTTCTCGACGATGCGCGAGGCCTCCTGGGTCGCGAGCTTGTCCTTGGTCTGCCCCTGGAACTCCGGCTCGCGGATGAAGACGGAGAGCATGGCCGCGCAGGTCGCCATCACGTCGTCGGAGGTGACCTGCGCCATGCGCTTCGACTGGCCGATGCGCTCGGCATGGTCACGCAGGCCCCTGAGCAGGGCGATGCGCAGCCCCTGCTCGTGCGTGCCGCCTTCCGGCGTCGGGATCGTGTTGCAGTAGGAGGAGGCGAAGCCGTCCTCGCCGGTCGCAAGCCAGGCGATTGCCCATTCCAGCGAGCCGTGGCTGCCGTCCCTGGTGATTTTGCCGGCGAAGATCGGCTCGGCGACGAGGTCCTTGCCCTCGATCTCGCGGCCGAGATAGTCGCGCAGACCACCAGGGAAGCGGAACACGGCCTCGGCCGCGACGTCGCCCTCGGGCTTCAGCAGCGATGGGGCGCAATGCCAGCGGATCTCGACGCCGCCGAAGAGATAGGCCTTCGAGCGGGCCATGCGGAACAGGCGCGCCGGGATGAAATGCGCGCCCTCGCCAAAGATCTGCGCGTCAGGGTGGAAGCGAACGCGAGTGCCGCGCCGGTTGGCCACCGGGCCGACCGTCTCCAACGGGCCCTGTGGCAGGCCGCGCGAAAAAACCTGGCGGTAGAGCGTCTTGCCCCGCGCGACCTCGACCTCGAGCCGGTCCGACAGCGCGTTCACGACGGAGACGCCGACGCCGTGCAGGCCGCCCGAAGTCTCATAGGCCTTCGAGTCGAATTTTCCGCCGGCATGCAACGTCGTCATGATGACTTCGAGCGCCGATTTGCCGGGGAATTTCGGATGAGGATCCACCGGGATGCCGCGGCCATTGTCGGTCACCGCGATCGAGCCGTCTTCCAGCAGCTCGACATCGATGAAGCTCGCATGGCCGGCGACGGCCTCGTCCATGGCGTTGTCGATCACCTCGGCGAAGAGGTGGTGCAGCGCGCGCTCGTCGGTGCCGCCGATATACATGCCGGGACGGCGCCGGACCGGCTCCAGCCCCTCCAGTACCTCGATGGCCGAGGCATCGTAGCCGGCCTCCGACAGCGTGCCGTTGCGCGGGGGCGTCGGCGCCGCGGACTGGGCCGGACGGACGCTGCCGGGAGCCTCGGCAGCGCCGAGCGCCGGGCGCGGCACGGCGGGCCGAGCGGCGGTCGACACTGGCCGCTCCGGTTCCGTCCCAAATAGATCGCCGCTGTCCGACATCGTGTCCGTGCGTCCCATGATTCGCGACTGCAGATGATAGCGCAGAAGGCAAGTCCCTGCGCGTTGCGCCCCTTCCTACAGGCCCGGATGCCGGGAGGAAACCGGCTCCTGCGCCTTGCGTCATTCCGCCGTCACCCGAAGGGATGAAAAGGAGAGAGGGAACCGGATCGTTCAGGCGGCATTAACAAGGCTGGATCGAGGCTGGAATTGGCGATTCGGAGGGGCTGGGCAGCGCGCTGCAGCCTGCTAGGATCACCGCAAATGGGGGGAGGGCGCCGTGACTTCCATACGTTCCGTACCGAGAGTGAGGGCTGCGAGCCTGGAGCGTACCGCCCGGCTTGCGGGCGAGGCATTCGGGCATGAGGAACTGGCACCGCGCCAGCGCCTCGATGCGTCCCTGCTGCAGCCTTCGCGTTGGCTCTTGTGGCTCCTGGCCGGCCTGACCGCGGCCGCGGGCCTCCTGGTGCTGAGCACGCGCTGAAGGGTTTGCCCGGCGCGGTCACTCGCTGAAAAATCGGTGGTGGAACGCGGGCGCACAGAATCGCCATCCGGCAAGGCGCTGTGCTGACTTGAGGCGAACTGCGGCGACGGCCGGCGCCCGGCCTCATCTCGGAGAATATCAACCTTTTTGCCCTACGCAGAGACCTGCGGAAGGGTTTCTTGCGATGCGCTGCATCATCATCAGTGATTTCGGTTCCGTGAATGGCGGGGCGGCCAAGGTGGCGATCGAAAGCGCGCGCGGCCTCGCGGAAGCGGGCATCGACGTCGTCTTCGCCTGCGCCATCGGGCCTGTTTCGGAACGACTGGAGCATCCCCGCATCAGCGTGGAACTGTTCGCCGGAGAAGAAATCTGGAAGGTCGGGGGCAAGCTTGCGGCCGCCCGACAGGGTGTTTGGAATGCTGCGGCCCATGCCTTCCTGGCCGCGCTGCTGGCGCGGCAGCCACGAGCGGAAACGATCGTGCATCTGCATCAGTGGACCAAGGCCTTCAGCCCGGCCGCGATCGCAGCCGCCGGCGAAAGCGGCTTGCCTGTGGCGATCACGATGCACGACTATTTCTCGTTCTGTCCGACGGGCGGGTATTTCGACTTCAAAAGCAATGCGCCCTGCCGGCAGACGCCGATGTCGGTCGGCTGTATCGCCGCCAATTGCGACCGCACCTCCTACGTTCACAAGCTCGTCCGCGTCGCCCGGCAATGGCGCTCCGACGACGCGATGAGCAAGCTCAAGGCGCCGCTCTTCCTTCATGTCAGCGATTTTGCCCGCCGCTTCGCCGAGCCCTTCCTGCCGAAGCAGGCGCGCCATGTGGTGGTCGAGAACATGATGGAGGCGCAGAAGCGCGCGCCGACGGATGTCGCGAAGAACCGGCATGCGTTGTTCCTGGGCCGGTTCACACAGGAGAAAGCCGGCGATGTTCTGGCCAGGGCGGCGCGCGATGCCGACATGCCGGTGCGCTTCGTCGGTGAAGGGCCGCTGGCTGCGGAGATCGCGCATATCAACCCACAGGCGGAGGTCCGCGATTGGGTTCCGGCCGAGCGCGTTTTCGAGGAGATCGCGCAGGCTCGCTGCCTCGTGCTGCCCTCGCTCTGGTATGAGCCGGGCCCTCTCGTCATCGCGGAGGCGCGTTCGCTCGGCGTGCCGGTCATCCTCTCGCGCACCACCGGTCCGGCGAGCTGGATCGTCGATGGAGAGGACGGGATCCTGGTCGAAGGCGGCGACACCGCGGGGCTGACCGCGGCGCTCCGCCATCTCAAGAACGATGCCGTGGCTGGCACGATGGGGGCTGCCGCGTACCGTCGCTACTGGGCCGATCCGCTGACCACCGGTCGGCACATCGAGCGCAGCATCGCCGCCTATCGGAGCCTGCTCGAAAAGTCGGTGCGCGTCGGTGAGGTCAGGCCCTGAAGGTGCCCTGCCATTGAGAATTGTTTCTCATGGCGGTCAGGTTGTAGCCTTTGGTCCGATCGCGCTTGTACTCAATCAGCTGTTCGACGCCCGTGATCGGTACCGTCCCGTCATCCAGCAGCAGGTGGACCTGGAGCTCCCGATCGACGAGCACGTGCCGCGTGAGCGCATGGGACTCATCCGCTCCGTGATCTTCATAGATCACGAGAGCATCATTGTTCAGGGCCCGCTCCATTCCGGAGAGGGCCTGACGCTCTACACCCTCTACATCGAGCTTGACCACGAGCCGGCGCTCCGACCAGCCATGCCTGGCCAGCAGGTCGTCGATCGCGATCGATTCCACGGTCGCGCCTGAAGAGGGCGCCCCGTCCTCGGCGATGCCGCGTGCCTCGTGAGCGGCATCCGTCAGGACGACGTCGATTCCCGAACGATCGAGAACGGCGCGGTGCAGGGAGATGACGCGATCCGCCTGGGGTGCGATGTTGCGCGCCAGAATGTCGTAGGTGGGCCTGGACGCCTCGATTGCGAGAACCGGCTTGCGGCCTCCGCGGTCGGACGCAGCAAAGACCGACCAGTAGCCGATATTGGCCCCGCAATCGACGAAACCGTAGTCCAGATCCGCGATGCCGCGCAAGAAGCGAGCGAGCTCAGGCTCGTGATCGTACTGCGTCAGTAGCATCCGATTCCAGTAGGGGTCGTCGGCCGGGAAGGTCACCGCCGCATCGGGGTCGATGTCGATCCGCGCCATCGCCCCCTGCCATGCCGTCGATCCGATCAGGCGACAGAGCTTGTAGAGGCCCCGTTGCCGCATCGGTTGAGACGCGGTCGCATAGAGATTCAGAAGGGCGATCAACGCCCTGTCGATGGTGCGCCTCGCTTCGACGCGCCCCGTCACGCGGTCGATCAAGAGCGACGGCTGTCGGCTCGCTTGCAGGTCCACGGTCTGCTCCTTGTGTGCGCGGCGCGGACGCTAATCGCCAAACCTCAGCAATCGGTGAAGGGAGGTAAAGGCATTGACAGGATTAAAAACCTAACATAGGAATGTTCGTGTTATGTTCTCACGGAGAATGAGCTGATGCCTTCCTATGCCGTTTTCGATGATGTCGTCGTCGCCCGCACCGCTGCCGCGAGTGCCGGGTGGACGGCTTTCACCGGCCTTCAGACAGTGCTGGACGCAGCCCGCAGTCAGGGGCGCCCGTTGTTCTTTCAGCCTGGAACCTATGATTCCGGAACGACGACCATCCTCACGACCAATGGAGGCGGCAGGCCGCTTCAGGCCCGCGCGGTGCCGGGCTCTGTCATCCTGCGGTTCACTGGCTCCGATATCTTCTTCAGGATCGAGGGGCAGACCGACGTGCGTTTCGACGGCCTGATCTTCGACGGCCAGAATCGTCCTCTGACCGACTATGTCTCGCAGAGGCCGGCTTTCATCGCAGTCGCCTCGGGCGCAAAGAACGTGGCGTTCGAGAACTGCGCCATCGTCAATTCCCCGGGGATCGGGATCTATGTCTCCAGCGGTGCCGAAGTGCTCGTTCGCGGTAGCAGCCTCTCCGCGCACTCGGTCGGCATCTGGAGTGAAAATGCGAAGATCAGCGTCCTCGCGAGTTCGCTCGCGAACATGTCGAACAACGGCATAGCGGTCTGGCGCGATTCCGTCACCGGCGACAGCTCGACGATCTCCGGCAATCTGATCAACGGCATCGAGAGCGCCGCAGGAGGAACCGGTCAGAACGGCAACGGCGTCGCGATCTTCCGGGCGATCGGGGTGACGGTGACTGACAACAAGATCTTCGCCACCAAGTATTCGGCCGTGCGCTGCAATGGCGGCGGACTCTACAATATCTGCAACAACAACATCTATAATACCCGCGAGGTCGCCATCTTCGTCGAGGCGCCGGGGGCTGGGATTGATCTGACCGGCTGCGTCGTCTCGAACAATTGCCTCGATACGGTTGGAAACGGCATCAACGTCGCCAATTCCGGCCAGTTCAGCGACGGAACCGCTCGAAGCGTGGTCATCGAAGGCAACAGAATCTCGAATGTCCTGAACAATCCGATTCCGGACGCGGGCTACTATCCGCCCTCGACGATCGGCAACGGCATCACCGTCGAGCAGGACTGCGTCGTATCCGGCAACCTGATCGAAGGTGTCGCCCGCGTGGGCATCCAGGCCGGCGTGAATACGGGAGCGCGCGATCTCGTGCTGACCGGCAACCTCGTCCGCGGCGCGGCCATCGGCATCGGCGTGTCGAATGATGCCGTGATGGGCTCGGACCGGTCCATCGTCGTTTCGGGCAATGTTGTCCGCGCCTGCAGCGTCGGCGGCATCGTGCCCAGTGCCTTCACGGGCACGACCTTCAACCGCGTCGGCACGACCGAGTATGGAAACGTGCTGGCGACCACTGCGGGCAGCGTGACGTTCGGCCACAATCGTTTCGTCTGAGCCGAGCTGCGTCCAACAAAAAACCGGGGCGTTTCCGCCCCGGTGTTTCAGGTGGACCGCCAGCTTGCGGTCGGGAGGAAGCTCGTGGCCGGTCCTTTGCGGGCCGGCCACAAACCCTCAGTAGGAGTAGTACATCGCGAACTCGACCGGGTGCGGCGTCATTTCGAAGCGCGCCACATCCTGCATCTTGAGCTCGATATAGCTCTCGATGAAATCGTCGTTGAAGACGCCCCCGGCCTTGAGGAAGGCGTTGTCCTTCTTGAGGGCGTCCAGGGCCTCGCGAAGCGAGCCGCAGACGGTCGGGATCTTCTTCAGTTCGCGCGGCGGCAGGTCGTAGAGATCCTTGTCCATCGCCGGGCCCGGATCGATCTTGTTCACGATGCCGTCGAGGCCGGCCATCAGCAGGGCCGAGAAGGCGAGATAGGGGTTCGCCATCGGATCGGGGAAGCGGACCTCGACGCGCTTGGCCTTGGGCGAGGTCGTCCACGGAATACGGCAGGAGGCCGAGCGGTTGCGGGCCGAATAGGCCAGAAGCACCGGAGCCTCATAGCCCGGGACGAGGCGCTTGTAGGAGTTCGTCGACGGGTTGGTGAAGGCGTTCAGGGCCTTGGCGTGCTTGATGATGCCGCCAATGTACCACAGGCACTCCTGCGACAGGTCGGCATACTTGTTGCCGGCCATGATCGGCTTGCCGCCCTTCCAGATCGACTGGTGGACGTGCATGCCCGAGCCGTTGTCGCCATAGATCGGCTTCGGCATGAAGGTCGCGGTCTTGCCGTAGCTCTGGGCGACGTTGTGGATCGCGTACTTGTAGACCTGCATGGTGTCGGCCATGTGGGTCAGGGTGTCGAACTTCAGGCCGAGCTCGTGCTGGGCGGAAGCGACCTCGTGGTGGTGCTTCTCGACCTTGGCGCCCATGGCGGCCATGGCAGCCAGCATCTCGCCGCGCATGTCCTGCGCCGAGTCCTGCGGCGGGACCGGGAAATAGCCGCCCTTGGTCGCGATGCGGTGGCCGAGGTTGCCGCCCTCGTAATCGGCGTAGCCGTTGGTCGGCAGCTCGACGTTATCGAGCTTGAAGGCGGTGTGGTACGGGTCGGCCGCGATCTTCACGTCGTCGAAGACGAAGAACTCTGCTTCCGGGCCGACATAGCAGGTGTCGCCGATGCCGGTCGACTTGAGATAGGCCTCGGCCTTCTTGGCGATGCCGCGCGGGTCGCGGTTGTAGGGCTCGCCTGTGGCTGGCTCGAGCACGTCGCAGGTGATGACCATCGTCGCGGCCGAGAAGAACGGGTCCATCACGGCCGTGGTCGGGTCGGGCATCAGCAGCATGTCGGACTCGTTGATCGCCTTCCAGCCGGCGATCGAGGAGCCGTCGAACATCGTGCCCTCGGCGAAGATGTCCTCATCGATCATCGTAATGTCGAACGTCACATGCTGCCACTTGCCGCGCGGGTCGGTGAAGCGGAAGTCGACATACTTGACGTCGTTGTCCTTGATCGCCTGCAGAACATCCTTGGCGTTCTTCATCTCAGCATTCCTCTAAAGGTCGTTTCTCAAACTTTCGCGGTCCGGGCGGCCCTCATGGCCGCCGGGCCGCTGAACTCGCGGGTCGGGATTGCGCCCTCAGATCGCGTCCGCGCCGGTTTCCCCGGTGCGGATGCGGATCGCCCCCTCGACACTCGATACAAAAATCTTGCCATCGCCGATGCGCCCGGTCTGGGCCGCCTTCATGATCGCCTCGATGGCGCTGTCGACCATCTCGTCGGCGAGCACGATCTCGATCTTCACCTTCGGCAGGAAGTCGACGACGTATTCAGCGCCGCGATAGAGCTCGGTGTGGCCCTTCTGCCGCCCGAAGCCCTTGGCTTCGAGAACGGTGATGCCTTGCAGGCCGACCTCCTGAAGCGCCTCCTTCACCTCGTCCAGCTTGAACGGCTTGATGATCGCTTCGATCTTCTTCATGCGCCGACCGGCCTCCTTTGCGTGCTAACCGGGTTCCGGACCACCACCGGGACCCGACATGCCGCCCCTCCCGGCCTGCTAGGCCTGGGGCCAGGGCAGCCTCTTGGAGCAGCACTCAACATCCTTGGACTGCTCATAGCATCGGCGCATTCCGCCCGCTATGCGGCAGCACCGTGCCGGCCGCCTGATCATAAGGCAAGAAACAGATCATAAAATAATCATCTGCCTAAATATCGATCATTTCCGCATTCAGGCAGGGCGCTTGCCGGGATGCGACGGCTCTCCGATGATGAGCGGATGAGCGGAACAGCACACACCGATCTCGCCTTGCTCGACGTTAGCGGCATGGCGGCGGCGGACCAGGCGGCGATTGCGGCAGGCACGCCGGGCAACCTCCTGATGGAGCGGGCCGGCCGGGCGGTGGCGGATGCCGTCTGCCGGCGAGCGCCCTCCGGCGCCAGCGTCCTCGTGCTCTGCGGCCCGGGGAACAATGGCGGTGATGGCTTCGTCGCGGCGCGCCTGCTTGCGCGGCGGGGCCTGCGGGTCACCCTGGCGCTGGCAGGCGAGCGCTCCAGCCTTGCCGGCGATGCGGCCGCGATGGCGCAGCTCTGGACCGGCCCGATCGCCCCTTTAGTTGATGCGCGGCCGGAAGCACAGGACATCGTGGTCGATGCGCTGTTCGGTGCCGGGCTGAGCCGGCCGCTGGACGGCGCGGCCGCGGCGATGGCCGCCGCGGTCAACGCCGCCGGCAGGCCGGTCGTCGCGGTCGACGTCCCGAGCGGTCTCAGCGGCGATAGCGGTCAGGCTGTGGGCGAGGTCGTGCGCGCGGCCGAAACCGTTACCTTCTTCCGGCTGAAGCCAGGACACCTGCTTCAGCCTGGACGCAGCCTGTGCGGCGTCATCACGCTTGCCGATATCGGCATCGCGCCGGAACTCATCTTTACCGGGGAGCATCCGCCGACGAGCTTTCGCAACGCGCCGGCGCTCTGGCGCGGGCACTGGCCGGCCCATGCCGTCGATGCCCACAAATACCGGCGCGGTGCCGTACTCGTGGTCGCGGGTGGGCTGGCTGGGGTCGGTGCGCCGCGGCTCGGTGCGCGAGCCGCGCTTCGGATCGGCGCGGGGCTGGTCACCATCGCCTGCCGGCCGGAAGCGCTGGCGGCTCATGCCGCACGCGGCCCCGATGCGCTGATGCAGCGGGCAGTCGCCGATCCGGAGGCGCTGGCGCGTCTGCTGGCGGAGCCAAGGCTGTCTAGCGTGCTGATCGGCCCGGCGCTCGGGCTGGATGGTGCGGCGGGCGAGGCGGTGAGGGCGGTGCTGCGCACCAGCGTCCCGGCCGTGCTCGATGCGGATGCGCTGACCTTGCTGGGTGCGCGCGTCAGCGGATTGCGGCGCCGCGTGGCGCAGCGCGGCGCGGCGCTCGTTTTGACCCCGCATGAAGGCGAGTTCGCGCGCCTTTTCAGTGGCATGGCGACGATCATGGATGCGCCGTCTAAGCTTGAGCGGGCGCGCCGCGCCGCGATTCGTTCCGGGGCGGTCGTCGTGCTCAAGGGGGCGGACAGCGTCATCGCCTCGCCGCAGGGCCGCGCGGCCATCAACACCACCGGCTCGGCCGCACTCGCGACCGCCGGCTCCGGCGACGTGCTCGGCGGGCTGATCGCTGGTTTGATGGCGCAGGGAGTTCCAGCCCTCGAGGCCGCTTGCGCCGCCGTCTGGCTGCACGGCCGGGCCGGAGAGGAGGCCGGCGCCGGCCTGATAGCCGACGACCTGCCGGAAATCGTGCCGCGCCTTCTGGTGGAAGCTTCCGGGGTGGAATAGGTCTCGGCCCCGAATGTGGAACGGCCCGCCCCGGAAGGGCGGGCCGCACCGCTATCGACGCAACGTTGCGCTACGCACTCGATGCGGTATAAGGCGATCAGCTGCCCGAATAGGTCACCGCCGGCGCGGCAGTCAGCTGGTCCTTCGTCATCGTGATCTTGCCGTGGTCCGGATACATCGCCGGGGCCTTGGGCGCCGACGCGGCCGGAGCGGTGGCCATGCCGCCGCTCGTTCCCGATGTGCCGGTGCCCGTGGTCGCCGGGGCGGGAGCGGCTGCTGCCATCGGCTGGTCACTCCAGGTCACTTGCTCAAAGGGGATCGCGACATCCTTCGAGCCGATGCCGAGGAAGCCGCCGACGCCGACGGTCACCATTTCGACCTTGCCGGTCTTGTCGAATAGCACCTCGGTCACGTCTCCGACCTTCTTGTCGTCGGGACCGTAGATATCGACGCCCATCAGCTTCGAGGCGCGCCACTTGCCCTGGCCGGCCAGGTTGTTCTCGGGAGCCTTGGCCGGCGCCGGAGCCGGGGTCACGGTGGGAGAGGCGGGAGCTGCCGGCGCAGCAGGCGCCGTCGGGGAAGGCGCGGTCTGGGCGATGGCGGTCGCGGTCAGTAGAGCAAAGCCAAGCGTTGTCGCTGCAATATGACGTTTGAACATGATGTCCTCCTAAAGTATCCGCATCACAGCGGCTTGGAGGCTAAACGTCGAACTGCCGCATTTGTTTCACGTTGCGCGGCGAAAACACGCGCGATCCATAGTCCGATGCCGGAACGCCAGTGCGCCGAGGCGACTTCCGCGGCGGCAGCATGCCCGTCGTCTTGCGCGACAGGGTGCTGCCGCCGCGACATCGCATGGAACGGGCGCCTGACCCGCGGTGTTTCTTCGCAGGGCCGCCGATCTGCGCTATCATCGCGTGCAGCCGCGCCGCCAAAGGAGCGCGCCAATGCCTGGAACCACCATCACGATCGTCCTTCCCGAAACGGAACTCGCCGCGCTCGACCGACACCGCCGCGACGCCAGCCCCGGCCTGACCCGCGAGCAGGCCTTGTCCGAGATCGTAGCGGCCTGGGCAGCAGCCCAGCCGGGCGCGGTTCGTCCGCCGGCCGACGAGGGTATGCGACCGGAACAGCTCAACGCCAGCAACGACATGTGAGGCCGGTCTCGCACCTATGCGGCGTTGCCGACCTCGTCGCTCATTCCTCGGCGCTGTCGCGTCGGAGTTCGAAGGCAAGCATCGCCTCGGCCAGCGCCTGCAACTCCCGCTCCTTGTCGGCGGTTGCCTCGGCTGCTTCCAGTTCCCGGACCCGCCGCTGGGCGCGCTCGTAATCCTCTTCGGAGTGGACGATGATCGGTTCCTTCACGGTCGATCCTTCCAGCCGGTGGCGTCGTCGTGCCTGCGATCCCATTGCTTCACGGCTTCCAGCAGGGCCTCGAGTTCGCAGTCCTCGGATGTGCCCCGTATCGACTTGTCGAGGGCTGCGATCCGCCGTGTAGCGAGTTCATAATCCTCGACGGTCTCGATGACGATATGCGCGTGGTCGCGCTCGCCGGCGCGACCTGCGTGTTCGATCGTCGTCCGCATCGCTAATCCTCCCCGCCATGCGCCCGAAATAACTACCCACGGCGCGCCGTTCGGTTCCGCGATGCGCGGGACGCGAGTGTGACTTAAGGCTTCCTCAAGTGTTTGCTGCGCGATTCTGCGAAAGGTCCGTCCGAGGCAAGGGAGTTTTCGGTGAAGCCCGGCTGCGTCGCAAAATCCCTGTCCGTGCTGGTCTTCGCGGTCGCGGCCGCAGCCTTGTCATCGCCTGCGGAGGCTTTCTGGCAGCGCTCTCAGGTCTCGCATTGCGCGGACGCCACGACTCCGGCCGAGCGTGCCCGCCACCGCTGCGAGGAGCTTCGAGCCTATGCCGACCCCGGCTGGCCGGTGGTCGGTGTCGGTGAGATGGGCTTCTATGGCGTCCGAAAGTACCGGGCGCCGGCGTCTGCCTATCCGCCAGCCGGGCGCGCGCCCGTGCGCCGTCTCGGCTGATCCCGCGCCGTCCCGATTCTTCCGGCGCATTGATGGTGCGTCCGGCGGACTCTTGGCGACCGGAGATGGCCGGGCCTCCGCGTCGTCAGCGACGAAGAGCGCCGCGAATGCGGCTTGTTGCTTCAGGCTGTGATTTTTCGGGGATTTCTGGTGAGCGGGGTGGGGATCGAACCCACGACCACATGATTAAAAGTCACGTGCTCTACCACTGAGCTACCCGCCCTCACTGCCGCGCTGAATAAGGAGGTGCCGCGTGGCGGTCAACCGTTGCCACGCGTGTGCGTGGGGAAAGCTGAGGAAGCGGCGGTCGGCTGCGGACGTTAACCGACGATAAACCAAGCCGTCATAGCGTTCGGCCATGGTCATCCGCCGCGGCGTCAGATCCGTCCTCATCGCGCTTGCGCTCTACCTCGTGTCGGGCGCGGCCGTGAGCTATTTCATGTTCCACGCGCAGCACGGCGCGCGGGGGCTTGAGGCGCGCGACACCCTGCAGGACTCTCTGCGCGAGATGGAGGTTGAGCTGGCGGAGCTGACCGCCGAGCGCAAGGTCTGGGAGCAGCGGCTCTCGTTGGTGCGCGACGAGGCCGTCGACCGCGACGTGCTCGAGGAGCGCGCGCGCCACAGCCTGGGCCGGCTGCACCGCAACGACCTCATTCTGATGGGGCGCTGAAGGGCTGAAAAATACCCCGAAATAGTCACGGACGTATCGATTAACTGGAATTCAGTTGATTTGATAAATGTCAGCATTGTCAGCATCTTAAATCATGTTGCAATGCGAGATAGCTGCCTCGCCAAGGGTTTTGCGATCCTCTACAACCAAGGTCGAATGATCTTGGAGGACAGCCGATGGCCGTTGCCGCGCGCAAGACGAAAGCTCCCGCTCAAGCCAAGGCTGCTGCCAAGCCGGCAAAGCCACGCTCCGCAAAGGCCGGGGCAGAGAAGGCGGCGGGGCCTGCGCCCAGCAACATTCCGGTCTTCAGCAAGGACGAGGATCTCCAAGCTTATCGCGAGATGCTGCTGATCCGGCGCTTCGAGGAGAAGGCGGGCCAGATGTACGGCATGGGCCTGATCGGCGGGTTCTGCCACCTCTATATCGGGCAGGAAGCCGTCGTCGTCGGCATGCAGATGGCGTCGAAGGACGGCGATCAGGTCATCACCGGCTATCGCGACCACGGCCACATGCTCGCCTGCGGGATGGAATCGCGCGGCGTGATGGCGGAACTGACCGGCCGGCAGGGCGGCTATTCCCGCGGCAAGGGCGGGTCGATGCACATGTTCTCCCGCGAGAAGAACTTCTATGGCGGCCACGGCATCGTCGGCGCCCAGGTTTCGCTCGGCACGGGGCTCGGCTTCGCCAACTGGTACCGCGAGGATGGGCGGGTCTCGCTCGCCTATTTCGGCGACGGCGCAGCCAATCAGGGCCAGGTCTATGAGAGCTTCAACATGGCCCAGCTCTGGAAGCTGCCGGTCGTGTTCGTGATCGAGAACAACCGCTACGCCATGGGCACGGCGGTGAACCGCGCCTCGGCGCAGACCGATTTCTCGCGCCGTGGCGTCTCCTTCGGGATTCCGGGCGAGCAGGTCGACGGCATGGATGTCCGCGCCGTGCGCGATGCCGGCGCCCGCGCGATCGAGCACGCGCGCTCCGGCAAGGGGCCTTACATCCTCGAGATGCAGACCTATCGCTATCGCGGCCATTCGATGTCCGACCCGGCGAAGTACCGCTCCAAGGACGAGGTTCAGCGCATGCGCGAGGAGCACGATCCGATCGAGCAGGTGAGGGGCCGCCTGACCCGCGACTTCAAGATCGGCGAAGAGGAACTCAAGGCGATCGACGCCAAGGTCCGCGAGATCGTCAACGATGCGGCCGAATTCGCGACGCATGATCCCGAGCCGGATCCGTCCGAACTGTTCACCGACATTCTGCTGGAGCCGGCGCAGGGCTGACGCCCGCGCCTGCCGCCTCGTCCTTTCCCCGCGTCTCAGAATCCGGGTGCGTTCATGCCGATCGACATTCTCATGCCTGCCCTTTCTCCGACCATGGAGGAAGGAAAACTGGCCAAGTGGCTGAAGAAGGAAGGCGATCAGGTCAAGGCCGGCGACATCATCGCCGAGATCGAGACCGACAAGGCGACGATGGAGGTCGAGGCGGTGGACGAGGGCGTGCTCGCCAAGATCCTGGTCGCCGACGGCACCGAGAACGTCGCGGTCAATACGCCGATCGGCGTGATTGCGGCTGAGGGTGAGGACGTCTCCGCTGCGGCGAGCGGCGGTGGCAAGGCTCCTGCCGAGGCGAAGCCGGCAGAGAGCGACCCCAAGGTCGCACAGTCGGCGCCGCCCGCCGCCGTCGGCGAGGCACCCAAGGTCGCGGCCGCTCCGAAGGCGGAATCGGCCGTCGCTGCGCCGCCGCAGCCGAAGGCCTATGACGCCTCCTCCGAATTCCCGGCTGGTGCCGAGGTCGTCCAGATGACGGTTCGCGAGGCGCTGCGCGACGCGATGGCCGAGGAGATGCGGCGCAGCGGCGATGTCTTCGTGATGGGTGAAGAGGTGGCTGAATACCAGGGCGCCTACAAGGTCACGCAGGGCCTGCTGCAGGAATTCGGGCCCAAGCGCGTCATCGACACCCCGATCACCGAGCACGGCTTCGCCGGCATCGGCGTCGGCGCGGCGCTGGCGGGGCTCAAGCCCATCGTCGAGTTCATGACCTTCAACTTCGCCATGCAGGCGATCGACCAGATCATCAACTCCGCCGCCAAGACGCTCTACATGTCCGGCGGCCAGATGGGCTGCCCGATCGTGTTCCGCGGCCCGAACGGTGCCGCCGCCCGCGTCGGTGCCCAGCACAGCCACGACTATGCCGCCTGGTACTCGAACGTGCCCGGCCTCAAGGTGGTGATGCCCTACAGCGCCTCCGACGCGAAGGGGCTCTTGAAGAGCGCGATCCGCGACCCCAATCCGGTGATCTTCCTCGAGAACGAGATCCTCTACGGCCGCTCCTTCGACGTGCCGAAGGGCGACGATTTCCTGATCCCGATCGGCAAGGCCAAGGTCGTCCGGCCGGGGACCGACGTCACCATCGTCTCCTTCGGCATCGGCATGACCTATGCGCTCGGCGCTGCCGAGGCGCTGGCCAAGGAGGGCATCGAGGCCGAGGTCATCGACCTGCGGACGATCCGGCCGATGGACATCGAGACGGTCGTCGCCTCGGTGCAGAAGACGCATCGCTGCGTCGCTGTGGAGGAAGGCTTCCCGCAGTCCGGCATCACTGCCGAGATCGGTATGCGCATCATGGAAGCGGCGTTCGACTATCTCGACGCGCCGGTGGCCCGCGTCACCGGCAAGGACGTGCCGATGCCCTACGCGGCCAACCTCGAGAAGCTCGCCCTGCCGAATATCGGCGAGGTCGTCGCGGCGGCCAAGGCCGTTTGCTACAAGGCCTGACGCCATGGCGGCGATGACGATCGGAGCCATGGTCGCTTCGGTTGGTCTGGCCAGCGCCGGAGCGTTTGGCGCCGTCCGCTATTTTCGGCCGCGGGAGCGTCTCGCGCCCCGGCCACTGACGCCCAGGCATCTGGCGCGGGCACGCCTGCGTCTGCACCGCATCGACCTGACCGCCTTCGTGCTGGCCGGCAGCGGCGTGCTATCGCTGGTGCCCGAAACCATGCAGGCCTTCGCGCCGGAACTGATGTACGGCACCACGCTGGCCGGCTCCGCGCTCGACCGTCTCGACTACGTCGCCTTCGTCTTCGTCTCTATCAGCTTCGGCATGGGCATCGCCCGCCGCGCGCTGCTCATCGCCCTTGAAAAAGCGAGCCTCCACCCATGCCCGTGAACATCCTGATGCCCGCGCTCTCGCCCACCATGGAAAAGGGCAACCTGGCCAAGTGGCTCAAGAAGGAGGGTGACGCCGTCAAGGCGGGCGACGTCATCGCCGAGATCGAGACCGACAAGGCGACGATGGAGGTCGAGGCCGTCGACGAGGGCATCCTCGCCAAGATCGTCGTGCCCGAGGGCACGGCGGATGTCGCTGTGAACGAGGTGATCGGCGTGATCGCGGCCGAAGGGGAGGATGCTAAGAGCGTCTCCGCCCCCGCCGCAGCCACTCCGAAGGCGGCGGCCGCTCCCAAGGCCGAGGCCACGAAGTCCGACGCTCCCAAGGCCGAGACGCCCAAGCAGGAGAGCGCTCCCGCTGCTGCGCCGAGGGCTGCGGAGGCTTCCGGGGACCGCCCCTTCGCCTCGCCGCTGGCCCGTCGCCTCGCCAAGGAGGCCGGGCTCGATCTCTCCGCAATCAAGGGTTCCGGCCCGCATGGCCGCATCGTCGAGAAGGATATCGAGACCGCGAAGGCCGGCGGCGGCGCCAAGGCCGCCCCGGCGCCTGTTGCGAGCGGCCCCGCCGTTGCCAAGCCCGCCGGCGCGCCGCTGGCCTCGGGCCCGTCGGACGAGCAGGTCAAGAAGCTGTTCGAGCCGGGCTCCTATGAGGAGATCCCGCATGACGGCATGCGCAAGACCATCGCGCGCCGCCTGACCGAGGCCAAGCAGAGCGTCCCGCATTTCTACGTCACGGTGGATTGCGAGCTCGATGCGCTGCTCAAGCTGCGCGCCGAGCTCAATGCCGCGGCTCCCGAGAAGGACGGCAAGCCGGCCTACAAGCTTTCGGTCAACGACATGGTGATCAAGGCGCTGGCCCTGGCGCTGAAGGCCGTGCCGGACGCCAACGTCTCCTGGACCGACGGCGCGATGCTGAAGCACAAGCACGCCGATGTCGGCGTCGCGGTGTCGATCCCGGGCGGGCTGATCACGCCGATCGTGCGCGACGCCTGCCACAAGACGCTGAGCCAGATCTCCAATGAGATGAAGGACATGGCCGCCCGCGCCAAGGCCCGCAAGCTGAAGCCCGAGGAGTATCAGGGCGGCACGACAGCCGTCTCCAATCTCGGCATGTTCGGCGTCAAGGACTTCGCTGCGATCATCAATCCGCCGCATGCGACGATCCTGGCCGTCGGCGCGGGCGAGCAGCGCCCGGTCGTCAAGAACGGCGCGCTGGCGATCGCCACGGTGATGTCGGTGACGCTCTCCACCGACCACCGTGCCGTTGACGGCGCGCTCGGTGCCGAACTGCTCGCGGCCTTCAAGGGCTATATCGAGAAGCCCATGGCAATGCTGGTCTGAGGAGGCGATCATGGCTGACTACGACATCATCGTCATCGGCTCCGGCCCCGGCGGCTACGTTGCGGCGATCCGTGCAGCGCAGCTCGGTTTCAAGACCGCCATCGTCGAGCGCGAGCATCTCGCCGGCATCTGCTCGAACTGGGGCTGCATACCGACCAAGGCGCTCCTGCGGTCGGCCGAGATCCTGCATTACGGCCAGCACGCCAAGGATTACGGGCTGGTGCTGGAAGGCTCGTTCAAGGCCGATCTGGAAGCCATCGTGAAGCGCTCGCGCGGCATCGCGGCGCGGATGAACAACGGCGTCCAGTTCCTGATGAAGAAGAACAAGGTCGACGTGATCTGGGGCGAGGCGGTGCTGACCAAGCCCGGCACGATCAAGGTCGCGCCGACGAAGAAGCCGGCCCAGCAGCCGCAGGTGCCGCCGCCGAAGACCGCCAAGGGCGAGGGCACCTATACCGCCGACCACATCATGGTCGCGACAGGCGCCCGGCCGCGCGCGCTGCCGGGGCTGGAGCCGGACGGCAAGCTGATCTGGACCTATTTCGAGGCGATGAAGCCCGAGAAGATGCCGAAGTCCCTGCTCGTCATGGGCTCGGGCGCCATCGGTATCGAATTTGCGTCTTTCTACCGGACGATGGGCGTCGAGGTCACCGTGGTCGAGGTGCTGCCGCAGGTCGTCCCGGTCGAGGACGCCGAGATCGGCGCCTTCGCGCGAAAGGCCTTCGAGAAGCAGGGCATGAAGATCCTGACCGGCGCCAAGGTCACCAAGGTCGAGAAATCGGCGGATTCGATCACCGCCCATATCGAGGATGAGAAGGGCACCAAGCAGACGATCACCGCCGATCGCATGATCTCGGCCGTCGGCGTCGTCGCCAATGTCGAGAACATCGGTCTCGAGGCGGTCGGTGTGAAGACCGATCGCGGCTTCATCGCGATCGACGGGCTCTGCCGCACCAACGTCAAGGGCATCTATGCCATCGGCGACGTCGCCGGCCCGCCGATGCTGGCCCACAAGGCCGAGCATGAGGGCGTGATCTGCGTCGAGGCCATCAAGGGGCTGCATCCGCACCCGATGGACAAGAACATGATCCCGGGCTGCACCTATTGCCACCCGCAGATCGCCAGCGTCGGCCTGACCGAGGCCAAGGCGAAGGCGGCGGGCCACGAGCTCAAGGTCGGCCGCTTCCCCTTCGTCGCCAACGGCAAGGCGGTGGCGCTCGGCGAGGACCAGGGTCTGGCCAAGACGATCTTCGATGCCAAGACTGGCAAGCTGCTGGGCGCCCATCTGGTCGGGCCCGAGGTCACCGAGTTGATCCAGGGCTTCGTCGTGGCGATGAACCTCGAGACCACCGAGGAAGAGCTGATGCACACGGTCTTCCCGCATCCCACCCTGTCGGAGGTGATGAAGGAGAGCGTGCTCGACGCCTATGGCAAGGTTCTGAACGCCTGAGGTGGTAAGGGCGCCGGCCATCCTGGGCGTCAAAGCCTAGGGCGATGCTGGGGTGCTGAAAGCGGAACCTCCCAGGCGCATCGGCGGTTTTGCCGGCGCGCATCCGCGCCGGCTTCGGGGGAATGACGATGGAAAACTTTGCCGCCACCATGGCTCAGCCGGGCTACGGCTTCTTCGCCACGATCTTCATCGGCATGCTCGCCGGCTGGATCGCCGAGAAGATCACCTCGTCGGACCATGGTCTCTTCACCAACATGCTTGTCGGCGTCGCGGGCTCATTTCTGGGCAGCCGCGTGGCGGAACTGCTGGATATCCGGATATTCGGGTTTTGGCGGACGCTCGCGGCCGCGATAGCGGGCGCCGTCATCGTCATCGTGATCTGGAACGCCGCGCGCGGGCGCAAATGACGTGACCTGAGCCGGACGCATGTCGCGTGCGACGGCAGGGAGCGGCGCCCGAGGTTGCCCCGCTGCGTCGGGGAGATTAGCTAGAAGCGTGCGGCGGCCCTGGAGCCGCCGCGATGGAAAGACCCATGGCCCTCGTCCTCGATCTGCTCAACCGCGACCCGCGCCCCAATGTCGGCAACCCGAAGGCGCAAAGCTCCTCGGCGCCGGCCGAGCTGCGCCATCCCGAGAAGCAGAAGCGACCGGAGAACCCGATCCTGCGCAAGCCGGACTGGATCCGTGTCAAGGCGCCGGGCTCGCCGAAATGGGCCGAGACCCAGAAGATCGTGAAGGCCGAGAAGCTGGTCACGGTCTGCGAGGAGGCCGGCTGCCCGAATCTCGGCGAGTGCTGGGAGAAGAAGCACGCCACCTTCATGATCATGGGCGATACCTGCACGCGGGCCTGCGCCTTCTGCAACGTGAAGACCGGCGTGCCGCAGCCGCTCGACCATGAGGAGCCGCGCAAGATCGCGGATGCCGTCGCCAAGCTCGGCCTCGAGCATGTCGTCATCACCTCGGTCGACCGCGACGATCTGAAGGACGGCGGCGCCGAGCATTTCGCCCAGGTGATCCGCGCCATCCGCGCCACCTCGCCGAAGACGACGATCGAGATCCTGACGCCGGACTTCCTGCGCAAGCCCGGAGCGCTCGAGGTGGTGGTCGCGGCCAAGCCCGACGTCTTCAACCACAATCTCGAGACGGTGCCCGGCAAATATCTCAAGGTGCGTCCCGGCGCGCGCTACTTCCATTCGTTGCGGCTGCTGCAGCGGGTCAAGGAACTCGACCCGGCCATCTTCACCAAGTCGGGCATCATGGTCGGGCTCGGCGAGGAGCGGAACGAGATCCTGCAGTTGATGGACGACCTGCGCTCGGCGGATGTGGATTTCATCACCATCGGCCAATATCTCGCGCCGTCGCGCAAGCACCACGCGGTGATCCGCTTCGTCACGCCCGAGGAGTTCAAGGGCTTCGAGCAGATCGCCTATGTGAAGGGCTTCCTGATGGTGTCCTCGACGCCACTGACCCGCTCCTCGCATCATGCCGGCGAGGATTTCGCGCGGCTGCGTGCGGCGCGGGCCGCAAAGTCCGGCAACTGAGGCCGCTCGCCCGCATGCCGATGTTCAACAATGCCCGCCGGGTGAAGCACAGCCCTGAGCAGATGTTCGCCCTCGTCGCCGATGTCGAGAAGTACCCACAGTTCCTGCCGCTCTGCGAAGGGCTGACCGTGCGGCGCAGGACACCGCGCGAGGAGGGCGGCGAGGTGCTGCTGGCGGACATGACGGTCGGCTACAAGGCGATCCGCGAGACCTTCAGCAGCCGCGTCACGCTCGATCCGAAGAGCCTGAAGATCCTGGTCGAGTATGTCGACGGGCCGTTCCGCTATCTCGAGAACCGCTGGACCTTCAAGGCGCTGCCGGGCGGCGGCTGCGAGATCGGCTTCTTCATTTCATACGAGTTTGCCAGCCGCATGCTCGGGTTGCTGATGGGAACGATGTTCGACAAAGCCTTCCGCAAGTTCGCCGAAGCCTTCGAGCGCCGTGCCGACGGCATTTACGGCACGGCGCGGCTGGCAGAGACCTGACGCTCGCGAAAGCATTTGCCCTTCAAGCCGGATCGCGTTGCCGTCATTTGCTGTGCGAGCTCCGTGAAGCAACCATGGGGCTGTAGACCGCTGCCGCCCCTGGATTGCTTCGCCGTTGACGCTCTTCGCAAAGACGGCAAAGGCGTTTCAACGCCACCGTCCAAAGTCGTTCGCGCTTTGGCACGCTTCGTGAATTAGCGCTCCTCAACCCCACACGGGAAAGCGCTTGACCGGCATGGTGCCAAATCTGCGGATCCTCATCGTCGACGCGAACCAGGTTCGGGCGGCGATCATCGAGGAAGGCCTGCGGGAGGCCGGCTACCAGCAGCTGATCCGCGTCTCCGCGACGACGGGCCTGGTTGCCGCCATCGAGGCCCATGACCCTGACGTCGTGGTGATCGACCTCGAGGATCCCAGTCGCGACGCGCTGGCCGACATGTTCCTCGTCAGCAGGCATGTCCGCCGGCCGATCACCATGTTCGTCGACCAGTCGGACTCGGCCTCGATCGAGGCCGCGGTCGAGGCGGGTGTCTCCGCCTACATCGTCGACGGGCTGAAGAAGGAGAGGATGAAGGCGATCCTGCAGACCTGCATCAGCCGCTTCAATGCCTTCCGGAAGCTGCGCGAGGAACTCGACGAGGCCCGCTCGCAGCTTGAGGACCGCAAGACGATCGACCGCGCCAAGGGCATTGTCATGCGGCTGAAAGGTCTCTCCGAAGACGAGGCCTACGCATTGATGCGCCGTACGGCGATGAACGAGAAGCGCAAGCTCGTCGACATCGCCCGCTCTCTCATCACCGCCGCGGAGATGCTCGAATGACGACGCTGCACCTGCGGGTCGGCTTCATGCCGCTGGTCGATTGCGCGCTGGTCGTGCTGGCAAAGGACGAGGGCTTCGCCGAAGCCGAAGGGCTCGATCTGGAGCTGGTTCGCGAGGTTTCATGGTCGAACCTGCGCGACAAGCTGAACGTGCGCCTGTTCGACGCCGCCCATATGCTCGGCCCGGCCGCCATCGCTGCGACGCTGGGCATAGGCGGCGTCAAAGCCCCCGTGGCGGCGCCACTGGCGCTCAACCGGGATGGCGCCGCGATCACCGTCTCGCTGCGGCGCTTCGAGGAGCTGTCGCGACTGGCCGAGGGAGACCTGGCCGATACCGCGGTCTCGTGCCGCGCGCTTGCCGCCATGGTCGCGCGCCGCAGGGCTGCCGGCCTGCCGCCGCTGACCTTCGCCGCGGTGTTCGGCTTCTCGATGCATATCTACATGCTTGCCGAATGGCTGGAGAAAGGGGGGCTCAAGCTCGGAGAGGACATCCGGTTCGAGGTGGTACCGCCTCCCCAGACTGTCGAGGCGCTCGCCAGCGGGCGAATCGACGGCTTCTGCGCGGGGGCGCCTTGGAATTCGGCCGCCGTCGCGGCTGGCGTCGGCGCAATGGTCCATGCCAGCGTCGACCTGCGCCGCAACTGCCATGACAAGGTCCTGGCCTGGCGGGCCGACGATGTGCAGAAGCGCCCGGCCGCCGTCTCCAAGCTTGGCGCCGCGATCCTGAAGGCCAGCGCCTGGGCCTGCCGTCCGGAGAATTTTTCGCGCATGGCGCATCACCTCTCCGCGCCGGACCGCCTGGCGCTCCCGGCAGGGCTCATCGAGCGCATCCTGCATGGTGATCTGATCCAGGGCGCCGATCGGCCGCCTCGATCGATCGAGCGGTTTATCCGGTTCGACCGGGAGGCCCTGCGCCCCGACCCTGATGATGCCGACTGGGTGCTGGCCGGCATGGAACGCGCCGGCCAGATCGTCACGACCGCGCTTATGCGCGACATCGCCCGTGGCGTTTTCCTGCCCGCCTCTTTCGAGGGCATTCTCGCCGCAAGCGAAGCGGAGATTAAAAACTAGGCATCTGCGCCGAGATTGCGCACTGCAGCAAGATGATTGCGCTCACCGTCGGATCGTCTCCAACTCGTAATCTGTTGCAATTCAAGGCAAGGCGCGCGCCCGAAGCGATTGGCACAGTCCTTGTAAGGCATTCCGTGACGCGGCCAACGCTGCCCGCGTGCTCCCCGATCCGGACGATACAGCAACGCCGCTGTCGAATGCGCCTGCCAAGGCGTCTTTCGCGTGGCGTTTTTTGCGTTCGGGTCTGGGTCCAGGCGAGTGGCTTTTCAGTAACCGAGAGGCGATCGATGACGCATACCTCCAAGACCGGGATCAAGGTGGCCGCATCCGCGCCGGCCGCTGCCAGCCGCCGACACCTCCTGCAATTGTCCGGTGCGGCTGCGCTGCTTGCCGCGGCGAAGGCTGCCTTGCCCTCCGGCGCCTTCGCGCAAGGCGCCGGCCCCGAGGTCAAGGGCACGCGCCTCGGCTACATCGCACTGACGGACGCCTCGCCGCTGATCATCGCCAAGGAGAAGGGCTTCTACGCCAAGCATGGCCTGCCCGACATGGATATTGCCAAGCAGGCGAGCTGGGGCGCGACGCGCGACAACATGGCGCTCGGCTTCAAGGCCAACGGCATCGACGGCGGCCACATCCTGCGACCCAAGACGCATCTCTACACCACCGGCAAGGTGATGCAGAACAGCCAGCCTCTGCCGATGTATACGCTGCTCAACCTCAACGAGGACGGGCAGGCGATCTCGGTCTCGAACGAGTACAAGGACCTCAACGTCCAGAAGGACGCCTCGCCGCTGAAGCAGGCCTTCGAACGCAAGAAGGCCGCCGGCAAGGAACTGACCGCCGCCATGACCTTCCCGGGCGGCACCCACGATCTCTGGATCCGCTATTGGCTTGCCGCCGGCGGAATCGATCCCGACACCGATATCAAGGTCATCGTCGTGCCGCCGCCGCAGATGGTGGCGAACATGAAGGTCGGCAACATGGACTGCTTCTGTGTCGGCGAGCCCTGGAACGAGCAGCTCGTCAACCAGAACATCGGCTACACCGCGCTGACGACGGGCGAACTCTGGTCACGCCATCCCGAGAAGATCCTCGGCATGCGGGCCGACTTCGTCGATGCCAATCCCAAGGCGACGCAGGCCATCCTGATGGCCGTGATGGAAGCTCAGGCATGGGCCGACAAGCGGGAGAACCGCCAGGAGCTTGCCGAGATCGTCGGCAGGCGGCAGTGGTTCAACGTGCCTGTGGGCGACATCAACAAGCGCCTGCTCGGCGACATCAACTATGGCAACGGCCGCGAGGCGAAGGGCACCGATCTCCAGATGAAGTTCTGGGGCGAGGGCGGTTCATCCTCCTATCCCTGGAAGTCGCTCGATACCTGGTTCGTTACCGAGAACATCCGCTGGGGCAAGTTCGAGCCGACGATCGACATCAAGGCGCTGGTCGACAAGACCAACCGCGCCGACCTCTGGCGGGAGGCCGCCAAGACGCTCGGCGTCACAAACGCGCCGACGGCCGACTCCCGCGGCGTCGAGACCTTCTTCGACGGCGTGAAGTTCGACCCGGCCGCGCCGCTGGACTACCTCAAGGCCCTCAAGATCAAGCGGGTCGCCTGAGCCATGGCCGAGCCGCTGATCATTGTCGGAAAGGGAATGGCGGCGACGCGGCTGGTCGACGAGCTCAGCCAGCGCGCCCTCGGGCGTTACTCCATCGCGGTGATTGGCGCCGAGCCAAGGCTCGCCTATAACCGCGTGCTGCTCTCGCCGCTGCTCGCCGGCGAAATCGCCGTGCCCGATATCGAGCTGAAGCCCGCCGCGTGGTGGCAGGCACGCGGCGTCTCGACGCTCTATGGCCGCGCCGTCTCCGCTATCGACCGCGCGGCGAAGACGATCACGTTGGAGGACGGGCTGAGCCTGCCCTACGCCAAGCTCATCCTTGCGACCGGCTCGAGCCCTCTAAAGCCGCCTTTCCCCGGCATTGATCTCCCCGGCGTCGCCACCTTTCGCGATACGGCCGATGTCGACCTGCTGCGCGCCCATGCCGAGCGCGGTTCGAGGATCGTGGTGATCGGCGGCGGCCTGCTCGGGCTTGAGGCGGCCTATGGCCTCGCAAAGGCCGGCGGCAAGGTCACCGTGCTGCATCTCGTCGACCGGCTGATGGAGCGCCAGGTCGACGCCGAAGGCGCGGCGCTGCTCGCTGCGGAGATGGGCAGGCGCAACATCACGATCCGGCTCAACGCCGCGACCACGGGCTTCGTCGGCAACGGCAAGGTCGAGGGCGTCGAGCTCGCGGATCGTTCCGTGGTGCCGGCCGATCTCGTCGTCATTGCCATGGGCGTGCGCCCGAATGCCGGGCTCGCCAAGGCGGCCGGCGTCGCGGTCAACCGCGGTGTCCTGGTCGATGACGGCATGGCGAGCGACGATCCCTCGATCTTCGCCATCGGCGAATGCGCCGAGCACCGCGGCCAGGTCTACGGGTTGGTCGAGCCCGCGTATGAGCAGGCGCGCGTGCTCGCTGCCCGGCTCGCCGGCAAGGAGGCGAGCTATGTCGGTTCGTTGCTTTCGACCAACCTCAAGGTTTCCGGCGTCGGTGTCTTCTCAGCCGGCGATTTCGAGCCCGGCGCGGGGAACGAAATCGTCGTACTGCGCGATCGCGCCGCTGGCATCTACCGAAAGTTCGTGCTGCGCGAGGGGCGTCTCGCTGGCTGCATCCTCGTCGGTGAGACGAGCGGGGCGCTTTTCTATCTCGGCCTGATCCGCTCCGGCCAGGACATCACCGCGATTCGCGCCGATCTGCCGTTCGGCGAGGCCTATTGCGTCAGGGAGGCCGCCTGACCATGCGCCACGACTCCCCACTCGCCGGCACCGTCCGCACGACCTGCCCCTATTGCGGGGTGGGCTGCGGCGTGCTGGCGAAGCCGGACGGCGCAGGTGGCGCGGCGATCGCGGGCGATCCGACGCATCCTGCCAATCTCGGCCGCCTGTGCTCGAAAGGTTCGGCTCTCGGCGAGACTCTGGGCTTGGGAAACCGCGTTCTCCATCCGATGAAGCGCAACGCGGCAGGGGGTTATGACCGCGTGTCGTGGGATGTGGCGCTCAATGCGGTCGCGGCGGGTTTGAGAGGCACGATCCGCGAGCACGGCCCGGGCGCCGTCGCCTTCTACCTTTCCGGCCAGCTCCTGACCGAGGACTATTACGTCGCCAACAAGCTGATGAAGGGCTTCATCGGCTCAGCCCATGTCGACACCAATTCGCGGCTCTGCATGTCCTCGACCGTCGCCGGCCAGCGCCGCGTCTTCGGTTCCGATACAGTGCCGGGGAGCTATGAGGATCTGGACTGCGCCGACCTGATCGTGCTGGTCGGCTCCAATACTGCATGGTGCCATCCGATCCTGTTCCGCCGCATCCAGCAGAATCGGGCCGAGCGTGGCGCCAAGGTCGTGGTCATCGACCCGCGCGTCACCGCGACCGCCGAGGATGCCGATCTTGTCTTGGCCCTGAAGCCGGGCTCGGACAGCACGCTCTTCGCCGGCCTGCTCGTCGACCTCGCCGAGCGCGACCTGATCGACGCGAGCTATCTCGCCAACCACACGGCAGGCTTCGAGGAGACGCTGGCCAATGCGCGTGCCATAGCGCCGGACCTTGCTACCGTCGCCATCCGCACTGGCCTGAGCATGCCCGCTATAGCCGCCTTCTACGTGCTGTGGGCCTCGACGCCAGCCGTGGTCACGGCCTGGAGCCAGGGCGTAAACCAGTCGGCCCAGGGGACGGACAAGGTCGCGTCTATCCTGCACTGCCATCTCGCTACCGGCCGCATCGGCCGGCCCGGCGGTGGGCCTTTCTCCCTGACGGGCCAACCCAACGCCATGGGCGGGCGCGAGGTCGGTGGCCTCGCCAACATGCTGGCCGCCCATATGGGCTACTCGCCGGCCGAGATCGACCGCGTCGGGCGGTTCTGGCAGGCACCGAACATGGCCAGGCAAGAGGGCCTGAAGGCGGTCGCGATGCTCGATGCCGTGGCCGGCAGGACCATCCGCGCGCTCTGGGTGATGGCGACCAACCCGGCCGTGTCGCTGCCGCGCGCCGATCAGGTCCTGGCGGCATTGAAAAGGCTCGACCTCTTCGTCGTTTCCGAGAACGTCCTCTCCAACGACACGCTGCGAGGTGAGCCGGACTTCATCCTGCCAGCCGCAGCCTGGGGCGAGAAGGACGGCACGGTCACCAATTCCGAGCGCCGCATCTCGCGCCAGCGCGCCTTCCTGCCGCTGCCCGGCGAGGTGAAGCCGGATTGGTGGATCGTCTGCGAGGTCGCCAAGCGTCTCGGCTTCACCACCGCCTTCGACTATTCCGGCCCGGCCGACATCTATGCCGAGCATGCCACGCTCTCGGCCTTTGAGAACGAGGGCAGCCGCGATTTCGACATCGGCGGCCATTCCACACTCGGCCCCGCCGCATATGACGCGCTGGGTCCGGTGCAATGGCCAGTCCCGGCGGGGCGGCCGCTCGGCACGCCGCGCCTTTTCGCCGATGGCGGCTTTTACACGGCGGACCGCCGCGCGGCCTTGATGCCGCTGGCGATCCCGGCGCTCGCTGCGGCCGTCAGCGAGACGTTTCCGCTGCTGCTCAACACCGGGCGCGTCCGCGACCAATGGCACACGATGACCCGTACAGGCCTGAGCCCCAGGCTCGGCGCCCATGTCAGCGAGCCCTCGGTCTATGTGAATCCGGCCGACGCCACCCGTTACGGCCTGAGCGAGGGCAGTTTCGCCCGCGTCGAGAACGGCCATGGCGCGGTCGTGCTGAAGGTCGCGCTCGATCCCGGCATCCAGGAGGGCGCTCTCTTCGCTCCGATCCACTGGTCGGGCGAGACGGCCTCGCATGCTCGCATCGGTGCGGCGGTGCAGCCGCTCTGCGATCCCTATTCCGGCCAGCCCGAGATGAAGGCGACGCCCTCGCGCATCCTCCCGGTCGCATATGCGTCGCGCGGCTTCGTGCTCTCGCGCGCTGCGGTCGCGCTTCCCGTCGAGAGCTGGTGGGCTTCCGTGGCCGTCGAGGGCGGGCACGGCAAGCTCTTTGCGAGCAATGCCTCGGCCGAGCATCTGATGGCGCATTGCCGCACAGTCTTCGGCGAGGACGGGCTGGTCGAGATGATCGACTGCGAAGGCGGCATCTATCGCTGTGCCGCGACGCAGGGTGGCAAGCTGGTCGCGGCGCTGTTCTTCGGTCCGGCCGAACGAGCGCCGCTTTGGGACACCGTCAAACGCGCCTTCGCCGATCCCGACTTCGCTCCCGAGAACCGGCTCGCCCTGCTGGCAGGGTACCGGCTCGACGGCGCGACCGATGCAGGGCCGGTGGTTTGCGCCTGCTTCGGGGTGGGCCTGAACGCCATTCGCGCCGCCTTCGCCTCGGGCCAGGCGGTCAGCACCGACGATATCGGCCGACAGCTCAGGGCCGGCACGAATTGCGGTTCCTGCCTACCGGAGATCCGGCGCATCGGACTGGGCTCCCGCCAGGAGACCGCGGCATGAGCATCACCAGCATCGAAACCATCGAAAGGAATAACGGGATGGGTCAGGCCGCCTTGAAGGAGGCCCAGGCGAAGGTCGTCGCACTGCCGGCCGCGACCGCGCAAGTCGTCAGCCTGCCGCAGGCGGAGGCCAAGTCGCTTCCGGCGCTGCTCTCGGCCTGGCTGAAGCCGGTGCTGCAGAACGTCGTTCCGCCGTTGATCACGGTCGCGCTGATCCTGCTGTTCTGGCAGATCGCGGCCTCGGGGCCGCAGTCGTCGCTGCCGCCGCCAACCAGAATCTGGGAAGAGGCGAAGGACCTCATCGTCGAACCGTTCTATTGGGCGGGCTCGCAGGATATCGGGCTCGGCTGGCGCATCCTGGTCTCCCTCCAGCGCGTCGCCATCGGCTTCAGCCTCGCGGCGGTGGTCGGCGTCCTGCTCGGTGCGCTGATCGGCCAGTCGGTCTGGGCGATGCGGGGGCTGGATCCGGTCTTCCAGGTGCTGCGCACCGTGCCGCCGCTGGCCTGGCTGCCGCTTTCGCTGGCCGCCTTCCGCGACAGCCAGCCCTCGGCGATCTTCGTGATCTTCATCACCGCGATCTGGCCGGTGATCATCAACACGGCGGTCGGCATCCGCAACATCCCGCAGGATTATCGCAACGTCGCCAAGGTGCTGCGGCTCAACCAGATCGAGTTCTTCTTCAAGATCATGGTGCCCTCCGCGGCACCCTACATCTTCACGGGGCTTCGGATCGGCGTCGGGCTGTCCTGGCTCGCCATCGTCGCGGCCGAGATGCTGACCGGCGGCGTCGGCATCGGCTTCTTCATCTGGGACGCGTGGAACTCCTCGCGCCTCTCCGACATCATCGTGGCGCTCGTCTATATCGGCGTGGTCGGCTTCGTGCTCGACCGTCTCGTCGCCGGTATCGGCAGCGTCGTCACCCGTGGCACGGCGCAAGGCTGAGGAGCGAGCGATGGGCTATCTCAAGATCGATCATGTCGACAAGCGCTTCCGGCGCGGCAGCGCGAGCACGGAGGTGCTCAAGGACATCAGCCTCGTGATCGACAAGGGCGAATTCGTCTCGATCATCGGCCATTCCGGCTGCGGCAAGTCGACCCTGCTCAACATCATCGCGGGGCTCACCCCAGCCACCACCGGCGGCATCCTGCTCGAGGGCAAGGAGGTCAATTCGCCGGGGCCGGACCGCGCCGTGGTCTTCCAGAACCATTCGCTGCTGCCATGGCTCTCCGTCTACGACAATGTGGCGCTCGCCGTGAACAAGGTTTTCGGCCGGTCGAAGTCGCGCGCCGAGCGGCATGACTGGATCATGCACAACCTCGACCTCGTCCAGATGGGCCACGCCAAGGACAAGCGCCCCGCGGAGATATCGGGCGGCATGAAGCAGCGCGTCGGCATCGCCCGCGGCCTCGCGATGGAACCGAAAATCCTGCTGCTGGACGAGCCTTTCGGAGCGCTCGACGCGCTGACCCGTGCGCATCTGCAGGACTCGGTGATGCAGATCCACGCCGCGCTGGGCAACACCATGATCATGATCACCCATGACGTCGACGAGGCGGTGCTGCTCTCCGACCGCATCGTGATGATGACCAATGGCCCCTCCGCCCGCATCGGCGAGGTTCTGGATCTCAAACTGGCGCGCCCGCGCAAGCGCCTCGAACTGGTCTCCGACCGCAGCTATATCGCGGCGCGCGAAGCCGTCCTGAAATTCCTCTACGAGCGGCACCGCTTCGTCGAGGCAGCGTGATGCGGGCGCGGCAATGAGCAGCGATTTCACCCCCGACCAGAAGCGCTACCTGGAAGGCTTCATGAGCGGCCTGCAGTCGGCTCGCGCCGCGCGCGGCCTGGGCCCGCTCGGCAACCCCGGCGGCAATGGCAGCGCCGCGCCCTCCGGCCCGGACAAGGAGCATGCCGAGGCGCAGGCGCGTACCGTCGCCAGCGGCGGCAAGCTGGTCGACCAGGAGAAATGGAAGCAGGCGGAGCACCCATTCGATGCCTATGCCCGCTTCAAGGAGCAGGCTTCATCGGGCATCTATCCCAAGCCCGAGGACAATTTCCGCTGGCGCTATCACGGCCTGTTCTATGTCGCCCCGGCGCAGGACAGCTACATGTGCCGGCTGCGCATACCGAACGGCATCCTCAAGGCCTGGCAGTTCGAGGGCGTCGCCGATCTCGCCGAGCGGTATGCTGGCGGCTACAGCCACGTCACCACCCGCGCCAACCTGCAGGTCCGCGAGATCACGGCCGAGAATGCGCCGCTCCTGCTCGAAGGCCTCGCCGATCTCGGCCTCACCGCGAAGGGCTCCGGCGCCGACAACATCCGCAACGTCACCGGCTCGGCCGCGGCCGGCATCGACCCGCTCGAGCTGCTCGACACGCGGCCACACGCACGGGCCTGGCACCACCACATCCTCAACGACCGCTCGCTTTATGGCCTGCCGCGCAAGTTCAACGTCGCCTTCGACGGCGCCGGCTCGATCGCGACCCTGGAGGATACCAACGACATTGGCTTTCAGGCGGTCGAGATCGGCGAGGGGGCTTCGTTCGAAGGGGCTGCGATAGAGCCCGGCATCTGGTACCGGCTCGCGCTCGGCGGCATCACAGGGCACCGCGACCTTGCCCGCGACACCGGGATCGTCGTCGCGCCGAGCGATGCGGTCGCTGTCGCCGATGCGATCGTCCGCGTCTTCAGCGCCAACGGCGACCGCACCAGCCGCAGCAAGGCCCGGCTCAAATACGTGCTCGACGCCTGGGGCTTCGATAAGTTCCTCGCAGCCGTCGAGGAGAAGCTCGGCCGTCGGCTGGTCCGCGTCGAGGGAGCCTTCGTCAAGCCGCGCCCAAGCTATGACCGGCTTGCCCATATCGGCGTGCATGCCCAGGTGCAGCCGGGCCTGAACTGGGTCGGCGTCGCGCTGCCGGTCGGCAAGCTCACGGTCGCGCAGATGCGGGTTCTGGCCGCGATCGCCAACCAATGCGGCGACGGCGACATCCGCCTCACCGTCTGGCAGAACCTGCTCGTTTCCGGCGTGCCCGACGCAAAGGTCGACGACGTTCTGGCCAATCTGGAGGCTTGCGGCCTCTCGGCCCGGACATCGGTACTGAGTGCCGGTCTGGTCGCCTGCACCGGTGCGACGGGCTGCAAGTTCGCCGCGGCCCATACCAAGGAAGACGCGCTCGCCATTGCCGCCCATTGCGACGGGCGGCTCACGCTGGAGACGCCGGTCAACATCCACCTGACAGGCTGCCACCACTCCTGCGCACAGCATTACATCGGCGATGTCGGGCTGATCGGCGCCAAGGTTCCGGTCAACGAGGAGGGCGACACCGTGCCGGGCTATCATCTCCTGGTCGGCGGCGGCTACGGCGTCGACGGGGGGATGGCGCGGGACTTCCAGGCCAATGTGAAGGCGGAGGATGCGCCTGCGCTCGTCGAGACCATCCTGCGCACCTGGCAGACGCATCGCGACAGCCCCGAGGAGACGTTCGCCGCCTTTGCCCGCCGGCACGAGATCACGGAGCTGAAGGCTTTGGTCGACGCCATCGGAGAGGCCGCATGACCGTCCAGACCGCGAACCCGCTCGTCCAGGTTCTGCCGGAGGCGGCGCCCTTCAGCGAGGAGCAGCGCTCCTGGCTCAACGGCTTCTTCGCGGGGCTGCTCTCGCTCGACAATGCCGGCGTCACCGCTCTCTCCCCCGCCGAAAGCGCCGCGATGCTGGGCGAGGCTGATGATGGCGCGCCCTGGCACGATCCGGCGATGGACATCGGCGAGCGCATGAGACTCGCCGAGGGGAAGCCGCTGAAGCGAAAGCTCTTCGCCGCCATGGCGCAGCAGGATTGCGGCCAGTGTGGCTATGTCTGCGAGACCTATTCGGCCGCGATCGCCGAGGGCGGGGAAGCGAGGCTCAATCTTTGCGCGCCGGGCGGCAAGGACACGCTGCGCATGCTGAAGACGCTGACGGAGGAGGCCGGCAGTGCGCCGGCGGCTGCAACGCCCGAAGTTACGGCACCTGCACCGGCTGGCCCCGCCGGCCGGTCGCGCGAGAATCCGGCGCTGGCCACCTTCCTCTCGCGTAGGAAACTGAACGGCGAGGGCTCGGAAAAGGAAACCTACCATGTCGAGTTCGACCTGACGGAAAGCGGGCTCGACTATGTCGTCGGCGATGCCTTCGGTATCGTCGCGCAGAACGATACCCGCCTCGTCGATGCCGTCGTCGCCCTGCTGGGTGCGCGGCCCGACGCCGATGTTGGCGGCAAGTCCCTGCGGGAGGCGCTGCTCGCCGACCGCGCGCTCGGCCCGGCACCGGATGCACTGTTCCAGCTCATCTCCTATGTCACGGGCGGGGAGACACGCCAGAAAGCCAAGCGTCTCGCGGCGGGCGAGGACCCGGATGGCGATCTCGACCGGCTCGACGTGCTCGGCGCGTTGCACAAGTTCGGCGGTGCGCGGCTCTCGCCCGAGGCCTTCGTCGAGGCGCTCGACGAGCTGCAGCCACGGCTCTATTCGATCTCGTCTTCCTGCAATGCCATGCCCGGCCGGATCTCGCTGACGGTGGACACGGTGCGCTACAGGATCGGCTCGCGCCTACGCTGGGGGGTTGCCTCGACTTATCTCGCCGAGCGCGTCAACCCCGGCGACAAGGTCAAGGTCTATGTCCAGCGCGCGCATGGCTTCGGCTTGCCGGAAAAACCGGAGACGCCGGTCATCATGTGCGGCCCCGGCACCGGCATAGCCCCGTTCCGCGCCTTCCTGCACGATCGAAGAGCGACGAAGGCGCCGGGCAAAAACTGGCTCTTCTTCGGCCATCAGCGCCGCGCCAGCGACTTCTTCTACGAGGAGGAGCTGCAGGCGATGAAGGACGCAGGCTTCCTCAGCAACCTTACGCTCGCCTGGTCACGCGATGCCGGGGAGAAGGTCTACGTGCAGGACCGTATGCGCGAGCGCGGAAACGAGCTCTGGGCATGGCTGGAACAGGGTGCGCATTTCTATGTCTGCGGCGATGCCAGGCGCATGGCCAAGGACGTCGAACGGGCGCTGGTCGATGTCATCGCAGAACATGGCGGCCGTTCCAGCGAGGACGCCGTTGCCTATGTCGCCTTGCTTCGGAAAACGGGGCGCTACCAGGCCGACGTCTACTAGCGCCATCGGGTCGCCCGGCATCGCCTCAGTAGCCGCGCGCGCGATGGACGACGCCGCGCGGCTGCTGGCCGGCGCGAAGGGCGGCGATCGCCTCGACGACATGCCGCGCGGCGGTAGACGGCTCGGTCCAGCCGGCGATATGCGGCGTGACCGTCACTCCGGGCGCGGTCCAGAACGGATTATCCGAGGGCAGCGGCTCCTTGCGAAAGGCGTCGAGCATGGCGCCGGAGAGGTGGCCTTCGGCGATCAGGGCCAGAAGGTCGTCATCGACCAGATGCTCGCCGCGCCCGGCATTGACGAGATAGGCCCCCTTGGGCAGCTGACCGAGCGTGTCGCGGCTGAGGATGCCGGCGGTCTCACGCGTCTGCGGCAGCAGGCAGACCAGCACGTCGCTGCGCGAGAGGAACATCGGCAGGCCCTGTTCGCCGCCATGGACCTCGACGCCGGCGAGCGGCTCGCCGCGCCGGCTCCAGCCGCTGACCTGATAGCCGAGCGCCAGGCATTGCTGCGCGCAGGCGCGACCGATCTCGCCTAGCCCCATGATGCCGACGCGCAGATCGGGGAAGGCCGGGCGCTTCCACAGCCCCTGCGCCTGGTTGGCGCGCATCTCCTCGACGCGGCGATGACGGCTCAGCACCGCATGGACGACGTACTGGACCATCCGGCGTGTCAGCGACTCGTCGATCATGCGGATCACGGGCAGATCGGACGGCACCGTCGCATCGCTCAGGACGTGATCGACGCCGGCGCCCAGCGAGAAGATCGCCTTCAGATTGGGGAAGCCGGCGATCACGCCGGGGTCCGCTGCCCAGCTCAGCACGTATTCCACCTCGTCGACCGGGCCGGTCTCCGGCCAGACATGAACGATGAGTTCGGGCGCCCGCTCCGCCAGTGCCTGGATCCAGATTTCGGCAGGTGCGGATTTGCGAATGATGACGAGGCTCACGGATCGGTCCTTTGCGTCATGGTAAGGCGGTGTTGGCGAAACGGTCGGGGCGGAAGGCGTCGAGTGGAGTCGGGCTTGCGCCGTCGCAGACGAGCTCGGCGAGAATCAACCCGACGGCCGGGGCGATCTGGAAGCCGCCGCCGCTGAAGCCGAAGGCGTGGAAGAGGCCGGGCAGCGTCGAGCTCTCCCCGATGAAGGGGCTCTTGTCTGGCGTATAGCCCTCGATGCCGGCCCAGACGCGAATGATCTGGGCACCGCGCATCGCCGGCAGGATCGCGGCTCCACGGCTGCCGATGCGCGCGAGCGCCTCGCCATCCGGCCTGGCCGTGTCATTGCCGCCGTCGTGGCCGAAACCGCCACCCATCACGAGATTGCCGCGTTCGACCTGCCGGCCGTAGAAGCCGCCGCCCTCGATGCCGAGGCTGACCGAGAGCAGCGGCGGCAGGGGCTCGGTGACGAGAATGGTCGGATAGTCTATGCGCATCGGCAGCGTGTCGTCGAAGGCGGCGGCGACCTCGCTGCCCCATGCGCCTGCGGCGTTGATCATGACCGGGGCGCGGATCTCGCGCCCGTCATCGGCGTGCAGGCGAAAGCGGCTGCCGGAATGAGCGAACTGCGAGATACGGCATTGCTCGATGAGCTCCGCGCCCGCCATGCGTGCAGCAGTGGCATAGCCGGCCGCGACGAGCCGCGGATTTGCGTGGCCGTCGCCGGGACAGAGCGAACCGCCGATGATCTCCGGGCCGAAATCGGGGAAGCGGGCGCGGAACGCCGGACCTTCGAGGATCTGGAGTCCGAGCCCGAAGGCCTCGACGCGCTGGGCATACGCCGCGAGCGAGACGAGGTCGGCCGCGCTGCGGGCGAGCTTGAGATGGCCCGAAGGCACGAACTCGCCGTCGATGCCGATATGGCGCTCAAGATCGGTCCAGACCGGATGCGCGCGCGCCGAAAGATGAAGCTGCGCCACAGAGCGACCCTGCCGTCGCACGCCGCCGAAATTCACGCCGCTGGCGCGCGAGCCGCCATAGTCGCGCTCGATCAGCGCGACGGATAGGCCGCGGCGGCGTATGGCGAGGGCGGCAGAGGCGCCGACGAGGCCGGCGCCCAGGATCGCGACATCCGTCTCCATGACCATGGCATGCGTCAGCCCGTCACGGGCTCCGAGGGAGCCAGCGCGACTGGCGGCACGCCATGAAGATGGGCCATGCTTTCCTCATAGGCCGCGACCTCGCTTGCGATGCGCGCCTCGTCCCAGCCGAGCAGCGGCGCCATCGCCTGGGCGACCGGGCGGGCCGCCGCGAGGCCGAGATCGCCCGACCAGGCGAGGCCGGTGCGGCGCGACAGGACATCGCCGAGATTGCGGGCCTGTTCGCGGGTCACGGCCTCGACGATGTCGGCACGGGTCACCGGGTGCTCCGGGTCGAGACGCGGGCTGTTCTGCCGGTCGGGCGCAGGCGCCATGGTGCGTGACAGCGGGGCGGGCGGATGCGACGGCCGGACATGGCGCGCTGCGGCCGCAAGCACGTCCCGGCCGGTGGCGCGATGCGCGCCGAGCGAGCCGTTCGACAGCGTCACCAACCCGGGTGCGCCTTCGCTCGCCGCATCTCCGATCATGCGCGCGCGGGCGCCCATGGGCTGGTCTGCCGCGAAGGTTAGAGGCCGGATGCCGGCCCAGGTCGAGACGATGTCGCTGTGCCGGATGGCAAAGCCGGGCAGCAGGTGGCTGCTCTCGGCCAGCAGGAAATCGAGATCCGCATCGTCGACGAAGACGTTGTCCGGATCACCCTCGTAGAGCGTCTCGGTCGGCCCGAAGAAATGCAGGTCGCGCCAAGGCATGCAGTAGAACGGGCGCCCGACCCGGTTGACGCCGGCGACACCATGACCGCGGCACTCCGGCGGCAGGCGCAGCACGATATGCGCGCCCTTGGTGCCGGTGATCTTCCGCGACACAGGCTGCGGCATCAGCGCATTGACGCGATCGACCCAGACGCCGGCGAGGTTGAGCACGACGGCGGCTCGAATCTGCGCCTTCTCGCCGGTCTCGGCATCCGCCACGGTGACGTTCCAGCCAGCCGTGTCGCGGGCGAGCCCGATGACGGGCGAATAGTTGCGGGCGAAGCCGCCGAGGCGCTCGAGATCGAGCATCATGTCGATCGCGACCCGCTCGGGCCAGTCGATCTGGTATTCGGTATAGCAAGCGACTGCGCGCAGCTTCTCCTGGTCGCGCAGCCACGGAATGAAGGGCTGTTCGGCGCGGGCCTGCGCGGCCGAAACCCGCTCGTAATCGAGCGGAACGCCCCCTTCGCCGAGGCTGCGCAGCAGCAGGAAGGCGCTGTCGACCTGCCAAGGCGCATAGGGGCCGTCGGCATAGATCGGATAGTGCATCCGGATCGGCTTTACCCGCTCCGGTTGCGTCTTCACGAAGTCGCTGCGCGCCGCCATCGACCGGCGCACCGTCATGACGGCTTTCAGGAGGCGATCGGGATGGCGCAGGAAGGTGGTCAGTGGCCCGCCGGGCACGAGGTAGCGCAGCCCGCAATGCAGCAGCCGGCTCGAGCGCGCGGTGGCGCCCGAGCCGAAATCGCCTTTCTCGAACAAGGCGACGCTGTAGCCTTCGGCCGCGGCCGCCTGGGCGGTGGCCGCACCGTTGATGCCACCACCCACGACGACGATGTCGAAGCTGCGGCCTTCGAGCGAGGTGAGGGGGCTGCGCATGCGGCTTACTTCGTCAGCGTGGTCTGCTCGGTGATGAGCGGGCCGTAGGAGAGCGAGCCGTCGAGCTTGTAGCCGTAGTCCAGCCCCTTGCGGCGGCCCCAGATCAGCTTCTGCTCGAAGAGCGGCACGGCGCAGAGCTGCGCCACGATCTTCTCCTGCGCCGCCTTCCAGAGCGCGATCTGGCGCGCCTGGTCGACCTCGTTGGCGGCGGCGTCGATATCGGCGTCGCCCGCATTGCAATGGGAGAAGTTGGTCACGGCCGTCGGCGTGCCGACCGTGCTGCGGGAGTGATAGAACTCCTTTAGGTAGTTGCCGGCCACCGGGAAGCGCGCCGCGCCATAGACGACGATGGCGCTGAGGTTCTGGCGGATCTGCTGGTGGTAGGTCGCGTGTTCGACCACATCCATTTCGATCTCGATGCCGACCTTCTTGAGCTGGGCCTGTACGATCTGCGCCGGGCCGAGGCTGGTGATGTTCTGGCTGGCGATGACCCTGAGCTTCAGGCCCTTCTCGAAGCCGGCCTCCTTCAGCAGCGCCTTGGCCTTCTCGGGATCATAGGCCGGCAGCTTGGCGTCGAGATCCGCCCCCAGCGTCGCGGCCGGGAAGATGGTCTTCGGCGGGTTCGAGACGAGGGCGCCCTTGTAGGCGACGACCTGCTTGACGTCGATCGCATGGGCGATGGCCTGGCGCACGCGCAGGTCGTCCAGAGGCTTCTGCGACATGTTGAGATAGGCGGCGCCCTGATAGGCCGGCTCGATGACGTCGAGGACCGTGTCCTTCACCGTCTGCATGCGCTCGGCCCATTTCTGGTCCTGGCGGCCATAGACGAGGTCGATCTCGCCGGAGGTGTAGGCGAGGTCGCGGCTCGCATCAGAGCGGATGTAGCGATAGACGATCTGGCCGATCTTCGGCGTGCCGCGGAAATAGCCCTCATGTGCCGTGAGGGTGACCGACTGGCTGGCCTTGTAGTCGGAGAAGGCGAAGGGGCCGGTGCCGACCGCCTTCAGCTTGAAGTCGGCGCCGTACTCTTCGACAGCCTTCTTGCTGACGATGTAGCCGCCCTGGAAATCGACCAGCGCATAGAGCAACGAGGCCGAAGGGTTCTTCAGCGTGATCTTTACAGTCTGAGGATCGACCGCCTCGACCGTGTCGATGTTGGCGAAATCGGCCGAGAAGACCGATTGCTTCGGATCGGCGGCGCGCTTGAGCGAGAATACCACGTCGTCGGCGGTCATCTCGCCGAAATCGCCGTGGAACTTGACGCCCTGGCGCAGCTTGAAAGTCCAGGTCTTCTTGTCGTCGGAGATGGTCCAGCTCTCTGCCAGGTCGGGCTCGATCGAGTCGAGGCTGACCGAGCCGGGCTTCAGGCGCACCAGCCCGTTGAACATCCAGGCCAGCACGATCTTTTCCTGGGTCGCCGCGCCGCGATGCGGATCCAGCGTGCCGAGATCGGAGGCGGCCATGCCGACATTGAGGGTAGGGCCGTTCGCGAGGGCCTGCGAAAGCGGCAGACCGGCCAGCGCCGTGGCGAGACCGAGCGCGGCGAGGGAGGAACGTAGAGTCATCGGTGGTGTCCCCTGTTGTTGATTGTCGGGCTGTAAATGTCCTGCAAGCGTCATTCGCCGAGCGGCACGGCGGCCACCACCCAGATGACCTCGGCTCGTGCGGAGCCGGGATTGCGCCAGCGATGCGGCACCTTGCTGTGGTAGCGGAAGCTGTCGCCGGGATTCAGGAAGAAGGCCTTGTCGTCGAGCCAGAGTTCGAGCTGGCCCTGCAACACGAGGCCGACCTGCTCGCCGCGCTCGATCGTGAAGAGTTCTTCGCCGGTCGAGCCGCCTGGCTCGATGAAGGCGCGGTAGACATTGATCCCGGCCGACGGCTGGGGCGTCACGATCACCTTCTCGATGCCCTTTTCAGGCGCGTTGAGGGAAGGGTGGCTGCCGGCGCGGGCGACCACGCCCTTCTCGTCGGCCGCCGGAGCCTCGCCGAATTTCAGCAGCGTCTCCGATGGCACCTGCAGCGCATCGGCGATCAGCCGCAGCACCCGCACAGAGGGCGAGCTCAGGCCGCGCTCGATCTGGCTGATCAGCCCGACGGAAAGCTCGCACTGCTTGGCAAGGCTCGCGATCGGCATGCCCAGCCGCTTGCGTGCCTGCCGGATCTGCTGGCCGAGCCAGAGATCGGCCACGCTGCGCGCTTCGAAACTCGCGGGTTTGTTCATCGTCCAGCCATCGCCCCTCGGAGCAGAAAAGCTGGCATTCCTGATCGCATCACACAAGTGAAATTTTCATATTGACGATGACATCATCGGACCGCTAGCGTTCGGGCTCTCCAGCGAGCGGTGAGATATGTCCACGATTGCAGCGATCCTTGCCGGCTGCCCCGGCATCCATGGCGGCAAGCCATGCTGAGCTACACGCTGAAGCGTCTGCTGTTCGCGATCCCGTCGCTGCTCGGCGTGCTCACGGTCGTCTTCTTCATCGTGCGGATCGCGCCGGGCGATCCGGCTTATGTGATCCTCGGCGAGTCCGCGAGCGCGGAGGCCTTGGCGGCCCTGCGCGAGCAGCTAGGCCTGAACAAGCCGCTGCATCTGCAGTATGTCGAGTTCCTCTGGTCGGTGATGCAGGGCGATCTCGGCCGCTCGATGATCAGCAACCAGCCGGTGCTGAACGAAGTCTGGCGGGTGCTGCCCTACACGATCGAGCTGACCGCGGCCGCGATGCTGATCGGCGTGGTCTTCGGCGTGCCGCTCGGCGTGCTCTCGGCGCGCTATCGCAATGGCGCCGCCGACTATGTCGTCCGCTTCTTCTCGCTGCTGGGCCTGTCCTTCCCGGCCTTCATCTCGGCGATCCTGCTGCTGCTCGCCTTCGCGATCACCATCCCGCTCTTCCCGGTGATCGGCGAGGCCGCCTATGACGATCCCGTCCAGCGGCTGCGGGCGCTGGTGCTGCCCGCGCTCAATCTCGGCTTGATCATGGTCGCCTACATCACGCGCGTCACACGCTCGAGCATGCTCTCCGTGATCGGGCAGGATTACATTCGCACCGCCCAGGCCAAGGGCGCTGCGCCGGGCCAGGTTCTGCGGGTGCACGCGCTCGGCAATGCGCTGCTGCCGATCGTCACCGTGGTCGGGCTCTATCTCGGCGTGATGATCGGCAACTCCGTGCTGACCGAGATCGTCTTCAACCGTCCCGGCCTCGGCAAGCTGATCGTCACCGCGCTCAACCAGCGCGACTACCCGACGCTCCAGGCGATGCTGGTGATCTATGCGCTGTTCATCGTGCTCGCCAACATCATCACCGACCTGACCTATGGCCTGATCGACCCGAGGGTGCGCAACCAATGAACGCCGCCACCGTCGCCACACGCCCGTCGCTCCCGCGCCGTCTAGGCCACTTCGCCCGCAAGCAGAAGGCCGCGAGCTTCGGCCTCGTCGTCCTCTTCGCGATGATCTTGTGCGCAGTGTTCGCGCCGTGGATTTCGCCCTACGATCCGAACGAGCAGAACATCATCCTGAACCTCGCCGCGCCCTCGGCCGAGCACTGGTTCGGCAACGATACCTTCGGCCGCGACACGCTCTCGCGCGTGATCTGGGGGGCACGGGTCTCGCTCTTCGTCGCCTTCACCTCGATACTGCTGGCGATGGTGGTCGGCGGGCTGCTCGGTGTCATCGCCGGCTATTTCGGCGGCCGCACCGACCGCGTCATCATGGCGGTGATGGATGTGCTGCTCTCCTTTCCCAGCCTCGTCATGGGCCTGCTCGTCGTCGCGGTGCTGGGTCCGACGCTGGTGAACCTGATCGTTGCCATCGCCTTCACGGCGGTTGCGCCCTTCGCCCGTATCGCCCGCGCGCCGACGCTCTCGATCCGTAACCGCGAATTCGTCGATGCGGCACGCTCCTTCGGCATGTCCGACTGGCGCATCATGCTGCGCTACATCCTGCCGAACATCGCCGACGAGGTCGTGGTGCTCGGCACGCTCTGGCTCGCGACGGCGGTGCGCACCGAGGCCTCGCTGAGCTTTATCGGGCTGGGCGTGCGTCCGCCGACGCCGACCTGGGGCGGCATGATCCGCGACGGCTTCGAGAACATGCTCGATTCGCCCTGGCTCGTCGTGATGCCGAGCCTCGCCATTCTCGCCGTGATGATCGCGCTCAACATGATCGGCGACGGGCTGCGCGACGCGACCGACCCCCGCCTGCGCCAGGAATGAGCGGCGGCGCGTAACGGAGCCTGCAGGATGTCATCCGGGAACGACAGCATCGCAGACGCGCTGGTCGATTTCGCACTGGCGCTGACGCCGGAGGCGATCCCGCAGCCGGTGATCGAACGCGCCAGGCTGCTCATTCTCGACGGCGCCGGCGTCGCGCTGGCGGCGGTGGCGCGCGGGATGGACCGCCCCTACGCCGCGGCGATCCGGGCCGGCGCGGCGAGCGGAACGCATCGCGTCATCGGCCGATCCGACCTCTGGTCGATGCGTGATGCCGCCTTCCTCAACGGCGTGCTGATCCATGCGATCGAATTCGACGACACCCATATGGAAGCGGTGCTGCATCCCACCGCCACGGCCCTGCCGGCGGCGTTGGCGGTGGCGGAGCATGTCGGCGCCTCGGACGACGAATTGCTCGCCGCCTATATTGCCGGCGTCGAGGTTTCGGCCCGGCTCGGAGCGCTCGCGCCCGGACGGTTCCAGGCCAGCGGCTTCCATCCCACTGGCGTGATCGGCTGCTTTGCCGCCGCCATCGCCGCCGGGCGCCTGCTCGGCCTCGACAGGGCGCGGCTGCTCTCCGCTATCGGGATCGCGCTGTCGACGGCGTCGGGGTCTATGCAGTTCCTTCAGGGCGGCGGCATCGGCAAGAGCCTGCACGCCGGCTGGGCAGCCCAGAGCGGGCTGACCGCCGCGTTGCTCGCAGCAGAAGGTCTCGCGGGAGCCCGGCTACCGCTGACGGGGCGCCACGGGCTGTTCGAGAGTTTTGCGCGCGGCTTGCCCGATGCCGACAGGGTCGACGCGAAGCTCCGCAATCTCGGCCGGGATTGGGAGACGCTGGTCGTCGCGGTGAAGCCGTACCCGGCCGCCTTCTACAGCCATGGCTGCATCGAGGCCGCGATCCATCTCGCCGCGTCGCATGAGTTGAGCCCGTCGGACATCGCATCGGTCGAGGTCCTCGTGCCGCCGCCCGTCCTGCCCAAGCTGGCGGAGCCGTTTGCGGCGAAAGCCGCCCCGGCCAGCGTCAGCGAGGCGCAGTTCGCCCTGCCTTTCCTCGTCGCGCGCGCGCTTGTCGCGCGCCGCTTTGGCCTGGGGCAGCTCGATCCGGAGACGTTGGCGGATCCGGCCACCCTCGACCTCGCGCGACGCGTCGTCTGCCGCGGCGATGCCGGCATGGACTTTCCGCGTGTCTATTCCGGCGAGGTCAGCGTCACCTGCCATGACGGCCGGCGCCTTGGCCATCGCGTCGAGGTCAATCTCGGGGCGATCGAGCGCCCGGTCGATCCGCGCTTCATCCTGGCGAAGTTCCGCGACAATCTCGGCGCGAGCGATCCGGATCGGCTCGGTCGCGCCCGCAGCCTGCTTGGCTCGTTGCTCTGACGAGCCAGGGCGCACCCGCGCCAGAGGGATAACCCGCTCTCGCGGTACGATTTTCCTCGGAAACGCAGCGACATTCGGCTTGCCGCAGGATCCCTCGGAGGGCTCCGGAACTCTACGATGAATGGTGACGCGCCATAGATTTTAATGAGCTGGGCGTGGCCGATGCGGCGTTGAAGGCCCGCAGGCCCTAGATCATCGGACCGAAGATCGTATTCGGCCCGATGATCCAGGGCTTTGATCTCGCATCGGCTTTTTCCGAAAACCGCACGCCACTTTTCGGGCCGATGCCCTGATGTCTTGATCGCGCGTATCCGGTCAAGGCGCGCTCGATCTTGCTCCGCCGCCAGCCGCCGCGGCATGATCCCTGTCATGAGCGATGTCTTTTTGGCGGTCGATGGCCTTAGCTGTCTTTGACGGGGGTGGCGGACGGTTACAGGCCTGAGAGTTCCGCCACAGGGTAGCCTATCATCTCCTCTCACCGACAGGGTGTTTCCCATGACCAACCGTCCGCCATTCGAACGGATCGCGCTGTTGCTGCAGGGCGGGGGAGCACTCGGATCGTATCAGGCCGGGGTCTATCAGGCGCTGGCAGAGGCCGGCCTGCATCCCGACTGGGTGGCGGGCATTTCGATCGGCGCGATCAACTCCGCCCTGATCGCCGGCAATCCGCCCGAGAAGCGGGTGGAAGCGCTGCGGACCTTCTGGGAAGCGGTGACCGCGCCACCTCCGGGGCTCCCCGCCATGATCTCGTCGATGATCGGCGCAGTTCCCGTGAGCAACGATCTCGCCCATGGCTGGCTCAACCAGACGCAGGCCTTCGCCACGCTGATGGGCGGCGCGCCCGACTTCTTCAGCCCGCGCCTCGTTCCGCCCTTCCTGTCGCTGCCGGGCACCCCATCCGCCGAAAGCTTCTACGATGTCCGCCCCCTCAGGGCGACGCTCGAACGGCTGGTCGACTTCGATCGCATCAACGCCGGCCCAATGCGCTTCAGCGTCGGGGCCGTGAATGTGAGGACCGGAAATTTCGCCTATTTCGACACGACGACGCACATCATCGCTCCGGAGCATGTGATGGCCAGCGGCGCCCTGCCGCCGGGCTTCCCGGCGGTCGAAATCGATGGCGAGCACTACTGGGATGGCGGGCTGGTTTCGAACACCCCTCTGCAATGGGTGCTGGAAAGCCGACCCCGTCAGGACACGCTGGCTTTCCAGGTCGATCTCTGGAGTGCGAAGGGCGCATTTCCCCACGATCTGGCGGGCCAGGATTCGCGCCTGAAAGACATTCGCTTCTCGAGTCGGACCCGCGCAGCGACCGACCAGTTCCGGAAGAGCCAGAGCCTTAGGCGGGCGCTGGGCCATCTCATCAAACATGTCCCGAAATCGGCGCTCGTCGCCGCCGATCCCGATATTCTCGGCCTGATCGCCGAGGCCGACGAGAAGATCTACAACATCGTCCATCTGATCTACCGCTCGAAGAGCTATGAAGGCGCCTCCAAGGATTACGAGTTCTCACGCGCGACCATGGAGGAGCACTGGGCATCGGGCTACGCGGATGCCTCCCTGACCCTGAGCCATCCCGAGGTGCTGCAGCCGGCGGATGCTCCCGATGGCGTCGCCACGTTCGACCTGGCGGAACTGGTGCAGCGGAGCCGCCCGTAGCGGCCGGTCGCCCTCTCTCGACATACTCCCGACAGCTGCCGAACAACGAGGACACAGGCTCATGAAGATCGCCGATGTGCGGGCCAATGCTTTCGCGATGCCGTTGAACAATCCCGCCTATCCGAGGCCGCCCTACAAGTTCTACAACCGCGAATTCGTCGTCATCAATTACCGGACCGACCCTGAGCGGTTGCGGGCGCTGGTTCCGGAGCCACTGGAGGTCATCGGCGATACGGTGGCCTATGAATTCATCCGCATGCCGGATTCCACCGGATTCGGCGACTACACCGAGACCGGGCAGGTCATCCCGGTGCGCTTCACCACCACTTCGGGCGAGGTGCAGGAGGGTGGCTACGTGCACGCCATGTATCTCGACGACAATTCACCCATTGCCGGTGGGCGCGAGATCTGGGGCTTTCCGAAGAAGCTGGCGACGCCGAAGTTGACGCATGAGCAGGAGACCCTCGTCGGCACCCTGCATTACGGCTCCGTCCTCTGCGTCACCGCCACCATGGGCTACAAGCATCGTGAGCTCGATCTGGCGCCGCTGGCCAAAGCGATGGCCAAGCCTGCCTTCATGATCAAGATCATCCCGCATGTCGACGGCTCGCCGCGCATCTGCGAGTTGGTGCGTTATTACATGCAGGACATGACCCTGAAGGGCGCCTGGTCCGGCCCGGCTGCCCTGCAGCTCTTCGAGCACGCGATGTGCGACGTGGCGCGGCTGCCGGTCCGCGAGGTCGTTTCGGCCAGCCACTATGTCGCCGACCTGACGCTGGGTCTCGGCGAGGTGGTCTTCGACTATCTGGCGGCCGGTGAAGATGCTGATTGAAGGCCTTGCCGAACGCGCTTGTCCGCTTCGGGTATTACCATGATGCTGCAGCCTGCCGGGCTTGAAGGCGGCATCATGGATACGTCATCGTCATCATCCGCCGCCGGAAGAATTCGCGTCAGTCCCCTTGTAGCGAGGCCGCCATGTCCAGAAACGTCGCCGAACTCATTGTCGAGACCCTCGGGCACGCCGGCGTGGAACGCATCTACGGCGTGGTCGGCGACAGCCTTAACGGCCTGACCGAGGCGTTGCGGAAAACGGGCACGATCCGTTGGGTGCATGTCAGGCACGAGGAGGTGGCGGCCTTCGCCGCCGCCGGCGAGGCGCAGATCACCGGCAAGCTCGCCGTCTGCGCCGGATCCTGCGGGCCGGGCAATCTCCACCTGATCAACGGCCTCTACGATGCCCAGCGCAGCCGCACGCCGGTGCTTGCCATTGCCGCTCAGATTCCCTCGGCGGAGATCGGTGGCGGCTATTTCCAGGAGACACACCCGCAGAACCTCTTTCAGGAATGCAGCGTCTATTGCGAGCTCGTCTCCGACCCGCAGCAGATGCCCTACGTCCTGGAGAATGCGATCCGGGCGGCCGTCGGCCAGCGCGGCGTCGCGGTCATCGTCGTTCCCGGCAATGTCGGCCTCAGCCCGGCCCCGCAGCGCGAGGTCTCACCCTTGAAGGGGCTGCTTCCGCCTGTGCCTGTGGTGACGCCGGCAGAGACCGAACTCGGCGCACTGTCGGAATTTCTCAACGAGGCCCAGCGTGTCACCTTGTTCTGCGGACGCGGCTGCGCGGGGGCGCATGGGCAACTCATGGCATTGGCGGAGGCGCTCAAGAGCCCGATCGTCCATGCCCTCGGCGGCAAGGAATACGTCGAGTACGACAATCCCTACGATGTCGGCATGACAGGATTCATCGGCTTTGCCTCTGGCTACGAGGCCATGCATGCCTGCGACACGCTGCTGATGCTCGGGACGGATTTCCCCTACAAGCAATTCCTGCCGACGGGCATCCGCATTGCTCAGGTCGATATCCGGCCAGCCAATCTTGGCCGGCGATGCAAGCTCGATCTGGGCATCGTGGGCGACGTGCGAGCCACGATCGACGCGCTGCTGCCACGCCTGGCGGTGAAGTCGGACAGGTCGCATCTCGATGACTGCCTCGAACGGCATGTGCAATCGCGGCAGGGGCTCGACGCGCTCGCCAAGGGCACGCCGGGCCGCAAGCCGATCCATCCGCAATACCTCGCCAAGCTGGTCAGCGATCTCGCGACCGAGGATGCAGCGTTCACCTTCGATGTCGGCACGCCGACGATCTGGGCTGCGCGCTATCTGGCGATGAATGGCAGGCGTCGCCTCGTCGGCTCGCTCGTCCACGGCTCGATGGCCAATGCGCTGCCGCAGGCGATCGGCATCCAGGCCGCGCAGCCCGGACGGCAGGTCGTTTCGCTCTCCGGCGATGGCGGCTTCACCATGCTGATGGGTGACCTGATCACGCTGACGCAGGAGAAGCTGCCGGTGAAAACCGTGATCTTCAACAATGGCGTTCTCGGTTTCGTCGCTCTGGAAATGAAGGCTGCCGGCTTCGTCGAGCTGGGCACGAACCTTCAGAACCCCGATTTCGCCGCGATGGCCAGTGCCATGGGCATTTTGGGGGTGCGGGTCGAGGACCCGGGCGATCTTCCGGACGCGATCCGGCGGGTGCTTGCGCATGACGGGCCTGCCGTCCTCGACGTCGTCACCGCGACGCAGGAACTGTCGATGCCGCCGACGATCGAACTCGAACAGGCCAAAGGCTTCGGGCTCTGGATGCTGCGCGCGGTCATGACCGGACGCGGCGACGAGGTCGTCGATCTCGCGCGCACCAATCTGCTGCCGCGCTGAGCAGCATGCATCGGCTTTTCCGGAAAACCGCGCGTCGCCTTTCGGGCCGACGCCTTAAACCGGCGCCAGCGCGGCGTGCCGTAGCAGGTCGAGCGCTTCCAGAACGCTGAGGCGGCGAATCTCGTCGCGACCCGGGTCGCCGAAGCGCTTCTCGCGATGCAGCGTGCCGGAAGGCCCGGCGCAGGCGAAATGGACGAGCCCGACCGGCTTGGCCTCGCTGCCGCCGCCCGGCCCGGCCACCCCGGTGATCGACACCGCCAGATCGGCGCCGAGCTTTTGGCGCCCGCCCTCGGCCATGGCGCGGGCCACGGGTTCGCTGACGGCGCCATGGGCGTCGAGCAAGGCCTTCGGCACGCCGGCCAGCGCGGTCTTGGCCTCGTTGGAATAGGTGACGAGGCCGCCGAGCACCACGCTGGACGATCCCGCAATCGCCGTCAGCGCGCCGCTGACGAGGCCGCCGGTGCAGGATTCGACGGTCGCGACCGTCAGGCCGCGCTCGCCGCCGATTGTCAGCACGTCTACGGCGGCCGCGCGGATTTCGGCATCGAACATGGCAGCTACTCCTGTTCCGGCAGCCGGATCGTCGCGGTGGCGAGTGCCGCCAGCCCCTCTTTACGTCCGGTGAAGCCCATCCGTTCCGAGGTGGTGGCCTTGATCGCAACCTGGCCCACCCGAACTCCGGCTGCGCCCGCGATCACCTGGCGGATGGCCTCGCGATGCGGCCCGATCTTGGGGGCCTCGCAGACGATGGTCAGGTCGAGGAAATCGATGCGCCCACCGCGCTCGCGGACGCGGCTCGCGGCGAAGCTCAGGAAGCGGTCGGAGGAGGCGCCCTTCCATTGCGGGTCGCTCGGCGGGAAATGCGTGCCGATGTCGCCTTCGGCCAGCGCGCCGAGCAGAGCGTCGGTGAGGGCATGCAGCGCCACGTCTCCGTCCGAATGCGCCAGGACGCCCCGTTCATGCGCGATCCTGACGCCGCCGAGCCAGACATGATCGCCCCCCGTGAAAGCGTGGACGTCGTAGCCGGTGCCGACGCGCACCGTGAGCGGCGCCGTGGCGGCGCCTGTACGGGCGAAGTCCTCGGGATAGGTGAGCTTCAAATTGGCCGGCTCCCCGGGAAATGTCATGACGGGATGCCCGGCCCATTCCATCAGCGCGGCATCGTCGGTGAAGCCGGCCTGACCGGCTGCGAGGGCAGCGCGATGCGCGGCGAGCAGGGCGCCGAAGCGGAAGGTCTGCGGCGTCTGCACGCTGACGAGGCGGTCCCGCGGCGGCGTCTCGGCGATGGTGCCCGTGGCATCGATGCGCTTGATCGTGTCGGTCACCGGCAGCACTGGGATCGCCGCGATGCTCTCGGGGCCGACTGCGCCGGCTGCCGCCTCGATGAGGGCCGTGCTCGCGAAGGGGCGGGCCGCGTCGTGCACCAGCACGACGCCGTCGAAGCCGGAGGCCGCGAGCGCCTCGAGGCCGAGCCTGACGGAGTCCTGCCGCGTCTGCCCTCCCGGCGTCGGCGGGTGGAGACGGGCGTCGCGGAGGGTCGCGGTCGCGTCGGCGTAACGGGCCTCGTCGCCCGCGCCGATGACCACCATCACATGCGAAACCGCCGGCAGCGCCAGGAAAGTCCAGAGCGCGCGGGCCAGCACCGGCTGCCCGTCCAGAAGGCGATACTGCTTAGGCGCATCGCTTCCGGCGCGCAGGCCTCGGCCGGCGGCAACGAGGAGCGCGGCTACGGGCAAGGGAGCGTCTGGGAGAGCGGGCACGGCAAGGGTTCCTGGAGCAGGCCCCGGTGATAGTCGCCGGCGCCCGGATCGCCAAGCCCGAGCCGCTGCTGGGTGCGACGATGTTGCGCTGCAATATTGCTGCAATGCACTTGCGTTCGACCCGTCATGTCCAATAAATATGCATAATGGAGACTGCTGCAAATTCAGGCACCGACCTGGCCGTTTCGGTTCTGCCGGGGCTGATTTCGCGTGCCGTGCTGGCGCCGATGTCGGGCGTCACCGACATCGTCATGCGTCGCATTGCGGCACGCCATGGCGCCGGCCTCGTCGTGTCCGAGATGGTGGCGTCGGACGAATTCGTGCGCGGCAGCGAGGAGGCACGTATCCGGGCGGAAGGTGCCGGGATCTCGCCGCATGTCGTGCAGCTTGCCGGCTGCGACCCGCATTGGCTGGGGGAAGCGTCGCGGCTCGCGGAGGCGAACGGCGCTGCCATCATCGACATCAACATGGGCTGCCCGGCCAAGAAGGTGACCGGCGGCTGGGCTGGCTCGGCGTTGATGCGCGATCTCGACCATGCCCTCGCGCTGGTCGAGGCGGCGGTCGCGGCCGTGAAGGTGCCGGTAACGGTGAAGATGCGGCTCGGTTGGGACGACGCCTCGCGCAACGCGCCGGAGCTTGCGCGACGCGCGGTCGCCTCCGGAGCGCAGTTGATTACGGTGCATGGGCGCACCCGCCAGCAATTCTACAAGGGCAGTGCCGACTGGTCGGCGATCCGCGCGGTGCGCGAGGCCGGCAACTTCCCGCTCGTCGCCAATGGCGACATCCACGACATCGACGATGCCCGGGATTGCCTGTCGCGGTCCGGCGCCGGCTTCGTCATGGTCGGCCGGGCGGCACTGGGGCGGCCCTGGCTGGTCGGTGCGATCGGCGCCGCGCTCGACGGTCGGCCCGTCCCGACGCTCACGTTGGCGCAGAAGCTCGCGATCGCGCAGGAGCATTACGAGGGCTTGCTGAGCCTGATGGGCCAGGCCCATGGCGTGCGCCATGCGCGCAAGCATCTGGCCGCCTATGCCGACGACGCGGCCGAGAGCGGTGCCGATCCCGACGCCGAGCTGCGCCGGACCCTGCTGACCTCCGACCAGCCGCGGCAGGTGCTCGAAGCCCTGGCCGGCCTCTTCTCCACAGAACGCAGCCGCGCCGCGGCCTGAACCGAAGGTCAAGCCTATGACGATGGCGTTCGCCGATAGTGGCGCGATGGGCGGGAACGAGTTCCTGCTCGATCCGATCGAGATGCAGGCGCTGAACGTCCTGCCGATGCCGGTCGTGGTCGTCGGCGAGGGGCACAGCATCCTTTACGCCAACACCGCGGCGGAAGGCTTCTTCCAGGCGAGTGCAGTCGTGCTCAAGCGCCAGCGCATCGACGACCTGATCGCCTTCGGCTCGCCGGTGCTCGCCCTCGTCGAGGAGGTGCAGCGCCGCGGCGCGAGCGTCAGCGAGTACCGCCTCGACCTCGGCTCGCCCCGGCTGGGCGCCGACCGCGTGGTGGATGTTTTTGCATCACCTTTGCCCGGACAGGGCGAAACGGTAGTGCTTATGCTGCAAGAACGGACAATTGCCGAAAAAATGGACAGACAGCTGACCCATAGAGGGGCAGCGCGGTCGATCACGGCACTCGGTGCGATGCTCGCCCATGAGATCAAGAACCCGCTTTCCGGCATCCGCGGCGCGGCCCAGCTCCTGGAAGCGACTGTGCCGGACGAAGAGCGGGTCCTCACCCAGCTGATCTGCGACGAGACGGACCGGATCGTGAAGCTCGTCGAGCGGGTCGAGCTGTTCGGCGACGAGCGACCGACCGAGCGCGACGCGGTGAACGTCCATGACGTGCTCGACCATGTGAAGCGGCTGGCGCAATCCGGCTTCGCGCGCCATATCCGCTTCGCCGAGGTCTACGATCCCTCGCTGCCGCCGGTCTCCGGCAATCGTGATCAGCTCGTCCAGGTCCTGCTCAATCTGGTCAAGAACGCCGCCGAGGCGATCGGCCCTGATGCGATCGACGGCGAGATCACCCTGACCACCGCCTATCGGTCGGGCATCCGCATGCAGCTCGCCGGGTCCTCAGACAGGATCGCGCTGCCGCTCGAGATCGGCATCCGTGACAACGGGCCGGGCGTGTCGGCGGACCTGCTGCCGCACCTCTTCGATCCCTTCGTCACTACCAAGGCTCAGGGCAGTGGCCTTGGACTTGCACTCGTCGCCAAGGTGATCGGCGATCACGGCGGAATCGTCGAATGCGAATCCGTCCCTCGCCGCACCACGTTCAGAATTCTGCTGCCGCTGCACCAGCTCCGGGCACGGCAGGCAGTTTGAGGCGCACAGGACCACACTGAATGCCGACCGGAAACATTCTCGTCGCGGATGACGACGCCGCGATCCGCACCGTCCTCAACCAGGCCCTCGCCAGGGCCGGCTACGAGGTGCGCGCCACGGGCCAGGCGGCGACGCTCTGGACCTGGGCCGCGCAAGGGCTGGGCGATCTGATCATCACCGACGTGGTGATGCCCGACGGCAATGCCTTCGACCTGCTGCCGCGGATCAAGCGGGTCCGGCCCGAGCTGCCGATCATCGTGATGAGCGCGCAGAACACCTTCATGACCGCGATCAAGGCCTCGGAGCGCGGCGCCTACGAGTATCTGCCGAAGCCCTTCGACCTGAAGGAGCTCGTCGCGATCGTCGGCCGCGCGCTGTCGCGACCGCGCGGCGACGGCGTCCGCTCCCACCCGGCCGAGCCCGACGACATCCCGCTGGTCGGCCGTTCGCCGGCGATGCAGGACGTCTACCGCGCGCTGGCGCGGCTGATGCCGATCGACCTGACCGTGATGATCAACGGCGAGTCCGGCACCGGCAAGGAGTTGGTCGCCCGCGCCCTGCACGACTACGGCAAGCGCAAGAACGGCCCCTTCGTCGCGATCAATATGGCGGCGATCCCGAAGGACCTGATCGAATCCGAGCTGTTCGGCCATGAGAAGGGCGCCTTCACCGGTGCGCTGACCCGTTCGTCCGGCCGCTTCGAGCAGGCGGAGGGCGGCACACTCTTCCTCGACGAGATCGGCGACATGCCGATGGAGGCGCAGACCCGGCTTCTGCGCGTGCTCCAGCAGGGCGAATACACCACTGTCGGCGGCCGCACGCCGATCAAGACCAACGTCCGGATCGTCGCCGCGACCAACAAGGACCTGCGCATCTCGATTGCGCAGGGGCTCTTTCGCGAGGACCTGTTCTTCCGCCTGAACGTCGTGCCGATCCGGCTGCCGCCGTTGCGCGAGCGCGTCGAGGACATTCCGGACCTGGCGCGGCATTTCTTCGCGCTCGTCGAGAAGGAAGGCTTGCCGCGCAAGCAGATCGATTCGGAAGCGATGGACGTGATGCGGCGCTATCGCTGGCCGGGCAATGTCCGCGAGCTGGAGAACCTCGTGCGGCGCCTCGCTGCGCTCTATCCGCAGGATACGATCACGGCGCCGATCGTCGAGGCCGAACTGCAACCCGCCAACGCGACAATGAGCTTTACCGCCAGCGCGGCTCCGGAGCGGGCCGAGACCCTTTCCGGCTCGGTCGAGCGCCATCTCAGCCAGTATTTCAATGGGTTCGGCGACAATATCCCGCCGCCCGGTCTCTATCACCGCATCCTGCGGGAGGTCGAGCCGCCCTTGATCGCGGCGGCGCTGGCGGCGACGCGCGGCAACCAGATCCGCGCGGCCGAGCTGCTGGGGCTCAACCGCAACACCCTGCGCAAGAAAATCCGCGAGCTCGATATGCAGGTGGTTCGTTCACCGCGCTGATTTCCGGGGAAGGCGCCTGCCTTTCCCATGTCATATTTTGACAACACCGTTGCGCCGGCGCATCAGTGGTGCGTCGCGGATCGTTCTCGCCTTCGAGTCCGGCCGCACGGGAGTTGTTTAGAATCGTGTCTGCTTCTGCCAGCGACCCCAGGATCGTGCCGCGCGCCGATGACACGCCGCGCCGGGTCTCGGGCTGGCTCGGGGCGACCGTCGTCGTCTTCGCGCTGGTCTCGGCGCTCGTCACCTTTCTGGTGCTTTCGGGCGTCACGCCGGTCGTTCCGATCCACGAGGTCGTGGTCGGCGTCTTCGTCCTCAACGCGCTGCTGATTCTGCTGCTGCTGGTCGTCGTCGCTTTCGAGGCGGCCGTGCTGATCCGCGCGCGGCGCGCCGGAGCTGCGGCGGCGGGCCTGCATGTGCGCATCGTCGGTCTGTTCAGCATCATCGCGGCGCTGCCGGCGGTACTCGTGGCCGTGATTGCGACCGTCACCATCGAGCGCGGCCTGGAGCCCTGGTTCTCCGACAGGATGCGCGACGCGATCTTCCGCTCCGTCAATGTAGCCGACGCCTATGCGGCCTCGCAATGCCAGCAACTCGGCCGCGAGATCCGCCTGCTCGCCGACGACCTGACGCGGGCCAAGGCCGCCTATGACGTCGACCGGAAATGGTTCGATAGCTTCCTGACAGCGCGCGCGACCGCGTTGGGCGTGCCGGTCGTGGCACTCGTGCAGCCGCCCGACAAGGTGCTGGCGCGGGCGAATATCGACGTCCTGAAGGACGCCCCCAAGCCCGATTCTGCCGCCTTCGAGGATGCCCAGTCGGCGCCGGAGCCGATCTGCGTCATTCCCGCCAAGGGCCGTATCTTCGGCGCGCTGATGAAGCTGCCGACCTATGACAACACCTTCCTGCACATTGCCCGTGAGGTCGATCCGATGGCGGTCGAGTTCCCCACGGTGGCGCGGGCCGCGGCGGCCGAGTATCTGTCCATCGACGCGCGCCGCAAGGGCGTGCAGGTCGCCTTCGCCTCGATGTACGCGCTCATCTCGCTGATCCTGCTGCTCTCGGCGAGCTGGCTCGGCCTGAGCTTCGCAAATGGGCTCGTAGCGCCGATCCGGCGCCTGATCCACGCCACGGACCAGGTTTCGAGCGGCAATTTCTACGTGCAGGTGCCGATCCGCCGATCCGAGGGCGACCTCGCCCATCTCGGCGAGACCTTCAACAAGATGACGGCCGAGCTGCGCCGCCAGCGCGACGGCCTGGTCACCGCAAGCGAGGTGATCGACCGCAGGCGGCGCTTCACCGAAGCAGTCCTCTCGGGCGTTTCCTCGGGCGTCCTCAGCCTGGACGGCGACGGCCACATCACTATCGTCAACCGTTCGGCCGAAAGCCTCCTCGGCAGTGGCGGGCGCCTGCTGGGCGAGCCGATCGCGTTGGTGGCGCCGGAGATCGCGGCCTTCGTCGCTGATGCTCTGCACGGGCGGCAGCGCCAGAGTTCCGGGCAGATCGCCATCACCCGCGGTGGGCGCGACCGGATGGTCAATGTTCGGGCGGTGCGCGAAGGCGAGGGCGCCGGAGCCGGCCTCGTGATCACGCTCGACGACATCACCGACCTCGTTTCCGCCCAGCGCACCGCGGCCTGGGCCGATGTGGCGCGCCGCATCGCCCACGAGATCAAGAACCCGCTGACCCCGATCCAGCTCTCGGCCGAACGCATCCGGCGCAAGTTCGGGCGCGTCATCGTCGACGACAAGGAGGTCTTCGACCAGTGCACGGCGACGATCGTGCGCCAGGTCGAGGACATCCGGCGCATGGTCGACGAGTTCTCCTCCTTCGCCCGGATGCCGAAACCCTCGCTGACGCGCGACGACATCGCAGAGACGGTGCGCCAGATCGTCTTCCTGATGCGGGTCGGGAATCCGGAGCTGACGATCGCGGAGGAGCTTCCGGAGGGGCCGGTGATCGCCCGGTTCGACCGACGGCTGATCTCCCAGGCGCTGACCAACATCATCAAGAACGCCACCGAGGCGATCGAGGCCGTGCCGATGGACGAGCGCGGGCCGGGCCGCATCGACGTCTCCTTCGAGCGGCGCGAGGATGGCCGGATCGTCATCGAGGTGATCGACAATGGCAAGGGGCTGCCGGCGGACCAGCGCCAGAAGCTGCTGGAGCCCTACATGACCACCCGCGAGGGCGGCACGGGGCTGGGTCTCGCCATCGTCGGCAAGATCCTGGAAGACCATGGCGGTGGCATCGACCTGCTCGATCGGGCTGATGCAGGCGAAGGCAGCCGCGGTGCGCGCATCAGGCTCTGGTTTCCGGAGACTGGGCCTTCAAACGAAGAGAACCCCGAGAGCAACCGCAGCGACAAAGCATTCGGGCGAGGGTCGGACGCTGTGGCGGGACGGGAAACGAAAGATGGGATACGCGTATGAGCGCTGACATTCTGGTCGTGGACGACGAGGCCGACATCCGCGAACTGGTGGCCGGCTTGCTCGAGGACGAAGGCTACCGCACCCGCAAGGCGAGCTCCGCCGACGAGGCTCTGGCCGCCATCGCGGCGCGGCGCCCGAACCTGGTCTTCCTCGACATCTGGCTGCAGGGCAGCCGCCTCGATGGGTTGCAGGTGCTCGAACTGGTCAAGCAGAGCCATCCCGACCTCGCGGTCGTGATGATCTCGGGCCACGGCAACATCGAAACCGCCGTCTCGGCGATCAAGAGCGGCGCCTACGACTTCATCGAGAAGCCATTCAAGGCCGACCGGCTGGTGCTCGTCGCCGAACGCGCGCTGGAAGCCTCGCGGCTGCGGCGCGAGGTGCGCGAGCTCAAGAAGGGTTTCGTCCAGGCGAGCCGCATCGTCGGCCGGTCGACCGTCGTCAACCAGCTGCGCCAGACGATCGAGCGCATCGCGCCCACCAACGCCCGCGTGCTGATCACCGGCGAGCCGGGCTGCGGCAAGGAACTGGCGGCGCGCACGCTGCACGAGGCCTCGACGCGCTCCTCCGGGCCGTTCGTGGTGATCAACGCCGCGACGATCACCCCCGACACGATGGAGGAGGAACTCTTCGGGATCGAGGCGAGCGAGGGCCGCTCGCGCCGCGTCGGCGCGCTCGAGGAGGCGCATGGCGGCTCGCTCTATATCGACGAGATCGGCGACATGCCGCGGGAAACCCAGAACCGCATCCTGCGCGTGCTGGTCGACCAGAATTTCCAGCGTGTCGGCGGCGCTACCCGCGTCCATGTCGATGTCCGCATCGTCTCCTCGACCAGCCGGGACCTTGCCCAGCTGATCAGCGACGGACATTTCCGCGAGGACCTCTATCACAGGCTCTCGGTGGTGCCGGTGAAGGTGCCGGCCCTCTCCGAGCGCCGCGAGGACGTGCCGGAGCTGATCGAGTTCTTCATGGAACAGATCTCTGTTGCGTCGGGGCTGCCGAAACGTCGGATCGGCTCCGATGCGATGGCGGTGCTGCAGTCGCATGAATGGCCGGGCAACGTCCGGGAGCTGCGCAACAACGTCGAGAGGCTGATGATCCTGACGAAGGGGGACCCGACCGCCGACATCACCGTCGACATGCTTCCGGCCGAGGTCGGCGCCATGGTGCCGACCACGCCGTCCGGTACGGGCGGCGAGCGGCTGATGAGCCTGCCGCTGCGCGACGCGCGCGAAATCTTTGAGCGTGAGTACCTGATCGCCCAGATCGCGCGCTTCTCGGGCAATATCTCCCGCACTGCCGAATTCATCGGCATGGAGCGCTCGGCGCTGCACCGCAAACTGAAGTCGCTCGGGGTCGGCTGAGGCCTGGATCACGTCGCATTCGGACAGAACCGTCCGAATGCGGAAAACGTGATCGATTCTGGAAATTTTAGAGCATTCTTTCCGCGAAAAACCGGTTCCACTTTTTCGCGCAATGCTCTGAGTCAGTCACGATATGCATGCTCGCCTGCGCGCAGCGCAGGCAGATCGTCCGCCGCTGGACCAATGTTGCACTTGCGTTGTAAGCGGACTCGGCCATCTAATGACAAGTCGGTGTCCCGAAGGGGCAGGCATCCGCCTGCGCCGCGAACGGGACGAAATGGATCGCGGGCCTGAACCCGATCAGCGATCCCAACAACAGGGGCTACCCATGGCCGCAGAGCGGGCACAAAATCTACAGGACACGTTCCTCAACTATGTACGCAAGCAGAAGATTCCGCTGACGATCTTCCTCGTCAACGGCGTGAAGCTGCAGGGCGTCGTCACCTGGTTCGACAATTTCTGCGTGCTGCTGCGGCGCGATGGGCATTCCCAGCTCGTCTACAAGCACGCCATCTCGACCATCATGCCCGGCCATCCGGTGCAGCTGTTCGAGCCCGAGGAACAGGACAAGGCCTGACATCGATGGGCGCCCGCAGCGATGCGGATGAGGCGCGGGCGGCGACCAAGCCGCTCGACGCCATCGAGCGCGAGATCGCGGCCAACACCCGCGCCTTCGTCGTCGGTCCTTATCTGCAGCGACGCGGGGCGGCGGACGCCAACCAGCGCTCCTTCGCCGCGCGGCTCGACGAGGCCGTCGGCCTCGCCGCCGCGATCGACCTTACCGTCGTCGAGCCGATCCAGGTGATGCTGACGGCGCTGCGGCCCGCGACCTATCTCGGCACGGGCAAGGTCGAGGAGATCGCCGAGCGCATCAAGCTCGAGGAGATCGGCCTCGTCGTGATGGACTGCGCGCTCTCGCCGGTGCAGCAGCGCAATCTCGAGAAGGCCTTCGGCTGCAAGGTCATCGACCGGACCGGCCTGATTCTCGAAATCTTCGGCCGCCGCGCCCGTACCAAGGAAGGTGCGCTGCAGGTCGAGCTCGCGCATCTGAACTACCAGAAGAGCCGGCTGGTCCGGTCCTGGACCCATCTCGAGCGCCAGCGCGGCGGTTTCGGCTTCCTCGGTGGCCCGGGCGAAACCCAGATCGAAGCCGATCGGCGCATCATCCAGGAGCGCATGACCAAGATCGAGCGCGACCTGGAAAGCGTGAAGCGCACCCGCTCGCTGCATCGCGCCAGCCGCAAACGCGTGCCTTATCCGGTGGTTGCGCTGGTCGGTTACACCAATGCCGGAAAGTCCACGCTGTTCAACCGCCTGACCTCGGCCGAGGTTCTGGCGCAGGATATGCTCTTCGCCACGCTCGACCCGACGGCAAGGGCGATCAAGCTGCCGCATGGCGCGCGGATCATGCTGTCCGACACGGTCGGCTTCATTTCCGACCTGCCGACCCAGCTCGTCGCAGCCTTCCGCGCCACACTGGAGGATGCGATCGAGGCCGATGTGCTGCTCCATGTCCGCGACGTCGCGCATGAGGACACCCAGGCCCAGGCCGCCGACGTGCAGGCGATCCTGCGCGATCTCGGCATCGACCCGGATGACGGGCAGCGCGTCATCGAGGTCTGGAACAAGTCGGATTTGCTTGATGCTGCCGAACGCGAGCGCCAGCTCGGCCTCGCCGGGCTCAAGCCGGATGCCTCGCGGCCGGTTCTCGTCTCGGCGCTCACCGGCGACGGGGTGGGACGGCTGACCGACTCGATCGAAGCGCGCATCGCGCTTCGCCGGCCGGTCTACCGAGTGCTGCTGGCGCCCGGCGACGGAAAATCGCTCGCCTGGCTGCATGCCAACGGCGAAATCCTCCATCGCGAGGACGCCGAGGATGGCGAGCTTTCCCTGGAGGTGCGCCTGCCGCCGGAGCGTGAAGGCGCCTTCGCCGCTCGTTTCCCGCAGGCGCAGCGCCTGAACTGAGCCTGCGGCCCGCGGCGGCTTGCCGCACGAATGTTTCGCCGCTTGATCTCGCGCAAGGCCAGATCGGTTGCCGGCTCTATCCTCCGCCCGTCATGGCAGGGCAGGGAGGGGCCTCGCAATGCAACGCGCCTATACAATCTCGCGCATCACGCCGGTTCAGGTCGATCCCGCCTATCTGCTCGCGGGCTCGTTCCTGCCTGTCCTGGAGATCGACCGCTGGCGCCGCCATTGCGGCGCGTTGCTGGACGGCGCCACCGCCGGCAATCGCCGCGACGTCGTCGTCGCGGTGAATTCGCGCGGCTATCTGCAGGGCCTGAGCGTGCATGCGGTCGCCAACCATGCGGTCCATGGCTGCATCCTCGACGCGCCGATCTTCGCGGTGGCGAGCGCAGCCGACGAGATCGGCGTCGCGGGCGCCCTGTTCCGCCAGCTTTGCATGACGGCGGGGCGCCAGGACTGTGCCGCCATCCGCATCCGGACCGGCGCTGCCGAGCCCTGGCACCGCAAACTCGTGAACTGTCCGATGGCCGAGTGCCGGTATCGCGTGCCGGTGATCCTCGACGCCACGCCCTTTCCCGATCTTGCCTGGCTGGAGCCTCAGGACGATGGCCTGCCCGTGAAGACATAGCCGACGCCGCGGACCGACTTGATCAGTGCAGGCTGCTTCGGGTCCTGCTCCACCTTCTTGCGCAGCCGGGCGATCTGCGCGTCGATCGTGCGATCAAAAGCCTCCAGGCTGCGGCCATGCGTCAGGTCCATCAGGGTCTCGCGGGAGAACACCCGGCCGGGGTGGCGGGCGAGCGTCGCCAGCATGTCGAATTCGCCGGTGGTGAGGACGATCTCGGCGCCCTCGGCCGTGACGAGTTGGCGCCGGCCGAGATCCAGCTGCCAGCCCTCGAACCGGATGAGCTCCTGCGCCTGCTTCTGCGGCACCGACGGTGCAGGTTGGCGACGTCGCAGGACGGTCCGCAGCCGCGCCAGCACCTCGCGGAGATGAAAGGGTTTTGCAATGTAATCGTCCGCACCAACCTCGAGGCCGACGACGCGGTCGACGACGTCGTTGCGGCCGGTCAGCATGATGATCGGGATGTCCGAGCGTGCCCTGACCTCGCGCGCCAGCATCAGTCCGTCCTCGCCGCCGGGCAGGACGAGGTCGAGCAGGATGATGTCGATCTCGTGCTTCTGCAGGCCATCGCGCATCGCCTCGCCATTAGCGGCGGCGGTGACGCGATAGCCTTCGTCCTCGAAGTAGCGGATCAGCATCTGGCGGATACGGACGTCGTCGTCCACGACGAGAATATGCTCTTTGCGGGCTGGCAGCTCAGTCATGTCCGGATGCGCCGTCTCCCGCCGCGGTCTTCGTTACAAACCGTCACAATATCGCACGGAGCGTTACCGTCGCGCCGTTCGCCTGTTACCGGATTCAGTTCAATTGCCTGCGTCGATCATACAGGAAGACGCAGATGTTCTCGCAAGCCACCATGTCACAGCCCCGGGACGCTGTCAGGCATTTCCCGGCGATCCCGGCACAGGCGCCGAGCCTGCGCAGCCTCTTCGGCGGGCAGCCGGTGGAGACTTTCGAGAGCGGAAGCGCGGTGTTCTGGGAAGGCGACGATGCGCGCCACGTCTTCGAGGTCGTCGAGGGCGTCCTACGCGTGTTCAGGATCATGAGCGACGGCCGCCGCGTCATCACCGGCTTCATCTATCCGGGCGATCTGCTCGGCGTCTCCCTGAAGGACCATTACCTCTACACCGCCGAGGCGGTGACCCGGACGAAGATTCGCCGCTATGAGCGCGGCCGCTTCCAGGACGAGATCAACCGCTCGCCGGAGCTGCGGCCGCAGCTCTTCGCCCGCCTCTGCGACGAGATGGCCGCAGCGCAGGACCAGATGATCCTGCTCGCCCGCAAGAGCGCCGAGGAGCGGGTCGCCAGCTTCCTGCTCGTGATCGCCCGCCGGCTCGGCGCCGTGCAGGCGCAGGCCGTAATCGAAATTCCGATGACCCGGCTCGACATGGCGGATTATCTCGGCCTGACCATCGAGACCGTGTCCCGGACCATGACGCGGCTCACCACCTGTGGCGTGATCGCGCCGAGCAGCCGCCACGCCATCGTCATCCGCAAGCTCGGCAAGCTCGTCATGCTTGCGGGCGAGGCCGATGACGACGATAACCGCGCGACCGGCATGGGGTCGGTGCAGCAGGCCGTCTGGCCCAACTGAGCGGCATGGTAAGCGTCGGAGTGGTGCAGGCCATGCGGTCGACCGTCACCAGTGACTTCAGCCTCGACGAGATCACGCGGGTCCTCGACAGCGCCAACATCATCGTCCACGGCTTCGACGGCATCGTCACGCGCTGGACCAGCGGCTGCGAGGCGCTCTACGGCTGGACGCGCGAGGAGGCCGTCGGCCGTGTCGTGCACGATCTGCTCGAGACGTCGTTCCCCCAGCCGCTGCGGGATATCATCGCCTATCTGCACGAGCACGACATCTGGAAGGGGCAGATCGCCCATCGCCACAAGGACGGCCACGCCATCTTCGTCGCCAGCCGCTGGGTTCTGGCTCGCTCGGAGGACGCCTCGGGCTTCGTGATCGTCGAGACCAATATCGACGTCAGCGACCTGCGCGCCGTGCAGGCCGACCTCGTGGCCAGGGAAGCGCATCTGCGCTCGATTCTCGACACCGTGCCCGAGGCGATGGTGGTGATCGACGATGCGGGGCTGATTTCCTCCTTCAGCGCCGCAGCCGAGCGGCTGTTCGGCTATGGCGCGCGCGAGGTCATCGGCCGCAATGTCAGCGCCCTGATGCCGCAGCCGGATCGCGACGCCCATGACGGCTATATCCACCGCTACCTGACCACCGGCGAGCGCCGGATCATCGGCTATGGCCGCGTCGTCACCGGCCAGAAGAAGGACGGCAGCCTGTTCCCGATGGAACTCGCGATCGGCGAGGCGCAGGCCGCGGGGCGCCGCATCTTCACCGGCTTCATTCGCGACCTCACGAGCCGCCACCGGATCGAGGAGGAACTGCGCCAGGCCCACAAGATGGAGGCGGTCGGCCAGCTCACCGGCGGCATCGCCCATGATTTCAACAATCTGCTGACCGTGATCAGCGGCAATCTCGAGATGATCGAGCGGCGGATCACGGACGACAAGCTGCGCGTCCTGCTCGGCGAGGCGCAGGGAGCGGCCGATGACGGCGCCAAGCTGACCGGTCAGCTGCTCGCCTTCGGACGCCGCCAGCCCCTGAACCCCAAGCTCGTCGATGTCGGCCAGCTCGTCTCGAACTTCTCCGACCTGCTGCGCCGGGCGCTTGGGGAGGCGGTCGAGCTGCGCACCATCGTCTCCGGCTCGCCGGGCCCGGCGCTGGTCGATGCTTCTCAGCTCCAGAATGCGCTGCTCAATCTCGCGCTCAATGCCCGCGACGCGATGCCTCGCGGCGGGCGGCTGACGGTCGAGATCGCGCCGGCCAAGCTCGATGCCGACTATGCCAGCATGTATCCCGAGGTGCGCACCGGCAGCTTCGTGTTGATCTCCGTCACGGACACGGGTGCCGGTATGTCCGCCGAGGTCAAGCAGCGCGCCTTCGAGCCGTTCTTCACCACCAAGGGCGTCGGCGCCGGCACGGGCCTTGGGCTCAGCATGGTCTACGGCTTCACCAAGCAGTCGGGCGGCCATGTCCAACTCTATAGCGAGGTGGGGCAGGGCACGAGCGTGCGCCTCTATCTGCCGGTGGCGAGGGCGCTGCCGTCCCAGGTCGCCGGGGAGGGCTCCGCGCAGCCCGCCGCCGAGGCCAGCTTGCCCGTCGGCTCCGAGACGATCCTCGTCGTCGAGGACGATGCCCGCGTGCGCCGCGTCGCGGTCGCCCGGCTAGAGGACACCGGTTATCGCGTGCTGCAGGCGGAGAACGCGGCTCAGGCTCTCCGGTTGCTCGAGGTGCATCCGGAGGTCGCACTGCTCTTCACCGACATCGTCATGCCGGGCGGCATGTCGGGTGACGAACTGGCGCGCGAGGCGCGGCTGATGCGGCCCGGCGTCAAGGTCGTCTTCACCTCGGGCTTCGCCGAGCCGAGCGTCGCTGTCCGCGAACTCGCAGCGCATGCGAACTGGCTGAAGAAGCCCTACACCGCGATGGAACTCGCGGTGCGGATCCGCGAACTGCTCGACGCGCAAGGCTGAGCCGGCTGATTCCGGACGGAAGGACTGCGCGGCTCCGTCAAACCCTCAGCCGCCAAGGAGTCCGTTTCGCGGACATGACCGCCATGTCCTGCTGCTTCGTCGGGACAAGCTTGGCCGAGTACTCATGCGTTATGAGCGTGACTGGTCGAGCCGCAATCCCACCCGATCCCAAGCGAATTCTGCGCCGCGACGTGATGACGCGGGCGTTCGCGACCGCGTGAAACCAACCCTTCGACAGGCCGAAGGGTTGACACGCCGGAGCGGTTGGAAGAGGGCTAGCGCCACGCAACTGTTTGGTTGTAAAGCGTTTTTTAATTATTCCAAGGAAGAACTAATGACGGCCTTCAGGCTCTCGCGCGTCGTCTCTGTCGCGCTGCGTCAGCGGACGGGGACGGGATGCGAGCCGCGGACCCGCACTGCGCGCCACGCGCTCGGCGGCGTTCTCCTGGCACTGGCGGTCGCTGCAGGCGACTTCGTGCCCGCGCATGGGCAGGAGCCGCAGTCCCAGCCGCAGTCATCTGCGCCCGCGGCCGCTCCTGCGCCTGCTCCGGCGGTGCCCGCGGCACCTGCGGCCGCGGCTCCCACTGCGGAGACGGCTGCTCCCGCGACCGCCCTGCCGTCCGTTCCGCCGCAATTCGGCATTGCGCCGCCGACCGCAGCCCATCCGGCGGCGGTTCCGTCGGGAATTCCGACACCTGTCGCAGTGCAGCCGGCGGCGCTGCCCGCGCTGCCGCACGACCTGTCCCCCTGGGGCATGTTCATGGCCGCCGATATCGTCGTGAAGGCGGTGATGGTGGGGCTGGCCTTCGCCTCGCTGGTGACCTGGACGATCTGGCTCGCCAAGGCGCTCGAACTGGCGGCCGCCAAGGCCTCGGCGCGGCGCGCTGTGCGCCGGCTCGAAGAGGCCGGAAGCCTGCAGGACGCGGCCGGCGCCGTCGCCGGCAAGGGCGGGCGGATGCGCGGCGCAGTGGGGACGCTGCTCGGCGCGGCGTTGGACGAGACCCGCCGTTCGACCGACCTTGGCGAGGACGGCATCAAGGAGCGCGTCGCCATCGCGCTGTCGCGGATCGAGGCGAGGGCCGGCCGCTCGATGGCGCGCGGCACCGGCCTTCTCGCAACGATCGGCTCGACGGCGCCGTTCGTCGGCCTTTTCGGCACCGTCTGGGGGATCATGAATTCGTTCATCGGCATCAGCCAGGCCAAGACGACCAATCTCGCGGTCGTGGCGCCAGGCATCGCCGAGGCGCTGCTCGCCACCGCGATCGGCCTCGTGGCGGCGATTCCGGCTGTGATCATCTACAACGTCTTCGCCCGCTCCATCACGGGCTATCGCGCGACGTTGTCGGATGCCTCGGGCGAGATCCTGCAGCATCTCTCGCGCGATCTGGAGCGCCGGCACCGCGGGCCGGTCCCGGCTCCGGCGCTCTCCCGCGCGCCGCTGCAGGCGGTCCAGCCTGCGCCCGCCATGCCGCGCATGCCGGCGGAGTGAGCCATGGCCATTTCGCTCAAGGAATCCCAGGACGGCGACCTCGGCGAGGTCAGCGACATCAATGTCACGCCCTTCATCGACGTCATCCTGGTGCTGCTGATCATCTTCATGGTCGCGGCGCCGCTCTCGACGGTGGACGTCGCGGTCGATCTTCCGGTCTCGAATGCGCAGCCGCAGCCGCGGCCGGAGGCGCCGATCTTCGTCACCGTCAAGGGCGATCTCACGCTGTCGCTCGGCAATGACGGCGTGCCGCGCGAAATGCTCGGCGCCATGCTCGACCGCCAGACCAACAGCGACCGTGAACAACGGGTCTTCCTGCGGGCCGACGGCGCCGTGGCCTATCGCGAACTGATGGAGGTGATGAACCTGCTCAGGCAGGCCGGCTACCTCAAGATCGGGCTGGTCGGACTCGAGGATACGGGGCAGGGCGCCGCGCAGGCTGCGCCGGCCGGCGGAGCGCCTCAGCCATGAGCGCGCTCACGAAGCTGGCCGGCCGTTCCGACAGTATCGGCTCCAGGTTCTGGCCGGCCGCCGCGCGCTGGGCGCTCGCCGGCCTCATCGTCGCCGGAGCGCATGGCGCAGCCGGTTGGATGATCGCGACCTGGCAGCGCGCCGAAGCTGCGATGGGAGCCCCTCCGGCGGCGGTGATGATCGAGCTAGCCCCGGTAGCGGTCGCGCCGGAAGCGCCACCCCAGGAGGTCGCGCCGGGCCCTGAAATGGTCGAGGCCCAGCCCGAGCCGCAGCCGGAACCCGTGATCGAGAAGCCGCCGGAGCCCGAGCCCGAGCCGCCGCCGCCCGAGCCCGTCGTCGAGCCGCCGCCGATCGAGCCTCCGCCGATCGAGGAGCCGCAGCCCGTCGTGCAGCCAGAGCCCGAGATCAAGATCCCGGAGCTGCCGCCGCTTCCCGATGCCGCAGCGATCCTTTCGCCGCCTCCGCCTCCGCCACGTCCGAAGGTGGTCGAGCGCAAGCCGCCACCGAAGAAGAGGGTCGTCGAGCGGCGCAAGCCGATCAATCCGGAAAAGCCGCAGGCCGAACGCACGACGGCGCCCACGGCGCAGGCCCAGGCGGCTCCGAACGCGGCGGCTCCGACGCATGGCGCATCGTCGGCGCCGTCGGTCTCGCCTGCGAGCTGGCGCGGCACGCTGCTCGCTCATCTCAATCGCTACAAGCGCTTCCCGAGCGGCGCCAACCCCGGCACCGTCCAGGTCGCGTTCAGCATCGACCGTTCCGGGCGCGTGCTGTCTGCCCGGCTTCTCAGCGGCTCGGGCAGCCCGGCGCTGGATGAGGAAGCCGTCGCGATGATCCGGCGCGCGAGCCCTGTTCCGGCCCCGCCAGCGGGGCTGGGTGGCGGTACGATCGCGCTCGCCGTGCCGGTCAGGTTTTCACGCTGAGGCATCGCTTGCGCGGAGCGGCTCGGCTCTGCGCAGCCGTCTCGGCAGAATGCGAGCGGCCATGCCACCTATCGCCCCGGGCCGGGCGCAAGATCATGAAATCGCCCGCTCCCGGCGTGCCCTCGGATCCTGATCTGCGGCGGCAGTGGCTGGCCGGAAGGGCACATCATTTCGAGGGGCGCGAGATGCGCTCCCCCCTCCCGAAAGGCAAAAAAAAGGGCCGCACGAGGCGGCCCAAGTCTAGGGAGGAAACGCCCAAGGAGGGCGACGCAGCATCGCTGCTGCGGTGCACTCTACATAGGGGCGGGGGGGCCGCTTCACAAGGGTAAAAGGGCAGCATCATTGTCCTAATTTTCAAGCAGGCTGCCCAAAGGCTTCGCGCCACCCATTCCCGGGCAATCTCAACGGCAGGAACCGGTGCCGCCGCCGCCGGGCTCCCGCTGCCGATTAAGCGTTGACAGCCAGTTTGGCCCTATTCAAATTCGTAGGCATACAAATGAGTTTGCGGGCTGACGCCATGCTGTCGGCATGCGACATCTGTCAAAGAGCGCTGGGGCACCCGCCACCGGGCCAGACATGGGGAACCGCGATGACGATCGACCGTCGGAGTTTTCTGGCCGCCGCTTCGGCTGGCGCCACCGTATTGGCCGCCCCCTCGGTGCTGCGCGCGCAAGGCGCGGCCATCAGGATCGGCGAGATCAACAGCTACACCGCCCAGCCCGCCTTCCTGAAGCCCTATCGCCAGGCCTGGGAGCTGGCGATCGAGCAGGCCAACGCCGCCGGCGGCGTGCTCGGCCGCAAGCTTGAAACCGTGTTCCGAGACGATGGCGGCAAGCCGGAGGATGCCGTGCGCCATGCCGGCGACCTCGTCAACGCGGAGAAGGTCGACATCGTCGCAGGCGGATTCCTCTCCAATGTCGGGCTCGCCATCGCCGACTTCGCCGCCCAGAACAAGCGGCTCTATCTTGCCTCCGAGCCGCTTTCGGACGCGCTCGTCTGGGCCAAGGGCAACCCCTACACCTTCCGCCTGCGCTGCTCGACCTACATGCAGGCGGCGATGCTGGTCGAGGAGGCGGCAAAGCTGCCCGCGAAGAAATGGGCGATCGTCGCCCCGAACTACGAATACGGCCAGTCGGCGGTGAAGTGGTTCAAGGAGCTGCTCAAGCGGGCCAAGCCCGATGTCGAGTTCGTCGCCGAACAGTTCCCGGCGCTCGGCCGCATCGATGCCGGCGCGACGGTGCAGGCGCTCGAGGCCTCCAAGCCCGACGCGATCTTCAACGTTACCTTCGCCGGCGACCTCACCAACTTCGTCCGCCAGGGCAATACGCGCGGCCTGTTCGAGGGGCGGACCGTCGTTTCCATGCTGACCGGAGAACCGGAATATCTCGATCCGCTCGGGGCGGAGACGCCGGTTGGCTGGATCGTCACCGGCTATCCGCATGCCGAGATCACGACGCCGGAGCACGTCAAGTTCGTCGAGGCCTACAAGGCCAAGTACAACGATTATCCGCGCCTGGGCTCCGTCGTCGGCTACGACACCGTGCAGTCGATCAGGGCTGCGATCGCCAAGGCCGGCGCAGTCGAGAACGACAAGCTGATCGCGGCCTTCAAGGGGCTTAGCTTCCCCGGGCTCTTCGGGCCGATCACCTATCGCGCTTCCGACCACCAGTCGACGATGGGCGCCTATGTCGGCAAGACGGCGGTCAAGGGTGGCAAGGGCGTCATGATCGACTGGCGCTATGCCGATGGCGCCAACTACCTGCCGAGCGACGCCGAGGCGAAGGCGATGCGTCCGGCGGGATAAGGTCTTCCTCCGCTGTTCAAGATGCTTGCGCCCGATCGTGGGTTCCGGGTTCGGCCTGTCGGTCGCCCGGAATGACGAGATGGTGCGCCCAGAGGTTGCGAGACCCATAGCCGCATGATCGATCTCATCCTCACGCAGACGCTGAACGGGCTGGCCTCGGCTTCCTCGCTGTTCCTGGTCGCGTCGGGACTCTCGATCATCTTCGGCGTCACGCGCATCGTGAACTTCGCCCATGGCTCGCTCTACATGCTCGGCGCCTATCTGGCCTGGACGCTGGTGACGCATTTCGGGCCCGCGGATGCGCTGGGCTTCTGGGGCGGCGTGCTGCTGGCCGCGGCACTCACCGGTCTGGTCGGCGTCGTCATCGAGGTGCTGATCCTGCGCCGGATCTACCAGGCGCCGGAGCTGTTCCAGCTGCTCGCGACCTTCGGCGTGGTGCTGATGATCCAGGACATCGCGCTTGGCGTCTGGGGCGCGGAGGACAAGCTCGGGCCGCGTGCGCCGGGCTTCAAGAGTTTCGTCGTCATCTTCGGCAACCGCTTCCCGACCTATGAGCTGTTCCTGATCGCCATCGGGCCGATCGTCCTGCTGATCCTCTGGCTTTTGTTTCAGAAGACGCGCTGGGGCACGCTTGTCAGGGCTGCGACGCAGGATCGCGAGATGGTCGGCGCGCTCGGCGTCAACCAGCGTCTGCTCTTCACCTCCGTCTTCGCCTTCGGCTCGATGCTGGCGGGGCTCGGTGGTGCGCTCCAGCTGCCGCGCGAAGCGGTGACGCTGCACATGGACCTCGCCATGATCTCGGAGGCCTTCGTGGTCGTGGTCGTTGGCGGGCTCGGCAGCGTCACCGGCGCCTATCTCGCCGCGATCCTGATCGGCATCCTGCATGCCTTCGGCATCCTGATCTTCCCCAAGATCACGCTGGTGCTGGTCTTCCTGGTCATGGCCGTGGTGCTCGTGGTCAAGCCCTACGGCTTGATGGGGAAGGCCCCGGTCGGCCATGCACGCAGCCATGGCCCGGCCGCGCCGCTGATGCTGCCGGCCGATGGAGCGACCAAGATCGCCGGCCTCATCGCCCTGCTGATCCTGGCGCTCGCGCCCCTGGTGACGCCCGACCACATCCTGCTGACGCTGACCGAGCTCGTCATCTTCGCGCTCTTCGCGGCGTCGCTGCATTTCATGATGGGGCCGGGCGGCATGGTCTCCTTCGGCCACGCAGCCTATTTCGGCCTCGGCGCCTATGGCGCGGCGCTGGCCGTGAAATGGCTGGGAGCGCCGATGGAGCCGGCGCTGTTGATGGCGCCGTTCCTGGCGGGCATCGCCGGCGTCGTATTCGGCTGGTTCTGCGTCCGGCTCTCGGGTGTCTATCTGGCAATGCTGACGCTGGCCTTCGCGCAGATAGCCTGGGCGACGGCCTTCCAGTCGGTCGATCTCACCGGCGGCGACAACGGCATCCTGGGCGTCTGGCCCTCCGCCTGGGCCGCGTCGAAGGCCGCCTATTACTATCTCTCGCTGACGATCTGCGCCGGTGCGGTCCTGCTGCTGCGTCTCACCATCTTCTCTCCCTTCGGCTATGGCCTGCGGGCCGGCCGTGACAATGCCCTGCGGGCAGAGGCGATCGGGCTCGACGTCGTCCGCCTGCAATGGGTTGCTTTCGTCGTCGCGGCCTTCTGTGCGGGCATGGCGGGGGCGCTCTTCGCCTTCTTCAAGGGCTCCGTCTTCCCGACCTATATGGCGATCCCGCGCTCGGTCGATGCGCTTCTGATGGTGCTGCTCGGCGGCGTCCAGACCGTTGCCGGCCCGATCGTCGGTGCCTTCGCCTATGCCGGTCTCCACGAGCAGTTGATGAAGGCGACGATGTACTGGCGCTTCGTGCTCGGGCTTTCGATCGTGGTGCTCGTCGTGTTGTTCCCGCGCGGGCTGGTGGGAACAGCGCTGATGCTGCGCGAGCGCCGGCGCCGCAGGGAAAAACCCGCCGCCGCGCTGGCCGAGGCCAGCCGATGAGCGCGGCCGAGCCGATCCTCGTCGTACGGGACCTCGCCAAATCCTTCGGCGGCCTGCGCGCGGTCGACGGTGTCAGCTTCTCGGTCCTGCCCGGCCAGATGCTCGCGCTGATCGGCCCGAACGGCGCCGGCAAGACCACCTGCTTCAACATGCTGAACGGCCAGCTCAGGCCCGATGGCGGCACGGTGCTGCTCGCGGGGCAGCCGATCACCGGGCTTAAGCCCCGCACAGTATGGCGCATGGGCGTCGGCCGTACCTTCCAGATCACCGCGACCTTCACCTCGATGACTGTGCGCGAGAACGTGCAGATGGCGCTGATCTCCCATGCCGGCGAGATCTGGCGGCCCTTCGGCAGGGCGCGCGACTGCCATCGCGAGGCGGCCGACGCGCTGCTCGCCCAGGTCGGCATGGCTGAGCAGGCGGAGCGCGCCTGTGGCGTGCTCGCCTATGGCGACCTGAAACGGGTCGAGCTCGCGGTCGCGCTCGCCAACGACCCCAAGCTGCTGCTGATGGACGAGCCCACGGCGGGCATGGCGCCGCGCGAACGCATCGAGTTGATGGCCCTGACAGCCGGTATCGCCACTGCCCGGGGCATCGCGGTACTCTTCACCGAGCATGACATGGACGTCGTCTTTACCCATTCCGACAGCGTCATCGTGCTCGATCGCGGCCGCCTGATCGCGCATGGAACGGCCGAAGAGGTGCGCCGCGACCCGAATGTCCGTGCCGTCTATCTGGGTTCCGGCACGACCTCGGGAGGGCATTGAGATGGGGCCGATGCTCGAGGTCGCGGCGCTCGACGCCTATTATGGTCGCGCCCATATCCTTCAGGGTGTCAGCTTCGCGATGAACCGTGGCGAGGTGCTGGCGCTGATGGGCCGCAACGGCGCGGGCAAGTCGACGACCATGAAGGCCATCATGGGCCTCGTGCCGCCGGCCGGCGGAACCGTCAGCTTCGAGGGGCAGCGCCTCGATGGCCGCGAGCCCTTCGAGATCGCGCGGCTGGGCGTCGGTTACGTGCCGGAGGACCGGCGCGTCTTCTCCGAACTCAGCGTCATGGAGAATCTCTCCGTGGCCCAGCGCCCGGCACGGGCCGATGCGCCGCACTGGACGCCGGAACGGCTGTTCGCGCTCTTTCCCAATCTCGGCCGCATGCGCGACCGGGCCGGCGGGGCGATGTCGGGGGGCGAGCAGCAGATGCTGACCATCGCCCGCACCTTGATGGGAAATCCGAAGCTCGTCCTCCTCGACGAACCCTCGGAGGGGCTTGCGCCAGTCATCGTCGAGGAGATGGCGAAGACGATCCTGGCACTGAAGAGCGAGGGGCTGACCGTACTGATCTCGGAGCAGAACCTGCATTTCGCCGGCAATGTCGCTGACCGCGCCGCCATCATCGAAAAGGGTGTCATCCGTTTCACCGGGACGATGGACGAGCTCAAGGCGAACGAGGCGATCCGGACTCAGTATCTTTCGGTGTGACCCGCGCATCGTCATGGCGAACGTAGCGAAGCAATCTCGGAACACTTTGCATTCAGGCTGACGCGCGAGAACCGCAGATGTTTCCGCATCGCTGCAAATGGAACTAGCCGTTCTGGACTGCTTCGCTACGTTCGCAATGCCGGGGTGCTGCCGACGCCGCCGACGCTGCGCCATTCGCCGGCCAGCGCCACCAGGGCGCCCTCGATCAGGCCGTCGCGCAGCAGCCCCTCGGCCGTGCGCACCCCCGCGGCCAATGCTGCTGCGATCGCCTCCGGGGGCAGGGACCCGACATCCACCGTGACCAGCAGGTCCCGGAGATCGCTGTCGGGATCGAGCTCGCGCGCCGGCCGGCGCCGTATCGACGCATCCTGCACATTCGTCGCATTGGCAATGACGGTCGCCGCGGCATCCGCTTCGGCAGCGCTGCGCGCCAGCACCGTGACGGCATCGGCTATGCCCCGCGAGAAGGACCGGCCGCGCCAGCCGCTGGTCGCGATCCCGCGCACATGCTGCGACACGTCGAGGCGGATGAAGCCTTCCGGGCGTGCACGCGCAAGCGACGGCACGACGCCGATATCGAGCGGATGCCGTGCCGTGAGATGGACCGCGATGTCCCCGCCATTGTTGACATAGGCCCGTTCCAGCCGGGGCGCGCGTGCCAGCATCGCGGTCATGACGGTGTCGGCTACGGCGCCTGCGACCGCTGCCATCGGGGTGATGTACTGGGCGCGAAAAGCCCAGCAGGCGCGCGCCATGCGCTGCGCCGTCGCGCCTTTCAGGGCAGGCGGCTGGGCTGCCAGTGGCTGGCGCAGCGTGCGCAATTCTCCGGCGAGTTCCGCCAGCAATCCCTCGAACGCGTCCTCCGCAGCGGCATAGGCTCGCTCGATCTCGGATGGGCCGCCGAAGGCCGCGATCACGAGATCGCTCGGCCCTTCCTGCAGATGCAGCCGGTTGCCGGGAAGACGGGCGATGCGGTGCGTTTTCATCGCTCTCTCGTGAAACCCGTCGTCAAGCTACGAAGCGGCGCCGATCCGGACTCCATCGTAGAGCCAAATCCGTTGGAAAGGATCGGCCCTCCGGTGGATTTCGGATTTCCGCTTCGCCGTGCCCGGAACGACGGCGAGAGATGTGTCGCCCCTACCCGGCTTCCCGCCAAAACGGCCAAGGGTTTTCGGCCTCTGCTCTCTCGATCCGCGCCTGCCCGCCATGGTCGCGCACCACGTCCTCGACCGGGACGATCTCCGCCGCATGGCCGCCGGCTGCGAGATAGAGCGCGCGCGGCAGGGTGAACTCGATCGGCGCGACGATCGCCGGCGTCGGCACGTAGCCGAAGGCATTCTTCGGCATGCGCAGCACATCGACCATCACGGTGATGCCACCGCCCGGCCAGAGATGGACCGGCGCGCCGCCCATCGTGACCCGTGTCGTGCCCGATTGTACGGAACGCGTCAGCTGTACCGGATTCTCGGTCACGCCCGCGCGCAGCGAGCCGCCGGCACCGGCCATGAACAGCACGGTGCAGAGCGACGGCTCGCAGTTCTCGCCGATGCGCTCGACCACCTTCCGCACGGCGCCGGGCATTTCGGCTTCGACCGGGACGAGGTTCTCGTCGAGCACGCAGTAGAGCGAATCCTCGCCGGTCGTGGAGGTCATCAAAAGCCGCATGCCGGGCCAGGCCAGCGCAGGGTCGATCTTCTGGATGATCGAGAGCGGCTCGGTGATGTCGGTGCCGCCCCAGCCGAGGCCGGGCTCGGCGACCTGGAAATAGCGGCCCGGCGTCGATTTGCGCCCGCGCACGCGGATACCGGCGGGGCGCATGTCGAGCACGCGGCCGGCCTGATGTTCGGTCAGCACGCCGGTGATGTGGTCGTCGACGACGATGACCTCGTCGACATGGCCTTGCCACTGCTTGGCGAAGATGCCGATCGTGGCCGAGCCGCAGCCGACCCTCATACGCTTCTCCGGGTTGCCGTCCACGACGGGCGCGCGGCCCGCCTGCACGACGACGCCATGGCCGCCGTCGATCGTCAGCTCGATCGGCTCGCCATTACAGAGCTTCAGCATGGTCTCGCAGGTCGTGTTGCCTTCCTTCTTCGAGCCGCCGGTGAGGTGGCGCACGCCGCCGATGGAAAGCATCTGCGAACCGTATTCAGCCGTCGTGACATGGCCGACCTGCTCGCCGTTCGCCCTGACGGCAGCGGTCTCGGGGCCGAGATGGCGATCGGTGTCGATCTTCACCTTGACGCCGCAATAGGAGAAGATTCCCTCGGTGACCACGGTGACCGTATCGACGCCCTCATGCTGCGACGAAACGATGAAGGGCGCCGGCTTGTAGTCGGGATAGGTCGTGCCCGCGCCAATGCCGGTGACGAAGATGCGGTTCGCCGGCAGCGCGCTGCCGTCCCAATCCTCGGCGTTCCCGGCGAAGGGCACGACAGGCTCGCCTTCGGCCACTGCCTCCGCGAGCAATACGACCGGATCGGTCCTGATCAGCAGGCCGTCTTCGTTGGCATAGCGCGAGCAGGCGCCGGCGCGGCCGGGCCGGATGCGGCAGAGCACGGGACAGGCGTCGCAGCGCAGGATGCCGTCCTCGCCCTCGGCGACGCCGAACTGGCGCGAGCGTTTGGCGAGGGCGGCGTTTTCCATTCTGCCAGGTGAACCCTCATCCTTCGAGACGGCCGCCGAAGCGACCTCCTCAGGATGAGGGCCGAGGAGAGATTCAGCGTCCTTCGCGCGCAACAACTCCCACAACCGGTGCGGCAGCACCGGGACCTGGCGCGGCGTTACGCCGGCCGCGTGCCGGATCGCGCCGAGGATCGCCGGTGCCGTCGGCACCAGGGCCGGCTCGCCGATGCCCTTGGCACCGGAGGGGCCGAGCGGTTCGGGGTCCTCGACCAGGATGATGTCGATCGGCGGCACGTCTCCCGCGGTCGGGATCAGGTAATCGTGCAGGTTCTCGGTGCGGCCGGGGAGATATTCCTCCATCAGCGCGAGCCCGATACCCTGGGCGATGCCACCATGGATCTGCCCCTCGACGAGCATGGGGTTGATCGCCTTGCCGACATCATGGGCTGCGACGATGCGGTTGAGCCTGATCGTGCCGAGATCGAGATCGACATCGAGGGAGGCGATCTGCGCGGCGAAGCCATAGGTCGCGTAGGGCACGCCCTGGCCCTTCTCGTCGAGAGGCACTGTCGGCGGGTCGAAATTCCCGATCCCCTCCAAAACGATACCATTTTTATTTGCCGGCAAATCACTAAGCTCGATTGTCGTGCCGACTCCGTTTTCCTCGATTCGGACGACCGTGCCTTGCAGCGTCAGTTTCGCCGAGGGGCCCGCATTGGTCAGCCGCAGGATCTTCGATCGCAAAGCGCCGGCTGCGTTCTCGGCCGCCTTGCCGGAGACGAAGGTCTGGCGGGAGGCCGAGGTCTTGCCCGCGTCGGCGGTTCGCGCCGTGTCTCCGACCACCAGCTCGAACTGTTCGACCGGCAGGCCCAGAGCATCGGCGGCGATCTGCGTCAGCACCGTGGTTGAGCCCTGTCCGATGTCGACGGCGCCGTTCCAGAAGGTGAGCTTGCCGTCGCGGGAGAGCGTCACGCGCATGGTCGAGGGGTTCGACATGCCGGTGTTGCCGATGCCGTACCACATGCAGCCGATGCCGACGCCCCGCCGTATCCGGCGCCCACCGCCGTTGAACGCGGCGGCGTCGGCCAGCAGATCCTGCCAATGCGGCCTCAGCGCCTCGAGGCATTCTGCCAGGCCAGTGCTTGCCTGGAGGACCTGGCCGCAAGGCGTTGCGTCGCCGGCGCGGATCGCGTTGAGCAGGCGAAATTCCAGCCGGTCAAGGCCGCAGGCCGCAGCCAGGTCGTCGAACAGACTCTCCTGCGCGATCGCCGCCTGCGGCACGCCGAAGCCGCGAAAGGCACCGGAGGGCGGGCCGTTGGTGTAGATCGCCCGCGACAGGTTGCGCACATGCGGCACCTTGTACGGGCCCGTCGCATGGACCGGCACGCGGCCCGCCACCGTCGGCCCCCAGGAGGAATAGGCGCCAGTGTCGAAATCGCCGTCCATCGCATAGGCGACGAGCTTGCCTGCTGCGTCGCAGGCGGCCTTCGCCTGGATCGAGGAAGGGTGGCGCTTGGTCGAGGAAACCATCGACTCGATGCGCCCGAAGACGCAGCGCACCGGCCGGTCGAGCAGCCAGGCCGCGACCGCGAGCATCGGCTGCAGCGAGACGTCGAGCTTGCCGCCGAAGCCGCCGCCGCAGGCCGAGGGCAGGATGCGGACGGCGTCGAGCGGAAGCCCGATGACACGCGCGACCTCGTCGCGGTCCATATAAGGCGCCTGGGTGCAGGCGAAGACCTCGATGGTCTGGCCTATACGCCGTGCATAGCCGGCTTCGGGTTCGATGTAGGCGTGCTCGACGAAGCCGGTTTCGAAGACGCCTGACGCGACATGCGCGGCCTCCGCGAAGCCCGTCTCGACATCGCCGCGCTCGACGCGGCCGCGGGTCAGCACATTGTCAAGTACGAAGTCGTGCAGCGCGAAGGCGGTCTCGGCGAGAGCCGCCTTGCTTCCGATCATCGGGGGCAGCGGTTCCCACGCGATCGGGACCTCATCGGCGCGCACGGCCTCGACGGCCTCCTTCTCGCCGACGATCGCGAGCGCGCATTCGCCGCGATAGCGTGTTTCGCCGGTCGAGAACACCGGCTGGTCCTTGAGATGCGGGTAGATGCCGAAGGAATTCTCGCCGGGCACGTCTTTCGCCGTGAAGATGCGCACAAGTCCCGGACGGGCCGCGACGAAGGCGTCGAGGTCGCCCAGCGTGAAGCGGGCGCGCGGATGCGGCGAGCGCAGCGCGCGCAGCCACAGAGCGTCGCCGGGCGCGGCATCGGCACCGTAGATCTCCGTCCCCGAGATTTTCGGCTCGCCGTCGAGGCGGGCGATGCGCGCGCCGATCGCCGGCTGTCCCGCCTCCGGCGGCTGGCGGAACGCCACTTCGCCATCCAAGAAGCGATGTGCGTTACGAACCGCCTCGACGATCTTAAGGTAGCCGGTGCAGCGGCAGAGCACGCCACCCAGCGCATCCAGTGTCTCGCGCTCGCCCGGCTGCGGATTGCGCTTCAGCAGGTCGTAGCCCGCCATCAGCATGCCGGGCGTACAGATACCGCATTGCGCGGCTCCGTGAAAATGGAAGGAGCGTTGCAGGGCGGTACCCAGCGCGTCGTGGCCAAGACCTTCCACAGTAACCACGTCGCTGCCGGCAATCTGTCCGACTGGGACGAGACAGGCACAGGCCTGCGCCTGGTCGATCAGGACGGTGCAGGCGCCGCAATCGCCGGCATCGCAGCCGACCTTGGTCCCGGTCGCGCCGAGATCGCTGCGGAGCGCTTCGCTGAGGCGCGTGTCGGGAGCGACGTCGAGTTGGACCTCGCGGCCGTTTAGGCGGAAGCCGACGGCCTTCTGCCGCACTGGGCTGGCGGGCAGGGCGGCGCGATCATGGAGGTTCACGCCGCCACCTCCAGAGTGGATGAAAGCAACCCGGCCAGCGCCCGGCGCACCAGGATGAGCGCGGCCTCGCGCCGATAGGCGGCGCTGGCGCGGACGTCGTCGATCGGCGCGAGCGGGGCGAGATCGGCCGGTGACACGCTCTCGGCCAATGCGGGGCCGGCGAGTTCTCCTGTCAGCCTTGCCTCCAGCGCGGCCAGCCGCTGCGGCGCGGCCGAGCACGCACCGACCGCGATCCTGAGCGCCGTGATCCGCCGTTCCGCATCGGTTGCGACCAGGGCAGCGACGGATGCGATCGAGATCACGAGGTAATTGCGCGCACCGAGCTTGAGGAAGGCCGAGCGCGCCTGCGCGGGCTGAGCGGGGATATGGATCGCGACCAGGATTTCATCGGCTGCAAGGACGGTACGGCGATTGCCGAGAACGAGCTCCGCGAGGGGGAAGCGCCTGCGGCCGCGCAGGCTCGCCAGCTCGACCTGCGCATCCAGTGCCAGCAGCGGCGGCACACCGTCGGCAGCCGGCGACGCGTTGCAGAGATTGCCCCCAACCGTGGCGCGATTCTGGATCTGCATTCCGCCGATCTGCCGGCTCGCCTGCTTCAGCGCATCGAAGGCCGACGGCAGCGCGGCGCTTGCGATCGCGCTCCAGGTCACGCCGGCTCCGATGCGCGTGCCGCCTGGGTCATGGCTGATGCCGGCGAGCTCTGGCACAGCGCCGAGATCGAGCACGTCTCGATCGATGGGCTGGAGCCAGGCGGCACGAGCGGTGCGGACGGGATAGATGTCGGTTGCTCCGGCCAGCAGCGTCAACGGAGGAGAGACCGGCTCCGCCGCGAGCAGCCCCACAGCCTCGTCCAGTGAATGCGGTCGAAGATAGCGCGTCATGGCCAGGCTCCCCTCCGGGTAGGACGGCTCAAACCTCGCTGATTATTGTTAGTATACAAACAAGTAGGCGCAAGCGGATTTTGCGAGCGGCCCCAAACGGCGCTACCTTAGTCGAGGCGCCCGAGCAGCCCGAGCAGGCGCTCCGCCTCCTCGCGCGAGAGCGGCGACAATGTCGCCGCCGTTATCGCCCGTGCCTTCTCGATCAGTGCCGGCATCGCCTCCAGTCCCTTGGACGTGAGGCGTACGCGCACGCGGCGCTGGTCGTCCGGGTCCGGGCGCCGCTCGACCATGCCGCGCTCGGCCAGCCGCGCGATCACGCCCTTGATCGTGGCCGGGTCCATCGCCGTCATCCGGCCGAGCTGGTTCTGTGAAATCTCCTCGCCGCCGCCGAGCTTGGCCATCGCCGCGAACTGCGTCGGTGTCGGCCCATCATCGCCCATGATACGCTGGAAGATCGCGATGTGACGCTGCTGCGCCCGCCGCATCAGGAAGCCGACCTGCTCGTCGAGGACATAGCCAGCTGCAGCGGGATTCGGCCCGCCCGCGGCCTTGCGCTGGCGCGGCATGGCTTCGGTCGGGGCTCCGCTCACGGCCTCTGCGGTGCTGGTGGAACTGCTCGTCATCGTCTCTGCAAACGCCTTACGGTAAGTCTTCGCGCAGGCGGCGGAGGGGCGCTCCCTGCCTCTTGCCAGCCGCCGCGGCGCTGTCCATGATTGTTATTACACATTCAATCGCCGCTTGTCCTGCCGCTCGGGGCAGGCCCGCTCGAAGACGGAGAAGCAGATGGCTCACGACGTCGCGGCGGGACCCGCCAAGGGCAAGTTGGTGGTCCGCAATATCGGGCTCCTACTCTCGGGCGATCTGGCGAGGCCGATCCTCGACGCCGACGCGATCGTTGCGGTCGATGGCCGGATCAAGGCCATCGGCCGGGCCGCCGATCTCGATCTGGACAGCGCCGACGTTACGATCGATGCCAAGGGCTCCCCGGTCTCGCCCGGCCTGATCGATTCCCACTGCCATCCCGTCTTTGGAGACTGGACGCCGCGCCAGAACCAGCTTGGCTGGATCGAGATGGGCGTTAACGGCGGCGTGACCACCCTGGTCTCGGCCGGCGAGGTGCATCTGCCCGGCCGGCCCAAGGATGCGATCGGCGTCAAGGCGCTGGCCGTCACCGCCCAGCGCTGCTTCCAGAACTTCCGACCGGCGGGAGCCAAGGTCATTGCCGGTGCGCCCGTGGCCGAGCTTGATTTCGGCCGCGAGGTCTTCGAGGAGCTGAAGGCGCTTGGCATCCGCCATATCGGCGAGATCGGGCTCGGCACCGTCGCCAAGGGGCAAGATGCCAAGCGCGTCACCACCTGGTGCCGCGAGATCGGCCTCGAGACGATCATGCATACCGGAGGCCCGTCTATCGCCGGGTCGCATTTCGTCAACAAGGACGATGTGCTGGAAGCCCAGCCCGATGTGGTGAGCCACATCAATGGCGGCCCGACCTCGATCGCTCATGCCGATATCCGCGTGCTCTGCGAGCAGGCGAGGGGGGCGCTGGAAGTCGTCCACAACGGCAATGAGAAATCGGCTCTGGTCGCGCTGGAAGCGGCGCTCGCCGCCGGGCGCCTCGCGGATGTCCTGATCGGTACCGATGCCCCCGCGGGCTCGGGCGTGCAGCCCAACGGGGTGCTGCGGATGATCACGCTGCTGGCGAGCCTCGGCGGGCTTCCGGCCGAGCAAGCCTTCTGCCTCGCGACCGGTAATGTCGCCCGGAAGCGCTCACTCGATGCCGGGTTGATCGCGGAGGGCTATCCGGCCGATTTCGTCTTCCTGGACAAGCCGCAGCATTCGTCCGCCAAGGATCTCCTTGAAGCTGTGTCGCTCGGCGACATTCCGGGCATCGGCATGGTGGTAATCGACGGGCTGGTCCGGACGGGGCGCTCCCGCTCGACGCCGCCGGCCAACACCGCCCCGACGGTGGGCTGACGGAAGCGCGCCATGACCGGACTCATCGATATCCGCCGTATCCAGACTTCCGTGGAGGAGATCTTCCACGAGTTCGGGCCCGCGCCGGGCCGCACCGAGCGCATCGCCTCGGTCTGCGCCGTGCTGACCAACCCTTATGCCGGCCGCTACGAGCCCGACATCATGCCGATGATGGAGGCCTTGAAGGGCGCAGGCCTCGAAATGGCGACGCGCTGCCTGAAGGCGCTGGGCGGCGATCCGAAGACGGTCGAGGGATACGGCAAGGGCGCCGTCGTGGGCTCAGCCGGCGAACTCGAGCATGGCGCGCTCTGGCATGTGCCGGGCGGTTACGCGATGCGCGAAATCCTCGGCAACGCCAAGGCGATCGTTCCTTCCACCAAGAAAGTGGCGGGGCCGGGGGCGCGCATCGACATCCCCGTCACCCATATCAATGCCTGCTATGTTCGCAGCCATTTCGGCGCCGTCGAGATCGGTGTTCCCGGCTCGCCTCAGGCCGACGAGCTGGTCTTCATCCTGGTGATGACCACGGGCGCGCGCATCCATGAGCGCGTCGGCGGGCTGCGTGCCGACCAGATCAGCGTCTGGGACGGGCAGCGGTGATGGAGCGCAGCGCGCGAACCTCACCGTCATGCTCGGCCTCGAGCCGAGCATCCACGTCTTGAACACGGATCTCGACCAGCGAAGACGTGGATGGTCGGGACAAGCCCGACCATGACGCCTTAGCCTATTCGCAGCCTGCCCGGAGCCTTCCACCATGCCCGCGAACATCCGCAAGATCCTGACGCAGGTCGATGAAACCCTGACCGAAGCCGGCAAGGCGGTCGCGCCGCCGACGCGCCGCGCCGTGGCCGTCGCCGTGATCGCCAACCCGTTCAGCGGCCGCTATCAGGAGGACCTGTCGGAGCTGACCGAGATCGGCGTCGAGCTCGGCGACCTGCTGACGAAGCGCTGCCTCGCGGCGCTCGGCATCGAGCCGGCGCAGGCCGAGAGCTTCGGCAAGGCCGCGATCGTGGGCGAGGGCGGCGAGCTGGAGCATGCCGCCGCGATCCTGCATCCGAAGCTCGGCACGCCGGTTCGCGCCGCGCTCGGCAAGGGGCCTGCGCTCATTCCGTCGGCCAAGAAGCGCGGCGGGCTCGGGACCCCGATCGACGTGCCCCTCGGACACAAGGACGCAGCCTTCGTGCGCTCGCATTTCGATGCGGTCGAGGTTCGGGTCACGGACGCGCCGCGCGCCGGCGAGATCCTGGTCGCGATCGCCGTCACCGATTCAGGCCGGCCGCTGCCGCGCATCGGCGGGCTGACGAAGGATCAGATAAAGGGCGAGGACGGGTTGCGTTGAACTTTTACGCCGAGAAAACGCGCACCGAGACGAAACTTGCGGGCTCGCTTCGGAGACTATCGAGCGATGCAGGGTCGTTTCGCAGAACGGAGCCCTCTCCAGGGCCCTTCCGCAACCACGCCGTCATTCCGGGGCGAACGTAAAGCGCTCGATCCCGGAACCCATAGCCGCTCAGCGGGCAGGAAAACGCGGCCGGCGGCCTCCTTCGTCCCGAAGCGGCAGTTGTCACGGGTTCCGGGCTCAGGCCTACGGCCTGCCCCGGAATGACCCGTGGTTCCCTGCGGTCGCCGCAGCCACTCAACCGCCGAGCGACATCGTCAGTGGCGGCTTGACCTCGGCCGGCAGCGGCGAGGTGTAGCCTTCCGTGCCGAGGCGCTTCTTGTGATCGGCCTTGGCCGCGGCCATCAGTTCGGGATCGAGCAGCACGGCGGCACCCGTGGCCGCCATCGCCTTGGCGACATGCACCATCGCCTTGTGCGCGGCGGGCGACTTGCCCTGCGCGACCACCTGCCAGGTATGGAACGGCGTGCCGAGCGCGACCGTCGGCGCATGCGCCTGCACCGTCGGGACGGCCCAGCTGACGTCGCCGATATCGGTCGAGCCGATCGCCGGGTTGCGCTTGGCGTCGAGCGGCACGGTGAAGTCGGCCAGCGGCGCGCCCGTATCCTCCAGGCCGATCGTCCGCCAGATCGAGGCGATCTCCTGCGGCTGCAGCGTCTTGCGGATATCGGCGGCGAAGGCGCGGTCGGAATCATCGAAATGCGGCGGGCCGAGCTCTTCCATCACGCCATGCATGGCCTGCTCCAGCGGTGTGTTGCCGAGCAGATCGGAAACAGCGCTGACGATGCGCATCTCCATCTTGGTTTCGGTCATCAGCGCAGCGCCTTCGGCGATCTTCTTGACGCGCTGGACGAGCTCCAGCATGCCGCGCAGGTCGCGAGCACGGATCGAGTAGCGCACGCGGGCATGGGCCTGGACGACGTTCGGCGCGATGCCGCCGGTGTCGAGCAAGGCGTAGTGTACACGCGCATCGCTCGGCATGTGCTCGCGCATGTAGTTGACGCCGACATTCATAAGCTCGACGGCATCGAGGGCACTGCGCCCGAGATGCGGGGCCGCGGCGGCATGGGCGGTGCGGCCGGTGAAGACGAAATCGGCGCGGGTGTTGGCGAGCGCCAGCGGCGGCGCCACTTCCCAGAAGCTCGACGGGTGCCAGGAGATCGCCACATCGGCATCGTCGAAGGCGCCGGCGCGGACCATGAAGGCCTTGGCGGCGCCGCCTTCCTCGGCCGGGCAGCCATAATAGCGCACGCGGCCGGGGATCTTGTTCTCCGCCAGCCAGTCCCGCATCGCGACGGCGGCGAGAAGCGCAGCCGAGCCGAGGAGGTTATGGCCGCAGCCATGGCCATGGCCGCCGTCCTCGATCGGCTTGTGGCTGGCGACGCCGGCCTCCTGCGACAGGCCGGGCAGGGCATCGTACTCGCCCATGAAAGCGATCACCGGCCCGCCCTCGCCGGCCTCGCCGATCACGGCGGTCGGGATATCCGCGACGCCTTTGGTGACGCGGAAACCCTGGTGCTCGAGCTCCGCGGCATGCTCGGCTGAGGAGCGAGTCTCAGTGTAGCAGACCTCGGGCATGCCCCAGACCCGGTCGCTCAGCGCGATCAGCCGCTCCTTGTTCGCATCGACGTGGCGCCAGAGATCGTTTCGATTGTCCATGATGGTCCTGCCTTGGTCAGGCCGGCATAAGACCAAGGGCTGCCCGATCCGTCCAGCCGCATCGCGCATGGCTGGGGCGATTTCCGGGCGCTACCATGCGTAAGATCGGCAGAGGAATCAGCAGCAGGGCTGCTCCCGGCCTGGCGGGGCGGCAAGATCGGCCAGGATCGGGCAATCGGGTCGGGCATTCCCCTGGCAGTGCTCGGCCAGATGCCGCAGCGTGTCCGCCATCGCCTGCAACTCGGCTGCCTTCGCCTCGAGATCGCGGACATGGCTCATGGCGAGCCGCTTCACGTCGGCGCTGGCGCGGCTCTTGTCGCGCCACAGCGCCAGCAGCGCGCGCGTCTCTTCGAGTGAGAAGCCGAGATTGCGCGAACGCCTGACGAAGCGCAGCGTGTGGACGTCGTCAGCCTCGTAGACGCGATACTGCGCCTGTGTGCGCAGCGGCGCCTCGATCAGGCCGATGCTCTCATAATAGCGGATCATCTTGGCGCTGACGCCGGAGCGCTTCGCCGCCTCGCCGATGTTCATGGTGTCACCCTTCATCCTGCGTCGGCATGTCCGTTTCGGTCGCCCGCGGCGTCATGTCGATCATCTCGCGGAGGGCTTCGATGTGGGGGGCCCCGGCTTCGAGAACCGCGCGCTCGACCGCGCGATAATGCGCGACCACCTCGCGTCCGAGCGGCGTCAGCCTTGCGCCACCGCCCTTGGCGCCGCCGGGCTGGGCCTCGACCAGGGCCTGGGTGAACATCCCGTTGAGGTCGTCCACCAGGAGCCAGGCCCGGCGGTAGGACATCTTCATCGCGCGGCCGGCGCCGGAGATCGAGCCGGTCCGGGCGATCGCTTCCAGCAGGTCCGCCTTGCCCGGGCCGAGGCGTCCGCCCGGCAGAAAATCGAGGCGGAGGCCGAGCTTCAGGGCAGGGCGCTGCTCGGGCGAGGTGGGCATGTCGGCATCCTTGGGCATTTTGCGCCATGCTAGTGCATCCTGCGCGGAATGCCCAAGGAGGCCCGGCCCCATGCCGCTTCAGGGCGTCTCGACGGAGACGCTCTTTACGACCGCGTGGACGGGGCTGCCGACGGCAAGCCCAAGCGCAGCCACCGATTTGCGCGTCAGCCGTGCCGTCAGCATCTCGCCGCCGCAGTCGATGCGGAGGTCGACCGCGCTCGTGCCGCTTTCCGGGATGGCGCCGATCTCGGTGACCTTGCCCTGCAATTGGTTGAGCGCGCTGATGCCGCTCAGCGGCCCGATGCTGACGAGCACGTCGCTGGCGAGGATGCGGATGCGGAGCTTTCGTCCGGGTTCGAAGTCACCGCGACCGACGAGCAGCGGGCCCGCGCGCGTTTCGAGCCGCGTCAGGCCGAACTCTCGGTCGAAGCTCACGACCTCGGCCTCGATCAGCGAGCTGGATTCGGGCGCGCCGGGCAAAGCGGCGAGATCGAGCCGCGACAGGATCTCCGATGTCGGGCCGCAGTTCTTGACCGTGCCGCCGTCCATGAGGGCGACCGTCGTGGCGAGGCGGGCGACCTCGGTGATGGAATGCGAGACATAGACGATCGGGATTCGGCTCTCGTCGCGCAGGCGCTCGATAAAGGGGAGGATCTCGGTCTTGCGCGCCTCGTCGAGGGAGGACAGCGGCTCATCCATCAGCAGCAGCCGCGGATTGGCGAGAAGCGCGCGGCCGATCGCGACCCGCTGCTTCTCGCCGCCGGACAAGGCGCCCGGGCGCCGCGCCAGCAGGTGGCCGATGCCGAGCAGTTCCAGCACGGCCGAAAGCTCGACGCCGTTGCTATCGGAAGCCTTCGAGAACCAGTGCCCGAACAGCAGGTTCTGGCGCACGCTCAGATGCGGGAACAGCCTGGCCTCCTGGAAGACATAGCCGATCCGGCGGCGATGCTTCGGCAGGAAGATGCCACGCTCCGTGTCGACCAATGCCTCGCCGTCGAGGCGGACGTGCCCGGCTTGTGGCCGCACCAGCCCGCCGATGACGTTGACGAGCGAGGTCTTGCCTGAGCCGGATGCGCCGAACAACGCGGTCAGGCGCCCGTCCGAGCGCAGCTCCGCGTTCAACTGGAAGCTGCCGAGCCGGTGCCGCACCGCGATGTCGAGGACCGGGCTCATGCGGCGGCGATCCGGCGCGCGACGAGCCGGGCCATGACTTCCGAGGCGAAGAGGGCTGCCACCGAGATCGCGATCGAGATCAGGGTGAGCCGCATTGCGCCGGCGTCGCCGCCCGGCACCTGGGTGAAGGTGTAAATCGCGGAAGGCAGGGTCTGCGTCTCGCCGGGAATGTTCGAGACGAAGGTGATCGTCGCGCCGAATTCGCCCATCGCCTTGGCGAAGCTCAGGATCATGCCGGCGAGGATGCCAGGAAGGCACAAAGGCAGCGTTACCACCGCGAAGACCCAGACCGGGTTGGCGCCGAGCGTGCCGGCGGCGTCCTCGAGCTTGCGGTCGACCGCCTCGATCGAGAGCCGCATGGCCCGCACCATCAGGGGAAACCCCATGACCGCGCTCGCCAGCGCCGCCCCCGTCCAGCGAAACGACAGCACGATGCCGAAATGGTCGTAGAGCAGCTGCCCGACCGGTCCGCGACGGCCGAACCAGATCAGCAGCAGGTAGCCCGTCACGACGGGGGGAAGGATCAGCGGCAGATGCACCGCCGCATCGAGCAGCGAGCGCCCCCAGAACTTTCCACGCGCCAGCAGGAAGGCGACAGCAAGCCCGAAGGGCAGGCTCGCCAGCATGGCCGTCGTCGCGACCAGCAGACTGAGCCTGACCGCCGTCCACTCATCGGGCGACAGCCAGGCCCCGGCAGTTTCCAGCATATTTGTCAGGAACGCTCAGGAGGCGCCGGCCGGCTGGTTCAACACAGTGAAGCCCTGCTTTTCGAACGCGGCACGGGGCGTGGTGCCACGCAGCCAGGTCAGAAAGCCCTGAGCGTCCGCATTGCTCGACTCCTTCGTCACCGCGATCGGGTAGAGAATCGGCGGGTGCGAATCCTGCGGGAAGGTGGCGACGACCTTGACCTTCGGGTCGGCCGCGGCGTCGGTGGTGTAGACGATGCCGAGCGGCGCCTCGCCACGCGAGACCAGAAGCAGCGCGGCACGCACATTGTCGGCCTGCGCGATCTTGTCCTTTACCTTGTCCCAGGCGCCGAGTTTCTCCAGCGCCGCCTTGCCGTATTTCCCGGCCGGGACCGAATCGACATTGCCCATGGCGAGGCGGCCCTCACCGAGGGCGGCGGCGAGATCGACGCCGGGTGCAAGCTTAAGGGTAAGGGGCGACTCCGCTGGAGCGATCAGGCCGATGCGGTTTGCCAGCAGCGTCACGCGGCTGTCGTTGCGGATAAGGCCCTTGCCGGCGGCATAGTCCATCCAGTCGAGATCGGCCGAGAAGAAGATGTCGGCCGGGGCGCCCTGTTCGAGCTGCTTCGCCAGCACGCTGCTCGCAGCATAGGAGATCTTCGGGGCCGGCTTGCCGGTTTCCTTCACCCAGGTCGCAGCGGCGTCGTCGAGCGCGTTCTTGAGGCTGGCCGCAGCGAAGACGACGAGTTCCTTGGACTGCGCGTGGGCCGTATCGACCGCCGTGCCGAAGCCCATGACCAAGGCCAGGCCGAGGCCCAGCAGCGAACGCCGCGTGTTCATTTCCATCATCCCCGTAGACAAGGCCGCTGTGCATGGCCGTATATAGCGATGGTGGCAGAGCCGGAAGCGCCGAGTCAAGCTGTGACCGTGCGGGCAGGCCTATGGAGACAGTGATGAAGATCAGCGCCCGCAATCAGCTCAAGGGGAAGATCGTCGAGATCACCAAGGGGGCGACGACCGCCCATGTGCGGCTCGATGTCGGCGGCACGATCGTGACCTCCGCCATCACCAATGCCGCCGTAGACGAGCTGAAGCTGACTGTGGGGCAGGAGGCCTATGCCGTGGTGAAGGCCTCCGACGTGATGATCGCGATCGACTGACGCCTATCGCGGACCGCCGAGCCTCAGCCCTGCGGGTGCTTGTGGATCGGGTCGACCCAGTAGACCGCCTCCGGCGCCTCGACCGGGTCGACATCGGTGATGTTGACGACGACGGCCTCGTTGTCCGAGCGGACCAGCACGCATTCGAGCGGGTTGTCGGGATCGGCGTTGATCTCCTGGTGCGGCACATAGGGTGGCACGTAGATGAAGTCGCCGGGGCCGGCCTCGGCGACGAATTCGAGCCGCTCGCCCCAGCGCATCCGGGCCTTGCCGCGCACGACGTAGATCACGCTCTCCAGCTCGCCGTGGTGGTGCACGCCGGTCTTGGCGTTCGGCTGGATCGAGACCGTGCCGGCCCAGATCTTCTGCGCCCCGACCCGGGCGTGGTTGATCGCGGCCTGCCGGAACATGCCCGGCGTCTGCGCAGTGTTCGAATCGAGCTTGTCGCCGGTGATGACGCGCACGCCGTCATGCTTCCAGCGCGGCTCGTCGCCGTGGTGGTGGTCATGATCATGGGGGTGATCGTGATCGGTCATCGTCATGCTCCTATGCCAGGCGTGTCACCGGCAGGTTAGAGGACGACGGCGTCCTCCGAAACCGTCTTGGACGGTGCACCCTCTGATCCTGCGGGAGGCGCGCCGCGCAGCAGGACCAGCGCTGCCAACGCCGTCGCAACGAGGCCGAGCGCCGCGACCAGGGCCGAAAACTGCATGCCGGCGACAAAGGCCTCGCGCGCGATCGCGATCAGGCTCGCGGCAAGCTCCGCCGGCAGCCGCACCGCTTCCGCGACAGCGCCGGCCAGGGTCGCGGTGGCGATCCGGGCCGATTCCGGGGGAATCCCGACCGGCAATGCTTGCGCCATCTGGCTGCGGTAGATCGCGGTGACGATGCTGCCGAGGATCGCGATGCCGAGCGCCCCGCCGAACTCGATGCTGGTCTCGGACATGGCTGCGGCCGAACCGGCGCGCTCCGGAGGCGCGCTGCTCACGATCAGGTCGGTCGTCATCGCCACCACCGGCGTGAAGCCGAGCGAGAAGATCACGGAGGCTGTGACGACCAGCGCCAGGTTCCCGCCGACCTCGATCCGCGTCAGCAGCGCAAAGCCGGCTGCGGCAACCGCCAATCCGGTGGTCATGACCATGGCCGGCCGGAAGCGATGTGCCAACAAAGGCACGATCATCGAGCCCAGGATGAAGGCGAGGGCGGAAGGCAGGCTCCAGATACCCGCCTGAAGCGGCGACAGTCCGACGACGAGCTGGAAATACAGGCCGATGAACAGGAAGCTGCCGACCAGGAAGAGGAAGCCGAGGATGTTGATCGCGAGCGAGGCGCTGAACACCGAACTGCGGAACAGCCTGAGATCGACCAGGGGATCGGCCAGCTTGCGTTGCCTGCGCACGAACACCGTGCCGAGCCCGATTCCGGCCAGGATCGCGACAGCGGCCTGCCAGCTGGCGCCATGCTCGGCCATGTGCTTGATGCCGTAGATCATCGCGAGCACGGCTGCCAGCGACAGCGCTGCGCTGGCGAGATCGATCTGCCCCGCATCGGGGTCTTTGAATTCCGGCAGGAGCACGGGCCCGAGAATCAGCAACAGTACCATCACCGGCACGCCGACGAGGAAGACCGAGCCCCACCAGAAGTATTCGAGCAGCAGGCCGCCGACGAGCGGGCCGATCGCGGCGCCGGCCGAGAAGCTCGCGATCCAGATCCCGATGGCGAAACTGCGCTCGCGGCCGTCCAGGAACATGTTGCGGATGAGCGAGAGCGTGGAGGGCGCGAGCGTCGCGCCGGCGATGCCGAGCAGCGCGCGCGTCGCGATCAGCATCTCGGCGCTGGTCGAGAAGGCCGCGAGGACCGAGGCGACGCCGAAGGCCGCCGCGCCGATCAGCAGCAGCTTGCGACGCCCGATCCGGTCCCCCAGCGTGCCCATGGTGATGAGCGCTCCGGCAACCATGAAACCGTAGATGTCGACGATCCAGAGGAGTTGCGCTGCGCTCGGCTTCAGATCGGCGCTGAGTTGCGGTACGGCGAGGTTCAGGACCGTGAGATCCATCGAATACAGCAGGCAGGGCAGGGCAAGGACCGCGAGCCCCAGCCACTCGCGCCGCGTTGCCTTCGGCCCCTCTTCGGCAATCGTCATGGTTCCAGCCATTTTGTCGTTGCGTCGCGCCGACGCACCCCGAGACATCTTCAGGGCGCCGTTCCGGGCACTCGCAGATGCTGCTCAGCATGAGATTCCAGTGCGTCAAAGGCTGACAGCACGGAGAAGTGCCCGCTGGTTGCAGGCGGTCGCCGAAAGCTTAACTTTAAGGTTTAGTATAAGGGGCCAGCGATGCGGCAGTCAATGCCGCCACGCTGGCCGCTCATCCGTTGCGCAGGTCACTTCGGCTTTGCCGGCCCAATCTCAAGCGAGCGGGTGCTTGCGCCCCATTCGGCCCAGGAGCCATCATACAGCGCGCGCGCCCGCTTGCCGATGCTCTCCAGCGCTGCCGACAGGATCGCGGCCGTGACGCCCGAGCCGCAACTTGTGATAAGCGGGCGGTCAAGATCGACGCCGGCCTCGGTGAAGGCGGCGGCGATCTCTTCCGGCGATTTGAGCTGTCCGTCCCGCATGACCGCAGGCGCGGGCAGGTTGAGCGCGCCCGGTATGTGGCCGGAGCGCACGCCGGGGCGCGGTTCCGGCGCCTCGCCGCGAAAGCGGTCGCCGGGGCGTGCATCGACCACCTGGGCCGTGCCCTCGGAAAGGGCGCGCGCGACATCGTCGGCATCGGCCACCGCCGAATGGTCGAGCCTTGCGGTGAAGCTGCGGGCGGCGCGGGAGCGGGGAGGACCGTGCTCGATCGGCCGGTTCTCGGCCTGCCATTTCGGGAAACCGCCTTCCAGGATCACGACATCCTTCGCGCCGAAGGTCTTGAAGGTCCAGCGGACGCGGGGCGCCGAGAACAGGCCGAGCCCGTCATAGATGACGATCCGCATGCCGTCGCCGATGCCCTTCGCGCCGACGGCGGCGGCAAAGGCCTCCGGCCGCGGCAGCATGTGCGGCAGATCGGAACCGGCATCCTTCACGGCGTCGATGTCGAAGCGCAGCGCCCCCGGAATCCTGCGCTCGGCATATTCCGCATGCGGATCGCGACCATGGGCGGGCAGGTACCAGGAGCCGTCCACGACGACGACGTCCGGAGCGTCGAGGCGCTCCGCCAGCCACTCCGTCGAGACGAAAACATCTTCATGTGCCATGTCGGCGTTTCCTCTTGGTCTGGGCAGCTCGTCGATGCAGGCCAGCGCGATCCGTACCCGCCGGTTCTGCTTGCCCTTTTTCTCGATATCGGTGACCGCGACAAGGCCGATCTCGGCGGTGTTGCGGACATGAGTGCCGCGAACTTGCTTGAAACTCGGAAAAATCGGCCAAAAAGGCAAACACACTTGCTTCATTTTATCAGTTTTCCGCCTTGCGCTTGTTCGCCGTTAGGATAACCGTTATCGCGAAATTCTGCGATGGACGGTTCTCATGGCCAAGAACAAGCTAAGCGAAGCACGAATCAAGGGCCTGTCCAAGCCCGGTCTTTACGGTGATGGCGACGGATTATGGCTGCGCGTTCACAAGCCGAAGGGCGAGCGCCCGCCCTCGAAAAACTGGATCTTTATCTTTCGTAGGGGCGTGACACGAACCGAGATCGGGCTGGGCGGCTACGGGCAGGGGACGCAGCCGGTTAGCCTGGCTCTGGCGCGGACGAAGGCAGACGCGATCCGGGACCGGCTAGCTCTAGGCGAGCATCCCCATCATTCTCGCGCGAAAGCGCGAACCTTCAAGGACGTCGTCGACGACTACCTCGAAGCGAAGTCGTCCGAGTGGACCAACGCGAAGCACGCTGCGCAATGGCGCGATACGCTCACTAATTACGCATCCGACCTGCATGCGCTACCTGTCGCAGGCATTACTATGGAGCAGGTCAAAGAGTGCCTCCTGCCGCACTGGACCGCCCGTCACGTAACAGCGACGAGGCTCCGCGCTCGCATCGCATCCGTCTTCGACTTTGCGATTGCCCATAAGTGGCGCCGCGACGCCAATCCGGCTGCCTGGACGGGGTTGTTGGAGCACGCGTTGCCTAAGCCTCAGAAGGCCGCGAAGCACCACACCGCGCTTCCCTATACCCGCGTTCCAGATCTGTCTCGGAATCTACGATCCGCATCAGGTGTTGCCGCCCGTTGTGTGGAGTTCATCCTGCTCACTGCAGTTCGCATGGGGGAGGCGAGGGGTGCCCTCTTCTCCGAGGTCGACACCAAGGCGCGTACTTGGACCGTTCCGGCCTCGCGCGCAAAAATGAAGAAGGACCACGTCGTGCCGCTGACCGAGCGGGGTCTCGGAATCATCGAGAACATGCGCCAGCAGTCAGTGAACGAATTCATCTTCCCGGGGGCCGTGGAAGGCAAGCCGATCTCAGAAACCGCCGTCGGGAACGCGCTTGATGCAGCGACGCCGGCTCCAGCCACGCCGCACGGTCTGAGAAGCACACTGAGAGACTGGGCGGGTGACTGCACGAGTCATCCGCGCGAAATAATAGAGGCAGCTCTCGCGCACCAAGTTGGGAATGCTGTCGAGCGCGCTTACCGCCGCTCCGATGCCCTCCAGAAGCGGCGTGCCCTGATGGAGGACTGGGCGAAATACTGCGACCAAGCGCAATAGCGCAAGTTGACGCTTGACTTTGCAAATTAGGATTCGCCATAAACACGGTTGCCAAAATTCAATCAGGCACACCTGTCGATGTGATCTCAGTATCTTGAATCCTAAAAACCCTGTCAACCCCCTTTCGGAGATTTTTTGATGACGGCCGCAAACGACAACCTGCCTATCCTGATGTCGCCAAAGGATGCGGCTCGCGAGACAAGCCTATCTCGACAACTCCTGACCCTGATGTCGAGGCAAGGGCAGTTCCCCTTGCCGGTCAAGCTCGGCGAGCGGCGGCAGGCGTACGTCCGCGCTGAAGTTATCGGCTGGATGAAAGACAGGATCGCCGCCCGCGCGAGGGCCGCGGCTTAACCCCGCCGCCTCGTACGGCAATCGCAACGTAACGCCAAAATTCGGCGTTACGTCTTTACGCCTATACTCACAACCAACCATAGGAGCGCATTGTGCGCATAGTTGATATGACGCCGATCTATTACGACGGCGGCCAGAACATTGCACGTTTCTCTATAGATGTCTCGCCAGAACTCAAGCTGACCGGCTTCCGCCTGCGTCGGCGTCGGGACGGTGGCCACACCATTGCGGCGCCTGCCGCGTTCGGGGTCCGGGTGGCGCACTTCGCACTGGATACCTTCCGAGCATTGACCGCGGATGCTGTCGCCGAGTTCGGGAGGCTTGGTGCCCCGCATGCCCGCAACTGATACCGTCCATTTGGAAGAGGCCTACCACTTCAATGCCGAGGCAGCCTATCCGACAAGCCCGCACCTTTCGCGGATACTCGATGATTGGCAAGCCACTGAGGCACCGAACCGTGTCCTGACACCCGAGCAAGACGCCCAAAACGAGCGACACAGAAAAATCGGACGCATGGGCCGACTGGCTTTGGAAGGGGACCTCGGCGCGCTCGCCGCGGAAATGGGTCTGAAGTCGCCGTTGCCGTTGCGGCTTGCGGCGCCGAAGCCCGCGAACGATAACAGCCCCTATCCCGGCATCGTTAGTAGCGCCGACTTCGTGAAGGGCTTCGTGCCGCCGGACTATCACTTGGACGGCGTCGCCCAGGCCGGATTTATCTATGCCCTGACAGCCAGCACAGGCACCGGCAAGACTGCGGTGATGCTTGCACTGACATCCAGCACTGCGCTCGGCACCGCGCTGTGTGGTCAGGACGTTCGGAAGGGGCGAGTACTCTATCTGGCCGGTGAGAACCCCGATGACGTTCGAATGCGCTGGCTCGCGATGGCGCACCATCAGGGCTTCGACCCCGCCGACATGGACGTCCACTTTATCCCAGGCACCTTCTCCGTGCCCGGCGTAATCGAACGCGTCAGCGCTGACGTGGAGCGGCTTGGCGGCGTCGATCTCGTCATAGTGGATACGAGCGCGGCCTACTTTCAGGGCGATGACGAGAACGGCAACACGCCCCTCGGAAAGCACGCCCGCGAGCTTCGGCAGCTATGCGCGCTCCCAGGCAGGCCTGCCGTTGTGGTTGCCTGTCATCCCACAAAGAACGCAGACCCGGCGAACTTGCAGCCGCGTGGTGGCGGCGCCTTCATCGCTGAGGTGGACGGCAATCTGACCCTCACGAAGGCCGACTCGCGCGTGAAACTGCACTGGCAGGTCAAGCACCGAGGAGCCGACTTCGCGCCTCTCTATTTCGCACTCGATACGGTTACTGCGCCGACGCTGGTAGATAGCAAGGGCAGGCTCGTTCCGACCGTCATGGCTGTTGGGATGGCAGATTGGAAGCCACAGCCAGGCAAGGCCACCAAGTCGGAATCGTGGGAGAGCGCGTTGGCCATCCTTACCGCGGCCGGGTCGATGAGTGAGCACGAATGGTGCGCGGCCTATATTGCGTCCGAGCCTGAAGGGAACGCCGACAGCGTTGCTCGCAAGTTCCGGAGGCACAGGGCCAAGCTGCTGGACCTGGAGAAAGTCGTCGTCGATGGCGACCTATTTCGCCTCCCGGACACCACCCCGGACACGTCCGGACATGTCCAAACAGGTGTCCAATAGGTGCGCAAAACCTCCCATCGGACAGCTTGGACACCGGACACGGACATCCCTTTCCTTAGGGATGTCCGGGTGTCCAGATGTCCGGGGATGCGGGTCCGAAAGATAATGAAAAAGGACAAAATGTCCCTTTTCATCCTCGAGCAAATACCAGCCTTCCTCAAAAAAGAGCCGAAAGCGCCATCAGCCCAGAACGGAGGCCCCTGTGGATATAGACGTCAGACAAGCCGCGCCCGACCGTTGGGTGCTAACCGATCTGCTGGGCCGCCCGGTGGATCGAGCTTACCGAGCTTCAAAACTCACAAACTGTGAGAAATGAAAGCAGCCGCTCAGACCGTCGGACCGAACGGCTGCTGTGCTGCGCGCGGCCACGGCGCAGTCATTTGAGACATTGGACCAGGCGCTCACAGCCATTGAGGCGTGCGCTGGTGGAGCGTGCCGGCTTCGGGAGCCGTAGGGCGGGGGCATGTGCAGGTTATGGCCCCTCGTCCACCGCAACGGTCCGGTAAACGACCTCGAGCGCTAATACAGAAAACGCTGACTTACGCGCGCGCAAGCGCGCGAGGGGCCCTATGAAATTGGGGCGAGCAGCGGATGCAGGTTACGCACGTTGTCATTCTCTGCGGAGCAGTAAGCTTTCGCATTCTGGATAGCTAATTCTTTAGCTTCTTTTTTCGCTCGCAGCTTCTTCTTATGCGCGCGCTCCATGATTGATGCAAAGCGTGATCGACCGGCGCGCTTGTCCATTTGTTCCTCAATTCTTGCTATATATTCAATCTGGGAAGATGCAGGCTAGGCGCAGCAATTGATTAGATACCCCGTATCAGGACAAGTCCAGCTGCATCACTTGCAGCATATTTTGAGCGTGGCGGGCTCGATATAGATTCAAGGGGCGTGCGCCGACGAAACCAGCGTCCCACCGGGGGGGAGGCTTCTGTTGCGATCGCTTTCCAGCGCACCTGCCGCCCTGCCATGCGCAACTAAAATTCCGATCTTTGATTATTCCGTCTCAAAAATCCTGCAGCGTCAAAGGGTTACGGGGCGCCTTGAAATTCCACGCGCAGAATCACAGATACACAATATCTGGTAATTCCTTGACCATTTCGCCGCGGACGCACTAGATTTAGTATGGAGGCTGGCCGCGCAGCCCCACATGCGCCCGCCAGCACCTTCCGAAACGTCCCGGCCACCCGACTACCTAAATTCCTGCCTTCGCCGCCGACGGCCCGCTCGGGGCCGGGAAACCGCATTCTGTAAATAGACGCCAGGCAATGGCGCGCTTAATTCAATGGGAACTACATGACTGTTACAAAATCAATGCTCCATCCGGACGCGCCCGACGTTGATTTCGCTTATAGCCGCTACCGCGCAGAACTTCCCCGGTTAGTCAAAAAGATGGTCGGAACAGACCCAGCCGCCGCGCTAGCCTTGATTCAGTACGACCGGGCGACGTCGGCGCCTGCAAATGACAACATCGACCTGACGGTTGAGAACGATGACAACCGGCGCGGCAGATATGCCGACCCCGATGTGCACGCAGCACCCGCTGGCATCGTGATGGACACCGACAGCATCCTGCGCACCCGCCCCAGCATCGACGAGTTGCTAGCAGCGGCTCCTCCTGGCTCGCCTGTCATTTTTGATAAGCGCGCCCACCGGGGCGACCCCGTTATTGCCCGCTGCGGCACAGTGGTGCTCGACCTGACCCCTGGCCAGAAGCACCCGATAGATACCGGCTTCATCGTCGAATACGGACGGACGTCGAAGGGTAGGCCCAGACGCCCTTCGACCCGTATGACCGGCGACCGCGGACCCGCAGAACCCAAACGGTCGCAGGCGGCTGTGTGGGCGTATCTGCGCCTTCCGGCAAGCGACCCCACCGCTAAGGGCTGGAGACGGCCTTGCGCGCCTCTCGGCGCGGTTACGGGTGGCTTGCACGGCATGCCCCGCTCCGAGTCTGCAAATCGCTTCGGCGTGGCGGAGGGACGGGCACTTCTGCGCGGCCTTGGCGTTGACGGCGATGTGCCCTTCGAGATCGCGCGGCTTCAAGCACGACGTATCGCGGTGCAACACCGGCCAGGGATTGCGAAGGGCGCGGAATTCGGCGGCGTGACACAGGCGGCGAAGGCAGACAAGTCCCAGCCAGTTCCCGTGCCCGAGCGCGATCCGCGTGATGAGCTGACGGCTGAGACCGTGGCTGTTCTGGAAATCGTACTATCAGGCGGCACGCTCGAGAACATTGGGAGGCACTTGGGTGCTCCAGCTAGCACTGCGGCTCGACATGGGAAGCCGGCACTGCTGGCTGCTGTTGATGAGGTCAAGCGCGTCATGGGGGTCGCGGCGAACGATAATGAAGAAAATTGCTCGGAGGCGGCGTAGCCGAGTCGATTCCGCAGCCACTGAGACGGGTCATAATAGGAGGGATAGTTCCTTCTTGTAGGCCCCGTTGACTATCAACGACCTCGCTTCGGCGGGGTCGTTTCTTTTCGCCCCCACAACATTTCCCGGAACACACAATGCTCTACAGCCCGCGCGAGGCGGCCCGCCTGACGGGCGTTCCCATAACTAGCATCAACAACTGGCTGCAGCGCAGCCGCGATATCATCACCGCACAAGCAGGTAATGGGCGCCCTCGCTTCGACAAGCGCGGCCTTCGGATTCTGGCTTTGATGCGCGCCCAAACCGAGCGGGGCATCAGCCCAAATCTGGCGGCCCAGCACGCCGCGTCGATCGCCGATCGCGACACCAAGGGGTGGCCGATCGCGGCAGTCTTTTCCGGCGAGCCTCGGCACTGCCCGGCGCTTGTTCCGGAAGATGCCTTTCCCGCCGATGGGCCTTTGCTGATCGTCCCGCTCCAGCCGCTCTATAGGGCAATCGACGAGGCCATTGGTGTCGTTTGACTTGTGGAACGAAGAGCCGCGGGTGCGCGTGCCCGGCCTTTCCGGCCGCGCTCATATCCGAATTTGGAACGAAATCGACCGCGCCATGGTCGACCGCGTCGCCGAGACGCTAGCCAAGGCGTCAACCGCTGAAAGCCTGACGATCGATGTCGACTCGTACGGTGGCGAGGCCCTGGCGGCCGTCGACCTCTTCGTGCTTCTGGACAGGCACCCGGCCACTCACAAGGTCGCTTTCGGCGCGCACGTCCAATCGGCAGCGATTTTACCCCTACTAGCTGGGGACGAGCGGATAGCCAGACGCGGTGCGTCGGTTCTGATCCACCCCGCCCACGGCGGTCATCCTGACGACCTCGCCTGGATCGACAGGCAGATCGCTAAGATCATTGCCGCCCGAACCGGCGCGCCGATCGAAGCAATAACCAATGAACAGAGCACGGAAGAGCCGTCAGGGCTCGAATGGTGCCTGCAGCACAAGATTTTTACAAGGACACTGAATTGACAGATCTACAAAGCGCCTTTGATGAATGCTTCGAAGCCGTCAAAAAATACATTGATGTTGCGCTCGACCAGATTGAGGAACGCCTAATCGAGGTTGAGCGCGTGCACAAGAGCGCGGAGACACAGCGAATTTCTGCCCTTGAGGCTGCTGTGGCCTCGCTCAAATCGGCGGAGGCGCAGCGATGAGCGATATCCAAAAGGCCTTCGACGCCGGCTTTGATGCCATCAAGGGCTATGTGGATCGCTCGTTTGCGACCATTCACAAGCGGCTCAGAGCCCTCGAGGGTGCGCAGAAAGATGCTTTAGCGCAGCGCGTTTCTGCAATGGAGGCCGATTTTGCTGCGCTGAAATCTGCTGCCGCCAGGAATGATACATGAAGTTCGACGTTGAAAAGGTACTTGACGCTGGGTTTGCGTCCGTGAAGGGCTATATCGATCGCGGGTTCGCCGCCGTCGAGCATCGGCTCGCAAGGGTAGAGCGCCTGCACGAAGAAGCCACCGCACAGCGGATCGCGGTGCTCGAGGCTGAGGTAAAGTCGCAGACTGCTATTAAGCCCCGCGTGCGCGTTCCTGCCGGGAGCAGCTCATGACCGCTATTTCCGTCATGAGCGAGGTGAAGCGCTTGGTCGCAAACGGCGCCGATCCTGACCGGGCTGCCGCCGTGGCACTCGTCGCTGCCGCCGCCGCCATGGCGTTGCACTCGCACGATGAGCGTCGTCGTGAAGCCGGTGATGTGCCGCGAGAGGTGGTCGACCTCCTCGATCACCAGCGGGAGCTGTTGCGCGATTGGGCAGATCGGTCAGTGAGGCCGCTCCTTGATTAGCATCAAACCCACCGGCCCGCGCCGCTTCACGCTGAAACTGGGCGACGTCGTGCTCCACGGCTGCACCCTGACCGCCGGCCCTGCTGATCTGCCAGATGTGCGCCTCCCGGCACGAGTCAGTCTCGCGCCGCATCTATTCACAGCCGTTCGCCGTCGGGCTGTGGCTGCTATGGGGGCTGAAGGCGAGGAGGTGCGACGTTGCATCTCCTAGCGCCCCGCCGCGTCGCCCGCCTAAAGCGTGACCTACGCAGTGTGTTCGCATCTGCCGAGGCCCTGTGCGATCTGCTCCGCGCAACGCCAGCCGAGCGCTCGGAGTATATTGAGAGCACTAGGCAGCACTGCAATGACCGGATGACCTGGGCGCCGTCTGCGTTTGCGAACATTCGAGCCTTGGCGCGCGATCGGCGCGACTCCCTTGCGAGAGAGGTGGCGTATGCCGGACGATAGCCGTGCCTGGCGACGCTGGTACGGCCTCGCGCGTTGGAAGCGGCTGCGCGAGGCACAGCTAACCGCTGAGCCGCTCTGCGCCCGTTGCCTAGCTTCCGATATCGTCACCGAGGCGACCGTCGTTCATCATAGGGACGGTGGCCACAAAGGTGACGAGGCCAAATTTTGGTCAGGACCATTCGAGTCCCTATGTGCCGCTCATCATAACCGTGATGGCCAGCTTGAGGATCACGGCAAGACAGTCGTCCGCTTCGGGCCGGACGGGTGGCCCCTATAGGCCGGGGGGGAGTTTTGCTCTGCGAGGGCATCGATAGGCCCACACCGGCGCCCTCCCACAGTACGCGCGCGCCTTGCCCCGGTTGAATCAAAAATTTGGAGGCATTCAATGCCAAATCATTCGGCTTCGGCATCCCTGAAGCCGCCAGCACACTTGCGCAAAGCCACGGCAGACTGGTTCCGATCCGTTGTCGATGAATACGAATTGGACGCTCATCATGTCCGTCTCCTGACGCTTGCCTCGGAAGCCTGGGATCGCGGCCAACAGGCTCGCGAAGTTGTCGACGCCGAGGGGATGACGTTCGTTGATCGTTTCGGCTCGCCTAAGCCTCGACCAGAAATCGCCATCGAGAGAGATGCGCGAATCTCCTACGCTCGCCTACTGCGCGAACTAGCGCTTGATGGCGTGGACGCGCCAGAGGCGCCCCGATCGCCGCGGACGGCTAACTACGGGGCTCGGCGCTAATGCCCGTCCGTAGCCGTAAATCGAAGGCCCGCGCAGGCGAGGTTAAGGCGTGGTCCTGCCTCTTCATGTGCGGTGCCGACTTCTTTGACGATCTCGGTGACGTCGGCTTGACCGAACCCGAGGCGATAGCCGTTGCCGAGGAAACATGGAGCCGCATCGGCGAGCAGGTCATCGTCTATCTCGAAGAGTTCAATCGCGACTATCGAGCGGTGCAGCGACCGTATTGGGCCGAGGAGCAGTTCGGCCCGCCCGGGGCTCAACGAAGGCGCCCTGGGCGGTAATAGCTATGGCGGTATCGATCTAAGCGCGCGGAGAGCCACGCCCCCGCAGTTCTTGTGCATCGCCAAGGAAAGCCTCCTCGCATGACCAGCTATGATCCTGATCGCAATCCGGGCACGTCAGTACTCTGCGAATGGACAGTGTCCCGAAGCTGGATTTCGTGGTGCGAAGTCCAGTCTCGACAGCGCGCCCGGTCTGCGGACATTTTACGAGAATTGGATGCATCGGACACTCCTCACTAGCTACTAGAGGGGTGATGCTATCGCTAATCTCAATCGTTAACAACCCTATAGGCTGAAGACCTCGCGTATCGAGGCCGGCGGGCGAGTTCTTCGACCATCTCGCCCGCCCGTATCGATCAGGCAGAAGATTTCGGCCTGCCCCGCTTCGCCGCGGCGGGCTTAGCAACGGCGGGCTTTGCTGCTGCAGGTTGCGTCTTGCGGCGCTTCTGACCCAGGCCCATCGACCTGGCGAGAGCGGAGCGAGCCTCAGCATAGGCGGGCGCGACCATCGGATAGTCCGCCGGCAGGCCCCATTTGGTGCGATACTGCTCGGGGGTGAGGCCGTAGGCCGTGCTCAGGTGGCGTTTCAGCGACTTGAAGGCCTTGCCGTCTTCAAGGCAGATTATCGCGTCGGGGGTGACAGACTTCCGGATCGGAACAGCAGGGATCTGCGGCGGAGCGGGTGGCGCTGCAGGTTCGCCCAGTTTCGTTAGCGATCCGTGGACGGTTGCGATGAGCGTAGCCAAATCTGCTGGCTGAACGCTGTTGTTTGCGACGTACGCCGAAACGATCTCGGCAGCCATCGCGACCAGTTCCTGATTATTTTCACTCATTCCAAATCTCATCTTCAGGACAATGCAGAAGCCAACCCGTTGGCCGATTCCGCATGTCTGGGAAAGGCTGAATTTATGGCGGTCGACGCCGAGCGTCTACAACTCATCTTAGAAGTTCAAGGAAATCGCTTTGAGCAGCAGCTGAAAAAGCAAAATGCGACTGCTTACCGCCTTTTCAAAAGTTTGGAAGACCGCGCCAGCCAGATGGAAAAGGGTGTCGGGGCTTCTTTCGGAAGCTTGGGCAAGCGGCTCGCCGGCCTGTTCGCGGGCATCACCGTTGGTAGGGCTCTCGGCGATATTCAGAGGGCTGCCGAAAGCTACCAGAAGGTCGTAAACTCGCTGAAGGTTGCGGGCGTTTCGGACGCAGAACTGCCAAAGACGCTGGACGCCGTTTATCAATCGGCGATCAAGAACGCTGTCCCAATGGAAGCCCTCGCGCAGCTCTTCGGGCGGGTTAGCCAGGCGCAGACTACCCTCGGCACGACATCGGGCGAGCTACTGAAGTTCACCGACCTCGTGGCGCAGGGCCTTCGCGTCTCTGGCACATCCGCATCCGAAGCCTCCGGCTCGCTCCTCCAGCTCTCGCAGGCCCTCAGCGGCGGCAAGGTCCAGGCCGAGGAGTACAACAGCCTCCTCGATGGCCAGTATCCGCTTTTGCAGGCGGTCGCGGCGGGAATGAAGGAAGCAGGCGGCGACGTCGCCAAGCTGACGCAGCTCGTGAAGGCCGGCGAGGTGTCGTCCAAGGCGTTCTATGACGCTGCCCGAGCAGGCGGCGATGTTAGGCAGATAGCTCTTCTAGATCGAATATACGCCCCAGCGGGCCGGCTACTGTTTCTCGAGTCTCGCTAACGGGCTTCTCGCTACCTCTCGCCGCAAGGCGCTGATCGATGTGCCGGCTGTAGTGCATGACCTTCTGAATCGACATGCCGACCATGGCGGCGATCTGCTTGTCAAACGGCACGCAATATTGCCCCCCGATCGGCGTCCAATCTTGACCCCTTGATGAGCTGAGGTGGCAGGAGGCGGCGCGGCGGAGCTGGTATGGGTNCCATCTCAACCGTGGCCGCCAAGCCCACCATGCATTAGATTAAAACTGGGCCACCTGATGGGGGCAGGCCAAACCGGATTTTCCGTTGGGTCTTCTGAACTCTGACTTTGCTCTGTCAAACGGCACGCAATATTGCCCCCCGATCGGCGTCCAATCTTGACCCCTTGATGAGCTGAGGTGGCAGGAGGCGGCGCGGCGGAGCTGGTATGGGTTGCGCAGCCGCGCCGGCTCCGGGTCGTAGGCGCGCGTGGGCTCAGAGCCTGTTCTTGAAGCGCCAGCTCTCGTTGCCGGTCTCGACGATGTCGCAGTGATGGGTCAGCCGGTCGAGGAGCGCGGTCGTCATCTTGGCGTCGCCGAAGACGGAGGGCCATTCGCCGAAGGCGAGGTTGGTTGTGACGATGACGGAGCTCTGTTCGTAGAGCCTGCTGATCAGGTGGAACAGCAACTGGCCGCCGGACTGGGCGAAGGGGAGATAGCCGAGTTCGTCGAGGACGATGAAGTCCATGCGTGAGAGATAGTCGGCCATGCGGCCCTGCCGGCCGGCGCGGGCCTCGGCCTCGAGCTTGTTGACGAGATCGACGACGTTGAAGAAGCGCCCTCGGGCGCCGGCACGGATGCAGGCTCGGGCGATCGCGATGGCGAGATGGGTCTTGCCGGTCCCGGTGCCGCCGACGAGGACGACATTGCGCTGATGGGCGATGAAGTTGCCGCCGGCCAGGTCGTGGACGAGCGTCTCGTTGAGCGGCGTGCCATCGAAGACGAAGTCGCCGACATCCTTGGCGAGGGGCAGCTTGGCGATGGTGATCTGGTACTTGATCGAGCGCGCCTGCTTCTCGGCGATCTCCGCCGATAGCAGATCGCCGACGATGCGCTGCGGTTCGTGCTGGCGCTTCACCGCTGTGGTGATGATCTCGTCGAAGGCGGCCTTCATGCCGTAGAGCTTGAGCTCGCCCATGGTGGCGAGAATCTCCGAGCGTTCCATCACACGGCCCTCCTGAGGCTGTCGTAGCGGGCACAATCGGCAGCTGGCTCATGGCGCAGGCGCAGTGCATCGGGCGTCATGATGGTGATCGCAGCGGCTGGCTCCCGGCGCCGGGCCAGGATGTTGAGAATGACGTCGGCCGAATGCACGCCTTGCTTCAGCGCCTCGGCACAGGCGGCCTCGACCGCCGGCAAGCCATCGCTCAGCACCGTGGTCAGGATATCGACCATCTGCCGATCACCATCCTGCGCCGCCACCAGCTTCCGACGCACCCGGTCCAGCGCGGCCGGAAGGATCCAGTCCTTGAAGGGCGCACCGTTGCGCAGGGCGCCCGGCTTGCGGGCCAGCACCGGCACATAGTGCCAGGGATCGAAGGTCGTCTGATCGCGGCCGTAGCAGCGGGCGTGCTCGCCGACGATGCGACCGTCCTGACGCAACTCGACGCGATCGGCATAGGCGCGGATCTCGACGGGCCGGCCGATCGCGCTCGCCGCGACCGAGTACTTGTTGTTGTCGAAGCGGACCAGGCAGGTCTTCGACACCGCCGCCGGCAGCGCATGGAAGCCGTCGAAGCGGCCGGCATAGGCAACGAGGCTCGGCCGCTCGGCTTCGAATGCCTCCCAGATCGTCAGGTCGCGCCGCTCGGGATGGCGATGCGCCTTGGCATAGCTGAGCACCTGGTCCATCAGCCAGGCGTTCAGCTCGTCATAGTTCCTGACCCTCAGCCTGGGCGCGAAGAAGCGCTCGCGCACGAGACCGACCTGGTTCTCGACCTGCCCCTTCTCCCAGCCCGAGGCCGGCGTGCAGGCGACGGGATCGACCAGGTAGTGGCTGCACATCTGCAGGAAGCGCCGGTTATAGGCGCGCTCCTTGCCGACGAAGATGGTCTCCACCGCCGTCTTCATGTTGTCGTAGATGCCGCGCGTGCAGGCGCCCTTGAAGAAGGCGAAGCCCCGATCATGGGCGTCGAAGACCATCTCCTGGCTCTCGCGGGGATAGGCCCGCACGAACAGCATGCGCGAGTGGCAGAGCCGCAGATGAGCGACCTTCACCTTGGTCGTCACGCCGTTGACGACGACGATCTCGTGGCTCCAGTCGAACTGATAGGCCTCGCCGGGCGCGAAGCTCAGCGGAACATAGGCGTCGGCGGTGACGGCCGACTGCTCGCGGCGCCAACCCCGCGCATAGCGGCGAACGGCATCATAGCTGCCCTCGTAACCGCGGCCCCGCAGTTCCTCGAAGATCCGGATCAGCGTCAGACGCTCACGCGCCGGTTTGCCCTCGTTCGCCATCAGAAGCCGGTCCAGGTCCGCACGCCAGGGGCCGATCTTAGGCTGGGGCTGAACCTTCCGCTCGTACTCGAACGACGTCGCGCCCGAGCGCAGCACCTTGCGCACCGTGTTCCGCGAGACGTGAAGCTCGCGGACAATCTCCTTGATCGTCTTCCCCCGGATCGAAAACTCGCGCCGGATCCGCGCAATCGTATCCACGCCCTTCATCCCCCGCCCGCCCGTCTGAAACCAGAACGGGCAGTCTCACCGAAACCGGCTCAAGGGGGTCAAAGTTGGACGCCGATCCCCCGCCTCAAGGGGTCAAACTTGCACGCCGAAACACA
>NZ_LMJT01000024.1 GCF_001429395.1 Allobosea sp. Root381
TCTCTTCAGGCTTGTGCTTCTTCTGCGGCATCGCGGGCATCCTCCAAAGGCTCAAAAAGCCTACTTCAGGGAGGGCCACTTTTCAGGGGGCAGGCCAGCGCGTCCGCCTGTGCCGAGGAGCACCCTCGGGATTGTCTATGCGGCGCCCCACATCCGGGTCACTGCCGATGTGTTAGCCGGTGCCACGCTATCTGCGATAGCGATGCTGGCTGTCTGGGGGGCCTTATTGCAGATGGGGTTTCCAGAGGAAGCTGCTGCGGTCTGAAGACTTGATGCGCAGCCATGCCTCGCGACCGTCGCGCACGATCCGGAGTGAAACGTCCGATCCCGCCGGCCCCGTCGCCCACAGCTTCCGATAAAAGTCGGCCAGGTCCTCGACCTCGCCGTCCTGGACATCCGAGATGACGTCTCCCGCCCGAAGCCCCGCCTTCGCCGCGGGTCCGCCTTCGGCCACGCTCATCACGACGACGCTGCCATTGTTCTCGGCCGTGAAGGCACCAAGCCAGGGGCGAGGCGGCTTGTCGACGCTGCCCCGACGCAGCAGGTCGTTGAGAATGGGCGGCAGCAGATCAATCGGAACGACCATGTTGACGTTGGAGACCTCCTTGCCCTGGGCGACCTGAAGAAACAGCGAGCCGATGCCGAGGAGCCTGCCGTTCTCGTCGATGAGCGCGGCCCCACCCCAAGACGGATGAGCCGGAGCCACGAAGATCGCCTCTTCCAGCAGGTACTCCCAATAGCCGGCGAATTCCTGCCGCGCGACGATGTTGGCCTGGACGGCTTGCCCGATGCCGTCGCCGAGGACGACGTTATCACCGACTTGCACCTCGGTTGCATCACCGAACGCGACAGCGGGCAGATCAAGGTGACCAAGCGCCTGCACCAGCCCAAAGCCGGTCTCCTGATCATAAGCGAGCGCATGAGCCGCAACGACGCGGCCTTCTTGCGTCGTCAGCCAGACTTCATCGGCTTCGGTGATGAGGTAACCGATGGTCAGGACGAGCCCATCGTCCCGGATGACGACACCGCTGCCTTCCCGCCGTGTGCCGAGCGCGGACGCCGTGAATGCATCGTCGGGTATGCTGGAGCGGACCGCTACGATCGACTTCAATGCCTCGGAAACGCTCATGGCCTGCTCCTGCCAGTCGAGACGAGGGCGCGGGCGGCCCGACGACTCTATTTCAGGTAAGCGTGGCCTGCGTCGACGCAAGACCGGCTCGGACCGGCCCCGCCCAATGAGCTTGCAGACAGGCCGGCACCATTACGGCCGGAGGAACTTCACCGCGCCGGCCCGGTTGCGAAACGACAACCAATTTGGAGGATGCGGTCAACCGAAGGCAACTTGGGATTTCAGATGCTGTTTCGGGATCTTGACGAAGGGATCACGGAGGTCGTAACGCTCAGCTGGTGGACCTCGATTGACGCAGTCAAGGGGTTCGCCGGCGAGGATCACCTGCGCGCTCGCTACTATCCCGAGGACGACCGCTATCTGCTGGCCAGGCCAGAGGGCGTTGAGCATAGCGAGGTCGTCATCGACGGGCTCATTCGACCGTAGCGGTCGCCACGCAGTGCGTTGAGATCTGGCGATAGGCCGTCATTGTCCCGGTAGGATTTCAGCCAAGCCAATCTCAGAACGGAATCCGTGATCCGTCCCAGGCGAGCAACTGGCCGGATTGATCTGCCGACGCCTTCCCAATGACGGCTAGCAGGTCCGAGGCCGCCTCGGACGGGGAGAACGTACCAGCTGCGCCGTGCGATCGAAACGGCTTCGACAGCTCGGTCGCGACGGTCCCCGGATGCAGGGCGAGCGCGACCGCTTCCGGACGGGACCGCTTGAGTTCGATGGCAAAAGTTCGGATGAGCTGGTTGAGCGCAGCCTTCGATGCGCGATAGCCATACCATCCGCCCAAGCGATTATCCTCGATCGACCCTACCCGAGCCGAGATCGCCGCGAACGTCGATCGCCCCGACAGGGGCAGGAGACCCATGAAGTGCTTGGCGACGAGCGCCGGCCCGACGGCATTGACCGCGAAGAGCTGTGCGAGGGCGGCGGGGTCGATTGCCTTGAGGGACTTTTCCGGCGTGATGTCGCCTTCATGAAGGACGCCGCTGGCCACGATGAGCATGCCGACATGCCCCGTCGCTTCGACCATAGCAGCGACCCTCGCGATGCTCTCCTCGTCCGTGAGATCGGCTCTGTGAACGGTGACGCCGCGAGGCGCTGCGCGAGGCGAGCGGGAAACGGCGTGCACGGACGAGTACGCGCCCGACGCGGCCACTGCCTCCACCAGCGCCCCGCCAATCCCGCCTGAAGCGCCAAAGATGACTGCGGCGTGTCTCATGGGCTCTCCACGAAGCGAGCGGCTCCTCCGTCACTGGCATGGCGGCCGCTGCGGCACCGCGCGGCCCACTCCAACGTTGATAGCGAGCGAGCTACAAGGAAACGGAACGATGACAGTCCGGCCAAACCGAGGCAGTGAGAATACGATAGCGACGACGAGTGGCCGACCGTGACACGCCCAGCCTATCCCATGACCCCAGATGGACGATACTTCATCGTTGCCGGCAGGCTGTGGCGAGCGACAAACCCCGCGATACCTGATGAACGCCGTCACGCGCTCGTCAAGGAGCTGATGGATGCCCGCCGAGCGGTTAGGGACGCCAAGAGCGGAAAGGGCGACCTGCGATCCGCCCGGGCCCGCGTCGATGCTGCCAAGGTGGCGCTCGGAGAGCGCGGGCCGGTATGGTAGGCAGACGGCAGCCCTGATCTAAATCGCCATATGGCCCGTGATACGCCCTACGCCGATTGGGAACGCTCGCTCGCGAGCCGCCAAGGCGAGACGTAGATTCAGAGCTTTGACATTAGGGAGGGCTGCATGAAGACGCCGTCCGTCGCGATCACGACGATTGTCGGCGTGGAGGGCGCCGTCAAGGTCGATTTGCCGCTGGACTCGGGATCGCTAAACGAGCGGCTCTTCGAGATCGGGGTTTGGCTGATCGAGCGCAACATGCCGCACCAAGCTCGCGTTCTCATGGACCCTGAGCACGGGCGCATCAAGCTGAGCTTCGCCGACGCGGCCACTGCGACAGCCTTCCAGGACTGCTTTGGACAACGGTTGAACTGAGGCTATCCGGCTGCTGCCAGCGCCTCAAAACAGCCTTGGTTGGCGCGGCGCTGGCACGGCGGGCATGTCGGAGGACCCGCGGCGGCACAACTCGGACGATGCGCTGAATCGGACGTCGACGTCGCGGGCCTTGGAAAGCTCGCGCAGTGCCGTGTCGCCGATCTGGTCCCAGGTTTTGCCACGATCCGGGCCGGCCGGTATTCGTGGGAGTAGGCCAGGTTGGGTACTCCACGACAGGAGCTGTTCGACCGAGGCGTCATTGAGCATGTCACGGAGGTGATGCGCGGTGACGTAGGCGTCCGGCATCGCACGGTGCGCGGGCAATCCGATCTCGTGCACGAGACCTTCCGGCATCCTCTGATAGCGCAGCATCTGGTTCGAGAATCGAGGCAGCTGCGGCCAGACGCGCAACGCGCACTTCCAGGTGCAGATCCAGGCTGCACCACCCGCGAGCGCGGGGGTGCAGAACCGCTGCTCGAACGCGGCTCGATGCGCCGCCAAGGCGACGAGTTCGCCGTCGGGACGCAATACGGAGACTGCGGCCTCTTTCCAGAAGGGAGCGCCTGATACGTCCTCATCCCGAATGTGATGGATCGCCATCGTCTCCGATGAGATCGGCCGGCCTGGATTCACCAAGATCGCGCCGCGCTCGGCATTCAGAGACCACTTGCCGTCGCTTCCTAAAACGACGTCCTGCCATCCGATCTCGCAGACATCGTGAGGGCCATTTCCAGCGGTTTCGAGGTCGACGACACGGATACGCGGGCTCGGCATGGCTTGTAGATCACCATGGCAGTGCGACCATTCAAGTCAGCAGCGCCGCCGTGAAATGCCGTCGTTCGATGAACTGAAGCCCAGCAGTGAAGTCACCCCCAAGGTCGTTCGCATCAGCTCTGCGAGCGGCGGATCAGCCTGAGAGTGGCTTCGTCATCGGCGTTATCGAAGAACTGCTTCAGGGGGCTCCGAAACGGGTTATCTGGTGATGGATCCGCCATCGCAAACACCGTCATGGACGAGTGGAACTTGAGGTCGTCCGGCGTGCCCAACATCTCACGCAAGGAGCCAGTGCCGATTTCCATCATGGCTCGGGTCGCCTAGCCCAATCGCTGCGCGAGGACGGGGTGCGAAAGGTACGGCCCGCGCCTCGTCGAGGGAAACCAGCCCGTAGAACTGGGCGGTCGAGGAATGGCCAAGGCCGCGCATCTGGGGGAAGACGAACCACATCCAATGGCTGCGTTTCCGGCCGCCTATCAGCTCGGCAAGAGCCGTGTCGAACTCGACGCCTGGGCGGCCACGAATCTTTCCAGATCGAACGGATCCTCATCCATCGGGGTTATCCTTCGAACGTGACCGACGGGGCCTGCGCGAAGGGGCATCGGAAACCTCGATCCAGACCGGAGCGTGGTCGCTCGCCCTATCCCAACCGCGAACCTCGCAGTCGACGCCGGCGGCGACGAGCCTCGTCGCGAGCGGCGGGCTGAGCAGCAGGTGATCGAGCCGCAGGCCGGCGTTTCGGCCCCAGGCGTTTCGCAGGTAATCCCAGAACGTATAGATCGTCTCGTCGGGGTACAGCGAGCGGACGGCGTCGATCCAGCCCTGGCGGAGCAAGACTTGAAAGGCGCGGCGGACCTCGGGAAGGAAGAGGGCGTCCTTTTGCCAACGCTCGGGCTTGTAGACGTCGAGGTTCGTAGGGATGACGTTGTAATCGCCGACCAGCGCTACGGGGATGCCGTGCCCCAGCAACTCCGCCGCATATGTCGCAAGTCGTTCGAGCCAGAGAAGCTTGTAATCGAGCTTCGGACCAGGCGCTGGATTGCCGTTGGGCAGGTAGAGGCATCCCACCAGCACGCCATTGACGGCAGCCTCGATGTAGCGGCTGTGCTGATCGTCCGGGTCACCGGGAAGGTCACGGCGCGTTTCGATCGGCTCGCGGCCACGGGCGAGGATCGCGACGCCGTTCCAGCTCCTCTGTCCGTGCCAGATGGCGCCATAGCCGGCCTTCTCGAGCTCGACCGTAGGGAAACGCGCGTCGGGCGCCTTCAACTCCTGAAGGCAGACGACATCCGGTTTTGTTTCCTCCAGCCAACGCAATAGCACCGGAAGGCGTCCGTTGATGCCATTGACGTTGAACGTCGCGATCCTCATCGCCCGGTCCGGAGCCGCGCTGTCCATGTTGAGACGGCGTCCGCCAAGGTCGCGAGGTGATCGTCGGCCGTGAAGCCAGAGATCGTCTTGCGCGGCTTCAGGTCATGGTCGCCGTCGTCCAGCCAGAGGAATTCGATCACCGGCGAGAGCTCGTACGTTGACACCTCCTCGCGCGTCCCGAACTGGTCGCGTGTCCCCTGCGCAATGAGAGCAGGCGTACGCAGTGTCGTCAGATGTCCTGTTCGCAGCTGCTCGGGCTTGGCTGGCGGATGAAACGGATAACCCAAGCATAGCAACCCGCAGATGTTGCCGGCAGCGAGGCACTCGTCCGCGACCATGCTCGCTACCCGTCCGCCCATCGATTTGCCGCCGATGACGAGCGGCCCTTTCTCTTCCAGCGAACCGATGGCGGCGAGGTATTCTGGAATGAGCCTCTCCGCGCGAGGAGGCGGCTTCGCACTCGCTCCGGTCCTGCGAGCCGCCATGTATCCGAACTCGAAGCGAGCGACGCGAAAGCCCGCTTTCGCCAGCGCGATTGCGGCCGCTGTCATCGACGCCGAGTCCATTGGGGCGCCGGCACCATGCGCCATAAGGATCGTCGTTTCGGCATTGTCGGGGCCGTCGAATTTGAACATCAGCTTTGACCTAACGCACCGTGACCCTACCGCGCGAACCGGGACGTCAGCGGAGTAGCCCATCAGCCGCGAAGTCGTCCCAGCCTTTCAACTGCGTTCGCTCCGTTTCGTTCGGGTCATCCGAGACCCCGCTTGCCTGCGTCGCACTCCGAGTGGCCCCGGCCAGCGCGGCCTTGCCCGCTGCCCGCCGTCGGTTCTCGGCAGCTGCCCGTGCGTCCTCATCTCTCCAGGTCTGGGTCAGGTCGCCATCCAGGACATCCTCGACTTGTCTCGGATCGAAGATATGGAAGGTTATCGCCTTCGCCCGGCCGCGCAGTTTCACGGTCTTGGTGCGGCGCTTCTGAGCCGGTCGTCCTTAAGCCATTTGTGACGCTCACGGGAGGAGATGACGAGGATGTCCTCGATCTCGCTAGGATGAATCGGGAGCGATCCGACGCCTTTCAGGATATCGGATATCCGCACCGCGACGTCATCAAACGCGGCCTGCTCCGTCACGGGCATACGCAGCGTAATGCGCCCTGTCTCCGCCGCCACAGATTTTCTGACGGCCCAGGGCAAATTGCGCCGAACCTGACGCTCGATCCCCTTCAAGCGAACCGCCGAGCCAAGGGTGGCGTGCGCCGGGAGCGTCCAATCGGCGGCCAGCAGGTTCGAGCTGTGCTTGGCGATACGGGATTTCAGAAGGCCGGCCTCTTATCTGAAAGCGATCTCGTTTCCCTATGGCCGTCGATTGAATCCTATTGCGGCCCACCGGCCCTGATCCGAGGCCGCACGGCTCCGCCTATCGGCCTCGGCGGCCCGAAAGAGCGGAGAGCAGGCCCCAGATCCCCAACAGCTTACTGGCACCGCCCATTCGCGTAGCGAAGAGGGCAAGCGCCGCAGAGATGACACGTGGGTGACGACCGCTGGCGGCGACCTTGGTCAGGTAGGCGCCGACGGCTTGGCCGAGGATCAGTCGCAACATGAAAAACCTCGCGCGAGATGTTGAAAGTGATGCAGCACCCAGACAGCGTTGAGATCGTTCCAGGCGGGGGGTGAAGCGTCCTCTACCATCAACAACTTCGCCGATCAGAAATCACTGAGCCAACGCCCATCGCCTCAAAGCCACCGGCAGGGCTTGCATATTACGATCTAACATCCATATGCCATCCATACGGATGTCATGTGGATGTATCATGAAAGCGCCAGAGAGTGAGAAGCTGACCATCAATCTGGGATTCGTCGATCTCGGTCGGATCGATCTTCTGGTGCGCGACGGCTTCTATTCCAATCGATCTGATTTCATCCGGACGGCCATCCGCAGTCAGCTCGTGGCGCATTCCGAGATTGCGACACAGGCAACCCATCGCCTCTCGCTCGAGCTTGGCTTGAGGACCTTTACGCGCGCCGACCTCGAAGCGGTGGTCGCCAGTAACGAGCGCCTCGACATCCGCGTCCTCGGCCTTGCCATCATCTCCGACGACGTCACGCCCGCCCTGGCTCGCGACGCGATCGCCTCGCTCACGGTTCTCGGTGCGCTCCACGCCTCGCCCGAGGTCAAAGCCGCTCTATCCGATCGTCTCTCGTGAACTTTAAGGCCGCCAAATGACCTCCTCAATCCAAGATGCGGTGGCAAACGCTATGAGCCGTTTGAAGGCATCAGACGTTACCGGGGCTACCAAAGCCATCCGCTATGCGCTGAGCGGCGACACTCAGTCATCCGCTCCGAAGCCACTGGACGCTGGAATTCCCGTCGGGCGAAGGGGACGACGCTTGGGCGACGTCCTGAACGCCCTGAAATCGTCGCGTTCGGGCTTCTCCTCATCGGCGACGAGCGCGACGACGGCGCTCAACGATGGCGATTCGCGCTTCACATCCCGCTCGCTAAGTTCGGCGGCGGGAGGCTTGAACTACAAGCTCTATGTACCGCAGGACCGCGACCGGGAGCTTGCACTCCTCTTGATGCTGCATGGATGTACGCAGGACCCCGACGATTTTGCCCGCGGGACGCGGATGAACCGCTTGGCGGACGAGTTCGGTCTCGTGGTGGCCTATCCTCACCAACCGCGATCCGCCAACGCCAACGGATGCTGGAACTGGTTCGATCGCCGCCACCAGTCCGCCGGTTCTGGCGAACCCGCGAAGCTCGCAGCCTTGGCGCGGGCTCTGACGACGGAATTCGCCATCGCTCCCGAGCGCGTCTTTGCTGCAGGCCTGTCGGCCGGAGCGGCGATGGCCGACGTCCTCGCGGAGGCCTATCCGGAGATTTTCTCGGGGGTCGGTCTACACTCGGGTCTCGAGCGGGGATCTGCCCACGACGTCATGTCAGCGTTCGCCGCCATGAAGGGAGACGTCAGCGGCCGTCACGACAAGGCCGGCGGCGCATGCAGCCGGAAGCTCATCATGCACGGCACTGCGGACCCTACGGTTGACGCCTCGAACGGTGATCGTCTCTTCACGAGCATGCGGGCCCGCTTTCCGGATGTCAGGCTCGTCGCAAGCGAGGTGAAGTCTAATGGTAGATCCGCAGTGCGGCAGGCGTTGGTCGATCCATCCGGCAGGGTGCTGGCCGAGTATATTGCGATCGAGGGCGCGGGCCATGCCTGGTCGGGTGGCGCCACCGCCGGGACCTTCACCGATCCGCAAGGCCCCAACGCTTCGCGCGAGATGATCGAGTTCTTCCTGCGCCGATAGCAGCACATCCGGCGAAGCTCGAAAGGCGGATGATCGGGTACGAACAAATCGACCCAGCCGCGTGGCCTGGTTCAAGCCGCTGATCGTCTCGATGGCGGCCCAGTCGGCTGTGCGGCAATGATAGGCGAAGGCCGAGTACCCGTGCGTGTGCTCGGCGATAAAATCGTGATCCAGGATCTTCCGGCTCGTCTTGGCGGCAGCCGCCGCCTTGATTGAAAAAAACCGCATCGTCCGTAGTTTCGTCCAGCAAGGCCTCGCGATCGGTGGCGCTGCCAAGCGCGCGGTTGGCTCTCCGGAGAGACGGGCGCTACGATCAATTCATGAGAAGGATAAAATCGCTGATTGGATTCAGGGGGACTGCGCCGCCCTGACCGTCCGTGAAGCGAAAACCCGTGCCTGGGCATCAGTGCGCCCAACTTTGCCTAAGGACGCTCAGCTCATAGCGTCGCTTCGCGCGCCAAATGTGTCTTGATCTAACGTTTCTCACGAGCGAGCCGGAGCGAGGTCGCCCCGGCTCTAACTATACCGTCAGGCGGGGGGCGAAGACGGCATAGCTGATAGCGAAACTGCGCCCGGTTAAAACCGTTCCGGTCCTTGAATGTAACTTTTGGCGGTGCACGACGCGCGATCCAGGCGATAACGACGCTCACGCGGAACAGCTACCACCCAGCTCCGTTGAGGGAGCGAAGAACGCTGACTGCGGCTTCGCACTGCGCGAGCAAGAGGATCCAGGCAATGGAAAACGGCTTCAAAGCAATGTCCCAGGCTGCCGATGTCGGGAGCGGCGGAAAGGATAATGAGGACCGTGGCGGATCGACGGCCAAGCGCTATGACGTCGATACCGATCAATTCACTGACGCTGCCATCGAACAAGTCAGCGAGTTGCAGCAACTCCTTCTGGACGAGATCCGGGCCCGTCCAATGCGCGCCTTGGGGTGGGCGGTCGCAGCGGGTGTAGTACTCGGGTTCTGGGCAGCGAAGTAGGTCGTGGGAGCTCTTCTCGCCCTCGTTACGAGTAGAGTGACGGCCGCGATCAAGCGCTTGGCAGCGGTTTATGGACTGTTGGCTCTAGCGGGGCTTCTCACCATCTTTGCAGCCGGGTACGCGCTGAATGCCGGCTACACCATGCTGGTGTTCCGCTTCGGTGCCGTCATAGCGAGCTTGATTATGACGGGGTCTTTGGTCGCGGCAGCGATTGTCTGTCTGGTCGCTTCACGCGTCATCGCTAGTCGGCCCGGCCAGACCGTCGAAAAACTGTCCACGCCTGCCTCGCCCTATAGCGCACCTCCGCTGCGGCTGTCGTACTCCCGGCAATCCACGACCGCAGCGGCGTCCGGCATCGCTGGGGTCGCAACCGTCATCGTGGTCCTAAAATTGTTTCCCGGTCTGCGGGCTCGCTTGAAAGGCAAGCCTTCAATTTCGACCGATGACCTTTCGAGACCAGGTTTCTGAAGCCTATTTCCGGAGACAGCTGATGCTGAAAGAAGGGAAAGCCATCGTCCGCTGCCAGAGTGATTACGATCTGGCAGGTGAGCGCGTCGTCGAGTTGGGAATGCCGCCTTCAGGCTCAGATGCGGAGGCTGAGCTCTTCTACCTGCTGGAGGCCATGGAGAAATGGGATGCCCGGCATGAGGATGACGATCCGGAGGGGTGGGCTTGACGCATATTCTTCTAAGCAAACCTGTGACGACGCCCGGAACAACCGAACCGGAAGAGCTGCGCGGTGCACCACTCCGAAGTCATGACAGGTGATCGAGACATCAGAGCTGAAGGCCTGTGGTTCGGCGGTCGGGCGGAAGGCAACTGGCACGTTCACCCGGGTGCGAGCGTGACGGTCCAAGACCGGATCCGCGGTGATCTGACTATTGTGAAAGGGGGTACCGCAATAATCCACGGCGCAGTCACAGGTACTGTTTTTAACGAAGGCCGGGTAGCCGTTCTGGGCATAGTCGGACGACTGGAAGGCAGAGGCGAAAGTCACGTGGACCCGGCAGCGGTGGTTCGGCGCAGGGAGCTGCCGGCATGAAAGTCCGAGCGTCCGCGGAACTCATCTACGACTTCGCAGAACCGACCCAGATCATCGGGCTGATCGAGGCAGCGTTGACTGAGGATCAGGCAATCATCTCCGAGGCCCTGACGGTGACGCCGCATCGCGCGCTATTGTCGGATGTCGGCGTCGGAGGCGATCGCCGAATGCGCGCCTGCCTGTCGGGCACGGTCACGATCTCCTATCAGGCTGACGTCGATAATGGGCACAGGCTTCTGCTTCCTGTTAGCGGTCGCCAACACTCGTGGAGCGAACTCCCGGCCGATACGCTGACATTCCTACTGCCGAGCCGCTTCTGCCCGAGTGATCAGTTCCAGCGATATGCGCTTCGTGAGTTTGGGCAAGCCGGTGACGGCGTCGCCCGCGTTATGGCCGTCTTGGACTGGATCGATCGAAATTTGGACTACGTTGCAGGTGTGAGCACGCCGGAAACCACGGCGGCGCAGACATTCACAGTAAGGGCCGGCGTCTGTCGAGATTTCACTCACCTAGCGATCACGTTTTGCCGCGCCCTCTCCATCCCGGCTAGAGCAGTGAGCGCTTACGCTGTGGACCTGCAACCTGCAGACTTTCATGCTGTCGTTGAGGTGTTCGTCGAGAACCAATGGTGGCTGATCGACCCAACTCGGCTCGCGCCTGTCGAAGGGCTCGTACGCATCGCCCATGGCCGCGATGCCGCGGATATTGCATTTCTAACAACCAATAAGCCTTGTCAGCTGATTAGCCAGACGATTGCCGCCGAGGCTATCTAAGCCTCAGCCTCCGCTGCATTTTCGGCATCTAGGCTCAGGACTCATTGTTTGAGCCAGAAGATGAATGCCGCGGCGAATGCGATGGCGGACATGAAGGTGTGAGCGCATCGATCGTATCGTGTGTGGATGCGGCGCCAGTCCTTGAGTCGAGCGAACATGTTCTCGATGCGATGGCGCTGGCGATACCGGTCGTGCGGGATCTGCGTCTTGCGATTGATCTTCGAGGGAATGCACGGGGCTATGCCGCGTGCGGCGAGCGCGGCTCTGAACCAGTCGGCGTCATAGCCTCTGTCGGCGAGCATGGCCTTGGCGGGCGGCAAGGCATCGACCAGCATGGCGGCGCCCTTGAAGTCGCTGGCCTGCCCCTCGCTCAGCGCCAGGCGGAGCGGCCGGCCGCTGCCGTCGCAGACGGCATGGAGCTTGGAGGTCAGGCCGCCGCGGCTGCGCCCGATAGATCGGGGTAGAGCCCCTTTTTGAGCAGGCTGGCGGCGGTGCGGTGCGCCTTGAGGTGGGTGGCATCGATCATCAGCCGATCCGAGCTGTCGCTCTCGGCTGCGAGCTCCGCGAAGATCCGGTTGAACACGCCGAGCCTGCTCCAGCGGATGAAGCGATTGTAGATCGTCTTGGGCGGGCCGTAGGCGGCGGGCACATCGCGCCAGCGCAAGCCGTTGCGGATCACGAACAGAATGCCGCTCAGAACCCGCCGGTCATCGACCCGTGGCACGCCATGAGACAGCGGAAAATACGGCTCGATCCGGCGCATCTGCGCCTCAGACAGCAACAGCAGATCATCCATGGCGACACCTCCGCCCGCCATGGAATCAAGCAGCGCACTGCTAAGCAACCCAGTTAATAGGTCCTGAGCCTAGTCTACTTCGCCTTCGATCTGCCGTGGATCGAGGACGAGGACCTGCGCCGCCAGCCGCTACTGGCCCGAAAGGCTCGTCTGAAGGAACTGGTCGAGCGTCATGGCGACGGCGTCGTCCTGCGCTATGTCGAGCATTTCGAGAGTGGCGGCGACGCCGTTCTGAAGTCGGCTTGCAAGCTCTCGCTCGAAGGGATCGTGTCGAAGTCCGGAGAGGCGCCCTATGTCTCCGGTCGAAGCGATACCTGGACGAAGGCGAAGTGCCGCGCCGGGCACGAGGCGGTGATCGGCGGCTGGGCCACGACCGAGGGCAAGTTCCGTTCGCTGTTGGTCGGAGTGAATCGCGGATCGCATTTCGTCTATATCGGCCGGGTCGGAACGGGGTACGGCGCGTCGAAGGTCGCGACCCTCCTCCCGCGCCTGAAGAAGCACGCGGCGAAGACCTCGCCCTTCACCGGTGCCACCGCGCCAAGGCGTGCGGCGGGAGTGACATGGCTTGATCCCGTTCTCGTTGCGGAAATCGAGTTCGCGGGCTGGACCGGCGACGGCATGGTCAGGCAGGCCGCTTTCAAGGGGCTTCGGGAAGACAAGCCTGCGGCGGAGGTCGAGACGGATCTGCCCGCATCACCGGAGGCGGTCGAACCGGCGAAGCCGGTCGCCGCCTCGCCTCGGCGCAAGGGTGGCAGGGTCGACGTGCTCGGCGTCAGCCTGTCGCATCCGGACAAGGCACTCTGGCCGGATGCGGAGGACGGCAAGCCCGTCTCAAAGCTCGATCTGGCGAACTACTTCGCCGCCGTGGGCGAATGGATGATGTCTCACATCAAGGGCAGGCCCTGCTCGCTGCTCAGGACACCGGACGGCATCAGCGGAGAGACGTTCTTCCAGCGCCATGCAGGCCTCGGCACCTCAAACCTCTTCGAGCTCGTCCACGTCTTCGGCGACAAAAAACCCTATCTCCAGATCGACCGCATCGAGGCCCTGGTCGCGGCGGCCCAGATCGGCGGCATCGAGCTGCATCCGTGGAACTGCCAGCCAGACGATCCCGAGGTTCCCGGTCGTCTCGTCTTCGACCTCGATCCGGGGCCCGGTGTCGAATTCAACGATGTCGTCGCTGCGGCGAACGCGATGCGCGAAAGGCTCGACGCACTCGGGCTGAACAGTTTCTGCAAGACGACGGGCGGCAAGGGCCTGCACGTCGTCACCCCGCTCAAGGCTGCCAAACGCGGGAAGCTCGACTGGCCGACGGCCAAGGATTTTGCTCGGCAGGTCTGCGCCGAGATGGCTGCGGACGAGCCGTCCCGCTACGTCGTCAACATGGCCAAGCGGCTACGCAACGGCCGGATTTTCCTCGACTATCTGCGCAACGACAGGATGTCGACAGCCGTCGCACTGTTGTCGCCGCGCGCGCGGCCTGGCGCGCATGTCTCGATGCCGGTGCAATGGACGCAGGTGAAGAAGGGGCTCGATCCCGCGCGTTACACCGTGCGTACGGTTCCCGCCCTGTTGGCGAGGAGCAAGGCCTGGGATGGTTATTGCGAAGCGGAGGTTCCGCTGGCGGATGCGATCAAGCGGCTCAGGTGAAGCGGCAAGGCCGCTTGAGAGGCCACGGGACGAACGCTGACGAAGTGGCGCTGAATTCCCTGCCGTCAGAACGTTGCGACTCTTGCTCCGACGCCGGGTCTTTCAAGCGTTCGAGGGTTGGATTTCAGCGCATTCATGGGCGCGATAAGCGCTTTAGCTTGCCTTCGCCCCTTTCTGTTCGCGGTTTCGACCATGCCCGTTCCCTGTCGTCGCATCGCCGTCGCCGGAGAGCACGACAGGATTAGCACTCACCAATCCGCCAGGGTTCGGAGAGATACGCGGTGAGGCAGCATACTGACCGGCGGCATCGCGTTTTGCGGGTTCGGGGGAGGCCAGGGCGTCGGCTTTATGCTTCTCCGCTTCTTTTCCACGGTTTGGCATCATCGTCTCCTGAAACGAGTGGACGGGGCTAATCCTTGTAGAGTTTCCCGAGGTTGCCGGGCAGGCCGGCGAGGGGAAGATCATCCCGTGCCGTGGCATCGCCGCGCTGCTCGGGCTCGCCTTCCATTTCCGAGGCGGCTTTCATGATCGCAACTGGTGGGACCATATCTTCCTGTAGGTGCCACTCGACCGTATCGCGATCCATCCCCGAGCGTTCGGATAGCCGCGCGATCCAATCCTCACCAGGAAATTTCCTCGCGAAGGCGACCGCCAGTTGACGTCCGGTAGGCGAAGATGGGTGTGGCATGTCGATGCTCCCTTTCAAAGGCAACGCAACAAGGCCGTAGGGGTTGCGCCGCTGGACCGATCACCACGGGAGGCTTGCGGACGTCAAAGAACGAAAGGCACGACGTTCCTGCACGCGGCTATCCGATGGTCCGGACCCAAGGGCAGATCATAGAGTTCGAGAGCATCCACCATTCGTGAGCACACATGAGCCTGCCCAAGATATCCCCGCATCCCCAGTCGATGCTTGATCGGGTTCGTCCGTTGTCGCCCGGCGATTTCCCAATCCGCCGACCCTGCTCGCGGGTGCGGTGGACTATTCGATGTATGCCTTCTTTCGAGACCGGCTGGCCGCCGCTCCCCGTGAAGGCATCGTCGTCGTCGAGCTCAGTACGCTCGGAGGCGATCCAGAGGTGGCGCGGATGATGGGCGAGGACATTCGCTATCACTCAGAGCACGAGCCTCGTCGACGGTTCGTATTCCTTGGCAAGGCAGCGATTTACTCCGCCGGAGCGACCTTCACAAGTTTCTTCGCGCGCCCTCACCCCTTACTTGACCCGTGGCACGCGCATAATGATCCATGAGCGCAAGTTTGCAGACCAATATCCTGCTCGCTGGTACGCTGACCGCCTGCATCGCCAATCTCAAGGCCAAGCTGGATGAGATCGAGCACTCTATCCAGATTCAGAACGAAGGCTTCGCGAACCTGATCGTGGGATCGTCGGTCACGCTGGACGAGGTACTGAAGCGGGCCCCCGGGAACCGGTACATCGAGGCTACCGAGGCCAAGAACCTTGGGCTCATCGAGGGCCTGATATAGCCGTTCTCGACGACTGATAGTCAGCGACCGGCCGCTTGCGTGCGCCTAGTCGCAAAGCGGCCGCCAAGAGACAGGCCGGGACGATGGCTTCACTGCTGAGGCACCAGCGGATGTAAATCACTGAGCGGTCTACCTCTTTGGCGAGGATCGCGTCCAGTTCGTCTGGAGGGAGAAACGAGGTCAGTGTTCGCTGCATCTCTCGTCCGGTCGGCGGGCGCTCACGCCAGCGACTGATGACCAACGAGGGATCAAGCGATGAATGGAACATGGTAGGCCTCGCAGTCTCCATAGCCATGAACGTGCGGTGATCTTTAAGGTTCAACCGTGATCGCGCCCACCTGAACGCCCCGGCCACAGGCCTCGGCGTCTGAACCGTGAGTCGCCCAACCAAGTTTTCGTAGGCAGAGTTCCTCGGCACGTCGGCGAGCAACAAATAATTAAGTCGCAAGGATATTTTTACGGAACGGTCACTGGCAGGTCGCGTTGGCAGCATGGGGGGTCAAAGGACCCACGACATGAAAGCACTGTGCTGGCACGGCAAGGGCGATATCCGTTGCGAAACGGTGCCCGACCCGCAGATCCAGGATGCCAGCGATGTCGTGATCAAGGTCACGGCCTGCGCGATCTGTGGCTCCGACCTGCACGTTTATGACGGCTACACGCCCACGATGGAAGCCGGTGACGTCCTTGGTCACGAAACCATGGGCGAGGTTGTCGAGGTCGGCCGGGACGTACGGAATCTGAAGGTCGGCGATCGGGTCGTCGTGCCATTCAACATTGCCTGCGGCGACTGCTTCTTCTGCCGCAAGCAGCTCTTTTCGCTCTGCGATCGCTCCAACCCGAACGCCGATCAGGCGAGGAAGGCCATGGGTCAGTCACCCTCCGGTCTGTTCGGCTACTCGCATATGCTCGGCGGCTTCCCGGGCGGGCAGGCGGAATACCTGCGGGTACCCTATGCCGATGTCGGCCCGATCAAGGTGCCGACCGGGATCCCCGACGAGCAGGTCCTGTTCCTCTCGGACATTTTCCCGACCGGGTATATGGCGGCAGAGAATGCTGAGATCGAGGACGGTGACACGGTCGCGGTCTGGGGCTGCGGTCCGGTAGGGCAGTTCGCCATCCAGTCGGCCTGGATGTTTGGCGCGGGTCGCGTCATCGCGATCGACAATGTTCCTGAGCGGCTTGCGCTGGCGGCGAGCAAGGGCCGGGCCGAGACAATCAATTTCGACGATGTGGGCGTCTACGATCGCCTCATGGAGATGACCAAGGGCCGTGGCCCCGATCGCTGCATCGACGCGGTCGGCGCCGAGGCCCATGGCAGCGGTTCATTCGATGCCGTTATCGACAAGATCAAGGCTGCGACCTACCTCGCGACCGATCGTCCCCATGCGCTCCGGGAGGCGATCATGTGCTGCCGGAAGGGCGGCACGATCTCCATGCCCGGCGTCTATTTCGGTTTCCTCGACAAGATCCCGATGGGCGCCTTCATGAACAAGGGGCTGACGCTCAAGACCGGTCAGACGCATACGCACCGCTATCTCGCGCCGCTTCTGGAGAAGATCACGTCCGGCGAGATCGACCCCTCCTTCGTCATCACGCACCGGGCGGGGCTCGAGGATGGGCCGGGGCTTTATCAGACATTCCGCGACAAGGAGGAAGGCTGCATCAAGGTCGTACTCAAGCCGTGAGCAAGGAGAACGACATGACGAATGGAACGGGAAAGCTGGCCGTTGTCACGGGCGCGTCGAGCGGCATCGGCTTCGAGCTGGCGCGACTTGCCGCCGCTGACGTTTACGACCTGATCATTGCGGCCGACGAGACGGACATCCACGGCGCTGCCGCGAAGCTCAAAGCCAAGGGTGCCAATGTCGTCTCGATTGTCACCGATCTGAGCGACGAGGAGGGGGTCGAAGAACTCGTCGCGGAAATCGCCAAAGCCGGGCGGCCGGTCGACCTGCTCTTCGCCAATGCAGGACGAGGTCTCGGGCACGGCTTCCTCGATCAGGACGACACAGAGTGGCTGCGCGTGATCGACACCAACATCGTCGGCACGCTGTTGCTGATCAAGAAGGTTGGCCGACAGATGCGGGAGCGGGGAGAAGGCCGCATCCTTCGATCGCCGGGTTCATGCCCGGCACCTTCCAGGCCGTCTATAACGGCACCAAGGCGTTTATCGACTCCTTCTCATTTGCCCTGCGCGAGGAGTTGCGGGACACGGGCGTCACCGTCACCTGCCTGATGCCGGGCGCAACCGAGACCCGCTTCTTCGAACGTGCGGGGTTGCTCGATACCAAGATCAGCCAGGATGAGAAGGACGATCCAGCCGACGTTGCCAAGGCAGGTTACGATGCGGTTCTCGCCGGAGAGGGCGATGTCGTCAGCGGCTGGAAGAACAAGCTCCAGTCGTCGCTGGCCAACGTCACTCCGGCCGAGACGCTCGCCAAGCAGCACCGGAAGATGGCGGAGCCGGGTTCCGGAAATCCCTAGAGAGCCCACGCGCCGGGATGCCGTTGGGGGCACGCATCTTGCCCTCGGGGTTACTTCGCGTCGCGACCTTCCACGCGCATTTTTTTAGGCCTCAGCATGCTGTTGAGCCGCGCGATGTTGGTTTTGACCCACTCGGTCTTTCTGGCCAGCAGCCGACCGCCGGACGCCCGCTCGACGATGTAGCGCCGCTCGACGTTCAGCCTCGCTGGAGACATGGTTTCGTTTGCGTCGATGATGGCAGCTTCAAACGATCGATGCGCATCGTCGAGGTTTCGGAAACTGCCGATGAGCGTGGAGTTGGGCAACCGCTCGGATCGGTCACCGACGGTGAGCGTATCGCTCCATCCTCGTGCGACCGCCGCATCGAGGAACCGGTTGTGAGGATCTCCGGGCGCCGCTTCGATGTCGTAGGTAGCGATGAAGTGCTTCACCACAGGGGAACCTCGACAAGCGCGGGAGCCAACACGTGCTGCCGGTGCCGGGGGCCGCTTACCTGACCGGCGGGGGCATATGAGGGATCAGCCCACGCCTCTGGAGAGGACATGCTGGTTGGCGCCGGTAGCAGGATCGGGTCGGCACTGTGCAATGTCCCGGACCTGACGAGTGCGACCGATGTAGCGTTCTTGTAGTCCTGCCAGGTGCCCAGATCGCTTCCGCAGCCGGCGCATCGAACGATCGCGGTGACGGCCAAGGTCTTCGGAAGCGACACGGCCGGAGAGCCGCAGCTCCGGCACTCGAATATTTGATCGACACGCATGATTGCCTCCTGCGCGGTCAATACGCCGACGGCTGCGGCGGGTTCCTTCGTGATCTCTGCGCAATCCGGTTTTGGTGGTCGTCTTCGTCGCCAACGACCACCGCGGGCGACGAAGATGTTCGCGCCGCTAGCGGCTTTTCTTGTAGAGCTTGGAGGCGATCTCGAAGATCTCCTCCGGCGCATAATCGGGAGCGAAGGCGCCATAGTTGCCGTCGAGCTCCGGGATCTTGCCGCCGTCAGGTGGGCCTTCGACGATTTCGAGATTGCCGGGCGGGTCCCCCGGCAGGGCGACCTCGTCGTTCGACCAGACCCCGGCAGCCTCGCGATAGTCATCAGGGCTGAACATGTAGAGGCGACGGTGGCTGCCTTCCTGAAGGTATTTTTGGCTCTCAGGGATTCGGCTCAGATCGATGTTGGGCGTCGGCAGCATCTTCTCGATCTCGACGCCGGTGATCTTTTTGAGCGCCAGCGCATAGGCGTGGGCATGGACCGAACCCCGGACCAGGAGATAGCCGCAGACTTCGCGGCCGGTCGGCTCGGTCAGGGTTTCGTAGACGCGCAGCTTATGCAGTCGGGCGCCGCACTCGAGATGGAAATTGTGCAGCAGGTCGATGATCAGATTGCCGGTGCTGGTAACCATGTCCATGTTCCAGGACGCGGCGTTGCTGTTCATCGGCATAGCGCCGCCCGCATTAGCGAAGAAGCCGCCCGCCAGACGAACGTCCTTCATCTCTTCGAAGGGAGCTGCCGAGACATCGACCTCAGGCGTCGGATCGCCCGGCCCGTTGTTCAACATTGCGACGCCGGTGCTGACCAGTTCCACATGCCCCAATTCCTCGGCGAAGATGCTCGACACCAAGCTGTAGAAGGGCCGCAACTTGCTCTTGTTGCGGAAGTTGAAGCTCTGGAACATGTAGTTCCCGAGCGTCGACATCTCTCCGTATTTTCCACCCAGCAACTCCTGGAGCGCGGCGGCGGCGTTGGGCGACGGTTCCTTCGGTAGCGGCAGTTCGGCCTGTAGACGGTCGATGCGCATGAACATGGCGCGCTCCTGTGTTGGACAGTGCATCTGCTGTTCGATGCCCGGGGGGACATTCGCCGAACGTCCAAAGGACCGGAGAGTTCCTCTCGATTATCCCGACGGTGGCAGGGTTCTCCGCCAGCGTCCGCAGCCGCGACGAGACCGCCAGCAGCTCCCGGTAGTCCGGTCGGGCAGGGTCCACCAGGACGAGGACCCGGTCGAGCAGGATCGGATAGCTCAGCGGGCTGATCGGGAAACGATGCTCGAAATGCCAAATGCTGAAGCCATCGCCGCTCTCGTCGCGCTTCAGCGTCAGCTCGCCCTCTTCCAGAGCGTCGCCATAGCGCTTGCCGAGGAAGGGAAGCGCCAGCTTGCCATTGGCGCCCAGTCGCTCCCAGTCGATGTCGAAGGCAATGGCGTGGGGCGAAGCCTTGCTCCGGATTGATACTTGTATGGTCCACGATATCGTAGCCATGGGTGGAGCCTGGGCGGGCCGTCTGGACCGGCGACGCATAGACATGGCTGACGCCGAGCCGGGCGAGATAGGGCAGGATTGCGACCGCGTCGTCGAAGGTGAAACCAGGGGCCGGACGGCCGCTACTGCCCACTGCAACACCGCATGTCTGCGGCAGTTCCGCGATCGTTAAGCGCAGCACGCGGGTCTTTTGCAGTATCCCTTGAGCGAGGGATCGCGTTACCTTGGGGCCCAAATGCGCGCCGGGGAATCCAACGAACGAAAGGGCTCGTGCGCCTCGCTTTCAGATTTGGCCGGTCCAGGGTCAAAAGCCTTAGCAGTCTACCAGGGGGAAGCCCGAGACGGAGACCATCCGTGCGTTTCCGCGCCCTCAACCAAAGCCGTGATCCGCCGAATGATCTCCCATCACTGAGGACGCGCTGGAGGATTAGAGTCCACGCCGAGTGAACCAAACAGACGCCGTCACGTTAGGCCGAGAGCGGGGGCCTTTCAGGAGAACTCTCATGAACCGCCGTTTGCTCGTTCAGGCCTCCATCATCCCATCCTCGGGTCCACCCTTGCGATGGCGCAGGGCACTAGCGCCAACAGAATGACGCCTGAGACGACCCATGCAGCTGAAACGCTCGAAACAGGGGATGTTGCTCTGGGCACCAGCAAGACGGCGCTTGCCAAGGTCAACGATGCCGCCCTGAAGCGATTTGCCGAGTTCGAAGTTGCCGAGCAGGACACTGTGGCGAAGGTCATCAAGGCGGCATCCAGAATGTCGGAGGGGGCGCCCGAGAAGCTTAGTGCTGACGCCACGGCGGTGATCGAAAATTTTAAATCGATACCCGCCGGAAAGGAATTTGATGAGGCCTATATCAAAACTCAGGTAGATGGCCATACAAAACTGTTGGAGATCCAAAATACTTATCTGGACCAAGGTAAGGACGTCACTAACCGCTCGATCGCCATGCTGGCGTCTGGCCTTATTAAGGAGCACCTAGCTAACCTCCAGGCAATGCGGAGAGGTTAACAGCAGCGACTTGGCGAAACTGAGGAGGCAAAAATGTCTGGCGAATCCGACACGGAAGTACGCATCCGGCAAGTAGCCTATTCAATATGGCTCAGCGAAGGTCAGCCGGAGGGACAGGAAAAGGCTCATTGGGAAGCCGCACGGGCGATATGCGCGCGTGACGGCCATTCTGACACGACTCGTGGTTCCTCGACTGGATTCACTGAGCCAGCCGTTGCGGTCGAAGACCAGGCTGACCCCGCAGCGATATTGGAGCCGGCTGCGCCTCGGCTCCCCAGGCGGTCGAAATAGCCTGAGGCGCCCGACATAATAAGTGATCCGATGTGGGGAGAGCTATGCGATGGAAAACGGGTTCAAAGCAATGTCTCAGGGGGCCGATGCTGAGAGCGGCGCAACCCGCAATGAGGACTACGGTGGATCGACCGCCAAACGCTATGGCATCGATTCCGACCAGATGGCGGAAGCTGCAACGGAGCAGGTAAGCGAGCTGCAGCAGCTTATCGTAGACGAGGTCCGTGCGCGACCCATGCGTGCTCTGGGGTGGGCCGTAGCGGCAGGCGCCGTTATCGGCTTTTGGGCTGCGAAATAACCCGTGGGCGCTCTCGTCGCCCTCGTAGCGGCTAGAGTGACGGCCGCACTCAAGCATCAGGCAACCGTCTATGGTCTGATGACCTTGGCAGCTCTGATCATCATCTTCGCGGCCGGATATGCGCTGAATGCCGGTCACACGATGCTGATGTTCAGCTTCGGCGCTGTCACAGCGAGCTTGATCATCACGAGGTGCCTGGTTGCAACGGCGGGAGTCTGCGTGGTTGCCTCGCGCATCTTCGCCAACCGACCAAGCGCGACAGCGGAAAAATTATCCAAGCTCGCCTCGCCCTACAGCGCTCCTGCGCTGCGGCTGCCGTACTCCCGGCAACACCGGCGGCATCCCCCGCTGGCCCAATTCGTGAACGGAGGACTCAAATGGATCGTAGAGTGCTAATCGCGGGCGGACTGCTCCTCGCAACTCAACCTGGCATTGCTCAACCGAAGACGCAGCGCGATGACGACCTGCAGTACGCGCAATCCATCATAACTTATGGAGCTGCGGCTCTCGATATGGCCAAGCTCGGCGTCACCAACTCGTCCAGTGAAGAGGTTCGGATCTTCGCGCAGGATGAGGTGGCCGAACAGGAAGGCCTGGCGGCGGTTCTGCGCCCCCTTTTTGACGACACCCACAGCGTGCCACCCCCCCAGGTACCAAAACAGGATGTCAAAGCCTGGATGATCAAACTGCGGGAGGCGAAAGGAAAAGAGTTCGATCGCCTCTTTGTCGAGGCACAGCTGGGCGTTCACGGGGAGCTCCTTCAGGCTCAGGAAGCCTTCCTTGCAAAAGGGCAGGACAAGACCTTGCGGGCAGTTGCGATGCTGGCAAAGGGCCACATATCGGAACATACGGGCCGACTCGCGCGCTTGCAGCAATCACTGTCTTAACTCACCACCGCGTGGGAGCTTGCCAGATGCCATCCAGAACTCTTCGCGGCGCTGGCTTTCTGATCGGGGTAGCACTAGCAGGGTTTCTCGACGGAATTCTGCTCCATCAGGTGCTTCAGTGGCATAGTTTGCTCAGCGGTCTGGATGGCGTTGCCTATCAGGACTTGCGCTTCCGCATGCTCGCTGACGGCCTCTTTCATGCGGTGATGTACGGCGTCGGGTTAATTGGTTTGGGCATGCTTTTTATGGCTCGCCGGGATCTGTCGGTTGAAGGGTCCGGCCGGACAGTCATCGCCGCGGTGTTCGTGGGCTTTGGCTGTTGGCATTTGCTCGATGCAGTTCTCAATCACTGGATACTCGGCCTTCACCACATCCGAGAAGGCTCGCCGAACTGGTTGGTCTGGGATTTGGCGTTCTTTGCTCTCGGGCTGGCCCTGGTTGCCGCCGGCCTTTGGGTGGGTAGACCAAACCAACGCCTGCCAGGCCCGCCTATCGGCACCGGCCGTGCCTTTTGCTTAGCGGTTCTGACAACAGGCACGGGGATTGCCGCAGCGACCCCACTCACTTCAGGCTCGAATGTGACGGTCGTGTTCAGCCGGACAGTACCGCCGGCCGAGGTCATTTCGGCCATGGCGGCTATCGATGGCCAACTGGTCTGGGCGGCTGCCGAAGCCAACATCTGGACCTTTGCAGTCCCGGATCGCAGAGCCGCTTGGCAGCTCTACGGCCGCGGAGCAGTGTTGGTGAGCGGGTCGATGTTCGGGATGGGCTGCTTCTCCTCAACGCCCCCTGACGGCATCTACCCGCGCAGCGGGCCAACCTCGCTATAGTCGTGTAGGTGTCGGTTGTCATAACCGCGCTGACGGACGCGCCTCGCCAGTTAGCAAGCATCTGGACGAACAAGGCTGCCGGTCTCGCTCTTACCGCATTCTCGCATTGATCTAAGCCCTTAAAACTGGACCGCTTTGGGTTAGAGTTTTCCGCGACGTTTCCCTTGGGCTGGGAGGAGCGGAAGACGATGAAGGATTCGAAGTTCTCGGACGCCCAGAAGGCGTTCATCCTGAAGCAGGGCGCGGACGGGATTCCGGTGGCGGAGATCTGCCGGCGGGCCGGGATCAGCCAGGCGACCTACTTCAACTGGAAGAATAAGTACGAGGGGCTGCTGCCGGCCGAGATGCGCCGGCTGAAGCAGCTCGAGGACGAGAACGCGAAGCTGCGCAAGCTCGTCGCCGATCTCGGCTGGACCGTGAGATGTTGCAGGACGTGATCCGCCGAAAGCCCTGAGGCCTGGTCGCAAGCGAGCTCGTCGGCGCGATGTGTGGCGAATGGCAGGTGTTGATCCGGCGGGCCTGTGTGGTCCTGGAGTTCGACACGTCGAGCTACCACTACAAATCGTGCCGGCCCGACCAGGCCCCCCTGGCAGCCCGGATTAAGGCGATCTGCGAGACCCGCGTCCGCCATGGCTATCGTCGTGTCGACGTGCTGCTGCGGCGCGAGGGCTGGCACGTCAATCAGAAGCGGATTCGAAGATCTACAATGAGTTAGGCTTGCAGCTCAGGAACAAGGCGCCCAAGCGCCGGGCAAGGCGAAGCTGCGCGAGGATCGCGCGCCGGCGACGCGGCCGAACGATGTCTGGGCGATGGATTTTGTCCATGATCAGCTCGCCCAGGGGTCGCAAGATCCGGGTTCTGACGGTGGTGGACACCTTCTCCCGCTTCTCGCCGGCGGCCGATCCGCGCTTCAGCTATCGGGCCGAGGACGTCGTCGCCACGCTGGAACGGGTCACGTGCACACAGCTTCTATCGTCAAACATGCTTCGCTCGCAGTCTTGGCGGGTCTCGCAATATCCTTAATCGCAGCGCAGGCATATACACTGCTTGCCGGCGGCGTCCGGACGAGAAACAGCGCCGGTGGCCTTGACGACGCTGACGAGGCTGATGCTGACACGCCGGACCCAGATTCCGCCGACAGGCTGGCGCGATATCCTCTGGCGGACCTATGGCGAGGTCGGCCAGGACAGGGTGCTCGCGGTCGCGGCGGGCGTGACCTTCTATGGGCTGCCTGCAATCTTCCGGCCATCACGGCCTTCGTGTCCCTGTACGGTCTGGTCGCGGATCCGGGAACGATTGCGGAGCAACTCTCGGCAGCGAAGGGCATGCTGCCCGGCGGGGCGATCGAGGTCGTCCGCGACCAGATCATCCGGATCTCGATGGGCAACGAGACCAAGCTCGGCTTCGCCTTCGTCATCGGCCTGGGGCTTTCGGCGTGGAGTGCCACCGCGGGGGTGAAAGCCGTTTTCGATGCGCTCAACGTCGCTTATGGTGAGGAGGATAAGCACAGCTTCGTCCGGCTGAACCTGACCTCGCTGACCTTCACGCTCGGAATTCTCGTGTTCGCCGTGCTGGCACTCGGCGCGGTGGCCGCGATCCCGGTCATGCTCGACAACCTTAACCTCGGGGACGCAGCGGAATGGCTCATATGGCTCGGCCGCTGGCCCGTCTTGATCGCCATTCTGATGATCGGCCTCGCTGTGCTGGACCGCTTCGGGCCTAGCCGTGACGACGCCAAGTGGGCATGGGTCAGTCCCCGCGCCGTCTTCGCAAGCGTTGCCTAGCTGCTCGGGTCGGCCCTCGTCTCGTGGTACCTCGCCAGCTTCGAGGATTACAACAAGACCTATGGCGCACTCGGCGCCGTAATCGCGCTTCTGATGTGGATGTGGCTGTCGGCGATTATCATCCTGGTCGGTGCCGAACTGAATTCCGAGGCCGAGCGTCAGACGCAGCGCGACACCACCAAAGGCACACCGCGGCCCATTGGACTACGGGGCGCCGACGCTGCCGACAACAAGGCTGGTACTGATGTGTTTCGGCGTGCAAGTTTGACCCCGTGAGGCGGGGGATCGGCAAGCGTCTCTGGAGATCTCAAGAATGGCGAAGCTCCTGACGCGGCCAAAGCGGACGATGGCGCCGGCCGCTGCCGGGGCGTGCGGGTGCCGTCGCGGTCGGCACGTTGGCCTTGTTGAGGAGGCGCAGGCCCTCGTCCTAGAGGCCCTTTCGCGGACGGGCCACCGCGACCGATTGGACTAGCGCAGGATCGGCCTGACGGCGGCTAAGTCGTTGCGGATCGCGGTGGCGGCGACGCCGGCCTCACCCATCGCATGGCTGATCTGGTCCAACCCGACCACGACATCGCCCGCAGCGTACAATCCCGGGACATTCGTCCGCTGGTGCGCATCGACCTTGATACACCCCTCGTCGGTCATAGCGGCACCGAGCGATGCGGCCAGTTCCGAATGGATCTCGGAGCCGAGGGATGGGTAGACGGTATCGAATGCCATCTGTCGTTGACCGACAGCGAAGTGGATCTGGTTCGCACCGAGGGTGAACTCGCTCGGCCGTCCTCGAGCCAACCTGATGCCGACCTTGTTGATCCGGTCGGCATCCTGCTCGGTCAGTTCATCGTCCTGATCGAGGATCAGCGTGACCCGATCGGTGTATGACCTCAGGAAGATGGCCTCGGTCACGGCGCGAGCACCGCAGCCGATGACGGCTACGTCATGGTCGGTCACTTCATAGCCATCGCACACCGGGCAATAGCGCAGCCTGCCCGTGCGCAGTGCCTCAGCATGAAGGGGCTCGGGAACATCAGGTCGCCTGTTGGTCACTCCGGTTGCGAGAAGCACAGTTCTCGCAGGGCCTGTCACCTCACGACCGCGAGACACGAACCCGAGGGGACCTGTCACCAACTCGTCGACATGCCCTTCGAGCAGGCGGGCCCCGTATTTGCGCCCCTGTTCGCGCATGCGATCCAGCAGATCCGCCCCGGCAATGCCTTCCGGAAACCCGGCGTGGTTGTGAGTGCACGGAATCTGGCGCGCGCGGCTGTTGCCATCATCGGCCACGGTCACGGACAGATGGAACCGCGCCAGATAGATGGCCGCCGTCAGTCCCGCAGGTCCGCCCCCAATAATCAGGCAGTCGAAGGCTTCGGGCATCGCTCGCCTTTCACTGCGCCGGAGCCGGTTTCCGTTCAGCCCATCAGCGTCCTCAAGCGCCGGTCTCGTCGTTGGCGGCTGCCACCGGTTTGGATTCGGGAGAGCCGCGGTGGCGCAAGAAGATCGACAGAACGACCAGGAGGGCCGTTGAAAGAAACTCTGACTGCCAATTTTGGAAGGACTCGAACCAAAGCTGCGAGTCACCGAGATATTCAAGTGCCGACTGCGCCGCCCGGCCGTGAAGCGTAGCCTCCTGATTGGCCGCGACGACGCTGAACCACCAGTGGAAGACGAACGAAATCACGAAGAGAACGGCGAGGGCAATGCCCAGCGATCGTTCATAAAGCCAGGCGAGGACCGGATGACGCTTTCGCCAGGGAACCTCGTCTCCTTCTCGCTCAGGATCGTCCGGGTCCCGCGACTCGGCCGAGCCGCGCTGAAAGAGCATCGCCGTTAGGACGACGTACACTGACATTTGCAGGAACTCGCTTTCCCAGTTCTCGAAAAGTGCCGAGAGGAAGACGCCTCCGGACAGGTAGGCGCCGAAGCCGATCGCGGCCTGGCCATGCTCGGTGAGTTCCTGGTTCCGGGCTGCATGCCCGGTCAGCGCCATGCCTGCAAGAGAGGCAAGGAACATTGCCGAGAGCGCAAAGCTCAGGCCGTTGTCGCGCAGGAAGTTCCGCATCTGACGGTGCCCCGATACCCGTAGCTCCAGTCCGAAAAAACGCGGCCCGTAAATCCAGGTTCCGCGTGGGTAGCCTTCCCGGAACTCCACGAACGAGCTCAGGGTTGGGGCCGCATGGCCACCAGCCGGAGAGAGCCGTGGATCGTATCGCCGTCATCGGAGCTACGGGGCTGATCGGGAGCAGCATTGCGGCTGCACTAATCACCCGCGGCATCCGCGTCGTGGGCGTCGCCCGACATATCGGGGACGCCCCTCGGCGCCACCGAACGATGGAATGGTCGGCTGCCGAGCTGGGACGTACCGACAGGGCCGAATGGGAGACCCTGCTCGAGGACGTGACGGCGGTCGTGAACTGCGCGGGCGCTCTTCAAGACGGGCCATCTGACGATATCGAGCAGACCCATCGAACGGGGCTGGCCGATCTTGTCGCTGGTTGCAGGGCGGCGGGGGTCGAACGCTTCGTCCATTTCTCCGCGATGGGCGTCGATCGCGCGACACCCACGCGGTTCTCGGCGACGAAGCGGGCAGGCGATGACGTGCTTTCCGCCAGTGGGCTGGACTGGATCATCTTGCGTCCATCCGTCGTGCTCGGCCCGTCGGCTTACGGTGCCAGCGCCCTCATCCGCGGCTTGTCGAGCTTGCCGTATGTACCCGTCATGCCCGATACGGGTGCGCTCAGACCGGTCGCCCTCGAGGACGTCGTCGCGACGGTCGGGTTCTTCCTCTCCCCCGATGCCCCGACACGGGTGGCGGTGGAACTCGCCGGGCCGGAACGCTTCGAATTCGTCGAACTCGTCCGGCTGTATCGTCGTTGGCTGGGGCTGCCGCCGGCGGTCGAGTTCGCCATACCGCGCTGGATGGCAGCCCTTGCGTATCGCACTGGGGATTTCGCAGGAAGGCTGGGCTGGCGACCGCCGATCCGAAGCACTGCGAGGCTGGAGGTTGCGAGAGGCGCGACCGGAGACGATAGCGAGTGGAAGCGTCTCACCGGGCTCGAACCCAGACGCATCTCGCAGACCCTCGAAGCCCGGCCGGCGTCCGTCCAGGATCGCTGGTTCGCCTCGCTCTATCTGCTGAAGCCCATCGTCATCGGGAGCCTCGCGATATTCTGGATCGGCTCGGGACTGGCCTCGCTCGGCCCGGGGTTGCCGACCGGCATGAGCTTGATGGAGCAGGGGGGCGTCACCGGCCTTTGGGCGAAACTCGTCATCGTCGGCGGCGGCCTCGCCGATCTCTCGATCGGGATAGGTATCGCCTTCCGGAAGACCGCACGCCCCGCGATGCTCGCCGGGATAGGCGTGTCCCTGGCCTACGCTCTGGCGGGCTCGTGGGTCACGCCGTGGCTTTGGTTCGATCCGCTGGCGCCGATTCTGAAGATCGCGCCGGTCATTGCGTTGATGGCGGTGGGCCTCGCCACCCTGAGGGATCGCTGATGACCTATCTGCTCCTCAAATACCTGCATCTGCTGGGCGCCGTCGTGCTGATCGGCACCGGGGCCGGGATCGCCTTCTTCATGGTCATGGCTCATTTCACCGGGAATGTGAGCAAGATCGCCGGTGTCGCCCGGATCGTCGTCATCGCCGATTTCGTCTTCACGGCCAGCGCGGTCATCGCCCAGCCCGTCACCGGCGTGCTCCTGGCCCGCGAGGTCGGCTATCACCTGTCCGAGGGGTGGATCGTGCTGTCGATCATTCTCTACATCGTCATCGGGATCTTCTGGCTTCCCGTCGTGGTCATGCAGATGCGGATGCGCGACATGGCCGAGCGGGCCGACAGCGTCGGGGCGCCGCTACCACCCCAATACCGCGCGCTGTTCTGGACGTGGTTCATCTTCGGGTTCCCGGCCTTCGGGGCCATTCTGGCCATACTCTGGCTCATGATGGCTCGGCCGCCGATCACTCTCTTCGGGTAGTCGCGTCGTCGTTCCGGGCCCGACCGAGTTCAGCGACGACACTCTGGTAACCAGTTCTCCTCCTGCCCGGCGAAGCGCTTCCCTCAGGAACCGGATCGGGAAAAGGATCGCTTCGGCATTCGCGGCGGTAAGATCGGTCGTCCGCCGCGACGCGCCCTGCTCGGCCCGTTCGAGCGCTTGTTCGATGTCCCCGTCGTCGAGCGAACCCTTGCGCTTTATTTCGCCGAAGAGCGCCGCGACCGCGAGCATCAGGCCCTCGAGTTGCAGGTTGGCGGTATTCATCCCTGTCCCTCCGGTCGGTCCTTCAGTCGCTTGTCCGGGCTGGCCGATCGGGAAAAGCTCGCGGCTTGCGCGCGCTCCAGTTCCTGCAAGCCAGCTGTCAGCGCCGTCCCCCACACCAGATGCGCAATCAGCATCAGACCGTTGCGACGGGCAGGATGTCGCGTTGCGAGCCTGAGACGCCGTGAGGCGGGAATCCAACCGAGGTAGCTGGCGACCCACACGGCGATTCCGAATGCCGCGCCTGCCGGGATATCCCTGCGTCGGTGATCCCGCCGAAGAGAGCCCCGGCCGCAGCTCCATACAGGAAGTGGTAGACCAGCGTCAGCGTCGCTGTTGCCCTGCCGACCGCCATGGACGGCATGTCCTCGGCCAACTCACGCGGTGGAAGAGGGTATCGCTCTTCCAATGACAGGGTCTGGTGAAGCCGTGACATCGTCGCCGTCATCGGCAGGGTTGCGACGAACCCCGCCAAGGCGCCGAGGATCACGGCGTCCCGGCTCATGGATGGCTCTTCCGCGCCGAGGTTGCCCAGAGGGCGAGCGCCATGACGCCGTACGTCGCTGCGATCGAGCGCGGGGAGACGACCTTCTCCCAGCCCGGCGTCAGACGCTTCGGAACTACGACGTAATCGACGAAGGCGGCCAGGGCGGAGACGCCGATGGCATCCACGACAGCCGGGCGTCGAGGACCGAGCTTCTGAAAGCCTTGAAAGATAGCGGCCCAGAAAATCGAGGCACCTTCGTGCGTCGCGAACCCGAGCAAGGTATGCTTCGCATCGACGTTTCGGGAGACGGCCGCCCGGTCGCCCAGGTACCAGTGTCCGGTCGCATTGGTCGGACGCACGGCGTGTCGGCCCTCGGCCTTCGCTGCGAGCGCCAGGGCGATCGTCGAGGCGACGCTAACGGCCGTGCCCGACAGGGCGGCTCTGGTGATGGTCCCGATCATCTGCGCCTCCCTGTCTCATTTCCCGTGATGGGTGACTGCCTCGATCTTGTTGCCGTAGGGGTCGAGGACGAAGGCGCCGTAGTAATGGGGGTCGTATTCGCGCCGCAGTCCGGGCGCTCCCGCATCCGTTCCGCCATGCTGCAGGGCGACCCGATGGAATTTGGCGACCGCGTCACGGCCGCCGCGTCGAAAGCGACATGGACGCCGTTCCCGGCGGAGGCAGGTTTGCCGTCGACCGGCGTCTCCAGACTGAAGATGACCGCCGAGATCCCATAGTCAGCGGACTCCTCCGACGCCTTGAGAAGACGCGATCCGAGCACCCCCATCACGCGGTCGTAGAAGCGCCTGCTCCGGGCGACGTCATTCGTTGCGAGCGAGACGTGGTGGATCATCGGCCTTCTCCGGCATCCGTCGTTTCGACATCGGCGAGCGGACCGATCGCCGGAGCGTTGAGCACGGTCCCGTCCGGCGCGAAATAGGAGCCGTGGCAAGGGCAATCCCAGCACATCTCGAACGAGTTCCAATGCAGATGACAGCCGAGGTGAGTGCACGCGGCCGACTTTTCGATGACGTCGCCGTCCTCGGTCCGGAAGGCCGCGACCTTGCCAAGGCCGCGCCGCAGTGTCGGGGTGCAGACGGGCGCCCTTGTCCGTCAGCGCCTTGGCGATGCCCCGGAGATACTTCAGCGGATGGAATGTGGCCTGCGCGGAGTAGCGTAGAAGGGGGCGATCCTCGAGGGTCCGCAGCGGCAGGCCTTTTTCCCGTTCTACCGTAACGCCAATCTCATTGGCCGCCGCGACCTCGTCATCCAGCACGCTCTCGTCGCTCGCCGGATCGAGGAACAGGATTCCATCCAGGCGCCGGAATTCGCAGTCGATCCCGAGCTCGGATTGAATGGCCTCGATCCGGTCGACGGCCGCGTTCTGGCTGGCCTGGAACGCCTTCGCCAGATCCCGCCCGCGCATCGACAACAAGTCGGCCAGAGAATCGTCGCAGATCGGCGCAAGATGAGCGGCCGTGCGCGAGGTCATCCCCCCGGCGATCTCATCCCTATCGAGCACCACCACGGACAGGCCGCGTAAGGTGAGCTCGTAGGCGATGGACAAGCCCGCGATTCCCGCACCCACCACGGCAACATCTGCGGAATGGTCGGATTCCAGAGGCGCCGCGTCGGGCGCGACCTCAACGTCCATCCAGACCGACCGACTGCGTTCCCCTTTCGCGTTCATGGCGGACCTCCGTGGTCTGCCTCAAACGTCTCCACGGTGAATAAGTTCGAACGGTTCCGAAGTGTATGAGAGCGTGAAGGATGAAACCTCCGGATCAAGCCGGCTTCTTTGCGTGCGCTCGGTTTTCGAAGCTGGCGTTCCCCAGCCCGGTCCCGATGGTAAGCACACCCCAATGCCGGACGTCCTGCATAAAGGGCATTTCGCTCAGGCCTTGGATCACGGCGTCATTATGCATCGTCACCATGGTGTCGTGCTTCCCGATTGTCGGGACGGTCGCCCGCACGCTGTCGATCAGATTGAAGCGACTGCTCTCCCAGTTGCCCGGGAGATTTTGGGCGCCGCGGTCGATCGTGCCGTCCGCTTGGATGATCCCCGGACAGCCGATGCCGATGAAGGGCGCCACCCTTAATCCAGCACGCTCGGCTGCCTTGATCTGGTTCCGGATCATCTCTCCCATCCGCTCCACCGCAAGGTCGCGATCGGTGGCCTCGTCGGCATGGCGCCAAAGTTCGAACTCGAACACCTTGGCCTTGCTCAGATCCGATGCCTTGGCCTGACGCAGTTCCACGATGCCTGCACGGATGTTGGATCCGCCTATGTCCACGGCAACGAGACTATCGAACGCTTCGAACATCCACTTCGGGGCGATGTGCGCGTTTCCTATCAGGCCAGCCTCATCAGGGTGATTGCGGATCGGTTGAAGCTCAATGGGCTGCCCTTGCGTGCGCAGGATGATGGCCGCCCGCGCAATCGCGAGTTCCCCGACACGGCTTTGCCGAAAGCCGCCCCCGACGGCAATTCGTTCGATCTGCGACCAAGCCTTGCCGCGGCAAAACCGTCGAACGACTATCGCCAGGGATTCCGCGTATCGCTCGACTGCGCTGTGGACCACCGCAGCTTCCGTGGGGTCGCCCTCGGCGAGCAGGCTGTCGAGATCCCTTTTTTTAAGATTTTCGCTCGGTACATCGAGTGGGTCATCGCCGGTCTTGCGCAACACCGCTCGCACGTCCTCGAGATGCTCGAAGATCGCCGCTCGTCTCGCTTTGTCGCCGACGAAACCATCCTCATCACGCGCTTCAAGATTATAGCTCGTCACCTGGACGGACGGCAGTTGCGACGCTCCATGAGGTCCATTGCCGGGTTTTGGTTTCGAATTCTTAGCCATGGGAATCTCGTCGTTGCGAGACACTCAACGAGGCTGACGTGGCGAGGTTCCTGCCAATCGAGGCCGAACGCTTCCGTCGACAAGACCGCTATCAGCGGGCAGCGAAGTGTACTCGCTCCTTAACTCAACCGTGCCAGCGGTCGAGGATCTCCTCGACCGTGACCGCCGAGATTTGCTGGCTGAAGCGCTCCCGGAAAAGCGCCAGCAGGCTATCGTGCCCTGCATCGGAGAAGCTGCATACGGCGTCGGTCGCGATCACGACCCGGTAGCCATGATCGACCGCGCCGAGCGCCGTGGACAGAACGCAAACATCGGTCTCTGCTCCTGATAACACGACGGTGTCGATCGAGCGCTCCCGCAGGTATGCAAGCAACCTGCTGCTCGCGAAGGCGGAGTAGACGGGCTTGTCGAAAATCGGGGCCGGGGGCGTGAATCTGGCGAGCTCCGGGACAAGCTCGATGAGTGCGGGATCCAGGCGATCGCGGGTCGTCTCCGGCCAGCGGCGGTAGAAGTCCCGCCATGTGCCGATGGCGGCCTCAGGCGAGGGTGGGGTGATGAAGCGCGTGAAGAGGGTGGCCAGCGGATATGCCGCCGCAAGGGCAACGCATTGTGGGAGGACACGCGCCATCCAGGGGGTGGTCCATGGGCCCTCCGGAGCGAATATTCGCTGCATGTCCACGCAGATGTGGACGGTGCGGTCGGTGAGCGGCGGCAGTTGCTCGCCCATGTCTTCCTCCCGGGGGGCGCGCCGGCTCCGGGAGAGCCGACGCGCGTTCGGCCTCAGGCAGCCTTGCCTTGAGCGCTTTTGTTGACCGTCGCGACGCCGAGCTTGGTCAGAAGCTGGTCGGTGGTCTCTTCCTCACGGAGTGTCTGCTCCAGGAGCGCGGCGGCATCCTTGAGGCCAAGCTGCGTTGCCCAGGTCTTCAACGTGCCGTAGCGCGTCATTTCATAATGCTCGACGGCCTGCGCCGAAGCGACCAGTCCAGCGTCCAGCGCTGGGCTGTCGGCGTACTCCTCCATGATCTCCTTACCCTCCTCAAGGATGCCGAGGATGGCGTCGCAGGTCTTGCCGCGCGGGGCCTTTCCGGCGATCTCGAAAACCTGGCTGAGACGCTCGACATGGGTCTCGGTCTCGTCGCGATGCTTTTCGAAAGCGGCCTTGAGATCAGGTGACGTGGCCGCCTTCGCCATCTTCGGCAGCGTCTTCAGGATCTGCTTCTCAGCGTAGTAGATGTCCTTGAGAGTGTCGATGAAGAGGTCGTTGAGGGTCTTGGGCTCGCTGGCCATGGCGGGTTCCTCCGCTGGGGTTGAAACCGATCTAACGGTTCGCCCCGATCGCGGTTCCCGGCCTTCGATCCAGGTTCGGGGCGGGCTGCCTTTCCCCGCATTGCCGCGCTTCGCGGGCCGTCCGGCGAAGAGCGCGCACCCGTCGAGAATTCGTCGAATGACGTCATGGAGTTCCTCCAACACTAGGCCGGAACTCGCCATGAACGCTGCCAGTTGAACTGCTCTGCGGACGAAGTCTCCGTAAAACGCCGATCGAGGTGCACCATGTCGAGCTACGATCACATCATTCACAAGGACAACAAGGTGTCCCTGTTCACCCGGGTTGCTCAGGCGGTTTCCAGTTGGACGGGCAAGCCGACCACGTTCTTCGTCGCAGTCGGCCTGGTCCTCTTCTGGGCAGTATCCGGCCCGATCTTCGGGTTCAACGATACATGACAGCTCGTCATCAACACCTCTACGACCATCATCACCTTCTTGATGGTTTTCATCATCCAGACAGTCAGAACCGCGACACCGCCGCGATGCAGATCAAGCTCGATGAACTCATCATCAGGTTGGAAGGAGCGCGTGAGGAACTCCTCGACCTGGAGGAGCTTGACGAGGAAGATCTCGTCGTTATCAGGCGTGACTTCTGCAAGCGCGCCTCAAAAGCGCGTCGTGCGGCCGAGGAGGGGAGCTCGGGCTCTACCTGAGCGTCGGCAAACTGACCGCTTCCAGACTTCTCCAGCGCGGGAGACGAGGGGGTACCACCCGTTTTCTGCTCGGTTGAACAGGAGAAGCAGATGAGCATTTTCGAGAGCATCAAGAAGGCGATCTTCGGCGAGGCCAAGGCGGATACCGTTGCCGCGCCGACTCCAGCTCGCGTGCCTGGAGCGGCCGTTCCGCCCTCTCCGGCTACCGTCCCGGCCGGTACGGCCATGGGTGAGCCGACCACTAGCGTCGGACCCGCACCGATGTCGTCGGCCGTGGACCAGGTCGACGTGGCGCCAATCCTCGACAAGGCCGTGAAGGACAACGGTCAGCCGCTCGACTGGAAGGTGTCGATCGTGGACCTCTTGAAGGCCCTTAAGATCGACAGCAGCCTGACGGCTCGAAAGGAGCTGGCTCACGAGCTCGGTTACACTGGCGACACGAACGATTCCGCGACGATGAACATGTGGTTGCACAAGGCGGTCATCAAGAAGCTCGCGGAGAACGGAGGCAAGGTTACGGCGGACCTGATGGATTGATGTCCACCTCCAACTCGACGCCTTCCGTCGCGGACGTGCAAATCCGGGCCCTCTCGTTGGGGCTCGTATCCCCTGGGCTGAACGTGGCGCGCTGGGAACCGGCGTTGCCCATCGCGTGGCTGGCTTTAACGCGCGAGAGGCAAGCCAATGGCAGGACCGTCAGTCCATGAGAAGGGTCATCATTATACTCCGCTGTCGCCGCTTCAGACCGGGTAGCGCGGACGATGCCCCCGTTAAGGAAAGCTGTTGGGGCCTGACGACGCTGTCTGTGTCGGGGCTCGATCCAAGCGAAATTAGAGCTTTCGATTCCGCTGTAGATATGACCGGAGGTCCCGCCACATCCTTACGAACGATCGATTGGCCTTCGAGCCCATCGACACGCACGCCCCATCACCTGCTTTCATCCCGCAGTAATGCTGCTCAGCCTCACTGGTGAGGCGTACATCGCTACCAGTTCGCCGGGCCATATGCTCAGCCTGCTCCACCACCTTACGGATATCAGCCGAGTGCCCGTATTCAGATCCGGTGACATCTCGGAACGCCCACTCGGTTCCAATCCTGCAAACCGTCAAGAGCTGAACCATTAGGTTTCCGATCTGGCCAATTTGAGCCTGCTCGCAGCCGAGCGTTCTGGCGACGGAGCTCCGAATCCGAGACTTCAGGCCCGGCCCACAGCGTGCCCAGGGGAACGTATCGACGTTCTTCCCGTTCCGCTGTTGAGCGCTGCCTAATCGCAGTTCTGGCGATGGCGCGCTGGCTTATCGTTATTAACTCCCGCGGGACGATAAGCCGCAATTGTGAAGATTCCCTCGTGTCGACTCGCCGTGCACCGAAATGGACAGACCAAGATGGCTGACCGCCGCGGCATCACACGGTCAACGCTCTCTCAGGACTACACTGAGGACGAAATCACCGTGCGCGTGGAGTTTTACAAGCTCGAAGGCGTTGAAGGATGGACCCTTGAGGTCGTCGAACAGGAGGGGCACTCCACGATCTGGCAGGAGCCTTTCGCGATGGACACCGATGCGAAGGTGGCATTCGTCGATGCTGTTGATGTCGTCGGCCTCGGCGGCATCGTCGAACCGGATGAGGGTACCGCCACGGTTCATTAGTCCGCAATGCCGCCGTCATTTCTCGTTGAGGGCAGCAAGAATAACCGCTCGAGGCGTTACGCTCTGTCCTCATTCCGGGCCCCCCATTTCTCCGTCGCCGCCAGGAGGTCGCACTGATCGCCAGGCACGGGTCTTGGCTTCGGGGACGGTCAGGGCGGCGCAGTACCCGCGAACCCATAAAGGGATGTTCTCCTCCTCATGAATCCATCGTAGCACCCGTCTCTCCGGAGAGCCGATCAACCGACCGAAATCGTCGGGCGCCATTGGCAATGAGCGTAACGCTTCGCGAAGCTCTGACCCGGTCATGCGGTCGCGTTGTGTCATCGTAGGCATTCGGGAACGGGGGACGGTAGCGTGCTTAATGAGCACCGCGGCCCTGTTTCGTGGCACGGCCGGGATCGATCGGGCTCCAGGAATCGGAGGGTCTCAGAGTTCCTCCGTTGTCGCGCTTGGTGGACCTAGTACCCCGCTTTGCGGGCTCCTTCAGCGAGGGCGTCCCCGTATTGGGCCGAGGGCTGACTGTCGCTCGCCCTGCGAGGCTGCCCAACAGTATCGTCTTTCCTCTCGGTCATTATTTGCCTCCCGAGGACCCGGCGAGGCGCTGCGCATTTCGCACCGCTTCCAAGCATTCGGTCTCTCGTCCAAGTGCATCGAGGTCTTTTGCACGTGAGAGAGCGACTGATGCCTCGCCCGGTTTACTGTCCGGGGAACCGCTTGCTGCGGTGGGGCGTCCCTCAGTCTGACGTCGAACGTCGTCGGGAGAAGTCGCCTTGCCTTGGGTCTCCTGACCCATGATAGCCGCTGGTGGGTGCTGAGGCTGTCCAGAAGCTTGAGGCTGCGCGCTGCCAGTGCCACCCGCTCCCACAGTGGGGCCGGAGCCAGCATCCTTACTGGACATCGTTTTCGTGAGCGTCTCAATTTCAGCAGTGCAGGCGCCGGCCTGGGCGGCGTTGGAAGACAACGCCAACAGAAGACAGGCCGTCATGGAGATAGCCGTTTTCATGGTTGTCGCTCCCGTTTGCTATGCAGCGGATGCGTCTCCAAAACGCGGTCAGACCTCCACTGTTCCGCTCAGCTCGACCGCTTCGTCTGTTCCGCTCATCGCTCTCATACGCGAATAGAGCGCCGGGAGGGCCGATCTAGGGAGCACGCTGGTAGGGGCGGAGGGACGCTGACGAGAAGACATACGGGCAGAGCTCTGACCGGCTGCTGTTCCCCGCCGCCAGCACCAAACTGTGCAGGGATAATAGGCTGGCACCGAGTTCGTGGTGAACGCCGTGTCAGTCCTCATCGATACCGACGCAGACCATGCTGTGCTTCATGAATACACAAACTTCCTGCGACGCCGCCCGGAGGTAAGGGCATGCCCGATCCGTATCAATCGGCGCGCCGGCAACGACTAGTCGGTCGCTCCATTGGATCGTGGGGCAATCCGTTCAGCAGCGGTTCGCACGAGATCGGTCATAGGCCCGGTTCCCCGAAAGGAAGCCGGGCCCTAGTTCACAGGTCGGGCGATCCTGCTCGCCAGCTGGAAATGAACGAAGACAGATCCGGGGCGAGGATGTCCTGACGTTCCGCCCAGGACGCGAACAGACCTCTAGCGGTCTCTGCATCGATTTCGTCCTGAAGCGCTGCAAGACAGGCTTTCATCGCGAAGCTATGCGCGGCATCGCGTTTAATGGGAGGCCAATCTGCCAGAAACGTGTAGGCCTCCATCACCGACGAGACGGCGGTCGGATGCCCCAGGCCTGTCAGGATGACGACAGGGCGCCTAAAATGATCACTGTTCATCGGTCCGCACTCCCAAGCCACGGTTGAGAGCAGCAACGGGTGCCATGGCCATATCCTCCAAGAAGCAACATGGGGTCCGGTCTCGCGCGCCACCGGCGGCTGCGCGATAACAAAATTTTGGTTTTCCAAATTTCGATTTTCAAGGCCCTCAGGGCTTTCTCCATCGAGAAACGGCTCTTGAACTCCGATCCCCTGACCTTAGAATTCTCGCGTCGTTTTCAGCAATCAGGAGACGGGACTGCCTCTTTCGTCGTTGATTGATCCGGCCGATCTCGCCCGGGCTTATGCTGCGATGGACAAAGCCTGGATTGAAGTCGCTGCCGATATTCCTCCGGAGCGCCGAAACGTCGAGCGCCAGAGGATTGCTCACGTGATTGCGGCCTGTGCGCCTCTCGCGCTTGATGAGGAGGACCTCAAAAACAACGCGTTGCTCCTATTCAAGGAACGGACTATCGCGCCGGACTAGACCGCATCAATAGGAGATGAAGTGAAGCAATGGGCCAGTACCTGCTTATAATGGTGATCCTCAGCGCTTACGGTTCATCTGTGGTGACGCCGATAGCGCAGCATGCAGATAAAACCACTTGCCAAACTGCTGCGTTAGAGGCCTCAATTATTCAGCGCGAGGGGCCGAAGCCCGGCGTTTCGTTCGTTTGTGTGCCGGCCGGAGAAGCGTCTGCCAAGTAGTTCTCCCCGAGCTGCCGCGGCACGCACGCATGGATAGGTCGCGAGCTCGTCATGCTCTGGCAGGCCGGTCAATCAGCGGAAGCCGAGGCACTGGGGCCAGCACCAACTGCTTCGGAGAGGCATCGGCTTCATCTTCGCCCATCGACGCGTCAAACCGCTCGAGCGGTTCCTGGATCGTGCCCGGTCGGGCAGGTGGGCCGGCCAGACGGGCCCTCGACGTCAATGCGTCGCTGACTGCCCTAGGCCGGCTCTCACACGCGACCAGTCCCTGCCGACCGCCCTAATTGCGGTCGAGGTCCGGATTTTCGCGCCGGGAGGTTCAGACATGACGCTGAGGCGCGCCTACGAGGTTTTCGCTTTGCGATAAGATGGACCTAACTGCCTCTTGCAGGCGGCTGCGCTAATCGCGTCCAGGCCTACCCGTCAAATCAGAAGGCGCCTTTAGATCTGCGAGCGTGACAGAGACGCAAGCCAGTCGGAGAATTTCTGGTTTGCAGAGCGGCTCGTCCAGTCGGAGAGGGTGTACGACTTCGAGGCCGCCACGTCCTTTTCGAACAGTGCAATCTGGGCATCTGCAAATGGCCGGTCGAAGAGATTGATGTTGGCTTCGTCGTTGAGCCTCAGGGCGCGGTCGTCGATGTTCGTAGAGCCTACCGACGTCCACATGTTGTCGACGATCACCATCTTCCAATGGAAGAAGGTGGGTTGATACTCGCTGATGCGTACACCGGCTTCGAGCAGCTCGCCCCAAAGATGGCGGGATGCTTTCCTGACAATGCGTGCGTCCGTCTCGGGGCCGGGTACGAGCACATGAACGTCGACGCCTCGCTTGCGCGCCTCGACGAGCTGCTGCCTGATCAACTCATCCGGGACGAAATAGGGCGTCGCGATCCGCACGCTCGTCTGCGCGGAAGCGAGCGCGGTCAGCAGCATGAGATGCATGACATTGCGCTGGTGGGTCGAGCTGACAACGATTTGCGCGGCGTGGTCCCCAACTGGCGAAAGCGCAGGGAAGTACCGATCGCCCATCAACAGTTCGCCAGTCGCCTCAAGCCAGTGCTCGGCAAAAGCCGCCTGCATCTCCCCTGCGGCCGGGCCTTCCAGGCGATAGTGATTGTCACGCCATTCCTCAGGCGCGCGCGCATCGCCTTTCCATTCGTCGGCGATACCGACGCCACCCGTGAAGCCGATGCGGCCGTCGACGATCAGAAGCTTCCTGTGAGTGCGGTTGTTGATCCGATCGAGCGTGTACCACGAGATCGGGCGGAACCGGACGACCTCAACGCCGGCCTTCTGCATGCGTTCGACGAGCGTCTCGTCCATGGGGATGCTGCCGACCCAGTCGAGCAGCACCTTCACGCTGAGGCCTTCGCGGGCTCTAGCAGAAAGCGCTTCGGCAAATTCGACGGCTACATCGCCCCGCCAGTAGATGTAGGTCTCGAAGGTAATCGTGTGCCGCGCTTCGCGTATCGCGCGCAACATCGCGGGAAAGATCTCGACGCCGTTGACCAGCGTTTCGATCCTATTCCCGGGCAGGTAGTTCGAGCCGAATAGCGCCCCCATCGAGATCTTGAGCTGCTCGTCGGACGAGGAGAGATGGTGAGGGAGCGGCTGTCGGAGAGGCTGTGGCTCTGGCAGCAGATTACCGACGACGATTGAGCCTAACGCCCCCATCGCAGCGCATATCAGCCCGATGATGACAGGATGTCGGCGAAGCCTCATCATCAGGCAAGCTGACTGCTGTGGAACACAGATTTGCCGAAGCCAGTTCTATTGTCGCATACCATTGGCATCCGGAACCGACTACCTGGCGATCGGTTTTTGATCAAGGTTGAATTTTGCGGTCGCACCTCAACGTTCGGCGCACCGACAGCGGCATGTAACAGACGGGTGCACGCAGTCAGTTACCTGCTGTTGAATGGTCTAAGACGAGGATCCCAGTTAAGCCCACGACGCTGTCCCCGACAATCGACCTTAGCAATTTGCCAGGAAGCGAGGGTGCAGGATACCTCCGAGAACGTGGGCAGCGCGCGAGGTTGGCAAGTGCGCTTCCGACTTAGGTATTGGCGAGCCTTCAGCAAGTCGAACGGGTCGGCGCGCCGCAAGGCGGCCCGGCCGGACCGGGGACATCCCTCGCCGAACCCGACGGTCCCGAATGGAAAAAGCCGACGCTCGCGGATCGGCTTTTTTCACGGTCGGCGAGAAGAACCTCAGGATAAGCGGATCACTCCGCTGCAAGAGAGTCCCCTCCGGCTTAGGGCCGGACCGTAGTTCAGGCGACCGCTTCCACTGACGCCTCCTCCGCCCCGCCAGGTGCGGGCGCCGGATCCGCTCAATCGCGCCGTCGGCCGAGGCGACGTGCCTCTGGTCCATACGCAGGGGGCTGTGAACCAGACCCACCGCGAGCCGCTTGTCCCGCGTCCCGTCGGACTGGTCCTGAACCATCTCGCGGAGCACCCCCCGACCGCCTCAAACAAGTGCATCGCCGGGACACTCGCCTCACGGTCCGCAACACGCTCGTTGTCGCGCTCGTTACGCGCCGCGTCGACCGAAGGGCCTACCTCGACCGGAGACTTCCTCCCGAGGTCGTCCTTTACCTCCTGGAACATTTCCGCCAGGCGACCCCGCAACGCCTCGAACGAGGCGTGCGCGTCGAACAGCTGGCGCAGCCTCCCGGCCATCACGCCGACGATGTCGTCGAGCAGTCCGCCATCGTCGAGCAAGCCTAACTCGGCAAACTTCGCCTCCGGTGATCTGCCCAAAGACAGGTCGTAGAAAGTTGACCTCGTCGGGACCGTGCTCTCCAGACTTGGCCGACCCGACCGCCCCGCCGCCGCAGTCCGGTGCGCCCGGCGGACGGGTTCGGTCTAGCTATGAGTCGGGTTCGGCATTCTCACCACTTCACTTGACCGAGGACACCGGAACTGTTGCCCCTGACACCCTACTCAAGGGGTCGGCGCAGGCCGAAGAGCGTATCATGAGCCGCCTCACGGCACATCCCCGTGAATCCCAAGAACTCCGAGCAGGCTGGGATTCAGTTCACGGAATCCCGAAGTCTCTAGCAAATTCGGGATTCACACGGATGAATCCCACGACGCTTCAAGGAAATGGGATTCGCATTGCAGAATCCCAAAAATCGCATTGGAGCTGGGATTCTTCAAGAGTCAGGCATGGAATCCCAGAACGGCCCGGCTTCTTGGGATTCTCGTTGATTGAGGAGGCTGAAATCCGGGCTTACCACCAGCGGAACACCCTTTTGTGGGATTCAATCGAGTTGAGCCCTTCGAGCTAATCGAATCCCACAAACGGGCCTTTTTTCTTCCGCTGGGACGGGCCTACGACGGCCACAGGCGGCTCTACAACGAGCCGTGGGGAGATCCCTCTCAAGTCGGGAAATCGGGCTTCGCAGACGCACTACGACGTGCGATTTCAACGACTTAACTATTGGGCCTATCAAGGGACAAATGCTACAACGCATTAGGCCCAGACAGAGGGAGAAGGAGGGCACGACATACAAAAGTGACGGATCGCGGCTCTCGCCTTGTTCCGATCACTTTCGATGGGCCCGCTGCCGCGCTCCCCGTGCTCTCCGAGGGGTCTCCCGACGGGCTCCGGCCGCGCTCTCGGCGGCCTGCGTAAGGCTCTCGAATCCGGCCTGAGAGGCCTCGTCCCGCGCGCTCCCCCGATGGGTGATCGCACCACCCTGAGAGGGTGGCAGCGGGTCGTTCGAAGAGCAGACTCATGGCGGTCCGACAGCCCACCAGAGTCCGTTTCCAAGGGTCCGCGCCAGCACTCTCGTTCTGGTCCGGACCCCTGCAAACAGGCAAGATCACCCCGCGACACGGGGTGATCTGCCCAGAAGAGAAACGGGCCACAGGACATGGCTACGCCCTGCCGATGACCATGATGAAGGTGCCATAGAGCCGGCACCTTCACGCCTGACGAAGAGCGTCCCCGCCTCAGAAGCGGGGTGCGGCGGGACCGCCCTGCGATACCCGCCGCCCATGATGCGGTGGCCTCGTCGATTTGCTCCACAGCGGAGCAAATCGGTTTGGGACATGGCGTCCCAAACCCCCCCTGGAGATTTGCGCCACGGTGGCGCAAACCGCGACGCGGTGGCGCGGTTTCCACCGATCCGAGATGTCTAGCCCAGGCTGTGGACAGCTGCCACCCTAGGAATTGACACGCTGATTCGCGACGGAGGCCGCCATCATGAAGGACGTCACCATCCCGGAAGGCATCAGCGAGGGCGACACCTTCGTCGAGAACGGGCTTCGCTTCACCATCAAAAACGGCGACCTCACCGTCAGGGACCTCGATCTCGGCGAGTACCTCTACGAGGAACCGGCGAGCGGCTCGAACACGAAAACCTACAAGGCGCGCGCCCTCACGCGCCGCCACCTCGATGACCTACGGCTCTTCGGAACGGTTTACTCAGTGAGTGAGCCGTATGAAAGCGGCAACGGCGCAACGAAAGAAGGCACCGTCTACTACCTCACCGAGGACCCGCTCTACTACCTCGTCCCGATGACGCGGACGAAGAAGGGCCGCGAGCTGCGCATCCTCATGACGCACGTGTTCATCGCCTGGCGAAAGGGCAAGTTGGTCTCGCCGGACAAAGTCCAGCGACTGGTCGGCGCTCCGCACCAGCCCGCCATCGCGCCGCCCTCTAGCGGCTTCGACCTCGACCGGACCACTTCCTTCAAAGGCATTATCTTCTCCGAATTCGGCGCCGAGATGCACGTCCTCGACGGTTCGCTCGCGATGGCGCTCGGCATGACCGTCGCGCAGTTCGAGGCCCATCTCGCCTCGCGCCCCTTCATCGACGCCCTCGGCGAGCGGCCGACGGCCCTCGGCGGGGCGGGCCGGTTCCTGAACCGGAACCACGTCGACTTCGCCGTCGACGGCCTCCCGCAGACCGACAGGCTCAGCATGATCCAGGATGTCATGCACGCCCGCGAGAAGGCAGATGCCAGCATCGTCCACGGGCGGCTGACCTGGTTCCACGAGACCCTGCACAGGGACGACGTCTCGCGGAGGCTCCTGCTGAAGATCCTCCGTCAGAGCGAGACCGCGCCTTGAAGGCGATCGACATGTTCGTCGACGCCGAGGGAGTGCTCAGGGCCAGGCACACGCACATCGCCTTCTACCTCGGCGTCGCCGAAGCGGAGATCCGCGAGGCGATTGCCAGCGCCCGAGGCGCGCTCGAGCGCGACGAGCCGGTGCTCGACAGGATCGAGAACCTGCATGGCGACTCCGTCCTCGGACACTACCTGACCGTGGAACAGGCCTGCACGGTCGCCGGGATCCTCGGCAGGCCGTCCAAGGCGGGCGCAGAGCCAACCCCACTGACGAACCTTGCGCGATCGCCATCACGAGCGAGATTCGTCCTGGTCGTCTAGAAGTGTGAGTTCGTTCCGCGGCGCCTGTATGCCACTCGACGACTCATTACAGACGACGTTTATAGATCTGGCCCCGCCTGTCGGCGCGCGCGTTGAACCTGAAGGGCGTGCTTTCTCTTCCTGCGTTTCAGCTTTGCATATTCCTCATCCTCGTCGGTCGGAGGCTCGGACTGCAGCCCGTATCCATTTGGCGATTTCTCGTCCAGTGGCTCGGCTTGGGGCGGCCCGACCGTTATGACCTCCTCTCGCAAGCTCGGCGTGAGGTCATAAGGAAACGGTTCGACCTGGTCGGGCGTCGGACGGGGGATCCGGCCCTTCTGCTTGAAGGCGGGTTCCGGCGCCGTCGAGGCGGGTCCGGACGGCGCGGATTCGATCTCGACGACGCGCGGCCCCGGCTGCGGCCGGTCGGCCCGCGACGGCTGGCCCGGCTGCGGGACCTGGCGGCCGTCGGTGTACGACATCATCAGCTCCTCGGCCTTGGCCGGGTGCTGCTTGACCGCCTGGACGAGCTTTTCGGCGAGGTCGAAGGGGGTGCGGCCGGGCACGTTGGCGTCGGCGTTCTCGAGGATGAACTGGCCGTAACGCTTGTAGACGCCCCACATGTACTTTTGGAAGCCGGTCTTGAAGACGTCGTCGACGATCTGGTCGTAGGAGGCCCACATCGGGTGCTCCTTCGGCTTTGGGAGCTTGACCTCGGCCGCCGGCGCCTTGGCGCCGGCGCTGACGGCGACGCCGCCGCTGCGCACGGCGGCGGGGTTGGGGGCGGCCATCGGCTCGGGCCTCGCGCCGAGCGCGGCGGCGCGCCAGTCGCGCATCGCCTGGCGGACCTTGGCCATCCGGACCTGGGCGCGGCTCGCGTGGCGCAGCTTGAGCGCCTCGACCTCGGCGCGCGCGACCTTGTTCAGGACGACGGCTTGGGCGGTCTTGGGTACGACGCCCATCTCGCGCCTCAGGCGCAGGGCCTCGCGCTTGTTGCCGGAGGCCCTGGCGCCGCGCAGGCTCGCGGAGAGCCGGGCGCGCAGCTGACCGCGGCCGCACCGTCGTGACCTGCCATGTCGAGGGCAACTTCCCGGGCAGCCCGATCGATCTGCGGTATTTCTTCCGCCTGGAAGGCGACGAGATCGGCGAACTGGAGATCACCCTGTGAACCCGTTCATCAGCCTGGAAGGCAAGCGGGCGCTCGTGACGTCCGGCACACGTGGCGCAGGCGCCGCAACCGTCAAGCTCTTCCGCGAGCTGGGCGCCCAGGTCCTGACCAGTGCCAGGTCGAAGCCGGAAGACCTGCCGGCGGAGATGTTCGTGGGCGTCGACCTCACGACGCCCGAAGGCTGCGCGCAGCTGGCGGAGGCCGTACGAGAGCGTTTGGGTGGCGTCGACATCATCGTGCATATGCTGGGCGGCTCCTCCGCGCCGGCAGGCGGATACGAGGCCCTGACGGACGAGGAATGGCGCAAGGAGCTCGACCTCAACCTGATGCCGGCCATTCGACTCGATCGCGAGCTGGTGCCGACGATGACGGCGCAAGGCAGCGGTGTCGTCGTCCACGTCACCTCGATCCAGCGCGTCATGCCGCTGCCGGAAGCGACGATCGGTTATGCGGCAGCGAAGGCTGCGCTCTCCTCGTACAGCAAGAGCCTCTCTAAGCTGGTCTCCCCCAAAGGCGTGCGAGTCGTCCGTGTCTCGCCGGGCTGGATTGCGACGGAAGGGTCGATCCACTTCACGGAGCGCCTGGCTGAGCAACAGGGCGTCAGCGTCGCGGCGAGCACGAAGATGATTATGGACTCCCTCGGCGGCATTCCGATCGGCCGACCGGCCAGCACCGACGAAGTCGCAAGCCTGATCGCTTTTCTCGCCTCGGACCGAGCCGGAAGCATCACCGGAACCGAATACACCATCGATGGCGGGACCGTGCCGACGGTCTAGCCTCGGCTCTCGCCGTCAGCCCTTGGGGTCGGGATTCATCCCCGGCTCTCCCACGCCCAAGGCGCCGGTATGGGCGTAGATCGCGTCGCGAAGTTGCCGGATCAGCTGGTTGAGCGTCCCAAGGTCGCCCACCGTCTGTCCGGACGCTTCGAGCAGATTTGCGTTCAGGCAGCCGGCACGAAAGCGGAGAGCGTCGCCTTTGGGGGTGAGCGCGATGATGACCTGCCGCTCATTCTCGGGATTGCGCGTGCGACGCAACAGGCCGGCCGTTTCCATTCTCTTGAGCAGCGGCGTCAGCGTGCTTGATTCCAGGGCGAGCTGCTGAGCGATGCCGCCGACGGTCTGGGCGTCGTCACGCCACAACACGTTGAGCACGAGATACTGCGGATATGTGAGCCCGAGGCCATCGAGCAACGGCTTATAGGACCGCTGGATCGCGATCTCCGCGGAGTAGATCGAGAAGCAGAGCTGGTCCTCCAGCGGCACTGGCGGGGCTGTGGTGGCGTCGGTCATCGTCAGGCCTTTCACTCCGGCTCACGGAACCGTGATCTCGAAAACATATATCGCGGCAAGTGTCAGATTGACAAGCGTGGCGATAACCAGCACATCAGTTATCGCAATAACAATTACCGCAACATTCAAACGAAGGAACGCTGTCATGAACAAGTCCATCCGCAACACCCTTCTCGCCGCGGCCGCCATCGGCGGCATGTCGCAGGCCGCTGTCGCCCAGACTGCAAGCACGGCGCAACCTGCCAGGAACGTCGTCCTGGTGCACGGCGCTTTCGCCGACGGCTCGGGATGGCGCGGTGTCTATGACCTGCTGACGGCCCGCGGCTACCGCGTGACGATCGTCCAGAACCCGTTGACCTCGCTCGAAGACGACGTCGCCGCCACCAAGCGGGCGCTCGACCGGCAGGACGGCCCCACGATCCTCGTCGGCCATTCCTGGGGCGGCACCGTGATCACCGAAGCGGGCGTCGATCCCAAGGTCACTGGCCTGGTCTATGTCTCGGCGCTCTCCCCCGATGCCGGCGAGACGACGGCCCAGCAGTATGAGGGCTTCGCCCCGGCGACCGAGTTCGTCCTCGACAAGGCGCAGGACGGTTTCGCCTTCGTCGATAGCGCGAAGTTCAAGGCCGGCTTCGCCCACGATGTCTCCGATGCGGATGTCGCCTTCATGCGGGACTCGCAGGTGCCGATCAACCTCTCGGCCTTCGGCACCAAGNAAGTTCAAGGCCGGCTTCGCCCACGATGTCTCCGATGCGGATGTCGCCTTCATGCGGGACTCGCAGGTGCCGATCAACCTCTCGGCCTTCGGCACCAAGTTGAAGAACGCCGCTTGGCGCACCAAGCCGAGCTGGGCCGTGATCGCCAGCGAGGACAAGGCCTTCGATCAGGCGATGCTGGATCACATGGCCAAGCGCATCGGCGCCAAGGTCACGAAGGTCTCGGCCAGTCATGCCCTCTTCATGACCCAGCCCAAGGTCGTCGCCGACGTGATCGACCAGGCCGCTCGCCAGGCGAAGTCCGCCGCGAAGTAACGGCCAGCCGCTCATCGCGGTCCCCGACACGGCCCAACCGGAAAGATCGAACGATGACTGACACTTCCGCCCCCGGCGATGCCGGGGGCTTCGAAAGACGTGCGCGCGAAAATCAGGCGGAGCGCAGAGCCAACCTCGAGACCACCTACGATTTCATCGTCTGCGGCGCCGGTTCGTCGGGATCGGTGGTTGCGCGCCGCCTGGCCGAGAACCCGGCTTGTAGCGTCCTTCTGATCGAGGCCGGGCCCGACGACAATGCGGAGTCCGTGCTTGATCCCGCTCTGTGGCCCACCAATCTCGGCACGGATCGCGACTGGGGGTTCCAGGCCGAGCCGAACCCGCATCTCGACGGCCGGGCCCTGTCGATGTCGATGGGCAAGGGTATCGGCGGCGGTTCCAGCGTGAACGTCATGGTCTGGGCACGCGGCCACCGCAGCGACTGGGACCACTTCGCGGCGGAGACGGGCGATCCAGCCTGGAACCACGCCTCGGTCCTCGAAATCTACCGCCGCATCGAGAACTGGCAGGGCCGGCCAGATGCCAAATACCGGGGCACGACCGGCCCGGTCTGGGTTCAGCCGGCAAAGGACCCAAGCCCCATCGCCGGCGCCCTCCTGGATGCCGCGGAGGGGCACGGCATCCCCCGCTTCGATCATCCCAATGGTGAGATGATGGAAGGCGTCGGCGGGGTTGCCTATGCCGACATGCTCGTTCGCGACGGACGACGACACTCCCTGTACCGAGCCTATGTCCGGCCGATTGCCGATCGTGCGAACCTGACAATCCTCACCGGGACGAGCGTTCGACGCGTACTGTTCGACGGGCGCCGCGCCATCGGTGTGGAGATCGAACGAGCCGGCTTGATCTCGTCGATCAAGGCAAGCGCTGAGGTCGTGATCTCGACGGGTGCTATCAACACGCCCAAGCTGCTGATGCTGTCCGGGGTGGGCGATCGTGACGAACTCGCGCGGCTCGGCATCCCCGTCATCCACCACCTTCCCGGCGTCGGCCGCAATCTGCAGGATCACGTCTCGTTCGGATGTACCTGGGAGTATCGTGAGCCGCTTGCGCCGCGCAACAGCGGCAGCGAGGCGACGCTTTACTGGAAGAGCCGGCCCGACCTCACCGCGCCGGATCTGCTCTTCTGTCAGGTGGAGTTCCCGGTTCCGAGCGAGCGGACGGCGCAACTGGGCGTGCCAGCCCATGGCTGGACGATGTTTGCAGGGCTTGCCCAGCCCCATAGTCGCGGTCGGATACGCCTCGCGTCGGCAGATCCGAGTGACAAGCCTGTCGTCGACGCCAACATGCTGTCGGATCCGCGCGACCTGGAAGCGGCTCGGGCTTGTGTGAAGCTTTGCCGCGAGATCGGCGGCAGCGACGCATTCAGGCCGTTCGTCAGCGCCGAACGTATCCCTGGAACGGGTCGTCAGATCGACGATGCCTTTATCCGAGATGCGGCGGTGACCTACTGGCACCAGTGCGGCACTGCGAAAATGGGCTCGGATGACATGTCGGTGGTCGGTGCCACGCTCGCGGTCCACGGGATCACCGGCCTGCGAATCGCCGATGGCTCGGTGCTGCCGCGTGTCACGACCGGCAACACCCAGGCTCCTTGCGCAGTCGTCGGTGAGCGGGCAGCAGAGGTAATGAGACGGCAGTACGGGCTATAAAGTCCCTGACTTTCTCACGATAAGCGCTGAAGCGCGCTGGCCGCGCTTCAGCAATTTGCTGCATGAGACTGGAGGGCATCGATTCTCGCATCGTGCATCGTCGCGGGCTTTCCGGCTAGACGACCGCGCCGCGCCACTTCCTGACATCGGCTCATTGCCGGGAAGCAGACCTTTCCCCGCGGCGACCGCAGCCGACCCATCTCGGAGACAATGGCCGGCGCCAACTTGCTGATCGATGCGCCATGTGTGTCCGTCTCGCTCGAAATACTTCGCGGCGTCCATGTGCTGCCTCCTGAGCAGGTTGGGCAGCGCGGAAAGCATCGGTCCGCCACTCATTGTGGTGATTCATTTTTGGATGCTGGCGGGCCGAGACAGCTTATTTCGAAAGCCGGGCAACCATTCCATTCCAGCGCCGTTACTGATGGGCAACGAAAGCGCCCAGTGAACAAAACAATCCTAGTCGTCGAAGACGAGCCGATCATCCGGGCCACGGTGATCCTGCTAATCGAAGAGGCGGGCTACGATGTCCTGGAGGCCTCCAACGCCAACGGCGCCATCGTCGAGCTGGAGAGACATCCCGATATTCGCGTGGTGTTCACCGACTGGGGAATGGCTGGCAAGTTGAACGGCCTGAAGCTGATCCATGCGGTCCGCGAGCGATGGCCTCCGGTGGTCCTGATCCTTGCATCGGGCAGAGAATCCCCTCTGGTTGCGGACATGCCATCCGAGACGGCCTTCCTCAAGAAGCCGTACCGCGACCGGGAGCTGTTCGATGTGCTCGAAGCCATCGACTGGGAAACCAGACTCCTAGCTTGATGCGCCGGATACGCGCGATATTCAGATTTCTGAAGCGTACCACGCAACCATTCATTTCTACGACGGTTTCTCTATGCTCGCGCGGTGAAGGCTTCCAATGAAAATCGTCGTCCTTGTCGTCGAAGACGAGCCCATCATCCGGATGAACGCGGTCGGCGTGATCGAGGACGCGGGATACGATGTCTTGGAGGCTGGCAACGCCGATAATGCCATCCTGCTGCTGGAGACCCGGTCCGACATTCGCGTCGTCTTCTCGGACATCGAGATGCCGGGTTCCATGAACGGCCTAAAGCTTATCCACGCGGTTCGCGAGCGCTGGCCGCCGGTCATTCTCATCCTCGCGTCGGGTCGCGTTTCACCTCTGGTCGCCGATATGCCGTCCGACACCGTGTTCCTCAGGAAGCCGTATGCCGAGAGCGAGCTGTTGAAGGTGCTGGAGGCCGTCGACTAGGACGCCAGCTTCGCAACCTTCAGGGTCAGCGTAACGATCAGTCCCGCTGGTTCCCATGCATAGTCGATCGCTCCACTGAGTTGCCCGGTGACGCTGCGGGCCACCAGCCTGCTGCCATAGCCGCTGGCTTTTGCCGGCTCGACCTCGGGGCCGCCCCGTTCCATCCAGACGATCTTGATGTCGTCACCTTCGAGCGAGCCGGACACGTCAAGGGTTCCCTCGTCCGAAGAAAGTGCCCCGTATTTCACCGAGTTGGTGGCCAGTTCGTGGATGACCAGCGCGAGCGTGGTCGCTGCGCCTTCGCCGACGCCCATGCGGGGCACGGCGACACGGATGCGGCCAGCGAAGGCGCCCATGTCCTCATATGGCGACAGCAGGATCGACAGCAGGTCGCCGAGCAGGGCGGCCGTGCCCTGGTGACCGGGAAGCGGCCGTACCAGGTCGTGGGCCCTGCCCAGCGAGGTCAGCCGATTCGTAAGGTCCTTGGCCATCTCCACTGCGGTCGTGGAGGAGCGGGAAGCGATTTGCGTCAGCCCCGACGCGATAGCCAGCAGGTTCTTGACCCGGTGACTCATCTCGCCGGCAAGTAGCTCATGGCCTTCCTCGGCCTGCTTGCGTCCGGTCACGTCCAGGAAAATGCCGTACATGTGCCCCTCGTGCATGCCGGAATCGTTGCCCAGGCCTCGTGCGGAGATCCACCGGATCTCGTCCCCGATCATGATGCGAAAGTCGATCTCGTAGGCGCCCTCGACGCCGCGCGTCGCGGTGAACGCGGCACGGACACGGTCGCGATCGGCGGGATGGATGCGAGCCGACAGATCCTCGAACTTGAGGTCACCGGTCATGTCGACGGCCCACATCTCGAAGCCCTGCTCGTCCATGACGAACGTGTCCGCCTCGACATGCCATGACCAAAGCGCGACCCCGGCGGCCTGGATGGCACGGCGCAGGCTGTCGGGTGTCCAGTGGCTGAAGGGCAAGGCATACCTCATTCGCGAGTGTGATCGGCGACAACTACATGGGTCGCGGAGGCCGTCTATTGCATTTGCACATCAGGAAGTCGGCACCCACCAACGCAAAAAAGGCCAAGCATGAGCTCGGCCTCTTCGTGCAACCTCTGATCGTCAGCGCCAGTACATCCGTGGTCGCCGACAAAAACAGGGCTAAATCACGCAGCCTGAAGCTGCTCAGCGGCCATCTTGCCGGACCTGCTGTCGCGGGCGACCTCGAAGCCGAGCTTCTGGCCTTCCTGCAGATCACGCATGCCAGCACGCTCGACTGCGGAGATGTGAACGAACACATCCTGGCTACCGTCGTCAGGCTGAATGAAGCCGAAACCCTTTGTGGAATTGAACCATTTCACGATGCCGGTGGTCATGAAGAACCCTCCTTGTTGACAACTCTGCCGCCCGCCGGCGACTGCCAACGGGTTGAGAACGATTTCGAAAGGGGGTCATCATCGATGTCGCGCTGAAAACGCGAGAAAAACAAAAGCCGTCCGAACAATCTCGATGACGAGAGGATTAAACGAAAACGGGATCTCTTGCAAAGAAAATTTACATGAATCCGATTTCAGGGAAGTTTCACTATCAATATTATTGCACGATATCAGATCGATACGCCGTAGAAGCGGCTGGAATATTTGGGCATCAGGCCTGTGGTCTCAGAAAGGATCCCTTGGCCGGCCTTGGTGTGGTACAAGACATCTCAGCTCCGCTGGCTGAATGCACATGGGAGCCATCATGACACACCGCCATATTGTCGGGCACGACGTCCGCCTTGCCTACGGTTTTTTCGACCGTGACGCTGTCGGAACATACAGCGTTACGAGGCTGCTGCCCGCAGCCCGGGACGGGGAGCTGCAGTACCGGATTATCGGTGAAGACTGCCGGGAACGCGTGATCAGCGAAAGCCAGATTGCCCGCGATGGCTTTGCCGGACATCGCCGGCCGCGCTCCCTCTACAACCCTATCACCGAGATGTTTGATCGTCTCAACAGGGCGGCATCGGGACCTCTAAAGCCGGAGCCGATCTCATGACCGAGAGGCGAGAGCTTTATCGCAGTCCCAATGGGGATTGCTGGTATCTTGGTCGAGAGCCCAGCAACGGCAACGCCTTTGTGATCCATCAGCCCAATGGCCCGTCAGGCGGTCAACTCACCCCAATCGCGTTAAGCGAATTTTTGGGAAGCGGAAGCAACGACCGGCCTGAACAGCGTGCCTTGCTTCGGCTCATCGCCACGCTCGTCGATGTACCGCCATACGGAGCGCGGGAAGGTTTGCCGCCAAGCGGATGACGCTCGCCGCCTAGCTAATTTGTGCGATACAGCAGGCCGTGGCGAAGTTCCAGGCACTGTTGCGTGCCAAGAAAGACAAGATGCGGGAACTCAATGAGCAGGCGAAACTCGCCGCCTCGAACTATGCTCCTCCGCCGGAGGGCTTAGCCGCGACCTATGGGCTGATTAGCACGGCTCTGGCGTCGATCATCCTTTGGGGGCTGGCCCGGTTCTATGACATCGCGCTGATTTCTCACCCCGCCTTTGTCGGCATCAGCTTGGTTCTCGCGCTCGCGTTCGGTGTATGGCTGCGATACAAACGAAAGCGTCAACATCGCCGAGCCTGCAACGCTGAACGTGTCCGACTGATAGGCCGGCGCGAGGAGAGCATGCTGACTGGCGCCGGTGCAACCTCTTCTGCCGGCACATAGCTCCTGTTTCCGTCTTACGTCACGCCGAGCGGCTGCAGCAGAAGCTACAGCCGCTGTCGTAGTGCTTTCGTCAGAGGTCGGTCTGCTCCGAGAGGATGAGCGCGTCGTCAACTCCGATGCAGAGGTAACGGACGGTGCTCTCCAGCTTGGAGTGCTCCAGCAAGAGCTGACAGGCTCGCAGGTTGCCGGTGCGCTTGTAGATCAAGGCGACGTTTGTCCGGCGCCGGCTGTGGGTACCATAGAGGGCCGGGTCCAGCCCGATCAGTGTCACCCAGCCGTCGAGTAGGCGCCCGTACTGCCGGGTCGTAACGTGATCGCCCTTGCGACTTCGGCTGGGAAAAAGCCAGTCGGCCTCGACTGAGGGGCGGCGTCGAAGCCACGCCGTCAGAGCTTCGCGCGTCGGATCAGTCAGTTCAAAGGGTACGGGGCGACCGGTCTTCTGCTGAATGATGGACGTCCGCAATCTGACGGTGCCGCCGAGCACGACGTCGCTCACCCACAGACGAACCAGATCGTACCCACGCAGCTTGCTGTCGATCGCCAGATTGAACATGGCAAGATCGCGCACGCGTTGATCGTGCTGCAATCGCGTTCGGATCGCCCAGATATGACGGGCGTCAGCGGCGGCTTGGGCCCCATCGGGCGACCCGTGTTCCAGGCGGGACGCTGGTCATGTTGCTGATGTTCGATCGGCACAGCGTGCCAGAAGCATGCGTAATCGGGCGGACCCGCGAGGGGTCAAGCTCCCGTTAGGATCTCGACAGATCCAAGAGGGAGGAAGTCGCGATGTTCTACGCTGCGCTGGA
>NZ_LMJT01000025.1 GCF_001429395.1 Allobosea sp. Root381
CGACGAGATGACGCAGCAGAACGCGGCGCTGTCCGAAGAAAGCGCGGCGTCGGCCGCCTCGCTCTCCTCCCGCATCGGCCAGCTCAACGACCTCGTCGCGGCATTCAGGACCGGACAGGAGCAGGGCGGCAACGACAGCGGCCAGACGACCTACATCCATGAGGCCGTTCGCCGCAGGGCAGCGTGATTTTGCGCAAGTATCCCGCCGCGGGACCGGCTCCCGCGGCGGCAGATCAGAGGCCCACATGAAAAACGACGGATTTCCAACAATTCGTTCCTGAGGTCGTTGACAGCAACGCGGCGCCTCCGTAAACGAACCGCCGTTGCCCAGGTGGCGGAATTGGTAGACGCACCAGCTTCAGGTGCTGGCGCTCGCAAGGGCGTGGAGGTTCGAGTCCTCTCCTGGGCACCACTCTTTTTCCTCAGCAGGAGAAAGAGTTACGGTTTTGTAAAGGCTTATTGGGTATCCGCTTTCACACAGCGGTTTCACACATGGCCCTTGCGATGCCCCGTCCCTTCGCTACCAAGTCGGGATCTTACTATCTCAATGTGAGGGTGCCGTTGGCCCTTCGCCCCCTCGCCATCGGGATGCGCGTCAGCCTGCCCGTCGGCGGTGAGCAGTACAGCGTCGTCGTGAGCGACAAGGTCTTCCTGTCCCTCCGGACCAAGGAAGCGAAGATCGCCCGGGAACGCTTTCCCCTCGCCCTTAATGCCCTCAATGTCTTTTTCGAATCGCTTGGGCATCCACCCCAAGCCTTGGGCCGGGCCGATGTGCGGGCCCTCGCCGGTGAAATCTACGAGCAGGCCATCAGCGACATCGATCACGACGAGGCCGTCGCCGATGAAGTCGAGGCCTATCGCGACGCGTTCGCCGAGGCGACCGCTCACCACCTCAGCGCGGGGAAGAGTGAGAAGATCGCGGAGCTCGAGGCCGCCATCGAGATGCCGGGCGAGCGCGCCCTGCTGGCCTGGGGCCTGAAGCACGGCGATCCGCAGATCTCTCGCGAAGAGCTGCTCGAGCGCTATTTCGGCCCGATGGTCGATGACCTCATCGCCAGGTACCAGATGCGGGTCGATGCAGCCACGCGGACCAAGCTTCTCAACGCTGCCGAGCAGCTGGGCCAGGACTTTATCGAGACGGCCGAACGCCGCCTGAAGAACTTCGACTACAGCGACCCGGTCGGGGACAAGCTACCGGGCTTCCTGCCCCCACCACGGCAGCCTCAAGCACAGCCGCAGCGATCGTCTCGTCGCGAGAACCTCGTGACGGTCGACGCGCTGTTCCAGCGCTGGAAGGAAGCCCATGCCGAGAAACGGGCGCCTTCGACGTTTAGACGCTACGGGCCCTCTATCGCCTCGCTACAGGCCTTCTGGGGTGAGCGCGACGTCCGCCTGCTGACCCAGGATGACATCTGGGCATGGGCGCTGGAACGCGAGAAGCTGCCCGGCGTCAGCGCCGAGACGATCAACAAGAACGACCTCGTGGCGGTCTCCTCTGTCCTAGGTTGGGCAACGAAGCACCCGGGAGGGCGTCTCCTCAAGGAAAACCCTGCAGTGGGTGTCAGTCTCGAACCTGACAAGAAGACAAAGAAGGATGACAAGTACTTTAGCGACGAGGAAGTTGCCGCGATCCTCAAGGCCGCCCGCGCGGCCCGACCCAATCCGCGCTACCCGCGCGCCGCCGCCTCGCGGCGCTGGACCTCATGGATTTGCGCCTATACCGGCGCCCGGATTCAGGAGGTGTGCTGGCTGAAGCGAGATGACATCAAGATCAAGGACGGCATCTGGGTCATTCACTTCGCAAAGACGAAAACCGACGTCGAGCGCACAATCCCCATCCATGACGCTCTTGTCGACGAAGGCCTTTTGGCGTTTCGCGAGAAGGCCCCTGCAGGCTATCTCTTCGTTGGCGATACCCCCCAGAAGCCTGGCTCAACACGAACCCAGCAGGAGCAGCGCGCGAGCGAGCTTGCCGAATGGACCCGGGAGCAAGTCGAGCTCGATGAGGACCTCAGCCCGAACCATGGCTGGCGCCACACCTTCATCACCCGGGCTGAAGAGGCCAACATCAAGAAGCGCTACATCAATGCGATCTGCGGCCACAATCACGGGAAGGACGTATCGGACCGGTATTTCTCGGCACGACCAAAAGCGCTGAAGATCAGGATTGACGCCTACCCGCGATACGATCTAGACGCGCACTCCGATGCGGAACAAACATGACCGCTCGACCGGGCGGTGTGGTTGCGCTTGACCAGGGTCATCGACCCCGCCCCCAGGGCGTTCCCGCCGCAGCCGCTCGTTTCACCTCCTTCAGCGAGTTCGACTGGGGCGCCAAGCAGGATGTCTGGCTCGCTTTCGGTGAGGAGCGTCCGACTGCATTCTTCGCCGGCATCCGTGCGCCACAGTTGACCACATTGCGGCGCCGAGGTCGGGCCCGCTTCCCGCCGGAGATGCCGGTTACCCCACCCCCGGGCGATGGCGGTTATCGTTGCGGCAAGTACTGTAACAGGGAGCCGTCGCCGTAGACCTGGCTCATCGCTGCCGTATACTCGACCGTCTTGACCGAGAGGGCGACGACGTTGATGTCCTCGCCATTCCCGGTGAGCCCACCCTGCGCGATGACCGTGGCACCCTTGAGCACGAGCTTGTCCAGCGGCTGGTTCGGCCGCGCCGGCAGGATGACGATGTCAGCGGAGGCAAATACGCCTTCATCAGTTCGGGGTGACAACGGCCATTCCCGATCTGCATGCCGGACCGGAAGCGCTTGGCGGCGCCTCCGGTCACAGGTGATCAGCCTGCTGGCAACTCCTGGACGTAGCCCTGGCCATGGGACTTGTAGCTGACGAGTTTCTCGCGGGAGGCCGGGTTCGTCACCCAATCGTGGATGATGACCTCGGCAATCCGGATCAGCCGGTCGGCGTCATCGGACTTCGGCCTGAAGAAGTAGAACTCTTTGGCTTCGCTCCAGCGGATGCTATCCCCGAAGCCGTAGCCGGTCATGCGGCTGAATTCTGCCGGCGAGCGGCCGATCTGCGCGCAGTGGGCGATGGCCTCGGGCGTCTTGAGCCATTCGTTGAGGGAAGCCGCCTGCATGACTTGATGCAGGCGTTCCTCGAACTCATCCTTCGCCATCCCGACCGGGAGACGGACGCGAAGGCACTTGTTGCTCCGCGAGACCGGTGATGCCGGGAGGGGAGACCCCCCGGGCAGGATGTGCTGGAACATCCAGTTGTCGAAGCCGCGATCGGAGACGAGATAGCCGTCGGCGCTGACCGTGACGCTGCCATAGCGGTCTTCGTTGAGTTCGCGGAGCCTGTCGGTGAGCTTGACCTGGGCCGTGACAGAGACCTTGTGGATGCTGGCGAAGAGGCGTCGGGCGACGCCGAGAAGGCCGGTCGCAACGGCTGGCATCCTGTGGTCTTCGCCACAGCCGGAGCAGTAGATATAGGCGAGCGTGCCGGGCTCGTAGGCGCGGGTGAAGCTCTCCACGGTGAAGGCATCCGGCGGCAGCGGCAGAAGCGCCTCGCCGCCGATCCGCGGCCAGAGCACTGGCCACCACCGGGTAACAGCGCCGGCGGATCCGTCAGGCAGAAGCCGTTCGCCAGGCCGGCGTTTCGAGACCGGGCGCGAAGCGGGCGCGCTCCCCGGCGCGGAAGCTGCGGACGGTGCAGTCAATCGGGTATTCATCGTCGTTCTCATTCAAGCGAGGTTGCAGAGCGATTTTCCGGGGGCATTCCCTTCAAACCCTCGTCTCCTCCCTTCTTCCCGCGCGCAGACGCGTCTACCCCGTCCCAATTGGCTAGTTCCGTCGATCTGCCGCTTCTGGCGATGAGGGCCGCATAAACGGATTCTTCGGCGCTGCTGGCGTTAAAGGAGCAGCTCGCGTGCAGCGGGCGCAGTGCGACGCCAGCCTGGAGCACCATGGTGAGCAAGCAGAAAAAAGATCCGCCACCATCCGATCTCGATCTTCTCCGGAAAATTCTGGCAACGAGCGGAACAGCTTTGAAGCTATTCTCGTGGCAGGGTGATGGCTTCGCTTCTGTCCTAATCGAACCAGGTCGCGAGGCCGTCGCGATTGCATCGCGTGGCTTCCGCGCGTGGTTACGCCGGCAGTTTCTGACCGACTACGCGCGCCACCCATCGCCCTATGCGTTGCGAACTGCAATCAAAGAAGTGGCAGACCAGGCGGCTGATGCGCCGGAGGAGCGTATCTTCAGACGGGTTGGTATGGATCATGGCAGTTGGTACATCGATCTCGGCAACGATCGGCGGGAAGCTGTCGAGATCCATCAGGGCTCCTGGCAAGTCGTCAATCGGGTGCCGATCCATTTTACCCGAACTCGATCGATGCGTGCCTTCCCCCAGACCCGAAAAGAGGGATCTGTTGACGGGCAAACAGGAGAATTGGCGGCTGGCAACCGAGCGGCGCACCGCCAGACGTTCAAGGAGTTCGCTGGTCTCCTCAATCTGGACAACGCAGCCGATTTCCAATTGCTGATGACGTGGTGCGTATGTGCGCTCACGCCCGAGGGGCCCTATCCGGTCTTGACAGTGTGCGGCGAACAGGGCTCAGCCAAATCGACTTTGGTCCGCTTGATCCATGAACTGGTCGACCCAAGCCACGCGCCCCTGCGCTCCCTGCCGTCCTCGGAAAAGGATCTGCTTATTTCGGCCAGCAATGCCCATCTGCTTGCCTTCGACAATGTGTCGACCATCTCCGCTGCCACGAGCGACAATCTCTGCAAGATCTCGACGGGAGGTGCGGTCGCACTGCGCCGCGCGGGGACCGACGCCGACGAGATTTTTCTGGAGTTCAAGGCGCCGATCATCTTGAACGGGATCGGCGATCTCGTGCTGCGACCCGACCTTGCCGATCGAGCTCTGTTTATCAATACGAGCGCAATCTCGGCAGAAGAGCGCCGCGACTCAGGATCGATCACGAGAGCCTTTAACGAACTCTCTCCAAGACTGACAGAGGCCTTGCTCGATCTTCTCGCCTTGGCGCGCTCCAAGCTGATGACCGAGAAAGCGGGGCTTTGGCACGCAGGAAAGCTGCCGCGCATGGCGGAATTCGCCACACTGGGGATGGCCATCGAGGATGTGTTTGGCGAGCCGGGGAGCTTCACGGCCGCCTATGACAAGAACCGCGCGACCGCAGCGGATGATCTTATCGAGTCTGATCCAATCCTCTTCACGATCCTGGAACTCTGGGATGAAAAGCGGTGCTGGAGTGGAACGATGCAAGATTTGCAGGTTGAAATCGCCCGACGCCTGAAAACCTCAGGCTCGCGCCTCCCCGCTCCCACCGGGCTTGCGCAGATCTCGAGCCATGTGAAGCGGATCAAGCCAATTCTGGTCAAGAAGGGGATGATGGTGGCGTTTCACCGGGCGGCCTCAAAGGATCGGCGGCGTACGCTTGAGCTGTTCTAGGCTCGGCGACCGCGGCAGGTTCCGAGGATTAACCTTCGGCGGTCGCTGCCGGACGCTGACATGCTGCTGTGGCACATCAGCGTCCGGAAGCGCTTCGACGCGCGAACCGAAGTCAAGAATCGAAGCGGCATCCGCAGAGTATCGCCGAAATGCCGATTCTAACACTATTCGGCCCATTTGATCGCATCTGGGCGGGCGCCGCTCGACGAGCGGCCCGCTAGTGAGGGCCTTGTAAGGCCTCATTGCGGACGCTACGGACGATGCGGACGCTGCATTGTCGTCCATTATGATGCGCTCGTTCGGCTAATGTCCAGCGCCGAGCGTTCACGAGCTGCGACCTGCATCGGGTTCAGACGATTTCGATCCACGTCGGCGTGCCGATGGCCATGCGATTGCTATCGACGAGCTTGGCGAGCCAGCTCCCATCGACGAACAGCATGCGGATCGCGGCTTGCATGTGCAGGGGATCGGAGCGGCAAGCCCTGTCATCGATGAGCTTGGCGAGCCTGCGCTTGGCCTTGACCCCGTCCGATCCCTTGACGACCGGCCAGAGTGCGATCTGGGCGGCCGTGAGGTAGGCGAGAATCTGGGCGCCCTCTGCTGCCTTCCGCAGATCCATCGCGGTCTCCCCAGGCGTCTGCGCGAGCAGGAAGAGCCTGTCGGCAGTCTTGATAAGAAGCTCGACACGTTCGACCAGACGGCCGAGATCCGGAACATGCGACAGCAGCTGCAGCCAGTGCTGGACTTGCGCATCGATGAAGACCGGCGGCCCACCTGCGGGAGGCAGGACGGTGCTGAGGTCGTAGTGCCGCAGCGGCCAGTCCGCGAGGCCGCGATCCTGAGCGGCCGGGACAGCTGGGGGCGGCGGCATCATCAATTCCCCGACGTTGAACGCCGCGCGCTTGATCCGGATGCGCGTCGCGGTTTCTGGCTCGAGGGCGGGAACATAGTCGCCATCCTGAGCGTCGCCATACGGCCCGGTGGCCTCGGCGAGCGCCAGCTTGGCCTCGATATCGTTGAGTGTGTCCGAAGGCCAGATCGCGGTCAGCGCCGTGAAGCAATGACCGGCCAGCGTCAGGCTGACGGCAATGCCAGGCGCGTCGTCGACGTTCCCGCCGGCGAACCGCACCCGCATCGCCTCGTCGGCGAGGCGCTTGGCCTGCCGGGCCGCGAATTTGAGATCGGGCTTGGCGTTGCGAAACGACAGAAGTTCGGCGACGGACGGGTCGTCGCTGACGCGTTCCATGACCACCGCGATCGGGTCGAGGTCGGTCCGAATTTCGGCGCGGTCGGGGGCGTTGCCCTCATTCTGGACCGAGAGGTCCTGCTTGTTCTTGGACATGATAATTTCCTGTGGGTCTCAGCCAAGTGGCTGCGCTCCCCGCTGCTCTCGGAATCGAAAAAGGCGCCCGGGCCGGGCGCCTCTCATCTGTCTTTGGTCTCTGCCCCTCCGACGCCACGGTCCTCCCTGGCTCCTCCCTGCGATGTCCTGCAGGGACAATCGGGGGACGGCGTTGTCGTCTCTACGCCAACCGATCACCACGGTCGTGCCAGAGTCTCCCGAGCTCATTTTCCGCTCAGAGGATCGTGGGAGCCGGTTCCTGTCCTCCCGGCTGTTGAGCAGGCGCGATTTGCTCCTGTTCGCATCGGCCGGCTGGATCCGAGCAAGCTGGCCCTGCTGGGCACCTGAGCTGGAGACGCCAACCGATCGCCACGGTCCACCCTGCGGATCGCCTGGCTTCTGGGCGCTCCCTGCGTATCGCCAGGCCTGGAAGGGCGGCCGATCTCCTGCTGATCCTCACCTGCTCGTGGCTGGGTAGGAAGCAGCCAGCTGGCGCAGATGGTCACCCATCTCCATGGCGAGTTCGAGGGCAGCACGAACCTGCGGCCGGCCGGTCATCTCGTCGCTGATCGGCTGAACGAGGGTGCGTGCGTTCGGCACCTTCGGCGAGATCGCGAGGCACGCCAGTGTGATCGCGTGCTGCAGGATCGCGCCCTCCCGCGCAGCCTGCGTCAGGTCGTGATCCGCATGCCCGAGCTCGTCGTCTCGCAGGGACTTGCTGAAGCGAATTGCCATCTGCGCGTGACGGCGGGCTTCCTGCTGGAGCCCGCCGATATTGATCTCCGCGGCGAGCCAGCCACGCAATGTGGCCTGCTCTTCGAGATCGTGCAGGGTTGCTTGTCCGGGCGCTGCCGGAGCCCGACCAGCGGCAGCGAAGGCGATCGCGTCGTTGGCGATCTCCGCTGCATCGATGTCGCGCATCCCGAAGGCGATCTTTGCGACTTCGCGCAGCGGGTTGTCCTGGGGTCGATCGAGCGAGTCGATGAACGCGTGGCCCTGCTCCCGCCTGGCGTGGCGATCGGGTCCGGTCAGCGCCGGTAAGAGCGCGGCCGCGAGGGTCGCCATGTTGTTCAGCAGGGCGAGCGCGACGAGCTGGCCGACATGTTCGCCGAAGGCTTCCTGGTCACTGTCACTGACCAGTTCGACGAAGCGCGCCGACTGGTCGGCATGATGCTTGGCCCGGGCCGTGATCGCCCCGATCGCAGGCGGGTTGCGGATCAGGGCGGCGTAGTCCGCCATGCTCGGATCGTGGAGGCGAAGGGCGGTGAGCTCGTCGATGACGGGACGCTCGGTATTGTCGACGACGAGGTTGTTGAGTCTGCCGGCGTTGGCGGGCTGGCGCGGATGGGCGTTGGTCATGTTCTGGTCTTTCATTGCGGTTTCATTCGAGGTTCTCGGGGGTGCTTTCGCTTTCCTCCCAGTTCCCGCTTTCAGCCTTTATTCCTGCTCTTTTTCGCTCGGCTGGCCTCGGCGGCCGACAGTTGCGGCATGGCTATCCCGGCCATGAACCCGATCCGGCTCCGGTCATGGCGCTGCAGGTTGAGGACGCCTTCGGCCTGGGTCAGGTCCGAGCGGATGATGCTGCGTCGCCCGGCCATGCAGGCGAAGCCGAAGGCTATCGGCCATAGCCGCGAAAGCGCCCGCGGCGTCAGCGCAGCGAGCTCATCGAGAAAGGCGTCGCTCGGCGGCTCGAACAGTCCACCGGTGGCGGTATTGGCCTCGTCGAAGAGCGAGCGCCGGATCGCCAACATCTGCTCGGGCTTCAGGGCAATCTCGAAGCCGATCAGGCGGTCGACGATCGAGCTCGGCAGAGGGCTCAGATCATTGGCGGTCGTGATCCAGATGATGCCGTCAGCTCGCATCGGGATCTCCAGGAACTCGTCCTGGAAGCACTGGGCATTCTCACGCTCGAGCAGCGAGTGCAGAACGTGGATCGGCGTCTCAGCCGGATTGATCGGGCTCGCTTTCTCGATCTCGTCAATGACGACGACAGGTGAGGCACTATCGCTGTCGACCAGAAGTTGGGCGATCTTGCCAGGCCCAGCCGCGCGCCACACGGGTGCCAGCCCGGTGAACCAGCTGCCCCTGTCGCTGACGAGGTTCATTGGAATGGTCAACGTCGATACGCCGAACGCCTGCGCCAGACGGCGGGCGTAGTAGGTTTTGCCGACGCCAGGCGGCCCGAGCAGCACGACCGGGTCCAGGCGCAACGCCTGTCCGCCGGCGATCGCCAGCGTCGCGGCGCGAAGGACCCACGCGGTCACCTGCGCGAATTGCGGGCAGGTCAGGTCGAGCGCCGCAATACGGGCCAGCAACGCGGCATCGGGTATGATCAGGCTGCGCCAGGAGCCGCGCTCGTCCTCGTGCATCCTTAGCCAGAGCGCGCGCTGGCGCGCCGCCTGGACGCGGTCGTCGTCACCGTCGCCCATCGCCGAGGGGCGGTCGCTGTAAAGGCGCTGGAGGAGATCACGCGTGCTGTAAAGATCGAGCCCGACCGGTGGGGGCGGTGACGTGTGCAGAGGTTCAGACCGCTTACGGCGCGGGCGACGATGGATCGAGTTCATGGGCTATCAGATTTCTCAGGTTCACAGGGGTTCTGCGGCTGCAGCACCAAGGCTCGTCCGGTCATGAGAAAAGGGCGCGGACCTTGCGGCCGCGCCCTCTTTTCTGGTCTGTCTTTCCGCCTAAGACGCCGCGGTGCAGGCCGTCGCTACGATCGTGGCGGGCGGTATTCCCAACGCCTCGCGCCGATCCATCAGCCAATCCCTGATCTTCTCAAGCCCTCCGCGGGTTTCGGGGTCACTGGTCGCCGCCAGTTCCTCGCAGCGCGCCAGGGCGCGAGGAATGGTCATCCACGGAACCTCGTCCTCGGCGGTCAGGCGCTCACGCAGCCAAGCCCGACCTCGGGTCCGCGCCTCGGGCGAGAGCGTCTCCGGTGCGTGAAGAAAGACCTGCCGGATCGCCAGAGTCCGCAGCCGCGGGTCCGCGATGTGCTGCGCGGCGAAGGCCGCCCGATGCTCCCAGGCGATCTCGTGCCAGCGCCGGGACGCCGCCGAATCGGCATCGGAGATGAAGCCACCCTGATAGAGCTGACCATCGACCCAGGGCGACGGCTCACGATCGGCATATTGGTCCTGCAGTGCCAGCGCGAGTTGCCGGGTGAAGGTCGGATGGGCCCACAGCATCCGGGCGCGATTGCGATAAACCTGGTCGGGCTCTCGTTCGACCAGCGCATGGGCGCCCTGGTCCCAGCCGACCAGGATCGGCTGGGCGTTGGTCTTGACCTGCCGGACCGGCGAGCGGTTCGACCGGATTCCCGCCAGGAGTTCCGGTGCCGGCAGATCAATGAATGCCGCTGGGTCCTGGCTGAGGTCGATGCAGATGCGCGCCGACGGGTTCGTCGGAGAGCCGATCATCGGCAGCACCGGGGTAAGCCGCGAGGTGCCACCAAGAATGATAGGTTCGCCGGCGTCCATCAGCGCGAGCGGCCCGGATTTCCTGGCATGCCCGAGCATCGTCGCCATCGTGGTTGGGGCCCGCTCGAGCAACAGCGAGAACAGGTCGCGTGTTGCGCGAACATCGGCGGCGGCATCATGTGCATCGGCCTCGCTCAAGGCGATACCATTCAGCCTGCAGACCTCGCCGAGCTTGAGCACCGGCTTGGCCAAGGCATCGCGCGGGATCACCACGGCGTCGGGTTCGAGCATCATGACGGCGCGCAGCATGGTCAGGACGTCGGCCCGACCGTGGCCGGTCATGGCCCCGCAATAGGGGGGCAAAAGCGACTGGTAGAAGCTCTGGCGCAGCACCTCGTCGTCGAACCTGATCGTGTTGTAGCCGATCAGCATCGCCGGCTTGCAGTTGGCGATGATCCGGGCGATTTGCGCCATCATCTCGCTATGGCTGTCCCGCTGGTTCTCCAGCATCTCAGGCGTCACGCCGGTCACCATCAACGCATCGATCGATGGCACGATGTGCGCCGGCAGGCGGCAGCGCAGCGTCAGCTCGCGCCGGACCGTGAGGTTGGCATCCGTCTGGAGGAACGCGGCCTGGAGCGGCACGTCCCAGCACGGTTCGAGACCCGAGGTCTCCAGATCATAGAAAAGGTACATCACACCCTCACTGTGCTTGTGCGGGGCGATGTGACATCGGCAGCAGTACGATATTGAACCGTTCGGCGTCGGATTTCATCGCCGTCTCCACCATGAATATGGTGTTCGAGGCTGTCCCCTCGGTGGGGAGCTGCGCCATTGTCTCGAAGACGTGGATTTTCATCGCCAGCACTTCGCGGACTTCCGCCGGCGCCTCGGCCAGCAGCAGAGCCATCCTGCGCGCCGCGAGTCGCGCACCCTCCGCCAACTGGTGGCTGTTGAGGCCGTACTCGGGATAGTCGCGGTCAGGCGCCTGCTCGAGCAGCAGGCCATGCGCGAGATGCGCCTCCCAGCGCAGGAACAGCTCGTCAGCAGCCATTCGCCCTGAGTAGGCCCTGGCGTAGAGCCGCATCTCGGCGTCATTAGGCAGTGCTTCATTGCTGCCGGCGAAATCCTTGGTGGTCATCTCGATATCCACGGAGCGCGGGCCCGAGGACCCGCTCCAGGGATCTTGTTCTCGGGGGTAGCCTTGGTCAGGCTCCGCCTTCCTCCTTGCACTCACTCCTTAGGGCCGGCCCTTCCGGAGTTGGCCCATTGCTGACCCTCTGAGGGTCCGCTTTGGGGCAGTGTGGTCTACTGCCGGTTCTGTGGACTGGCAGATATTGCCTCAGCATCGCCCGGGGCCCAGCCTGTCGTAGGTGCGGAGAAAGCCAGCACAGACGTGAAAACGACATCCGCGACGACCGGTGCGAATTTTTCCGACAGCTTCACGAGGATCGCGCTTCGTAGCGCGTCCGCTTCAGCGATGCTCAGAGAGCTTTTAGTGTGATCCACAACGACATGTGCCAGAATGTAGGTCGTGCGCCCCGGCTGGAGAATGCGAACTAACACATCTTTGGGCGCCACAACTGCTACCGCCTGCCTCACTCGGCTCGCAGCCTCTTGAACAAGCTCGTCGTCCACGCCGCGCAACAACAAAGCCGCCATGCCGCGATAAACCATCCGAAGAGGCACACCAATGGTGACCAAGACCACCAGGATCACCAGTCCAGGATCCACTAGGCGAGCGGCGCTTTCCCATCCAAAGAAACTCAGGCCGATTGCGAGCAGGAAGGCCACCAGCATGCCGATGGAGATGGCCGTATTCACGCCCCAGTTCTCGACGTCACCCTCGACCAGAGGGCTCGCCAGTTTGGGGGCTGCTTTGCGCAGAGTGAGCAACACGGCCCCGCACAATGCGAGGGCGACAGCGGCATAGCTCACCGCAATTCCCGCCGAGACGTCACTGCCACCTCGACTGATGCTCAGGGCGGCATCGATCAGCGCAAAGCATCCAACACCAAGGATGAGGAGCCCCTTGGTCAAATTGATGAGAGGCTCAAATTGGACGTATCCGAAGGGATAGCGTGCATCATCGGGGTTCTTGAGCAGACGTGCCACCCTCAGTGTAAAAACCGCGGTTGCGAAAAAGCAGAGGTTGAAGGCCCCGTCCAACAGGATTGCGCCAGAGCCCGTCACGAAACCGATGGCCAATGCAGCCACGCCAACTACCAGAGCGGCAACCATTGACAGCAGCAATGCGCCTCGCTCGGTGTTCATTGCTGTGCTCCCTGTTCGCCTGCTTCCCCGGCCGTACGAGGAATGTGGATCATAGCCCCTTTAGATACTCGTCCAGGGTTCGGTACTCGCTCGCGAACTCGGCGCGCTTTTGAGCGATTTTCTGGCCGGACACCGTTGCGGCGCGCACGTCCCGAGGATTGCAGCCAAACTCCTGCTTAAACGCTCGGCTGAAGCTCGATGCGTCTTCGAAACAGTGCTGGTCGGCAATCACGTTGATCGGGAACGTGTTCAAGGGATCCGATAGGAGGCCGTAGCAACTCAACAACCGCCTGTGACGAATGTAGTGAGCGACGCCGCGATCTTGCTCGAAGAGGCGATAGAGCTGTGTGCGAGACATTCCTAGCTCGCGACACAATATGTGAGTGTCGAGGCCTGGATTTCGCAAGTTCCGATCAATGAACTGGCGGACCTGCTCGCGTCTTGTAAGATTGACCTGCGGGCTTGCCTCTTCAAGCCGGTCGGCTGTCGGCGCTATGCATGCCAAAACCATCGACCGCACAGCTCCGGTCAAACGCGAGGCTTCGGCTACGTCCAAACCGGACAGGCTTTGCCGAAGCAAGAAGATAAAATCGCCAAGCAGGCGACCCAGCGCAGAATCCAACGGCTGCGCCACCGTTGCATCCAGAAGCGAGGCGAGCTCCCGGAAACCGTCACGCGGAAGAAACAGATGGGTTCGCTCGTCGGCCGGCCTTGTCAGCATGAGCTTTTGGCCGAGCGAAGCCACGAATGGCACCTGAGCCGGAACATCAAGCGCGGTTTCCGCTACCGCGCCTACAGTCCGCCGCTGCCCGGTCATAATGACCCAATGGTCGATCGGGTTAGAACGCAGAAGTGCCGTATCGCGCATCATTGTCAGTGCGGGCGTCGCAACCGTGGATATCCCAAAATCGGGCAAGGACCAGACGGCTGTCGAACACGAACATCCCACATCGTCATCGCAAAGCTGGATGTCGAACATACCATGGTACCATGCTCGCCACGCTTCGATTTGCTTGCGGCGTGGGAGGTCGCGCGTGTCGAATTGTACAGGAAGCATCGGTGTTATCCTGGCTGGAGAACACTGCTGCGGGTCGATAGTTCACCGACCACGAGCGTCGAACTATCTGCGGGATAAAAAAAGGGGTGGCGCATTGAGCACCACCCCTTTCACGTCAGACCCAATGACAACGGCGGATCCGCCTCCCAAATCGATCCCGGTGCACACGGCAAACCTGCCTGCGGTGCCGACGGCGATGCCTGCGATGATGACGATGATGGTGGTGACGACGATTCCACTCATTGCCCCGATGTTGGGCCCAATCCAATGGAGTTCCGTCCGGTAGCGTTGGCTCGGAAACCTCCGCTCTCGTCGCATCAGCTATGAACTCGGGAGCCGCTTGTGCGTCGTTTGGTCGGAGCGCCGCGCTCGTCGCCAGAGCCAGGAAGCCAAACAAAAACGATCGCCGTTCCATCACTCGTCTCCCAGTTTGAGCCACTGGCCTCAAGTGTGCCAATGCCTAATGCCGCCTGATGACAGGCATCCGACGGTTCGCATTTACGAAGCACGCTGCGCAGGGAATTCCGTCCAAACTTGGCCGCATCCTTCTGTGCGTCTGTCGCGACCGTATTGAATAAAACGGTCTCGGCAAGCTCCAGCATTGCTTCGGCGTTACCGACTGCAGACCTCGCCCGTTTTGCCAGTGTCTTGATTCAAGGCACCGCAAAATGGACCACGAGCCATGCCACGCCCACTAGCAAAAGGCCGCCGACCAAGACGGCCAGCACCGGCCGTCCTAAAAATCCCTGGCGACCTTCAACCGGTGTCTCAACGGCCGGATCCGCGCTGGAATGCGTGTCCGCCTTCATAGGACTGACTGCATCCCCTCTGCGCGTCTCGCCTTGTCGCTCAGCGCGGGCGTCGGCATTATGGATGTCGACCTCGTGGGAATTACTCATCACTCGTCTCCTTCCAGACCACGACAACCGCGATCAAATTTTGGAAAGGAGACCGTTCAGCGGCCCCTATGTTCCAGACAAACAAGGGAGCCCAGCCAGGCGAACCTGACAGTGCTCTCGATATAGATGAAGACTTTGGGTGCCGGATGACCAAAAGGCGATGCATGCGCATCACCGCCCGCACGCGCCGCCCGAGCGGTCCAAGATGCCCGAAGCGAGGGCGGTGGATGGCATCGCGAGCGTAGACTCGGTCAATCCACCACGGCAGAATAACTCGCGAGAATGCGCTAGCAGGACAGCAAAATGAACCGTCGGTCTTTCGTTTCAGCGCTGTTGCTCGGACTTCCGTCGGCGACCTTTGGGCCGATCGGAACATGCTCTGCTGAAGCAGTTAACACTGTGCAAAGTCTTTCAAACGAAATCGCCCGGACTTTGGATCAAGCGGACGTTGGGTTCAGCCAGCGGCCGCAACTTCACTACAACAGACAGCGGCAGCACGTGCGTCCCGCACGCCGTCGCCCGCGTCTTCGAAATCGACGGCCTGACAGGGCCGGGCCGTGAGTCGATAACCACTGCGCACGGGTGCTCTTGAGAAACCCCACGACTCTTCGAAAGCAAGTCGGTTGATCCTGACGTTCGGCGCGCTAGGCTGAATAGGCGGGGGCTGGTTATGGAGACTGACGATGAAGGCCTTCATTATCGCTATTCTGATTGCATGTGTCGCAGCGCCGGCTGAGGCCCTGCCGATCGGGATGCCTAATCTGCCGGTCCACGAGGACATCCAGACTGTCCAGTCGCGGGGGCGTGATGCTGGAGTGCGGGGCTCGTCTCGAACAGTGCGGTCGTCGCGGGGACCATCCCGGGGTGTTTCGCATCGGCATGTTCGCGGACCCGCCCGTGGGCATGTCCGCGGGCATTCCCGTGGGCATGTGCGCGGCCATTCCCGCCATCACCACCGCTATTACCGGCATTCGAGGAACAATAGCGGCGCCGTTGCGGCAGGCCTCATTGGCGGAATGTTGATTGGAGGCATGGCGGCATCGGCGGTTGCCCAGCAGAACCAGAGCGCGTGGAGCAATCATGTGAATTGGTGCTCGCAGCGCTTCCGGTCCTTTCGAGTGTCGGACAATTCGTGGCAGCCAAATAACGGACCCCGCCGCCAGTGCATCTCGCCCTTCTGAGAATTCGTAGAAATCGATGTGGAGCAAGTTTGCGCATTAACCGTGGCTTTGAGGGTGCCAGTCTCGGTCGCTAGCGTTGGGTGCAGGAAGGAGATGAGTATGGATCGTCGTTCCTTCGTGATGGGCCTGTTAGGCGTTGCTGTTGCGGGTTCTGAAGTGATCCCAGCGCCTGACGTGAAGGCGGCGGCACTCGGTAGCTGCGCACTGCCCGAAAGTGGCGCAGCAGACATCCTCACGGCCGGACGCCTCGACGAGGCGCCGGCCGAGTTCACCCAATCGAGCCGATCCCCGCATTGGCACCATCGTGACCGCCGTCACCGATACCATCGCAGGCATGTGCGCCGCCGCCGGGTCTGCCGCACGCATTTCGACCGTCGGGGTCGTCGTGTCCGCCGCTGCCAATGGGTCTGGATCTAACGGAGACGGAACAGCAACTCCGGAGCTGTGCTGAAGCGTCGCCGCAATTGGTCAGCTTCGCAGCGGATTCAAATTTTGCCGGTAGAATTACCGATAGTCGCGTCTCACTGCGGCGGCGAGCGCCTTTGTCTCGGCGGAGGGGGCAAAGGCCGGCGCCGACGCATGCGCCAGCGATGCCAGTTACGGGTCGGCCTCTGTCGTCCGGAATTCGGCGCCGGCTCGCCGGGCCGACGGGGCGTAGGTGGCCCTTGCATGAATTCCGCGGACGTCCCGTCGAGGGCCACTGCGGCCTCCGCGGAAAACTCGTCGGCTGCTGCGGCGCGGCATAGGCCGATCGCGAGAGCTCCCCCGAGCAGGGCATTCAAGAATGATCGGCGGTCCATGCGGGTGCACCCATCGTTATGACCGATCTCATCGGTTCAGCCGTCGCTAATGACCTCGAATCCCGACTGTGACCCCAAGCTCAATGCGTGCAAAAAAGCGCAGCCATGATGATTTTTCAAGGCGTCGATTCTGCTCTGCACACCTGCCAGATTGGCGTCTGCGACAGGAGGAGGCATGGCATGAACCGGCGATCCGGGACTTCCAAGAGGACCACGCCTGGTATTCCGAACGATATCCTGGACCCATCGGCCGCCCGGGTTGTCATTGTCGCATTCAGGTCGCGCGAGGATCTTCCCTCCCGACGATGTATCTTCTTGTATTCTTGGAGGTCGCCCCCTTTGTTCCCGGCGGCTCCCGCGCGCTTGCGCAAGGTTCAGTGCCTGTGGTGGTCGTGGATCCCGTACGTCTAAGAAAGTCGCCCGGGCACAGAGTTCGTCGGCCGCGTCGAGCCGGTCAACGAGGACAGGCCGCAACTGGGACATACCTAGGTTGAATTCATTGGGCAGGTTCACCACCTGCATATCCACGATCCCCCGCCGCAAAGTGTTCGATGGGCCAGGCAGTCCACAAACGCGCCCTGTTGTTGCGCAATTTGAAGGCGCGACGTGGACAGGAGTCGATGACGCCCGTTCTCGAAGGCCTCCAGCGCGGCGGTCTCGACGTGACCGTTGAAACCTTCGAGGCCTTGCCCGAAATTGCCCGCGACATCGTCCGGCTTCGGCACATGGCCGATCTGGTCATCGTTTGCGGCGGCGATGGTTCGGTCTCATCCGCTGCGGTCGCAGCGATGGAAAGCGGACTGCCCTTGGGCATAATTCCGATGGGGACGGCGAACGACCTTGCCCGGACCCTTGGCATTCCGATGGATCTGGCTGAAGCTGCGGACATCATAGTGCGCGGTGAGACCCGATCGGTCGATGTTGGCACGGTGAACGGTCACGCCTTCTTCAATGTCGCGAGCATTGGGCTGAGCAGCGACCTTGCGCAAAATCTTGATCCAGTGCTGAAGAAGCGTTTTGGCAGGTTGGGGTATGCATTGGCCGCTATCAAGGTCATGACCCGCGCTTCCCGCTTCAGCGCAAGCATCACCGAGAAGGGCCGCAGGGTCGATGTGGACACCTATCAGATCGCTGTCGGCAACGGCCGGCATTATGGCGGCGGCAATGTTGTGGAAGAGACCGCTGAAATCGACGACGGGCATCTCGACCTGTATAGCCTAGAGATGACCAATCTGTGGAAACTGGCGCTGATGTTGCGCTCATTCCGTTCCGGAACTCATGGTGCGTGGCGCGAGGTCCGCACGGCCAAATGCATCGAATTCGATGTCGAGACGAGGAAGCCTATGCCGGTCAACACCGACGGAGAAATTGTCACGGCGACGCCCGCGCATTTCAAGGTCCACCCCAAGGCCATCTCGATCTTCGCGCCGAGACGGAGCGTGTCAGACTCTATCACCGGTGAGCTTGCTCCGCGAAAGAAGCCCATCACGTCGAGCTCCACGAAAGCCCGCTAAGCGGCGCTCACTCAATGACGGCAATTGGCGCTCTTCTCCGTCGAGTGTAAATCCTTGGCGAAGAGCCTCGTCCTTGATGAACGAAGGCAACGCTTCTGGAGCTTGAGGGCAAAGTCGGCATTGTGCTAGTTTCAGCCCTATGATGTTCGTCTCCTCATTCTTTCCACTGATCTGACCTGCTGACGCAGCGCGGCGCTTTGCGCCGATCGGATCAAAACGGCGCCGTGCAAGCGGCGGCCGAGCGGAGAGATATGGAATGCCCCACGAACACGGGATTGGTCTGACGGAAGGTCAGGTCCATAGCTTCATCGACCATGGTTACGTCAAATTGGATCGAGCCTTCAGCCCCGATCTGGCGAGGCGGTGTCGGGACGAATTGTGGACCGATATCGGCCTTTCTGCTGACGAGCCACACAACTGGACGAAACCCGTCATTCGGGTGTCGTCGAAATCGTCGGCAGCATTTATCGAAGCCTCCAATTCGCCGCGCCTCCATGCGGCCTTTGACCAACTTGTCGGTCCGGGCCGGTGGCTGGCTCCCACTGGCCTCGGAACCTTTCCGATACGGTTCCCATCGCCTATAGCGCCGAACGATGACGGCTGGCATGTCGATGTCAGCTTTGGCTTCGAACATGCCGACTTCATGGAATGGCGGGCCAACATCAAAAGCAGCGGGCGGGCATTGCTTATGCTTTTCCTGCTGTCCGATGTCGGACCTGATGATGCACCGACGCGGATCCGAAGAGGCTCGCATGCGGCCATCGCCAAGGAACTTCTGCCCTATGGCGAGCGAGGAGCGACTTTGCGTCAGCTCTCGGCAGATGGGTACGCGTCGACAGAGAATTGTCCCATCGATCTGGCGCTGGGTGAGGCGGGAACGGTTTATCTATGCCACCCCTTTCTCGTGCACGCCGCACAGCCTCATCGAGGTCGGCAGCCGCGTTTCATGGCACAGCCCCCTCTGTTGCCACGTTTCGAATTCGACCCTTCTCTGCCGCCCTCGCCGGTCCAGATCGCCATCCGCCAAGCCTGCGGCATGACATTCTGAAACAAGTTATTCGGGGCAGAGCCGTCCCGGATGCTTCGTCACGGCCGGCCAGCACCGCTCGCTGGCCGACCAAACCAAAGGTCGAACGTATGCTTCCAGGCAATCTGCCAACGTCCGCACCTGTGAAGGGTTTCGGATGCCGGCCCGTGCGAGCGGGTTCGGACCGGGCTGAGGGCCGGCGTTCGAAAGCCTCCAGTGGAGGAAGCCGCGGCCCGGGGCCGTGGGCTATGGGGATTTCGCCGCGCGGCCTGGTCGGCGGGATCGTGCGAGGCGCGCGACGGCGGCGCGATGTCGATGTCCGAGAAGACGGCCGTGATGTCGAGGTGAGCTTCGAGCTGGCGTATCGCGTCATCGGAATGCGCAGCTTCGTAGGCGGTGTGCCCGGCGTGCTTGATCAACTCGACGGCGCACATGCGGATGAGGGCCTCATCCTCCACGACTAGAACGACTGTCTTCGTCATGGCGATCTTTCGGCGGTCCAATCTATCGTAACTGCCGACGACCGGAATGGTTGCAGGCGGAGGGGAACTCCAAGCCGCAGAGAAACGTTACGCGACCATCGACCAATTGGGCCAACGATGATGGAACACGACACGGATCACGCTGAAATTCGCAGGCTGGCGTATCGGATCTGGCTGCAGGACGGGCAACCGGAAGGACGGGATCGAGAGCATTGGGCAGCGGCCAAGGCGGCCTGGGCCATGCAGAGACGCGGGCTCGACGACTCGACCGACCAGCAAACCAGCGCTCCGGCGAATAGCCCTGGACGAAAGCCGCGCGCAAAAGCCGGCTGACCCCACTTCAACGGTGCGGATTTCGCTGCGCGTCACGAAGATCGATTTCGCCGGAGCGCGGGCCATCGCTTTGACATTGCCGATCGTCAAAGCGGGCTTTGCGCTCGGGTGGCTATGCGATGCACGTGTCCTTCTTGGTACCAGCGCGCTTTGGCATCTGGCGACGCCTCGTAGAAGCGATGCGCATCGAGATTCCGGTCGCTTCCTCTTGATGATTGCATGCACGACTGCGATTCATCACACCGTCAAACGGTTGGTTGATCAGCGTCGGCCAGATCGAATGATCGGCGAGGGCCATTTGAGGACTGGCCGGGCGTCTGACGCAATGCCGTCCGGACACGCCATGCATGCGGGCGCGATAGCTGCATTCTTTTCAAGGTCAGTGCGGTGGCCTGCTGCGATTTGGGCCACCGCTATCGGTTTGGCGGCAACTCGGGTCGCGATCCTTGCCCATTGGCCATCGGGCGTGGCAGTCGGTTTCGTGGTCGGATTGGCTGTTGAGCGATGCACAAGACAAATCAGGCGCTTTCGCCGTCGGCAGCCATGACCGCAATCACGCAAGTGACCGCGATTGCCAGCCATGCGGCATCCATCAACCACGTCGTCGGCGGTACCGGCGACGGTGCTTGGCGCTGATCAGGATGGGCGCGAGCTGGACGGTTTCCTCGCGCGACTGTTCGACGCTCCGCAGTTGATCGAGGCACCTGACCCGCAAGAGGGCGGCGTGGCCGAGGTCGGCGATTCTGTTGACGCCGAAGGGCTGGCGCCAGCGGGGCAGGATGCCTTCATGCCCGAGCTCGGAGGGGCTATCGAGACGGTGACGATCGGCTTTGCCGGGATCTCCTACGCGGATGCCGTCGATGTCCAGGACGGTCCTTCAGGGTCGCACGCCAATTTGTTGCATGGGCTGTTCTAGGGTGTGGCGCCCAAAGTGCTGCATGCGGAAATATGGATGAGACTGGCGCCGTCCCTCCGGCTGGCCCGATCTAGCCGCCGGGAAACAGTAGCTTCCGGTCTTCGCTGCCCGTCGGTACCAATCCCAATTGGCGCCGGGTCGGGTCAAGCGCTAAGCCTCGGTGCAGTGACAAATGGCGCAGGCACAAATGTCGCCCCCCGTACGCGCGCTTGGGGCGGGATCAGAACGCGGTCCCCAGGTTCGTCTGCACGGGTGTGTCGGCTTCCTCAAGATTGGGTCTGCTTCCGGGCGAGTTGCCAACGTCAGCTTGTGTGAAGGGTCTCAGATGCGGGCCCTTGCGCAGCGCTGATGGCGAGGCTCCTGGGCCCGCGTCTGAGAGCCTCCAGGGGAAGAACCCGCGGCCCGAGGCCGTGCGCTATGGGGATTTCGCCGCGCGGCGTGGTCTGCGGGAGCGTGCGAGGCGTGGGTCGGGTACGCTATGCTCCGTCCGGGATGCCCGGGAGCCGGCGCTTGGCTTCGCATGGGACGGATTCGGGCCCGCCGCAATCTCCATTTCCGCCATCGGACCGAAGGGGATCGCCCGCTCTCTGGGCGAGGCCGGCAGTGCTTCCTCTGGGTGCCGCCGCGTCGCCATCGTCATGATGTGTCGATCCTGACGGCGACAATGGTGCGTGGCGCCGCGCCCGGCGCGAAGCGCTCGACGAGGATTATGCGGCCACCGCAGCATGGGCATGGTGGACGATGGTCATCCGGTGGCTCGTCCGTCTCGGCACGACCATTTGCGTCGTGTTCTTGGGGCGCTGCCGCTGGGATCTGCGCCGCAATGATCTGCCTGATGCGTGCGACGGTGTCGGCGCGCCGGCTGGAGGCGAGCAGGCCGTAATGGCGGATGCGGTGGAAGCCGTCAGGCAGAACGTGGAGCAGGAAGCGGCGGATGAACTCGTGCGCCGTCAGCGTCATGGTCTTGCGCCAGACTGTGCCGGCGGAGCGGGCGCGATAATCCTTCCAGCGGAACGTGACCCCGTGCTGATCCATGGCGACGAGGCGGCTGTTGGCGATGGCGACGCGATGGGTGTAGCGGGCGAGATAGGCCAGCACGGCGTCGGGACCACCGAAGGGCCGCTTGGCATAGACGACCCAGTCGGCGCGGCGCAGCGGCGCCAGCATGGCGGCGAAGGCATCGCCGTCGGCGAGCCGCGCGAGATCGCCATGGAAGGCGAGCCGCCCGGAAGCATGGAGAGCGGCGAGCCCTTCGAGGAAGAGCCGTCTGAACAGGCGCGAGAGCACGCGCACGGGCAGGTAGAAGCCGGGCCTGCAGGCGATCCAGCGAGCGCCATCCGGTGAGAGGCCACCACCGGGCGCGATGATGTGGAGATGGGGATGATAGGTCATTGCCGATCCCCAGGTGTGCAGCACCGAGGTGAAGCCGATGCGGGCGCCGAGATGCTTCGGGTCGCCGGCGATGGTGGTGAGCGTCTCGGCCGCGGCCCTGAACAGCAGGCCGTAGACTTGGGCCTTGTTCTGGAAGGCGATGGCCGCGATCGGCGCCGGCAGGGTGAAGACGAGATGGTAGTAGGCCACGGGCAGGAGATCGGCCTGCCGGTCCGCGAGCCAGTCCTTCGCCGCTGCGCCCTGGCAACGCGGGCAGTGCCGGTTGCGGCAGGAGTTGTAGGCGATCGTCGCGTGATCGCAGTCGCCGCAGCGCATGACATGGCCGCCGAGCGCAGCCGTGCGGCAGGCCCGGATCGCCCCCATCACCTTGAGCTGGCCGCGACTGAGCCGATGGCGCACGAGATAGGCCTCGCCATGCCGATTCAGGATATCCGCGACCTCCAGCGCAGGCCGCGCCATGATCGGCGCGGGGCCGCTATGGCGGTGGCGGCGGAGCCAGCAGCGCAAGCGGGCTCGTCACCTCGCGCAGGGTCTTCAGCGCGACGCGGGTATAGACGGCGGTGGTGTCGAGCTTCCTGTGGCCGAGCAGCACCTGGATCACCCTGATATCGGTCTTCCGCTCCAGCAGATGGGTGGCGAAGCTGTGCCGCAGCGTGTGCATCGAGACGCGTTTGTCGAGCCTGGCCGCAACGGCTGCGGCATGGCAGGCCCGGTTGAGCTGGCGCGTCGTGATCGGCTGGCCCGGCTGCTGGCCGGGGAAGAGCCAGCCGCGCGAGCGCTTCACCAGCCACCACTGCCGCAGGAGGTCGAGCAGGTCGGGCGCGAGCATGACATAGCGGTCCTTGCGGCCCTTGCCCTGTTCGACCCGGATCAGCATGCGGGCGCTGTCGATGTCGGCGACCTTGAGGTTGGCGATCTCCGAGACGCGCAGTCCGCAGCCATAGGCGATGCTCAGCGCGGCGCGGTCCTTCAGGCTCCGCGCATGCGCCAGCAGCAGCGCTACCTCTTGCGTGTCCAGCACCACCGGCAGCCGCTCCGGCGTCGGAATCCGCGCCATGCGGTCTCCGAAACCGGTCCGGCCCAACGTGACGTGGAAGAAGAACCGCAGTGCCGTGCAGGCCAAGTTCATGCGGGCGTAGCTGGCGCCGAGCGAAGCCAGGTGAAGCTGATAGCGCCGCAGATCCTCCGGCTCGGCCCGATCCGGCGACAGGCCGAGGAAGGCCGTGAACTCGCGGATCTGCCGGACATAATCGCGCTGCGTGTGCTCGCCAAACTGGCGGATCGTCATGTCCTCGATCATCCGCTGGCGCAGCGGACTGACGGTGACGGCATCGATCATGGAGACCTCCAGGGATCAGGGGAAACGACCCCGAAATCCTCGGACGCAGCGCCTCACATGGCGAAATCTCGCTGCTACGCTGCAGCGCCCTCCCGCGAGAGCGGGTTAGTCCAATGGCGCGTCGTAGCTTCTGGCCTCTGCCACTTCGAGAACGACCTGGGCTGGTAGTAGGGACTTTGTCAGATCGACGAGACCCGATAGGCAAGTCCAGGACGATGGGCCGGGGGCATGATGAGTCTGATTGAGAAAGTATCGACGGTTCTGCGACAGGCAGCTGCCGAGGCAATCTTACCTCGCTTTCGCAAACTTACCGCGAGCGACGTTGAGGAAAAGTCGCCGGGAGAACTCGTCACCGCTGCCGATCATCACGCCGAACGGTTAATTGGCGAACAATTGCTGCAGCTCGATCCATCCGCGAGGATCGTAGGTGAGGAAGCCTGTGCACGTAACCCCGCCTTGGCTAGCGCTCTAGACCAGGGCACCGTCTGGTTGATCGATCCGCTGGACGGCACTGGAAATTTCGTCTCCGGCCGAGGACCATTTTCGGTCATGGTCGCGCTTCTGCACGGAGGGGAGACCGTCGCCACTTGGATGCTCGACCCGCTGTCAGGTCAGCTTCATGTCGCCGAATTGGGAAGTGGAGCCCAGATTAATGGAGTCCGCGTGGTTGGTGATGGAAAAGCAGAGCCGCTGCGGAAGGGTTCAATTTCTATGCGTTTCTTTCCTCCCGAGGTGCTTGAGGCCGTCAAACCACGGTTGGATCAGGTGCCCTTGATCGTCCCGCCACTGCTTTGCGCAGGAGCCGAGTATCCTGCCATTGTCGCTGGCGATCGCGATTTCGCCGTTTTCTGGCGGACCTTACCGTGGGATCATCTGCCCGGTGCGTTGTTCTTAAGCGAGGCCGGCGGCCACGTCGCACGCTGGAATGGTTCTCCCTACCGGGCTGGACAAGACGGTTATGGATTATTGGCAGCGCGCACGCCTGATCATTGGCGAGCCGCGCACAAGGCGCTCTTCGAGGTAATGACTATTTAGGGGCGCGACCGGCCTTCAACCGGATAGCTCTGAGATGTCCGCTTCCGAGCGAAGCGCTAGGTTCCGCCTCTGGCGCGAGGCACAGCCCTCCGGGCTCATCGTCTGCCACTGCCAGCGACGATGTGTCGGACTACCGAGCCCGGATGGCTGACAGGCTGGTGCTTCGCCTGCTCCTGGCTCGCTTTCGCCAGCATCGCTTCCAAAGCGACCAGGGCCGTCATCGGCAACACGAGGAGGACGTCTGCGTCCCCGATCGTCTCGAATGTTATGGCTGCATCGCCTCGCGGGTCGCTGCTCATTTGGATCATCGTCGGTTTAATGACCGGGATCTCAACTGCCTTCTTCTCGGACATGGGCGGCTCGTCGAGTTAGTTCTCGCAACGCACTTGTGGCGCTTCAACGGTTCGCATCCCCGGCTGGTTCCAGACGGGTGACCCAAGACCTGACCAATCGAGAAAAGCACTGACAATGAAGCTGCCGCTGGTGAGACCGGCGCCAGGGGTTGGCCACTCTCGGCAAGACGACGGAGCTAGAATGGACCGGGGCTTCTCGCGGCTCCGGCCCGCGCCAGCATTCGTCTCGTGACGCTCCAGCAGCTGGCGGCGCCCGAGGCGCTCCGCCAGGGTCTCGGCGATCTGCTAATGCTTGATCGCGATGCGCTTGACCTGAGACTGCGCCCTCTCGCTCTTGGGCAGGACGACCGTCAGCACGCCGTTCCTGAAGCGGGCATCGATCTTGTCCTGCTCGACCTCATAGCCGAGGGGGATGTGACGCTCGAAGCGGCCGTAATACCGCTCCGAAAACTGCCTCTCCTTGTTCTCGCTCTCGGCGCGCTTCTCGCCCCTGAGGGTGAGAGTGTCACCATCGAGCAGGATCTCCAGGTCCTTCTCCTCCATTCCCGGAATTTCGGCGGTCACCTTGATATCCCCGGCTGTCTCGGAGACCTCGACCTTCGGCCAACCGCCGTTGAAGGGCGGCAGCGAACCAAGGCTGTCGAACGAGCGGTACATGTCGTCGAACAGACGATTGACCTCGCGATGGAGCGAGAAGACGGGGTTGTGCTGATCATCGCGATACAGCGCGGGAGGCCGATTGCCGTTATCGCGGCCCCAGGGGATCAAATCTCGAACGCTCATGACATCCTCCTTGCGTTCAAACATCGAAGCGGATTCGCGGCGCCGGGCTCGCCGCCCGGCGCTCAACGCTGATTCAATCAGCCTCTGCTCAGGCTGCGCGCTTCTCCGAGTCGATCTGCCGCCGATCGGCTTTCGGCAGTGCGGTGCCGGTGGCGATGTCGATCCGGCGCGGCTTCATCGCCTCTGGCAGCTCGCGTTTCAGATCGACCGTCAGCAAACCGTTCTCGAGGTTGGCGGCCACGATCTTGACGTGGTCAGCAAGCTCGAAGCGGCGCTGGAAGGTGCGCTCGGCAATGCCGTGGTGCAGATATCGGCCATTGTCCTGGCCGGCCTTCTGCCCGGACACCACCAGTAGGTTCGGCTCATGCGTGATGGTGAGCTCGTCCCGCGAGAAGCCGGCCACGGCCATCGTAATGCGATATTCGTCGTCATCGGTCTTGACGATGTCGTAGGGCGGCCAGTTGCCGGGCGGGTCCAGCCGGCTTGCGGCTTCAATCGCACCGAATATGCGGTCGAAGCCGATGCTCGATCGATACAAAGGAGAAAAATCGAAGACGGTTCTCATAACCACATCCTCCATTGAGCAACATGGGCACAAATCGGTCATTCCGAGGTCTCACCGATGTCGGCTTGACCGGCCGATCCCTCAAAAGGCGATCGGCAATTAGCGATTTGGATCCGGTCGGCGGACGTTCAAGGGGATCAGTGAGATTTTTTGGGGGAATCGTTCGATGGCTCGGAAACGGTGCCGCGCTGGGTGGGAGCTCCCCGTCGGGCTGGGCTCTCAAAGCCGTAACCGCCCGCCCCAAATCCGGGGCAGGATTTCGGCAATAAAACAGCGTCCCGCGGCTTCGGAAATGCCCGGCCCCACCGGTGCGGAGCCGGGCCACTGGTCAGGCGTGGCCGCGCGAGCCTTCCTTGCGGCTGCTGGCGAACGCGGCCACGTCGGGCGCTAGAAGATCATGCTTTTCCGCCCAGGACGCGAACAAGCCGCGTGCCGTGTCTGGTTCTATCTCGCCGCGGATCGCCGCCAGGCAGGCCTTCAGCGCGAAGCCGTGGACCGCATCGCGCCGGCTCGCCGGCCAGTCGGCCAGGAACATGTAGGCCTCCATGGCGGACGCGATCGCCGCCGGGTGCCCGAGCCCGGTCAGGATCACGACCGGCCTCTCGAAATCATCTGATGTCGTCATGCAGCCCTCCCTCGGTGGGGAGCGAGTGCCAACATTGCCATAGCCATATCCTCCTCGAAGCAACATGGATCCGGTTTGGTTGATCGCCGCGTCGAGCGCGCTGTCGCTGTCGGCGGCTTGCCATCATTTTGGGATGACTTTTCGCGAATCAAGCCCGCCGCAACATCGACGTCACTGGAGCCGGAACTCGCCGCTGACCGCGCTGAGGTCGGCCGGACCGATCAGGTCCTTGTGTGCGACGGTGATGCGGAACAGCCTGCCCTCGAGCTTGGCCTGCCAGAAGGCGAGGAACTTGTTGAGCTCAGGAAAGCGCGGAGCGAGGTCGTAGTCCTGCCAGATATATTCCTGCAGGATCGATGGGTGGTCGGGCAATCGGTAGAGGATGCCGGCGGTGGTCAATCCGTAGCCGGCGATCTGGCGGGCGAAGTCCGTCGAAGCCATTCCTTTCAGCTCCCTGGTTTCACTGCGCCGATGGCAGCGGATTTCCAACGCTTTGGCAAGCTGAATGGTTGCGTTTGTGCTGCCTTTTCAGCCTGTTAGCACTCGATCAAAAAAAGTGCTGCCGACCTCTTGAAGGCCAAAAACAAGCAACCCAAATCATCGCGCGGGTATGGCGCCTCAGGGGCGCGCGGAACCTCGCCGCGAGACCCGAACAGGGCCGACCCGCTTTGACATGATGGAAAACTGGAGGAACTCATGAAGTTTCGGCCACTGCATGACCGCGTCGTCGTGAAGCGCATCGACGCGGAGGAGAGGACCCGGGGCGGAATCATCATCCCCGACACTGCCAAGGAGAAGCCGCAGGAGGGCGAGGTCGTCGCCGTCGGCGCCGGCGCGCGCGACGAGACCGGCAAGCTCGTGCCGCCCGACGTCAAGGTCGGCGACCGCGTGCTCTTCGGCAAATGGAGCGGCACCGAGGTCAAGATCGATGGCCAGGATCTCCTGATCATGAAGGAGACCGACATCATGGGCGTCGTCGAGACCACTGCCGCCCTCAAGAAGGCCGCCTGACGGGGCCTTTATCCCACATCATCAACCTGAAACCTCAAGTCTGAAGGAGTGAGGAATCATGGCTGCGAAGGACGTGAAGTTTTCGCAGGACGCGCGCGAGCGGATGCTGCGTGGCGTCGACACGCTTGCCAATGCCGTGAAGGTCACGCTGGGTCCGAAGGGCCGCAACGTCGTGATCGAGAAGTCGTTCGGTGCGCCCCGCATCACCAAGGACGGCGTCACCGTCGCCAAGGAGATCGAACTTTCCGACAAGTTCGAGAACATGGGCGCACAGATGGTCCGCGAGGTGGCTTCGAAGCAGAACGATGCGGCCGGTGACGGCACCACGACCGCGACGGTGCTGGCCCAGGCGATCGTCCGCGAAGGTGCCAAGGCGGTCGCGGCCGGCATCAACCCGATGGATCTGAAGCGCGGCATCGACCTCGCCGTCGAGGCGGTGACCAAGTCGCTCGGCGAGCATTCCAAGACCATCACCGGCTCGGAGGAGGTTGCGCAGGTCGGCACCATCTCGGCCAATGGCGACCGCACCATCGGCGAAATGATCGCCGAGGCAATGAAGAAGGTCGGCAACGAGGGCGTCATCACCGTCGAGGAAGCCAAGACGGCCGAGACGGAGCTCGACGTCGTCGAGGGCATGCAGTTCGACCGCGGCTACCTCTCGCCCTATTTCGTGACCAACACCGAGAAGATGGTCGCGGAGCTCGAAGATCCCTACATCCTGATCCACGAGAAGAAGCTCTCGGGCCTCCAGGCGATGCTGCCGCTGCTTGAAGCGGTCGTCCAGACGGGAAAGCCGCTGCTGATCGTGGCGGAAGATGTCGAGGGCGAGGCTCTCGCCACGCTCGTCGTCAACAAGCTCCGTGGCGGCCTGAAGATCGCGGCCGTCAAGGCTCCGGGCTTCGGTGATCGCCGCAAGGCCATGCTGGAGGACATCGCGATCCTGACCGGCGGCACCGCTATCAGCGAGGATCTCGGCATCAAGCTGGAAACCGTCACGCTCGACATGCTCGGCCGCGCCAAGAAGGTCCGGATCGAGAAGGAGAACACCACCATCGTCGATGGCGCTGGCGCGAAGGCCGAGATCGACGCCCGGGTCGCGCAGATCAAGGCGCAAATCGAAGAAACCACCTCGGATTACGACCGCGAGAAGCTGCAGGAGCGCCTGGCCAAGCTCGCCGGCGGCGTCGCGGTCATTCGCGTCGGTGGCGCGACCGAGGTCGAGGTCAAGGAGAAGAAGGACCGCGTCGACGATGCCCTGAACGCCACCCGCGCAGCGGTCGAGGAGGGCATCCTGCCGGGCGGCGGCGTCGCCCTGCTGCGCGCGGTCAAGGCGCTCGAAGGGCTCGTGCCCGGCAATGACGACCAGAATACCGGCGTCGAGATCGTCCGCAAGGCGATCACCGCGCCTGCCCGCCAGATCGTCGAGAATGCCGGCGGCGACGGGGCGGTCGTGGTCGGCAAGCTGCTGGAGTCGCAGGACTACGCCTGGGGCTACGACGCCCAAACTGGCGAGTATGGCGATCTGGTCACGGCCGGCATCATCGACCCGACCAAGGTCGTCCGCACGGCGATCCAGGACGCGGCATCGGTCGCGGGTCTTCTGATCACCACCGAGGCGATGATCGCCGAGGCGCCGAAGAAGGACCCGGCGCCCGCCATGCCCGCCGGCGGAATGGACTATTGAGCATCGTGGGCGCCGCGGTTTCCGCGGCGCCCACTTCTAACGTCCAAATTTCTAGGCATGCTGAGGGGAGCCATGCCCTTTTCATCACTGACCGATCCCATCGACTTGGCCCGCGCCGAAGCTGCTTTCGAAAAGGCGTGGTCGAAACTCAAGCCGGCGCTTCCGGAAGGTTCGGACGAGTTAGAGCGAAACAACCTCGCCTATATCGTGGCTTCGCTGGTTCCGCTGGCGCTCGACGAGGATGATCTCGCACAGCGCGCGATCGATCGGTTTCGCGAGAAGGCCTAGGCGAGAGGCCGCATGAAATCCCCTACATTTCCTCAATCGCATCAGATATCCGACATGACCGATGCCCCACAGGAACCTAAGGACCTCTCGCCTTCCGACCGCTTCAAGGCCCTCATCACCAATGCTGAGAGCGCAACGTATGGGCTCAAGGATAATCTCCTGGCCGTCATGACGCGGGATGGATCAGCAACGTGGCAGACCGTCGCCGCTCACATCGAGGCTCAGTTGCCTGGCGCCGGCGAGTTCGCGACCGCGCGCCTGAACGCCATACTTGCTCTGATCAGGACGCTATCCAACCGACAAACGTCCGGAAGCGGGTGAGCGCCGCTCTCTATACCCCCCGGCCGTCAGCAAACAGGCTGGCTCGCCGCGGTCCTGCGCGATATCGCTCTCCGCCAGAGTCTCCCCGCTGCCAATCTATTCGAGAAATCCGAATGACAACGACCGCCACAGCCGAGCATCGCAGCTTCGAAGCCGACGTCTCCCGCCTTCTGCACATGATGGTGCATTCGGTCTATTCCGACCGGGACGTCTTTCTGCGCGAGCTGATCTCAAACGCAGCCGACGCGTGCGAGAAGCTGCGCTACGAAGCGATCGGCAATCCCGAACTTCTGGGGGGCGACCCGAAGCTCGCGATCACCATCTCAGCCGATCCAGAGGCCGGCAGGCTAACTATTGCCGACAACGGCATCGGTATGAGCCATGACGAGATGATCGAAGCTCTCGGCACGATCGCCCGCTCCGGTACGCGCAGCTTCATGGAGCGGGTAGCAACCGCCGATGGTAAGGACGGCGCGCAGCTCATCGGCCAGTTCGGCGTCGGCTTTTATTCCGCCTTCATGGTCGCCGAGAAGGTCGAGGTCGTCAGCCGTCGCGCCGGTAGCGCCGAAGCCTGGTCCTGGTCCTCGGATGGGAAGGGCGAGTTCACGGTGGCGCCGGCGCCCCTGAAAGATGCTCCAGCACGCGGAACACGCGTGACGCTTCACCTGATGGAGGAGGCCAAGTCCTATGCCGAGCGCTGGACGCTGGAGCGCATCGTCAAGAAACAGTCCGGCCATGTGCCTGTTCCGATTTCGCTGATCAGGGAGCCGGGCGCCGATGCGGTCGCCCTCTCCGACGGGGCCGCGCTCTGGACCAGGCCGAAAAGCGAGATCACGAAGGACGAATACGCCGATTTCTACCGCAGCGTTGCTGGACAATATGACGAGCCGGCGGCCACGATCCATTTTCGCGCGGAAGGCCTGCACGATATACCGCGCTGGCCTTCGTCCCGGGCGCGCGTCCGTTCGATCTCTTCGATGCCGACCGCAAAGGGCGGATCAAGCTTTATGTGAAGCGCGTCTTCATCACGGACGAAGCCGAACTCCTGCCGCGCTACCTGCGCTTCGTTCGCGGTATCGTCGACACAGCCGACCTGCCGCTCAACGTCTCCCGCGAGATGATCCAGGACAGCCCACTGCTCGGTGCGATCAAGAAGGGCGTCACCAGCCGTGTCCTCGCCGATCTCGCGAAACTGGCCGAACAGGAACCGGACACATTCCGCCTGATCTGGGAAAACTTCGGCGTCGTCATCAAGGAAGGGCTTTACGAGGATTTTGCGCGCCGCGAGCAGCTGCTCGGCCTCGCTCGCTTCCGGACGACAACCTCCAGCGAAGAGTCGCGCAGCCTCAAGGGCTATATCGGCGCGCTCAAGGACAACCAGACCGCGATCTACTACATCGCCGGCGACGACGCCTCCCGGATTGCCAACTCCCCGCAGCTCGAAGGTTTCCGGGCGCGGGGCATCGAGGTGCTGCTGCTGTCGGATCCGATCGACAGCTTCTGGGCCTCGGCAGCACCGGAATTCGAAGGCAAGCCGTTCAAATCCGTGACCCAAGGTGCGGCCGATCTCGGTCTGATCCCGCTGCTCGACGGCGCAACGCCTTCTTCCGCTGAAACGGATGAGACAATCGGTGCGCTGCTCGCGTCGATGAAGGAGATCTTGGCGGACGAGGTCGCTGACGTCCGAACCTCCGATCGATTGACCGAGAGCGCGGTCTGCCTTGTTGCATCGGACAAGGGGCTGGATCGCCAGTTCGAACGCTTGCTCAGCGCAGCAGGCCGGGTCGACAGCGCGGCCATGCCGATCCTCGAGGTCAACCCGCGCCATGCGATGGTCTCAGCCCTCGCGTCTGTCGAAGATGATGCGTTGCGTAGCGACGTCGCCCATCTGCTCCTGGATACCGCCCGCGTCTTGGACGGCGAACGCCCGATAGACGCAAGTGCATTCACCGAACGGCTGAACCGGCTGGTGATGCGAAGCTTCAGCGATGGCTGAGCAGGGAGCGAGGGAAAGCGTGACCGTGCGGGCTGGCGTCGCTTGCGCGCTTCCCCATTTCGCTCAGCTTCGAACGTCCGGTTCTGGGTCGCTTCCCAATGTCCGATTGTGGCGCATTTCGCTGTGCAGAGAGAGGAGCGCTGACAGCTATAGGGAGGTCACTGGCGCTTGGGCGGCCTGCTTCCGCTCGCTATAGCGGGTCGTCAGATAATCCGACCGGTCACGCGTGAGAAGCGTGAAGCGGACAAGCTCCTCCATGACGTCGACCACCCGGTCGTAATAGGCGGACGGCTTCATGCGCCCCGCCTCGTCGAACTCCTGATAGGTCTTGGCGACCGAACTCTGGTTCGGGATCGTCACCATCCGCATCCAGCGCCCGAGCACCCTCAGCGCGTTGACCGCGTTGAAGCTCTGCGAGCCGCCCGACACCTGCATCACCGCCAGCGTGCGCCCCTGCGTCGGTCGGACGGAACCCAGCTCCAGCGGAATCCAGTCAATCTGGCTCTTGAACACGCCCGTGATCGTGCCGTGCCGCTCGGGGCTGCACCAGACCTGGCCTTCGGACCACAGGGCGAGGTCGCGAAGCTCCTTCACCTTGGTATGGTCCGCAGGGACGCTGTCGGGCATCGGCAGGCCGGAGGGATCGAACACCCGCGTCTCGGCGCCGAGGTGCTGGAGGATGCGCTCGGCTTCCAGCGTCAGCAGGCGGCTGTAGGAACGGGTCCGGAGGGACCCATAGAGCAGCAGGATGCGCGGCGGGTGCAAGGCGCGTTTCGTCGGCTCCAGCCGGCTGAGGTCCGGCGTGGCGAGACGATCGAGGTCGATGTTGGGGAGATCGCTCATGCGGCGGGTGTCTTTGCTCTGAAGGTGACCGCGACCAGAGCCATGACGACGAGGACGTCGACGACGGCGAGGATCGCCAGGACGGATTGACTGAGGGCAACGCCGCCGCGCTCGAACATGACGCCGGCGGCGAACGGGGCGGCGGCGGACGCCAGCAAGGCGGGACGGGCGAGCCGGCCCATCACGGCGGCGTAGTCGTCCCGCCCTAACAGCGCGAGCGGCACGGCGCCTCGGGCGATGGACCAGACGCCGTTGCCGGCACCGTAGACCACGATGGCGATCGCCAGGATCGGCAGGCCGGTCCAGATCAGGATGAGGCCGAGCGCGATCAAGGCGGCGCCGGAGAGCAAGGTCCAAAGCGCGTCGAAGCGCTTGCCTACCGTCATTTCCACGATGCGGCCGCCGACTTGCGCGGGGCCGATCAGCATGCCGTAGCCGACCGCGACCGCCAGGGTGGCTCCGGCGGCCTGGAGCAGGGTCAGCAGCTGGACGGAGACGACCGAGGAGACGAAGGCGCTCAGGGGCAAGGCGATCGTCAGCAGCAGGAGCTGGAGACGGCGGCGTTTGTCGACCGCTGGTGGCGCAACGTCGGCCTCGGACGTCGAGACCTCGGCGACCTGCCGGCGCGGCAGGGTCGCGAGCAGGAGCGGCAGCGAGACGAGGACCTGGATTCCGGCATAGACGAAACAGGCGGAGCGCCAGCCGTAACGCTCGACGAGAAAGGCCGAGAGCGGCCAGCAGACGGTGCTGGCGAAACCTCCGTAGAGCGTGAGCGTCGTGATCGCCGAGCGCGCGGACTGGCCGTAGATCGTGCCCAGCGTGGCGAAGGCCGCGTCGTAGAGGCCCGCGCCCATGCCGGCCCCGATGATGGTCCAGCCAAGGACGTAGACGGGCAGGCTCGGAGCCGCCCCGATGGTGGCCAGCCCGATCGCCAGAAGCCCTGCGGAGGCGGCTAGTACGATGCGGCCGCCCCATTCGCCGATGGCCCGCCCCACCCTTGGCGACACCGCCGCCGCCATGAGCTGGCCCGCCGAGAGCCCGCCCGCCACCCAGCCGAGCGGCCATCCGGTATCTGCGGCCACCGGCGCGTTCAGGACCGCCGGCAGGTAGGTCGACGAGCCCCAGGCCAGGATCTGCGTGATGCCCAGCGCCCCGACGACGAGCCGCCGGTCAGACATCCGCAGGCACCCTGGCGCCAAGTTCGTACCAACCCTTGGACCGGTTCACGATCCAGACGACCGAGAGCATGACCGGCACCTCGATCAGCACGCCGACCACCGTGGCCAGCGCGGCGCCGGAGTTGAAGCCGAACAGGCTGATCGCGGCGGCGACGGCGAGCTCGAAGAAGTTCGAGGCCCCGATCAGCGCCGAGGGGCCGGCGACGCAATGCCGCTCGCCGGCGAGCCGGTTCATCCCGTAGGCCAGCCCGGCGTTGAAGTAGACCTGGATCAGGATCGGGACGGCCAGGATCGCGATGATCGAGGGCTGGGCGACGATCTGCTCGCCCTGGAAGCCGAAGAGCATCACCAGCGTGGCCAGCAGCGCCACGAGCGAGAACGGGGACAGCCGGTCTAGGAGGCGCTTCAGGTCCGGCTCGCCACCCGACGCCAGGAGCGACCTGCGGATGAGCTGGGAGACGATCACCGGGACCACGATGTAGAGCGCGACCGACAGCGTCAGCGTGCCCCAGGGCACGGTGATCGCGGACAGGCCGAGCAGCAGGCCGACGATCGGCGCGAAGGCGACGACCATGATCGCGTCGTTCAGGGCGACCTGGCTCAGCGTGAAGTGGGGCTCGCCCCTGATGAGGTTCGACCAGACGAAGACCATGGCCGTGCAGGGCGCCGCGGCGAGGATGATCAGCCCCGCGATATCGGAATCGATCTGGTCGGCGGGCAGGTTCGGTCGGAAGAGCCAGCCGATGAACAGCCAGCCCAGCAAGGCCATCGAGAACGGCTTGATCGCCCAGTTCACGAACAGAGTGACGCCGATGCCGCGCCAGTGCCGGCCGACATGGCGGAGAGAAACGAAGTCGATCTTGAGAAGCATCGGGACGATCATCAGCCAGATCAGGACCGCCATGGGCAGGTTGACCTTGGCGATCTCCATCGCGCCGACGATCTGGAAGGCGGCCGGGAACAGGTGGCCCAGGGCGACGCCGGCGACGATGCACAGCGCCACCCACAGCGTGAGGTAACGTTCGAAGGCGGACATCTCAGAGGGCGATCCGGCGGGACAGGAGGAAGGCCGAGGCCGGGCAAAGCTCCAGCGCCTGCCGCGTCGAGCGGATCGCCTCCGGGGCGGTCGCGCGGTCGACGTCGACGAAGCCGATCCGGCGAAAGAACGGGGCGGCGTCCTCGGTCAGCACGAAGGCCTGTCGCGCCCCATCGTCGAACGCGCGCGACATCAGGAGCTGCACCAGGTTCGGGCCGACGCCCTTCGCCGACCGCTCCGTTCGGCACACGGACCGCAGCAGGGCGTCGCGGCCATGGACCTCGTACCCGCCGTAGCCGACGACCAGGCCGCCCAGCATTTGGAACCGGAAGAACGTCCTGCCAGACTCCTGCAGGTCGTCGACCGGCAGGCTCGCGGCGGCGAGCGCGTCCCGCAGGTCCTCGGAGCCGCCGGGCACGCGGACGCTCTCCAGAAAGGGCGTGCCGTCGTCCTTGACGACGTCCTTGCGTGGCCAGTCCTCCAGGAGATCGAGCACGGTCTCGCTCGGCCGGCAGAGCTTGGCCCGCTTCGGCGTCACGACCAGCGGGCGGTTGATCAGGATCGGGTTGGCCACCATCGCGTCGAGCAGCGCCTCGTCGTCGACCAACGGGCGGTCGAGGCCCAGCTCGGCGAACGGGCTGCCCTTCTCGCGGATCATCTCGCGCACCGTCAGGCCCGACAGGTGGGACAGCTCGCGCAGACGCTCCTTGGTCGGCGGCGCGTCGAGATAGGGCACGATAGTCAGGTCGACCCCGGCCCTTTCGAGCATGGCGAACGCATTGCGGGACGTCCCGCAGGCAGGGTTGTGGTAGATGAGCACGTCCATCACGCGACCTCCGAACGGCGACCCGTCGTCCCTTCCATCTCGCCGATCCCGCGGACCCGATGCGCCAGCGCCATCTGGTCCAGGCTCGCCATCGGAAGGGACAGGAGCACGCCGATTCGGTTTCTGAGGTAGCGGAGCGCGGTCACGAAGGCGCGCTCGCGCTCGATGTCGGTGCCTTGGCCATTAGACGGATCCTCGATGCCCCAATGCGCCGTAATCGGCTGCCCGGGCCAATGCGGGCAGGCCTCCCCGGCGGCCTGGTCGCAGACCGTGATCACCAGGTCCATGACCGGAGCGTCTGGCCTCGCGAAGACGTCCCATGTCTTCGACGACAGGCCTGCGGTGGGAATGCCTTCGGCTTCGAGGACCTTGATCGCCATCGGCTTCGGCGCCGGGCCGCCCTCACTGCCGGCTGAGAAGGCGCGGAATCGGCCCTGTCCGAGATGGTTCAGCAATGCCTCAGCCATGATCGACCGGGCGGAATTGTGGGTGCAGAGGAACAGCACGTTGTAGACGCGATCAGGCATCGGTCGTGACCTTCGGAGGGCAGCAGGGAATGAGTTCGTCGATGAGGGGCTGGCAGAGGTCGGCGCGACCGCCGCAGCAATCCTTCAGCAGGAAGGTGATCACGGCCCGGAAGCCTTCGAGGTCGGCGCGGTAGATGATCGAGCGGCTCCGGCGTTCGCCCGTGATCAGGCCGGCTCGCGCCAGGATCGCGAGATGCGCCGACATCGTGTTCTGGGGCACGTCGATCAGACGCGCGAGCTCGCCGGCGGGCACGCCTTCCGGCTCGCAGTTGACCAGCAGCTTGAAGGTATCGAGTCGAGTCGGCTGCGCCAAAGCGGCCATGGCGGCGATGACATGCGAATTATCCATTTATCCAAGATAACCGATATTATAACGATAGGCAAGCAAACGGCCGCTGACAGATGGCTACCGTAAGCCGGCCATGGCCAATGTCCGCTTATCCGCGATGCGCCAATAACGGCTTATGGCGCGGTCCGAACTCGCGCTCGCCACTCAGGTGAATAGTGCACAGCGCCGCTAGCGGACGCTCGCAAATTCGATTTCAGCTGCACCTCGCACAGAACGCGTAAGGCGATCGAGGACGTTCGAAACCAGCCGGCTGCGTTGCCAATAGAGCGGAATCCACAGCCGCTGGTTGGGCGGGAGTTCCGATAGACGTCTGTCTGCGATGTGATCTGCGACAGTCGACGCTGGCGCCATGGACCAACCGAGGCCGGCCGCAGTCATCTCCAGCATGCCGGCTGTCGAAGGCGTCCAATGTGTCGGTGAGACCAACTTGATAGCCCACGCCTCCTGCGCCCAACGCGCTTGAAGCTCGTCGCGACGGTCGAAGCGGATAATGGGAGCGTGACGCAGTCGGTCGCTGGTAACACCGTCTAAGAAATGGTTCCGCATAAAGGATGGACTTGCGACCGCGATGTACTCCATTGCACCGAGCAAGTGGGATTTGCAGCCTACAACGGGCGAGGGATCAGCTGTCACAGCGGCAACGACATCTCCGCTACGAAGTCGTTCTGCCGTATTCGCCTCGTCGTCGAGGACGAGGTCCAGCAGGCAGCCCGTCTCCGAATAAAACAGAGCTGCCGCTGTTGGAAACCAAGTCGCTGCGCTGTCCGAATTTACCGCAACTCGGATGGTGGTGGGCGCACTGACCGTTCCGCCTATTCCTGGTAGGTCGCCGATCATATCGCCTTCGAGAAGCGCGACCTGCTCCACATGGGCGCATAGCCTTGCTCCTATCGCAGTCGGTCGGCATGGATTTCCCCGTGCGATCAGCGCAACTCCCATACGCTCTTCGAGGCTCTTTACTCTCTGCGACACTGCGGATGGGGTGACGCCGAGCGTCGCGGCTGCTCTATCAAACGCACCCTCGCGGGCGACCGCTGCGACAGCAGCCAACGCCATGTAGTCCAGCATAAGCAAGCCTAATCCAGAATAAGGAGGATTAGCTTCCTTACATGCCCCGTTTGCGCCATCAAGCGGGTATGACCAATCTGATCGTCCCTGCCTTCGCCAAAGGCTTCGCCCTTTCCGCCGGCCTAATCATGGCCATCGGCGCACAGAACATGTTCGTGCTGCGCCAGGGGCTGAAGCGGGAGCATGTCTGGCAGGTCGTATTATTCTGCGCTGCGGCCGACGCGGCTCTGATCGTCGCCGGCGTGAATGGCCTTGGAACGATCCTATCAGCGGTTCCAGGGCTGTCGGTTACGCTCAGCCTTGGCGGCGCTGCGTTCCTCTGCTGGTATGGCGTGACGGCTCTTCGTCGCGCGTTCAGTGCCTCGACGATGGTTATCGATCAGCACGGGACACTCACACTTGGCGCAGCGCTAGCGGGCACAGCCGCATTCACCTTCCTCAACCCGCATGTCTACATCGACACCGTCATGCTGATGGGTGCGGTCGGAACCAGTCTGCCTGCCGAGCAGCAGTTCTGGTTCATGATCGGAGGCGCATCGGCCAGCTTCGCGTGGTTCGCTTCCATGGGCTTTGGTGCGCGATACCTGGCGCCACTCTTCGAGCGTCCTATCGCTTGGCGCGTCCTCGACGTGATCATTGGCGCCGTGATGCTCGCGCTCGCGGCCAGCCTTCTGAAATCAGCCTTCCCGAATTGATATCCCATCGTTGGACTGACCCAATGCTCGTGCCTTCGATCTCTCCGGCTGTCTACGATCTGCGCTCCGACTTCATGGCCCTAAGCGTCTTCGCCACCGGCTTGCAGAACACAGCCAGCACCTTTGACACGGTCGCACTGTTGGATGCGGCCTGCCACGACATGCACCAAGCGCCTTGGGCGGATGCTCACATCGAGGCTTGGCGCGATGCCTATCGCGCGTTCGGGGCCAAGCCGCAGCGCACGCCCCCTTCGGTCGATGCCCTCCGCAAGCGGGCCGTGCGCGATGGTCGGCTGCCTAGCACAAACGCGGTGGTCGATATCTATAACGCGATCAGCGTCCGCTACACCTTGCCGGTTGGCGGGGAGGATGCCGATGCATATCAGGGGGCGCCGGCGCTGACCCGCGCTCTCGGCGGCGAGACCTTCGATACCATGCAAGACGGGATACCGAAGGGAGAAACAGTGGACGCCGGGGAGGTCGTCTGGCGAGACGAGCGAGGGGTGACTTGCAGGCGCTGGAACTGGCGCCAGGGCACCCGCACCCGGATTGAGCTGGACACGACCTCGGCCTGGTTTGTTCTGGAGCGGCTCGAACCCATGCCCGAACATGCACTGCACGAGGCGGCTGACGAACTGATCCTCCGTCTTTCCACGCTCTGCCCTGACGCGACCTTCGATCGCTTGCTGCAAAAAACTGTATCGCGCTAAGACACCAGAGCGGAGCAGCGGCGCGGGCGACGAGCTAATCTTTGGCACTCGATCGACACTGGACCGAGGAGTGGTTATGCCGCGTCCCCCCGCTCGACGTCCGAAGAGCACTTCGAAGGCTTGAGGATCAGCCGACTGCCATGAACGCAATCCTGTTTATCGCGACGGTTCTAATCTGGGGCAGCACATGGATCGCCATCACGTGGCAGATAGGGCCGGTCCCGGTCCTGGTATCTGTGTTCTACCGTTTTGCGAGTGCCGCAGTCGTCCTACTCCTGGCACTGGCTGTGCTACGGCGGCTGTCCGTACCGCAATGGCGCGACCAACCCTATATCGTCGCACAGGCCCTGTGCCTGTTTAGCCTCAATTTCGTTTGCTTCTACAATGCGGCTGCCTACCTCCCATCTGGGCTGGTCTCGATCATCTTCTCGCTGGCTACCGTCTACAATGCCGTCAACGCCCGCATCTTTTTCGGCGATCGGATCACCAGCCGAACACTCCTCGCGGCGGCCTTAGGGGTCACTGGCCTGGCGCTCATGCTTGGACGCGACCTCCTAATCAGCTTCGATCGTGGAACACTCATCGGCGTGGCCTTGGCCGCACTCGGGACGCTATTCTTTTCGCTCGGGAATATGGTGTCGCGCCGAAACAGCGCAGCTGGCTTGTCCCCCGTCACCTCAAATGCCTGGGGCATGACGTATGGCGCTATTCTGCTGGCACTGTTGATCGCTGCAACTGGCGTTCCGTTGGTCGCGCCACCCGACAACCGCTATCTCGCGGCGCTGCTGTACCTTTCGATCGTGGGATCGGTGATCGGGTTCACCACCTACCTACTTCTCATCGCAAGAGTTGGATCGGCGAAGGCGGCCTACACAACCGTCTTGTTCCCGGTGGTCGCCCTATCGCTTTCGACAATTTTCGAAGGGTACAGATGGGACGCCCTATCCGTGATCGGGCTGTTTCTAACGCTACTCGGCAATGTCGTTATCTTCTGGCGATCCACACCCAGAGCGGCGGTGCGGATAGGCTGAGCCACACCCAGCCCTGATCGCTCCTTTCGGATAGCAGCTGCGGGCCGATCGCGATCACGATCTGGGCAATTTGCCAATGTCCGCTAGCGGGCAGAGCTCGAATGTCGGCTAATGGCGGATGTCGTTGAAAAAGTCGGTCTTAAGAGGGACGCGAGGGCGTTTCGGATTTGGCCGATTGATCCTCGCCCTCTCATGCAGGCCTGAACTGCGGTCCGTTCGGCAGGAGCTTTGCGAGCTTCCGGAGGTTCTGGGCTGCCGCGGCGAGGTGGAACTCGTCTCTGGCGCCGTTCGGTCCGCGTAGGCGCAGGCGATCGAGTTTCAGGATGCGCTTCAGGTGAGCGAACAGCATCTCGACCTTCTTCCGCTCTCGCCGCGAGGTGACATAGGCATCGGTCTGCGCGATGTCCCTGGCCATGTCGCGGGCGCCCTCGTGGATCGAGCGCAGGATCTTGCGAGCCGGCGTGTTGGGCGAGCACTGCGGCTTCAACGAGCAGGCGTCGCAGTCCAACTTGCTGGCGCGGTAGCGCATGAAGCCTTCGGGATCGACGCCCTCGCGGCTGATACCGAAGCGCCGGCGATATTGGTGAAGCTCCTTCCCGCCCGGGCAGGTGTAGAAATCGCGGGCGTGGTCATAGGCGAAGTCCGGGCGGCTGAAGGTGCCGTCGCTGCGCTGCGATTTGTCAAAGACCGGGATGTGCGGCTCGATCCCGCGCTCATGCACCAGCCAGGCGAGGTTCTCGGCCGAGCCGTAGGCGCTGTCAGCAGCTAATCTGGCCGGCCAGAGGCCGAAGCGTTCCTGCGTTCGGTCGAGCATGGTCCGGGCCGACCCGACCTCTGCCTGCCGGATGGCACGGCTGGCCGCGACATCAACGATGACGGCGTGGTCGAGGTCGATCAGATAGTTGGTAGCATAGGCGAAGAAGGCGTGTCCCTTCAGGGCGCCAGTCCATTGCGCCGCTGGATCGGAGCGCGAGACGAACTTCGGCTTCGCCTCGCTGGCGGCGCCCCAGGCGGCCTCGTCGAGCGTGTCGAGATACTCGCGCACCGACCGGCGCGTCCGGGCGAGATCGTCCCAGTCGACCACTTCGGAGGCCGCCGCCGAGCGCTGCTTGTTGGCGTCGGCCTTGATCAGGCTGGCATCGACCGCGAAGCCCTCGCCGCCGACGAGCCCCTCCGCGATGCAGCGCCGGACGGTCGTCTCGAACAACTCCCTCAGAAGATCGCTCTCGCGGAAACGACCATGCCGGTTCTTCGAGAAGGTCGAGTGATCGGGAACGGCGCCCTCGAGCCCGAGCCGACAGAACCAGCGATAGGCGAGGTTCAGGTGGACTTCCTCGCACAGGCGGCGCTCGGACCGGATGCCGAAGCAGTAGCCGACGAGCAGCATCCGGATCATCAGCTCCGGGTCGATCGAGGGCCGCCCCATCTCGCTGTAGAACGGACGCAGATGCGCCCGGATATCAGAGAGATCGACGAAGCGGTCGATGGCTCGGACCCAATGATCGGCCGGGACGTGCCGCTCCAGGCTGAACTCGTAGAACAACGCCTCTTGCGCCACCTGTCGCTCGCCCATCATCGCGCCGCCCTCCGACCAAGGACAACTGAATCAGGACTTCATACCCGCGGCAACGACGACTTTTTCAACGGTATCGGCGCGTCCAAGACCACTCTGGTTGCGACCGTCTACGTCGTCCTTTCCACCACCTCGTCAGTCCAGACCTTGAACCCTTTCAGTGTGTTTGGCCCGAATGTGGTGGCAATAGCGACATCGGCCGCGTCACGGCCGCGCGCGATCAGCACGCGGCCGATGCGTGGCACGTTGTTGCGCGGATCGAACGTCTGCCAGCCGCCTTCGAGATAGGCCTCGAGCGACGCCGCGAAATCGCCCGGCGGATATGGCGGTGGCGTACCTGCATCACCGAGATAGCAGGTGCAGTAGCGCGCCGGGATGTTCATCGCACGGCAGAAGGCGATGGCGAGATGGGCGTAGTCGCGGCAGACGCCGCGGCCTTCACGATAGGCGTCGGTCGCCGTGCGGGTAACGCTGGCATCGTTGTAATTGAACGCAATGCGCTGGTTGACGAAATCGCAGATTGCCTGAACCCGCGCTGCACCGGGCCGGGTATGGCCGAAAAGCTGCCAAGCGAGATCGAGCAGCCGGTCACTGTCGCAGAACCGACTCGCCAGCAGGAAGACGAGGCTTTCCTCCGGCAACTGCTCAACGGGAATTTGGCCAGCATTGAGGTCATGGCTTTCGGGCAGGCCGCTATCGGAGATGATTGCGTCTGCGGCGATCCGCATCAGCCCCTGTGGTGCCAGCAGCCGGGTGCACCAATTGCCGAAGCTATCCCGGTAGGCACTGACGCGAACCGAAGGCTGGATGCGGATATGATCGGGCTCGGCAAGGTCCGATACCCGGCTGAAATGCACGTTCAGCATTAGGATGACGGGTGTTGGTTGGGGAAAATCGTAGTCGAGCTCGAAGCCGATCCTGAGTTTCACACGATACCTTCTGCGCGATCATTGCGCGCGAACATGGGCAGACCCGTTGACTATCAGGCCATCATGCATGTTCTCGTCTACGGCGATATAGGCTGCGCTTGATCCTAAATACAGGGGCCGCCTCGGCCATGTCCGCTGTCAGGCAGCGTCGTAATGCCGGCTTCTCTAATCGGGCAGTTGGGTCAAGCTCGGATTGCAGCCTGTGCCGGGGCTCGTTCACGCGGGTCACGCTTCTCTTCGCAGTCTGGTGGCTTCTGT
>NZ_LMJT01000026.1 GCF_001429395.1 Allobosea sp. Root381
CAAGGCAAATCTTCCCGTCATGGTCGATGATGCAGATCGCCACCGAGCGCAGCGACACATCCAGCGCAGCGTAGAACATCGCGACTTCCTCCCTCTTGGATCTGTCGAGATCCTAACGGGAGCTTGACCCCTCGCGGGTCCGCCCGATTACGCATGCTAATGGCTCTTAGCACCAGCTGACCTAGCGGCATCGGCTTATCGAGCCGCAGAAAACTTCGTGCGCAGTCCGAGAGCGTGTTCGTGCGCGGGCCGGGGCCCGAATTCTTGATCCTCACGAGGGGTGGAAATCCATTGTTGGATTCGGAACAAGCTGCTGTATACGCTGTTCACCACCGATGACCTTGAGCACGACCACGACAACATGACCGCCCGCATCCTCATTGTCGAAGACGAGATGATGGTCGCCATGGAAATGGAAGCCATCATCGAGGACTTGGGCTTCGAGCCCATTGGCATCGCGGCCGATACGCAGCAGGCCCTCGAGCTGGCCGAGCGTCAGCCAGATGTCGCCCTGGTCGATCTAAACCTGCGGGATGGCCTGACAGGGCCGGATATCGGCAAACACCTCGCCAAGCGAGGCATTCAAGTCGTCTTCGTCACGGCGAATCCCCGCATCGTTTACGATGGCGTCCCGGGCGCCCTTGGGGTCTGCGAGAAGCCCGTCGACGATGGAACGATCGCCTCGATCCTTGCCTTCGCCATCGCCAAGCGCGAGGGCCAGAACGTCATGCCGCCCCCGGGCTTCATTCCGTTCTCAAGCAACGTCGCCTCGCGCTAGGTTTGCCAGCGGTACCTTCACGGTCACTTTCAGCCCGTCTGGCTCCCAGGCCCGTACTAGAACGCCGTCGAGCTGGTTCTTGACGCTGACCTCGGAAAGGCGCGTTCCGAAGCCGGTGCGCGAGGGCTCGCCGGCGATTGCGGGGCCGCCGGTCTCCTTCCAGACGATCGTCGCATCCTCGTCGATGATCGACATCGTGACCGCGACCTTGCCGGCATCGGTAGAAAGAGCGCCATACTTGGCAGCGTTGGTCGCCAATTCGTGGAAGAGCAGGGCGAATGGGGTTGCGCCCTTGTCGTCGACCACGATGTCGTCGCCGGCGACCGTGATGTTCCCGGCCTCGGTGGCGGGGTAGGGCTTGAACAGATCGACGAGCATGCCGCCAAGCGTGGTGCGACCGATCGTCGGCCGGGATTCCTCACTGTGGGGCCGCACGAACTCATGAGCTCGCCCAAGGGCGGCGATCCGCTCGCGCAGAACGGCGGCGAAGGCCTTGGCCTCGGGGGTCTGGCGAACTGAAAGGCCGATCAGACCGCCGATAACGGCAAAGATGTTTTTGATTCGGTGGGCGAGCTCGCGGCTCAAGAGCTCGTTTTGCTCGGCGGCGCGCTTGGCATCGTCAATGTCGGTGCAGGTCCCGATCCAGCGGACGATCTTGCCCGTGCCATCCTTAACTGGCAGCGCGCGGCCCAACGTCCAGCGGTATACGCCTGTGTGGTGCTTGAGGCGGTACTCGATCTCATAGGGTTCGCCGGTCGCCAGCGAGTGGCGCCAGCGCGCCCAGGCCAGTTCCTGGTCCTGGGCATGGAACATGTCGTTCCAGCCCTCGCCATCCGTCGAGCCGGCCGGCACGCCCGTGAACTCATACCATTGGGCATTGTAGTAATCATGGAAGCCGTCAGGCTGCGTCGACCAAACCATCTGCGGCATCGCGTCCGTAAGGACGGCCAACATATGAGGGTTGTCGTCGAATATTCTCTTCGCGGTCGGCACTCGGGCTCTTTTCGATGTAACAGCGCTTCCGGCTACCACAGGCCGACACTGACATAAATGACCGAGCCGCTACGATGCCCGTCGAGCAGACAAAGCACAGTCGGACGCAATGAAACACGTCAAATGACATATCGCTTCGGCAGTCCGTCGCTTATCAAGCCGTTTTCGAGGCAACCAGACGTATGAGCGCTGCTACCGAGCACAGCCGCATCGATGCCGAGATCGAGAAGGTAGCTAAGTCCAACGATCCCTTTGCCTCGGCGGTCCGCGCGACCCGCATGCCGATGTTGATCACGGACCCCAACCAGCCCGACAATCCGATCGTCTTCGCCAACGACGCCTTCTCGCGGCTGACCGGTTATTCCCGGGACGAGATCCTCGGCCGTAACTGTCGATTCCTCCAGGGCCCGGAGACAGACGCCGCCGCTGTCGACAGCATCCGCGACGCCATCGCGAGGCGGGCCCAGATCGAGTTGGACATCGTCAACCATCGCAAGGACGGCTCGCGCTTCCACAACCGCGTCCTGATCTCGCCGGTGTTCGACGAGGAAGGCCACCTCGTCTATTTCTTTGCCTCGCAGTTCGACGTCACCTTGGAGAAGGAGCGCCTCGTCCGTCTCCAGCAGGAGCACGACAAGCTGGAGCGGGAAGTCGAGCGCCGCACTCGTGAGCTTCGCCTGTCCGAGGAGCGCCTGCGCTTCACGATGCAGGCGGCCCGCGTTGGTGCCTGGACGCTCGATCTTAGGAAATGCGGCTGACCACATCTGATGGCTGCAAGCGCAATTTCGGCCGGGACGAAGCGGGCCCCTTCACCTACGCTGACCTGCTTGATCAGATCGTGCCGGAGGATCGCCCGGGCATGGCTCAGTCGGTGCACGACGCCATCGAAGCCCATGCCGACTACGAACGCGAGTATCGCATCACGACGCCCCGCGGGGAAGCGCGCTGGATCATGGCGCGAGGCCGTCCTTACTACGACGCCGACGGCAAGCCGCTCAGCATGTCGGGCGTCACGCTTGACATGACGGAGAGCCGCCGGAACGAGGAGCAACGCCTCCTTCTGACCGCCGAGCTAAAGCACCGGGTTAAGAACTCCATGGCGACGATCCAGGCCATCGCTACCCAGACCATGCGGAACGCGTCAACGCTGAAGGAGGCGTCGGAGGTTCTGACGGCACGCATGCAGTCCTTGTCGTCGGCGCACGACCTGCTGACCCGCGAGGAATGGCAGAGCGCCACCCTTGCCGAGATCGTCGCCAGCGCCACCGGCTCGTTCGACATTCCTGGTTCGCAGCGATTCCGCGTGGCTGGCCCGACGGTCAGCCTCGGCCCGCGCGCTGCCATGTCCATGGTGCTCGCTCTGCACGAGCTTTGCACCAACGCGGTGAAGTATGGAGCGCTATCCGTCGATGGCGGCTACGTCGTCGTCGACTGGCACCTGGCGCGTCATGGGACCGATCATATGATCGAATTCCGCTGGCAGGAGTTCGGCGGGCCATCGGTCACCGGAAAGCCCGGGCGGCGCGGCTTCGGATCGCGGCTCATCGAGAAGGTTCTGGCGGCTGAGCTGGACGGGAAGGCAGAGATTCAATATCTGCCCGCAGGCTTGGTCTTCACGATCACTGCGCCTCTGCCCGAGCAAGATAAGGTCAGCGGCACGCCGGACGATCATGAGATGTTCAGGCGGAACATCACTGCCTCGATCGACTAGTCGCAGACGGCCTTGAGCATGGCCTCCGGCGAGTAGGGCTTCGGGAGGTAAGGGACGTTATCGGGCAACTCGCCGGCTCCTGGAAGGACCCGGCCGCTCGCCACGATGATCATAACCGGTGGCCAACGGTCCCTGACGGCACGGGCCAGCTTCATCCCGTCCATGGAGCCCGGCATCTCGATGTCGGTGAACAAGACGGTGATGTCTGGCCGGGTTTCGAGAAGTGCGATCGCCTCGTCGGCGTTGGCTGCCTCAAGCACGATGTGACCAGCGTCCGTAAGGAGGTCCACTGCGTCGAGCCTCAGGATCGGTTCGTCTTCGACAACCAGAATGACCAGCGGGGACATGGAATGCTTTCAGGTGTTCAATGACACCAATGCGCGAGCGGGAAGGTTGTTGCGCGATGAGGGCGTGATAGTGCGATTAATCGCGTGGACCTAGGGGAAGTTCGTTGGGGACATCCGGAGCCTGCCCGGTTTCACCCTCGCGCTCGGCCTCGAAATGCAGGGCCGCCTTGTAGACCTGGTTTCCCGCGTCATCCTGTATCCGGACCCCGTAGCGGGCGCTCTTGTCATGAGGCAGCCCTTCGCGGCACATCTCCGTCAGGGCGACCTGCGCGTCGTGCTCGGCCGCCGTCGCGTGCGGAAATTCGACGGGTTCATCGTACGTTTCGGGGCCTTGGCCGGTCTCCGTCGTGATCGTGAATTTAGGCATCTACATCTGACCCGGTGGAGGACCCCCGATCATCGAACACCGGTTGGAGCATTCGGTTCCGGCCGCGGCTGGCAGGAGTTGTCAGCGCTCGCCAACGCCGGGTCGCGACCCGATTGAACCAATAGAATAAACCTCGTTGTGCCGGTCGCCACCGCATTGTTCGGTCCTCTTGATCGACAGGGCATAGTCGGATTGGCAGCACCACAGACAAGATCGAGGGTCTCGCCATCGAAGCCGTCGGCAACGTTAAGCAGGCCGCTGGCCGCGTTCGCGACAGGCCCGATCTGGAGGCTGAGGGCTTGGCGCAGGAATCCGCGAGCACAAGCCCTAGCCGTGGCGTAAGCGGGACAATCGCTCACTCACTTCCGGGTTTGGGACACAGCCGTTCCTGAAGAGCGTTTTGCTGCCGCCGATCGGTGCCGCGGCGCAGGTCTGAATTCCGCTCTCGTGATCTTTCTTGGAATCCCTGAATCGAGAACGAAGCGATCGCGCCTGTGAGGCGGCAACGGCGCGGGGTGCTCTGTCCTGCGTCCGAACCGGGCTGCACACAGCCTGGCCCGGCTACGGCGCTATTGAGGGCGCGCCGGGCCAGGCTGTGTGCAGCCCTCGTCGTCGAGCCTCAGATGAGGGCAACCGATTGAGCGGCCGGAATAAGCGTCGACCTTGTCGCTGTCGACGCCCATGTCCGAGACAAACCGCCATCCGTGAGGAGAGAGGCATAGTGCTACCGCGGTCCATTTCGTAAGCATCTGAAATCGTTTGAGTTTCATTCCACGTTCATTGGGATTCCGGATCGATAGATTCTCGGAATGAGCGGGGATCGACCGCCGACGATACGGGGGGCGAATCTCACTTCGCGCCGGCTTTGTAGATCTCGTTCGGGACCAGTTCCTGCCAGGTGACGGCGCTGCCGTTCAGGGCTTCGGCGATGGCAAAGTGGCTCATCGGCTCGCTGGCGGTCGCGCCGTGCCAGTGCCGGACATGTGGCGGGATCCAGACGACGTCGCCGGGGCCGACCTCTTCTCGCGGCCCGCCTTCCTTCTGCACCCATCCGCGTCCCGAGATGATGTACAGCGTCTGGCCGAGCGGATGGGTATGCCAGGCGGTGCGCGCTCCGGCGGCGAAGGTGACCGTGCCGCCGCCGATGCGAGCCGGCTCGTCGCCCCGATAGCGGCCCGAGACCTGGACCTGCCCGGTGAACTGCGCAGCCGGCCCGGTCGCCGTGTTCTCGGGCGTCGCACGGACCACCCGGATCTCGCCAGTCGCGGCCGCACCCGGCTTCACCGCCGCGTCCCGGCCGGCGAACACCTTTTCGAGCACGGGCACGGCCGACATCGCGCGCGGCCAGCCGGCGTAGAAGCCGAGATGGGTCGCGACCTCGGCGGCCTCGATCCGCGTGAGGCCGTTGTCCATGGCGCGGTTGGCGTGGAATGGAAGCTGCTCGGGCTGACCGATCGCGATCAGAGCGGCCATGGTGACCAGGCTGCGGTCGCGCGGCGCAAGCTCGGCCCGGCGCCAGAGGTCGCCGAAGAGCACGCGGTTGGTCAGGTCAGCCAATGCGGGCGCGGTCGGCGCAACGGAGCGATTTACGGTGGCGGCCCGCGCGGCCTCGGAAGCGGACTCGAGCGTGATCGGCGGGGCTGCGCTCGCAGTCGCGGGACCAATCTTGCGCTCGTCGAAGACCTTCTTCACCTCGGTCACGGCCGAGATCGCGTTCGGCCAGCCGGTGTAGAGGGCGAGCTGGGTGATGAGTTCCCCGATTTCGGCCGGGGTCACGCCATTGTCGAGCGCCCGCCGCGTGTGTCCCGGGATCTGCCCGGTCTTGCCGGTCGAGACCAGCGCCGCGACGGTGATCAGGCTACGATCGCGCGGCGCGAGTTCTTTGCGGAGCCACACCTCACCGAAGAGCACGTCGTCGGTGAAATGCCCGAGCCCGGGCGCAATGTCGTAGACCGGTGCAGGTGCGACACGATTGCGCCGGTTCTCTTGAGCCTCGACGCCCGTCGCCGCCAGTGCCGCGATCGCCAGTCCTGTCGCAATGTTCTTCATCACCTAGGTCTCCCTGCGAGCCTCGGCTCGAACGAAGCGGACAAAGCGGTCCCGTTCGAGCCGAGGCTCGTTTCAAATCCGGATGGAAAGTCGGTCGTCGTTGCCGGGCCCGCACGGCGAGGTGCGGGCGCGGGCGCTCGGATCGTCAAGTGCTTCCGAGGTCGATATTCTTCAGCGGCATGTTGCGGATGCGCTTCCCGGTGGCGGCGAAGATGGCGTTGAGCACGGCAGGCGCCGCGACGGCGATGGTCGGTTCGCCGACGCCCCCCCAGAAGCCGCCCGACGGCACCGTGATCACCTCGACCTGCGGCATCTCGTCGAGCCGCATGACGGTGTAGGTGTCGAAGTTCTCCTGCTCGATGCGCCCGTCCTTCACCGTGCACTCGCCATGGAGCATGGCCGAAAGCCCGTAGACGAAGGACCCCGAGATCTGGGCGTCGATCTGCTGTGGGTTGAGCACGTGTCCGCAATTGGTGGCGGCGACGATGCGATGGATCTTGAGCTTGCCGCCGGTGACCGAGACCTCGGCGGCGGCCGCGACGTAGCTGCCGAAGCCCATGATCTGCGCCAATCCGCGATGCACACCCTCGGGCGGCTTGCTCGTCTCCCAGGAGATGCCTTTCGCCGCCGCTTCCAGCACCGCCAGATGCTTCGGATGTTTCGCCATGAGCTTGCGCCGGAAGGCGAGGGGTTCGACCCCAGCCGCATGGGCAAGTTCGTCGACGAAGCACTCGAGATAAAGCGCGTTCTGGTTCAGGTTGACGCCGCGCCATGCTCCCGGACGGACATGCGGATTATGCATCGCATGGTCGATCAGGACATTCGGGAAGCTGTAGCCGATCGCCATCTCGCCGCCGCCGGGCATCAGGCCCTGGAAGGTCACCGGATCGCCGTTCGCCGTCATGATCGAGGGGCGCATATAGGCCATGATCGATTGGCCCGAGATGCGCATGTGCAACGCCTCGACATTGCCCTCCGCGTCAAGCGAGGCGCGCAGTCGGCACTGCGTGACCGGATGGAACCGGCCCTGCACCATGTCCTCTTCCCGGGTCCACATCATCTTGACCGGCGTGTTCGGCACCTGCTTGGCGATGCGCGTGGCCATGGTGACGTAGTCGACCATGAGGCGACGGCCGAAGCTACCGCCGATGCGCATGGTGTGGACCTCGCAGGCCTCGCGCGACAGGCCGGCCGCGGTCGCCAGCGCCTCCAGCGCCTGCTCCGGCACCTGGGTCGGCCCCCACATGTCGCAGCGCTCCGGCGTCCAGCGCACCGTCGCCGACAGAACCTCCATCGGCGCGTGGTTCTGGTAGGGATAGCTGTAATCCGCCTCGATCACGCGGGAAGCCTTGGCCAGGACCGCGCGGGCGTCGCCGGCGCGATTGCCGACGAAGTTCGTTTCAGCCGTCAGGCCTTCGCGCAGCTTGGCCGCGATCGTGTCGCTCGAGACGGTGGCGTTCGGCCCATCGTCCCATTCGATCGGGAGGGCATCGAGCGCCGTCTTGGCCCGCCAGAACGTGTCGGCGACGACGGCCACCGTCTCGTCATCGACGCGCAGCACATGCTTGACGCCGCGCATGCCCTCGACGGCCTTGGCGTCGAAGCTCTTCAGCTTGCCACCATGGACCGGCGAAGCCTTGGGAACGGCCACCAGCATGCCGTCCATCTTGAAATCGGTGCCGTAGACCAGCGAGCCATTCAGCTTGTCGAGCGTATCGATCCGCTTCACGGGCTGGCCGGCGATGGTCCAGTCCTTCGGATTCTTGAGCTTGACCTCCTTGGGCGGCGCTAGCGTCGCGGCCCGCTGCGCCACGGCGCCATAAGTGGTCGAGCGACCGCTCGCCTTGTGGGTAACGATTCCCTTCGCGACAGTGCACTGCTCGAGCGGCACGCCCCATCCCTGGGCCGCAGCCTGGACGAGCATGCTGCGTGCCGCAGCCCCGCCCATGCGGACGTATTCCTGCGAACCGCGGATCGCGCGCGAACCGCCCGTCGACTGGTCGCGCCAGAGGTTGTCGCGGCGACGGTTCTCGCCCGGCTTGACCAGCTCGAAGCGGACCTTGTCCCAATCGCATTCCAGTTCCTCGGCGACGAGCTGGGCAAGGCCGGTAAGCGAGCCCTGGCCCATCTCGATGCGTGCGATGCGGATGATCACGGTGTCGTCGGGCTGGATCACGACCCAGCCGTTGATGTCCGGGGTTCCGGCTTGCTGGGCCAGGGCCTTGCCGGCCATCGGGAACGAGAAGCCGAAGCTGAACACTCCCGCGGCTGCGCCGGCGCCGACCAGGAAGCCGCGGCGCGAAGGGCTCGCCGGGCGGGTGTCATCATCGATGTGAAGTTCGGAACCCATGCTCACCTCCTTCAGCCCTTGTTTGAGGCCATGCGCTCGGAAGCGAGCTTCACACCCGCCAGAACGCGCCCATAGGTGCCACAGCGGCAAATATTGGTGATCTCGGCCCGGATGTCGTCCTCGGACGGCGTCGGGTTCTGGGCCAGCAGGGAGGCCGTCGCCATGATCATGCCGACCTGGCAGAAGCCGCATTGGGCGACGTCGAGTTCGGCCCAGACCTGCTGCACCGGGTGGGGCTTGTCGGCTCCTAGCCCTTCGATGGTGACGATCTTCTGCTCTTCTGTGACGGCGTTCAGGGGCAGCGCGCAGGAGCGAGTGGCGACGCCGTCGATGTGGATGGTGCACGCCCCGCACTGAGCCACGCCGCAGCCGTACTTGGTCCCGGTCAAGCCGACATGATCGCGGATCACCCAGAGCAGCGGCGTGTCGTCCTCGACGTCGACCTCGACGACCTTCCCGTTGATGTTGAGCTTCGGCATCGCTCTCTCCCTCTCGGATTTTGGCGGTTGGGTCAGTTGGCTGTCGGCAAGCCCTGGAGATAGGCGATGATGCTGCCGCGATCGGCCGCGTTCGGAACGGCGATCGTCATAGTCGTGCCGGGGACGACGCCACGCGGATTGGCGAGATAGCTGTCGAGATTGGCGGGGTCCCAGTCGGGCGCGTGCGAGGCCATGGCCTTCGAATAGCGGGCGCCTTCGACGCTTCCGGGCTTGCGCCCGACGATCCCGGAGAGGTGCGGCCCGATCCGGTTCTGTCCGGGCTGGACGGTGTGACAGGCTGCGCAACGCTGCTTGAAGAGACGCTCACCGGCCGCGGCGTCCTGCGCGCGGGAGGGCTGAGCCGCGAGAAGCAGGCACCCGGCGGTCAAGACTGCCGCCGCCATCGAACTGATCGTCATCGAGCCATACGCTCCGCAGTCTGATCGCCAGACCGAAGGGCGAAGCGGGCCATCGCGCGCTCCGGTCCCCACGGCCCCGGGGCGATCGGTTCCGTCCATTCCGTCGAAGGGTACGGACAAAGGGGAAGCGCGATTAGCCGCTCAGTTCCCATAGCGGCTATATTTGAATTTCATCAATCCGGATGAGCGGCTCCTCGGCTCGGCGACGTTGGCTTTCAGCGGCGGTGACGCAAGGCGTCGACCAGCAGCGAGAACGCCGCGGAGGGCTGGCGACGGCTTGGATAGTACAGATGATAGCCCGCGAATGGCGGGCACCAATCGTCGAGGACCTTGATCAAGCGCCCCTCCGCGATGTCTTCGAGAACCCGATCCTCCATGACGAAGCCGAGACCGAAGCCCGCTTTCGCCGCCCGGGTGATCATGTTGACGTCATTGAAGGCGAGCTGTCCTTCGACGCGGACCCGCACCTCCCTGCCATCCTTCTCCATTTCCCACGGGTAAAGCGCGCCCGAACTCTGCATGCGAAGGTTGATGCATTGGTGGTCTGCGAGTTCGTGGGGAGAGGTCGGAATGCTGCGCGCGGCGAAGTAGCCCGGCGAGCCGACCACGATCATCCGGACCTCGGGGCCGATGCGGACGGAGATCATGTCCTTGGCCACGGCCTCGCCGAGCCTGACGCCGGCATCGAACCGGTCGCTGACGATGTCGCGCAGGCTCGAATCGATACTGAGCTCAACGTGAATGTCGGGATAGTTGGGAAGGAGGGTCTCCAGCGTCGGCCAGAGGAGCGTCATGGCCGCATGCTCCGAGGTCGTGATCCGGATCGTCCCGGCAGGCTTGTCCCGGAGATCCCGAATGGCGTCGATCTCGAGACCGATGCTGTCGATCGCGGGCTTCAAGGTCGCGAGCAGGCGAACACCGGCCTCCGTCGGTGCGACGCTGCGGGTCGTCCGGGTCAGCAGGCGGACGCCGAGCCGGGCCTCCAGTCTGCGGATCGTGTGACTGAGCGACGATTGCGAGGTGCTCAGCCGCGCCGCCGCCCGGGTGAAGCTCTGTTCCTCGGCGACCATGAGAAACGCATTCAGGTCGACGAGCTCTTCGCGTCGCATTCATGAACTCCAGATATAGCCACATGCGGCTTACGCCAGATTATCCTTCCAATGGTCACAAGATAACGTGTGTTCGGCGTCGGGGGCGCTCGATACGGATTCATGGATGACTGGCGGAGACGGAATTGCCGAGACGACGAGCTCGGCTCGGGTGACGGGGCGGGTCGATGTGACCGCCACTCCCGAGAGTGAGAATAGCGGACTGGCGGCCAGGATGACGTTTCACCCGGGGGCCCGCACGGACTGGCACACCTATCCGGCAGGCCAGACCCTCCTCGTCATCGAGGGGCTTGGCCGTGCGCAACGCGGCGACGGCGCGATCGAACCCATGCAGCCCGGGGATGCCATCTGGTTCGAGCCGGGAGAGAGACGCTGGTTCGGTGCCTCGCCGGAACATTCGATCGCTCTGCTCGTGCTCGCTGAAAGCGGATCCGACGACGACGTCGTCTGGCTCGAGAGCGTCGACGACGCCGACTACCACGCAAACTGAACGGCCCGACTGAAGCTTCCCGGAGAGGCTCGAAGTGTTCGGGTATCTCCTCACTCTCAAGGATAAAAATGATGTTGGGAACCATGCTCCATGGGCCGCGCGACGTACGTTGCGAGGAGGTGCCCGAGCCGACGATCCTGCATCCGACCGATGCGATCATCCGCCTGTCGGCGACCTGCATCTGTGGGTCCGATCTCTGGCCCTATCGCGGTCTGAACGACGTTACCGCCCCGATGGCGATGGGCCACGAGTATTGCGGCATCGTCGAAGAGGTCGGCAGCGCAGTGAAAACGGTGCGGCCGGGACAGTTCGTTGTGGGCTCATTCTGCCTGTCCGACAACACCTGCCCGCATTGCCGCTTCGGCTTTCAGTCATCCTGCGACCAGCGCGAGTTCATGACGGCCGCGCAGGCCCCCCTGGCGCGCGTTCCCCTAGCCGATGGAACGCTCGTCGCGACCGCGGAGCTTCCACCCGATGATCTGATCCCAAGCCTTCTCGCCGTCTCGGACGTCCTCGGGACCGGCTGGTACGCGGCCTATGCCGCGCGCGTTCAGCCGGGATCGACGGTGGTCGTCGTCGGCGACGGTGGCGTCGGGCTGATGGGCGTATTGGCGGCCAAGCAGATGGATGCCGGACGCATCATCGCGATGAGCCGCCACAAGACCAGGCAGGACCTCGCCCTGGAATTCGGCGCGACGGACATCGTCTCCGAACGGGGAGTGGCTGGCGTCGCCCGGATCAAGGAGATGACGGGCAAGGTGGGGGCTGATGCCGTGCTGGAGTGCGTCGGCACGCAGGAATCGATGCAGCAGGCGCTCGATTGTGCCCGCCCGGGCTCGATGATCGGCTACGTCGGGGTGCCGCACGGCGTCGAGTTCGATGGTCAGCAGCTCTTCTTTTCGCAGAAGGGCCTACTGGGCGGCCCGGCGCCGGTCCGGCGCTTCCTGCCCGACCTGATCGATCTGGTCCTCGAGCGGAAGATCAACCCCGGCAGGGTCTTCGATCTCGAGCTTCCGCTGGTGGATGTCGCGGAGGGCTACCGGGCGATGGACGAGCGTCGGGCGATCAAGACGATCCTGCGGGTCTGATCGACCCCAAGCATTCGACCCGGGAAACCGGCCCGCGAAGGAGCAGCTCAGTGAAGCCATACGTCATCTGCCACATGATCTCGTCCCTGGACGGCGGCCTGCATCCCAGCCGCTGGTCGAAGAGTCCGGACGGCGTTCGTGGAGACTGGCACCGCGTTTACGAAGAGATCCATCAGGACCTCGCCGGCGACGCCTGGATCGTCGGGCGCGTGACGATGGCGGAGATGAGCAAGGCCGAGCCCCATCCGCCTGCACAGGCAGGTGCGGTCGACAGGAGCAGACACGTCGCTGCCCCAGGGGCGGAAAGCTATGGCATCGCTCTCGATCCCGGCGGCAAGCTCCATTTCAACGCCGGTGATGTCGGCGGCGACCATGCGATCGTGGTTCTCGGCCCCGACGTTCCCGACAGCCACCTGGCGGAGCTGGTGGCGGACGGTGTTTCGTACCTCGTGTCCGACAGCGCCGAGTTCGATCTTGGCACGGTGCTGGATCGCTTGGCATCGGAGTTCGGCATCCGCAGGCTCCTGATTGAAGGCGGTGCCGGCATCTGCGGATCCTTCTTCGCCGCGGGACTCGTTGACGAGTTCAGCTTGCTCGTTGCGCCCGCGCTCGATGGGCGCGCCGGCCACCAGACCATCGTCGAGTTCGGCGAGGTGGGGCTCGCGGACAAGGTCCGCCTGACGTTCAGCGGCTGCGACGCGCTCCGGAACGGACTGGTCCATCTGCGTTACGCGGTGACGCCGCCCTGATCGCATTCAACGTCCCGTGGAGTTGACGATGAAATCAATCGCGTCGCCTCTCGGCATTCCAGCATCGGCCAGGGATAGCGGCCATGACCGACGTCATCGTCCTTATCGGTGCCGGATCGATCGGCATCGCGATCGCGCGGCGCGTGAGCGCGGGCAAGCATCTCCTCGTGGCGAATCTTCGCGTGGAGAATGCCGAAGCTGGTGCAAGAACGCTGCGCGACGCCGGGGTCGACGTCACCACAGCCACCGTCGACGTCTCATCGCGGAATTCCGTACAGGCGCTGCGCAGTCTGGCCGGCTGGTGTAGCACACGAGCCGTCGCGAAGTGTCGAACGACAAGCAATTTCAATGACTTATGTGGGCGTATCTTCTCGCTGCGCATCCTGACACGAGGCCATATATCGGGAGAGTACATCTGCAGTGTGCTCGCCGAGTCGTGGTGGTGCTGCGGGCTGACGGACCGGCGTATCTGACAGGCGCAGCGGAGAGGCCACCATGCGAAGGGTGCCATGAACTTTGTCCTGAACCGCGTGGACAAGTCCGCGGCCAAGTGTGTCCGGAGATGCGAACACCTCAGGAACTGAACGAACTTGGCCTGCGGGGACGCCCACTGCACGCAGGGTCTCCACCCAATCACCCGTCTTTTTGTGGCGAAACAAAGCGGCCAGCGTCGGGATCAGCGTCTCGCGGTTGAGCACGCGGCTGCGGTTGGTGCGATAGCGCTCGTCCTCGGCGAGATCGGAGCGCGCCAGGACCTTGCCGCACATCGCACTGAACTGCTGGTCGTTGCCGCAGGCGAGCGCGAGCACACCGTCGGCGGTGTCGAACAACTGGTAGGGGACCACGGTCGCATGCGCGTTGCCGAAGCGGCCGGGAGCGCGACCCGTGGCGAGATGGCCGGACGCGACGTTGGCGAGCAGGGCGACCGCTGAGTCGAAGAGCGCGATGTCGAGATGCTGGCCGCGCCCCGTCTTTCCGCGCGCGATCAGCGCGGCCAGGATCGCCTGCGTCGCGTTCATCCCGGTGACAAGATCTGTGATGGCGACGCCATGTTTCATCGGTGAGCCTTCGGGCTCGCCGGTGATTGCCATCAGGCCGCTCTCGGCCTGGATGGCGAAGTCGTAGCCGGCCTCCTCGGCGCGCGGGCCGATGCGGCCATAGCCCGAGATCGAACAGTAGATCAGGCGCGGGTTGCGTGCGCGGAGCTGCTCGTAGCCGAGGCCGAACCGCTCCAGTCCACCCGTCTTGAAGTTCTCTACCAGAACGTCCGCCTGCTCGGCGAGCCGTGCGATCTTCTCGCGGTCCTCGGGGTCGCGCAGGTCGGCCGCAACGGAGAGCTTCGAGCGGTTGCAGCACTGGAAATAGGTCGATTCCCCGCCGATCTCCGGGGGCATCCAGCCGCGCGTATCGTCGCCGGCACTGGCTTCCTCGATCTTCCAGACCTCGGCGCCGAGGTCCGCCAGCGTCTGCGTACACCAGGGTCCCGCCAGGATGCGCGAGAGGTCGAGAACCTTGATGCCGTCTAGCGGATGCATGATGTGGTGGCCCGTCACTGGATGGTGATTCCGGCGTCTTTGATGAGCTTGCCGAGCCGGTCGCTCTCGGCGCGGACATAGCTGCCGAGCTCGTCGGGCGTCATCGCCGTTGGCTCGTTGCCGATCGCCTCCATCCGCTTCCTGAAATCCTCGGAGCGGACGATCCGCGAGATCGAGCCGTTGAGCCGGTCCACGACGGGCTTCGGCGTTCCCGCTGGGGCGAAGACGGCGAACCAGCTCTCGCCGACGATGCCGGGATAGCCGAGCTCGGCGAAGGTCGGCACGTCCGGCAGTTGCGGGAGCCGCTTCTGCGAGAGCACGGCGAGCGCGTTGTACTGCCCGGCGACATGGTTGGGTGCCGAGTTGGTCAGCGCCTCGACATTGGTGTCGATGACGCCGGCCAGCATGTCATTCATTGCCGGCGCGGCGCCACGATAGTGCACATGGGCCACCTTTATGCCGAGCTCGCGCGCCACGAGTTCGCCCAGCAGGTGCACGGTGCTGCCGGCGCCGTTGGTGGCGTTGTTGATCTTGCCGGCGTTGGCGAGTGCGTACTCGCGGAAGCTCTTCACGTCCTGTGCGGGAAAGCCCTTCCTGACCACGAAGGCGAACGGCACTTTCACAACCATCGCCACCGGCGCGAAGTCGTCGAGCTTGTACTTGATCGCCGGCAGCAGATGCGGGTTCGTCGTGAAGGTCGTGGCTGCAGTGAAGAGCAGCGTGTGGCCGTCCTTCTCGGCGTTGGCGACGGCCTGTGTGCCGATCGTGGTGCTGGCGCCGCCGCGGTTCTCGATCACCACCGAGCGACCGTATTCGGCGCCGAGCTGCTCGGCGACGATGCGCGCGACGATGTCGGTGGTGCCGCCGGCCGGGAAAGGCACGATCAGGCTGATGTTGCGCTCGGGATAGTTCGCCAGCGCGGGACCGAGAGGCAGCGCGAGCGCGGCGGCGAGAAGCAGGCGGCGGGCGATGCGAATGGCTGTCATGGCTGTTTCCTCCGGGAAAGGGCGCGCGCCTTCTGGCGTCTTCGCCGCCGTGCGGCGCTCAGGCCGCGATCATGTGCAGGCCCTCGCCGAGATGCGCGGCGCCGTCGATCTGGATGAGCTGGCCGGTCATCAGCCGCCCCGCCGGGGAGGCGAGGAACGCGACGAGTTCGGCCACTTCCTCGACCGAGGTGGTGATGCCCATCGGCGTCGCGGCGGTGAGCTTTTCCAGCATCGGCCGGGCTGCCTCGCTCGCCAGCCCCTCGGTCACGACAGTGCCGGGGCCGATGCAGTTCAGCCTTATGCCGTCCTTCGCCCATTCCAGCGCGAGCGATCGCGTGAGCCCGAGCACGCCGGCCCGCGCCGCGACCGAATGGGCGAGGCCCATCGAGCCACGGTCGATGCCCGAGAGCGAGATATTGGCGACTGCGCCCCGGCGCGCCTTCAGGAACGGGTACGCCGCCTTTGTCACGGTGAAGACCGCCGACAGGTTGAGGTCGATCACCGCGTCCCAGCCCCGGCGGCTGATCTCGGTCGCGGGGGCGAAGAACTGGCCGCCGGCATTGTTGACCAGAAGATCGATGCCCTGATCGGCACCGATCCGTGCCACCAGAGCCTCGACGGCTGCCGTATCGCGGACATTGCAGGGCTCGAAGGCGAAGCGCCCGGCCATGCCGGCGCAGAGGCCGGCCGTCCCCTCCAGCATCTCTGCGCGCCGCCCGGTGCCGAACACCGCGACGCCGAGCTCGGCGAGCCGCACCGCGATCGCCCGGCCGATGCCGGAGCCGGCGCCCGAGACGAAGGCGGACGTCCCTGAGAGCGCGTGCTCGTTCAGCACCTTGAAGGCGCCCTTGTCGATATCGCCGGTCATCGTCTCGTCTCCCGGTTTCATTCGCCGTCGCGGCGGGGTCCGCCGACGCGCGGCGTCGGATCGCGCAGGATGCGCTGCCCGTCGAACAGGGCAGGGAAGGCGGGCACGTGCTCGCCCGTCGGCAGTTCGCGACTGATCGCGCCGGGGCGCAGCCCGCGCAGGCGTGCAAGAGCCTCGACCGGATGGCGCACGGGGCCTGCGGGAATGGCGAGCCGCTCCATCTCGGCCAGCACCTCGGCCTGCGTGCGCGCCGTGGTCCAGTCCGCGACGGCGCCATCGAACTCCGGAATCGCCGCGAGCCGCTCCGGCAGGGTCGAGGCGCGCCCGCCCACGAGCGGGCCGAGCTTCGCCCAGTAGGGGTCGAGCCCGCCATAGATGTAGACATGGCCGTCCGCGCAGGGGTAGACGCCCGACGGCGCCGAGGCCCGGTCGCGGTTGCCGGTCGGTGCGCCGGGCACGCCGCCCTCGCTCACGAGAAGCCCGGCCGGCCCGAGCAGCATCGCGCCCGCCACCTCCATCATCGAGATGTCGACGAGGCAGCCCTCGCCACGGGCACGCGCCGGATCGAGCAAGGCCATCGCGGTCGAGAGCCCGGCATAGAGGCCCGAGAAGAAATCGGTCGGCCACGAGGTCGAGATCCGCGGCGTGCCGTCTTCGGCGCCGTTGAGCCAGGCGAAGCCGCTCTCGCACTGGGCGATCGTGTCCATGCAGGTGCGGTCGTCCTGCTGGCCGTAGCCGGAGACCAGCGTCGCGACGAGGCGCGGATAGCGCGCGCGCAGCGTCTGCAGCTCCAGCCCGAGGCGCTTCAGTCCGCCCGGCGCGACGTTGCAGACCAGCGCGTCGGCGTCTGCCAGCAGGGCGTCGAGCTCGGCGCGGCCGGCATCGCTGCGGGTGTCGATCACCACGCTCGTCTTCGACGTGTTGAACGAGCGGGCGTAGACGCTACCGTGTTCGGTGCCCGGCAGGTGACGCGAGCCGTCCCCGGTCGCGGTCTCGACCTTGATCACCTCCGCGCCGAAATCGGCGAGGAGCTGGGCTGCGGTCGGCCCTGCGATGAACTGGGCGAACTCGACGACCCGCTTGCCGGCGAGCGGACGCGGCGGCGACATCGCGTTACTCCTGGATCACGCGCTTGGCCTTGTGGACCGTGCGCGGCAGCGTGCCCGCCGGCAGCACCTCGACATGGAAGCGCACGGAGAGTTTTTCCCGCAGTCTGGCCGTCAGCGCGTATTCGAGGTCGGCAGGCGCGTCGTCGGTGCGCTCGACGCGCAGTTTCACGCCGGTCAGGAAGCCGGTCTTGGCGTCCTTCACGCTGTCGTCGATCACGAGCACGTACTCGTTCGTCGTGCCGGGGAAGGCGCGGACGATGTCCTCGACGGCCGTCGGGAACAGGTTGACGCCGCGGATGATCAGCATGTCGTCGGCCCGGCCGAGCACGCCGCCCACGAGCCGCGCATGGGTGCGCCCGTCCGGCGTGCCGGCGCGGTCGCGCACCACCACGTCGCCGGTCCACCAGCGCACCAGCGGGCAGGCCTGCTTGTCGAGATGGGTCAGCACCAGCACGCCACGCTGGCCGTCCTCGACCGTCTTGAGCGTGTCGGGGTCGAGAATCTCGGTGTGGATGTAGTCCTCGGCGAGCTGGGGGCCGAGCTGGAGGGCGGTGTCCCAGCCGATGGGCTGGCATTCGAGCGCGCCGTAGCAGTCGAACATTTTGGCGCCCCACTGTCGCTCGATGCGCTCGCGCGTGCCGGGGATGCTGGCGCCGGGCTCGCCGCCGACGCAGACCATTTCAACGGTGGAGGAGGGCAGGTCGAAGCCCATCTCCTCGGCCGTCTCCGCGAGATGGGCCATGAAGGACGGCGTGCCGATCACGACCTTGGTGCCATATTGCTGGATGGTCTCGATCTGGCGACGCGTATCGCCTGACGAGCCGGGGATCACCAGTGCGCCGACCCGCTCCGCTCCATAGGTCGCGCCCAGCCCGCCGACGAACCAGGCGTAGTTGAACATGCACTGGAAGACGTCGCCGCGCCGCAGCCCCTGCGCGTAGAGATAGCGGGCGTATACGTCCGCCCAGCGGTCGAGGTCGGGTTTGGTCCAGAGCACCGGGGCGGGACGTGCCGTGGTGCCGGAGGAGAAGTGCACGCGGGCCGCGTCCTTGAGGTCGACCGCGGCGAGCGAGCCGAAGGGCGGCTCTTCGGCGAGGCCCGCGACATAGTCCTGCTTGCGGGTCAGCGGCAGGGCCGAGAGATCGTCGAGGCTTCTGAAGTCGCCGGGCTCGAAGCCGGTCTCGCGGAACACCCGCGCATAGTGTCTGCTGCGCTTGCCGACGTCGGCGAGCTGGCGCCGCAGGGCGCTGAGCTGGAAGCTCTCGATCCGGTCGCGCGACCAGGTCTCGACCTCGTCCCAGATCGTGTCCGAGTAGGGTCTGGCAACGGTCATGACACCGGTTCCTTCAAAATGCCGCGCATGGCGTAATCGGTGAGCGTGGTGGCGATCGCGGTCAGGTCCTCGCGCCGCTGCAGCTTGCGCGGCGTGAACCAGACGGTGACCCAGTTCAGGGTGCCGAACAGCGGCTTGGTCGCCAGCCGCGGCGGCAGGTCGACGAAGGCGCCCGAGCGGATGCCCGCGTCGATGACCTCGGCGAAGAGCTGCTCGTACTCGTCGCGCATGCGGACGATCTGGCGCAGCGTCTTGACATGGCGGGCGGCCTCCGCGGCCAGCAGGTTCCGCTCGAGCCCCTGCACGGCGACCTTCTGCGTCGCCGAATCGATCATCAGGATTTCGGTGTGCCGCAGGGCCATCCGGCGCAGCCGCTCCGCAGGCGTGCCGTCCGAGCGCGCCAGCGGCTCGATTTCCGCGAGCAGCAGCTCCATCGCCGCGATCTGGACGTCGAAGTAGAGCTCCGCCTTGCTCCGGTAGTAGTGGTAGATGCGCCCCTTGGTGGCCCCCAGCCGCTCCGCCACAGCGTCGATCGTGCTGGCGGCGTAGCCGAACTCCATGAAGACTTCGGCGGCGGCCCGGATGATCTCGTCGCGCGACTGGCGGGCGTCTTCGGTGGTGCGGGTCGTGTTGGCGGGAGCGGGTTGCATGGCGGGCGCTTTCGTCAGGCGGGCGCCCCTTCGGCGGCGATCGCGCTCTCGGCCTCCTTGCGGATGGCACGGGCGAGCACGAGACGCTGAATCTCGGAGGTGCCCTCGTAGATCTCGAGGATGCGCTGGTCGCGGTAGAGCCGCTCCACAACGCTCGGCTTGCAATAGCCGAAACCGCCCCAGATCTGCACCGCCGCATCGGCGGCCCGATGCGCGACCTCCGACCCGTAGAGCTTCGCCATGGCGCCGAGATCGGCGACGTCGCGCCCGGCGTCGTAGGCGGCCGCCGCCTCGTACAGCATCAGGCGCGCGGCCGAGATCTCGACGGCCATGTCGGCGAGCTTGTAGCCGATGCCCTGGTTCTCGATGATCGGCCTGCCGAACGCCTCGCGCGCGACGGCACGCAGCGACGCCTCGCGATAGCAGGCCAGTGCGAGGCCCAGCGACTGCGCCGCGACCATGATGCGGCCGACGTTCAGCGTCTGGAAGGCGAGCCTGAGCGCCCGGTCGACCTCGCCGATGCGGGCGGAATCCGGCACCAGCGTGTCGAGCTTCAGATTGGAGGTCTGTGTGCCGCGGATGCCCATCTTGTCGGACAGCTCGTCGATCGCGACGCCCTCGGCCTCCTTGTCGACCATGAAGGCGGAGATGCCGCGCCCGCCTGCCTCGGGGGTCGTCTTGGCGAAGACGACATAGTAGCGCGCGGCCCCGCCATTGCCGATCCAGTACTTCTCGCCGCGGATGCGCCACTGGTCGCCCTCGCGTTCGGCCGTGGCGGTGATGGCGGCGGCGTCAGAACCGGTCGAGCGTTCGGAGAGCGCGAAGCTCGTCGCGGTGCCCTTGGCCATGGCGCCGAGGTAGAACTGCTTCTGATCCTCGCGACCGGCCAGCAGCACGGGGAACGCGCCGAGCTGGCAGGCGCAGACGATGGCCGCGGTGGAGGAGCAGCCCATGCCGATGATCTCGACAGCCGCCACCGTCGCGGTCAGGCTCGCCCCCACGCCGCCATAGGCAGCCGGGATGAACAGGCCCGCGATCCGGCTCTCGACCAGCTTCTCGATGTTTTCCCATGGATAGCGCTGGTCGCGGTCGAGTTCCTCGGCCAGCGGAGCGAAGTGAGCGGCGGTGAGCTTCGCTGCGGTCGCCCGCCAGCCTTCGGCCTCGTCGCTCAGCCGGGGTTGCCAGATAACGGACGTCATGCGTCGGCCTTTCGAGCTGTCGTATGCGGAGAGGTTGAGCGCGACCGGGCGGCGACCCGTCGCCGTGCTTCCGCGAGGGTCTGGACGAGGCCGAAAAGGCCGCCGGGCAGATAGGCAAGCACCAGGATCAGCAGGCTGCCGAGGATGATGCGGTCGACATAGCCGCCGAAGGACCAGAACTTCTCCTGCGCCAGGATCAGCGCCACGCCGATCAGGGGGCCCAGCAGCAGGCGCCGTCCGATGACGACGACGGCCGTCAGCATCAGGATGAGGAAGTAGGTCTCGAGCAGGTCGGCGCTGACATACGCGCGCTGGTAGGCGTAGAGCCAGCCGGCCGCGGCCGTGATCGGCGCCGAAAACAGGAAGACCTGAACCCGCGTGCGCTGCGGGTCGATCCCCGACATCGTCGCCAGCCGCGGGTTGAGGTGGACCATGATTGCGGCCTGGCCGAGCCGCGAGCGGCGGAAGGCGCGCATCAGGTAGAGCGTCGCCAGCAGCAGCAGGAAAGCGACGGGCCAGAGCTCGACATCGCCGACGGCGCGGAAGCCGAGCCAGCCGATCTCGAAGGCCGGGATGCCGCGCAGCCCGTCCGAGCCGCCGATGAACTCCCAGTTCGAGGCGACCGTCAGCGCCACCACCGCCACCGCGTAGGTGACCAGCGAGAACACGAACTCGCGCAGCCTGAGCGTGATCAGCCCGAGCAGGCCGGCGGCGATCAGCGCGGCGACGATGGTGCCGGCCAGCGTGCCGAGCGGGTTGAACTCCAGCCTGACCGAGAGCAGGGCGGTGACGTAGGCGCCGAGCGCGAAGAACACGGTGTGCGCGAGGCTGACCTCGCCGAGGTCGGAGACGATGCTGTCGAGCCCGTAGGACATCACGGCGAAGATCGCGATCAGCACCAACGCCGCATAGACCGCCGGGCTGCCGCCGAGCAGGACCGGAGCGAAGAATCCGGCAACGGCGAGGATGGCGGCCGCAGGCCACTTCAGGGCAGAGCTCATCAGCGGCCTCCCGGAGCCACGGCCAGCCCCCCGGGCCGCAGGACGAGCACCGCGATCAGCACGCCGAAGGCCGCCGCCGTCGCATAGGCCGGCGAGACCAGGGCCCCGAAGAACGCGGTGAAGAGGCCCAGCACGATGCCCGCGACATAGGAGCCCGTGACGCTGCCGATGCCGCCGAGCACGACCACGACGAAGGTGATGATGACCTCGTCGAAGCCCATCGAGGTCAGGATCGGCGTGCGTGGCGCGACCAGCGCGGCGGCCAGAGCCACGGCCGCGCCCTCGAACGCGAAGACCGCGAGGTAGACCTTCTTGACGTCGATGCCGGCGAGCAGGGACAGCGCCGGGTCCTCGGCCACCATCCGCGCCGTGCGGCCGACGCCGGTGTTCTCGATCACGTATTTGAGCACGGCGAAGAAGGCGATCGCGACGAGGACGATGGCGATGTCCTGCCAGGTGAACCAGAGGTCGCCCCAGTAGATGTCGCGTGTCGAAAGCGGGGTCTCCAGGATCTGCCCGGTCGAACCGAAGACGAGGCCCGCCGCGCCGTGCAGCACGTAGCCGAAGCCGAGCGTCACGATCATGATCGAGACGAGGTCCTGCGCCAGCGTCAGCCGCAGCATCACCCGCTGCATCACGTAGCCGACCGCGACGCCGGCCAGCATCGCGACCGGGATCGCCACGAGATAGGGCAGGCCGAGGCGCGAGACCAAGTACCAGGTCATGAAGGCGCCGAGCATGTACATCTGCCCGTGGCCGAAATTCACCAGGCGAGCGACGCCGAGCAGCACCGTCCAGCCGATCGCGATCAGCGCGTAGGCGTGGCCGAGCACCAGCCCGTTGATGAGCTGCTGGGTCAGGTTCATGCCGCGTGCGCTCCCAGATAGGCTTCAGCGATCCGGGGATCGTCGCGCATGGTGGCGGCCGGTCCTTCGGCCACGACATTGCCGCGCTCGAGCAGGACGAGGCGGTCGACCACCTCGATCGCCGCGCTGACGTTCTGCTCGACGAGCAGCACCGCGAGGCCGGTGTCGGCGAGTTCCTTGACCGTCTGCAGCACCGTCGCCACCAGCCGCGGCGCCAACCCGATCGAGGGCTCGTCCAGCAGCAGCGCGGAGGGGCCGAGGCGCAGTGCCCGCGCGATGCCGAGCATCTGCCGCTCGCCGCCCGAGAGCTGCGAGCCGAGGTGCCCGCGCCGCTCCTTCAGCCGTGGGAAGAGATCGTAGATCTCGTCGACGGAATAGGCTTTTCGGCCTGCGGGCACGTCTCCGATGCTGGCGCTGGCGAGGTTCTCCGCCACGCTCATCGTGCCGAAGATCAGCTTGCCTTCCGGGATCAGCAGCAGGCCCTTGCGCACCCTTGCGAAGCTCGGGAGCTGCGAGATGTCCTCGCCCTGCAGCGTTACCTTGCCCGTGATACGCGGGCGCCCACGCGACCAGCCGAGGATCGAGTTGACCAGCGTCGACTTGCCGGCACCGTTGGCGCCGACAACGCCGACGAGTTCCCCGCGCCCCACCGCGAGATGCGGCACATGGAGCGCCTGGTTGCCGCCATAGGCGACGACGAGGTCGTGGGCTTCGAGGACCGCGCTCATGCTGCGCGCCCCAGATAGGCTTCGAGCACACGGCGGTCGGTCTGGATCTCGCGCGGCGTTCCCGTCGCGAGCAGCCGGCCCTGGTCGAGCACGACGATGCGGTCGGCGACCGCCATGATCAGGTCCATGTGATGCTCGATCACGACGAGCGCGAGACCCTCCGCGCGAAGCTCCTTGAGCAGGGCGACGAGCTTGGCCATGTCGGCGCCGCCCAGGCCCGCGGCCGGCTCGTCGAGCATCAGCACGCGCGCGCCGGAGCCGTAGGCCAGCGCGATCGAGAGCAGGCGCTGCGAGCCGTAGGGAATGTTGCCGGGCCGCAGATCGTGCAGCTCCGCGGGGATGCCGAAGCGTTCCAGCACCGCGCGCCCGGCCTGCCGCGCCTCGCGCCGGGCTGCGGCCTCCCGCCAGGGCGCCAGAACGGTCGAGAGCAGGCCGGTGCCGAACCTGTCCTGCATCACCGTCAGCATGTTCTCGGCGACGGTGATGTCGTGGAAGAAGGCGTTCTGCTGGAAGGCGCGCTTGAGCCCGCGTGCGGCGAGTTGGCTGGCGGGGATGCCGGTTACGTCGCTGCCGCCGAGAGAAACCCGGCCGCGCCGAACGGTCATGTGGGTCACGGCGTCGTAGCAGGAACTCTTGCCCGCGCCGTTCGGGCCGATGATGCCGAGGATCTCGCCGGCGTCGACATGCCAGTCGACCTCGTCGAGCGCGACCAGCGCGCCATAGGTGACACCCAGTCCCTCGACTTTCAGCAGCGGTGTAGTCGGTACGGTCATCGGTCTGGTCATCCCGGTGGCCAATGGCGGAGCGTTCGCCGGAGCGGGGCGCTCCAGCGTGGGTTCTGTAGATCGTCGAAATCCGTGGCGTGATCAGCCCTTGGCCGTATCGACCACCAGCTTCTGGCTCTTGACGGTGAAGAGGTAGTGCTGGCTCTTGAGCTGGCCGTTCGGCTCGAACTGCATCTCCCCGAAGATCGTGTTGGCGAACTTGCCGCCACGGATGCGGTTGGCGACAGGCTCCTTGTCGAGCGACTTGACCTCGTCGGCGGCCTGCGCCCAAGCCTCTAGCGCGCCCGCGCCCAGCGCCATGAACTTGTCGGGCGTGTACTTGAACATCTCCTCGGTCTTCGCGACGAACTCCTTGTTGCGCGGGTTCGAGGCGAAGGGCTCGACGTCCGGGAAGTAGATGTCGGCGCCAATCAGCCCTTCGGAGGCGTCGCCCGCGATCTTGATCACGCTCGGCGCGATGGTGCCGACGGCGGCGACGAGTTGGCCGGGCAGCCGGCTCTGGCTCGCCTGCCGGATCAACGCCGGCATGCCGAGGCCTTCATTGGCGTTGATCGCGATGGTCACGTCGGGCTTGGCGCCGCGGACATTGGTCAGCGCGACCCGGAAATCCGCCTGCGTGAACGGGAACTTCTCCTCCGAGACCTTCTGGTAGTCGTAGTTGAGCTTCTTCAGCTCCGCCTCGATCGAGGCCTGCGCGCCGTTGCCGTAGGCGTCGTTCTGCGTGAGGAAGGCGACGCGCTTGGCCTTCGCGATATTGGCGATGTAGTTCGCCACGACCGCCCCATCCTGCGCGTTCGAGCTGTTGAGCCTGATGGCGAGCTTGTTGCCCTCGCCGGAGAGGATTGGGTCGGCCTTCGAGATTGCGGTGATGTCGAGTATGCCGGCGCGGTTGATCACCGGCTGCATCGCCAGCGTCACCGGGCTGTTCCAGCCTTCGATGATGACCGAGACGCCTGCCGAGATCAGCTCGTTGGCGCGGGAGACGCCGACGGCCGGCACGGACTCGTCGTCGCGCGCCAGGATTTCGATCTGGCGGCCCATCACGCCGCCCTTGGCGTTGATGAGGGCGGCCATGGACTGGATGGCCTGCGTGACGTGCTGACCCTGCGGGCCGGCACCGCCGCTGAGTGGCATGATGACACCGACCCTGATCGGGCCCGATGTGGCCTGGGCGAAGGCTGTGCGGCTGGCGAGCACGCCAGCGGCGGCTCCGAGCAATGCTGTGCGTCGTGTGATGAGCGGCTGGTTCGACATGGCGTTCCTCCCTGGATCATCCGGACTTTGCGTCTCTGGCGAGAAACATACTTATGGGTATGTCGAAATGTCAACCATGCCGAGTTTAGCGTCTGTCGCCAGGGGGCGGTCTGATCGCGGCGTCTGCTTAGGGCAGCAATATTGTCTCAAATTTCGCGATTGCAGCATTTGGTGCGAGAAATTGCGCGATACGAAGCGCTTTTCGAGCGGGAGGAATTCTTCCAGCCTGTTCGGAGGGTATTCGTTGGGTGATCAAATAACGCCCTTGCAAAACATACCAATAAGTATCTAACCTCGGCGCCATGACTGATGTCACCGTCTCCAGGCGCGCGAGCGCTCCAGTGGCGTCCGCGGTAGTCGACGGGGTCCTCACCCTGACGATCGAGCGGCCGGAAGCCCGCAATGCGCTCAATCCTGCCATCCTGTCGGCGCTCGCCGAGGGGATGGGGGCGGCCGCGCTGGAGCCGTCGGTACGCGTCGTCGTGGTTGCGGCCGGCGCCGACTTCTCGGCCGGCGCCGACATCGACGTGATCGCCGGCCACAACCCGGCGAGCTATCTCGCCTCGACGACACGCCGCGCCTTCGATGCGATCAGGGCCTGCGAAAAGCCGGTCATCGCCGCGGTGTCGGGGTACTGCCTCGGCGGCGGCTGCGAGCTGGCGCTGGCCTGCGACATTGTCATCGCCGCGGACGACGCGCTGTTCGGCCAGCCGGAGATCAACCTCGGCATCATTCCGGGCGCTGGCGGTACCCAGCTCTGGCGCGAGCGGGCAGGGGCGGGGCTGCAGGCGGTCGCTGCCTTCGAGGGGGGCATGATCGACGCCTTCGCCGCGCGCCGGGCCGGCCTCGTCGATGCGGTCGTGCCGGCGGAGGCGCTGCTCGCTCATGTGCGACGCCGGGCGCGCGCGATCGCGGGCAAGGCCCCGCTCGCCACGGCGACCGTGAAGGCGGCGCTCAGGGCGCGCGGCCGGATGGCTCTCGACGCCGCGCTCGCGCATGAGGTCGCGCTGATGGCCGGCCTGCTCGCCACGGAGGATGCGAAGGAGGGCACGCGCGCCTTCCTCGAAAAGCGCGCACCGCGCTATGGAGGCCGGTGATGGCCGCCGACCTGATCGGGATCGCCGCAGACGGCGATGATGCCGCGTTCGCCGCCGCGTTTCGTAAGGCACTCCGCGCGCGCGGCGCGGCACCTGTCCTCATCGGAGGTGACCTGAGCGCCGCCCTGCGGGACGCTGGCTCGGTAGCGGCCTGGCTGGCGCTGGTCGCCCATGCGCCGCGGCCGGTGCTCGTCATGTGCACAGGTCCGCTCGGCCAGCGGGGACTCGCGCTCATGCTCGCCGCAGACGGCGCGTGCCTGGGGGCCGGAGCAGCCCTGGCGGACGGCTGGCACGACACGCCTGGACTAGCGGCCCTCGCCGTGCGGCGGGGCGGCCCGGCGCTGGCGCGCGCGCTGCTGTCGGGCGCCAGCGTGACTCTCGACGATTTCGTGGCGCTCGGCCTGGCTGGACGTGAGCCGCCCGAGGCGCTCGCGCAGCGCTTTGACGCCGGCTTCGGCGCTCGCAAGCGGGCGCTGCGGGCGGCGCTCGAACTGCCCTTCGGCGAAGCGCTCGCCTTCGATCTGACCCGTCTCGCAGAGGATGACGCGGCATGAGCACGGATGCCCGCTTCGATGGACCGGGTCCGGACGATGTCTTCGCGGTGGCGCTGGCCGAGGGTCGGATTCTCCTTCAGCACTGCCGGGCGTGTGGCGCGACGCGCCATCCGCCGGCTCTGGTCTGCGTGGCCTGTGGCTCGGCCGATCTCGGTTGGATCGAGCCTTCCGGCAGAGGCACGGTCTATTCGACAACGACGGTCAGGGAACGGGACGGTGCCTACAACGTCGCGATCATCGAGCTGGCCGAGGGCGCCCGCCTGATGAGCCGCGTCGACGGTATCGCGCCCGAGGCCGTCGCGATCGGCCTGCCGGTCACGGCCAGGATCGTGGTGGAGCCGCAGCCGCATCTCGTCTTCCAGCCTGTGGGAGAATGGTCGTGAACGCGTTGCGCGGCAAGGCCGCGGTCGTCGGCATCGGCAGCACGAAGCGCTGGAACGCGCCGGGGCGGACGCCTTTCGATCAGGCGCAGGAAGCGGCCGTGCTGGCGCTCGAGGATTGCGGGCTGTCGCTAAGGGATGTCGACGGCCTCTTCTGTTCGATCTCGTCTTCCGGCTTGCCGGTTCTGAACATGGCCGAGAAGCTGGGCATCCGGCCGCGCCACGCCGACGGCACCATGGTCGGCGGCGCGTCCTTCCTGTTCCACCTTCAGTCGGCCGCCTCGGCGCTGGTGCACGGGCTCTGCGATGTCGCATTGGTGGTCTACGGCTCGAACCAGCTCAGCGCCGGCGGCAAGCTCGTGTCGATGCCGGACCCGCAGCCCTACGAGGCTCCGTACCGGCCGCGCTATCCTATCTCGAGCTATGCGCTCGCCGCCGCCCGGCACATGCATGATTACGGCACGACCCGCGAGCAGCTCGCCGAGGTCGCGCTCGCTGCCCGCGCCTGGGCCAACCTCAATCCCGACGCCTTCGCGCGCGGGCCGCTGACACGCGACGAGGTGCTGGCCTCGCGCATGGTCAGCGATCCGCTGACCAAGGCCGATTGCTGCCTTGTCACCGATGGCGGCGCAGCCCTGGTGCTGACCCGGGCCGAGCGCGCGAAGGATCTGCGCGCCGCGCCGGCCTACCTGCTCGGCACGGGCACCTGCGTCAGCCATCGCCAGATCGCGGCGATGCCCGACCTCTCGACGACCGCTGCGGTCGAATCCGGGCGCATGGCCTACGCGGGTGCGGGACTCGGTCCCCGCGATGTCGGTCACGTCATGGTCTACGACGCCTTCACGATCACGACGCTGATGTTCCTCGAGGATCTCGGCTTCTGCGCCAAGGGCGAGGGCGGCGCCTTCGTCGCCAGCGGCGCGATCGCGCCCGGCGGCGTTCTGCCGGTGAACACCAACGGCGGCGGGCTCTCCTGCAACCATCCCGGTATGTACGGGCTCTTTACGGTGATCGAGGCGGTCGAGCAGCTCCGGGGCAGTGCCGGGGCCAGGCAGGTCGCAGGCTGCGAGGTCGCGCTGGCGCACGCCAATGGCGGGGTGCTCTCCAGCCAGGCCACGGCAATCCTCGGCACGTCGGCGACGCTCTGACAGGACGAAAGGACTTCACATGAACGAGCAGCCGACCGGCATGCTGACCGGAAAGGTCGCGATTGTCACCGGAGCGGGGCAGGGCGTCGGCCGTGCCATCGCCGAGGGGCTGGCACAGGCGGGCGCCTCTGTCGTGGTCAACGATGTCGGCGTCACGCTGACCGGCGAGACCGAGAACGCGTCGGCCGCCGACGAGGCCGCCGCCGCCATCCGCGCCACAGGTGGGCAGGCGGTCGGCAACCGTGACTCCGTCGCCGAGACGGCGAGCGCCAACCGCATCGTCCAGCAGGCGCTCGACACATATGGCCGCATCGACATCGTCGTGAACAATGCCGGCATCCTGCGCGACGCGATCTTCCACCGGATGACCCCGGACGAATGGCGCGCCGTCATCGACGTCCACCTGCACGGCTCGTTCAATGTCAGTCGGGCCGCTGCGACCCACTTTCGCCAGCAGGCCGGCGGGTCATTCGTCCACATGACCTCGACCGCCGGGCTGATCGGCAATTTCGGGCAGGCGAACTACATGGCCGCCAAGCTTGGCATCGTCGGCCTGTCGCGCTCGATCGCGATGGATCTCCAGCGGTTCAACGTGCGCTCCAACTGCATCGCGCCCTTCGCCTGGAGCCGCATGGTCTCCTCGATCCCGACCGAGACCGAGGCCGACAAGATCCGCGTCGCCAAGCTCAAGCAGATGACGCCGGAGAAGATCGCGCCGATGGTCGTATTCCTCGCCTCGGATGCGGCCGGCGGCGTGTCCGGGCAGGTCTTCGCGGTACGCAACAACGAGGTCTTCCTGATGAGCCAGCCGCGCCCCGTGCGCGGGCTGCACAGGGGTGAGGGCTGGACGCCGGAGGCGCTGGCCGCGCAGTTGCCGGGCGCCTTCGGGCCTTCTCTCACGCCCCTGGAGCGCTCGGCCGACGTGTTCTCGTGGGACCCGGTCTGACCATGGCGCTCGATCCCGACAAGCTCTTCGCGCTCGACTTTCCCGAGATCCGACAGAGCTATTCCTGGCGCGACAGCGTCATCTACGCGCTCGGCCTCGGCTTCGGGCTCGATCCGCTCGACGAGGGGCAGTTGGCCTTCGTCGACGAGACGAAGCTCAAGGCCGTGCCGACCATGGCGAACGTGCTGGCCTATCCAGGATTCTGGATGCGCGACCTCGATACCGGCATCGACTGGGTCAAGGTCGTCCACGGCGAGCAGGCAATGACGCTGCACCGCCCGCTCCCGCCCGAAGGCGAGATCGTCGGCCGCACGCGCATTGTCGACATCGTCGACAAGGGGCCGGGCAAGGGCGCGCTGGTCTATGCCGAGCGCGAGATCAGGAACGCGGCCGACAGCGAACCGCTGGCGACGCTGCTGCAGACCGTGTTCTGCCGGGGAGACGGCGGCTTCGGCGGCAAGAGCGAGAGCCCGCGCACGCAGCATCCGATGCCGGACCGTGCGCCCGATCTTTCAATAGCCCTGTCGACGCATCCGCAGCTCGCGCTGATCTACCGGCTGTCGGGCGATTTCAACCCGCTCCACGCCGATCCGGCGATCGCCGCGAAGGCCGGCTACGAGCGGCCGATTCTGCATGGTCTCGCGACCTACGGTGTCGCGGGGCACGCCCTGATGAAGGCCCTGTGCGGGTACGATCCCGCCCGCTTCCGCGCGATCGACGCGCGCTTCTCCGCGCCAGTCTTTCCGGGCGAGACGATCACGACCGACATCTGGCGGGAAGGCGAGGGACAGGCGGCCTTCCGCTGCCGCGTCGCCGAGCGCGACGCCACCGTCATCGCCAACGGGCGCTTCACCTACGACGTCTGAATCGACAGCGAGACCGGCGTTCGGAGCCGGCCGGGAGGACATCATGGATTTCAGCCTCAGCGAGGAGCAGCGCGCGCTGCAGGACAGCGCACAGCGCTTCGCCCGCAACGAGCTCGGCCCGCTCGCCGCCGACGTCGAGAAGAGCGCCCATCCGGTGCCGCGCGACTGGATGAAGCGCTATGCCGAGCTCGGCTTCCTCGGGGTGAACACGCGCGAGGAACATGGCGGGCTTGGGCTGCCGCTGCTCGACGCGCTGCTGGTGATGGAGGAATTCGCCAAGGTCTCGGTCGGCGTCGCCTTCCCGGTCTTCGAATGCTGCGCCGGCCCTGTCCGCATCGTCGAGGCGCTGGGCCCGCCGACTCTGGCGCAACGCGTGGTGCCGCAGGTCGTGTCGGGCGAGATGCTTGTCGCGATCTCGATGTCCGAACCCGATGCCGGCACGGCGCTGACCGATCTGCGCACCACGGCGCGCTTCGACGGCGAGGAGATCGTCATCGACGGCGCCAAGCGCTGGTGCTCGGGGGCGGGTCATTCCGAGGGCTACGTCGTGTTTTGCCGCTTCGACGGCGTGCAGGGCGCCAAGGGCGTCGGCGCGGTGTTCGTCGACCGCGATTCGCCGGGTCTCACCTTCGGCCAGCAGGAAGAGCTGATGGGCTTCCGTGGCGTGCCTTCGGCCGACATGAATTTCGACGGCGTCCGCGTGCCGCGCGAGCAGCTCCTGGTCGGGCCGGGCGGCTTCGCCAGCCTGATGGGCCTGTTCAACATCGAGCGGCTGGGCAACGCCACAATGGCGCTTGGCGTGGCGGCCGGCGCGCTGGAGCAGGTCACGACCTACGTCCAGGAGCGGAAGCAGTTTGGCAAGGCGATTGTCGATTTCCAGGCAGTGCAGATCCGCCTCGCGGAGATGGCGATGAAGGTCGAGGCGGCGCGTCTGCTGATCCATCGGGCCGCCGCCAATGCCGGCACCGGCCTGCCGGCCTCGCGCGAGGCGGCGCTGGCCAAGTGCTTCGTCAACGAGGCGACACGCGAGGTCACCGGCACCGCGCTGCAGCTCATGGGCGGCTACGGTTACGCAAAGGAATACGGTATGGAACGGCGCCTGCGCGACTCTTGGGGCTGGGGCATCGCCGGCGGGGCGATCGACATTCAGAAGGTCAACATCGCCGCCGATCTGGTCGGCCGGCGGTTCGACCAGCGGCGCTGAAAGCCATGGCCGGGCGGGTCCTGATCGCAGGCGCTTCGGGCGTCATCGGGCAACCGGCCGTCGCGGCCTTCGCGACTGCCGGCTGGGAGGTCATCGCGGTCTCGCGGCGCCCGCCCGACCTGCCAGCCTCGGACTACTGGCGTCATCTCGCCGTCGATCTCACTGATCCCGACGCCTGCATCTTGGCCGCACGCGAAGCCGGGCCGGTGACGCATGTTGTCTACGCGGCGCTCCACGAGAAGCCCGGGCTCGTCGCCGGCTGGCGCGACGAAGAGCAGATGGCGACCAATCTCGCCATGCTGCGCAACCTGATGACGCCGCTGCGCGATGGCGGGGCGCTCGAACACCTCAGCCTGTTCCAGGGCACCAAGGCCTACGGCGTGCACCTGAAGCCGATCGCCTCGCCGGCGCGCGAGAGCTGGCCACGCCATCCGCATCGCAATTTCTACTGGCTGCAGGAGGACTGGGCGAAGGAGCATCTGGCGGCGCAGGGAACCGCGGTCACGATCTTTCGGCCGCAGGTGATCTTCGGCGACGCCGCCGGCGTCGCGATGAACATCGTCCCGGTTCTCGGCGCCTATGCCGGCCTCTGCCGGGAACTCGGGCGGCCCTTCGCCTATCCGGGTGGGCCGGGTTATTTGCTTGAGGCGGTCGATGCGCGGTTGATCGCGCGGGCGTTGCTCTGGGCTGCGGGTGCCGAGGCCGCGCACAACGAGACTTTCAACATCACGAACGGTGATGTTTTTTCCTGGCCGGACATATGGCCCGCGATCGCGCACGCGCTCGGGCATGAGGCGACCGAGCCGGAGCCGCTGCGACTCGGCGACTGGCTGCCGACGCAGGAGGCGGTCTGGGAGCGGGTCGTTTCGCGTTGCGGACTTCGCCGTGCCTCGCTTGCGGCACTGCTCGGCGAGTCGCATCACTACGCCGACTTCACCATGGCGACGGGCGCCACGCGGCCACCGCAGCCCGCTTTGGTCAGCACGATCAAGCTGCGCGAGGCGGGCTTCGCCCACTGCATCGACACCGAAGAGATGTTCCGCGAACTCATCGGGGTGCTCGTCGCCCGGCGGGTGGTGCCGGGACCGGAGAGGGAGAGACGACTATGACAGCCCGACGCTGGGTCAACCGTCCCGAGGGATCGAACTGGGGCGATTTCGGCCCGGACGACCAGATCGGCCGTCTCAACCTGCTGACGCCGGAGCGCCGCCGCGCGGCGGCCACCGAGATCCGCACGGGCGAGACCTTCGCGCTTAGCCTACCGCTCGACTATCCCGGCGGCAACGAGCTGTTCTCGCTGCGTCGCGAACCGGTGTTCAAGCACGAGAAGCGCGGCGACGGGCACAACTTCAACTTCCGCCTCTCGCACGTCTGCAGCGAGTTCTGCGACGTCGTTTCGGACGACGCCGTGCTGCTCTACCTGCAGTATTCGACGCAGTGGGATGGGTTCGGCCATGTGGGCCAGATGTTCGACGCCGACGGCGACGGCGTGCCGGAGAAAGTCTATTACAATGGCTACCGCGGCGGCACGGACATCGTCGGGCCGGACGATGCCGAACGCGGCTTCGGCGCCCACAAGCTCGGTATCGAGAACTTCGCGATCGCCGGCGTGCAGGGGCGCGGCGTCCTCGTCGATCTCGAGGCGACCTACGGGCGACAGCGCGCGCTGATCGGCTACGACGAGCTGATGCGGCAGCTCGACGCGCAGAACGTCACCGTCGAGTCCGGCGATTTCCTCTGCCTCTACACCGGTTTCGCCGACCTGATCCTCGAAATGAACCGCAAGCCCGACGGGGACGTGCTGGCGCGCTCCTGCGCGGTGCTCGACGGTCGCGATACCCGCCTGCTCGACTGGATCACCCAGGCCGGGCTGGTCGCGATCTGCGCCGACAATTTCGCGGTGGAGGCCTATCCGGCGCGGCCTGCGGTTGGCGACAGCTTCCCCGGGCTGCCGCTGCACAACCATTGCTTGTTCAAACAGGGCATCCATCTTGGAGAACTGTGGTATTTCGCGGAGCTGGCGCAGTGGCTGCGCGCGAACGGGCGTTGGCGTTTCATGCTAACCGCGCCACCATTGCGGCTTCCGGGAGCTGTTGGGTCGCCAGTGATGCCGATGGCTACGGTTTGACGCCTGTAGATTTTCAGTGTTGCCACTACAAAAGTGTAGCACAAAGCTTAATCGCCATGTGTCAAGTGACTAATAAAATCAATAACTTAGACAAGAAACTCAAATTGGCTGGGAGTTCTAGTCGCGCGGCCGCAAGGCCAGCTATTCGCGTAAGGTCGCGAAGCAGCACTCCGCCCAATTCGACCTCTTCGACCACCAAGCGACCCGCTCGGCGCGCTAGGGATCTGTCTCTTCGGCGAGCGGCTGGGCGAGCCACTGCCACCCCATTTCCCGCTTCCGGACGACATCGTGCTTCCGGATTGGGCGACATGGCCGCCTTTTGCCGATGCGGCAATCCCCATCACCGGAACGCTGTTTGAGTTCCTGGATGCGGTTGCTGGTCCACGACGGCTGCAGGTACGTTGCTACTTCACCCCGCGCCACACTGAGAACAACGACAGGCCGGTAGGCCGATCCCGTCCGCTGCCCAACCGGATGGGCCATCATCCCGATAGTGTTCTTCGCCCTGACCAGCTCCTGCATGAGCCCGGAGCTGCGGCGTTCGATCGGACGACGCTCCATGGAGACCCGGCGATCCGTGCAAGGATGCTTGGGCCAAGGTGGCCCCAGATCGTCGAAGAAACCCCGGCTGTCTGCCGCGTTAGCGCAAAAGAAGACGGGTTGATCGCAGACCGGGCAGCGTGCGTTGGGATTGACGTAGCAGGCGATCCTCGATCGGACCCTGTGCTGCTGCAGAAGGTGCGTGGCATCGCGCACCGGAAACAAGCGCTCGAAAGCATCTCGCTGCGACCGGCTCATCCGGCCTTTGACGCACCATCCGCAGGGGCAACTCGGAAAGTGGTTGTAGCCGGGCATCCTCGTTGCATCTGGCCTCTAGAATCCAGCGCCTAGCTCCATTCGCGAACTGCGGCGCGTCAAATCACCGTATGCCTGTTTGATCTTGGCGAACGTCGCCAGCGATCGCTCGAATTTTACCAACTTCGCCGCATAGGATTTTCATCCGGCTTTGGCATCGTGGGCTGATCGCATCATCCTCTCGGACGCTCGATGTCTTCGGGCCTTGGCACCATCGTCACTGCTGACCAGCTCAGCGCCCGGAACTATCCACCAACCGATTTCCTGGTCGATCGCCTCATCCCGAAGGGCGTGGCCCTCCTCGCCGGTGAGCCAAAGGCTGGAAAACCCTGGCTGGCGCTCGACGTCGCCGCGTCCATTGCCCGCGGCGTGGTTGCCTCGGCGAAAGGAGTTGTCCGCCAGGCGATGTTCTGTATCTGGCTCTGGAAGACAACGAAGCCCGCCTTCACGGCCGACTGAGCAGCATGCTCGGGAGCACAGGCTGGCCGTCTCGTTTCGCCCTGACGACAACGTGGGATCGAATCGATCAGGTTGGCGCTAAAGCCATGCTCGATGTGTTTCGGCGTGCAAGTTTGACCCCTTGAGGCGGGGGATCGGCGTCCAACTTTGACCCCCTTGAGCCGGTTTCGGTGAGACTGCCCGTTCTGGTTT
>NZ_LMJT01000027.1 GCF_001429395.1 Allobosea sp. Root381
CCTGCCGCAGCTTCGCGACGATCTCTTCAGGCTTGTGCTTCTTCTGCGGCATCGCGGGCATCCTCCAAAGGCTCAAAAAGCCTACTTCAGGGAGGGCCACTTTTCAGGGGGCAGGCCACTGCGGCGACTTGGCGAAGATCCGCTGCCAGACGCCGCGGTGAGCCCAGCGGGTGTAGCGGTTGTAGATCGTCTTGGCGGGGCCGTATTCGGGCGGGACACCGCCTTGCGCGGTGAGCGCCGTTTCCCGAACGGTGTGACCTTAAGTCTAGCTTTAAGGTCACGGCGATGGTTAGGGTGGAGGTTCTGGGCGCGATCGAGCGGCGGCGGCGCTGGCGCTATGAGGACAAGGTCCGGATTGTCGAGGAGAGCTTCGCTGCCGGCGTGACTGTGACGGATGTCGCGCGGCGCAACGGCGTCGCAGCGAGCGTTGTTTTCACATGGCGTCGTCAGGCGAAGTTGGGGCAGTTGGGCGGCAGCTTGGCGCCTCTGCTACTGCCGGTCGAGCTGGCTCCTGTCGTGACCGACGTCATGCCCACGCCGGTTTCCGATGTCGCTGCCGCGGAACCCGCGCGCCGGAGCCGTCGTTCGCCCGTCATCATCGAGATCGCGCTCGGTTCTGGCCGCAGGCTGCGCGTCGATCGCGATGTCGATGCGGATGCGCTGCGGCGGGTGCTCGACGTGTTGGACCGGCGATGATCGTGATCCCCGCGGGGATGCGGGTCTATCTCGCCATGGGCCCGACCGATATGCGCAAGGGCTTTGACGGCCTGGCGGCGCTGGCACAGGGCGCGCTGAAGCAGGATCCGTTCTCCGGTCACCTGTTCGTCTTTCGCGGCCGCCGAGGCGATCTTTTGAAGGTGCTGTATTGGGATGGACACGGCTTTTGCCTGTTCGCCAAGCGGCTGGAGAAGGGCCGCTTCATCTGGCCTGTGACGACGGACGGCGTGGTGCGGCTGACGCCGGCGCAGCTCTCCATGCTGCTGGAGGGGATCGACTGGCGCGCGCCGATCCGAACCGATCGCCCCAGCCTGGCGCTGTGAAGCGAAGGGCTTCGAGCCGATTCAGGACTGTGGTCCGCGGTCAAGATCGACCATGATTCAATGGCTTGGCCGCCGGTCTCGCGATAATCTTAAGACCATCATGGCGAGCGCTTCTGCATACCTTCCCGATGACGTCACGACGCTCCAGGCGCTGCTGATCGCGGCGCGGGCGCAGAGCGCCGCCCATCTGCTCATGATCGAGAAGCTGAAGGCGCAACTGGCGAAGCTGCGCCGGATGCAGTTCGGGCAGTCGTCGGAGAGGCTCGATGCCGCCATCCACCAGTTGGAGCTGGCGCTCGAGGATGTCGAAGAGGGCACGGCGGCGCGGACGGTTCTGGAGCGCTCGGTCATGCCGGCAGCTCCCGACGCCCGGCAGCATCCGGTTCGTCGTCCCTTGCCCGACCACCTGCCGCGCGAGGAGATCGTGCATTGGCCAGCGGGCATCGCCGTGTGTCGTCGAGCTTCTCCGGCCCCCAATCATCGATGATCAGGAGTTCGACCCTGGCGAGGGCCTTGAGCAGGCGGGCGTAACGGCCCTCGTCACGGGCCTGGGCCAGGGTGGCGAAGAGCCTCGGGGCGCGGTGATAGGCGACGGAGACATCGTCGCGGCAGGCTTTGTGTCCGAGGGCGCAGGCGAGCCAACTCTTGCCGACGCCGGCCGGGCCGGTGATCAACAAGCTACCATGCTGGCGGATCCAGTCTCCGCCGGCGAGGCCGACGCCTCGTCGATTAGCGATCACCAGCATGCCGCCAACGGCCAAAAAAAGATGAGCGATCCCGTTGCATGGGTCGCTTGCCCGGCGGCCTGACCACCAAGATCCACGCCCTTGTCGATGCTGAAGGCCGCCCTGTCCGCCTGAAGCTGACCGAAGCCCAGGCTCACGACGGCGCTCAGCCGCCGAATACTGGACATGGCGTGCCGTTTGACACAGCAAAACCCTTACACTTCAATCAGATATCCAGATGGGTGTTCTGTTGCGCGGTTGCAGTCGATGCGCCAAGCCCCGATGATCCAGAGCGCCTCGGCAAGCGAGGAGAACGCGTGCTCGTTGATTCCAGGCTCACCTGCCGGCGAGGAATTATGCGGCGCCCTCTCTGAGTCAGGAGCCCATACATTCAATCCGCTGCCCCGACAGCAGCATCGCATAGAGCGCATCATAGCGTTCGACCATCGTTTCAACAGCGAACATCGTCGAAGCCCGTACGCGATTGTGCTCGCCGACCTCGGCGAGGCGCTGCGGCGCATTCAGAAGGTCGACGATGATGCGAGCCGTGTCTTGCAACTCGGTGGCGAAACTGTCCGACCGACCGACGATCTCCGGCAGCGCGCCGACGTCATAGCCCGCAACGGCAAGCCCCTTTGCCATCGCAAAGGGCGACACCTGGCCAAAACTCTCCTTCCAAACCGGTGCAACGAAGATGGAAAATTTATCATAAAGACTAGGCAGGCTATCGTAAGGGACATAGCCTGTAAAATGAAAATTATCGCGAACGCCAGCAGCTATGGTGCGCTCGATATAACCTTCCAAAAACGACCCGCCACCGACAATAATCGCATGCGTTCGCGGCCTGCGCTTGATTACATCGATGAACAGATCAATAGCGTCTTCGCGAAGCTTGTCGCTTTCGAGGCGGTAGACCATCCCGATGGCATTCTTCGCATCGTCGCCATCATACCGTTTCGAGAAATGCGACAGGTCGATGCCAGGATAGATGATCGATGATAAAGCTGAATCGGCGACAGCTGATCCGAATTCGGTCCGAACATACTCGCTGACGAAGACATAGTGATCTACCCGAGGCACGACCATCGGAGTCACCGGTGTGTTTACGTTCTCGATGACCTTGGCGTCAGGAATCGCATCCAGTGCGTCGAATGCTGCCTTGTACCAAGGATCGTCGGTCAGGCCCCAATAATGAACATGGATGATGTCAGGGGAATAGAGACGATAAACATCGCGTATACTGTCAGCCTTGGGCTGCGTCACGCAATGAACCGTCATGCCGACATGCCCACCGCCGCGCCACAGCGCCGAGGTCAGAACCTCCTGCTGATAGTCATGCGACAGGTGCTGGATGATGTCGATGATCAGCTGGGTCGACCCGCCGACGAAGACATTCGGGATGACATGCAGGATCTTCGGGCGCCGAATGCCCGGCGGTATCGGCCTGAGCGGCGCAACCTCGTACGGAGCAATGAGCCCCGCCTTGTCGGCAGGCACAGTGCGCCGCTTCAGCAGCATCCCCTCGTCGAGGCGAAGGCGGTACCGACCTTCGGATTCGTGCCATTCCGGAACCCGCGACGTTTCGAAAGCCAGATCCAGCGAAGGCCTTGTGACCGCTGCAGGAGCCTCGCCGGGCTGCCCGTGCCGCAGCCGTCGTCCAGCTGCGGTTAGCCGTCGGGCGGCCCTGGCCACGGGGCGCAGGACCGGCCGCGCAAGCTGCAGGACCGGCATCAACCGCGTGACGACCCGCCAGCTCGTGGATGTCTCGATGGTGCGCAGCCGGTTCGCCAAGCTTTCAACGGACTCGACCATACGCGCCAGTTCAGATTGGACAGAAGCAAGCTCCGTCTCGCGGTTGAGCGGTACCTTCCCTGTTTCGCTGCCAGCTTCGGCGTCGGTCTTCGAATGCTCCAGCGCGCGCCCAAGCTCCGATTGCAGAGTCGAAAGCTCCGCTGCACGCGCTACCAGCTTTCTTTCAGCCTCGCGGCGAGCCTCAGCGTCGGCCTTCGAATGCTCCAGCGTGCACGCAAGCTCCAGTTGGAGGGTCGATAGCTCTGCTTCCCGCGCAATCAGTTTACTCTCAGCCTTGCGACGAGCCTGGGCATCGGCTTTCGAGTGCTTCAGCGCAGCCGCAAGCGCCGACTGGACGGACGCATGCTCCGGATCGAGCTCGCCCTGCTTCGTATCGGCCTCTGGGCCAGCCGCCAATGCAGCTTTCAGATGATGTATTTCGTAGCGTCCGAGCAGCTCGCGATTTCGGCCCTTGATCGCCTCCGTCCGCATGGCGACATAGTCGAGCTCGGCATCGAAGAAGATCGGCCGAGGCGGTGCCGCGATGGGCTTCGTCCCGCAGACCGCCATGAAGACGGCAGGCTCCGGCCGCTCGTCGCCACTGAGCGCATGATAGCTGAAGGTTGTTTGCGCATCCGCACCGTCCGGCAGGAAGGTGACTGCCGGTGCGATCACCTGCCCAAGGAATCGAACTTCCGGGAAGATGGACGTCAGCGTCGCACGGAACTCCACTTCGGACATCTCATGCAGATGGAAGGGGTTCTCACCATAATTGGCCGTGGCGGCAGGATTTGGCGTGGAAATCAGCAGCAGCCCGTCCTCGGCCAAGAGCCGCTTCAAACTGGCCAGCAGGCGTAGCTGGTCGGCACGCTTAAGATGCTCGACGAGCTCGAAGCATGTGATCAGATCGAAGCTTGCGGGTGCGAGCCCTTCCGCCAGGTCGTCGCGGCGCTCGAAGACCAGATTCGGGGCCTCGTGGTGCTCGCGCGCATAAGCGAGCGCTTCTTCGCTGATATCGACGGCCGTGACATGCGCGGCCTCCTTGGCCAGATCCGCGGCCCCGTAACCGCTGCCGCAGCCAAAATCCAGGACGCGCTTGCCCGCAGCGAGAGAGCTAGCGAAAGCATAGCGTGGACGGTGCTCGTAAGCGGCGATCTCGGACCAGGTGCCCGGGACATAGCGCTCCTGCATGAAGGCAGCGAAATCGCTTCCGCTGGCTATGGCGAGGAGGCCCTCCTGCGAGACGATCGAAGCGTTCAGTTCCGACGTCTCGTCGTCGAACGGGGCTACGGCCTCGGGCGGGTGCGACGGGTGCTGCCCCGTGATCTCGACCTTCGCGAACCGCAGCCGTCGAAACAGGGTCGCGAAGGTTTCGCCGGAGTAGAACGTCAGATGGGACGGGGGATGACGATACTTCCAGCCCCCCGGGTCCTTCAGTGCTTCGGCGGAGCGCGCATTCGGCGTCGTGACGGCGACCACGGTCTCGGGGCCGATCGCCCCTTTCGCCATCAGCTCGTAGAAGAGGCCATAAGGGTCGGCCAGATGCTCGATCACGTCGAGCAGCAGTATGAGATCGAAGCGATGCGGAGGGATCTCCTCCAAGGTCTCCGTGAAATAGATTCCGGGGTGCCGGGCCGTGGCGGTGTCGCGCGCGTGCTTGGAGGGCTCGACGCCCAAGCACCCCCAGCCACGCGATCTGGCCAGTCCGAGATGCGTGCCATAGGCACAGCCGATATCGAGTATCGACGGCGAAGCTCGCCCGGAGTCGATTCGTTCGATCAGAGCCGCCAGCCAGGGCGGCGAGCTGTCGGTCTGCGCATCATAAGACGCATAGCCGCCGTGCTCCCCCCCCTCGAACCAGTCCTCGCGGTCATAGAGCTCCTTGAGCTGCTCCGGTGTCGGCGTAGGATCGACGAAGTCGGTGGCACAGGAGGCGCAACGCCAAACGTCATAGTCGCTCGCCCTGCACAGCCAGCTGGACGCGTGCGACCCACAGACCGGGCAGGCTGGCCCGTTACGAGCCGCTTCGGGGCTAGGCTGAACGATCGACATGGAGGTTCCTTCTCGACTAGATTCGGTATCGTCGAGCGATCCCAATAGATTCATTGGACCGAACTTCGGCGCGCCGGATGCTCTCAAATAGACCGCTACCCTCGCGGCTCCCAGACAATAGGGTGAATTATTCTTCCCCAAGTAGGGTATGCCACTCGGACAGAGAAACATACATTAAGCTCTGTCATTGCATAGAGAAAAGATAAATCAGCGCTATATGCAGCTATAGCAGCAACGTATTCTCCGGGGCCAAGTACTGTAGATTTTAAAGTCACCACCCCTTTAGTCGTTTCGTTCGCACTGACGGGCATCCACACAACAGATGATTCTTTGTTTGTTTGTCCGATTATCCAATCCCCGTCTCGACGGTACACGCTAAGACCAAAGACAACGCCATCGACATCTTCAGTCACCCTCAGCGCGAATTCAAAAGCAATGTCGTCGCCAGGGAAAAATTCTGCGCCTCCGACGACCCTCAATCTGAACGAAGTGAACTCGCCATGCTCGGTGATCTGCTGCGGCACCGACGAGCCAGCGTGCGCGAGCGACCCTCTCGCCACCGCCTCCTCGTCCGGCCCGTCGCCGCCGAGCATGAAGGCGTGGAAATCCTGGGTGATCTGCACCGGATTGCCGATCGCCTTCACCCGGCCGTCGTTCAGCCAGATCGCGCGGTCGCAGATCATCTGCAATGTGCTCAGATCATGGGAGACGAACAGGATACTGACGTTCTTCGCGCGCAACTCGTTGATGCGTCGCATGCACTTGTTGCGAAAGGCGACGTCGCCGACGCTCAGGGCCTCGTCGACGATCAGAAGATCGGGGTCGACGCAGGTCGCGATAGAGAAGGCCAGGCGGACATACATGCCACTGGAGTAACTCTTGACCGGCTGGTCGATGAACTCGCCCAATTCGGCGAACGCAAGGATGGCAGGCATGCGATCGCGGGTTTCGGCGTCATCCAGACCAAGGATTGCCGTGAGCAAGCGGACATTCTCCCGGCCCGTCAGCTCGGGATTGATCCCGGAACCCAGTTCCAGCAACGCCGCCACACGTCCGTTGATCGCGACCTCGCCCGCGGTCTCCTGCAGCGTTCCAGTCAAAATCTGCAGCAGCGTCGATTTTCCGGCGCCGTTGCGTCCGACGATGCCGACCGTTTCGCCCTTGGCGATCGAGAAGGAGATATCCTCCAGCGCCGAGTAGTCGCGGTAATAGCGCTTGAAGCCCCCGAACAGGATCTGCTTCAGCCGGTCTCCGGGCCGATCGAAAATCCGGTAGACTTTCGAAAGGCCGCGAACCTCGAGCAGGGGCGGATCGACGACCGGGTTATCAAACGACATCGGCGAAGCCACGGCGCGTGCCGGAAAACCAGAGATAGCCGAGCCAGATCGACATCATTCCCAAGGCCCACAGACCCGCGACCGACGCCATGGTCGGCCACTGATCATTGAGGACGATGGCCCGCACCTGCTCGATAACGGGCACGAGAGGGTTCAGCGCGAATATCCAGGCGAATTGAGGCGGCAAGGCAGACGCAGGATAAAAGACCGGACTGAGAAACATCATCAGCGACAGAAGTGGGCCCACAGCGTAGCGGAGGTCTCGGATGTAGACGCCTGTGGCAGCCAGAAACCAGATCAGGCCGCAAAGCAGCAGGACGAACGGCACCAGAACCAGAGGCAGCGCAACAATCGATACGGAAACCGCGCCCGTCAGTACGAGCTTGAACAGCAGCAGGATCGCAAGGGAAATCAATGCGTTTACCACCGCCACGCAAAGCGCGCTGACACCCAGCAATTCCACCGGGAACACGACCTTCTTCAGGTAGGACGGGTTCTCGAGCAAGAGCATAGGCGCGCGCCCGACGGCCTCGCTGAACAGCCCGTAGACGATCAGGCCAGCGAAAAGCACGAGGGAAAAGTCGCCTACATTGCCGCTATTGCCGCCCCAACGGCTTGGAATCACGGACGTAAAAACGAATGTGAAGACCAGCAGCTGGCCCAGAGGCACCAGCACGGACCATAGAACCCCCAGGAGCGAGCCACGGTAACGGCTCTGCAGCTCCTGCGCAACAAGACGACGCAAGAGGTGCTTGTTCTTCCAGATCACGAAAAAGGGCGTCAGCGGCGTTACCCGCAACGAAACAAGCGCTTTCAGCCTCATTGTCTGTCTTGCAATCAAAATCTCGAACCTGGCTGCGATGAACGCACAAGGAGAGTCTCCAACGCAAACCCACCTCGACCCTGACACAGCTCGGGAACGCGGTTTCGAAGTGTACGGCTCGTTTACGGACTAGGCGCGCACACTGTCAATCGGAGCAGCGTCCGCCGCACCAACCCGACAATCATGGCCTCGAAATGGCGGCTGCTTCGGCCATCCAGTGTGCTAGTCAGGCGACGAACCGACGACGTCCCTGACGAGTTGAGAAAGGCGCAAATGGGAACGAAGGAACCACGGTTGCAGGCCGTCACCCGGTTGGGGCTGCGATCACATGCATTCGCGCGCCACGTCTATCAGAAGATTGCGGCTGTAACGATTGGAGCCCTCTTCGTATCCGGTCCCGGCAAACGCTTGCGGGCGTCCGTCGCCAGACGCCACCCTCCCTTCGCGACGCCGGATGTGGAGGTCGCCATCGTCGCGCATGTCTACTATCTCGACTTGTTCGACGAAATTCTCGAATGTCGTTCGATGCTTCCGGGCACCGTCCCATTGCATGTGACCGTTCCTTCCGACCGACTGGAGGAAGCAGAGCGCCTGCTCGGCAATGTCCCCGGGCTGACCATCCACCCGTGCGAGAATCGGGGCCGCGACATCGCGCCCTTCGTCATGTTGCTGCAAAGCGGCATCCTGGACGGTTTCGATGCCGTTTTAAAGCTGCATACCAAACGCAGCCCCCATCTCCTTGACGGCGAAGTCAGGCGCAAATTGTTGTTCGCCATGCTTTGCGGAGAGCGAAATGCCGCGATCCGAACAGTTGCGATGTTCGAGGATCCGACCACGGGGATCGTCGGCTGGGAAGCGTGTTACCGTACCGCGCCGCCGTACTGGATGGCGAATGAGGCGCGGGTGCGGGAGGTTTCAGCCCGAATGAACGCAGCCGCGTCGGTTCGCCTCGGCTTCTTCGAGGGCTCGATGTTCTGGTTCAGGCCGTCGGCATTGGCGGCAGTGAACGATCTAGCCCTATCGATGGATGATTTCGAATCCGAGAACGGACAGGTCGACGGCACCCTTCATCACACCCTCGAGCGCTGCTTTACGATCGCGGCATGGGCGCGCGGTTTTGTTGTTCGCGATCTGCAGGGGCGCAGGTTGCCATAACACGAACAGGGCAGCATTCTTACGTCGATCGCGAGCGCGGCAGCTCAGGCCTCACCTCGGAATTGAGCATGCCGGCTGCGCCATTGAGAAGCTGGCCGTGCGGTTGCGCGATCTGATTGGGGTGGACGTCGAACTGCTGAGGCAGTTCGGCCAGCGTCTTCTCGCCCCTGAGGGGGGCCACTCCCCCGTTCGCTTTAAAGGTCGGCGACCTGCCGCGGTCGTGCGGTCACCATCTCCTGTCGCGACCCCGCATGCCGCCCCAGGCAGAAACTCCACTTGAAAGTGTGGATGCAATACGGTGCCACTGTCCGCTCGCCAGACGTCCATTTTCGCGGCGCGACAAGGAGGCAATCGCTAGAAGGTTCGGTCAACGCTTCGGTCTGCTGTTGACAAGCCGGTCATAAATCGCCTCGACCTCGCTCGCCATCGACCGCGTCGTGCGTTCATAAGAGGTGTTGGCGCTGGCTGCCCGAACCGCCGCGGGATCAGCCGCGAGCTTGCCCATGACCCTCGTCAAATCCGCCAGATCACCGCGACGAAAACTCCAGCCATCGCGGCCTTCCTCAATGAACTCGGTCAAGCCCTGCACGTCCGACACAAGGACCGGAGTGTGGGTCGCCAACGCGTTCAACAACACAAGTGGGCTGTTCTCGTACCAGGTGGACGGGATCGCAAGGACATCCATTTCCGCCAGAACGTCGGCCATCCGCTCGGGCTTGAACGTCCCACGGAACTCCGTCTCAGGTCCGGCGGCTTCCAGTAGCGAGCCCATATACTCCTTGTCCTGATCCTCAGGCCCATAGATGATCAGGCGCACGCTTCCCGGCGGCATCGCCCGTGCCGCTCGCACGATGAGTGACGTGCCTTTATGGGCTGCGATCTGGCCGATAAATCCGAACGTAAGCGGGGCATGAGGTGCGCGTGCCGGCTTGGGTGTTCGATCGATATCGATGCCGAACCGACTCAGGCTTAGACGCGGCTCGCTGAAACCATTGCGAACATATGCGTCACGCAAGAACTGGGTGGGAGCGATCATGGCATCATAACACTCATAGGTGCGTGCCAGTACTTCAGGACGTTCCACGATGTCCGGAACAATAGCGTCGGCTCCCGCGATGCGGGGCCAGCCGAATGCCTCCGCCGCGCGCAAGGCCAAGCCTCCCAGACGCCACCCGTGCGGAATACCGGCGAGCCTTCTCGCGCGCGGTTCTCCGCCCGACGCTGCAGCTCTCAGATGACAGGCGATACAATTTGAGCGCCAGCGATCGGGCCCCGCGCAAAGCGAGCCATCCGAAGCTTCGAGTTTGTTATTGTAGCAAAACCCAAAGAAGTCCGTGAGTGTTGCGACCAAGGGTAGCCCGAGATCCTTCGCCACTTCAAGCAGGACTGCGGTGTGGTTGATGAGGTGCGTGACATGCACGACGTCGGGCGACAGTTCGCGTAGCACCGCAGTCAAATGCGGCCGCATGGCTTCGTGAACGTACGTCTCGCGCACGCGCGTATGCGGTTCGTAGTTCTTGTCTATCGTGATGACCGGCACGCCGTCATAGCTGGAGTGCGTGACGATAGCTTCGCGACGTGGCTCGCCTTGGAAAACGCCCGCGACGACGGTAACCTCATGACCAAACGACTGAAGATGCTTAGCGAGCCCCAGCGTGTACGTTTCCGTGCCGTAGAAGTGCTCGGGAAAGAAACAATGGACGAAGAGAGCGACTTTCACCGGGCAACAGCGTCATTCAATGATGACATCACGGTATTCCCATTGCTGAGATCGGCGATTGCCCTGCGGATACCTTCTTCGAAACTCAGACGAGCGGACCACCCCAGCCAATGGCGTATGCGGGATACCTCGAGCACGTTGACGGGGACATCGTAGGCGCGCCCGGAGATGCGTTCGATGTCGAGTTTCCGGCTTAGGCAACGGGCGAGCACATCCAGGATCTCGTTGAGGCTGACGCCCACCCCGGTCCCGATGTTGAATACGTGCGGAGCCTCGGGCGGCAAGTCCAACGTTGCCAGCGCCACCAACGCATCGGCAGCATCCGCGACATGGATGTAATCGCGAACAACCGTTCCGTCGCCGAAAATGCGAATCTGCTCGTTGGCAACGCTTCGGTGGAGGAAAAGCGTTGCCGCACCCTGATTGCCCGCGAGATTCTGGCCGACCCCGAAAGGGTTTGAAAGTCGGGCGATGCGGGCGTCGATATTGTGCTGGCCTCTGTAGACCGACAAGTAGCGTTCGGCGGTCGCCTTGCCGACGCCATAGATCGAGATCGGCTCGACAGGCTGGTCTTCGCCGGCAGGAATCTGGCGCAGGAGGCCATAAACCGTTCCGCCGGAAGAAGCGAAGACGATGCGCCCGCCACCCCGGGCGCGCATGGCTTCCAGCAGGGCAAGGGTCGGGCGAACGTTGCCGTCGAGATCCCCGACGGGGTCGCGATCTGCGCTGCTGGGAACTGTCGACCAAGCGTAGTGGTGCACCACGTCGACACCATCCAGCAGCCGCTGCCAGTCCGCATCGCGGATGTCGCCAAAAACCGCGGTCATGCCTTGGGCCAGCATGGCATCAATTGCAGGGGTCCGGCTCCGGGCGGCAAGGCGCACTTTTTCGCCGCGCATGGCGAGCAGCGCAGCCACATGCCGGGCCACGAAACCGCCTCCGCCAAGAATCAAATGACTAGCCATTCCAACGAACCGATCCCGCTCTCGAACGGCGCTTGTTATTACCTGCGGGTCGGGGGCGCAACCTCACGGTAAATCGCCTGTAGGGCATCGATATATGACTCCATTCGCATGGGCCGTCTTGGATGACTAGCTAGATGTTCGCGCAAACTAGTGTCTTGAGCCAGTCGATATAGAGATTTAGCCAGAGCATCGGCATCGTCAGGGGGCACGATCAAGCCATTCTCCCCGTGTACAACCTCGCAGGTGAGGCCGGGTTGATCGGTCACGACGACGGGCTTGCGCGCAAGCAGCGACGAAAGCAGGACCAGCGGACGGTTTTCCATCCAGAGCGAAGGCACCACGACCACATCGAGACCTGCCAGAACGCGCCCGAACCGGTTCTCTGCGAATGCCCCTTCGAATGTGACGGGTACGGTGGATGCGCGAGCCAGCTTGTCGAGGCTTTCCGCATAAGCGGGATCGGTCGCGCGATCACCATAGATCTGTATCCTGGCCTTGGTGTCGGCAGGCAGGCGGCTCGCGGCTTCAAGAAGGAAATGCGCACCCTTGTGCGAGCGCAACGTGCCGATGAAGCCGATCGTGAACGGGCGCGCGGGATCTTCGGAGTGGAACGCTTCGGGGGCGTCGATGCCGAACGGCAGCAGGCGTACGCTGTCGGGGTGGAACCCGGCTAGGAGCATTTCGTCGCGAACCGCCGCCGTAGGAGCGAGGGACAGCCCGATCCGTTGCGCGTGGCGGCGCAGGTGGTCCTGGCGGCGCGAGAGCTCCGCGGCCCGCCTTGCCAAGGGCAGGAACGACGAAGCCGCCCGTGCAACCAGCAACGGGAATGCGTAGAGCCATGACGGGACCGACGCGCAAACGCGCGCGGCAAGCGTTCCCTGCCTGGAACCGAGCACAAGGCGATGCCGAAGGCATCGTGCCCCGAGCAGCCCCGGGCCATCGCAGCGCGTGCCTTCCGTCGCTTGCAACCGCTCGAGCGGGCAGCGCCACCAGAAATCGGTTGCGGTGAACACCATCGGCAAGCGCAACGCGTCAACCATGTCGATGACGCCGATACCCACATGGCTGAAGTGAAAAACATGGACCAGATCGGGCGATACGCGCTCCAGGGCTTCACGCAGGAGCCCGTCTGCCGTGGGATTGCGGATGCTGACGAAGGGATCGTGGATGGCGACGCCGTGCAGGCGCAACACGGGCACGCCATCGATGCTGTCTTGTGTGATTGTCGGAGATGCGTTCGACGTCGGCTCCGCCGTCACAATCACCACGTCGATCTCACGAGCGCGCAAGGCCAGAGCGATCTTCAGTGTCAACTGCTCGGTTCCTGCAGCATGACGTGGCAGGAATTGATGGATGATCAGCGCTATACGCAGACCCAACGCCTTATGTCCTCCGCCGTCTCACCGGTCTTCGTCTGCCTCAGTCGCGCGCCGGATTCCGCAAGGCAGTCTGGATTGCAGGTCTCAAGATTGAAGCTTGCGGCCTCCGAAGCGTCTTGTCGCTTGAGGCGTCCGATCAAGCCGCCTCGCGAAACGCGCCTGCCAGTGACTTGAGACCAGGCAAGTTGCGGTTGCCGGTATTTGCCGTCCAAATGGTGCTTACTTGACAGCGTTCGCGGAACGGCCGGAAGCTCTAACCGATCGGGACATATTCGTCGGCGATTCCAAGTAGATAGCGCCCATAATCACCTTTCTTGAGCACTTCCCCAAGCTTGACCAACTCCTCGACAGAGATCCAGCCTTGCCGATAGGCAATCTCCTCCGGGCATGCGATACGCAGCCCCTGCCGAGATTCGAGTGTGCGCACGAATTCTGCGGCTTCCAACAAGCTGTCGGGTGTGCCGGTATCGAGCCAGGCGAAGCCGCGGCCCATCGTTTCGACGGAGAGTTCACCGCGTTCGAGATAGACACGGTTGACGTCGGTGATCTCGAGTTCCCCGCGGGGCGAAGGCTTGAGATCTGCGGCGATATCGACGACCTGCGCGTCATAGAAGTAGAGGCCCGTGACGGCCCAGTTTGATTTGGGAGCCTTCGGCTTTTCCTCGATCGAGACCGCCTTGCCGTTCGCGTCGAAATCGACCACGCCGTAGCGCTCCGGATCACGCACATGATAGGCGAAGACGCTCGCACCCTTGGCGCGAGCGGCAGCCGATGCCATCATCTCCGGCAGCGAGTGTCCATAGAACAGGTTGTCGCCAAGGATCAGGACGGAGGGTCCGCCTGCAACGAAATCGGCACCGATAAGATAGGCTTGCGCAAGCCCACCTGGGCTGGGCTGCTCGGCATAGCTCAGGGTCATGCCCCAATCCGATCCATCGCCGAGCAGGCGCTTAAAGTTTGGCAGATCGGATGGCGTCGAGATGATCAGAACCTCGCGGATGCCCGCGAGCATCAGCGTCGAGAGCGGATAGTAGATCATCGGCTTGTCGTAGACAGGCAGGAGCTGCTTCGACATCGCCAGTGTCATCGGATGGAGCCGCGTGCCGGAGCCTCCGGCCAGGATGATTCCCTTCATCGTCGTCTATCCCGTCTGTGCGCTCGTCAGGAGGCGGCGGACGCAAGTCGCAAGCGCGCCCTGCCATTGCGGCAGCCTGATACCATGGATTTCCGCGAGCCTGGAGGAGTCAAGGCGCGAGTTTGCCGGCCGGCGGGCCGGCGTCGGATAGTCGGAGGTCATGATGCGCTTGACCCGCACAGGTGGGCCGCCCAGTGCCTCACGCTCGGCAAATATGTGCGCGGCGACGTCGGCCCAGACCGCCTCGCCTTGCGCGGCCATATGGAAGGTGCCGCGGAGCGTGGGCTCGCCCGGCCGCTCGGCCAGATTGCGCGCCACGCCGAAGATCGCATCGGCAATGTCGAGTGCGCTGCTCGGGCTGCCGGCCTGATCGGCGACGACGCCGACCTCGTCGCGAGTTTCGGCCAGCCGCAGCATGGTGCGCACGAAGTTCTTGCCAAAGGGGCTGTAGACCCAGGCGGTGCGCAGGATGGCGTGATTGGGCGTTGCCGTCGCCACCGAGCGTTCGCCCTCGAGCTTGCTTCGGCCATATGCAGAGATCGGAGCGACGGGATCGTCCTCGCGATAGGGGCGCTCCAACGAGCCGTCGAAGACGTAGTCGGTCGAGATCTGGATGACGGGGATGCCGAGGGTGGCAGCGGCTTTTGCCACTTCGCCCGCGGCCGTGCCGTTAGCCAGCCGTGCGGCATCCTCCTGGCTCTCAGCCAGATCGACGGCGGTGAAGGCGGCGGCATTGACGATGACGTCCGGCCGGCTGGCGGTGATGGCAGGCGCGATCGACTCGAGCCGTTCGAGATCGAGGTGTGGGCGCCCGAGCGCGACCACCGTCACGCCTTCAGGGGCACGTTCCAGCATCGAGAGAACGACCTGGCCTGACTGTCCTGTGACCGCGATGCGCATGACGGTCAGCCGAAATAGCGCGGCAGATCGACGAGGCGCGGATGCTTGCGATCCTTGTCCGATAGCACGAGCTCGCCATGCGGAAGACGCCAGTCGATGCCGAGCGCCGGATCGTCGAAGGCGAGACCATGATCATTGGCCGGGCCGTAAGGTGCCGTGACCTTGTAGAGCACCTCGGTATCCGGCTCGAGCGTGACGAAGCCGTGGGCGAAGCCGATGGGCACCAGGATCTGGCGCCAATTCTCCGCCGACAGCTCGACCGCGACGTGCTGTCCAAAAGTCGGCGAGGATGTGCGGATGTCGACGGCGATGTCGAGGATACGGCCCTTCGTCACGCGCACGAGCTTGTCCTGTGCGAAGGGGGCTGACTGGAAATGCAGGCCGCGCAATGTGCCGACCTGCGCGGAAAGCGAGTGGTTGTCCTGGACGAAAGCGAGGTCGATGCCCGCCGCCGCCATGTCGGATTGCTTGTAGACCTCGGAGAAGAAGCCGCGATGGTCGCCATGTCTCTTCGGTGTGATGATCTTCACATCCGGGATGGCGGTGGGTTCGGCGCTCAACATACTGTGTTCCGGTTCCGATCAGCCCGCGCCAAGGCGCTCGCCGCGATAGACGCCCGAGCGGATGTCGCCCCACCAAGCCGGGTTGGCCAGATACCATTCAACCGTGCGGCGCAAACCGGTCTCGAAGGTTTCCCTTGGCGTCCAGCCGAGCTCGCGGCCGATCTTGCCCGCGTCGATCGCGTAGCGCGCATCATGGCCGGGACGGTCGGTGACATAATTGATCAACCGCGCATGCGGGCCGGCCGGGTCGGGCCGCAGTTCGTCCAGAGTGGCGCAGATGCCCTTGACCACATCGATATTGGCCATCTCGTTATGGCCTCCGATATTATACGTTTCGCCGACGGTGCCCTTCGTCGCGACGGTCAAAAGCGCGTCGGCATGATCGTCCACATAGAGCCAGTCGCGCACATTCAGGCCGTTTCCGTAAACGGGCAGCGGTTTGCCCTCGAGAGCATTGATGATCATCAGCGGGATCAGCTTCTCGGGGAAGTGGTAAGGACCGTAGTTGTTCGAGCAATTGGTCATTACGACCGGCAGGCCATAGGTGTGGTGCCAGGCGCGAGCGAGATGGTCGGAAGCTGCCTTGGAGGCCGAGTAAGGCGAATTCGGCTGATAGGCTGTGTCCTCGCGGAAGAGGCCCTCGGCGCCGAGCGACCCGAAGACCTCGTCGGTCGAGATATGGTGGAAGCGGAAGCCGGCCTTGCGGGCCTCATCAAGCCCGCGCCAGTGGCGCAACGCTTCCTGCAGCAGGGCGAAGCTGCCGACGATATTCGTCTGGATGAAATCGCCGGGTCCGTCGATCGAGCGATCGACATGGCTTTCCGCGGCCAGATGCATGACGATATCGGGATCGAAATCGGCAAAGATCGCGCGCATACGATCGGCATCGCCGATATCGGCCTTCTCGAAGCGATAGCGGTTGCTGCTGGAGACAGGCGCGAGCGAAGCCAGGTTGCCGGCATAGGTGAGCTTGTCGACGACGCAGACGCTGTTCTGCGTCTCGCCGATCAGCTTTCGAACCACCGCCGAACCGATGAAGCCGGCGCCGCCGGTGACGAGGAATTTCAGAGACACGCCGCTTCGCTCCGGAGGGTCGAGAGTTGATGAGAACCGCAATCCGACTGTGGCGAAGAAGCAGCCGCCCCATGATCTGTCAAGCATTTGCCATTGCCGTAGGCGATGTCGGAAACATTGCGATTCGTCGGGTTCGGCGGTTTCGTTGCCCGTTTGGTAAGGCGAAAATGCGGGGGTGGCGCTCTCGCCGGAACGCGCCGCGGACATAGTCTGTTGCAGCATCTTTGGAGCGATCGGTGCCTCGCGCAGGGAAAGCGCGTTCACCATCTCTGCACGGCATCGTGAAGCCGGACAGCGACGGCTCCCCGAGCCGCAGCGCATGGGCTCTCCATGCCTTCAAGCCAAGCTTGCAGGCGCCGGGCCAAGCCGGCCCCTGAACCCGTCGTGAAGCCCGGTACGGACGGGTCTCAACGAGCCAGGCTGTCCCTTCAAGGCAAGAAGGCCGATCTGCGCGAAGAGTCCTGCGCAGGACTTCGCCCGCCAGCGCAGCGGCACATGGCGAAGGCGCGCCGTCGCGATCACGTTGCGCGCGTAATAATAGTTGCGGACCGGGGAGTGGCGCAGGATTTGGGCCTTGCCCAATTCATCTTGGCTGACCGCCTCTCCCCAGCGATGCGGCACCGCGAGATCGGTCGCGATATGCGAGCCCCAGCCACGATCCCAGGCCCGGAACCCCCATTCGACATCGATGCCGGCGATGAAGAAATCATCCCTGAAGGGGCCGACCGCTTCATAGGCGCCGACGCTTACCACCGAGCCGGAGGTCGGTGCAAAATCGACTGCAGCAAGACCGTCCGCGCGGGGCTTGCCACGCCATTCATAGCGGAGCGGCTTGTAGAAGCCGTCCTGCGGCGGCACGAGGCGTGGGGCCAGCACCGCGATCTTCTCCCCCTGGCTCTCCAAGGCGAGAGAGCGCTCGGTCAGGGTCTCAAGAATGCCGGTCGGCGGTTCGCTATCCTGATCGAGCAGCATCACATGGGTGAAGCCTTCATGTGCAGCCGCTTCCATCACGGCATTGAGGCCGCGCGCCAGGCCGACATTCTTCGGGCTCGACAACAACCGGAGAGCCGTTGGAGCAAGGGCCTCGATGGCCTCGACATCGACAGGCCCATTCGCAAAAGCAAAAAGCGGACAGCCGCGCAGTCCTTCGGCCTGTCGCACAAGCAAGAGCGGGTCGGGTCGGTATAGCACCACCGCCGCGCAGGCGCGCGCGCCTCGCATCTGCACGTCCTGCGGTGTCATTGCGCTGCCATCCCTACCGAATGCGGTAGGCAATATCCCCATCCGCGATGCAACATCAACCTTGACGCTGCGGCGTCTGCCGCTGTTTTGGTGCCTGGAGCGGATGCCGGTAAAAATTGCACCGATCATTCGAATTCGGGGCAGAAGAGGGCGAAAGGGCCTGGCGCAATTTGAACAGCCCCAGCCATCGTCAAAGGCAAATGCGCCTTTCAGCGTGCGGGACGCGCAATTGAGGTCCTTTGGCAGATAACGGATGCGTCGGAATCGACTCGCAACCGCGTCGACGTTCAAGCCCGCCTTGGCCCGGCCCCGGAAGAACGCTCTTCACCAGCTCGGGCGGTGGCTCCGAGCATTGGGCGTCATGCCTTTACGACATTGTCAGCAAAAATTCCGCTGCGCGCACACGCATTACGCGTGTCGACAACGAGTTTAGCCCCTGCGACCAGGGCCGTGTAATCGACGACATCATGATCCGTTGCAATCAGCAGAGCATCGTAGCTCGCTACAGCACCTGGCTCGATAGACGTGGAACAGCGTCCGGCCAGTTCGGCGTGCTCACGCGTCCGAGGGATCACCGGGACGTGGGGATCGTGATAGTCGACGCTCGCGCCGCGCTGCTCCAATAGCTCGATCAGTCTCAGGGAAGGGCTCTCGCGCATATCGTCGACGTTCTTCTTGTAGGCGACGCCGATAATCAGGATTCTGGCCCCGTTCAGGCCGCGTTCGAAGCGTCGGTCCAGCTCCTGCGCCAGTTTTTCGACAATGAGGCGCGGCATGGCCGTGTTGATTTCGCCCGCAAGTTCGATGAAGCGCGCCGTGATGTCGAATTCACGCGCCTTCCAAGACAGGTAGAACGGGTCTATCGGGATGCAATGGCCGCCCAGCCCGGGGCCTGGATAGAACGGCATGAAGCCGAAGGGCTTGGTCTTGGCGGCGTCGATCACCTCCCAGATGTCGATCCCCATGGCCGCGAAGATCACCTTGAGCTCGTTGACGAGCGCGATATTGACCGACCGAAAGATGTTCTCGGTCAGTTTGACGGCCTCCGCCGTGCCCGTCGACGAGACGGCGACGGTCTTCACGATGAACTGCCCGTAGAACGCTTCTGCAACGCGCAATGCCTCCGCACCGTCGCCTCCGACGACCTTGGGAATCGAGGCGGTCTCGAAATGCGGATTGCCGGGATCCTCCCGCTCAGGCGAATATGCGAGATAGAAATCCGCTCCACTCTTCAAGCCGGTCCGCTCCAGGATCGGCCTGATGACCTCCTCGGTCGTCCCGGGATAGGTCGTGGACTCGAGAGCGACGAATTGGCCCCTGCGCAGTTGTTTCGCGATCACTTCTGCAGTTTGGGTGACGAAACTCAAATCGGGTTCGCGATTTCGGGTCAGCGGAGTCGGCACGCAGATCACCAAGCCATCGGGCTCGTGGAGACGCGAGAAGTCGTCGGTGGCCGAAAAGCGTCCTGCGTAGATGGCAGAGACCAGATCGGCGGCGGCGATATGCTTGATGCCGGGATGCCCGCTGTTGATTTCGCGCACCCGCGCCGCGTTGATATCGAACCCGACCACCGTAAGGTTGGCGCGCGCCACCGCCAAGGCGAGCGGGAGGCCGACATATCCCAAACCGATGATGCCGACCTTGAAGCTGCCATCCCTCAGCCGTTGCAGCAGGCTGTTCGCGAGATCATCCCCAACACTGTCAGTCATGGTACTCGCTTCCGGATGGGCCTGGTCGCCGGCGGTTCCTGCGGCCCGCTGGCGCACAGAATATGCGTTGTGCGTCGCCCCATCGCATGTCTTTCCCGTTCGGGCCAGCCTCGAGAATCAAGCTCGGCCCGAGGGCCGCTTTCCGCACGAAAACCAGCCGTTCGTGCAGGAGATCCACCGAGGCATCCTCGTCAACTGCTTCGAGGTAGACGCATAACTCCGGCGTTGCCTGAACATCCGAAAGTTGATTGTCGTGCAGCCCCGGCGCGCACGACGCAGGCCCATCGCGCCGGTCGAGGACGGCAGCGGCGCGATGGGCGGCGATAGCTGCGTTTCGTCAGGCTGGATTGTCACAAGATCAGCGGTAGGCCGTCGTAACAGGCTGACGTTCCAAGGGATTTTGGAGCGGGCGATCGGGATCGAACCGACGACATTCAGCTTGGGAAGCGGTACTAAAGTCCCGCGATTTCCGGCTCGCGTTCCCCATCGACCGCTGTGGACAAACCACTTATCTGGAGCGAGCCATCCGTCAGCGGGCGTTGAAGCACAATCGCCTGCTCCCACGGCGCCGTCATCCACGTCTCGCAATCCTCCGGCGTGGTCAGGATAACCGGCATCACTTTCGGATGGACTGTTCTTTCTGCGGCCGCTTGTCCCCACGCGGCCCTTACAATCACGCGGGTCCCGCCCCATGTTCGAATCGGGGTCGTCGAGAGCAAGCCGCCATTGCGGTTGATCTGCTCCGGGACGGCCAGCCTCGAGACAACATCGGCATTGCTAAGCTCCTTTCGGAGCGAGGGGCGTGCGTATGCGCGGCCGACCGGCGTTCGCGCCGCCTACTCGATGTGGGACGGCGTCGTTTAGGTGAGCTTGACTGCCGGAAGCTAGCTAATTTTATGAAGTGTTGCCTCTCACCTAAGTAATTTCAGCGTTTGATAGCTTACCTTGTTCTAGTTCATCGATACTCCGCGCAGTTCAAGCGCATGTTCAAGTCGATTTACGATCCAAAGAATCATTATTTGATCCATATAGACAAGAATTCTGGCCCTGAACTGGAAAACAATATTCGCCATTTCTTGAGCTATTTTTCCAACAGTGCAGTCCTTGAGGGGCGCCGCGCACTTTGGGGCGGCTACAGTCTCGTTGATGCCGAGCTACGTGGCATAGCGCAGCTTCTGGAAATGGGCGCGAACTGGGAATTCTTCATCAACCTGAGCGGGCAAGACTACCCGCTCAAGAGCCAGGAGGAGATTGCGACCTTCCTGAAGCGCAATCGCGGCAAGGAGTTCATCAAGGTCCTCGACCAGCGCAAGGCGCGGCCCGAGACCATGCAGCGCGTCGGTCGCTATGTCGTTGAGTTCGAGAAGCGCATCGTCAGGACGCCGTTCCCGCACTCTTTCATGTCCGGCGTCTCGCCCTACATTGGCAACCAGTGGATGATCGTCAGCCGGCGCTTCTGCGAATTCGTCTCTCATGATCCGCAGGCAAAACGCTATAAGGCCTTCTATCGCAACACCTTCATTCCGGATGAGGGCTTCTTCCAGACAGTGATGATGAACACCGCAGGTCATGGCGAAATCGTCAACGACGACCTGCGCATGATCGACTGGGTTCCCGATGGTGACATCAAGCTGCGCCCGCGGACGTTTACCGCGGAAGACGCAACGGAGCTGCTGGCAAGCCCGTGTCTCTTCGCCCGCAAGTTCGACTCAACCGTCGATGACGAGATCCTCGACATGATCGACGACCGCCTGCGCACGGACGACGCGCTGCTCCACGTGCCAACGCGGCCGCTTGCTCCCATCCCGGTTCATCACTCTGTGCCGGTCACGCAGGCCGCCTTCGTGGCGTCCTGAGCCGCAGCGGAGAACAGAGAGATCATCATGGCACTGAACTTTCCCAATCCGGTCCGCAGTTTCGATGCCGGCCGTTCTTGCATCAGCTTCTGGGGTTCGGACACCTCGCTGGAGATCGCCTTCCAGATCGAGGTCGATGCGCTGCGCACGCTCGGAGCGGTGACCGGTGATGGCGAGGCGCAGATGTTGGCGATTTTCGACAGCCATCGCGACGCCATCCTAAACGCGGCAGCGACGGCCTATGGCCGCCGCAAAGGCGCCTATCACCGCATCACCGCAGCCGACGTGAGCAAGGGCTGAGAAAATGTCGCGCGCACCCTACAAGACAGGTGATCTCGTCGAACTGACGCGAGATTTTGCGAACCAGCCTCGGGTCGGCCCTTTCGAGATCACGCGGCTGATGCCAGCGCGCGACAACAGGGAGGAACAGTACCGCGTCCGTGGCCCCGATGGGCGCGAGCGCGCAATCGATCATCACGAAATCGACGAATCCGGCGGTAGCGGAGCGGAGGCGTAAGTCATGACGTCAAAATCGAAACTGCGCGTCGATGCCGACAATGCGTTTCTGAAGGTTCAGAACCGCACGTCAGTCCAGGCCAGGATCATGTCCGAGACAGAACTTCTCGTTCAAGCTCGTGATGAGAAGACTGCTCGGCTGAGGGCATTGCGGTTGGAGGCGGCGGCCGTGGGATGCACGGTCTCCGCATTGGCATCGGAAAAGCCCTAACGCCAAAGCGTCGATGCGGTTCATCTCAGCTCGCTAGAGGTCGAGAGCGTGGAGTGTTTGGCGTCTGTGCGCCCGACTCCAGCGTCGAGACGTTCTTCCTCCAGCCCTTCAAGACGCATCGAAAGCGTCTGGTTCCACGCCAGCGCGTGCCTGCCAAGACGAAGCATCACGCCCTCAACGAAGGCGAGCGGCTGGGCCGCACGGCCGAGGGTGGCGCGGTGATCCACGTCACCGCCGACGACGAAACCGGCGAGGTCAGCGCGCTCGACGTGCTGGCGCGTCACGGCGCGATCCCGGAGGAGTTTGAAGAGCAAATCCGAGCGCTGTGATGCCGGGGCTGCCCCTTCGCCGGCAGCCGCTTAATTTCCCACACGACGACCCCGATCTGCGCTGGTCGGTGTACTGCGAAGGCTATTCGGTCGGCGTCATCGTCCAGCACCAAGGGCGATCTGATGAGCCGCGGACATGGCGCTGGGTGATGCATATTCACGCTGATGATCGGACCAACGGGCTCACAGGGCTTTCGGGCGAGGAAGCGGGCCGCGAGGCGGCGATGGCCGCCTTCCGCGCGGCCTGGGATCGGGTGCGGCCGGCCATCGGCGACCAAGGTTGGCGCCTGCAAATCCAGCACATGGAATGGCTGGCAGCGCTGAAAAACCGGATTGCCTAAGCAGGCAGTGAGGAGATTCGACGATGCCTTACCCGCCCGAGAACCCGCCCCGCGTCTATTCTTTCCTCGCCGGCCGAGAGGTCAACACCTGGTCCGAGGAATGGAAGGAAGAGTGCGAGGTGAAGTTCCTCGCCGAAATGCCGCTCACGAAGCGCAACCAGGCGCTGAACGGCGTGAAAGACGAACTGCGGGGCATCAAACAAATCCGGGGTGATGCCGCCGCGGCGCGGCTGCGGGCCGAGATTGATCGCTATGCGGCGCTGGTGGCAGTGCGCTGAAGCGAAAAAAGGGCCGGCCCCGAAAGGGCACGGCCCAAGTGGTAGTAGGGGTTATCGCGCATACGCCGGAAACCGCTCGGCACGGATACACGGCGAAGCCGCGATGCGCTTGTTCCTTCACATCGAAGTGACATTAGCGTCGGCGTCGCCGCTGTCCGCTTCGTTCGCCGAAAAGGTATCGCGCTCGGGGGCTGTTCCTCGAATTGCCAGCACTCGCCGACCAATCACCTCCAAGCGTTGATCACCGATACTGACGACGGCCAGGACCAACGCGGCGCCACCTTCGCACAAAAGCATCACACGACCTGCGAATGCCGCAGAGTCGATCATGGCTACATTGAACAGCAGCGAGCCCACACATAGGTCGTCGCAGTCGCTTGCGAAGTGGTAATCGACGGGAATCCGGCCCGCATTGCCCAAGAGAAGCGTACCACTTCCGCAAGGCATCTCGTATCTCCAGCTTTGTGGCTTCACGATGCCGCAGGCGTCATTTCCGGTGTCGAGTGTGAGAGAGCGACGCTAACTCCCGAGCTTAGATTGGTGGGACCACGACCTTCCCGCCGGCCGCTTCACCCGGCCAGTGGTTGCCCACCGACGTACGGAGGAACGGGGCATCTAGCGGCTGGGTGGGAAGCTCAGCTCATCTCTCGCGCGAAGAGCAGTGGCAATTCGCTGGAATGACGCGACCGCCTCCGCTCGAATATCTGAATAACAGGCGGCCTCATCACAGGAGGCAGCGATGTCTTCGATCTCTTGTATCGACATCGCCTCGACGATGCGCGCGGCTGCCTCTCCGTTGAACACACGATCTTCCGACAATCCGCCGCTCTCGCCAGGTCGTCGGGTTAACCATCCTGTAAACCACGACGCCATTGGCCGAGCTTTCGTTGGTCGAGCACCTGGCCCGCCACATCCGCCTAAGACTGCAGGTAGATCAGCGACACCGGTTCGCAGTGCTTTCTAGTCGGACGATCGGTGTTCGAGTGCTCACCTAGCTAGAGCGCTCTCCAAGTCAGCCCGGTGGTTAGGGAACTCGCTATTTTGGCTCTGGTTGAGCGGAAGCGTGTTTGTCGCAGTCCGCGGCCACCGTCGCCGGATTGCCGATCTGAGTCGGCGAGCTTTTGTGTTTTTCCTTGGATCTGTCGACAGGCTTCCCCGCGGCAAGTCGGTTCAGCATCTCAGTGATTGGATTATGTCCGCTTCGCCGGGTCCGGTCTATTTTGGGCCGTCCTTTCCGTCTGGAGAACGCAGGAAAGGCAGCGCCGATATCATCAGGCGCGCAAAATGAGGGAAATACAAGCGGCGCATTTGAAACGGCCAAAAATAGTTCTCGATGTTAAAGTTAGGATCAATTTTCGCGCGCATATAATAGCTTTTTGTCAGTTTTAGCAGATTGCCCCTTACGTTTCACTCCAAATCTAGAAAAATAACCTGCTCCAGCGCAGACAGGTAGACCTTTCGCGGACGCAAACAGAATGAATAGATAGCGCGATCCGGCGGCGATCATCGTGCAGCCGGCACGAAAAAGGCCCGGCCTCCTTTCGGGGAACCGGGCCTCTGACCGTCGTCGCGCGAGGCGAACGGCAGCTACTGAATTCTGCTACCGCACAACCCGACACCACCGTTACATCCGCGGCTCGCATCCTGATCGGCGGTAGAGCGTGTGAGTGCCCTGCTGTTGGGGGAAGCGACAAACCACACGGCGCCAGCGAGCCGGCGCGGTCTGTAAACCTCACTCGCTGTCTATGGTTCCCAGATTATCGAACACCCTGAACGCCCATCGTCTGGGAAGCGCGCGCTCTGTAAAGAAGCAGGACGTTCCGCTTGAGATCGTCCTCGTCGAGAGCTGACGGCGCGCAGCCGGCGATCAAGTAGGCCAGCCTCAACCGCTCAGCCTCGCGTTTGGCTTCAGGCACGCTGTCTTCGACCTCATTCCATGCGGCGTCCATCACGGCGTAGGCCCGCGCCAGGTCGGACGGGTCACTCAATGATGAAAAGGGCATTTCCCCCTCCATGGGCAACACGAACGGCAAAAGTTTAGGAGAAAAAACGCACCCTGCAAGAGGCCGCTGAAACGAAAAAGGCCGGCCACTCCGAAGGATGACCGGCCCGAGTTTAGGGAGGAAACGCCCAAGGAGGGCCGCCCCTTACGAGGGCGAGGCGATCGGACACGAGGATGCGGCGCAGTCCTGCCGACCAACTTCACCGTGACGAGTAGACCGCTCTTGCCCCCCGTGATGTCGGTATGCCCCGGCAGCCTTGACGTACGGTCGTCGTTCTTCCAAAGACGAAGTGCGGCAGGAATGTGGAGATTTATCGTGAAAATTATGGCAGTTGGATTCGGATTGGTTGCGTTGTTTGCGGTGAGTTCGTCCGCGGTCGCGATGCCGCGCGGAATGGGCTACAAGTGCAAGGATCTATACTCGCGCTATGACATGCAAGCCGGCCCTAAAGCCTTTGCCCTAGGCAGGAATGGCGCGTGTGCTTGGAAGGCGCGAGTGCGCTCCATTCGGGAAGCTGAAATGGAAGCGATTGCCGGATGCCGGCGCCAGCGCGGAACGGACTGCCGCATCGTCGACTCGCACCGCTACTGAAATCCAGCCGGTAGAGTGAGAAACTTGCCGTCGCTCCATGCCGAGCGGCGGTTCAAGACAATGGCGGGATGCGGATGACTGGCAGCTCCTGCCAGATCGTCCAGAGGCCGTGCGGCATCCGGTAGTTGATCTGGCCCCTGATGGTGAGGCCGGGGACGCGGTCGATGTCGCTCGGGATCGACACGCAGAGTTCGTTGCGGCCGGGCCCGATTGAGCTCGCTTGGGGGTTGCGCAGCACCTGCCCGTCGCGCCGGCGCTCGGTGATTGCCGGGAACTCAACGGCCGTCCCATCGACCGTGAGGGCCCAGGACACGACGATCGGCTGTGCATAGCGCGCCTTCGTCCAGATCCATGTCCAGCACATCCGGCCCGGCGACCGGTCGTCGTCATCGAACTCGACCGACTGCTCCGTCAGCACCGGAGCGATCCGTGCCTCCAGCGCAGGCGTCGCATAGAGGAACAGGGTGGTGCCGATGACACCGGCCACGGCCCAGACGCCGACGGCCGTCGCGGTGCGTGCGCTCAGCATCACTTCGCTCCCTTGATGGCGAGCCAGATAGCCGTGCCGATTCCGCCGAGCAGGACCGTGACGACCGCCTTGAGCCCGTGGCTGATCAGTGCCTCGCGGGTCTCCCGCGCTGCGCGCATCGCGGTGAGGTCCTTCCGAAAGGCCGGGATGTCGTCGATCCCGACCTTGTCGAGGAAGCGCTTGATCCCCTCTTCGACCATCTCCTCGACATCGCCGGCTTTGATCGCATCGTCACGGACCGCTCTGGCGGCGGTCATGGCGGCGGCGGAGATCATCCGCTCGATGTCGGAGGCATAGAGGACGGTGTCGCCGGGGAGCATGGCCGGAGGCGTTCTTTCAGGCATGGGCAAGGCTCCGGCCGGCGGCGCGATCAGCGAGCGACGACTTTGGGATCGGGGATCGCCGCCGCGATCTCGGGCGAAGTGACGATCCGGTCACGATCATTTGGCAGCGCCGCGGCGGCGGTAGCGATGAGGCCGTTCCGGCGCCGGATGTATAGGCTGTAGACGGTGGTGCCGAGGTTCGCGGCCGCGCCGACGAAAACCTGCGTCGCGGCAGTGACGCCCAGGATCTGCTCGACCGTCTCCGGATGTGCCAGGCCAAGGACGGCAAGCGAAGCGCCGACGCTCTGGATCGTGGTGCGGACGAGCGACCAGAATTGCTCGCTGGTGAGGAGCTTCAGCATGGCTCAGGCCCCCTTCTTCGCAGCGCCGAGCGCCTGCTGCGCCTGGATGATTTCGCCGACGGCGATGGTGAGCTCCGCGACGGTGGTCGGCGGCTTCGCGCAGAAGCGGTTCAGCGCGACTTCGCCCTTGCGGGCCGCGGCGCGGACGCTCTCCGGCGCGAACACGTCGACGAGGAGGACGGCGGTCTTCAGTTCGCCGCAGCGCGCGGCGAGGCTCGAGCTCGTTTCGGCGACGCGGTTGTCGAGATCGGTGAGGGTCTGGCAGCCGGCGAGCGCGACTGCGCAGGCAAGCGCCAGCGCCGCTAGGATGCGGTTCATGCGGTTCTCCAACGTTGTTGATGAGGTAAAAGATTAACCGACCAAAGTCGGGTGACTTGCGTTAGCTGCCGGATCTAGTGTCTAGCGGGGGACAAACCGGGGCGTTCGCTATGAAGAATGGTTTCACTGCTTCTCACTACGCCAGACGCGAGCGCCTGAAAAAACAAATTGCGGCTAAACTGGCCGAACTTCGCAGATTCAAAAGCGATTATCATTTGGTTGAAAGCAACGATAACTTTCACATTGCTGATCTTTCAACCCGAACCGTGGTGTTGATGCGATCCATTTCGTTAGATCGAGCGCAATAGATCGGAGGCGCGATCGCGCATGATGTCCCCACACGCCTTCGGTCCGACCACTGCCGGATCGAAGGATAGGCGGGAAATGTCCCACTTACCCTTCTGCTTGATGCCCAGGTTCGCCTGGACCTCGGCATGTGAGAGCACTGTCTTCGGCGTGACCGGGATACCGTAGCGCCGGCAGAGGTTGGCCACGACGCGCGGCAGCATCTCCCACTGCGCCCGCGTCATCGGCGCCGAGCCGGGCTTGAAGGGACTCTCGACCGCGCCGGCCATGCAGCACAGCGCCACGCCGATCGAGCCGGTGTTGCAGTTGAGGGTGTGCGCGGCGTACCCCTTTTTAGTGCCGCCGGCGTCGTTCAGGGCAATCGATGGATTCCCTCTCACTAAAGCGCCGTCGGCCTCGATCAGGATATGGTAATGGCTCCGGTCGAGCGAGGAAGCTCGGTGGCTGCCGGCCGTCCAGTGAAGGATGACGCGCGACATCCGAGCTGGTGGCAGCCAGTCAGGCGGAAGAACGCCCCCCGTCCCCCCCGCCTGATCCGGCTTCTTGTTTCCCGCAGCCTGCAGCGCCGCGATCGTCAGCGGCCCGACGATGCCGTCCACCGCGAGACCCTGCCCCCTCTGGAACGCCTGGATCGCCGTCCGCGTCTTCGGGCCCATGATCCCATCGGCGACAAGCGAATAGCCGAGCGCGATCAGCGCCCGCTGGATGGCGGTCGCGTCCATGGGATGCTCCGGGCATGGAAAAGCCGCCTCAGAGGGCGGCTGGACAACGCCTCAGAGGGCGGCTGGACAAAAAGACAAGATCCCGCGAACTATGCGTGCGGAGGAAGATCGTTATGGATCGTAGTTCTCACCTGAAGCTCCATGAGCGGCTTCAAGAACGCGCTGAGGCAGAGCGCCTTAAAGGTGACGATGCATCAACTCTCCGGGCCACGATCTTCTCGGATGTCGCCGAGGACGTCATTGGGGCCCTGGAAGACACCATGCAACAGAAATCCGCCTTCTATAGAGCCACCGATCCTGATTTCTCGGCAAGCGACATCCCGCCCGAGCCGCTCATCCCGTCGTCAACAACCGGGCATCGAGTCTGAAGCGTGCCAGATGACCGGCATCGCCGAGGTGCAGATCGTCGCTCACGAGCGGGTCGATGCCGGCGAGGTCATCGGCAGACAAAGCCGCATTGAAATCGACGAAGGCGTAACCCTTGCGGGCGCACATAGCGCCCAATGCACGGCCGACTTCCGAGGCGGTGAAATAAAACGTGCCGGACCCGCCCTGCTCGCTGTTACCTCTGGCGAGCGGAGGCGAGTAGACGATCGGCTGGATACCCGCGCGATTGGCCAGCAGCCAGGTCACGATCGACTCGACGTTATCGGCCACCTTGCTCGGCTGACGCGGGGCGGCGGTCGTGTTGCGGTCGTTCGTCCCGAGCATGATCATCGCGTGGGTTGCGCCCGCCGGGACGGCGCCAGACAGTAACGCGCCGCCCGAGAGCCACTGGCCTGACGCCGTACCGATGAGGCCCTGATTGAGGACCTCGACGGATCGATAATGCTCGATCGCCTCCAGGCGCAGCGCGATCGACGTGGAATGATTGATGATCCGGACATCGTGGCGACCAAAATCAACCTCCACAAGCTCCGAAAACCCAAAGGCTGCGGGCGATTGATAATGCGAGATATCTTCAGACACCGGGACACCATCGACGACGACATCGAAGGTGCCCGCCGGATCAACATTGAGCTTGGCGAAGCGGACGGCGAACTTGTTGCCACGAAGGAAAAGCGCAGTTCCTGGCTCGGCTCGATGTTGATCTCCTTTGCCAACGCAGACCCGCTATTTCCCGGATCAGAAGCAGACGGCGAGGTGACCTTAACACCGCTCGCTGTGAGATAGACGCCGAAGGCAGGATGGCGGATCGGATCGACCAGCACCGGATCGACATAGCGGCCTGAGCCGGCCTGCGGCTCAGTAAGGCCGTTACCGTTGGCAACCTTGTA
>NZ_LMJT01000028.1 GCF_001429395.1 Allobosea sp. Root381
GAAGCCACCAGACTGCGAAGAGAAGCGTGACCCGCGTGAACGAGCCCCGGCACAGGCTGCAATCCGAGCTTGACCCAACTGCCCGATTAGAGAAGCGGACTCTAAGAGATCGCCGGAAAGCAGACGTTACAAAGGGCCGCGCGGTACTCATTTCGCGCGACTTTAGGTTCGGCAGATCTGATTATGGCGTCCCCATTGGGCGATTGCTCAGCCGTGCAGAGCCGACGACTCCCTGACGCTTTAGGCCGGCAACAAGTCTCCGGGCAGCGACAAGGAGGCGAACTGGCTGCCTGCACCGGCCGGAACCTTCTCGCTCTACATCCGCGCCTATTGGGGCAAAGCGGGCATCCTCGACGGCTCCTGGAAGCCGCCAGTCATCCGCAAAGATCAACGCTACCGGCCCCGCTGGGATGGAACGAGCTTCTGCGTTACAGGGTAGCCTAGCATGCTGCATATCAACGGCCGGCCCGCCTCGTCACAAGCCCGTGACTTTGCCCGCCTCGGCCGCCTGGAAGGACCTGCCTGCTCGCCCGGCCACGGCCAGCGACCCCTTCCCCGAGAGCGGGGAGATGGGTGAGCGTATCCGGGTATTCGACTGGAGCGGCACGGCGCTGGGCCCCATCACGGCCTGGTCGAACTCGCTGATGTTCGTCACGCGGATGATGCTCTCGTCGAAGCAGCCGATGTGCTTCTTCTGGGGGGCAGACCTGACGATGCTCTACAACGACGGCTACCGGTCGATGCTGGGCAAGCGCGAGCCGACCGCCTTGGGGCAATCCTTCGCCGAAGCCTGGTCCAACGTTTGGGAGGACGTGCTGCCGATCACCCGGTCGGCTCTGTCGGGCGTCGGCGTGCGGGTCGAGGAACGCCCCCTCACCATGACCCGCAACGGCGAGCCGGAGGAGACCTTCTGGACGTTCGCCTACACTCCGCTGCACGACGACGACGGTATGGTGCGGGGACTGATCAACACGACGCAGGATGTGACCGCCTCGGTCATGGACAAGCGAGCGCTCGCGAAGGCGGCCGTCGACGCCGAGACAATGCTGGAGGAGCAGCGGCAGAGCAATCGCCAGCGGCTCATCCTCCAGCGCGAGCTGGCTCACCGGATGAAGAACACCCTGGCGATCGTCCAGGCGATCGTCTCGCAGACACTGAAGCATTCCGAGAGCGTCGAGGCCGCCGGCGAGCGCATCAGCGGTAGGCTCGCGGCCATGGCGAGCGCCCAGGACATCCTGACGGAGACCAATTGGAGCGCCGCCGACGTCGTCCATGTCGTCGAGAGCGCGCTGCGTCCGCACGTCGACGGCTCCAAGCGCGTCAAGGCCCTTGGGACCCAATGCCGAAATCTCCGAGCAGCAGGCGCTCGGCCTGTCCCTGGCGATCCACGAACTTGCGACTAACGCGATCAAGTACGGCGCCCTGTCGCTTCAGCGCGCCAGCGATCCCGCGGCGCTCGAGCTGAGGGCCTGACCGAGTTTCAATGACAGGCACTGGCCGCGCATGACGAAGTCACGCATGGCGACATCGATCCTGAGCGAGACGCTCTGCGAGAACTTGTGGATGTCGCCCCCGGCGGAAGTGGAACCCTGTTTGCCGACGCGCGCGGCAGGCACGTTGTCCTGTGTCCTGGAGGTCGCGCGTATCGAAGCCGAGCTTCACTCGACCGCGCTGCCCGGGAGCATGCCCGACGATGCTGCGACGCCCAGCGTCGAGCTTGGCACCGGGTCGGATGCCTCATCCGCACGCCCCTACCCAGTACTTTCGCGGCAACGTCGAAGCGGCGCTCAACGCTTGCATGACGTATACCGCCCGAACGGCAGAAAAATCGCCAAATAATTCGGGAAACCTCAGTCACATTACAAGTATCTCGTAACTCAATCGAGTGCCCCCGTGCATCACCTTGCCACTAGATTTTGGCCTGGCTGACGGGTAATGATTTTCTCTCATTTTATCTTTGATGTGAACCGGGAGGCAGGGCCGCGAGGTCCGTGATCGCAAATGATATTCGAATGGATGGCTGATCCCGCGGCTTGGGCGGGTCTGCTCACCCTGATCGTCCTCGAGATCGTCCTCGGCATCGACAATCTCGTCTTCATCGCGATCCTGGCCGACAAGCTGCCCGAACATCAGCGCGAAAAGGCCCGTATCATCGGCCTCTCGCTGGCGCTGCTCATGCGCCTGGTCCTGCTCGCATCCATCGCCTGGATCGTCACGCTGACGCAGCCGCTCTTCACCGCGCTCGGCACGGAGATTTCCTGGCGGGACGTCATCCTAATCGTCGGCGGCGTGTTCTTGATCTTCAAAGGCACGATGGAACTGCACGAGCGCCTGGAAGGCGATCACGGCAGCCAGCAGAAGGGGGTCGCCGACGCCGTGTTCTGGCAGGTCATTGCGCAGATCGTCGTGCTCGATGCGGTGTTCTCGCTCGATAGCGTGATCACCGCGGTCGGGATGGTGCGTGAGCTCTCGATCATGGTCATCGGCGTGATCGTCGCGATGGGCGTGATGCTCCTGGCCAGCAAGCCGCTTATGGCCTTCGTCTCCCGCCATCCGACCGTGGTGATCCTCTGCCTCGGCTTCCTGCTCATGATCGGCTTCAGCCTGGTCGTCGAAGGCCTCGGCTTCCACATCCCGAAGGGCTATCTCTACGCCGCTATCGGCTTCTCGATCCTGATCGAGGCCGCGAATCAGCTCGGACGGCGCAACGTGGTCCGGCGTGTTTCCACGATGGATCTACGCAGTCGTACGGCAGGTGCCGTACTCCGCCTCCTGCGCGGCGGGCAGGAGGACACGCGCTCGCCCGACGAAATGGCCGCTCTGGTCTCCAGCGACAGCGGTCAGCCGGCGTTCACGCCGCAGGAAAGCTCGATGATCGAGCGTGTGCTGACCCTGGCCGAACGTCCCGCTCGCGCCATCATGGTGCCGCGTGTCGATGTGCTGACCCTGCATGTCGAGGATTCACTCGACGACATCCTTCGCACCGTTCGTGACAGCGGGCGCTCGCGCTTCCCTCTGTTCCGTGGCGACGATGAAATCCTTGGCGTGCTTCACGCCAAGGATCTGCTCGCTCTCGGCGATCGGCCCGTCGACCTGACGGCTTTGGCGCGCGTGCCGGTCTACGTGATCGAGACGACGCCGATCCTCGGCTTGCTGGAGCAGTTCCAGGCCTCGTCGGTCCACATGGCGATGGTCATCGACGAGCACGGATCGTTCGAAGGCGTCGTCACACCGACGGATATCCTGATCGCGATCGCGGGTGATCTGCCCGAGCATGCCGGCGACGAGATTCCATACCTCGCCCAGGGTGAGGACGGCACCTGGGCGGTCGATGGGCGAACTCCGATCGATGAACTTGAGCAGGCTCTCCACACCGAGTTTGGCCGGACCGGCGATGCCACGACGGCTGCGGGTCTCGTGCTGACGAGCCTCGCCCGCCTGCCCGACCCTGGCGAGAGTGTCCAGATAGGCGAATGGGAGTTCGAGGTCGTCGAAGTCCTCAACCGAAGGATCGCGAACTTGCGGGTGAAGCCGCTCGTTGCGGCTTAAGGCATGAACACAGCACGGGGCAGTGCTCAATGCTACTCGGCAGCTTCCCGCATGTGCGGATGAAAGGAGCGTGCTGCATTGTCACGAGGTGGTCCATGACTGAAGCGATGCCGCCCGGCCCTGTTTCTGTCGACCCAACCAGAGCGCAGTCGCGCAGGCGGACAGGGTCAACAGGGCGATCGGGATCATCGCGTACGTGAAACTGCCAGTGGCGGAGCGGATGGCGCCAATCACATAAGTCGCACCGAACACCCCAACGTTGTTCAACGCATTGATTATGCCGATCGCCAGCGCGGACACCTTCTTCGGAAGCATTTCCGTCGCCATCGCCCAGAACGGCCCTTGATCACGGACGCAGCAACGATGATCAAGCACAGTACGGTGATCATCGCAGCGAGACCGTTGAGAGGAAGACAGCGATGTCGCTTGGACAGCCGTTCCCGACATCGGCAATGGCCTCGTTCGTGTCGATCAGCGGAAAGGCGAGAGGTTAGCGACATCGATGCCTTCATCGACAGGGCTCGCTCGCATGGTTGCCCGCTCTTGTTTCCCAAGACGGTCGTCGACGAAAATTATTTTCGTTGCCGAAATCGGTGACGGCGAAGGCAATCGGATTGCGCTACAAACCGTTTGATTGATCAGTGCGCTCCGCCGGACCCGTCAGGTCGAGCAGCGTCAGTTTCGGAAAGATGACCAATCTGAACGAAACAATTTCCCTGACTGGCCGCGGACCATAACCCAACAGTGCGCCTCCGCCAAACGCCGTTGCGAAGCGTCGGGCGAGATGCATCTCTCTTCAAGAGCGGTGTCCTGGATTCCTCGTCATGCTGATCAGCGTCAACGGCGTCAAACTCTTCGTCGATGTGGCGAACTTCGGCCTCGTGCCGGACAACGACGGCATGCGTGAGAAGCCGACGCTGCTGATGCTGCATGGCGGCCCCGGCGTCGACCACGCAATGTTCAAGGAGAGGCCTTCGCGTCGCTCACCGACATCGCCCGGGTCGTCTTCTACGACCATCGCGGCAACGGGCGCAGCGAAGGAGACGACCCTTCGACCTGGAACCTCGCCCAATGGGCCGACGACGTGAAGGGCCTCTGCGATGCGCTCGGCATCGTCAAGCCGATCGTCTGCGGGATGTCCTTCGGGGGCTTCGTCGCGCAGGCCTACGCGACCCGCTATCCCGACCATCCCGGCAAGCTGATCCTGCTCGGCACGGCTGCCAGGATCGATTTCGAGCGCGTCTTCGCCGCCTTCGCCCGGATCGGTGGTCCGGAGATCGGCGCCCTCGCCGAGAGCTACTGGACGAACCCGACCACGGAAGGCCGCGCTACCTACATCGAGCGATGCGTGCCCTTCTATCGCCATCGACGCGACCGGCCCTCGCGAGGCTTCTCGCGCTCAATCCTGAGGTCGGAGGTCGCGCTGCACTTCAACGGCCCCCGCAACGAGCATGGCCGGTTCGACTTCCACGGCGGTCTCGCCAACCTGGCATGCCCGGTCCTGCTGATGGCCGGCGCGGAAGACCCGATCGTCCCGATCGAATGCGCCGAGGCGACAGCGCGCTCCATCCCGTCTCACCTGCTGCGGTTCGAGCGCTTGCCCGGATGCGGGCACGTCATCCATCAGGACGATCCGGAATGCGTGTTCGATGCGATCCGGGCATTCATTGGGGACGAGCGATCGCTCGGGAAAGGGACTGGCGCGAAAGACCCTCAGGCCAAGGCGCGCGTCGAACTGCGCGCGATCACCGCGGCCAACGTCCGCAGCGTCTGCGATCTGCGGGTCGCCCTCGCGCAACGCCCGTACGTCGCTCCCGCCGCCTTGTCAGTGGCGCAGGCTCAATTCGATCCGACGGCGACCATCCAAGCGATCTACGCGCACGACGAGCCCGTCGGCCTCGTTCTGTGGCGCGCGGGCGACGATCCGGATTCGGCCTATCTGTGGCGTCTCATGGTCGACAGCAATCGGCAGAAGCAGGGCTATGGCCGGTTGGCGATCGAGATGGTTTGCGAGGAAATGCGCGCCCTCGGCTTCCACACGGTCGTTACCAGCGTCGTGAGAGGGCCGGAAGGTCCCTTGGGCTTCTACCTGGCTCTCGGCTTCGAGGAGGCGAACGAGACTTCGCGCAACGGCGAATGGCTTCTTCGGAAGCGGCTCTGAGCTGGATGGCGTGAGCCCCAGGCGAGCCCGGCAACGGTACCCGGCATTCGGGGTAAACTGGAACCGGTCCATAGAGCATTTCAAGTCGTACCCCGTTCTGGCACGCCGGTTGCTAGCTCCCAGTCAGATCCGCGCGAACCAACGCCGGGCTGCACAGGGGAGCTTTTTCATGTTGTCGAAGACCATCACGCGCGCCGGCCTGCTGGCGTTGGGAATTTCAACCGCACTCGTCACCGCAGCGTTCGGACAGGAAAAGGTCCTGCGCATCGGCATGACCGCCGCCGACATTCCACGCACTCATGGCCAACCGGACCAGGGCTTTGAGGGTAATCGCTTTACTGGCATCCCGATGTATGACGGTCTGACCAATTGGGACCTGTCCTCAGCCGAAAAGGCCAGCGTCGTCATTCCCGGGCTCGCCACCGAATGGGCGGTCGACGCCAACGACAAGACGAAGTGGGTATTCAAGCTGCGCCCCGGCGTGAAATTCCAGGACGGCTCGCCCTTCGATGCCGCAGCGGTGGTCTGGAACGTCGAGAAGGTGCTTAACAAAGAGGCAGCGCATTTTGCTGCCGACCAGGTAGGCGTAACCGTGTCGCGCATGCCGACGCTGAAGTCGGCGAAGGTCATCGACCCGCTGACCGTCGAGCTCACCACCTCCGAGCCCGACGCCTTCCTGCCGATCAACCTGACCAATCTCTACATGGCCTCGCCCAAGCACTGGGCCGCCAAGCTCGCGGCGGTTCCGGCTTCGGTCACGGATGCCGGCGAGCGCGCCAAGCAGGCCTGGGCGGCCTTCTCGGCCGATCCTTCGGGCACGGGGCCGTTCAAGGGCGTGCGGCTCGTGCCGCGCGAGCGCTTCGAGATGGTCGCCAACAAGGATTATTGGGACAAGGCGCGCGTGCCGAAGATCGACCGTGTCGTGCTGCTGCCGCTGCCGGAGGCGAATGCCCGGACTGCCGCGCTGCTCGCCGGTCAGGTCGACTGGATCGAGGCGCCGGCGCCGGACGCCGTGCCGCAGATCAAGCAGCGAGGCTTCGCCGTCCACACCAACGCCCAGCCGCATGTCTGGCCTTGGCAACTCTCCTTCGCCGAAGGCTCGGTCTGGCTCGACAAGAAGGTGCGCCACGCAGCCAATCTCTGCGTCAACCGGGCCGAGCTCAAGGAGCTGCTCGGCGGCCTGATGGAAATCCCGAAGGGCACGGTGCCGCCCGGCCATCCCTGGTGGGGCAATCCAAAATTCGACATCAAGTACGACCTCGAAGCCGCCAAGAAGCTGATGACCGAGGCCGGCTTCTCGGCCGCAAAGCCGGCTAAGGTGAAGGTGCTGACCTCGGCCTCGGGTTCCGGCCAGATGCAGCCGCTGCCGATGAACGAGTTCATGCAGCAGGCGCTGAAGGACTGCTATTTCGACGTCGCGCTCGAGGTCGGCGAGTGGAACGCGGTCTTCACCAACTGGCGCGAGGGCGCCAAGCACGCCAATGCCCGCGGGGCCAACGCCACCAACGTCACCTATGCTGCGATGGACCCGTTCTTCGCCATGGTCCGCTTCGTCTCGACCAAGACCTTCCCGCCGGTCTCGAACAACTGGGGCTATTTCGGCAACGAGGAGTTCGACAAGCTGATCGCCGACGCCCGCACCTCCTTCGACGGCACCGCCCGCGACGCGGCGCTCGCCAAGCTCCATGCCCGCATCGTCGAGGAAGCGCCCTTCGTCTGGGTGGCGCACGATGTCGGCCCGCGCGCGATGAGCGCCAAGGTCAAGGGCGTGGTCCAGCCGAAGAGCTGGTTCATCGATATCGCGCCGATGTCGATGGAATAGGCGAAGCATCGTTTCCGCCGCGAGTCATGGTCGGCCTTGTGCCGACCATTCACGTCTTCCTTCGGCGAGGGCGGTGTTCAAGGCTTGGATGCTCGCCACGAGGGCGAGCATGACGGAGGGGCTGCCTCGTCCCCGGTCCCCACGGCACTGGCACGTACCTTGCTGAGCTTGAAAGTCTTCCAATTCGGAGTTGTCGGATGATCCGTTCGGTCCTGGCCCTGACTCTGCTCGCAGGCGCCGCCCTCACGCCTCTCGCCGCCGCCGCCCAAGGCACCTTGCGCATCGGCATGACCGCCTCGGACATCCCGCTGACCACCGGCCAGACCGACCAGGGCGGCGAAGGCATGCGCTTCATGGGCTATACGATCTATGACGCGCTGATCAACTGGGACCTTTCCAGCGCCGACAAGCCCTCGGACCTCAAGCCGGGCCTCGCCACGGCCTGGGCGGTCGATGCCAGCGATAAGACGAAATGGGTCTTCACCCTGCGCGAGGGCGTGAAGTTTCACGACGGCTCCGAATTCACCGCCGAGGCGGTGGTCTGGAACCTCGACAAGCTGCTGAAGAACGACAGCCCGCAATTCGACCAGCGCCAGGCCGCACAGGGGCGCTCGCGCATTCCCGCGGTCGCCACCTACAAGGTACTCGACAAATACAAGGTCGAGATCACGACCAAATCGCCCGACGCGACGCTGCCCTACCAGGTCGCCTGGGTGATGATGTCCTCGCCGGCGCAGTGGGAGAAGCTCGGCAAGAACTGGGAAGCCTTCGCCAGGACCCCGTCCGGCACCGGCCCCTGGCAGCTCACCGCCTTTCAGCCGCGCGAGCGGGCCGAGCTCGCGCCGTTCAAGGATTACTGGGACAAGGCGCGCGTGCCCAAGCTCGAAAAGCTCGTGCTGCTACCGCTACCGGAGCCGAATGCGCGCGCCGCGGCGCTGCGCTCAGGCCAGGTCGACTGGATCGAGGCGCCCTCCCCGGATCTCGTGGCCTCGCTGAAGGGAGCGGGCTTCAAGATCGTCACCAACGCCTATCCGCACAACTGGACCTGGCACCTCTCGCGGACCGAGGGCTCACCCTGGAACGACATCCGCGTCCGCAAGGCGGCCAATCTCGCCATCGACCGCGAAGGCCTGAAGGAACTCCTCGGCGGGATGATGATCCCGGCCGAGGGCTTCTACCCGCCCGGGCACCAGTGGTTCGGCGACCCGAAATTCAAGCTGAAGCTCGACCAGGCCGAGGCGAAGAAGCTTTTGGCCGAGGCCGGTTACTCGCCCGAGAAGCCGCTGCAGACCCGCATCCTGATCTCGCCGTCCGGCTCCGGCCAGATGCAGCCGCTGCCGATGAACGAGTTCGTCCAGCAGAACCTCGCCGAAATCGGCATCAAGGTCGATTTCGAAGTGGTGGAGTGGAACACGCTGATCAACATCTGGCGGGCCGGCGCGAACCACGACTCGTCGCGCAAGGGCACCGGGATGAACTACACCTATTTCATCCAGGACCCGTTCACCGGGCTGATCCGGCACCTGCAATGCGATCTGAAGCCGCCGGCGGGCACCAACTGGGGCCTTTATTGCGACCCCGAGATGGACAAGCTGTTCGAGCAGATCCGCTCGACCTTCGACCCGGTCGAGCAAACCAGGATCCTGCAGAAGACGCATGAGAAATTCGTCGACGACGCGCTCTTCCTGATGGTGACGCACGACGTCAACCCGCGCGCCATGTCGCCCAAGGTGAACGGCTTCGTCCAGGCGCAGAACTGGTTCCAGGACTTCTCGCCGATCACGATGAGCAAGTGAGGCAAGGCATGGCTGCGCGCAGGACCGCCGTCATTCTCGGGCGCAGCGAAGCGCAGACCCGAGAATCTCATGACGAGAAGGTACTGGTTTCGGGGATGGTCGGGTCAAGCCCGACCATGACGGTGAAGCGCCTGCCATGCTGACCTACCTCGCCAAGCGCATCGTCTACATGCTGCCCGTCGCGCTGGGGGTCAGCCTGTTCTGCTTCCTGCTGGTGCATATCGCGCCGGGCGATCCGCTGACGTCGGTGCTGCCGCCCGATGCCTCCCAGCAGATGCAGGACGAACTGCGCAAGATCTACGGCTTCGACCGGCCGCTGCCGGTGCAGTTCGGCCTCTGGCTGTGGAAGGCGGTCCAGGGCGATCTCGGCACCTCGATCGCGACCGGGCGACCGGTCGCAGGCGAGGTCTGGCGCGCCGTCGGCAACACGCTGATGATCGCCGGGCTCGCCACCGTGATCGGCTTCGTGCTCGGCTGCTTCTTCGGCTTCGTCGCCGGCTATTTTCGCGGCTCCTTCCTCGACAAGTTCGCCTCGATGCTGGCGGTGCTCGGCGTTTCCGTGCCGCATTACTGGCTCGGCATGGTGCTGGTCATCGTGTTCTCGGTCCAGCTCGGATGGCTGCCGCCGGGCGGGGCCGGCCCGGGCGGCTCGGCCGACTGGAAATGGGACTGGGAGCATGTCAGCCACATGATCCTGCCGGCGGTCACCATGTCGGTGATCCCGATGGGCATCATCTCGCGCACCGTGCGTGCCCTCGTCGCCGACATCCTGAACCAGGAGTTCGTGCCGGCGCTGAGGGCCAAGGGCCTGATGGATTTCGGCGTATTCCGCCATGTCGTGAAGAACGCTGCGCCGACGGCGCTGGCCGTCATGGGCCTGCAGCTCGGCTACCTGCTCGGAGGCTCGATCCTGATCGAGACGGTGTTCTCCTGGCCGGGCACGGGCTTCCTGCTCGGCAACGCCATCTTCCAGCGCGACCTGCCGCTGCTGCAGGGCACGATCCTGGTGCTGGCGATGTTCTTCGTTGGCCTCAACGTGCTCGTCGACATCGTCCAGGGTCTGCTCGACCCACGTGTGAGGAGGCGCTGAGATGAGTGCGGTCACCGCGGCGAGCGCCCCCGCAACCACAAGCCCGCCGACGCCGGCGCGCTCGCCGGGCTACTGGTCGGGCGTCTGGCGTCGCTTCAAGACCGACAAGGTCGCGGTCTGCGCCGGCCTCGTCGTGCTGGCTATCATCCTGATGGCGATCTTTGCCGACTATATCGCCCCGGCCGACCCGACGCGTTCATCGATGCTGCGCCGCCTGCGGCCGATCGGCACGCCGGGCTATCCGCTCGGCGCCGACGAGCTCGGCCGCGACATGCTCTCGCGCCTTATCCACGGCGCGAGACTCTCGCTGTTCATGGGCGTGGTGCCAGTCTTCATCGCCTTCGTATTCGGCTCTGTGATCGGCGTTGCCGCCGGCTTCTTCGGCGGCAAGTTCAACACGATCACGATGCGCACCGTCGACGTGTTCTACGCGTTCCCGTCCGTGCTTCTGGCGATCGCCCTGTCCGGGGCGCTGGGCGCCGGCATCTTCAACTCGCTGCTTTCGCTGACCATCGTCTTCATCCCGCCGATCGCGCGCATCGCCGAGAGCGTCACCACGCAGGTGCGCTCGATGGACTATGTCGAGGCGGCGCGCGCGTCCGGCGCCAACGCCCTGACGATCATCCGCGTCCATGTCCTCGGCAACGTGCTGGGCCCGATCTTCGTCTACGCGACCAGCCTGATCTCGGTCTCGATGATCCTGGCCTCCGGCCTGTCCTTCCTCGGCCTCGGCACCAAGCCGCCGACGCCGGAATGGGGGCTGATGCTGAACACGCTGCGGACCGCGATTTATGTCCAACCCTGGGTCGCGGCGTTGCCGGGCGTCGCGATCTTCATCACCTCGATCTCGTTCAACCTGCTCTCGGACGGGCTGCGCTCGGCCATGGATGTGAAAGGCTGACCATGTCGCTGGCTCTCTATGTCGAGGACGGCTCCGATCGCGGCGGCGCCGGCACGCCGTTGCTGGAAGCTCGCGCGCTGACCAAGCACTTCCCACTCGGGCGCGGCGCCGTGGTGCGTGCCGTGGACGGCGTCGATTTCCAGGTGCGGAAGGGCGAGACGCTCGGCGTGGTCGGCGAATCCGGCTGCGGCAAGTCGACCACCGCCCGCGTGGTGATGCAGCTCATCCCCCAGGATGCCGGCCAGATGCTGTTCGACGGCGAGGCGGTCGGCAGCGCGGCGCTCTCGCTCAAGGACTATCGCCGCCAGGCGCAGATGGTTTTCCAGGACAGCTATGCCTCGCTCAACCCGCGGCTGACCATCGAGGATTCGATCGCCTTCGGCCCGACCGTCCACGGTGTCCCGAAAAGCGGCGCCATTGCCCGCGCCCGCGACCTGCTCGCCCGCGTCGGGCTCGATCCGGAGCGCTTCGCGGCGCGCTATCCGCATGAGCTTTCCGGCGGGCAGCGCCAGCGCGTCAACATCGCCCGCGCGCTCGCGCTCGGACCGCGCCTCGTCATTCTCGACGAGGCCGTCTCGGCGCTCGACAAATCGGTCGAGGCACAGGTGCTCAACCTGCTGATGGATCTGCGCGAGGAATTCGGGCTGACCTACATCTTCATCAGCCACGACCTCAACGTCGTCCGCTTCATCAGCGACCGCGTCATGGTGATGTATCTCGGCGAGGTCGTGGAGATCGGGCCGGTCGACGAGCTCTACGAGGATCCGCGCCACCCCTATACCAGCGCGCTGCTCTCGGCGATGCCGTCCATGGACCCGGACAACCGGACGATGGAGGCACCGCTCGCCGGCGACCCGCCGAACCCGATCAACCCGCCGGAGGGCTGCCGCTTCCACCCACGCTGCCCGCAGGCGCAGACCGTCTGCGCCAAGGTCAAGCCGGCGCTGACCCCGACCGGCCCGGGGGCGCGGCTTGCCGCCTGCCATATGGAAATCCCCGGCTCGGGCCATAGCTGCGCACCGATACTGGAGGACGCGGCATGAACACCCCTCTCGTAGCGATGGAGAACGTCACGGTGCGCTTCCGCGGCGCCCAGACCGTCCATGCCGTCAACGGCGTGACGCTGACGCTGGAGCCCGGCAAGGTGCTCGGCATCCTCGGTGAATCCGGCTCCGGCAAGAGCGTGACGCTGAAGACGCTGCTGAGGCTGCTGCCGGAGAGCCGCACCGATATCGGCGGCTCCGTCATGGTCGATGGCAGGGACGTGCTGGCGCTCGGCCCGCAGGAGCTGGCAGACTATCGCGGCCGCGTCACCTCGATGATCTTCCAGGACCCGATGCTGGCGCTCGATCCGGTTTATACGGTCGGCGAGCAGATCGCCGAGGCGATCACGCGGCACGAGAAGATCAGCCGGCGCGAGGCGATGCAGCGCGCGCTCGAACTCCTTCAGCTCGTCCGCATTCCCTCGCCGGAGCGCAGGCTGAAGGCCTATCCGCACGAAATGTCGGGCGGCATGCGCCAGCGCGCCATGATCGCGCTCGCGCTCGCAGCGCGCCCGAAGCTCCTGCTCGCCGACGAGCCGACGACGGCGCTCGACGCGACCGTACAGATCCAGATCCTGCTGCTGCTGCGCCAGCTCCAGCGCGACATGGGCATGGGCATGCTCTTCGTCACCCACGACATCGGCGTCGCCGTCGAGGTCTCGGACCGGCTCGCCGTGATGTATGCAGGCCAGATCGTCGAGACCGGCACGGTGCGCGAGCTGATCAGCGACCCGCAGCACCCCTATACAAAGGGGCTGCTCGCCGCGAACCTGCACGGCGCCAGGAAAGGCGAGCGGCTCGAGGCCATTCCCGGAGCGCCGCCGGCGCTGAACGAGGCGCCCTCCTCCTGCTCCTTCGCGCCACGCTGTCGCCAGGCCGTCGAGGCCTGCCAAGACGGCTTGCCGCCGGTGGTGACGCTGGGCGAAGGTCGCATCGTGCGCTGCGTCAGGACCGAGGCCGCGCTGCAGCCGGCCTGAGCGCGATTCGTCGAGCTATTCTCGGAGCTTACTTGCGTATCCTTGTCCTTAATCCCAACACCAGCCCGGAGATGACGGCTCTGGTGCTGCGTGTTCTGGCCCCGCTAACGCCGGCCGATGTCGAGCTGCGCCCGGCGACCGGTCGCTTCGGCGCACGCTACATCTCCAGCCGCAGCGCCGGCGCGATCGCGGGCCACGCAGCGCTCGACGCCTATGCCGAGCATGGCAGCGATTGCGACGCGGTCTACCTCGCCTGTTTCGGCGACCCCGGCCTGATGGCGCTGAAGGAACTGGCGAGCGTTCCGGTGGTAGGGATGGCCGAGGCGGCCTGCCGGCAGGCCGCCGATCGCGGCGGACGCTTTTCGATCGTCACCGGCGGCGAGCGCTGGGGGCCGATCCTCACCGAGTTCGTCACCTCGCTTGGCCTCGGCACCAGCCTTGCCGCCGTCGAGACGGTGGCGCCGACCGGCGGCGACATCGCCAGCGACCCGGAAGGATCGACCGCGCTTTTGGCCCAAGCCTGCCGGCGGACGGCGGAGCGCGACGGCGCCGGCGCGGTTGTCCTCGGCGGCGCCGGCCTTGCCGGGCTTGCGGAACGCGTGCAGCCCCATGTCAATGTCCCGGTGATCTGCTCGACGAAGGCCGGCTTCGCCGCCGTGCTCGCGGCCGTGCGGAACCCATCGCCCAAGCCATCGGCCGGTGACCTCGCGCGGCCAGCGCCCGTGGCGAGCACCGGCCTCTCCGATCGCCTCGCCCGCGTGCTGGGATAAGGCCAAGATCGCCTTCCCTACGAAGACGCCGGAAAGCAGACCTCCGGAGAGCCAGCTTCGGCCGGGTCTCCCCCTTTCAGAACCTGACGGCGAGGTTTGCCTTGAAGGCGTGGTCCTGGGCGCCGGTTCCGCCGGCACCGACAGCGGAAGACCCACCCACGCCGCCGGAACCGCCCGCACCGCGTGTGATCGTTGCCGTCGCGGTATAGATCTGGGATATGCCAAGGAGCATGGCACCCGCGCCGCCGCCACCGCCGCTACCATTTCCGGAGCCCCTGACGCCACCACCGCTGCCGCCTAGGCCGAGCGACGCGCCGCCCGCTCCGCCTGCGCCTGTGGCACCGCAGCCCGTGCCGGCCATCGGTCCGGAGGCGTGGTTGCCGTCCGGGCAGGCGGCCATCGCCCCGGGCTATCCGATCAGCAGGAGAAGCTGCAGCGCGGTGCCGGCGAGCAGCGTGGCTTTGAGCGGACGAAAGGGATAGCGCATGGTCAATCTCATCCGGCAAAGCGTTCCGTGCCCTTCCGGCGCGGCATCAGGACCTATCGAAAGGTGGATCACGAAACAACCGTCGGCGCAAAGCTCGCCTAGAACAGCTTCGACCTTTACATCACGCTGGCCCCTTCGCTTACGCCGAGCTGATACGATCGACCGCATCGACTCATCTCATCGATACGGTCACTTCGACCGACCAGCACAGAAACCAAAGAGGCATAGCGGGTCTTTCTGACCTGCGCGGATAGCGGTGCCGGCGAGCTTGGCGGCACGGCTCCCTCAAGAGCGGCCTGCGCCCGCAAGACATCCTTCCTCTAGGAAATGCTTGCCTACGGTCGCTTCTCGTCGCGGCGACATCCTTCGGGAGCAGCTTCTTGAGGCGGGCGCTCTCATCCTCAAGGCTCTTCAGCAGGCGCGCGTCCGACACGTCCATCCCGCCATAGTGCATGAACCGTGAGGGGCGCATCGTCCGTCTCCATGAACGACGGATTCCCATCAAATCTGGAGGACGATCAGGGTCTCAGGTCACGATCTCAGGCCGCCAACGCTCAGCGGCCTTGAAATGAAATCATACTGACGTCGATCGTCCGTGCGCGGAATCCTGCTTCGCAATAGCAGAGATAGAAATCCCACATACGGCGAAACGGCTCGTCGAAGCCGAGTGGCGCGATATCGGACCAGCGCTCCAGAAAGCGCCGACGCCACTCCTTCAGGGTCAAAGCATAGCTCGCACCAAAGTCGAGTTGCTCGACCACGGCAAAACCTGCCCTTTCGGTTTCGTCCGCCAATGCCGGGATAGATGGCAGGCAGCCGCCGGGAAAGATGTAGCGCTGGATGAAATCGGTGCCTTGCCGATAGGCTTCAAACGCCCTGTGGTCGATCGTGATCGCCTGCAGCACGGCCCGACCGCCGGGCCGGAGCGAACGGCGCAATGTCGCGAAGTAGGACGGCCAGTACGCCCGTCCGACCGCCTCGATCATCTCGATCGAGACGATGCGATCGAACTGGCCAGAGATGTCCCGATAATCCTGCAGATGCAGGCTGATGCGATCGCCGAGGCCGGCCTCGGCAACGCGCCGCTGCGCCGCGTCCAACTGTGCCGGCGACAGAGTGATTGCGGTCACGCGGCAGCCTTCGCGGGCCAGCCGTTCGGCCAGTGCACCCCAGCCGCAGCCGATCTCGAGAACATGCTCGCCGCCAGACAGACCAAGCATGGCAACGATCCTGTCGAGCCTACGCTGCTGCGCTGCCTCGAGCGTCTCCGTCGGCGCTTCATAGAGGGCCGAGGAGTACATCATGCTGTCGTCGAGCCACTGGCCGTAGAAGTCGTTGCCGAGATCATAATGCGCCATGATGTTGCGGCGACTGCCCGCGCGGGTATTGGCGTTGAGCACATGCCGGAGGCGATTGAGCATACGCACCGGCCACGCGCCGGAGATCAGCCTGCGCAATGTGGCGTCGTTACGGGCGCCGAGTTCGATTAGCGCTGTGAGATCCGGCGTGGCGAGATCGCCGGCGATGTAGGCTTCGGCCAGTCCGATATCGCCCTCGAGCAGAAGGCGGCGCATCGCCCGCCAGTTCTTCAGGATCAGCGTGGCCTGGGGACCTGATGCGGAACTCCCGCTATGGAGACGCCTGCCTTCGGGCGTGACGATCGTCAAATGGCCGACGGCGATGCGTGCGAGCAGGCGACGCAAGAACCAGCGCGAGAGACCGATGCCACGCGGCAGCGCAAGCGAGGGCTCGGCCATCTGGAGCTGCTGTTCGGTCTCGCGCCGGCTCATGGCTGCATCGATCCTGTGTCATGAGACGTGACGGCACTACCCGGGCTGAACGGACGTTCCGGTGGTGCGGGGTGCGTCCGCCACGGAATGCGCTTCGCCAACAAACGCAGCGCGTGCCAGTGGATGGCGGCGGTGACCTTCAGCGTGAGCAGTGGATGGGTCGCCAGCAGCCGCAGCAGGGCTGCATCACTCAGCTCCGCCCGTTTCCCGCTCATATTGGCGACGATCAGGCGTCCTGCGGCGTCATAGCCTTCGATCGCGATCGAAACACGCTCTTCGGGATGCACGACCTGGAAGCAATAGCGCATCTGAAGCGCCATGAAGGGCGAGACGTGGAAGAGCTTGCGGGCCTCCTGCCGCAGCGGCGCTGCGGCGGCATCAGCGGGCGCGACATAGCTGTGGATCTCGCCGAAGGTGTTGTGCACCTCATAGACGGTGGCGCAGAGGCCGCCGTCGCGGCGATAGCAGAAATAGGTGCTGATCGGATTGAAGGCGTATCCGAGGATGCGCGGCATGGTCAGCAGCCTGATCGGGCCGCCATCATGCGCGATCCCGGCGTCCGTCAAGGCTGCCTCGATCTGCGGCCGCAAGGGTCTGCCGCTGCGATCCCCATAATCCGCGTCGCGAAAAGCGTAGAGATTGAAGCGGTTGCGTGAGAACAGGGTAAGCGTTGCGGCGAGGCCGTCGATCTCGTCGAGGTCAAGCAGCATCCAGAAGACGCGATAGGCCAGCGAATGCGGCTTCGGGCGGAACCTGTGGTGCCGCACCCGTCCGACGTAAAGAGCAGAATGCCAGCTCATGCGGCCTGATCCTGTCGCGCAGGGATTGGGATGCGCCCTGACTCGTCCTGTACGCGCCAGGGACGGCGCATGCCGCCGAGCGTTTCGGCGACCGCGAGCCCGGCCTGCAGGCCGTCCTCATGGAAGCCCGCGCCGAAATACGCGCCGCAGAACCAACTGCGCCGCACGCCTTGCAGCGACCAGAGCCGCGCCTGCGCGCCGAGAGCCGCCGCATCGAATAACGGATGCTCGTAGGTTTCCTCGTGGAGGATGGTGTCCTCACGCGGCATGTCGGGCGGATTGAGCGTCACGAAGAGTGGTCGGTCTGCCGGCAGTGCCTGAAGGCGGTTCATCCAGTAGGTGACGGCGCAGGAGGCCTCGGGCCGGCTGCGATCTCCGATATGGTTCCAGCTTGCCCAGGCTCGCCGGCGGCGAGGCATCAAGGATGCGTCGCCATGCAGCACCGCGCGGTTGCGGCTGTATCGGAAGGCGCCGAGCGCCTCAGACTCCGCTGTGGCGGGATCGGCCAGCATGGCCAGCGTCTGGTCGGCATGGGTGGCGAAGACGACCTCGTCGAAGCGTTCGCTCCAGCCATCGCCCAGAAGCACGACCTCGTTCGGCCCACGGCTGACCTGCCTCACCGGCGTGTCGGTCCTGACCGTACCAGAAAAGGCGTCGCGCAATCTCTGGACATAGACGGCACTGCCGCCGGTCACGGTACGCCAGACCGGTCGATCGGTGAGCTGGAGCAGCCCATGATTATGATGAAACCGCAGGAATGCGGCTGCAGGGTAGGACAGGATTTCCGCACAGGGCGCCGACCAGATCGCCGCAGCCATCGGCAGCAGGTGGTCGTCCCTGAATGCGGCGCCATAGCGGCCGGCTGCGAGGTAGTCACCCAGCGACACGTCGACCGGGTCGCCGGTCAAGATATCGTTCGAAGCGTTCCGATAGAACCGGGCGATGTCCTGCAGCATCGCCCAGAAGCGCGGGCGGACCAGATTGCTGCGCTGGGCAAACAACCCAGCGACGCTGGTGCCACTGTACTCGAGACGTCCTCCATCAAGCGATACGGCAAAGGACATCTCGGTCGGCTGCGTCGCGACGCCAAGATGCTCCATCAACGCGATGAAGTTCGGATAGGTCGCTTCGTTGTAGACGATGAAGCCGGTGTCGACCGCTATGCCTGCGCCATCACCGTCGAGACGAACCGTGTTCGCGTGTCCGCCGATCCGTGGGGCGGCCTCGAACAGCACGACATCATGCGCTTGCCCAAGCATCCAGGCAGCCGAGAGGCCGGAAATGCCGGCGCCGACCACGGCGATCCTCATCGCCTTTCCCCGCGCCCGCTCCATTGCTGCAGCTCCATCGATCATGATCGATATACGGAGCGCAAGCCGAACTGGATTTGCAGCATGCTCGCCAAAAAATAGGCCGGCGGAGTGACCCGCAGGCAGGCCGCCTGCGTAAGCGGAGAAGCAGACAGAATTTCGCGAGGATCGAACGATGTCGGTGAACGGGCTGAAACGGGCTGTCGCGGCGATAGCGACCTATGCCGCGCATCCCGACCCGCGAGCGGCAATCGCCAACACCGTCGCGCTTGTCATCGTTTCGAATCAGCCCTTCTATCCGCTCTATCTTTGTTGGGCGGTTTCGCCGGTCATTTCGCCGTCCTATGTCACGTTCCTATCGACGCCGCTTTTTGCTGCCGTCCCGGCCGTCATGCGGCGCAACGTGCGTCTCGGGCGTTCGCTGCTGCTGAGCGCCGGCATCGGCAACACGCTGCTCTGCCGCATCGCTTTCGGTGCCGGATCGGGGGTCGAAGTCTTCCTGTTTCCCTGCCTCGTGCTCGCCCTGCTGCTGTTTCGCCGTTCCGAGCGCAGCTTTGCCCTCGTCTTCGCAGGCATGACGTTCGCTGCCTATCTGCTGCCGGCCGAGACACTGGGTCCACCGCTGCACATTTACGAGCCGGAGGAATACCTGGCCTTGCAGCGCCTGAATTTTCTGAGCGCGGCATCGTTGACCGTGCTGATCGGCTGGCTGTTCGCCGCGCGCCTCGACACGATTCCACACTCCGATGAAACCGGCGGCGCCTGCGAAACGTAGATGCAAGGTCATCACCGAAAGGACATCGCCATGAGCCGTCTCCTGCGGGCTGTCGCCTTTGCCTCGTTTTGGACTGCGAGCGCGTCAGCTACGGATATCGATGGCACATGGCTGCGCGACGACGGCAATGCGCGTGTACGCATCGCGCCTTGCGGCGACAAAATCTGCGCTACCAATCTCTGGATCGGCGACACCAGCAAGGGCGAAGCTGCTGGCGACAAGCTCATTCTAACATTAGCGCGCCAGGCCGACGGAACCTACTCCGGGACGGCCTTCGATCCCAAGCGCGATAAGACGTTTTCGATGACGATCACGGCCAGGTCTGGCGCGTTAACCACCCGCGGCTGCATCGTGGGAGGCCTGCTTTGCCGCGACGTCAACTGGAAGGCCGCACAGTGATGCCCGCCGACGTTGGGTTGTCTCAGCGGCCCATGATCCGAAGCGACGACGCCGACGTATCTGCCGTATGGTTGCCGCACTCGCCCTGACTGTCGAAGGCATGCGTGAAGCGAGAGCTGCAGCATCAGGAGGTCTGTTCGTCGTCTTGTTCGACCCCAACGCAATGATTGCCGCAATCGCGCGCTCGGGCGACCGGGAAGCATTTGCCGCGCTGTTCGACCATTTCGCGCCGCGCGTGAAAGGGTTGCTGATGCGCGGCGGAACCCCGGCCGAGCTGGCCGAGGAGATCGCCCAGGAAACGCTGCTGGCCGTCTGGCGCAAGGCCGCCTTGTTCGACCCCACGAAAGCGAACGCATCGACCTGGATAGCCACTATCGCGCGCAATCTGCGCATCGACATTGCCCGGCGGGAAACACGGTCGCGGCTGTCCCAAGTTTACGAGATTCTGGATGAAGAAACCCCTGAACAACCCGATGCGACGCTTTCGGGTGCAGAGCGTGACGAACGGGTGCGCGCTGCGATGACGCAGCTTTCGATCGACCAGTATCGTGTCGTCGAACTCGCCTTCCTGCAAGGCTTCAGCCACCAGGACGTCGCCCGCAGTCTCTCCATACCGCTTGGCACGGTGAAGTCGCGCCTGCGGCTGGCGCTGTCGCATCTGCGCAGCCGGCTGGAGGATCTGCGATGAGTACGTCGCATCGCCCATCCGACGAAACACTTGCCGCCTTTGCTGCGGGGCAGCTCGACGAAGGTCTCGCACTGGTCGTTGCCTGCCATATCGAGGCGGATCACGGCAGCCGCCAGCGGTTGCGCGAGCTTCAGTCTGTACAAGGCGCGCTCCTCGATAATGCTGAGCCCGCGGCAATGGAGACCGGGCCTCGGGATACGGGTACGTTCGCGCAGACATCGGCGCGACCCGTCGCCGTTCCTCCTGCGCCGGCAGCGGGGTTGCCGAGGGTGCTGAGCCCATATGCGCTCAGCCCATGGCGCCCCATCGGGCTTCGGATCGCGATGCGGCGTGTCGAGGTTCCCGGTGCGGAAGCGCGCGTCTTCATGTTGCGCGCCGGACCGGGCATCGCATTGCCTCATCACAAGCATAGCGGCCTCGAATGGACGACGATCCTTGCGGGTGCCTACGAGCACCAATACGGACGCTATGCGGCCGGTGATTTCGACGAGGCCGATTCCGATCACGACCACACGCCGCTGGTCGATGCGGTCGAGGGCTGCACCTGCATCGCCGCGGTGACGGGAAGCATCCTGTTTCAGGGCTGGCTCGGCCGGTTGCTGCAGCCGCTGGTGCGGCTGTGACCGTCGCGTCCTTCGCGGTCGCAGTTGTCTTCGCGGGCGTCGCCATGGCGGCTTTCATGGCACTCGCGACCCTGATCGAGCGTCGCACCGGCAATTCGGGCTGGATCGACGTGGTCTGGACCTTTGGGCTAGGCGCGACGGCGATCGTCGGCGCGCTGCTGCCCTTCGGGGCGGGGCCAATGTCACGGCGGCTGCTTGTGGCGGGCCTCGCGCTCGCCTGGGCGCTTCGGCTTGGCCTCCATATCGCCAATCGAACGAAGGGGATCAACGAAGACCCGCGCTACGCGAAACTCAAGCGCGACTGGGGTGCCGATGCACCGCGGCAGATGGCGCGGCTGCTCCAGATGCAGGCCCTCGCCAGCATGCCGCTGGCACTCGGGGTCATATTGGCGGCGCATCGGCCCGGAAACGAACTCGGCTGGCAGGACTTTGTCGGGATTGCCCTCTTCGTCGTTGGCCTTGCCGGCGGCGCAATCGCTGATGGGCAATTGCGTGCCTTCGCCCGATCGGGCAGCGGGGGCGTCTGCGACCGAGGCTTGTGGGCCTGGTCGCGCCATCCCAACTATTTCTTCGAATGCGTGCTCTGGTGCTCCTATGCGGTGATCGCGGCTGGAGCCTCCTATCCATGGGGCTGGCTTGCCATGCTGGCGCCGGCTTGCATCACGCTATTGCTCACCCGCATCTCGGGCATCCCGCCCCTCGAGGCGCACATGCTCGCCAAGCACGGCGCCGCTTATCGAGACTATCAGACCCGAACGAGCGCGCTGCTCCCGCTACCGCCGAAAGGAGCGACATCGTGACCATCATGCAGAAGCTCGCAAGCTGGGGTGAGGCGCTGCCTCTGCCCGATGCGGTCAGCCGCATGGCGATTGCCTCCCTGGTGGGGCGCACGGACCGTTCGCTCGCCGCACAATCCGCCGATGCGGCCGGCTTTGCGCGCGACATGGCGGCGCTTCCGATCGCGATGCACACCGACGCGGCCAACGCCCAGCATTACGAGGTTCCAGCCGCCTTCTTCGATCTCGTCCTGGGCCCGCGACGCAAGTACTCCTGCTGCTTCTACACCGATCCGGGAGACAGTCTCGCCACTGCGGAGAATGCCGCGCTGGCGCTCACTGCCGAGCATGCCGACCTTGACGACGGGCAGGACATCCTCGAACTCGGCTGCGGCTGGGGCTCTCTCTCGCTGTGGATGGCCGCGCAGTATCCAAAGTCCCGGATCGTTTCGGTCTCCAACTCAGCCTCGCAGCGCGCGTTCATCGAAGAGCAGGCTGCTCGCGAGGGATTGGAAAATCTACGGGTTGTCACCGCAGACATGAACGATTTCGCCACGCCGGAGCAGTTCGACCGAGTTGTTTCGGTGGAAATGTTCGAGCATATGGCGAACTGGCGCGCGCTCCTGGCCCGTATCAATGGCTGGCTGAAGCACGATGGCCGGCTCTTCATCCATGTCTTTGCCCATACGCAAGGCTGCTATCGCTTCGACGCCGCCGATCCTGGAGACTGGATCGCACAGCATTTCTTCACCGGCGGCATCATGCCGAGCACGGACCTGGCTCGTCAGTTCCCAGATCTCTTCGCAGTCGAGGCAGAGTGGCGCTGGAGTGGCGAACACTATCTGCGCACCGCCGAGGATTGGCTGACGAATTTCGATCGCAACCTGCGAGCGATCGACCCGATCCTCCGCCAGGTCTATGGCGAGGATGCACCGCTCTGGCGCCGGCGGTGGCGCCTGTTCTTTCTCGCGACGAGCGGGCTGTTCGGCCATGCCGGGGGCGGCGCCTGGGGCGTCAATCACTACCGCCTGCGCCCCGCCTGACGGGCCGGCCGGTGAAACGCGGTCCTCAGACCCAGCCCCATTCGATGGCACGCCGGACCACGACATAGGCGATCCAACTGCAAAAACCGACGACGACGGTGCCGTAGACGAGGTCCGCCAGCGTGATCGTCAGCGTCCAGGGGCGCAGCGTGGCATAGTTCGTCAGGTCATAGGTCGCATAGGCAAGCAGGCCAATCAGGGCTCCGTTCAGCAGCGCGGCGGTGGCGCTACCGTCTCTCAGAGCGGGCATGAGCGCGAAGTGAACCACGCCGAGAGGGAAGCCGAAGTAAAACAGCGCCGCGGGCCAGATGCGTACCTGCTCGACGATCAGGTCGCCCAGCGCCGGCCGGTAGAGCCTGGCCGTCATCGTGCCGAGCCAGATGGCGTCGCAGATTCCGAAAGCGACGAGGAAAGCGATGTAGCCGGTGACGAAGCGCATGACGACCTCCAGGGCTGTGCATGCTGATACGCCGGGCGTGCCAAGCTGGTTCAGTATCGCTTATAGCGTCTGGCGTTCGAGCCGTCCGAACCGCAGATCCATCGAGCCGAGCAGGGCGTATACAGCGCGATGCCCCTCGAGACGATGGCGATCATGAAGACCGAAATCTCCCGCCGAGCGATCGTTCCGCTGCTCGCAGCCGGGGCACTTCCCGGATGCGCTGCGCGACTTTCCGGCATGCCGATCGAAGGCGCCCGCAATGTCGCTTATGGTCGACATCCCCGGCAGCGGATGGACATCTATGTTCCGCCAGGCGGCGGCAGAGATAGACCAGTGGCCTTCTTCATTTATGGCGGCTCCTGGGCCAACGGCGCCAAGGAGACCTACGGGTTCGTCGGAGAGGCGCTGGCCACACGCGGCTTTGTCACCGTAATTGCGGATTATCGTCTCGTTCCGGAAGTCCAGTTCCCTGTGTTCATCGAGGATGGCGCATTGGCTCTCCGCTTCGTGCGCGACAACATCAGCCGCTTTGGCGGCGCCCCACGACAGCTCAACCTCATCGGGCATTCCGCCGGCGCCTACAACGCCATGATGCTGACGTTGGACAGGCGTTATCTTGCTGCCATCGGACTGCGTTCCAACGATATCCGTTCCGCTGTCGGCCTGTCCGGGCCTTATGACTTCCTGCCGTTCGACATCGGCGTCGCCAGGGCGGCGTTCGGAAACGCTCGTGACCCGGCGCAGACGCAACCGATCAACTTCGCCCGTAACGATGCTCCGCCGATATTCCTGGCGACGGGTTCCGCCGATACTACGGTCCTGCCGCGCAACAGCGAGCGCCTCGCCGAAGCGCTGAAAAGAGCTGGCGCAAAATCGGTTTCGCTCAAGATCTATCCCGGGCTTGGGCATGCCGGAACGGTTGCCTCGATCTCGAGTCTCCTAAGATGGAGGGCGCCGATCCTGAATGATGTCGTCGCGTTTTTGGATTCTGCACCTTGATCCAACGATCCGTTTGGCGTGGAAACGGAATGTCTGCGTCAAAGCAGCGGGCCAAACAGCGGGCTTAACCGACGGCTGCAGTATTCGGTTTGAACCGATGGTGCCGAGGCCAACCGTCCGCTAACAATCAAACCGGACCTCTCGCAGAGGGTGGATCATAGACGCGGCAACGCCGAGGTGCGCGCCGGAACCATCTTTTCTCCACCTCATTCCCCCTGTTATAGAACGTGCGGACCAATTGCCTGGGGCTTGCCCTCTCAAATGGCAAAATGAGATGGCGAAAGCACCTCCCCTTCCCTCACAAGCAGCGCCGGAGAAACGCCGGCGGTCTAGCAACCAGCGTCCTGCCGCAGCCGATCCAGACAATACGAATCCCGATGAGAGCGACGGCGGGCCTTTCCCAATCGTCGGTATCGGCATGTCGGCCGGAGGGCTCGAGGTCGCGACTGAATTTCTGAAGGCGATGCCGCCCGATAGCGGTATGGCGTTCGTGATTGTTCAGCATCTCGAGCCGACACGAAAAAACCTGCTCGCCGAGCTGCTCGGCAGACACACGGAGATGCCTGTCATCAAGGTCGAGGACGGGATGGCAGTCCAGGCCAACCATGTCTATGTAATCGTCCCGGCGCAGACACTTTTGATCGAAGACGGAGTTCTGCGGCTCAGCGAGCCCGCCGAGGCGCGCGGCCGGCACCATCCCATCGACCATTTCTTCACTGCGTTGGCGAACGACCGGAAGACAGGCGCGATCGCAATCGTGTTGAGCGGCGCCGGCTGCAATGGCTCAGCCGGCATCCAGGACATCAAGCTTTGCGGTGGCATGTGCATTGCGCAAACGCCCGAGACCGCGAAGTTCGATAGTATGCCACGGCATGCGATCGCCTCGGGCGCGGTCGATTATGTGCTCGCGCCCACCGAAATGCCGGCAGCGCTGCTGCGTTATGTGCACCACCCCTACATCGAAGGTGACGCCGCCAACGTCATCGCCAACGTATCTGAATCGCACTTCGGCGACGTGCTGACGCTCATCCGCGCGCGCAGCGGCTACGACTTTCGCCAGTACAAGCGCACGACGCTGATGCGGCGGACACACCGAAGGATGGGTCTGGCCGGGCTGGAATCCTTCGATGACTATTTGCTCAGGCTTCGCGACGATCCTCACGAACTGCAGGCGCTCGTCCGCGACATGATGATCAACGTCACCGGCTTCTTTCGAGATCACGAAGCGTGGGATGCGCTCGACCGTGATGTCATCGGGCCGCTTGTCCAACAGGCGGCGCCGGACCAGGTCATTCGCGTCTGGGTTCCCGCCTGCTCAACGGGCGAGGAAGCCTATACGATCGCGATGCTGCTCGCCGAGCGAGCCGGCACGGCTGAGAAAGGCTTACAGCTCAAGATTTTCGCCACCGATCTTGCCGACAACAATCTCGCGGCCGCGCGCCGCGGCATTTATCCCGGCAGCATGGTCGAAAGTCTCTCCTCTGAACGGCTCGATCGCTTCTTTGAGAAGGCAGGGGATAGCTATCGCATCAAGCGTGACATCCGCGAAACCGTCGTCTTCGCGCCGCAGAATCTGCTAGCCGACCCGCCATACTCGAAGATGGATCTGGTGAGCTGTCGCAACCTGCTCATCTATCTCGATGCCGACGGGCAGAGTCGCGTCGTCTCGCTTGCGCATTTCGCCCTTCGCGAGGGCGGCTTCTTGTTTCTCGGTAATGCTGAATCGGTCGGCCAGCGCGATCATCTGTTTTCGATCGTGTCGAAACGCTGGCGCATCTACCAAAGGACCGTCGGCCCCAAGGCCATCGATCTTCCGGTCTGGCCGCCGGTGCAATCGCCGGAACGCGAGCGCACCAAGCCCAAACTCGCGGAGGTCGCGGTGCAGGCCCTTGCCGACCGCTTCGGTCCTGCCTCGGTGGTCATTGATCGGCATTACCGGATCCAGCATTTTCACGGAACGACCGTGGATTACCTGACGCAGCCGCCTGGTGCACCGACGCTCGACTTGATGGCCATGGCGCGTGACGGACTGGCGCTGGCGATACGCCGTACGGTGAAGCAGGCGCTGGAGACGAACGCGGCCGCGAAATCCGTCGCGACCCGCGCCAAGTCTGGTCGGGTCGAGGTTACCGCCAGCCCGCTTGGCGGCCGCAACGGCGACGGGCTGATGCTGGTCAGCTTCTCGCCAGTTGGAAAGCGGCTTGAAAACCGCCCTGCAGCGCCGCGGATGAACAAGGCGCGACATGATCAAGAGCGCGATTATGACGAAGAGCTCAAGGAGGCGCGTGACGAACTCCAGGCGATCGTGGAGGAATACGAAACGGCGAATGAAGAGCTGAAGGCCGCGAACGAGGAAGCGACCAGCGTCAACGAAGAGCTTCAGTCCACCAATGAGGAACTCGAATCCTCAAAAGAGGAGCTGCAGTCGCTTAACGAGGAGCTCAATGCGGTCAATACCGAACTTGAGCACAAGGTGGTCGAGCTCAACGAGACGGGCGATGATCTTCGCAACCTGTTGTCGGGCAACGATATCGCGACGATCTTCCTCGACACACATGCGCGGATCAAATGGTTCACGCCAGCAATGAGCCGCTTGTTCGACGTGATCGAGAGCGACATCGGCCGACCAATCGCCAATCTCGCGCAGAAGTTCGTCGATGGCGATCTCGTCGGGAAGGCGCGGGAAGCCATCGAAAAACTCGCCAAGACCGAGGAGACGGTTCGAGCCGATGACGGCCGGGCCTATTCGCTTCGCGTGCATCCTTACCGCACGCGCGAAAATCGCATTGTCGGTGCGGTTGCGAGTTTCGTTGATGTCACCGAGCTAAAACGGTCGGAAGCTCGCATTGCGGAGGCGCGCGACTACGCGCAGGCGATCGTACGGACGGTCCACGACCCGATGATCGTTCTGGATGGCCGACTGCGCGTTCAATCGGCCAATCCGGCCTTCTACCAATATTTCCAGGTCGACGCGGAGGAGACCGAGGGACAGCTCGTGTACGAGCTGGGCAACGGCCAATGGGACATTCCGGCACTTCGCAAGCTGCTCGAGGACTTGCTACCGACGGCAGGCTGGATTGCCAATTTCGTGGTGGAACATGAGTTTCCACAGATCGGCTATCGCTCGCTGGAGCTGAATGCGCATCGCATCATGGGCCATGGCGACCGTCCTGACCTCATTTTGCTGGCGCTCCACGATACGACGGAGCGAAAGCAGGCTGAGCTACATCGCGAAATGCTGATCGCCGAGCTGAGCCATCGCGTAAAGAATTCTCTTACGGTGGTTCAGTCGATCGCGACGCAAACGCTCAGCATGGCCTGCCCCCATCAGGTGGCCCGGTTTTAATCTAATGCATGGTGGGCTTGGCGGCCACGGTTGAGATGGCCCGCGAAGTGGGTTGGGTTTGTGCAGCCGGCCAGAGCACGGCGGGCGGTGCTGGCGGCTTGTA
>NZ_LMJT01000029.1 GCF_001429395.1 Allobosea sp. Root381
GTGATCGCAGCCGTCAGCGACGTCTTGCCATGGTCGACGTGACCAATCGTACCAATGTTGCAATGCGGCTTCGTGCGAGCAAATTTCTCTTTGGCCATCGTAGCCTCCGTCAGTCAAATCGTTGTTGCGTTAAAGCAGGTCGGGCTGGTGATCAGGCGTACTTGGCCTGGACCTCGGCGGCCACCGCCGACGGAACCTGCTCGTAGTGGTCGAACTGCATCGTGTAGTTGGCGCGTCCCTGGCTGAACGAACGCAGCTGGTTGACGTAGCCGAACATGTTGGCCAGCGGCACCATCGCGTTGACCACAACCGCGTTGCCGCGCATGTCCTGGCCCTGGATCTGGCCGCGCCGCGAGTTCAGGTCGCCGATGACCGAACCGGTATAATCTTCCGGGGTCACGACCTCGACCTTCATGATCGGCTCGAGCAGCACGGAGCCGCCCTTCTGCAGACCTTCGCGGAGCGCAGCACGCGACGCGATTTCGAAGGCGAGAGCCGACGAGTCGACCTCGTGGAAGGCGCCGTCGATCAGCGTCACCTTGACGTCCACCACCGGGAAGCCGGCGAGCACGCCGGAACCGATGACCGAGTTCAGGCCCTTCTCGACGCCGGGGATGTATTCCTTCGGAACCGATCCGCCGACGACCTTCGACTCGAACTCGAAGCCCTTGCCGGTCTCGTTCGGCTCGATCACCAGCTTGACGCGGGCGAACTGGCCGGTACCGCCGGTCTGCTTCTTGTGGGTGTAGTCGATCTCGGCCTTCTTGGTCAGCGTCTCGCGGTAAGCCACCTGCGGCGCGCCGATATTGGCATCGACCTTGTAGGTCCGCTTCAGGATGTCGACCTTGATGTCGAGATGCAGCTCGCCCATGCCCTTCAGGATGGTCTGGCCGCTCTCCTGGTCGGTGGAGACGCGGAAGGACGGATCCTCGTTGGCGAGCTTCGACAGGGCGAGGCCGAGCTTCTCCTGGTCCGCCTTGGACTTCGGCTCGATCGCGATCGTGATGACCGGCTCGGGGAACTCCATCCGCTCCAGAATGACGGGCTTGATCGGGTCGCACAGCGTGTCGCCGGTGCGGACGTCCTTGAGGCCGGCCAGGGCGACGATGTCGCCGGCGAAAGCCTCCTTGATGTCCTCACGGTTGTTCGCGTGCATCAGCAGCATGCGGCCGACGCGCTCTTTCTTGTCGCGGGTCGAGTTGATCACGCCCTGGCCGGTCTCGACCTTGCCGGAATAGACGCGGCAGAAGGTGATCGTGCCGACGAAGGGGTCGTCCATGATCTTGAAGGCGAGCATGGAGAAGGGATCCTCATCCGTCGGATGACGAACGGTCTCTTCCTCGGTCTTGAAATCGATGCCCTTGATCTCGCCGCGATCCACCGGCGACGGCAGGAAGTCGACGACGGCGTCGAGCAGGGGCTGCACGCCCTTGTTCTTGAAGGCCGAACCGCAGAGCACGGGATGGAAGGCACGACGCTGAACGGCGGTGCGGACGAGACGACGCAGCGTCTCGGCATCGGGCTCGGTGCCTTCGAGATAGGCTTCCATCGCCGCATCGTCCATCTCGACGGCGGCTTCGATCAGCTTCGAACGATACTCGACAGCCTTGTCGGCGAGATCGGCCGGGATTTCCTTCTCGTCGAAGGATGCGCCGAGCGCCTCGCCGTTCCAGACGATCGCCTTCATCTTGATGAGGTCGATCACGCCGGCGAAGTCGGACTCCGCACCGATCGGAATCTGCAGGCAGACGGGCTTGCCGGCGACGCGGTCGATGATGTCCTGAACGCAGCGATAGAAATCGGCGCCGATCTTGTCCATCTTGTTGACGAAGACGACGCGCGGAACGTCGTACTTGTCCGCCTGGCGCCAGACCGTCTCGGTCTGGGGCTCGACGCCCTGGTTGCCGTCGAGCACGCAGACGGCGCCGTCGAGCACCCGCAGCGAACGCTCGACCTCGATGGTGAAGTCGACGTGGCCGGGGGTGTCGATGATGTTCAGGCGATGATCGCGCCAGAGGCAGGTCGTCGCAGCGGAGGTGATCGTGATGCCACGCTCCTGCTCCTGCGTCATCCAGTCCATGGTCGCAGCGCCATCATGGACTTCGCCGATCTTATGCGACTTGCCCGTATAGAACAGGATGCGCTCGGTCGTCGTCGTCTTGCCGGCATCGATGTGGGCCATGATGCCGAAGTTACGATAACGGTCGATGGGATGGGAACGGGCCATGAGAATGCTCTGTCTTTCAGAAGTGGCGCGGACGATTACCAGCGGTAGTGCGAGAAGGCGCGGTTGGCTTCCGCCATCCGGTGCGTGTCTTCACGCTTCTTGACCGCGTTGCCACGGTTGCTGGCCGCATCCATCAGCTCCGAGGAGAGACGCTCGACCATCGTCTTGTCGTTGCGGCTGCGGGCAGCCGAGATCAGCCAGCGGATCGCCAGCGCCTGGCGGCGCTCCGTGCGAACCTCGACCGGAACCTGATAGGTGGCACCGCCGACGCGACGCGAACGCACCTCGATCGCCGGAGCGACGTTCTCGAGCGCGCTCTTGAAGACGGCGAGCGGGTCGCTCTTCATCTTGGCCTCGATGATGTCGAAGGCACCGTAGACGATCCGCTCGGCGGTCGACTTCTTGCCCTCGTACATGACCGAGTTCATGAACTTCGTCACGATGACGTCATGGAACTTCGGATCGGGAATGATCTCGCGCTTTTCGGCGCTATGGCGGCGGGACATCGTCTAGTCTCCGGTCAATCTTCAACGCTGCGAACCGGCACAGGCCGCGAGGCCCTGCCGGTCGGGCAGAAATTACTTGGGACGCTTGGCGCCGTACTTCGAACGGCGCTGCTTGCGGTTCTTGACGCCCTGGGTGTCGAGCACGCCGCGCAGGATGTGATAGCGCACGCCGGGAAGATCCTTGACGCGGCCGCCGCGGATCATGACGACGGAGTGCTCCTGGAGGTTGTGCCCCTCGCCCGGGATGTAGCCGATCACCTCGAAGCCGTTGGTCAGGCGCACCTTGGCGACCTTACGCAGCGCCGAGTTCGGCTTCTTCGGGGTCGTCGTATAGACGCGCGTGCAGACACCGCGCTTCTGCGGGCAGGACTCGAGCGCCGGAGCGGTGTTGCGCGCCTTGACGGGCGAACGCGGCTTGCGAATGAGCTGGCTGATTGTCGGCATTCTGGCCTCTCGCTCCCACTGAGCGTTTGGAAATCGCTAGATCCGTGACCCAGATCGACCGTTGCCATGACACAAACGAAGCCGCGCCATCGGCGCCCGGTTCAGGGGCCTCAGGCGCGTTCGCCAGCAGAGGAACACGATTGATACCGCGTTCATGCGTCTTGCCATGTCGTCAATCGACGCTGGAATTCCGGTGGAGTTTCGGCCGCGAAATTCGCCAGCAACCAAGGCTAAGGCGACATACGTGTCCGACAACCACCGACAGTGGCGCGCTTATGACTCGGGTAAGGATTCGCGTCAAGCCCTATCTCGGGCTTTTCCGCCGCAAACGCCCCTCCCCGAGGCTGCCCGGCCCCGGAATGCGACATGGCCGCCTCCTTGCAGAAGCGGCCATGTCCTTATCGTCGTCGATCGCCCTGGCGGGCGCCGATCACTCGGCGGCGGGCAGCGCCTGCTCGACCGCCTTGGCGGCGGCCGCCGCGGCCTTCGCCGCAGCATCCGCCTTCTGGCCGACGATGAGATCGTCGCGACGCGTCGCCACCTGCTTGATGCGGGCGACCTGCGCGCCGGTGCCGGCCGGGATCAGCGAGCCGACGATGACGTTCTCCTTCAGGCCTTCCAGCGTGTCGTACTTGCCGTTGACCGCCGCCTCGGTGAGGACGCGGGTGGTCTCCTGGAACGACGCCGCCGAAATGAAGGAGCGGGTCTGCAAGCTCGCCTTGGTGATGCCGAGGAGCACCGGGACGCCGGAAGCAGGCTTCTTGCCCTCTTCCTTCATCTTGGCGTTGATCTCCTGCAGCTCGATCCGGTCGACCTGGTCGCCGGTCAGGATGTCGGTATCGCCCGACTCCGTGATCTCGACCTTCTGCAGCATCTGCCGGACGATCACCTCGATGTGCTTGTCGTTGATGCCCACGCCCTGGAGGCGATAGACCTCCTGGATCTCGTTCACCAGATAAGCCGCCAGCTCCTCGACGCCCTTGATCGCCAGGATGTCGTGCGGGGCCGGGTTGCCGTCGAGGATGTAGTCGCCCGTCTCCACGACGTCGCCGTCCTGGAGATGGATGTGCTTGCCCTTGGGGATCAGGTATTCGAGCCCCTCGGAACCGTCATGCGGCGTCAGCGTGACGCGGCGCTTGTTCTTGTAGTCCTTGCCGAAGCCGATCACGCCGGACTTCTCGGCGATGATCGCCGCATCCTTCGGACGACGCGCCTCGAACAGCTCCGCCACCCGCGGCAGACCACCGGTGATGTCGCGGGTCTTGGCGGAGTCGGTCGAGACACGCGCCAGCACGTCGCCGGCCTTGATCGAGGAACCCGGCTCCACCGAGATGATGCCGTCGACGGGCAGGATGTAGCGAGCATCGCCGCCGCGGGCGAGCTTCGCAACCTTGCCGTCTGGCCCCTGCACGGTCAGCGAGGGCTTCAGGTCGGCCGTACGGGCCGAACCGCGCCAGTCGATGACGACGCGCTTCGAGATGCCCGTCGCCTCGTCGGTCGTCTCGGTGATCGACATGCCGTCGACGAGATCCTCGTAGCCGACCTTGCCGTCCACCTCGGCCAGGATCGGGCGGGAATAGGGATCCCACTCGATCAGGCGCTGGCCGCGCTTGACCTTGTCGCCCTCGTCGACGCGCAGCTTCGAACCGAACTGGACGCGGTGCACGGCGCGCTCCGCCCCGTCCGGGCCGACGATCACGATGGCGATGTTGCGCGCCATGGCGATCAGGTCGCCGTCAGAGTTCCGCGCAACGTTGCGGTTGCGCATCTTGACCGTGCCTTCGAAGTTCGACTCGACGAAGGACTGGTCGGCGATGGTGGCCGCGCCGCCGATGTGGAACGTGCGCATGGTGAGCTGGGTACCGGGCTCGCCGATCGACTGCGCCGCGATGACGCCGACGGCCTCGCCCATGTTGACGGGCGTGCCGCGGGCCAGATCGCGACCGTAGCAGGTTGCGCAGACGCCGTTCTTGGTGGCGCAAGTTAGCACCGAGCGGATCTTCACCTCCTGGACACCGGCGGCGTTGATCTTCTCGATGTGATGCTCGTCGATCATCGTGCCCTTGGCGACGAGGACGTTGCCGTCGATGTCCGTCACGTCCTCGGCCGCCGAGCGACCCAGGATACGGATGCCGAGCGAAGCCACGACCTGGCCCGCGTCGATGATGGCGCGCATCTTGATGCCGCTCTCGGAACCGCAATCGGTCTCGGAGATGATCGCATCCTGCGCCACGTCGACGAGACGGCGGGTGAGGTAGCCCGAGTTCGCCGTCTTGAGCGCGGTGTCAGCGAGACCCTTGCGGGCGCCGTGCGTCGAGTTGAAGTACTCGAGAACGTCGAGGCCTTCCTTGAAGTTCGAGATGATCGGGCTTTCGATGATCTCGCCCGACGGCTTGGCCATCAGGCCGCGCATCGCCGCGAGCTGCTTCATCTGCGCCGGCGAACCACGCGCTCCCGAATGGCTCATCATGTAGATCGAGTTGATCGGCTTATCGCGGCCGTTCTCGTCCTTCTTCACGGTCGAGATGCGGGCCATCATCTCCTGGGCGAGCTTGTCGGAGCACTTCGCCCAGGCGTCGACGACCTTGTTGTACTTCTCGCCCTGGGTAATCAGGCCGTCCTGGTACTGCTGCTCGTAATCCTTGGCGAGCGCGCGGGTCGTGTCGACGATCTCCCACTTGTTTTCCGGCACGACCATGTCGTCCTTGCCGAAGGAGATGCCAGCCTTGAAGGCGTGGGTGAAGCCCAGCGACATGATGCGGTCGCAGAAGATCACCGACTCCTTCTGACCGCAGCCGCGATAGACGGCGTCGATCATCCCCTGGATCTCCTTCTTGGTCATCAGCTTGTTGATGACGTCGAAGGTCATGTTCGGGTGCTTGGGCAGCGCAGTCGAGAGGATCACGCGGCCCGGCGTCGTGTCGTAGATCTTGGTGTAGGACTTGCCGTCGGCGCCGACGCCGGTCCAGCGGTATTTGATCTTCGAATGCAGCGTCACGACCTTCTCGTGCAGCGCGTATTCGAGTTCGCCGAAGTCACCGAAGATCTTGCCCTGGCCCGGCTCGCCATCCGAGATGATCGAGAGGTAGTAGAGCCCCAGCACGATGTCCTGCGACGGCACGATGATCGGCAGGCCGTTCGCCGGGTGCAGGATGTTGTTGGTCGACATCATCAGCACGCGCGCTTCCAGCTGCGCCTCGAGCGACAGCGGGACGTGCACGGCCATCTGGTCGCCGTCGAAGTCGGCGTTGAACGCGGCGCAGACCAGCGGGTGCAGCTGGATCGCCTTGCCCTCGATCAGCGTCGGCTCGAAGGCCTGGATGCCGAGGCGGTGCAGCGTCGGTGCGCGGTTCAGCATCACCGGATGCTCGCGGATGACCTCGTCCAGGATGTCCCAGACCTCCGGCTTCTCCTTCTCGACGAGCTTCTTGGCCTGCTTGACCGTGGTCGAGTAGCCCTTTGCGTCGAGGCGCGCATAGATGAACGGCTTGAACAGCTCGAGCGCCATCTTCTTCGGCAGGCCGCACTGGTGCAGCTTCAGCTCCGGTCCCACGACGATGACCGAGCGGCCCGAATAGTCGACGCGCTTGCCGAGCAGGTTCTGGCGGAAGCGGCCCTGCTTGCCCTTCAGCATGTCGGCGAGCGACTTCAGCGGGCGCTTGTTGGCACCCGTGATGACGCGGCCGCGGCGGCCGTTGTCGAACAGGGCGTCGACCGACTCCTGCAGCATCCGCTTCTCGTTGCGGATGATGATGTCCGGCGCGCGCAGCTCGATCAGGCGCTTCAGGCGGTTGTTGCGGTTGATGACGCGACGATAGAGGTCGTTCAGGTCCGAGGTCGCGAAGCGGCCACCGTCGAGCGGCACCAGCGGGCGCAGATCCGGCGGGATCACCGGGATGATGGTCATGACCATCCATTCCGGCTTGTTGCCCGAGAGCTGGAATGCCTCGATGATCTTGAGGCGCTTCATCAGCTTCTTGGGCTTCAGCTCCGACGTGGTCGTCGCGATCTCATGCTTGAGATCGGCGTTGATCTGGTCGAGGTCGAGCGCGCGCAGCATCTCGCGGATCGCTTCCGCGCCGATCATGGCGGTGAAGGTGTCCGCGCCGTACTCCTCCTGAGCCCGGACGTACTCTTCTTCCGAGAGCAGCTGACGGTCCTTGAGCGGGGTCAGGCCCGGCTCGATGACCACATACGACTCGAAATAGAGGATGCGCTCGAGATCCTTGAGCGGCATGTCCATCAGCAGGCCGATGCGCGAGGGCAGCGACTTCAGGAACCAGATATGCGCGACCGGGGCGGCGAGCTCGATATGGCCCATGCGCTCGCGCCGGACGCGGGCGAGCGTGACTTCCACGCCGCACTTCTCGCAGATGACGCCCTTGAACTTCATGCGCTTGTACTTGCCGCACAGGCACTCGTAGTCCTTGATCGGCCCGAAGATACGGGCGCAGAACAGGCCGTCGCGCTCCGGCTTGAAGGTCCGGTAGTTGATGGTCTCCGGCTTTTTGATCTCGCCGTAGGACCAGGACAGGATCTTCTCGGGGCTCGCGATCGAGATCTTGATCGCGTCGAAGGCCTGCTGGACCGGCTGCTGGCCGAAAAGGTTCATGACCTCTTGCTTCATCGCCTGTCTCCTCTCGCCGGCGGGGGTGGAGCACCGCCCTGCCCGGCTTCGTAAATCCAATGGCCGGCGGCGTCAGTGCCGCCGGCAAATCGTCTCAGACCGGAGCGAACCGGCTCACTCGGCGGCTTCAGCCGGCGGCAGCTCGCCAGGCTTCGGCTTGTTGCTGATCAGTTCGACGTTGAGGCCGAGCGAGCGCATCTCCTTGACGAGAACGTTGAAGCTCTCGGGGATGCCCGCCTCGAAGTTGTCCTCTCCGCGCACGATCGACTCGTAGACCTTGGTGCGGCCCGCGACGTCGTCCGACTTCACGGTCAGCATCTCCTGCAGCGTGTAGGCGGCGCCGTAGGCTTCCAGCGCCCAGACCTCCATCTCGCCGAAGCGCTGGCCGCCGAACTGCGCCTTGCCGCCCAGCGGCTGCTGGGTGACGAGCGAGTACGGGCCGATCGAACGCGCGTGGATCTTGTCGTCGACCAGGTGGTGCAGCTTCAGCATGTAGATGTAGCCCATCGTGACCTTGCGGTCGAAGGGCTCGCCGGTGCGGCCGTCATAGAGCGTCGACTGGCCGGAAGAGTGCAGACCCGCCTGCTCCAGCAGCCGCTCGATATCGGCCTCCTTGGCGCCGTTGAACACCGGGGTCGCGATCGGAACGCCGCGCCGCAGGTTCTGGCCCATCTCGACGAGTTCGTTTTCGTCCATCGAGGCGATGATCTCGTTGTCCTCGTAGACCGCGTCGAACGAAGCCCTGAGCGCCTTGACGTCATGCCCCTTGCGGTAGGCGTCGAGCGCCTTGCCGATCTGCTTGCCGAGACCGGCGGCAGCCCAGCCGAGATGCGTCTCCAGGATCTGACCGACGTTCATGCGCGAGGGCACGCCGAGCGGGTTCAGCACGATGTCCGCATGGGTGCCGTCCTCGAGGAACGGCATGTCCTCGGCCGGCACGATACGCGAGACGACGCCCTTGTTGCCGTGACGGCCGGCCATCTTGTCGCCCGGCTGGATCTTGCGCTTCACCGCGACGAAGACCTTGACCATCTTCATCACGCCCGGAGGCAGCTCGTCGCCGCGCTGCAGCTTCTCGACCTTGTCGAGGAAGCGCTGCTCGAGGCGCTTCTTCGACTCGTCGTACTGCTTCCGCATGGCCTCGATCTCGGTCATCAGCGGGTCGTCGCCGACGGCGAACAGCCACCACTGGGACCGCGGGAACTCGCTCATCGCCTCGCGGGTGATGACCGTGTCCTTCTTGAAGCCCTTCGGACCGGCGAGACCGGTCTTGCCGGTCAGGATGTCGGCCAGGCGCGCAAAGGTGTTGCGGTCGAGAATCGCCTGCTCGTCGTCGCGATCCTTGGCGAGACGCTCGATCTCCTCGCGCTCGATTGCCTGCGCACGCTCGTCCTTGTCGACGCCGTGGCGGTTGAACACGCGCACTTCGACGATCGTGCCCTGCACGCCCGGGGGCACGCGGAGCGAGGTGTCGCGGACGTCCGAGGCCTTCTCGCCGAAGATGGCGCGCAGAAGCTTCTCTTCCGGCGTCATCGGGCTCTCGCCCTTCGGCGTGATCTTGCCGCAGAGGATGTCGCCGGCAGCCACTTCGGCACCGATATAGACGATGCCGGCTTCGTCGAGGTTCTTCAGCGCCTCTTCCGAAACGTTCGGAATGTCGCGCGTGATCTCCTCCGGGCCGAGCTTCGTGTCACGGGCCATGACCTCGAATTCCTCGATATGAATCGAGGTGAAGACGTCTTCCGAGACGATCTTCTCCGAGAGCAGGATCGAGTCCTCGAAGTTGTAGCCGTTCCACGGCATGAACGCGACGAGCACGTTGCGGCCGAGCGCAAGCTCGCCGAACTCGGTCGACGGACCGTCCGCGACGATATCACCCTTCTTGATGACGTCGCCGACGCGGACCAGCGGGCGCTGCGTGATGCAGGTCGACTGGTTCGAGCGCTGGAACTTCTGCAGGCGGTAGATGTCGACGCCCGGCTTGGTCGGATCCATCTCGTCCGAAGCGCGGATGACGATACGCGTCGCATCGACCTGGTCGACGATGCCGGCGCGGCGGGCCGCGATCGCGGCGCCCGAGTCACGGGCGACGACGGCTTCCATGCCGGTACCGACGAAGGGCGCGTCGGCGCGCACCAGCGGCACCGCCTGGCGCTGCATGTTCGAGCCCATCAGCGCGCGGTTCGCGTCGTCGTTCTCGAGGAACGGGATCAGCGCCGCGGCGACCGAAACGAGCTGCTTCGGCGACACGTCCTGGAAGTCGACCTTGTCGACCGGGGTGACGATGACCTCGCCGGCGCGGCGGCAGACGATCAGGTCGTCGGTCAGACGGCCCTCGGCATCGACGGCGGCGTTCGCCTGGGCGACGTTGTACTTCGCCTCCTCCATCGCCGAGAGATAGATGATCTCGTCGGTGAGCTTGCCGTCGCGGATGCGGCGATAGGGGCTCTCGATGAAGCCGTACTTGTTCACCCGCGCGAAAGTGGCGAGCGAGTTGATCAGGCCGATATTCGGGCCTTCCGGCGTCTCGATCGGGCAGATGCGGCCATAATGGGTCGGGTGCACGTCGCGCACCTCGAAGCCGGCGCGCTCACGCGTCAGGCCGCCCGGGCCAAGCGCCGAAAGACGACGCTTGTGAGTGACTTCCGAAAGCGGGTTCGTCTGGTCCATGAACTGCGAAAGCTGCGACGAGCCGAAGAACTCGCGCACGGCGGCAGCCGCGGGCTTCGCGTTGATCAGGTCCTGCGGCATCACGGTGTCGATGTCGACCGACGACATGCGCTCCTTGATGGCGCGCTCCATGCGCAGCAGGCCGAGGCGATACTGGTTCTCCATCAGCTCGCCGACCGAGCGGACGCGGCGGTTGCCGAGATGGTCGATGTCGTCGATCTCGCCCTTGCCGTCGCGCAGGTCGACCAGCGCCTTCACGACCGCGAAGATGTCCTCCTTGCGCAGCACGCGCACGGTGTCCTCGGCGTCGAGGTCGAGGCGCATGTTCATCTTAACGCGGCCGACGGCCGAGAGGTCGTAGCGCTCCGGATCGAAGAACAGCGACTGGAACATGTTCTCCGCGGTCTCGAGCGTCGGCGGCTCGCCGGGACGCATGACGCGGTAGATGTCGAACAGCGCTTCCTCGCGACGCGAGTTCTTGTCGACCTTCAACGTGTTGCGGATATAGGGGCCGACCGTGATGTGGTCGATGTCGAGCACCGGGATCTCGTCGAAACCCTCGTCGGTGAGCAGCTTCAGCGACTTCTCGTCGATCTCCTCGCCAGCCTCGGCGAAGACCTCGCCCGTCGCCGGATTCACCAGATCCTCGGCGATGTACTGGGTGTAGAGATCCTCGTCCGTGGCGCGCAGGAACTTGAGGCCCTTCTCGGCGAGCTGGCGCGCCGTGCGGGCGACGAGCTTCTTGCCGGCCTCGACCACGACCTCGCCGGTGTCGGCGTCGATCATGTCCTCGGTCGCCTTGAAGCCCTTCATGCGCTCGGCGTCGTAAGGCACGCGCCAGCCCTTGGCGTCCTTTGTATAGAGGATCCGGTTGTAGAAGCGGTTGAGGATCTCCTCGCCGTCCATGCCGAGCGCGAACAGCAGCGAGGTGACCGGGATCTTACGCTTGCGGTCGATGCGCGCGTAGACGATGTCCTTGGCGTCGAACTCGATGTCGAGCCAGGAACCGCGATAGGGAATGATGCGGGCGGCGAAGAGCAGCTTGCCCGAGGAATGGGTCTTGCCCTTGTCGTGGTCGAAGAACACGCCCGGCGAACGGTGCATCTGCGAGACGATGACGCGCTCGGTGCCGTTGACGATGAAGGTGCCGTTGTCCGTCATGAGCGGCATGTCGCCCATGTAGACATCCTGCTCCTTGATGTCCTTGACCGACTTGGCCTGGGTATCGGGATCGATATCGAACACGATCAGGCGCAGCGTCACCTTCAGCGGGGCCGAGAAGGTCATGCCGCGCTGACGGCACTCGTCGACGTCGTATTTCGGCGGCTCGAAGGTGTACTTCACGAATTCGAGCAGCGAGGCGCCCGAGAAATCGCCGATCGGGAAGACCGACTTGAAGACGGATTGCAGGCCCTCGTCGCCGCGGCCGCCCTTGGGCTCGTCGATCATCAGGAACTGGTCGTAGGACGCCTTCTGAACCTCGATGAGGTTCGGCATCTGCGCCACTTCCTTGAGCTTTCCGAAGAACTTGCGGACGCGCCTGCGGCCCTGGAGCGAATTGACCATGTTGTTCCTCGCAATCTCCGGAGCGCGACGGCCGAACGTGGAATCCACGTCGCGGTAACGCCTGCCCCAACCCTCGGTTCAGAGGCGGATTCAGAAACCGGATCGGCCCGAGCCGGTTTCATCCACCACTGGACGGCTCACCCGGAAGTCCGGGCGACGAGACGGCCAGGCCGCCGGGTGAGCCGTTCGGCGCCTGAGCGCCGACATCGTCTGCAATACGACCCTGCAACGCAAAGCTGCATGGAGGGCCCTGACTACCGTTTTCGCACCGTTGCGCGGAAACGACGCGACAGCCCCGGAGGCGACGAGCACCCCGGGACTGCCTGATCTTGACTAGGGTCGGACCGGCATCACGCCGGCCCTGCTCACTTGAGCTCGACCTTGGCGCCGACGGCCTCGAGCTGCTTCTTGAGCTTCTCGGCCTCGTCCTTGCCAACCGACTCCTTGACGGGCTTCGGCGCGGCTTCGACCAGATCCTTGGCTTCCTTGAGGCCCAGGCCGGTGATGGCGCGGACTTCCTTGATCACCTCGATCTTCTTGTCGCCGGCGGCGGCAAGAACGACGGTGAACTCGGTCTGCTCTTCGACAGCGGCGGCAGCCGGGCCAGCGGCCGGGCCGGCAACTGCAACGGCGGCAGCGGCGGACACGCCCCACTTCTCTTCGAGAAGCTTGGCGAGGTCAGCGGCCTCGAGGACCGTCAGGGAGGACAGCTCGTCGACGAGCTTGGCGAGATCAGCCATGTTAGGCTCCTATATGGTAAGAGGTTCGAACGATTTTCAGGGGTATCCGGCCGTTCAGGCCGCATCCTTGTCGGCATATGCCTGGAACACGCGCGCCAGCTTGGCAGCCGGTGCGGTCGAGAGCTGGGCGATCTTCGTTGCCGGGGCCTGGAGAAGGCCGAGCAACTTGGCGCGCAGTTCGTCGAGCGAGGGCATCGAGGCCAGGGCCTTGACACCATCGGGGTTCAGGGCGGTCGTGCCCATCGCGCCGCCGAGGATGACGAGCTTGTCGTTCTCCTTGGCGAAGGCGGTGGCGACCTTCGGCGCCGCGACCGGATCGCTGGAATAGGCGATCAGGGTGGGACCCGTCAGCAGGTTGCTGATGGACGCGACGTCGGTGCCTTCAAGAGCGATCTTGGCCAGCCGGTTCTTTGCGACCTTCACGGTGGCGCCATTGGCCTTCATCTCGCGACGAAGCTTCTGGAACTGGGCCACCGTCAAACCCGCATAGTGGGCCACGACAACGACCGACGTGTTCGAAAACACATCGTTCAGCGTCGCGACGGCATCTGTCTTTGCCGCTTTATCCACTGGGCTCTCTCCGGTAGGCGGCAGGCCTGTGAGGGCTCGCCGCCGGTTGCACTGCCGCTCCTCGTAGCCCCGGTTGACACCGGCGCTCGGTTGGAGCGACGCTCAGTGCCCTGTCCCCTCTCCGGCGTTGAAGACCGTGATCGGGCGAGATGGTTCGAACCGTCTTCGAGGTCTCGCGACCCCGTATCAAGCTCTTGCACCGTCTATGCAGGCCTCTTGGCGAAATTATGCCCTCGGGCGAACCCTCGGAGCACCTGCAGTCTCAGACAGGACTGGGTGATTCGAGCGGCCGGATCGCTCCGGACGCCCCAAAACACCCATCTTTTGACGGCGAACCGCCAAAAAACGCGAAACGGACCCTCTCGTGCGAAGCACGCCGGGCCCACGTCACTTATGGAAACAGGCGAGCGTCATAACGCCTCCGCCGCCCCCTGCCAAGCCCCAACCCGCTTGCGCAGGCTGGCTCCGGCCGCACGGGCCGGAGCAATTGGAGCCCTAATGGCTGCAGATCAGCCGCCGAGGACGGTGTTCGGCTCGATCTTGACGCCCGGACCCATCGTCGACGAGATCGCGACGCGCTGGATGTAGGTGCCCTTGGCGCCGGTGGGCTTCGCCTTGGCGACGGAGTCCGCGAACGCCTTGATGTTCTCGGCCAGCTTCTCGGCCGAGAACGAGACCTTGCCGACGGCGGCATGCACGATGCCGGCCTTCTCGACGCGGAACTCGACCGAGCCGCCCTTGGACGCCGCGACCGCAGTGGTCAGGTCCATGGTGACGGTGCCGACCTTCGGGTTCGGCATCAGGCCGCGCGGGCCGAGCACCTTACCGAGACGGCCGACCAGCGGCATCATGTCCGGGGTCGCAATGCAGCGATCGAAGTCGATCGTGCCCTTCTGGACGATCTCGACCAGCTCCTCTGCACCGACGATGTCGGCACCGGCCTTCTTGGCCTCCTCGGCCTTGGCGCCGCGCGCGAACACGGCGACGCGCAGGACGCGGCCTGAGCCGTTCGGCAGGTTGCAGACGCCGCGGACCATCTGGTCGGCGTGGCGCGGATCGACGCCCAGGTTCATGGAGACCTCGACGGTCTCGTCGAACTTGGCGGTGGCGCGCTCCTTGACCAGCGAGACGGCGTCCGTCAGCGGGTAGAGCTTGGTGCGGTCAATGCCTTCACGGCCCTTGACGACGCGCTTTCCGATATGTGCCATCTTCGCCCCCTCAGCCCACGACTTCCAGGCCCATCGACCGGGCGGAGCCCTTGATCATGGACGCTGCGGATTCGACGCTGTCGCAGTTCAGGTCGGCCATCTTCTTCTCGGCGATCTCGTTGACCTGAGCCACCGTGACCTTGCCGACGTTGCCGCCGCGGCCCGGGGTCTTGGAACCCGAGGTCAGGCCGGCGGCCTTCTTCAGCCAGTACGAGACCGGCGGCTGCTTCATCTCGAAGGTGAAGGAGCGATCCTGATACGCGGTGATGATCACCGGGATCGGCATGCCCTTTTCCATCTGCGCGGTCTTCGCGTTGAAGGCCTTGCAGAATTCCATGATGTTGAGGCCGCGCTGACCCAGCGCCGGACCGATCGGCGGCGACGGATTGGCCGCGCCCGCCGGAACCTGAAGCTTCACGTAGCCCGTGATCTTCTTTGCCATGATGGCTGCTCCTGTCGCCCGCCCCGACGCCTATCGGAACGACGACGCCCCGCCCGCGGACACGTCCTGTCCGGGTTCGGGGTGGTTGCAGAGCGTGGTGCGGCAGGGAAATCCGGTTGGCGACCGGCCCGCCTCCCACGCAGTGAGGCGCCGCCTATGACACAAGGCGGCGCCGAAGGGAAGTCGTTAAAGTTTTTCGACCTGGCCGTATTCCAGCTCGACCGGCGTCGCGCGGCCGAAGATCGAAACCGCCACCTTGAGGCGGGCGCGGCCGTGATCGACATCCTCGACCACGCCGTTGAACGAGGCGAACGGCCCATCGGCGACCTTGACCTGCTCGCCGACCTCGAAGACCACCGTCGGCTTCGGACGCTCGACGCCCTCGGCGACCTGGCCCTTGATCCGCATCGCCTCGCTCTCGGGGATCGGCATGGGCCTGGCCTTGTCGGCACCCAGGAAACCCGTGACCTTCGGCGTGTTCTTGATCAGGTGATAGACCTCGTCGGTCATCTCGCACTTCACCAGCACGTAGCCGGGAAAGAACTTGCGCTCGGCCTCGACCTTGCGGCCACGGCGGACCTCGACGACCTTCTCGGTCGGGACCAGCACCTCCTCGAACTTGTCGGCGAGATTGCGCTGCGCCGCCTGGTCGCGGATCGACTGCGCGACCTTGTTCTCGAAGTTCGAATAGGCGTGGACGATGTACCAGCGGGTGCTCACGTTCTTGATTCCGTTCAACGGGCGCCGAGGATGAGGCCGAGCGACCAGCGGATGATGGTGTCGGTAAAGAGGAAGAACAGGCTCGAAACGACGACCATGGCGAGCACGAGGCCGGTCGTGATCAGCGTCTCGCGACGCGACGGCCAGGTAACCTTGGACGCTTCGTTGCGCACGTCCTGCAGGAAGCTGAAGGGGCTGCTCTTGGCCATGGGTCACCTCGGGTTCCGAACCGGATCGCGGGCTTGCGCCCCGGCATCGATTCGGCCGTCCTGAAACATTCGCGGCGCGGGGCTCAGGGAGCCGCGCGCCGTTAAGGCGTGCCTTTTACAACGGCCTCGTGCATTAGCCAAGCGGCTTTTGCGCCGGCTCGCGAAGGTGTCTCAGCTCTTGCGGGCGGCCAGCAGCAGGAAGGCCGGCCGCTGCCGCTCATTGCTCCACTCCGGATTCGCGGCGACCTGTTCGACGCTCGGCCCCCATTCGCGCAGATCCGTCAGGACGAGGCCGGCCCGCCGCAGCAGCTCGAGATAGGTCGCGATGCTGCGGTGCTGCTTGACCACGCCTTTCGCAAGCCAGTCCGTGACGCGCGGCCCCTCGTCGAGGTAGCCGTTCACTGGCCAGGTGGGCACGCCGGATTCGTCCTGCGTCCAGCCCTGGTGGCGCGGCGACGTCATCAGCGGATGCTCGACCGAGCACACCAGTTGCCCGCCCGGAAGGAGGCCTGCCGAGACCCGCGCGAGCAGGCCTGCGAGATCCGTCAGATAGTGGAAGGCGAGCGAGCTGTAGGCGAGGTCGAACGCAGGCTGCGGCGGCGCGAAGCGCTCGAGATCGGCCCGCTTGTAATGCACGGTAGCCCGCGTCGTCTCTGCCCGCGCCCGCGCCAGCATGTTCTCAGAGACGTCGACGCCGAGCACCTCGGCCGCCCCCTGCCCCGCCGCCCAACGGCAGAACCAGCCGAAGCCGCATCCGAGGTCGAGCACGCGCTTACCGGCGAGCCCGGGCAGCATGGCCTGGAGCGTCGGCCATTCCGGCGCACCGTCGAGCCCGTGCACGGAGCGCGGCAGTTGGCTGTAGGCGCTGAAGAAACCGGGAGTGTCGTAGATATTTGTGTCATGACGATCCTGCGACGCATTTGCGCGCGGCCTGCGGCCCTCTTCGGGCGCGGCTCTTGTCTACGTCATGTTGGAGAACTGGCAGGGGCGGCAGGGCTCGAACCTGCGACAACCGGTTTTGGAGACCGGTACTCTACCAACTGAGCTACACCCCTGTGATGGCCAGTCATGTGCCCCAAGGCGCGGGGTTTTTCAAGAGCAAAATCGAGCGGAATTTCCGGCGGCCCGGATCATCGCAATCGACGTCGCACGATGGGCACGCGACCGCGGAACGCCGCCCCCCGATCCATCGAGCTCAGCGACCCTTGGCCATCCGAAGATCCTGCGCTAATGACGACTTGCGATCGCATAGAATACGCATGGCGGCAAAGGCTTACGGGATGCAGAAACGCGTCAAGCTCTACGGCATATTTCGATCCGGCACGAACCTCACGAAATATCTGATCGAGAAATTTACGAACTACGAATGCGACGCCAGTACAGGCGGCCAAAAACACCTTTTTACGCCATTCAATTGGGGCGAGCGTGGGTACATTCCCGATCCGAGACCAATTCTATACTGCGTCAAGAATCCTCACGCAGCGATGTACTCTCTGTTTCGGTATGCTGAAAAAGTGAAATTCTCTCACTTCGATTGCGCGCGAGACTGGGACAAATTTTTACAATCTCCCTTTATCGTAAAATTGTCTCACTCGAGCAATCCACCCTCTTTCTATTTCAAGAATCCGATACAATATTGGAACTCCATATCGTACCATTTTCTATCCATGGCGGGCGGGCGCGTATCGGTCATTCGTTATGAAGACATGCTGTCGGACGCCGATGAGACAATCCGATCGGCAACGGCGCTGCTTCCGGAGATTTTAATCAGGCCTGATAGAATCACGTTGCCTGAAAGCCCGATGCGCCGAATGGGAGAGGTCGTTTTCGAACAACCGTTCGAGGACGGCCTATTCGAAACCGACTGGTACCGGCAAAGGCGGTATCTTCAGAATTTCGCGAAAGAACAGATCGAATTCATCGATCTCGAAGCCGAACCCTCGATCATGTCTCGGCTGGGGTATGGTTCGGCTATCGCTTCTCGAGATCAGGCTGCTGATGAGCCTGGAACCTCTGAGACGAGCCGGTAACGAACCGGGCCTTGTCGGCGAATTCGCCCCCGCCCCATTCAAGGTAAGCCGCTTGTCCGCGAAGGGCGAAGACCCGGCCGGATCCTCGCCCTCACGAAAACGCTTTACGCGATGATGCTGGCGACGACGCCGGCGCCGCAGAAGTCTGCGGTTTCCGCGGACGTCGTCGTTGCTTCGATTACGCGATGATCGTTGCGACGACGCCGGCGCCGACGGTACGGCCGCCTTCACGGATGGCGAAGCGGAGCTTCTCTTCCATCGCGATCGGGACGATCAG
>NZ_LMJT01000030.1 GCF_001429395.1 Allobosea sp. Root381
TACAAGCCGCCAGCACCGCCCGCCGTGCTCTGGCCGGCTGCACAAACCCAACCCACTTCGCGGGCCATCTCAACCGTGGCCGCCAAGCCCACCATGCATTAGATTAAAACCGGGCCACCTGATGGGGGCAGGCCAGCGCAGCGAGGAATCTATCAGGGACCGAGCGAAACTCGACGACATAGCGGTCGCGAAATTGCGGTAGCTCCAGCTTTGCGACCGCCGAGGAGCGGTCAGGGTCCCGAACCATATCGGTCATGCGAAGCCAGCGTCGCCTTTCCTCGCGCGTTCCGTTCCTCCTGAGATTAGAGCGCTACTCTCTTAGACTTGCAGGATCAGGATCGCTGCCGAGTGGCCCGTCATACAGGCCGTAGAATAAAGACCGTTTCCCTCGCCCGACCGGGACAGTCTCGCAAGACTGGAACCGACAACCCGCCACCGAGTTAACAGAACAAATAGGAAACATTGAGGATCAAGCCATGATGCGATCGAAGCACGAGACCCACAGCGATAATCCAAAACTGGATCCTCATCCGGCCGACAATACGGAGAAGCCAGCTGAGGACTGGGTGTCAGGCAGTGACCCCATGACGGGCGCCCAGACGTCATATCTGAAAACGTTGTCCGAGCAGACGAAGCAGCCCGAACAATTCGACGAGAGACTTTCAAAGGCCGAAGCATCGAGACGCATCGATGCATTAAAAGCCGGGCTGCACGAGTCGCTCGAAACGGGTCCGGCATGCCAAAGATGAAGCGAAAGGCAGATCTCCCGACTAGAATCTGCACGGTGTGCGGGAGGCCGTTCGCTTGGCGCAAGAAGTGGGAACGAGCCTGGGAGACGATCGCGACTTGCTCGGATCGATGCCGCGAAAGCCGGAGACGCGAGACCTGTTCATCTCGCACTCCGAAACTGGGGCTTAAGGCTCCGTGATTGCCGGCTCTATCCTAAGCTTTGCTCGTTGATGGTTCGCCCTAGGATCGATCCATGGCCGATCACGACATGACGGGAATGTCGGAACTCGACGCGAGTTTCTATCGACGGCCGGTGGCGCGGGTGGCGCGAGACCTGATCGGCGTGACGCTGCTGTTCAAGGGCGCGGGCGGGCTCATCGTCGAAACCGAGGCCTATGATCATGCGGATCCGGCGTCGCACAGCGTGAGGGGCCCGAATGCACGAAACCGCAGCATGTTCGGCCCGCCCGGGCACGCTTACGTCTATCGCTCCTACGGGCTTCATTGGTGCCTGAACGTCGTCTGCGGCTCTACACCGGGTGCCGCCGTCCTCATTCGTGCGATTGAGCCGGTTGTCAGCATCGAGGAAATGAGATGCCGCCGTGGGGACCTCCCCGAGCGGCTGCTCTGCTCGGGTCCCGGGCGCCTCTGTGCAGCCTTGGGGATCGACGGAAGCTGTGACGGCCACGACCTCACGCGACCGCCGTTCTCGTTGTCGTCAGCATCAACCGCGGCTCAGATTTCGATCGGTAGGCGCATCGGGATATCGCGAGCGTCGGATGTCCCTTGGAGATTTGGTCTCGCCGGATCCGCATTCCTCAGTCGGCCATTCCGGTGAAGGAGGGGTGCGGCCCCTCCTCCGGGGCGCATTGTTCCGAAGCTCGACGCGATGTCTTCAACGATCGGCCGAGCCTGGCTCTGCCATCGTCCGGTGTTGCTTGGCGAGCATCTCGGCCGAGGTGACGTTGGCCAACGACGACCGGAGCTCGTTCTTCAAACCGCTGACGACGTCACCCTCGCCAGCTGCTTAACATTCGGCTTGTCGTCGATATGCATGGCAGCATCATCTCTCATATGAGCCTGCGGCTAGATGGGGTCAGATAATGTCCTCGATGAGCCCAAGCGTCTTGACCTCGAGCGCCTCGATATACCAGTTTTCAGGCGCCCGCTGGAGCACCTTGTCCATGGTTACGGACGAACCTGCGATGAGGCTCTAACGGCACTGCCCTGTGGCCGGGATTTGCACTCCGCCTCGGACGACCGTCGGAGCTCACATGCATCACGTTGCGCCGGTCTCTCAGACGACAGCACTCGCTCCTGATCCGATGTTTCAACGCTGCTGATGGCCGCAAGATTACGGCAAACGTGGCGGCCAGAATCGGCTGGATTTTGGCGATGAACCGGTTATTCTCAGTACAGTAAATGATGCACATTTCGCTTTCACACTGCAACCTTTGCGGAAGCCGAAAAAGCCTTTAGAAATCAGTACTTGGGTAGCTCTACCGGAGGTTCGAGTCCTCTCCTGGGCACCACTCTTCCTTGAGGACTACCAACCTCAAGGACTTAGCTGATAACAAGGGCTTACGCCTCACCGACTGTTCAACAACGGTGAGCAACAATGCTCTTTCGGCTCGTTCGTCCCGTGAAGCGTACCGGCTCTTCCAATCAGCAGTTTGTCCAGCGCATTCCTCGGGACGTGAGGTCTCGCGTGGTGGGCATGACGCTGCGCATTCCGTTGGGCAACGGCGTCATTGAGAAGGCCATTTCCGCGAAGGCGCAGGACATTCGGTTTTCCCTCGGGACCGCCAATCCGTCCGATGTGAAGGCTCGCAACGCCATCGCCCAAGCCTATCTGGAAAGCGTCTGGGAAAGCGTCCGCAAAGCGCGAGACAATGGCCCTATCCGGCTGCGGCAGGACCAGATTGCGGCCCTGTCAGGGGAACTCTACGCGACCTTCATGCGGGCCTTTGAGGCGGAACCCGGCTCCCCCGAGAGGTGGAAGCGCGTTGCCGTGGAGGTTGACGAAGCGACCCGCTACCGCGTCCCACTGGAGGACGGCGTACCGCAAAGCGAGATTGTGGACCCCGAGCGGGCCGTCGCAATGGAGCGGGCCTTTGGGCGTGGCGCGGACGAGTTGATAGCCGCGAAGGCGCTCATCATCGACGCAGATAGCCGAGCCCGCTTGCTGGAGGCCATCGCCCGTGTAAAGCGAGATGTCGCCTTGGTTCTGGAGCGGCGGGCCGAAGGCGATTATGCGCCCGATCCTGGCGCAGCGAAGTTCCCGGCGTGGCAGGCTCCCTCCACTACCGCCTCTGCGCCCCAGAAGGCCGAGCATGCAGCCAAGGCAGGCGGTGGCAAGACCAGCCTGACGGGCATCCCTGCGGACTGGTGGAAGGAGGCGCAGGCCACCGGCCGGAAGCTCAGCACCTACGAGAGCTACAGCCACACGATAGACAGCTTCGTCGCCTTCCTCGGGCATAACGATGCAACAGGGGTGACGCCTGAGGATGTCGTTGGCTTCAAGGACCATCGGCTGGCTTCCGTCAGCCCAAGGACCGGAAAGCCCATCTCGCCCAAGACGGTGAAGGACAGCGACCTTGCGGCGCTGAAGACGCTGTTCGGCTGGGCTGTCACCAATAAGCGCCTCCCCGTCAATCCAGCCGAAGGCATCACCATCAAGCTCGGCAAGCGGAGACGGACCCGGCCTCCGGGCTTCACCGAAGAGGAAGCGAAGGCGCTATTGAAGGCCGCTGACGCACACCAGCAGGGAAAGGAACGCCCGAAGACCTTCGCAGCCAAGCGCTGGGTGCCGTGGCTGTGCGCCTATACGGGCTCCCGCGTCGGGGAGATGGTCCAACTCCGTAAACAGGATGTGCGGAAGGAGGGCGATCTATGGGTGATCCACATCACCCCGGAAGCCGGGACCGTGAAGACAGACGAGGCGCGGGATGTCGTGATGCACGAGCATCTGGTCGCGAAGGGCTTCCCGGCTTTCGTACAGAGCAGCACGGACGAATACCTCTTCATCACGCCGAAGCCCGGAGGCACCATTCGCGGGCCTTGGCGGTCGCGCAAAAACGACCTGATCGAAGCCGCGAGGGAAACCGTGAAAGACCCTCGCGTCGCTCCGAACCACGGATGGAGGCATCGGTTCAAGACAGTCGGCATGGAGGTGGGCATAGACCACCGGGTGCTCGACGCTATCCAAGGCCAGCGGGCCCGCACGGTCGCAGAGACGTATGGCGAGGTGACGCTCAAGACACTGGCACTCGCCATAGCGAAGTTCCCGAGACAGACTTAGCCGGCTGGCGTCTTAGGCCCTCTGGTCATCACAGCGTGTCGCCTGTTAGAGCCGGTGGGCCGCCCTTAACTCGGCCCGCGCTGGATGCCCCCGACTGTGCGACACCAACTGACAGGCAACGCCGGCCTCTACCACGTGGCGCGAGAGCTTTCTCGGCGCGGCTGGCACGTCATGCCGACCGTACGCAATGCTCGGGGTGCCGACCTCTATGCAGCGAGTGACGACGAGACCCGTGTGTTGCCTATCCAATCAAAGGCATTGTCGAAGCGCGTCCCGGTCCCGCTTGGCAACTCGCTCGACAACCTGCGCTCGTATTGGTGGGTAGTGACGATCAATGCCAACTCAGATTTGCCGACCTGTTACGTCCTCACGCTGGAGGAGGTGAAAGCTGCTGCTCATCAGGGCGTCAACGCGGCCGGGAAGCTGTCGTACTGGCTCCAGCCCAAGGCTTATGCCACGGAGGCATATCGAGAAGCATGGGATCGGTTGGGCAGCCCGTAGCCCGTTACTCGGCTCTAAAATGGGCCGATCACACCGCCCCGGCTCTTGTTTGCCAGCAAGGCTACTATTCCACTTTCATTTTCGCGCGAGGTTGATGATCCGGTGATCAGTCGGCGCGTAGCGTACCGCATCAGCGGCAAGTTGGATGGTCCGTAGAAGCGGCAGATTGCTCGGCACCGCCCCTCTGGCCGGTGATGTGCCTCTCAGACCCTCGTACATCTCGTGCACAAATTCCCGGACGGTGACCACGCGTACGCCGCCAAATGACCGAACATTCCCACTTGCGAACTGTAAGACCAGCACCTGCTCCAGTTTTTCTGGTAGCTCGATACCTCGGAATGCATCTTTGATGAACTTCCGACCCCGCTCGAATTTGCCGGAAAACTGCTGTTCGCGCTTCTCGGTTGAGTTCCCGTCGAGCGAGCACTCAACATGCATCAGGTGTTGCGTAACTGGGTTAAGAGCAACCACGTCAAGTTCGCCTTCGAAACCGCCCCTCGGTCTCGCGCCGACTTGGACGGACACGCGGACAAAATAGCCGTTGTATTGAAGCCATTCTGATACAAGCTGCTCTAGATGGTTCACGCCGCGTCCAGTCCATTGCTCGACCGGCACTCCCCGGCATGGGCGCGATACCATCCTCGAACGAAGCGGGGCCGTCCAGATAAGAGGTCCTGAACATAAGGAAACGAGCTCGCTCGGCACGAGTTACGGCCATGGGTTCCGGGGGATGCCCGACGAGGTGCTGAAAGACCTCGGGCGCGTCCCTTCGCCGATCAAGGCAGCGACGAAGAATGAACCCGACGAGCGGGCGGCCTAAAGTGCAGTCTACTGCACCGGTCGGGGGCTCTTATTGGAGCCTCCCGGCCTGTCCCCTTTCGTCCCGGTCGATTTCCGCAAGCAGCCTGTCGAGCCGCACCTGTAGCGCAACGCCGTCCCGCAGCGCCTCGTCATAGGCTTCCATCCTGCGCAGCAAGAATGCCTCTTCGGTCGTCAGTGAGCCGGCCTCTCGCTTGGCTCTGTAGTGCGCCAAGCCTTGCTCTATGAATGCCTGCCTGCCGGCGACATCATCGGCCGGAATGTCCACCGGAAGGGTCCGTGAAGGGTCACGCATGGGGCACGTCCAGTGCATCGCGAGGGGCACCGATAGCGACCATGAGGTCCGCCGGAGAAAGCCCGGTCTTCGTGGCCGTTTCCAGCAGCCTCAACCGTGCAGCGTTGCGTTCGGCTGCCGTGACACCGTCAGTGAAAAGCCGGAAGACTTTCTTCGCACTCGCCTTCGTCAGCGGAGTAAGGCCGTTCGGTGGGCGGGAGGAGGACGGGAAGCTAACAGCCGGGCGGGAGCCAACAGCGGTGCTAACGGGCTCGGGGGTGCTAACGGCGGGGCGGGAGCTAACAGTCGCGGCGGAGCTAACACGGGCGCTAACGGCCCCTTGGTCACGGGCACGTGCTCGTCTCTCGCGCATCAGCTCGCGCATCAGCTCGCGCATGTAATCCCTGCGCCTGTCGCGCCGGGTCTGGGGGTCTGCATAGGGCATGTGGGGTTTCCTTGGGTGCTAACAAAAGAGACCCCGCCGGCACTGAGGCACGACGGGGCGGTTGGGTTGATTTGCGGGTATCGCCGTAACGGGGCTCTAACGCCTGCACGGTACGGTGATGGGATGAGGCAAGGCCGGTTTCGACAGGGGCGCAGGGCGCCTGTATGGCGGCGGTGGATCGCCCGCCCCCGCAATGCCGTCTTCATTGCCGCGCTCGTGCTTGCAGCCGGAATGACGCTTTACAGGACGCCCCTGCAATCGGCGCTCTCGCCCAACTGCACCATTCGCGGCAACATCAGCACCGGCAGCGGCGAGCGCATCTATCACCTGCCGGGTCAGCGCTATTATGGCGAAGCCAGTATCAAACCTTGGCGGGGCGAACGGTGGTTCTGTTCCGAAGCAGAGGCCATAGCGGCTGGCTGGCGCAGGGCGCGGGTGTAGTTGCCGATCCCGACGAGCCGGTGGCGCAGGTCCCTCGTCAGGCGGGGCGGGGCTTAGAACTTGAAGGCGTCCGCCATGGTCTTGCCGGACCACGAGGCATAGTTGGACAGGCCGGTGACCGCGCTGCCGATGACGTTGGCGACAACCGCGCCCTTGTTCGGGCCGGCGACCGGGGCGGCAGGACTGACCGGGTTGATGGGCTGCGGCGGGTTGAGCGCGGCTTCTGGTTGAAAGACGTTGGTCGGTAGGTTGTAGAGCTGCTGATCGGCGGACGCCTTGAGCCCCATAGCCTCTAGCGCAAACTGGCGCTGCGTGGCGCTACGGTTCATCTGCATGACAGTGAGGGTGTCCCCTTCCTGTCGCGATACGTCGTCAATGAGCTGCTCGATGCTGGACCCTTCGATGCCCTTCGCGTCGGCCGCAACCTGGCCCTTGGCCCGCAGTGCAGCGGCGTCCTTCTGGGTGCTGACGGTGTCGAAGGTGTAGGCCATGCCCTCTTCGACCTGTCGCTGAAGAAGCGTCGCGTACTGGGCGAACAGGTTCTTCTGGATGCTCTCGACTGCGTTGTCGCGGAAGGTCGCCTGCCGGGCAAACTCGCCCTCTTTCCAATCCTGTACCTTGTGGCCGTGGTCCACTTCCTGCTGATAGACCACGTTCTGGTACTTGATGACTTCGGCGCGGTATTTGAGCTGCTGGGCCTCAACCTGAGCGTTGTAGGCCCGCTGTTCCCATGCGGCTTTATTCTGAGCCTGATAGCCAATGATCGAGCCGGCGATGCTCGCGCCGGTCCCGATCACGGCCGCAGCCGCTGCTATGCACACGGGGACAGTTCCTGCGGCTTGCTGCGGAGGTCGGCGGGGAATGCCTTGTAGGCACGGAAGACCGGCCCCTCGTGGTCGTTCTCGGAAACGGTGAACCGGGCGGCGACGCCTACGGTGCTTCTGAGGTCAACCGCATCGCTGCCCTCGCGGGTCATTTCGAGGGGCGTCGAGGGATCCACGCCTTCCCGTAGCAGGACACGGGCGGAGGACAGGAACGGGGTCGGTGAGGTGCATAGAAGGCGGGTGCCGAGATAGGAGCGAAAGCGCCCCCTCCCGGCTGGGGAGATGGTGATAATCATGGATGGGGGTTTCTTGCTGTTCGGTGGAGACCAAGGACGGCCGTCATCGGCTCGGCGGTGGGGATGCCAAGGCTGGGGACGGAACGGCCGTTTTCGGCGGGAGGGTTACAGGGGCCGGTGATGGCCCGTGAGGGTCGGCGCAGGGTGGCGCTTGATGGGGACCGTGAAGAGGTTCTCGCGGCGCAGATCGAGGCCGTTGCGGTTCCGGTGACGGACGGCGTGTCCCTCGGGGGCGTTCACGATGAGCCGGGCGACGCGCTGCGTGTTGAGCTGCGGGCATGCGGCACGAACGGTCTTTTTGCTGAATGACCAGTTCGGGCTGACGCCGCGAGCCATGAGGGCGTCGAAGTCGTCGGCATCGAGGATGGCATGGGCGTTGATCGAAGCGAGGGAGACGCGCACGACGGGGCGACCTCGGTCATCGACCCCGCGCCGGGGAGGACGAAGGGGGACGGGGTTCATTGGGGTTCTTTGGATTGGGAAGAGTTCGCTTACGAACGGATGATGGAAGACGAAGCCGGAATGTCGGTTCAGTCACTCGCCCCACGGCGGGGCAAGACCACGCAGACCGGGAGGCGGCATGGGAGGCAAGGACAAGGGTGTCTGGGGTGTCCCTGAGGCGGAAGACCGCCGGACAATCCCCCATCAACATCCTCACTGAGAATGTTTCTTGGAAGGTGTAGTGGAGGTGTTCTCTCTAAGTGAACACGATACGGGCACCTGAAAGGGAACCCTCAGTAACATAATAAGAGGATGTTCACCCCGGAGTATGGCTGGTGGTGGGGGGTAATCGAAGTGCAGTGGCGCTGCACCCGTTACACCCCGCCGTGCAGCTCTACTGCACTCGTCGCGTCCGGTGCAGTGACTGCACTTCTGATGATTTTTCGCCCTCAGCTCGACTTCTATCTCATTGAAGCGGGCGATGTAGGCTTCCTTGAACGCGGCGCGGACGGCCTTGGCCTTGTCGGTGCGGGACAGGAGGCAGACCAGAAGGGCCTGTTCCTCGTTGAGGTAGAAGGCGTTCGATGTCCGCCCGGTGGTTCGGATGGTTCGCATCCGAAGGGGGCCGTTCCCTCACAGCCCGGCGACGATCCTCCGCACGACGCGGTGCCCCTGATCGGTCAGCATGAGGACGTTCACACGCCGGTCTATGCTGTCCTCTGTTGCACTGATGAGGCCGCGCCCGGACAATCCTTCGACGATGCGGGAGGCGCTGGACTTGCCAATCTGCGTCCGCGCGGCGACCTCCCGTTGGCAAAGTCCGGGATACCGCGCGATGACAAGCAGCACGTGCGCTACCTGCATCGGCAGCTCGGGGTCGATTTTCCGAAGTTCTTCGACAAGACCGATGGCCTTGGTGAGTGCGCTTTCCGGCATGGTGTTGGTGGGTCCTCTATCTGGTGAAAGTGGAGGTGGGGGCTAACCGCGCGACGGCACTCGCCACACGCCCGATGATCCGCCCCGCAAAGAAAAAGCCCCGCAGAGGGGGCTTTCAGGTGTCGTTCTTGGCCGCCGCGCTCAGGCCCGGCAGCTTCGTTCATCGTGCGCCGCGACGATCCTGGCCCAGTCCGTCCCGAGCATCGCGCGGGCATCTAATGCCGTTGATCGTTCGCCGGCCTTGGACAGCCGGGCGGTGTACTCCTGCTGTGGATTGAAGGACCGCGAGCTGCTGCCGGTGATCGTGTAGGCGTCGAAACCACGACGGACGGTCTCGACGGCGATCCGCTTGACGGCAATCTTCCGGGCCGCCTCCAAATCGCATTCGCCGTGCGCGGCAACGGTGACCTGAATGGTGTCAGTCGCGAGCGGCACGACGGCCTGTGAGGTCGAGCAAGCCGGGAGCACCAATGCCACGCCGATGACGCTGAGCAAGCGCACCCGCTGAGTTGCCGTGAGCATCACGCTCGGGCCGCCTTCGGGAGAGCGGCAATGGCCGCGAGCATGGCCCCTGCGGTCAGGAGCGGGAGGGCCGCGACGATGCCAGCCGGGCGCATGCCGCTGGCGTGAACTTCCCAACGGCCGAGCCATGCGGTGGCTTCACCAGAGGCGCGGTCGAGGGACACGCGGAAGGCGTGAGAGTGCCCCCAACGGGCGGCGTGAGCGGAGCCGATGAGGGGCAGCGAAAGGAAGCCGGAGCAGAGGATTTGCATGATCGTTTCCAGTGACGAGGCAGGCGGAAGCGCCCAACGCACAGAAGACGCCACAGCCGAAATCATCAATCAAGTCATTGAAATAGCTTGCAGAAATGGCACTGTTCGAGATCTGTAACAGTGCCGTTTGAGCGGCTTGCTAAAGGGCTGTGGAAGCGGCGGGATTGGCATTCCAGCACAGGCCCATTTCCGGCACTATTGGCCGGTGCGGCGGACTGTCGCAGCGGGGGCTCTCGCTCCGGAAAGAGACTGGGTATGTATCGCTCCGCTTTGATTGCCGCTGCTGTCTCCAAGTCCCGCCTCAGGGGGCCTGCGAAGTGAGCGCCCCTCAGCCTCCCGCCCTACAATGGATCACGTTCGCCGTCGCCGCGCTGGGCACCATCGGCACGCTCGCCGGTATTTGGCTGACTAACCACTTCAACGGCCGCCGACAGAAGCGGGAGCGGTTATGGGACCTGAAGCGCGAAGCCTACGCCAACCTCATCGAGGCTTTCGACGAGAACCGCTACATCCAAAAGATCATCAACAAGATTGACTGGACCGACGAGCAGGCTGGGCTGGCTAGGATCACGGCTCTGACTGAGACGATTGAAGCCGAGCGCCGCAAGATGCGGAGTGTGAAAAGCAGGAACCTCTTTCTGCTAAACGGCCGGGCGAAGGCAGCCATTGCGACGTTCGATGCGCTGCACGTCGAGTTGGAGCCGCTCCTTTTCGGACCTGAAGCCGACTACACCGCGTACTTCAACCGCTCCAAGGAGGCGTTTGAGGTTGCCATAGCGGAGCTGACGGCAGCGGCCGCCGACGAATTGGGCTGATGGCTCGTCGGGAAGGGCCCGCGCAGTCGCGGTTCACGGGACGCTTCGGTGGCCTGCACGTCTTCTGGCATGGACGGCTTTACAGCTCTGCCCTTGCCTACCCTACCGAAGAAGCAGGGAAGAGCCTGTAGGGTCCACACCGCACGGTGGGAAACCTTCCTGTTCCTCAACTCGGCTCAGGCCAATGGCGATCAACAAATGCATTGAACGCGGCGCTGGGCATTGTCGCGAACTCCCCGCCCACCCAATGCCCCGTTTGCCGCAGTTCTTCCAGACACTCGCTCTCGGCCCCGAACGATGCCATTCCATTTTGAAACCGGCGCTGCCGGATAAGTCGCCAGCCAAAGGCTGCCCCCGGTGGAAACCCCTGGTTCATTTCCCCGAGCCGGCGATCAGGCGCATTCGTTATGCCTACTTTGATCACGACGTGGTCGGCGGGTAGTGAGGGCATGATGCTTTCGCAATTCCCTTCAAGCCGCATCAGGTAGAGGGTCGTCTCGCTGTCGCGAACATCGACCGTACGTTTTCCCGGGGATGGCGGAGGTCCGCGCCTGAAGTCTGACCATTCTCGCTGTCTGCCCGTTAATGGCGCACCACTTTCAATCAACGGCTGATTGCTACCGAAATCCCAAACAACTCCGACAGGTGTTTGGTCGTGGACATCAGCCGCAGCCGCAATGCCGGCGTATGTAAAGGCAGCCCTATCCTTGCCGCGCCAAAAAACATGCACCGGCAACTCTCCGGATATCATCTCCTGTATCGTCGCTTGGCCCAGTCGCGTGCCGCCTTTGCCAAACCATATGAGTGACTTTCCATCCCATCGGTTGGCATAATCATGGCCCGTTCGACCGGCGGTGCCGACATTACAAAAAACGAAGAACTCCGAGTTCCACTCGTCATAGCCCGTCAGCCAGTTCCCTTTTTGCCGGTCAGGCGGCATGCCTATGGCTGTTGCAACTTGTTCTCGGGTGTAAGTCTTGCCGAGGTGGAATTGGGACGGCATTAGGCTGGCTCTCGCTGCTTCGTCACATGACACTGTAGTGGCTGGGTCATCAGCCGGGCATCACTGAGCGGCGCGTTCCGCCGTGAGTATCCGGTGAATTTGCATCCTGCTCACGTTGAGCAACTTCGCAATCTCTGTTGGCCCCTTACCCTCAGCTTTGAGGCCCCGCACCTTCTCCGCGTCGATCCTGCGCTTGCCGCCCATATAGACCCCAGCGGCCTTCGCCTTGGCGATGCCGTCGCGCTGGCGGGCTTTGATGAAGCCCCGCTCCATTTCCGCCACCATGCCGAGGACCGTGAGCACGATCCTGCCGGTGTCTCCTCGGGTGGACACATGGGGCTCCAGAACAGTCAGCGAGGCCCCCTTCAAGTCACACTCATGGACGATGTTGAGCACGTCCCGTGTCGAGCGGCCGAGCCTGTCGAGCCGCGTCACCATCAGCTCGTCGCCGGGGCGGAGGAAGTCGAGAATTGCCGCCAACTCGTCACGGCCATCACGGCTTGCGGCGCTGACTTTCTCCTTGCGGATGATGGTGCAGCCTTCGGCCTTCAGCCGGTCAACCTGCCCCTCGTAGTCTTGGTCCGTAGTCGAGACGCGGGCGTATCCGATCTTCGTCATGGCAGGGCCTCGTGTAACGTCAGGGTTTAGACCCGAAACGATTGACGTAACAAATGGCCGATGTCAACCCTGATGTGACGCTCTGGACGTAACATTCCGATGTCACCGCAGTGTGTACCCCGAAGTGACGCCCTCCTGCCCGCTTGCGATTTCCGCCGCGTGCGCCAACAGTCATTGCGGAACGGGTCGGGAGGAACTGGTGCGCCCTGCATTGTTAGTTATGGCGTTTATGTTCGCCGCGTCGTCCGCGCTTGCCTCGGACGCCCTGTACAGGTGCTCTGCGAAATCGGTTCTGCAATTCAAAGATGATGGCACGATGGGGGCCATTCCAGAACAATTTCTGGGCCGACTACTGGTCGAATTTCTTGATTGATACGGCGACCGGTCTTCTTCGGCGCGGCGCGGCTAAACCCGAACAACTGGCCATTGTTCAAAAGGGCTCGGGCGAGTATGATTTTGTAGCGTCCCCTCTTGCTACAGCGGTCTCCGCTTCGACCGATGTGCTACGAGTGCGGGCTTGGAACAGCAACCCGCAGGTGACGTTCTACGCCTTTGGCTTGTCGATGGTCGTAACTGGGACGTGCACCACGGTGAAGTGAGGCGGTGGCTTTGCGGCCATATAGCAGGAACCGCCGTTCCCCTATCTGGTAGGTAGTAGCCGGGGCGGTCACGGACGGTCCCTACGGTCGGACCCGCACACCGGCAATCCGCCATTGAGGGGGACAGGCAGGGTGCCCCGTTATGCTCCGCCGATGGTGGCCTGCTAGTGGCGCTGAGGGTGCCCCTACGGGGGCAAATTCGGGCTCGCCTATCCGAATAGGGGCCTCGCGATTTTGCGCTGAATATCCGGCCTCTTCTATCAACGACGCGCACCTAATTCGTCGTCGCTCACCCAGTCGAACCGAAACCTATGGAGAGGTTCGTAGGGGTCAACGCAGGGCCCCCAAGCCTTTCGTTGCTCGTCAGCGGCCATGCTCCAAAAGCGTTCAAGGTTCGGGAAGCTCCCAAAGTGCGCGAGCAAGGCCGGTTTCCCGAGAATACGAAAAAGACAAGAGCGGGCCACCCATTCGGCAACGGCCTCTAGCTCGGCTAGGCGAATGCGCGTCGCTCGATCAAATTGCTCGAGATACTTGTTCTCGTGGAGGTGCTCAAAGTCGCTTCTCGCCTCATACAATTCACCCATGAGGCCGTGATGTCTCGGTCCGACGAATAGCTCAGTCCTGCTCTTGAACTGACTTGTCGTTTTTCCTTTTCCGGCGGCTATAAGCCCTTCAATGCATCGCGTGAATTGGTGCAACCTGTTGATGAAATCTTGATCACGACGGGCTTGCTGGTAGATAGAAACGCAGCGTAGCAAGCGCCAATGTTCGGATCGCCACGGACCATCAAAGGCGGCAAACGTCGCGCCTATCTGCGCCCCCGTTAGAAGCTGCTCTTCCGCTATGGTAGGCGCAACGTCCACAATGCTCCGCTGAGGTGCTTTCAGGCCGTGGAAACTCCTCACATCGACTTTGCCTTGAAATCGACTTCCCGAAACCAAGAACGGGTCGGCTTGCTGCCAAAACCTCATCGTGAGCATGAGCCCGTTGAACCAGTCGGAAACCTGTCGGGTCAGCTTCTGGTTCTCGGCGTCTAAAACCTCGGGCACATCCGTCCGCATTTTGGCGAGCAGGTAGAGTTTGCTCTCCTCCACCTGTTCGACCCGTATCGTGCCAAGCCATTCCCGCCATTCGCCGGGCATGTCGAAGTCGCCGCTGGTGAGGAACTCCAAGCCGCCCGAAATCACGCGGCTGCTCAGGGCGGTCTCGGTAGGAACCGAAAGCCCTATGAGGGCGAATTTTTCTCCATCCTCGATCCATGCCGGTGCGACTGCCATACTCCCCCCGAGACCAATCCATGAAACATACAAGCGCGTCTCCGCTCGACTTGCTACTGTTCAACAGGGCTGGTAAACATCCATCATAAATTGAGGCAATAAATCCTTATTTATCAGCGCCATGGATCGGGCTTGACCCGGTCCTCTCCTGGGCACCACTCTTTTTCCTCAGCAGGAGAAAGAGTTACGGTTTTGTAAGGGCTTATCGAGCAGCCGCTTTCACAGAGCGGTTTCATACATGGCCCTTGCGATGCCCCGTCCCTTCGCTACCAAGTCGGGACCCTACTACCTCAATGTTCGGGTGCCGAACGAGCTGCGCGAGGTCGCACGCAGCCGCGTCGTGACCCTGCCGATCGCAGGCGAAACGGTCACTGTCACCGTGTCCGACAAGGTCTACGTCTCCCTGCGCACCAACAGCGCGCGAGAGGCCAAGGACCGCTTCCAGGCTGCTCTCGGCCGGCTGGCGGCTTATTGGGACTCGCTTCGCACTTCCGTCCACGCCCCGACGCTGATCGAGGTGGGGAGCGCTGGCGGGAGAGACCGACCGCAACGCGGCCGACCGGCTTGATGCCGACTTCGATTTTTAATGACCTCATCGCGGTCTTCGCCCAGGAGTACAGCGACACCGCGCATTGGCATCTCGACCAGGGCTTGATGATCCCAAAGTAGCCGAGCGGCTGGCATCAACCGAAATGCAGGATCCCCAGGCGCGGCATACTGATGCGCTTCGTAACGGCGATGGCATCTCGAGACGCCAGCAACTCGTCCACGCGGCTTTCGGCGAGGAGGCGTACCAACCGGTCGCCCACGATCAGATGCAGGTCGATGAAAAATCGCTGGCGCGCATCGCCGACGAACTTGCCAGGATCGACCCTATGACGAACGCGATGGGCGAGGCTCGTGCGAGGCATGTGCGACCGCCCGCCGCGTCAAGATCGTTCAGAGTGCTTGGGGGCACTGGCCTGCCCCCTGAAAAGTGGCCCTCCCTGAAGTAGGCTTTTTGAGCCTTTGGAGGATGCCCGCGATGCCGCAGAAGAAGCACAAGCCTGAAGAGATCGTCGCGAAGCTGCGGCAGG
>NZ_LMJT01000031.1 GCF_001429395.1 Allobosea sp. Root381
TCAAAAACGCCCCTGCGCAACCCGCAGGGGCGTTTTTGCGTCCAGAAACCAAAACCACCCGGAAAAAACCCCAAAAGCCAGAGCCACAAGGCCGAAGCATCGGCCTGCGCTTCTCGCGAAAAAGCCAATGCAACATCAAAGGCCTGGAGCATCGGACGAATACGAGGCTCGGTCCGATCATCCAGGCCGCGCCGCCCATCCTGCAACAGTTTGGTGCCGAGCATCGCGGTGCCTGCCATCTCAACCAGATCGAGGAGAGCGACGCAGGCGAAGGCCCGTTCCGGGCGGCAATGCGACGCGAGCGGCCGGCGAGACGCCGATCGTTCGCGTCCCGGATTATCGTCCGGCCTTGATCATGAGCGTACTCGATCCGGTATCTCTTGCCGCTATCGTCTTGGCGAGGTTTCCGATTTCGTCAGTGCATGCGCCAGCTTGTGCCACCCAGTGCCAGAACCATTAAAATCGAGAATGCCGCGATCGAGATTGCCGGATTCACGGTGGTCGCTCCCGTTACATGAGGACGACATCGCCAAGGTATCGCTCGATCAACAGCGCCGGCCGGATTTTTGAAGTTCTCCCGACGAAGTCGCGTTCGCAATTCCAGTGACGGGAATGTCCTGCAATCGGTCTGGTCAGTCCGATGGGATTGCGAAATGGACGATGAGGCAAACTGCGAGCTCACACGGGCGGAGGCGCCTTCTTCGCGAACGGGGAAACTGCAGTTCAGGCGCATCCGAACTTATCGCCCGGGGAAGCGTTGCTCATCGCTCATTCCCAAGCCATCCGGTGTTAACGTCGCCCCATCCAACCCGCAGGAACCCGCACGCCTACGATCCCGAGGTCTATTCAGCGATCGGCGGTCTATTGCATTTAAAGAATCATATATGCAATAAGATCGATCATGCAGAGGGCTTTCCACGAGAATGCCGTGATCGCCGTTGGGGCGAGGACCTACGTCTGCGCTGCCGCGGAGAAAGCCTTTGGCCCGGGTTACCGTCGCTTGCCGCATATGTTCCGGATTCTCGTCGAGAACATTATTCGAAACGCCCTCTCGACCGCAGAGCGTGAAGCAAGCCTCGAGGCGTTGCGCGGCTGGCTCGCTGACGGCACGAGCACGGCCGAGATTGCCTTTCAGCCCGAGCGCGTGCTGATGCACGATACGACCTGCACGCCGGCCCTGGTCGACGTGGCAGGCATGCGCGACGCATTGGCGGAAGCGGGTGGAGATCCTGGCCGCCTCAGCCCCGTCCTGCGGGTCGACGTGTCGGTCGACCACTCGCTAGGCGTCGATGTTTCGGGTTCGCCGGCGGCCGCGCAACTGAACAAGGAGCGGGAGTATCGACGCAATGGCGAGCGCTATCGGTTCCTGAAATGGGCAACCCGCTCGCTGGACGGAGTCCGTGTGCATCCGCCCGGAACGGGCATCATGCATACGATCAACCTGGAGCAACTTGCGACGGTCGTCGGCGTGCGCTCGATCGACGGGCGCCAATTCGCCGTTCCCGACAGTTTGATCGGCACGGATAGTCACACGCCGATGATCAACGGCATCGGGGTGCTGGCATGGGGTGTCGGCGGCCTTGAAGCCGAAAGCGTGATGTTCGGCATGCCGGTCATGATGCGTCTGCCCGACGTCATCGGCGTCAAGCTGACCGGCCGGCTGAGGGAAGGGGTCCTTGCAACGGATCTTGCGTTGACGGTCACCCAGCGACTGCGGCAGCGCGGCGTCGCAGGTGCCTTTGTCGAATTCTTCGGTCCGGGCATCGCATCGCTGTCGGCCGGCGAACGGTCGGTGGTGGCCAACATGACCCCGGAGTTCGGAGCCTCGACAGCCTACTTTCCGATCGATGGAATGACGCTGGCGTATCTGCGGCAGACCGGGCGAGAGCCCGAGGCTGTCGGGCTGGTCGAGGCATACGCGAAGGCGCAGGGCCTGTGGTTCGAGCCAGGCGCCGAACCTCGCTTCACCGACGTGGTCGACATCGACCTGGCTGCGATCGAGACGAGCCTTTCCGGACCGTTCAGGCCACAGGATCGCGTCTCGCTGTCGAATGTCCCGAACGTCCTCCAGAGCCTCCCCCTACCCAAAAGGCCGACGCCGGCGCTGCCAGCCTTCCCCGTCGCGATCGCTGCGATCACAAGCTGCACGAACACAAGCGATCCGCGGCTTCTCATTGCTGCCGGCCTGGTGGCGAGGAAGGCGCGGGCCCTGGGCCTGGTGCCCCCACCGTGGGTCAAGACCTCGCTGGCACCAGGCTCGCCTGCCGCTGAGCGCTACCTGCGTCGGTCAGGTCTGCTGGAGGATCTGGAAGCAGTCGGTTTCGCCATCGTCGGCTATGGCTGCACGACATGCATCGGCAACTCCGGCCCGCTTCTCCCCGTGATGGAGCTGTCCGTCGTCGCCGGAGAAACGCTGCCCGTCGCGATATTGTCGGGCAATCGGAACTTCCCCGGTCGGGTCCACAGTCAGGTAGAGGCCGGATTCCTCGCTTCCCCACCACTGGTTGTCGCGTACGCGCTCGCTGGAACGGCCTCCCGAGACCTGTCGCGTGAAGCCGTCGCGACAGTAGGGGACAGAGAGGTTCTGCTGGCAGATCTCTGGCCGAGCGGCGACGAGATTGATTTGGCGTTGGCGGCAGGCCTCGAGGCGGAGGACTTCCAGGCGGCGTTCGACGAAGCTGCGGCCGACGAGACTTGGGCCAGGCTGGAGGCTCCCGCGACACCGCAGTTTCCGTGGAATCCGGCCTCGACTTACCTGCGCCGTCCGCCCTTCGCGCGTGCCGATGCTCCTGTGACCTTGGGAACCTACAGCGCGCACCCTGTGCTGGTTCTGGGCGACGACATCACGACCGACCACATTTCGCCTGCCGGCCAGACGCCGGCGAATAGCGAGGCCGGCCGCTGGCTCATCGAGAACGGAGAGGACGCCCGCGACCTCAACGTCTACGCCTCGCGGCGCGGCAACTGGGAAGTCATGCTTCGCGGCTTGTTCACGAATAGAACAGTCGCCAACCAACTGGCTCCGTCTCTTCCGGCCGGTTCGACGGTGCACGCGCCGAACGGCGACATCATCCCACTTTGGCAAGCCGCCGAGCGATACAGGAGCGATGGCCAATCGATCGTGATCGTCGCGGGCGAACGCTATGGAACGGGGTCTTCGCGGGACTGGGCAGCAAAGGGGCTCGGCCTGTTGGGCGTACGGGCGGTGCTCGCTGCGAGCTTCGAACGGATCCACCGCTCGAACCTGATCGGCATGGGTATCCTTCCGCTGGTGTTCGCCGATGCCGGGCAGGTTCGCTCGCTTGCGTTGAAGCCAGGCGATCGGATCGAGGTGTCCTTGCCGGAATCCGAGCTCACCCCGCGGCGGGAGACATCTGTCGATATCGTCCGGGTCGACGGTGGACGCACTTCGATTCCGATGAGTGTCGCGGTCGAGACGGAACTCGAATGCGAGACGCTGAGAGCCGGCGGGATGCTGCCGCTCATCCTGTCGCGCTTCATGCCGCGCACGCAGATTCACCAGGCCGGTGAAGAAAAGGGGACGCTTCGACGCCCTGCCTGACGACGGCGTCTCGGCGTCCATTCAATAAAACAGCGGAGGAACGCCCATGCTCAATCGTCGAAATGTCGTCGCTGGACTGTCTGCACTTGCTTTGGCCGGGCCGGCATCGGCACAGGCACCGCTGGAACTCAAGATCATTGCGCCGGCAGGTCCAGGTGGGGGCTGGGATACCGCAGCCCGCACCATTCAGCAGGTCCTGACCGCGACGGGGCTGGCGAAGAGCGTCCAGGTCACGAATGTCACCGGCGCCGGAGGCACCGTTGGGCTGGCGCAGTTCATCGGCAGCTCGAAGGGCGACCCGAACCAGCTCATGGTCAACGGGATCACGATGATCGGCGCGATCCTCACCAACAAGGCTCCGGTGACCCTGGACCAGGTCACCCCTCTCGTCCGGCTGACCGGTGATCCGCTCGTCATCGTCGTGCCTGAGAATTCGCCGCACAAGTCGGTCAAGGACCTGATGGCCGCCATCAAGGCCGATCCTGCTCGGGTGATCTGGGCAGGTGGATCTGCCGGCGGCGCGGACCATATCCTGGCTGCCCTGGTCGCGAAGGCGGCGGGCAGCGATGCAGCCAAGACCAATTACGTGGCGTTCTCTGGCGGCGGTGAGGCGCTGGCCGCCATGCTGGGCGGGCGCGTCACGGCAGGCGTCTCCGGCTATGGCGAGTTCGAGTCGCAGATCAAGGCCGGCAAGCTTCGGGCCCTCGCGATTTCATCTGGCAAGCGCCTCGCCGGGGCAGACGTCCCGACTTTGAAGGAACTCGGTTACGACGTCGAAGTCGTGAACTGGCGTGCGGTCATGGCAGCCCCGGGTATCACCGCCGAGCAGAAGCAGAGCCTGACGGCCGTCTTCGAGAAGATGGCCGCATCGAAGGACTGGGTCGAGGTGCTCAAGGTCCGAGGCTGGGATGACTATTTCCTCGCCGGCGATGCCTTCGTCCAGTTCATCAAGGAAGAACAGGTCCGCGTCGGCGATGTCCTGCGATCGATCGGGCTCGTGAAATAAGCTTGCGCCGGCCCGACACCCGTTTACACCTCCCGCCGGCGCCGGACATCGCGCCGGCGGAAAGGTGTACCGTGGCGAAGTCCAGGAAGCCCGATCTCAGTGAGTTGCTGGCGGCGCAACTGCTTGGCGAGATCCGGGAGCAGGCGCTCGCCATCGATACGCATTTGCGGACTCAGGACATCGCGTCGCGCCTGGGCGTCTCTCGTTTCCCGGTCGGCCAAGCTCTCGGTTTGCTGGCGGAGAAAGGGGTGCTTAGGCACGAGCGAAATCGCGGGTACTTCGTTGCCAGCGCCAAGCCTCCGACGGCCGATGAACTCGGTCTGTCGCGAAAGGACCTTGTCGCCGCCGCCTACTTCCAGATCGCCGACGATCATCTGCGGGGCCTGCTGCCTGGCCAGGTGACGGAACTCGATCTTCGCGAGCGGTACGACCTGACGAAGACGGAGCTCGCGGCGGTCCTGACCCGGATCAGCAGCGAAGGCTGGGCCGAACGCCGTCCGGGTTACGGCTGGAGCTTCGTCAAGGTTCTGACGACGCCCGAAAGCCTTGAGCAGACCTACCGGCTCCGCCTGGCGCTGGAGCCAGCAGCGTTGCTGGAGCCCACATATCACATCGCTCCCGAGGTCATTGCCAGCTGCCGCCTTGCCGAAGAGAGACTTCTCAAAGGCGCGATCGAAACCGACAGTGCCGACGAACTTCACGAACGCGGCGTGCGTTTCCACGAGGCGATCGTGGGCGCGAGCGGTAATCCCTTCTTCCTGGATACCGTCAGGCGCCTTCACCGCATCCGGCGATTGCTGTCATATCGCTCCATGCTGGATCGCAAGCGCTATCGCGCGCAGTGCGAGGAGCATTTGGCCATTCTGGATAGCCTGGCGAAAGGCGACCAGTCCGAGGCCGCGGACAGGCTGCGGGCCCACCTTCTCCACACGATTGAAAATTATAGCAGAATCCGACGGATCCTGACCCCTTAGGCCGATTCCGGCCCCCCCATCGCTCCACCGGCAAGCGGCCATGAGGGCAACTCAGCACGCGACGGATGCTTCGATCAGGCGCTATGATCGAATTGATATGATAAGGCGCGCTTCTTAATGGCTCAGCTGAACTACAACGATCTCGCGGCTTTCGCAGTCGTGGCGCGGGAGCGGAGCTTTACCAGGGCCGGGGCCAAGCTGGGGGTGTCACAGTCGGCCCTGAGCCAGACCATCAAGGGCTTGGAGGGGCGGCTCAACCTTCGCCTGCTGACGCGCACGACGCGAAGTGTGGCGCCGACCGAGGCCGGTCTCCGGCTGCTGCAATCCATCGAGCCTCGTTTCGGTGAGATCGAGGCCGAGATCGCCGCTCTGGGCGAGCTGCGTGGCAAGGCTGCAGGCACGATCCGCATCACGGCGGGCGAGCACCCGGCCATTTCCGTCCTGCAGCCGGCGCTCAAGCGGTTTCTGCCGGACCATCCGGATATCAAGGTCGAGATCATCGTCGATTATGGCCTCGTCGACATCGTCGCGGCCGGCTACGACGCCGGCGTCCGGCTCGGAGAACAGGTCGCCAAGGATATGATCGCTATCCGCATAGGCCCCGAAATGCGCATGGCGGTCGTCGGATCACCGGGGTATTTCGAACGCTACGGCATCCCGAAGACGCCGCAGGAACTCGTGACGCACAACTGTATCGCGACCCGCCTGCCGACCTACGGGGGCCTTTTTCCCTGGGGCCTCGAGAAGGAGGGGCACGAGATCAAGGTCCGGGGTGAGGGGCAGCTCGTCTTCAACAACCTCGGCATGCGCCTGTATTCGGCGCTGGACGGGCTGGGGCTCGCTTACATGCCGGAAGACCAGGTGCTGCCTTACGTTGCCGATGGGCGGCTCATCCGGGTGCTGGAAGACTGGTGTCCGCCCTTTCCAGGCTACCATCTCTACTATCCCAGCCGCCGGCACGTCTCATCGGCTATGTCGGTTCTGGTGGATGTGCTGCGCTACCGCGGCTGACGCTGTTCCCAGAGCGCGATGGCCTCAGAATTCCATGCCTCGGCGCTCGTTCCAACACCAAGCGCCCGACCTCGTCGCGTGCGCCGCGCAAACGGCTGTGCCGCGCGAGCTCGATCAGCTTCAGGGCATAGTAGGTGCCGGCGATGATCAGTCCGGCGACGGCGGCGACATGAAAGAAGAAGCCGGCGACGGATTCCTCGAAGTTCCACCAGTCGAGCGTCATCTGCATCGTCAGCTTCATGCCGAGGCCCAGGACCAGGCAGCTCCAGACACCATAGGCCGCGATCGCCGCCGTCACGGCTCGCAGCACGCAGGTGCGGGCGACACTGGTCGAGCGCAGCCCAAAGATCTGCCGGCCGATGCCCATCAGCCGCGACCAGCGCATTCCGAGATGGATGGCGACGATCACCAGGGCCCAGTAGGCGGCCAGCGTGTGGATCTGCCTCACGGTGAATCCGCCCCAAGGCGGCAGCACGGGAGCCAGGGCATGGGAGATCGGGATGCTGGTCGCGAGGAGGGCCAGCATCGCCAGCAACAGCCCCGCTGTGACCGCCACATTGGCCAGGCTCCGGGGCTCGCGCCCGGCCCGAGGAAGGTTGCGATACCAGCGGCGGTTGAAGATGTTGTGCGCGATCAGCAGCACGAACATGGCCGTTCCTGCCAGCTCATGGGGCAGGTTCCCCAGCCACCAGTAGGACAGGCCGAAAAGCAGCAGGACGGCCGCGAGGCCGTCCAACCAGAGACGAAAAGCGAAGGTGCGGCTCATCTGGCGGCTTACTCGACCGGCTTGCCGTTGAAGCGCGGAATCCGGTAAGCCGTGTAGAGGTAGTCGCTGCTGGCCTGGCTGCTGTGACAGCTCTGGCAGCGGGCCGTGTTCTCGTTGGTATTGATCTTTCCGTCCGGCCAGAACCACTGGTACTGCCAGTCGTCGGTGCGCCGGCGCTCGTCATAATCGGCGCCCCAGCCCTCGCCCTTCTCCATGACGAAGTAGCGGAATAGCTTGCCGTCCCGGTGGTCGACGAGCACGAAGTGGGTTCCGGCGGGGATTGGCTGCCGGTTCCTGACCGCCTCCAGAGCCTGGGGCGTGGTCATGATGTGCTCGGTGACGTTGCCGCGCCGCACCGTGGTGTAGTGGACCAGCTTGTCGAGATCCGGCAGCGTCGCCCGGGTGGCTTCGGCGTGAACCTGCCAGCCAGCCGTGACAAATCCCGTGGTCGCCACCGCTATGGCGGACGTCAACACCGTTCGACGGTTCATGGAGATAGTCCTTCATTCCTGATCGAGGGGGCAAAGAGCGAGGCTCCGGCTGCCCTCAATCCAGCGTCTTGTCGGCCAGGAACTTCGAGACCTGGTCGGCGATCTCGATGTTGTTCAGGTCGGAGAAGGGGAAATGCGTGTTGCCGCGGATGCCGGCTTCCGGCAGGTGCACCACCGTGACGTTTCCGCCATGCTTGTTCACCGCGTCGCGCCAGAGACGAGCCATTTCGAGCCGGCCGCGCCAGGCGTCCTGGGTGGGGATATCGGTCGCCTTGGCGGGGATGTTGTCGCCGTAGAAGATGATGATCGGGATCTTCGTCAGCGCCATGAAGTCGCTCATGGGTACCTGCACCCCCTCGATGGTGTCGAAGGAGGTTTTGATCGGCTGGGGGCTTTCCCCTTGCGGGAAGACAAACGCACTGCCGGGTTCGAACGACACGATCGCCTTGACGTTCGGGCTCCTGATCGCGGCGAGCCAGCCTGGACCGCCACTCTGGGAGTGCGTCATCAGGATGCCCGGGCCGATGCGGCCGAACAGGGCGGAGACGCCATCCGAGATGAGGCCTGCGTCGTAAGGGCCGGTATTCGGCGTCATCGACCGGAAATACTGGTCGAGGGTCTCGGGTTTGCGGTCGAACTGGACCCCGTCGAAATAGGTCGGCCAGACGCCGACGCGGAACTGCCCGAACCAGAACTGCTCATCAGGTGTCGGCTTGATCGTGGCTTCCACAGTGCTGCGCCCGGCATTGCCACGGCGCGGTTGATCGATGAGATAGGTCGCGAAGCGCCGGCGCAGGAAGATGTTCTGGAAGCCTTCGCGGCCGTCAGGCGTGGTCTCCCAGGTTTTCGAAAACTGGCCGGCGCCATGCCACATCACGATCGGCAACGGCCGCGGATTCACCGGCACCTGGTAGAAGCTGTAGAGGTGATCGCCGCGAAAGGTCTGGCCATCGGCCGTCAGTGGCTTGCGCGGGTCGAACGTGCCGGGCGCTGTCGTGACCGTGCCACCGACGGTGAAGCTGCCTTGATCCTGGATGGCCAGCGGCTCGGCCGAGTGGGCCTGGGGGGCAAACAGCGGCAGGGCTCCGATAAAGGCTGCTCTCAGGACCAGCGCGGGCTTCCGGGATTGTTTGGACTTGGCAGGCATCTGTCCCTCGTTCGCATTGTGCAGAGGGAGAATATGCAGCTCGAAACTATTCGATTAGGCAGAATATTCCGATAGGACAAATTAGGAAAACTCATCAATAGCACTGAGCGTGCCGCATCCCATTAAACAGGGGCATGCTTCGTTTGCGGCGATGCCGCGTTGGCGAATGGGCTGAGCAAGAGGTTCCCGGGATCCTGCGCCCATACATGGGTTCGAATGAACACTGCTGTCGGAGCGGTAATCGCTTGCAGTCGACGCGCGGGATGCAGGCGTAGCCGTCCAACCGCGAATGCACGGCGCGAGCTCTGTTACGACCCACGGTTCAAGGCGAATCTGAACTGGCTCACGAATTTCCAAGAGCTCGGTTTGTTTGCCGTCTCAGCGTTTCTTGCTGCCGTGATGATGATCTTCTTCCAGAGGTTTCGGAGACTGCCTCGATCTTTTCGGTTTTGATTTTCAGAATTGCTTAACCGTCGCACGAGCGTCACAGGGCGGCGCTATCGCAGTCACATGAACATGAGCGGCATTCATTTGAACATTGCGATGGGCTCCGACGGGCGGCAGATGGCGATTGCCGAAATGCTGCGCAGCAGGGACTTCATCAGCGTCGAAGAGTTGGCCTCGCATTTCGCCGTCGCCACGCAAACGATCCGTCGCGATCTGGTCGCGCTTTGCGATCAGGGCGTCGCCAGGCGGCGCCATGGCGGCATCGAGAGCCTCGCCCGGAGCGGGAACCTCACATTCAGGGACCGTCGCGTGCTGCACCGCGAAGCCAAGCAGAGCATCGCCGCCATGGTCGCGAGCCAGGTGAGCGACGGCGAGTCGATTTCGCTCGGCATCGGCACGACCACGCAGTTCGTCGCAGAGGCCCTGCTGTCGCATCGGCAGCTCAAGATCGTGACGAACAACCTGCCGATAGCATTGATGGTCGGACAGAACTCCGACTTCTCCCTGGCGATCGCCGGCGGCGCGGTCCGCGGAGGCGACCTGGATGTCTGCGGCTCGACGGTCGACGCCTTCTTCGCGTCCTACAAGGTCGACATCGCGATCTTCGGCGTGGGCGGGATCGATGAGGATGGCTCGCTGCTCGATTTTTCGGAGGAGGAGGTGCGCGCCCGCGAGGCGATGCTGCGCAACTGCCGCAAGTCCTACCTCGTCCTGGATTCCTCGAAATTCGCGCGCCCGGCCCATGTCCATGGCGGACGTATCGATCAGGTCACCGCGGTGTTCTGCGAAGCGCAGCCGCCGGAGGCGATCCGGGAGATGCTGGATGCGTCCGGCGTCCGGCTCTTCATCAGTCCGGAGGCGGCTGTGAAGCCGTAGCCCAACCAGAAGAAGCTGCGCCGGAAGCGGCGCAGCTCGTCATCACAACCCGTTCTTCACCCATGCCCGCAGCAACCCTGCTGCCGGGAACGATCGACTGTTGCCTATTTCTGGAGATGAGCCATGGCTGACCTGCCAACCCTTTACGCCCATCGCGGCACCAATCCCTATACGGACAACGAGACCGACGCCTATGTCTGGGCTTTCAAATACGGCGCCGACTCCATCGAGATCGACCTGCGGCTGACCAAGGACGGCGTGCTGGTCAGCTATCACGACGATCTCCCGGGCGGGATTGCCAACATGACGCTGGCCGAGGTGCGCGCGGCGGTGCCGAACGTCATCACCTTCGAGCAGATCATTGCGCTCACCAAGCAGATGGAGATCGAGACAGGCCGAAAGCTCGGCATCCTGGTCGAGACCAAGAGCACGGGCCACTCGACTTATGACGCGATGCTGTCGGACCTCGTCGCCGCTGATTTCGCCGATCCGGAACGGATCGTCTTCCAGACCTTCGCGACCGACCACAAGGTCCTCCGCGACCTGATGGATAACAAATACCAGGTCGATTTCCCGCTGGTCTGGCTGACGGACAACATCACCGACGCGAAGATCGCCAACGCGACGAACCCGCAGGGCTCGATGGGCAAGCTCGACGCCCTCGCGCCCCAGATGGCGCTGATCACGGCGGAGACGGTCGCGGCGGCCCAGGCGGCCGGCCTCAAGGTCAATGGCTGGACCGTCGCCGGCAACGAAGCCGATGTCCGCAACGCTCTCAGCCTGGGCGTGGACGGCATCATCAACGACAACACGCAGCTCGCCCGTCCGGCGCTGGAAAAGCTCCTCAACAATGCCGACGTCGCCTACGGCACGGATCAGGGGAACGAGATCAACGGCGGCACCGGCAAGGACGTCATCTATGCGATGTCGGGTGACGACATCGTCCGCGGCGGCCTCGGCGACGACACGCTCTATGGCGATGCCGGCAATGACCTGATCTTCGGTGGCGCCGGCAACGACACCCTCGTCGGCGGCTCCGGCAACGACTATCTTGCCGGCGGTTCCGGTTCGGACGTTCTCGTCGGCGGCGCCGGCAACGATGTGATCGTCGCGACGGGCGACAAGATCGTCTTCCGCGCCGGCGACGGCATCGATCTGGTCTCGCTCGACTCGACCAGCACGATCGTCTTCGACGGCATCGCTCCGACTGGCGTCAGCGTCATCCGTGACGGCAACAACCTGATCATCCGCGCCGGCAGCGATGCGATCGTTCTGCTCGACGGCGTCGATCCGGCCCATCAGCCGGTCTCGATCACGACCGCCGACGGCTTCACGCTGACCGGCGCCGAGCTCGCGGCGCTGGCGGTCGAGGGAACAGATCCCGAGGTCGCGGCCCTGCTACCGGGGCTCAAGGACCTGCTTGCCAATGCGCCCGCCTTGGCCATCCCCTCGACGGTCGCGGTCGGTACCGATCTCGTCGCCGCAGGCGACTTCCCCGAGGGCACGCTTTCCTATGACATTGCGAGCGTCGAGACTGGCGCGGTCTATCGCCTGAGCTTCTCTCTCGCCGACCTGCCGACGGGCGAGGACGGCGTGCGCGTGCTCTGGGGCGGGCAGGTGGTCCATGAGGGCACCCCCTCCGCCACCGGCGGCAAGTTCCACTTCATGGTTACCGGCGGGACCGGCGATGGCTCGAACGACCTCGTTTTCGAGGGAGCGGGCGAGGAGTTCGGTGCCGCGCTCGACGACCTCCGTCTCGTGAAGATCGCCGATCCGGTGCTGCCGACGCCGGGCAACGTCGCGCCGGAGGCCCCGGCCATCGACCTCGTCATCAGCCAGGAGGTGTCGTTCAGCGGCAAAATCGTGGCGACCGACGCCAATGGCGACGCGCTGACCTACCGTCTCGGTGACGCGCCGGCCCATGGCGCGGTCGTCTTCAATGCCGACGGAACCTACAGGTACACCCCGGGTGCCGGCTTCACCGGCGCCGACAGCTTCAGCTATCTGGTGAATGACGGGCATGGCGGCATCGTCGAGTCGGTCGTCAACTTCACCGTCGCGCAGGGCATCCTTCTCGGCACCGATCTCATGATCAACGGCAGCTTCGAGGACATCAGCGAATCCTCCGGCAACAACGGTCCGAACGACTGGGGCTATCGCAACCCGGACGGCCAGATCCTCGGCTGGACCAATGTCAACAACAAGCGCATCGAGCAGCATTGGGACAATTACGGCGGCATCGTCGCCAAGGATGGCCGGATCTGGATCGATATGGATCATTCGCAGACGGGAACGACCGTCGACCGGATCGGCCAGTCGATCGCCCATGTCGAAACCGACGCGACCTATCGGGTGAGCTTCTCGCTCTCCGACTCCGACCGGACGAATTTCGACGACGGTGTGAAGGTTCTGTGGAACGGCGAGGTCATCTTCGACGGCCTGCCGCCGCAGACCAGCGCCAGCTGGACGACACTCAGCTTCGAGGTGAAGGGCGGCTCCGGCGACGGCAAGAACCGGCTGGAGTTCATCGACAAGGGCGTCTCGGATTCGTGGGGAGCCGGTGCGGCGCTCGACGATGTCCGCTTCATCAAGGTCGCCAATGCCGGCGATACGCTGCCGGCGAACCAGGCTCCGATTGCGGCCGACGGCCAGGCTGAAGGTATGAAGGACACGCTGTTCACCGGTACGCTGTCCGCGTCGGACCAGGATGCCGACGCCTCGCTGATCTACAGCCTCGCCAGCGGGCCGGCCAACGGCACGGTCTTCGTCTATACGGACGGCACCTATCGCTACACGCCGGATGCCGGCTTCAGCGGCTCGGACAGCTTCACCTTCCTGGTGGATGACGGGCGTGGCGGCAAGGACACGGCGACCTTCGACCTGACGGTCAAGTCCTCGACCTCGTCGGTGGCGATCGGCACCGACCTGATCGTCAACGGCAGCTTCGAGGACGTCAGCGAGTCCGGCAACTACAATGGCGGCTCCGACTGGGGCTATCGGAACCTGGACGGCCAGATCCTCGGCTGGACGAACGTCAACTTCAAGCGCATCGAGCAGCATCTGGACAACTATGGCGGCGTCGTCGCCAAGGATGGCCGGATCTGGATCGATATGGACGGCGCCGGCCAGTCGGCCCGCAACAAGATCGGCCAGACGATCTCGCTGGCGGAAACCGGCGCGACCTACAAGGTCAGCTTCTCGCTCTCGGACTCCGACAATGTGCGCTACGACGACGGCATCACCGTGCTTTGGAACGGCGAGGTCATCTTCAGCGGCCTGCCTCCGCAGACCAGCGCGAGCTGGACGACGTTGACCTTCGAAGTGAAGGGCGGCTCCGGCAACGGCTCGAACCGGCTGGAGTTCATGGACACCGGCGTGGCGGATTCCTGGGGCGCGGGCGTCGCGCTCGACGATGTCCGCTTCGTCAAGATCGCCGATGCCGGCGACACGCTGCCGGCAAACCATGCGCCGGAAGCCACCGACAGCGAGGTGGTCGGCCTGGTCAACACCCTCGTCACCGGCCAGGTGACGGCGACCGATGATGACGCCGGCTCATCGCTGATCTTCAGCCTCAAGCAGGCGCCGGCTCACGGCACGGTGTATGTTTATTCGGACGGGACCTATCGCTATACGCCGATGGCCGGCTTCACCGGTGAGGACAGCTTCACCGTGCTGGTCAACGACGGACGCGGCGGCACCGCCGAGGCGACCGTCAGCCTGACCATCAACCCGCCGAACAGCGCCCCGGTCGCTGCCGACGACACCGGGATCGAGGCGGCCTATGGTGCGGCGCTGACGATCCTGGCGAGCACGCTGCTCGCCAACGAC
>NZ_LMJT01000032.1 GCF_001429395.1 Allobosea sp. Root381
ATGCCGATGGCGTTCTTGCCCTGCACCACCGCGACGCGCGCCGAGATCGCGCTCATCGAGCGCGCAATGTCGTCCGCAAGCGAGATCACGCGGGAGGACTTGATGCCGGGGGCCGGCTCCAGTTCATAGAGCGTCACCACCGGGCCGGGGCAGGCCTGGACGATCTCACCCCTGATGTTGAAGTCTTCCAGAACGCCTTCCAGCAGCCCGGCATTCTGCTGGAGCAGCTCGACCGGGACGGCCTCGAGCGCTTGGGGCGGCTCCGCCAGGAAGCTCATCGGCGGCAACTCGAAAGGCGCAGGCTGCACGAGCGGCAAATCGGCGACCGTCACGGCGATGGCCGGCGGCCTGGAAGGATGGGCCGCGATTTCGTCCCTGGCCCTGCGCGTCACGACAACGCCACGGCCTGCCACGGGAGCCTGCGCCTGATACTCGGCCGGCGACGCGGCCTCTTCGACCTCACGCCCCTCGTCCTGCACCGGCGCGGTCCATGGCCGGGCCGCGAAATTGAGGCTCACGCGATAGGACTGCGGAGCGGACCAGCCAACCGGCGCCGTCGGGACGGGCGCGGCTACGGACGCAGCTACGGACGCGGGCATCGGGGACGGCACCGACTCGGCTATCGGCCGGGACGCGGCAGCCCTGCGAAGATCGACCGCCACCGCCCCGCCGCGCGGTGGCGCTGCCGGCAACTCAGGGACCTCGGCGCGAGGCGACTGCGCAAGCGCATCGTCATGCAGATCCGTCAGGGGATCGCCCAATCCTTCCCAGAAGGCATGATCGGACAGGAAGGCAAACGGAGCCGGCTCAGGCACATCCGCCTCAGGCAATTCAAGAGCGCCCTCGCCTTCCGAACACCGGGAGCTCTCCGCCTCGACCTCGCCTTGCTCGCAATAGTCGCCACGATCGAGCTCCAGATCGGCCGCCACCTCGGCTTGCGCAGGATTCGGCCCCTCAGGCTGGCGCTTTTTCGTCCAGACCTGGTCGATGAAACGATCCGGCGTGCGCCAGAACCGGACTTGAGCCGGCTCCGGGCGAACCGCCAGGGCCTCCGCTGCCACCGACGCATCCGAGACCACGGCGACCGGTCCGCTTCGAACAGACTGCACTTCGCCCGTCGGCAGATTGGCGCGACCGAACCTGGCCGGCACCGAAGGCGCGGAAAGCGACTGCGTCTCAGCGACTTCGCCGCCCCCCGCGCCTGAACTCCCGAAGCCACCGGCCCGTTCAGTTTCCGAGCCAGAAAAGCCTTCCCTGGCAATATCCTGCGCCAGGTTTTGAATGCCGAACTTACGCATGGGATACCGCAACTCTATAAGCCTATGACCTTGTCTCAGGCCTAGCCGCGCAGGGTTAAGAGGGCATGAAGAGGGCCGCTCGATTCTGCGTGGGAGGCCTCGGCCAGGCGCAGGCTCCGTCGCCGGAACGCGTCGCCCCACGCCGCGTCGAAAGCGCCGTTGCGAGCCAAATTCCAGTGTTGAGGCGAACTGACGCGGAGGCGGCTCATCCGGCCGTTGCCGGAGAGCCGGAAACGGCAAACGCCCGGCTGAGGGCCGGGCGCGTGGCTTTCGAAACCGCCACTTGGAAGCGGCCTCCGCTTTCGGGCGTGCCCTGAACCTATGCCAGGCCGCCCCCGTCTCGTTACCCCGTCATCATCTTTGGCAGCGCCGTCACGATTTGCGGGAACACGGTGATCAGGACGAGCAGCAGCATCAGAACGAAGAAATAGGGCATCGCGGCCTTCGTCACCGTGAGGATGTCCTTGCCGGTGATGCTCTGCAGCACGAACAGGTTGAAGCCGACCGGAGGCGTGATCTGCGCGGCCTCGATCAGGACGACGACGAAGATGCCGAACCAGAGCAGGTCGATCCCGGCCGCCTGCACCATCGGCAGCATCACCGACGAGGTCAGGACGATGATCGAGATCCCCTCGAGGAAGCAGCCGAGGATCAGCATGAAGACGGCGAGGACGGCGAGCAGCGCATAGGGCGAGAGCTGCATCGCATCGACCCAGCTCGCCAGGGAGCGGGGAATGTCGACGAAGGCGACGGCGATCGTCAGGCAGGCGGCGCAGGCGATGATGAAGGAGATCATGCAGGAGGTGCGCACGGCCGCCATCAGACTTTCCATGAAGCTCGTACGCGTCAGCCCGCCACCGACCGCGGCAAGGATGAGCGCCCCGACGACGCCGATAGTCGCGGCTTCAGTCGGGGTGGCGATGCCGCCATAGATCGAGCCGACGACGGAGCCGATCAGCAGAGCGACCGGGATCAGCCTGCGGGATCGGTAGATCTTCTCCAGGAACGGAACCGGCGGATCGGCCTCCGGCATCTTGTCCGGGTTGAGCGCGGCCCAGATCGCCGTATAGCCCATGAACAGCAGCATCAGCAGCAGACCCGGCAGGACGCCGGCGATGAACAGCCTGGCGATCGAGACCTCGGCGGTGACGCCGTAGACGATCATGATGATCGAGGGCGGAATCAGCAGGCCGAGCGTTCCCGAGCCAGCCAGTGTTCCGATGGTCATGTTGAGCGGGTAGCGCCGAGCCTGCAGCTCGGGGACGCTGATCCGGCCGATCGTGGCGCAGGTCACGGCCGAGGAGCCGGCGACCGCCGCCATGATGCCGCAGCCTAGTACGTTGACGTGCAGCAGGCGGCCGGGCAGCCGCGACACCCAGGGTGCGAGGCCCTGGAACATGTCGGAGGACAGCTTCGAGCGGAACAGGATCTCGCCCATCCAGATGAACAGCGGCAGCGAGGTCAGCGCCCAGCCCCAGCTCGAATCCCAGAGCGTCGAGGCGATCAGGGAGCCCATCGGGGCGGTTGTGAAGAGACCCATCAGCACCATGCCGACGGTCAGGAGCGACAGGGCGACCCAGATGCCGCTGGCGAGGAAAAGAAGGAGCGAGCCGGCAAGGACCAGCGAGGCAATGACGATCGAATCCATCACGGGGTCCTATGCCACGGGCTTGTCGAGGCCGACTTCGTCGGGCGCTTCGTATCGCGGCGCACCGCCGGTGAGCAGCCAGTGCAGTTCATCGATCAGGGCGATCGCGAAGGCGATCACGCCGACGGCTACACCGGTCTGAGGAATCCAGAACGGCATGGCCAACAGGCCCGGGCTGACATCGTTGAACTGGTAGGACTGAAGCGCCAGAAGCGAGACGTTCCAGGCGAGGAACGAGATCGCGACCGCCCCCAGCAGGCAGTTGAAGATCTCGACGCGCCGCCGCAGGCGCCTCGGAAGCCGATCGATGATCAGGGTGATGCGGACATGCGAGCCGCGCCTGAAGGTATAGGCCAGACCGAAGAAGGTGGAAGCCGCAAGGCAGAGTCCGGCCGCTTCCGTTGCATCCAGCGTCACGCCGCGCATGCGGGCGAATATCTGGGCGATGATCGCCAGTGCTATCCCCATCATGAAGGCGGCGGAGAGATAGCCGCACACATCATAGAATTTGTTCAGAGCCCTGCGTATCATCGCGCCCCCGCTGCATTCGCTCCGACCAGCAAGCCGGCGTCCTCAGGCTGGGCGTGGCGGAGTTGATCGCGCAGACCTGGCTGCGCGACTACCTGCTCGATCTGAGGCAGGTCTTTCCGAACGTCGATGTCGAGCTCAGGGTCGACCTCACCATCAACCTGCGCGAGGAGCTGGTGTCGCGATCGCTCGATCTGTGCCTGCTGAACGGCCCGATCTCGAACTTCAACATCACGAATATCGACCTCGGCTCCGTGCCCTATCTCTGGGTGGCCTCGCCGAAGCTCCCGCTCGCCGATTCCGATATTGCGACCATGGCGTCGCACACGATCCTCACCCATGCGCGCAATACGCGGCATTTCGTCGAGCTGTCGGCGCATTTCCGCGACGGTTGGGAGGGGCCGATCCGGATCGTGCCGTCGAGCAGCCTGGCGGCCTCGCTGCAGATGACCATCGACGGGCTCGGAATCGCGCCGATGTCCCGGACCCTGGTCGGCAGGCACCTCGAGGCCGGCGAACTCGTCGAGGTTCCCTATCCCTGGAAGCCGAGCGCGCTCATCTTCACGGCGTCATATGCCCACACGCCTGCCAGCTTCCTGCTCAGGCGCGCGGCGGAACTGGCGGGAGAGCGTGCAGCGCTGCATCACTGAGCCCCGCAGATGGACGCTGCCTCGGGTACTAAGCCCGAGGATCGAGCATTGTCTCAATAAATTTTCTATATCGAATAACATAGATAATAATAATTCGACGACATGGGCCGGCCATTTCTATCCTCACCGGATCAGGCAACGGAGGCGCATGAGCCATGTCCATTATCGGAGCCCGTCTGGGCGTCGACATCGGGGGGACCTTCACGGATGTCGTGCTCGAACAGGCGGGGGAACGCTGGTCCACCAAAGTCCTGACGACCTATGCCGCGCCCGAGGATGCGATCATCGAGGGCATGCACCGGGTCTGCGCCAAGGCCGGCGTCGCGGCCTCCGCGATCGGCCAGATCATCCACGGCACGACGCTCGCCACCAACGCGCTGATCGAGCGCCGCGGCGCCAAGACGGCGCTGATCACCACCGAGGGCTTTCGCGACGTCATCGAGATGCGGACGGAGAGCCGCTTCGAGCAGTATGACTTGAACCTGACGCTGCCGGAGCCGCTGCTGCCCCGCAACCGCCGCTATACCGTCAGGGAGCGGATGGATGCGCGCGGCAAGGTTTTGATCCCGCTCGATCGGACCGTGGTCGAGGCGCTCGCCGACGAACTGGCCGAGGCCGGCTATGAAAGCATCGCCGTCGGCCTGCTCCATTCCTATGTCAACGACACGCATGAGCGGCTGATCCACGACGTCCTGGCGGAACGGCTGCCCGGCGCGATGATTTCGTTGTCGTCGGAAGTCTCGCCGCAGATGCGCGAATACGAGCGCTTCAACACGACGATCGCCAACGCCTACATCAAGCCGCTGATGAAGAGCTATCTCGTCCGGCTGAAGGGCAGGCTCGCGGCGGAAGGCGCGTCCTGCCCGATCTTCCTGATGCATTCGGGCGGCGGCATCATCTCGCTGGAGAGTGCCTCCGACTTCCCGGTGCGGCTGGTCGAGTCCGGGCCGGCGGGCGGCGCCGTGTTCGCGGCCGACATCGCGGCCCGCCATGGGCTGAAGAAGGTGCTCTCCTTCGACATGGGCGGGACGACCGCGAAGATCTGCCTGATCAAGAACTATACCCCGAAGACCGCGCGCGTCTTCGAGGTCGCCCGGACCTATCGCTTCAAGAAGGGCTCCGGCATGCCGATCTCGATCCCCGTGATCGACATGGTGGAGATCGGCGCCGGCGGCGGGAGCCTCGCCCATGTCGATTCGATGAACCAGATCCGCGTCGGCCCCGAGAGCGCGGGTTCCGAGCCGGGTCCCGCCTGCTATGGACGCAACGGGAAGCGTCCCGCGGTGACGGATGCCGACGTGATCCTCGGGAAAATCGACCCGGACAACTTCGCAGGGGGCACAATCCCACTCTTCGCCGACCAATCCGCAGGCGCGCTGGAGCGCGAGATCGGCGGCAAGCTCGGCATGGACGCGCTCGAAAGCGCCTGGGGCGTGGCCGAGGTCGTCGACGAGAACATGGCCAATGCGGCCAGGGTTCATGCCGTCGAGAACGGCGAGGACTTGTCAGGCTACACGATGATCGCCTTCGGCGGTGCGGCGCCGCTGCATGCCGGCCGGCTCTGCGAGAAGCTCGGCATCGCGCGCTGCCTCGTGCCGCCCGGCGCCGGCGTCGGCTCGGCGATCGGCTTCCTGAGGGCGCCGTTCAGCTTCGAGGCGAACCGGACCTTGTTCATGCGCCTCAACCGCTTCGACACGGCTCGCGTCACGCGCCTCTTCGCCGAGATGGAGGACGAGGCGACCCGTGTCGTCCGGTCCTGCGGCTGGGACGGCGCGATCCTGGCGGAGTACAAGGTCTATATGCGCTATGCCGGCCAGGGCTGGGAGATCCCGGTATCGCTGACCCCGGAGGAGGCGCGCGCCGCCGACCCTGCAGTCATTCTCGCGCGCTTCGAGCATGAATACGCCAACCTCTTCGGGCGCACCGTGAAGGGGCTGGAGGCCGAGATCACCGTCTGGTCGGTCAATGCCCACACGCCGCCGGCGCCTGTGGTGCCGGTCGAGCCGCTCGCGCGGACCCAGAGTGCGCTCGCGCCATCCGAACGCACGATCTTCGATGCCGGCCTCGGCCGGCGCGTCGAGGCCGGCGCCCATGATCGCGTGGCGCTCTCGGCCGGCGGCGAGGTCCGCGGTCCCGGCGTGATCACGGAGGACGAGACCACGATCATCCTGCCTTCGAGCCGCATGGCCGTCACGTTGAACGACGGCTGCATCGATATCCGCCTGCAGGGGGCAGCGAGCCCGGCTGCCAGCGCGACCGCCCGGAAGGAAGCCGCCCATGTCTGAGGTTTCGAAAGTCGCCCATCAGGTGATGTGGAATCGCCTGATCTCGGTCGTCGAGGAACAGGCGCAGGCGCTGATCCGCACCTCGTTTTCGACATCGGTGCGAGAGGCTGGCGACCTCTCCGCCGGCGTCTACAACGACAAGGGCGAGATGCTGGCCCAGGCGGTGACCGGGACGCCCGGCCACGTCAACGCCATGGCCGACGCGGTCGCGCATTTCATCCGCCGCATCGGGCCCGACAACATCTGCGAGGGTGATGTCTACATCACCAACAACCCCTGGGAGGGCACCGGCCACCTGCACGACATCACCGTCGTGACGCCGTCGTTCCACCAGAAGCGCCTCGTCGGCTTCTTCGCCTGCACCGCCCATATCGTCGACATCGGCGGACGCGGCTTCGGTGCCGACGGCAACTCGATCTACGAGGAAGGCCTGCATATCCCGATCATGAAGTTCGTCGACCGCGGGACGGTCAACGAGACGCTGGTCACGATCATCCGCGGCAATGTCCGCCAGCCCGACCAGCTCGTCGGCGACATCTACGCGCTGGCGACCTGCAACGAGATCGGCCATCGCCGGCTGATCGACATGATGGTCGAGTTCCGGCTCGGGAATCTGGCCGGAATCTCCGAATTCATCCTGACCAATTCCCGGCAGGCGACGCTGGAGAAGATCGCGGCCCTGCCGCGCGCCACGGCCGAAGGCCATATGCGGATCGATGGCTACAGCAGGCCGATCGATCTCTGTGTCAAGATCTCGATCGAGGCCGACGGCGTGCTCTGCGACTGGGCCGGGACTTCGGGCGTCGACAAGAACGGCATCAACGTGCCGCTGGTCTATACCAAGGCTTATACCTGCTACGCGCTGAAATGCGCCATCGCGCCGGAGATTCCGAACAACGCCGCATCGCTGGAGCCCTTCCGGATCACTGCGCCGGAGAACACCATCGTGAACGCGCTCTGGCCGGCGCCTGTCGCGCTGCGCCACATCATCGGCCATATGGTGCCGGACACGATCTATGACGCGCTGGACAAGATCCTGCCCGGCGTGGCGCCAGCGGAAGGGGCGGGCAGCCTCTGCAACTTCCAGGTTTCGCTCCGGCCGCGCAGCGACGGTCCGGCTCCGGAGGACGCCGTGCGCACCGAAGTGCTGACCTTCAACTCCGGCGGCTCCGGCGCGCGCCCTGCCCTCGACGGCATGAACGCGACCGCCTTTCCCTCCGGCGTGATGACCATGCCGGTCGAGGCGACCGAGCAGGTCGGCCCGGTGATCGTCTGGCGCAAGGAACTGCGCCCGGATTCCGGCGGAACGGGCCAACATCGTGGCGGCCTCGGCCAGCATATGGAGGTCGGCGCCTGGGAGGGCTACGAGTTCGACATCCAGGCGATGTTCGACCGTGTCCACCATCCTGCCCGTGGCCGGCGCGGCGGCGGCGCCGGCGCACCGACGACCATTGCGCTCGACGACGGCACGCCGATGAAGGGCAAGGGCAAGCAGTTCGTGCCGCATGGCCGCAAGGTAGTCATGGCCTTCCCCGGGGGAGCGGGCTATGGCGAGCCCGGCGAGCGCTCCGCCGCGAGCATCGAGCGCGACGTCGCATTGGGCTATATCTCCGCCGAAGCCGCGGGCGGCGACTACGGCCTCGCGGAAGAGCGCATCGCCGCCGTCACGGTACAGGCGCGCCGCGGCGAACTGCCTCGCTAACGGCCTTGTGGCGGCGATCCTTTCGCCGCCACAGCCGGGCTTTGGCAAGGTAGGCCTCGTTTCCACAACAGCAAGAGAACGACGCGATGAAGCTCCCCGCAAACAGGTTCCTGGCCGCAATCCGTAGCGGACAGCCTCAGATCGGCCTCTGGCTCAGCCTCTCCAGCGCTTTCGCCACGGAGGCGGTCGCCGGTGCAGGGTTCGACTGGCTGCTGATCGACACCGAGCACTCGCCGAACGACCTGAATTCGGTGATGGCGCAGCTCCAGGTCCTCGCCGCCCATCCCGTCACCCCGATCGTGCGGCCGGACTGGAACGACGCCGTCCTGGTGAAGCGCCTGCTCGATCTCGGCGCCCCCGGCCTGCTCTTCCCGATGATTCAAACTCCCGCCGAAGCGCAGCGGGCTGTCACCGCGACGCGCTATCCGCCGCACGGGATCAGGGGCGTCAGCGGCTGCACGCGCGCCAACGCATTCGGCCGCATGAGCGACTATTTCAGCCGGATCGGCGAGGAGACGGCGGTCATCGTCCAGATCGAGACGCGCGCCGCGATCGGGCAGGCGCTCGAAATCGGCAGCATCGATGGCGTCGACGGCGTGTTCTTCGGCCCGGCGGATATCGCGGCCGATATCGGCCTGCTCGGCAAGCCGGCCGATCCGGCGGTGTGGGACCTGATCCGCCCTGCGGCCCGCCGGCTGATCGAGGCCGGCATTCCCGTAGGCACCCTCGTGTTCGACCCGGCCTTCGCGAAGCAACTCCTTGCAGAGGGCTTTTCGTTCGTCGCCTGCGGAGCGGATGCCATGATCCTGTCCCGTGGCGCAGACGCCCTCCGGAACACCATGAAAGGCTGAGCCGCCCGCGTCGCGCGTGTTAATCCCGGCTGTCGTTCGAACGAAAGCTCAATCGCCTTGGCCAGGCTCGGGCGAGAAATACGCTTCGAGCTTGCCTTCGACGCCGTCAAAGGCCTTGGCGTCGGCCGGAGGCTCCTTTTTCTGGCTGATGTTGGGCCAGCTCGCGGCGTATTTTCCGTTGAGTTGCAGCCAGCTCTCCAGCCCGGGCTCGGTGTCCGGCTTAATGGCTTCGGCTGGGCATTCGGGCTCGCAGACACCGCAATCGATGCACTCATCCGGATGAATGACGAGCATGTTCTCGCCTTCATAGAAGCAATCGACGGGGCAAACCTCGACGCAATCCATGTACTTACATTTTATGCAGTTATCGGTAACCACATACGTCATTGCCGGCAGCCTTCGAATATTCGCTTTCCGTCCCCATAAACCCCTTGTTTGCCGGTCGTTCAAGGGCGATTTATCTGCTGTTTTAGAAATTTAATTTTACCACACCTCCGGTTTTCAGAAAATTATTCTAACTAAATCGGAACAGACCCCTTGGTTCGACCCGTTTTCTTGCCCTGAGCCGAATGAGTGCAAGCGTTCGGCGCGCGGCCGCACGGACATGGGAGGTTTCCGGCAGAGCTTCATGGTCAGTAGGCGAGAGATTCCAACCCCAATAAGACCGATCTTGGAAAAAGACTTCCCTTGACCGCCTGCGACCTTGCAAGCATTTTTGAAGAACTAAACGTCCATTAAAAAGAACGGATCGGCCCACAGCTCGCGCCTTCAGCGGCTGCGAGCTTGTTCGTTTCCAAATTTGCTTGTGCAGCAGGATCCCGTCTCGCAACAGGCGGGCCCGTGAAGGTTCCGCATGACGGCACTATCCGGCTCCTCGATCAGGGATTTGAATGCGGCCCTCGAAGCCGAAGCGTGCGGCCGCCTGAGAGCCGCGCTCGCGGCGTGCTCCGGGCCGGTGGTCTTCACGACGAGCTTCGGCCTCGAGGATCAGGTGCTCACCGCCCTCATCGCCCGCTCGGGCCTGGCGACGACCATCGCGTTTGCGACGCTGGATACGGGGCGCCTGTTCCCGGAGGTCTACGACCTCTGGGCTGAAACCGAGCAGCGCTACGGCATCGTCATTCGCGGCTACCTACCGGAGGCGGGCGATGTCGAGCGCCTCGTTCTGGATCAAGGGATCAATGGCTTCCGCGCCTCTCCCGAGGCCCGCAAGCGCTGCTGCACGGTGCGAAAGCTGCTTCCCCTGGAGCGCGCCCTTCGCGATGCCTCGGGATGGGTTACGGGCCTGCGCGCCGACCAGTCGCAGGCGCGCGCCGAGACCTCGTTCATGGAGCATGACGCCGAGCGGAACCTGCTCAAGATCAATCCGCTCCATGACTGGTCGCGCGAACAGGCCTCGGACTTCGCCGGCGCCCGACACGTTCCGCTGAATCCCCTGCACGAGCGCGGCTTCGTCTCGATCGGGTGCGCGCCCTGCACCCGCGCCATCGCCGCCGGCGAGCCGGAACGGGCCGGCCGCTGGTGGTGGGAACAGGATGCGGCGAAGGAATGCGGGTTGCACGTCGGCAGCGATGGCCGGCTGGTCCGCCAGACGAAGATGCAGGCCACGTCATGATCACGCCCAGCCATCTCCAGCGGCTGGAAGCCGAAGCCATCTTCATCCTGCGCGAGGTCGTGGCGACCTGCGACAATCCGGTGCTGCTCTATTCGATCGGCAAGGATTCCGCCGTGCTGCTGCATCTGGCGATGAAGGCGTTCCATCCCGGCAAGCCGCCCTTCCCGCTGCTGCATGTCGATACGACCTGGAAGTTCCGCGAGATGATCGCCTTTCGCGACGAAACCGCCGCGCGGCTGGGGCTCGAGTTGATCGTCCATGTGAACCAGGATGGCGTCAGGGCCGGTATCGACCCGATCACGTCGGGTTCGCGCATCCATACCGACGTGATGAAGACGCAAGGCCTCAAGCAGGCGCTCGACAAGCATCGCTTCGACGCCGCTTTCGGCGGGGCCCGCCGCGACGAGGAGAAGAGCCGCGCCAAGGAGCGCGTCTTCTCGCTGCGCAGCGCCGGCCATCGCTGGGATCCGAAGAACCAGCGCCCAGAACCGTGGAACCTGTTCAATACGGCCCGGAAGCCCGGCGAGAGCTTCCGCGTCTTTCCGCTCTCGAACTGGACCGAGCGCGACGTGTGGGACTACATCGCCCTCGAAGGCATCCCGGTCGTGCCGCTCTATTTCGCCGCCCCTCGCCCGGTTCTGCGCCGAGGCGACGCCTGGATCATGCGCGACGATGAGCGCCTGCCGCTTCTGCCGGACGAGGTTGTCGAGACCCGCATGGTCCGCTTTCGGACGCTAGGCTGCTATCCGCTGACGGGCGCGATCGAGAGCGAGGCCAGCAATCTGACCGAGATCATCACCGAGATGCGGTCCTCGCAGCATTCGGAGCGCCAGGGCCGGGTGATCGACCATGACGGGTCGGGCTCGATGGAGCAAAAGAAGCAGGAAGGCTATTTCTGATGACTGCCTCAACTGCCCGGCAGCGCGCCCGCGAGGCGCAGCTGCCGGGAAATGGGCCCGCCAACGATCATGGGCCGCAACCCCGTTCGCTGCTGCGTTTCATCACCTGCGGATCGGTCGACGACGGCAAATCCACGCTGATCGGGCGCATCCTGTTCGAGACCGGCGCCGTCTTCGACGATCAGTTCGGCGCGCTCCAGCGGGATTCGCGCAAGTTCGGGACCCAGGGTGACAAGGTCGATTTCGCCCTGCTGGTCGACGGGCTCTCGGCCGAACGCGAGCAAGGCATCACAATCGATGTCGCCTATCGCTATTTCTCGACAGATCAGCGCTCCTTCATCGTCGCCGATACGCCCGGCCATGAGCAATACACCCGCAACATGGCGACCGGAGCCTCGACGGCCGATCTCGCCGTCATCCTGATCGATGCCCGGCTGGGCCTGCTGAAGCAGACCTTGCGACATTCCTTCATCGTCTCGCTCGTCGGCGTCCGGCAGGTCGTGGTGGCGGTCAACAAGATGGACTTGGTCGGCTACGATCAGGCCGTGTTCGAGCGCATCTGCGCGGAATACCGCCGCGCCGTGGCTCGCCTCGGCTTCACGCAGATCGCCTTCATCCCGATCTCGGCGCGTGACGGCGACAACGTCATCAGCCCGTCGCCGGCGATGGCTTGGTATCGGGGCGCGCCGCTTCTGAGCCACCTCGAAGCCACCGAAATCGAAGCCTCCAACAGCACCTATCCGGGCGCCGTTCTGCCCGTGCAGTGGGTCAACCGGCCCGATTCCAGCTTCCGCGGCTACTCGGGCAATCTCGCTCTCGGCAATCTGAGGACCGGCGACGAGGTCGCGGTTCTGCCGTCCGGCCGGACCGGCCTGATCGAACGAATCCTGACGCCGGGCGGCGAGGTCGGATACGCATCGGCCGGCCAAGCCGTGACGGTAACCCTCGATGGCGAGATCGACATTTCGCGAGGCGATCTGATTGTCAGCGCGGCTCACAGACCTTCCGTCTCACGCAGTCTAGAAGCGCGCCTGCTCTGGACGTCCGAAACGCCGCTTGCGCCGGGAGGCCGCTACGCGCTGAAGCTCGCAAGCAGCCAGGCGAACGCGGTCGTCAGCTCCCCGCATCACAGCATCGACGTCACGAGCTTTGCGGAGGTCCAGGCCACGACGCTGGCCATGAACGACATCGGCGCCGTCACCATCGAACTCGACAGGGCGATCGGAACGCTGCCCTTCGCCAGGAGCACTGAGCTCGGCGGCTTCATCCTGATCGATCGGATCAGCCATGAGACCGTCGCGTTCGGCTTCGTCGCGGAACATGAGCCGATTTCCGAAACGCGTGGCGCGCGCCGGCCAGGCTCCGCCGCAGCAGCGATCCTCGGCCTCGTCCGTCAAACGATCGGACCGGCCGACTCGCTCGCACGGACCGGGCTGGTGGCGCTGAGTGGCGGTCATGTGCTTGCGAGCCTCCTCCTGGGCGGCATGGTGTATGCCTTGACCGAACGCCTTGCAGTCGCATTGGCTGTCGCGGCGACCGATCTCCTGCTGCGCCCGCTTCTGATGGGTGCGACACTGGCCGGAGCGCGAGCGATCTGGCGGCTGCGCCAAAGCCGGAAAGAGCTGGCGTCGGAGAATGTTCTGGGTGATGGAATCTGACCGTTGGAGCAGGCGGATGCTTCTCCAAGGAGAGAAAATCCATGCTTCCAAATTCAGTTTGAATTGCAGCAGGCTCTTCTCCCGAACCGGTCAACTTTGAAACGGGTTGCTGCGTCGCATTCTTGTTCGTTGACCTGCTCCGGCATACGATCTGTTCGCTAAAACGAACATTCAATATTTCGGTAGCTTTATCTTCAACAGCGGAGAGTCCGATGCGTCGCCAATCCTTTCGCCGTGTGGTCTGTTCTGGCCTTGTTTTGGGCGCTGTTTCGCTGAGCTTTGGCTTTGTCCCTGCGGCCCTTGCGCAGACGGAGCTTTTGAACGTTTCGTATGATCCGACGCGGGAGCTTTACCGTGAGATCAATGCGGCGTTCATCGCGGATTGGAACGG
>NZ_LMJT01000033.1 GCF_001429395.1 Allobosea sp. Root381
CGCTCGCCATGGACCTGATAGAGCCGCTCGGCCTGCGTATAATACGGCTCGAACTCGTCATAGCCGACCGGCCAAGCCGGCGAGACGCCGTCATAATGCAGCGTCTCGGCAAAATCCTGCTCACGGAGCCGGTAGAGCGCCGCCCCGAATAGTTTTGTTGCGCCCCCGACGAAGTAATGCACTTGCGGCTGGAACGGCGTGCCGTCCGGCAGGTACCAAGTCTCCGGCGAGATATAGCGGTTCTGCTTGAAGATGGCGCGTGTCGCCGAGCTCGAACGAGACCTTCTCGAGGTCGATCCCGAGGAACTCGGCCGCGATCATCGTCATCACCGTGTAAGTGCCCGGGCCGATATCGCTGGTGGCGCTGGCGACGCTCGCGGTGCCGTCCGCCCGATAGGTCACGCTTGCACTGGCGGGCTGCTGCAAGGCCCCGCCATTGCCGGTCCGGCGATCGGGACGAGCGAGATGATACCGACGAGCGCGGTGGTGCGGAGCAGGCCGCTGCGTCGTTCCAAGGCAGTCACGCAGCGAAGATTGCCGCGAGGAGCACTACGGCGAGAGTTCGGGATACAGAACAAAATAGACTCCCCGCGGCCCAAACAGCGACGTTCGAAATTCCATGCGCCTTTGCGGCCCGGGTCATGCGCTGACCCGTTAAGCGGAGCTCCGTGAAGTGCTGAAGCACCCGGTGTCGCTGCGCATCATCGGAACCGATGAGGTTCGCTGGCTCAATCGCTGGGCGAAGCCCGGTACAAACGCGCCATCATACTGCGTGCGGAGCGCGAACCGCCGGCGTCGAGTTCTGCAACAGGCGCAGCAGATCGGCCTGGCGCGCGGTATTGGTTTTCGAGAACATGTGCTGCAAGTGGCTGCGCGCGGTGGGCTCGCCGATGCCGAGCATGTCAGCCGCCTCCTTGGCGCCCAGCCCTTGTGCCAGCGCCAGCAGGACCCGCAATTCAGCTCCGGTTAGCTTGTGAAGCCTGGCGAAGGCCTCGCCCGGCATCATAGGTGCTTCGAGCGGATCCTGCATGAAAATGGCGACGGAAGCCGCGAACGGGGCCACGATGGCGCGCCGCTGACCACGCTGTACCGGCAGCAGGGTTGCGATATAGCCGGCGCCGCTTCTATCGGGGATGGCGAGCGAACGCTGGCTTGTCTCCGTATCATCGTCACGGCTCGTCGCCTGATCGATCGCCGTCGACAAGGCAGCCCTTGCGGCGGAATCAACCGGATCCAGGCGATTGTTTAGGATACGAATCGAGGTGCCGGCTTTGACCTGGCGCGCGGCCGCCTCATTCATATAGACGACCCGGCCATCGCGGGCCGTGAGAAAAACGCCTGCGGCGAGGACATCGAGCGTCTTTTCCAGCATCTCGGACCGCAACGCCCGGATTTCGAGCGCATCCGAAATCGTCAGCGCACGACAGACATGCGGCGAAAGCAGCTTGAACAGGCCGATCTCGAACTGGTGGTAATGCGGCGCCTGGTCTTTCCGGGAGGCATGCATCGAGGCCATGCGGCCCCCCGTCCGCAATGCCGGAAACCAGATCATGTCCGTCAGCCCGAACGGCGCGAGCACATCCTGGTAGAAGCGGCTTTCGAGCAAGGCCGGGCGGTCGGTGGAGAGGATGTTGACGTCGCCGACGTTGGCGACGACGTCCGCCGCCGCCATCGGGCTCTGCGCATACTGGCTTCCCAGCTTCTCCAGGAATTGCTGCTGATATCCGAACACAAACAGCTGATCGTTTCGGGCGTGCCGCAGATCGTGCACGCAAATGCCGCCCCCTGTGCTCTCGCAGAGATCGGCAATCTTCAGGCAGGTATCGGGCCATAGCTGCGGATCGAGCGCGCAGTCATAGATCGCGCCGATGGTTTCGGATAATGCCTGTGCGGATACACCCTCCAGACCGATCATCGGCCCGGAGCTTCCTGCCCACGCACGTTGGCTTTGACCACCTTCACAACCCAGGCTCATGATCCGCCTCCGCCGTTCCGAGACGAGGTCAGTCCGACGTAGGCCGCGGCCACTGCGGCCACCTGATGAGTGCAGCCGATTTGGCCGTTGCCGCGAGTCAACCCGACAATCGGTTCAGCTTGCCACGTTATGGACGTGACGGATTTCACTTCTGAAGGCCGCCACCTATCGAGTCGCCGAATCTGTCCAAACACTGCGAAATCTGTCTATGCTGCGAGCGCGAGCGGCTCACACGGTTGATGGGGACATATCGATGGCCATGCCCGTGATCGAGCCTGCGCTGCTCACGATGTTCGATGTTGTCCGGGCGAGGCATCCGGGAGATTTGGACGGCCGGCTGCGCGTGACCGAACGCGTCGCCAAGTCGAACCGCGTCTACACTTACCAACTCCAGGACCGCGCGCTTTGGCGCGCAACGTTTGATCAGCCGATTTTTACGCTCGCGACCCGTGCAGCGGGCTCGATCCTGGCAAGTTACGCCGATAGCAGCTTCGCAACGGATCTCTCCATCGACGGCGACGAAGGCGATCTTTTTTGCTTCACGACGATGCTCGTCGGCCACATGACATTGATCCAGAACGGGAATTCGACGACAGCCGTCGACGGTCGCGGCCTCGCCTGGAGACCCGGCCCTGGCAGCCGGCTCCTGATCAGCATTGACAACGCGCGCACGAATGTCTTCTTCAAGGTAGCCGATGTCGAGGATGCGCTGGAGCACATGCTCGATGAGCGCCTCCGACAGCCACTCGAATTCGGGCCCAATCTCGATTGGAGCAGAGGGCTTGCGGCCAGTCTGAAGCACCAGCTAGATTTCGTCATGCAAGAGTTTCAGCGACCGGACGGAGTAGCCAGCAACCCCGTCGCATTGGCGTCTTTGACCGATCTGCTTGTCTCGTTGGTGCTCCGCGGCGCGCCACACAACTATGTCGATCAGTTGGATACGGGAGCTTCCGGTGTGGTCCCGGCCTATATTTGGCGCGCGGAGGACTTCATGCGTGCAAATGGCGCGGAGCCGATCCGCATGTCGCACGTCGCCGCCGCAGCCGGATGCAGTGTGCGAACGTTGGGCCATGTGTTCAAACATTTCCGCGGCAATACGCCCCTTGGCGTGTTGCACTCCATCCGGCTTGAGCTAGCGCGTGACGATCTGACTCGGGGCGCACCCGGCGCCTCGGTGACCACGGTCGCGCGCCGCTACGGCTTCACCAATTCGGCGCGCTTCGCCACCGCCTATCGTCGCCGTTTCGGCGAGATACCATCGGAAACCGCGCGACGCTCATCGCGCTCCTACCGTTGAGTGCTGGAAAGGCCATGTTTGGGGCGCAAGCGTGCTTGGCGCCAATGCGGCGTGCCTCTCTTCAGCGCCGTTTAAAAAACCTCTGACGGCGCCCGCTTTTGGTGAAGTATTGAGCGTCTGCTGATGGCGCAGCATGTTACAGGTATTACCGCACGCAATTGAACGCCGTTTGACAGGTGGTATTTCACCTCAGCGACATCAGAGCGCTCATTAGGCGAGCATCGACCTCGAATTCCGGGCCTGAATGGATCAGAGACCTGTCTATGCCGGCGTCCCTGAGTTGCTCGTCGCTCAGCGCGCGCAGGATCTTCTTGGTTCGCGCCCGCCGGACATGTCGGTGGGCCAGGCTGACATAGAAAGCCGCTTTGTTAGCCATTGGCTCGACCAGTTCGGAAGCGAGCCCGTTCACTGGTGGCGCGTTGGAGAGCGTTTCCGACATCGATGATCTCCCGAAGATTTTTGGCCACGAGAAGCGATGCTAGGTGATCTACTGGTGCCACTGCGTCATCGGAAGCAATGATACGGGCGCCAATTTCTTGGCAGAGACTTCGCAGCGTGCCGGTGGCTTACACCAAGCTGAATTCCAGCGGCAGCGACGAGCATCTGGGCAGAGCCGCAAAGATAGGCGAGCACAGCCTGCACAGACGCCGGGGCCTGGACGCAAGCTCGCCGGTCAAGGTCGCGGCCCGCGGCAGATCAGCTTCAAAGGTCGACTGTTGTAAGGGCGCCGCTTGTTGTGCAATTACGAAAACTGCGGCGGCGAGTGCGCACGCTCCGACGAAGTAAATCGCCTTTGGCATTTTGGCTATCGAACATCCTCGTTGGCATGGCTTCTAGCGCTTAGCCGATGCGATTGGCCCGAGATCGAGAATGCCGTCGTAGAGCGCGAGCGCCTGCTCTATGCGACCCTCATAGCAAACCGAGCGCGCGCGCAGTTGCATCAGCGCCGCGTTGTGCAGCCGATCCGCGGGCAGGTCCTCGGCGGCCCCATGATCCTCGATCAGGGTGATGACCTTGATTTCATTCAGGGCGCACTCGCGGTCAAAGTGCCCTGTCTGCACTTGCGTCTTTGCAGCCATCGTTGATGCGAGGTAGGCGCCTGTGAGGAAAAAGCCGCAGAGAAGCGCTTTCAGCTCACCTTCTCGAATGCTCCAGCCAACGGTGCCTCGTTTCATCGCTTCTCTCCTCGTCGTAGGTGTGCGTGAGCCGTTCAGGATTGAAGAGGAAGCCACGCCTCCAATCCGCGTTCGGGCAGATGCGCGATGTTTAGGCGGTCGGCTGGCACCCGCATCATCGGAACCAATGATGCGGGTGCCTGTTCGCGAGGCCCGGTCATCAAGGCCTCGGCTCGATGGCCATGGACACATGATGTTCGCTGAGCCGTTCCCCCGTCCTTGAATGTCTGCAATCGGGCAAGGTGCGAGAGTCCGCTTCTGGCGCTCTGTGCTCGCACCTCGCGCGAGCCGTCTCAAGATATGACCCCAGAAACGGGCGCTGGCCACCGACGCAAAACGTCCGCGTCCTGACCTCGCGGTATCAGGGTTTTGAAAAATCTGGTCGTGACTTGTCGTGAACGGCGAGCCGCTCAACGATCGTCGCGGTGGCCTGGTTCATCCCCACGACCTCCACGGGAATACCGTTGGCCCGGTAGCGGCCGACGACCTTGTCGAGCGCGGCGACCGCCGTGACGTCCCAGAAATGCGCCTGCGAGACGTCGATGCGCACGCCGGCTTCGGCTGCCGCATCGAGGTCAAAAGACTCGCTGAAGGCATCAGCCGAGGCGAAGAAGACCTGGCCCGTGACGCGATAGGTCAGGGGGCCACCCGCGGCATCGCCCTCGGGGGCGACATCCATGAGCTGCGAGACCTTCGCGGTGAAGAAGACGCCGCTGAGCAGCACGCCGACGAGAACGCCGAGCGCGAGATTGTGGCTCACCACGGTGACCGCCACCGTTGACAGCATCACTGTGCTCGACAGTCGCGGATGCGCGACGACGGCCCTGAGCGAGGACCAGTTGAAGGTGTCGATCGAGACCATCACCATAATCGCAACCAGCACGACGACCGGCACCTGCGAGACCCAAGGCTTCAGCGCGACCATAAGCACCAGTAGGAAGACGCAGGAGAACAGGGTCGAGAGCCGGCCGCGCCCGCCATATTTCACGTTACTGACGGTCTGACCGATCATGCCGCAGCCGGCGATGCCGCCGAACAGACTCGACGCCATGTTGGCGAAGCCCAGACCCGTGCATTCGCGGTCCCTCGCACTCGGCGTCTTTGTCAGGTCGTCTACCACCGTGGCGGTCATCAACGATTCAAGCAGGCCGACCATCGCGATGGCAACAGCGGGGCCGACGATGATCCGCAACGTCTCCCAACTGACCGGCACGGTCGGCCAGGCGAAGATTGGCAGCGCCTCAGGAAGGCGGCCGAGATCGGCCACCGTTTTCACCGGTAGCTGAAGCAGGCTCGCGGCGGCCGTGAGCAGAACGATGGCGATCAGCGGCGACGGGATGGTGGTGTTCAGGCGCGGCACGCCGTAGATCAGCGACAGCGCGACGGCGAAGAGCACATAAGTCTGCCAGCCCTCGCCGAGGAGATGCGGCATCTGCGCCGCGAAGATCAGGATCGCCAGCGCGTTGACGAAGCCGGTGCGGACCGATTGCGAGACGAAGCGCATCAGCACGCCAAGCCGAAGCAGCCCGAAGACGATCTGGAGCGCGCCGGCTAGCAGGCCGGCGGCGAAAAGATAGGACAGGCCGTGAGAGGCAACGAGCGGTGCCGCCACCAGCGCGACCGACCCGGCGGCCGCCGAAACCATCGCCGGGCGCCCGCCAGCGAACGCGATCACGATGCCGATAACGAAGGAGCCGTAGAGCCCGACCTGCGGGTCGACGCCGGCGGCAAAGGAAAAGGCGATGACCTCGGGAATAAGAGCGAAAGTGGCGACGGCGCCGGCAAGAAGTTCGCGCGGCGGATTTGTTAGCCATTCGCGCCGAAGGGTGGTTATGAGCATGGTGATCTCGCAAGGCATCGCCATCGGCCCACCCGTCGGGGCGAGCTGAACAATTGATGTTAGACAGCCTGTTGCGTTGTCCGGCGGATCGGCGGCCGGAAGAGCCACCCGGAATTACACCGGGTCCGAGGTTTATGGGGGCCGTTATACCCACCTGATCGCGAGGGACAACGGGCAATCCGCCGATATCGGCTGGACTGCCTGAGAACTGACCCATGACGCGTCGGCATCGGACCGGTTTCAGTCGTGGGGCAGCCGCACTTCGAAGGTCCGCTCCCGGGCAGCGCGCCAGAGTCTGATTGCGGCGCAGTGGAGAATTGATCCGCCTGGTTCGATGGAAATAGCCCTTGGCTTCAATCGGTCAGTGGTTCTGACAGATCCCTGCGTATTTCACTCGCCAAGCGGCGCAGCTTCTCCAGAGCTTCGATGGTGGTCCGAGCCCCCTCCTCACCGACAAAGAAAAGGTGGTTGCCGGGCATGACGGCGTTCAACTCGTCCGGCGCCGACCGCACTCGCCCGAGCATGCAACGCCAGATGCCCGCGGGCAGGGTGGATATTCGATCCTGATGAGCGAACAGATGCCGCGCACCTAAGCCTTGGCTGATCGCGAAGGCCCATGCAGCTGTGTCCGTCAATGCATGGCGAAAATCCCCAGCGTCGTTATGGGTCATCACCGCAGCCGGAGGGTAGGCGGTGAATTCGAGCGCTTGAGTATCGGAGAGATCGGCGCCAAGGTCGGAGACAAATGCACCGTCTTTCCAGCGCAAGCTGCTCGCAACGAGGTTGACCGGAACGTTCCCGATTAAGTCCCGCCGGAAGACAGGTTCTGGAATAAGCTCCCGTCCGGCACGCTTGCCCTGTTCGGCTAGGCTACGAACGATCCAGTCGGTGAACGAGCCGGACACATCCGCCAACCCGTCGCCAGCCGCGTGGAGACCTTCGAGGGAAGGCAGGAAGGCGGTGGGAGGCGACGCAACCATCGCGACGAAAAGTTCGATATCACATCCTTGTCGTTTCAAGGAGGTTGCGAGCGAGGCGGCGATGCGTCCCGCCATGCTCCAGGCCAATATGACGACCTCACGGCGCAACTGCTTCGCGTTCACGATGGCCGAAATGCTCTCGGCGGCCTGCGCGCCCCAGTGCTGCACAGAGAAATCCGGGTGAACCGTCGAGAACACCGGATTGCCAAGGGGATACGTCAAGGCCAGGAACGGGTAGCCGGCACTCCGAGCCCAATAGGCGAGAAAATCCCGCTCGCACCCTTCAGGATGACCATAGCTGATGCGGGCCGAAACTCCTCCGCCAGTAACGAATACGATCAACGGCTGACCGTGATGCCCGTCGCGGCAATATCGGAGTGATGGAAAGCCCGCGCTGACCGAAATCTCTTCGAAGGGGTACAATCGAGACGACACGCTAGCTATCCATCTGCACACGCGCCCTCAAAAACTATCCGACCTGGATCGCTAAGCGGGCTCACCCGAATGATCGCATATTTAGCCAACTATAAGTGAATACCTAAGGGAGCACTAGATTTTCGCCGTGCGGAATGTCCGCTTCCTGCCAGTACACAAATGTCGGGAAGTGGCGCGCAGAGCGCTACGGGAGAACCGCATCGACTTAGCCCTGCGAGGCAGCGGAGCAAATCCTGTACGCGCAACGCCGTGCACCTGCCGGGATATGCTCGATCCGCTCGACGGCAACGTCGGCTCCCAACACGGTGCGGAAGATTGCGAGTTCCGAACGGCATAGGCCCTGGCAGGTGGTGGCCGCGGCACAGATGGGGCAGTGGTTTTCGATGAGCAGGAAGCAGCCTTGGCCTTCCTCGACTACGCTCGCCATGTAGCCTTCGCGGCTCCGGATGTCCGCAGGAGCGAGCAGCCTGCGCTTGAGTGGTCCGCCTTGCTGGCGAGCGTCCTTGGACCAAGCTCGGCCATTCGCATGAGCGAGGATGTGGATGCTGATGGCGAGAGCTTTTTCCGCATCGCCTGCGAGATGAAGCTGGAAGGCATCATCGCGCCGGCCTTACGCCTCCGGCCGCGATGGCGAGTGGCTGAAGATCAAGTGCGTGCAGTCCGAGACGTTCGTCGTCTCAGCCGGCGCAGCGAGCGATTTGGGGGGCTGGCCCGGATGCTGCTGGCGGCGCGTGAGGTAAACGGGCTCATCTATGTTGGCAGCGTCGGGACCGGCTTTTCGGCGAGGTCGGCGGCCGATCTGCGGCGGCTGCTTGATGAGATGGCCTCGCCCGAGCCCGCAATACCGGTCGAGAAGTCAGGTACCCGGTGGGTGGACCCGGCGGTTGCGGTCGAGGTTGAAGTCCGGGAATGGACCGATGACAGCAAGCTGCGCCATGCGTCGTTCAAGGCGATTAGGGATGATGCCGAACTGGACGATGTCCTGGACGTTTCCGGCGCGGCTGAGAGCGGCCGCCGCAAATAGATCGGGCCGCCCGGCGGGTGAACGCCCAGGCGGCCCTATTGCACTCAGTGGGGATCAGACGCTGGTGCCGATCATGGCGGCGAACGCCGTCCCGTAGGTCATGGCGACGGCGACGATCTGGGTGGTGACGAAGGTCAGGGCGATCCGGGTCTTGGTCATGGGTATCTCCTACTTGATGGATTCGAGATGGGCGGAAACCTTGGCCTTGAATCTCTTGCTCTTGAGACGGTTCTGCAGATGTTTCCAGTCGGGGTTCTTATCGATCGAGAGAACCTCGCCGGGAGTGTAACCGGGATCAGAAAAGCCGCGGTCGAAGGCAAGCAGCGGCCCATAGAATTGCATCAGGACGTCATCGCTGGCGTTGAGACGGTTGGCGATGTCGAGGCCGTTATAGGCTAGGCGCCATTCCCACGGCGCATCCTTCATGGCCTTGTCGAAAAGCTCAATCGCGTTGTTCTTCCTGAGATCCTCGACGACACCGGCGCAATCGATCTCGCTCTTGTCCGCGATGTACAGGCCGCGCGCGATGACCTGATTGAGCAGAAGGTAGGCATCGAGTTCCCGGAGCTTCTTCGCATACGGGTGATCCGGGCTTTCCTGCAGCGTCGTCGCAACCAGTTGGCGGCCCGCCTCAAGCGCTTTGATGCCGTCGTCGAGAATGCTGCGGTGGCGCTTTTCACTACCGAACATCGCCTGCTTCCGGCTCAGCATCGCCTGCGCATGGCAAGCCATGTAGAACATGTACAGAGCCCCGACCTGAGCGAACGCGCCGACCTGCGGAAAGCTTACGACGTACCGGATCGTGTTGATGCAGGCGAGGAGCTCATGGCTGCCGGGATGCTGCTTGGCCGCATTGAGCATCAGCCGGAGGTCGGCCAGCCCTTCCGGCAGGGGGAACGGATAGTGGGTCGCGAAGAGATCGACGATCTGCCGGCGTGCCATCGGCGAGGCAATGCGCCGATTGGGCCAGCCGATCAGGTAGCGGATCACGCGCTCTCCGACGCCAACGGCCAAGGCGAGCTTCGAGACGCTGCCGTAAATGTTGTTCTTGAGGACATTCAACTCGGGAGCGACGCTTCCGGTCATATTGGCAAGCCTTTTTGAGAGGTTGCGGGCGAACGCGAAGGAAGCTGAAGAATTGCGCCTGAACGAAATATGAATGTTTTCGGTAATCCGGGGCGCGACCTTTCCGGAAAGCATGCCGGAAACACTGGATTGACCAAATCATAGACCGATATATCGCTGATTTCGTAGCGTTTTCTCAACCGGCACCACTGCCGTAAGCCCCCACCGTCCTGGTGGATCAGGGCGGTGGTGTCCGGGGGAGAGAACCATGACCCATCTCAAGCTCATCGCCGCGGCTGCTGCTGCGGTCATCGCGGTCCAGGCCTCGCCGGCGGCTGCCAGCTACTGCGAGGAGCAGGCCGGCCCGAGCCGGGCGCAGGTCGAGGCCAAGGTCATCGAGATGCTCGGTCCCATCGACCAGGGCATCGCCGAGATCAAGAAGCACGGCGGCGACCCGGGCAAGATCGGCCTCAAGGCTGACGACGGCACCTTCAAGACGCTGCCGGATGTGCGGACCCGCCTGCTGGTCGACAAGGCGGCGGCGGGCCGCCAGATCGACGAGGCGGTGGCGTCCTGCACGAAGGACCTGAAGCCCCTGCAGGATGTCACGGACGCCTATGTCGACATCCTCACGGGCGGCCTGAGCAAGGTGCTCCCGAAGCACATGCTCCATGTGGACGTCGGCCAGATCCTGCTCGCGGGCAAGCCCTTCGGCGGCGACGGCGCCATCATCCCGCATCTGCGGGAGCAGATCCTGGCGGCGCTCGGTCTGAAGAACGATAACGGCTTCATCACCTCGCTCGTCCGCGATCCGCTCCGCACGATCTTCGGCCGGCGGTAAGCCGTAGCAGTGATCGGCCACAGTCAGGAGGGAGGCGCGATCAGCGCCCCCCTTTTTTGTGCCGTGACAAGCTCTCAGGAACCGTCACGCGCCGGAAGGGTCCGACCCGCCAGTCGGGCAGGGCGATGCTTCCCGGCCCTGCGCGCATTCCCGTGTTAACCGTTTCCGTCCCCTGTCTTCAGACGGAGAACGCGTGGCTTCCATTACAGCGTTGCTACACATATGCCCGAGGTCGATTGGTGGGCTCCGCCGTGATCGCGCTTTGAATGTCCGCTTGCGGGATAGCAGCCAACGTCCGCTTGTGATGCTGTGGACGGCTCTCCAGCCCCGCGTGAGCATAGGCTCTCGCAGAAATGGAGGAGATCATGGACCAGGCAGCCACGATTGGATTGGATATCGC
>NZ_LMJT01000034.1 GCF_001429395.1 Allobosea sp. Root381
CCGAGCTGGCCGAGCTGGGGCAACATGCTCGAAAGCGCCCAGAGCTACCTGACCAGCGCGCCCTGGCTCGCCATCATCCCCGGCCTCGCCATCACCCTCGCCGTCACAAGCTTCAACTTCGTCGGCGACGGACTCAGGGACGCGCTCGACCCAAGAATGGACCAGCCGTGACAGAGACTGCCGCGAAGGGATCCGTCACCACGCTCTGGCGTTATCCCGTCAGCTCGATGGGGGGCGAAAGGCTAGACCATTCCCCCATCGAGCCGGGCGGCGTCGAGGGCGATCGGGTCTGGGGCCTGCTCGATGCGCAGACCGGGCGGATCGCCTCGCCAGGCCGGGAGAAACACTTCGTCCAGGTGCCGCTCGGCCATGCGCGCTTCACCGGCGAGGGCGTCGCGATCTCTGCGGATGGTTCCGTATGGGCTGCGCCGGACGATCCGGCGACGCTGGAGCGGCTTGCGCAGGTCTTCGGCTTCACGCCGCGGCTCGAACCCTTCGTGCCGTTCGGCGCGGAGGGGTTCCGGCCGCGCTACGAGCATGCGCCGATCCATCTCGTCACCACGGCGGGCATGCGCAGCCTCAGCCGCGACATGCCCGACAGCGTGATCGACGAGCGCCGCTTCCGCCCCAACATCGTCGTCGACTGGCCCGACGGACCGGAGGCGATGCCGGAGCAGGGCTGGATCGGCCGCGAGATCCGGATCGGCACGGTGGTGCTGCGTGGCCGCGAGCCCTGCGGGCGTTGCGGCTTCATCACGCTGGAGCAGGAGGGCCTGCCGCTCGACGTCGAGTTGCTGCGGAACGTGGTGAGGCGCTATCGCCGCAATTTCGGGATCTATTGCGACGTGCTCTCGCCGGGCGAGGTCCGGCCGGGCGACACAGTCAGGCTCGGCAGCTGAGCGTTTCCAGGCGGCAGTGCTCTACGGAACCCAGCCCGGCAGGGCCGCAGCCTGCCTGATCCAGGCGGCCATCTGCTCCTCGTCGAGCGTGTCGTTCTCGTGGATGTCGATCCAGCGCGCCTCGCCGCTGCGGGCCGTGCCGCCGGGCGGGAGCGGGTCGAGCGAGGTCCCCTGCAGGAACGTCACCTTCACATAGCGGGTGAAGACATGGAACGAGACGAACCAGCCCTTCCCCTCGGCCGCATAGAAGGGCGAGTTCCAGCGCACCGCCTTCTTGAGATCGGGCACGGTTCGCGTCACCAGCGCATCGAGCCGCCGGCCGAGATCGCTTTTCCAGCCTGGCATGGCCGCGATATAGGCCTGTACCGGCGCATCGCCATCGCCTTTCGCGATCTGGGGGTTGCCGCCGGAGAGCAGCACCGTCGGTTTGCTTTCACCTGCCAAGATGCCTCTCTCGTCACTACCTCGTCCGGACCGAGTGCCCAAAACGATACAGGCATGCTACCGCAATGACGGCAACGGCATCGGTTTGGCAAAGACCTCAGCTGTTGAACAGCACCGGCAGCGGGTAGCCCGACTTCTGGATCGGCGACTTGATGACGATGTAGCTGAAGTATTTCGAGATGCCGATGTTGCGGTCGAGCAGCGTCTCGATCAACGACTGGTAATGCGTCAGCCCGCGCGTCACGAACTTGATCAGGTAGTCGTAGCCGCCGCTGACCAGATGACACTCCACCACCTCGTCGACGCGGCGCAGCGCCGTCTCGAAGCGGATGAAGTATTCCTTGGTGTGGTCCTGCAGCGTGACCTCGGTGAAGACCGTGATGGTCTCGCCGAGCTTCTGTAGATTGATCGTCGCGCCATAGCCGGAGATGTAGCCGGCCTGCTCCAGTCGCTTGACCCGCAGCAGGCAGGGGCTGGGCGAAAGACCGACCGCATCCGCCAGGGTGACGTTGGTCATCCTGCCGTTGTTCTGCAGCTCGATCAGGATCTTCATGTCGATGCGGTCGAGCCGCGCGCCCGGTATCACGACGAAAGCCTCACCCAACGCCTTCCGCGCAGCGCAAAGGTGCACCGCAACGAGACGGCAAACCTAGCCCGTTCGCCGTCCCAGGCAAAGCAAGGATCACGCCGCCTTCGCGCCGCGCAGCTCGGCCGCCACCTCCGGCAGCGCCAGCATGTCGTCAAGCGTCTTGCGCAGGCGGGCGACGATCAGGTCGATCTCGCTCTCGCTGCAGCACAGCGGCGGCGCCAGCCCGATGATGTCGTCGGCGAAGGCGCGGAAGATCACGCCATTGGCGTAGCCGCGGGCGAAGAGATGGTCGGCGAGCTTGACGCTGCGCGGCAGCTTCTCCTTCGTCGCCTTGTCCGCGACCAGCTCGACGCCAGCGAGCAGGCCGCGCGCCCTCACCTCGCCGACCAGCGGATGGTCGCCCAAGGTCGCCAGCTTCTTCTCGAAATAGGCACCGACGCGCTGGCCATTGGCGAGAATACCGCCCTCGTCATAAAGCCTGAGCACCTCGAGCGCGACAGCGGCCGAAACCGGATGGCCGGAATAGGTGTAGCCGTGCCCGACCGGCCCGCCCTCCGGCGCATTGTCCTTGATGCCGCGATAGACCTTCTCGCCGATCGCGAGCGCGCCCAGCGGCGCATAGCCGGAGGTCAGCCCCTTCGCCATCGTCATCATGTCCGGCACGACGCCCTCCGCCTCGCAGGCGAACATCGGCCCGGTGCGGCCGAAGCCGGTTATGACCTCATCGGCGACGAAGAGGATGTCGAGTTCGGCGGCCGTATCGCGCATCGCCTTGAGCCAGCCCTTCGGCGGCACGATCACGCCGCCTGAGCCGACGACCGGCTCGCAGAAGAAGGCAGCGACATTGTCGGCCCCGAGTGCCTCGACCTTGGCGCGCAGCGAGGCGACGCTGGCCGCGATCACCGCCGCGTCGTCCGAGCCCGTCGCATTGCGATAGGCATAAGGCGGGGCAACATAGTGCTGGACATGCGCCGGGAAGTTGAAATTGCCGTGGAAGGCCGGCAGCGCGGTGACGCCGGCGCCGGTCGAGCTCGAGCCGTGATAGCCGCGCTCGAGCGAGAGGATCGCCTTCTTCGCCGGCCTGCCGGTGACGTTGTAATAGAACTGGATCAGCCGCAGCGCGCTGTCGACGGCGTCCGACCCGCCGAGCGAAAAGTAGATGTGGTTGAGATCGCCGGGCGTGAGCTCCGCGAGCTTGCTCGCGAGCAGGATCGTCGGCTCGCTGCCGAAGCTGAAATAGCCCGTGGCATAGGGCAGCTCGCGCATCTGCGCGGCCGCGGCCTCGACGATGCTCTCATGACCGTAGCCGACATTGACGCACCAGAGCCCAGCGAAGCCGTCGATCAGCTCATGGCCGTCGGCATCGGTGATGAAGGCGCCCTTGGCGGACTTCATGATGGTGACGCCGCGCTTCTCATGGCCGGCCCAGTTGGCGACCGGATGGACCCAGTGGCGGCGGTCGAGGGCTTCGAGCGAGTTGACGGTCATGGCGGGCTCCTATGGGAGATAGGCGAATTGGAAGGACGGTCAGGCGGCGCTCTGCAGGCAGGGCTCGGTGCCGCGCCGCCTTTGCGGCGCCTTGTCGAACTCCCGCAGATAGCGTCCCGGCGTGATGCCGCAGATGTTCTTGAAGTGCCGCGAGAAATGGCTCTGGTCGAAGAAGCCGGCCTCGGATGCGGCCAGCGCCATCGGCACGCCGTCGCGCAGAAGCCGCTTCGCATAGCCGATGCGGCGGTGGCAGATGAAGCGATGCGGCGTCAGCCCCACCTGCCGCCGGAACACGGTGACGAAACGGCAGACGCTCAACCCCGCGAGCGCAGCCAGGCGCTCGAGATAGATCGCGTCGGTGAAATTGCGCTCGATATGGTCGAGCGCGCGTCGGATGCCGATGCTGGCGTGCTCCGGCAGCGCGACCCCGCTCTCCGCAACTGGCTCCTGCATGGACCGACCAAGACCTCCGTTGACGGCGCTCCGCCTTGCCCGGAGGTTAGTATGCCCCGCCCCGCCGTCGGCACGGCCTTGGCGGGGCGCCATGACATCCCCTGCCCTATTGAGCCGCCTCGGCAGCAGATCATGCTTCGCGCAGCAGCCGAGGTGCCGAGCAGGATCAGTAGCCTCGCTTGCGGTCGATGAGGCCGATCAGCGGCTCGCCCGTTTGGTGACGGCGTAGGTTCTCGAGCACGACCTCCACCGCCGTCTCCGGCTGGGTCATGCTGGCGATGTGCGGGGTCATCAGCACGCGGGCATGGCTCCAGAGCGGGTGGCCCGGCGTCAGCGGCTCCGGCGTCACCACGTCGAGCACCGCCGCCGAGATCTGGCCACTGTCGAGCGCGGCGAGGAGCGCGTCCTGGTCGAGATGCGCCCCGCGCCCCGTGTTCACCAGCTTCGCGCCCTTGGGCAGTTGCGCGAACAGCTCCGCATCGAGCATGCCCCGCGTCTCGTCGGTCAGCGGCAGCAGGCAGACCAGGATGTCGGTACGCGCCAGGAACTCCGGCAGTTCGTCAGCGCCGGCATAGGATGCCACGCCCTCGATCTCGCGGCCCGAGCGGCTCCAGCCCGCGACCTGGAAGCCGAAACCGGTCAGCTTGCGGCAGCACGCCTCGCCCAGCATGCCGAGGCCGAGCACGCCGACGCGCCGCGTCGCCGCCGGGCGCACGCGGATCTGCTTCCAGACCTCCTCCCGCTGCTGCGCGACGTAATCGATGAGGTCGCGATGCAGCGCGAGCACCGACATCGAGACGAACTCGACCATGCTGTCGACGATGCCGGGCTCGACCATCCGCACCACCGGCAGATCGGGCGGCAGCTTCGAGAGATCGAGATGGTCGACGCCGGCGCCGGCCGACATCATCAGCTCGAGATTGGGGAACCGGGTCGCCAAATCGTCAGGCGGCATCCACGCGAAGAAGTAGCGGATTTCGCTCGGGTCGCCGATCTCGGGCCAGATGCGGAAGGAAAGCTCCGGTGCCTTCTCGGCCAGGATCCTGGCCCATTCGGCGCCGCGCGCCGGATCGGATTTGTAGAGAAGCGCCATTGAATACCTCTGTCGGTCAACCGAGGGCCTGGTTGGCCAGCCCATAGAGCCGCGCCGGCCCCGGCGCCACCGGCAGTCTGCCGCGCACCATGGCGATGACGCTGCCTGCGGGCTCGAGCCCGCGCTGGATCAGCCAATCCGCGAAGGATGCGTCGGCACGGATATCCACGCGAATGAATTGTCCCGTCCGGCCATGCAGCCAATATGCCACCAGCGCCCGCGCATCGCCGTCATTGTCGGCGATGACGGGCCCGACAACGAGCCCCCGCCCGAACCGGCGCAGGATGCTGAAGCCAACAGGCCTGCCATCGCGCTCGATCAGCACGCATTCGCCGCGTTCGAGGAGCGATGCCAGCAGGGCGCCGCGCTCCAGGCCACTGGCAGCCCGGTCGAGCCGCGAGATAACCGGCATGTCGGCAGGCAGCGCCGCCCGCAGCAACGTTCCGTTCGCGAGCACGGGCGCTGCAACCTCCAGCACCTCGCCATGATACTGGCAGACCTCGCCATGGGCCGTGAAGCCCAGCCGCTCATAGAGCGGCTGGCCGGCGACCGTCGCATTGAGCATCAGCGACCGGCCTTCTGCCTGCGCCAGCAGCGCCTGCATCACCCGGCGGCCGAGACCGGCGCCCTGATGATCGGGCGAGACGATGATCATCCCGACCGTCGCGTGGCTGTCGCCATAGGGCCACCACATCCCCACCGCCACGACCTCGCCGGAGAGCTCCGCCACGACGCCGTGGCCGAGCCCTATCGCCATCGCGCAATCCGCGGCGCGATGCGGCCAGCCGACCGCGCGCGACAGCGCCTCGCAGGCCGCTGCATCGCTCGATGCGACCGCGCGAAGGATCGCAGCCTCCGGATGCCCGACATCCGACATCAGCCGGCCACCTCGTGGACGACATAGAACTTGGCGACATGAACGCGGCTGTCCCAGGCGCAAGGGGTGCCCTGCGGCACCAGCACCGTATCGCCCTTCGCGACGGTGACGACCTTGCCGTCCGCCCCGGTCAGGTCGACTGCGCCGTCGAGGACATGCATCAACTCGCTCACCTTGTGCGGCCGCGAAATGCGGGCATAGGGCGTCGAATCCCACAGGCCGGCGCGCAGATTGGCGGCCTCCTCGGTGAAGGCGTTGAAGCTGCGGCATTGCGGCGCCGGTCCTGTCAGGACATCGGCAGGCGGCGCGGCCGAAGACGAGAGCGCCGCATCCGCCGTGAGCCGCGTCACGCCGGGCGCCAGGGCCGTCCCGGCCGTGCCGGCATAGAAGGCCCAACGCGTGCCGGCCGCCGCCTCGATCCGCAGCCGCGTCCCGCGCGCGATGACGGCCCCGCTTCCGGCCGGGACCGTCAGCGCCGCCGCGCCATCGGCCACCAGCGTCAACGCGCCGGCCAGCACGACGAGCGCCTCGGTATGCGGAAATGCCGCGATCTCGACGCTGCCGGCGAAGTCCACGCAACCGCCCGCCGCCACGGGAATCGACCAGGCCAGCTCACGCCCCGCAGCGAAGGGGTCGGCAGGCCCGAGCGCCCCGCGCAGGAACGGCGGCACCGGCGCGCCGGAGGCGCGGTTGAGCAACAGGATGGCAGAAGACGTCATGGGCGTAGGGTCCGGAGCGCGCGTTTCGGAAGGCAAGGCGCTAAGGCAATGCTGCCCAGCTTGATTGGACTATCTTTCCGGCGAAGCTTTGGGAAACGCCATCGGCCGATCCTTCCGGTAGAACGCCATGCCGGTATCCGCTGCGCGGCCGCCGCGGCTGGCCTCCCTCAATGCGCGACATCGCGTTGGTGCCCGCGATGCGCGGCGATGCAGGAGAGGACGCTGATGGCGACCAGGCCGAAAGCAGCGACCTCCAAGGCGCGGGGCCAGCGCTGCTCCCACAGGAATCCGTAGAGCAGAGCAAACAGCGTCTCGAACAGGATCATCTGGCCAGCCATCGTCAGAGGCAGCAGGCGGCTCATCCGGTTCCACAAGGCGTTGCCGAGAATGGAGGCGAGGACAGCGACGCCGATCGATACGCCGGCGAGCTTCGCCCAGTCGACCGCGGCGTGCTGCATCGACTCGAAAGCAATCGAGAAGGGGATCAGGATCAGAGCCTGAGCCCCCGTGACGAGACCGATCAGCAAACTCCACTCGTGAGCGGAAACAGTTCGGACTCGCGTCAGCGCGCGGCTGTTGCCGACAGCGAACCAGGCCCATGACGCGAGGGCGCCGGCAGCGCAAACCAGGCCGATGACCTGCTGCGCGACGGAGCCGGCCGACGGAGAGACGATCGCTCCCCAGCCAATGCAGATGACCCCGGCCGCGCACATGAGAAGCGAGGGCAGGAGCTGCCGCAGTGGCACTGCACCCCGATCGCGACTGCCGGCGATCGTGACGACGACGGGCAGGAAGCCGATGACGAGCGATGTCATCGACATCCCGCCGATCTGCACCGCCGCTGCCAGCAGGATGTAGTAGAATGTGTTGCCGGCCAGGGCGAGCCAGGCAAGCATGATCCATTCGTCTCGCCCCAGAACGTGCCTGAGCGCGCTCCATCGTGGAGCGATCAGCGCTGCAGAAATCGCGCCATAGGCAAGATAGCGGCCGATCGTAAGCTGCAAGGGGCTGAACCCCGCCACCAGTTCCGGCGCCAGGAAGACAAGCCCCCAGAGTGCGCCGGCGCCGGCGCCGCAAGCAATGCCGGCGGCCATGCCGCTTTGAGCCGAACCGTATCGCGAGGTGAGTTCCACACCGGGCTCCATCCAAGACCGGAGTGAGCGATATCATTGTGCCGGTGAGGCATGCGCTCTTGATCTGGCAGGCAAACGCAACAAAAACTCGGGCATGACCAATAGAGCTTTGCGATCCCGCATGTTGGACGCGTTCGACCGGGCGATCCTCCGCATCATTCAGCGGGATGCGAAGACCCCGCAGCGCAAGATCGCAGAAGCGGTCAATCTGTCCGCCGCTGCCGTGCAGCGCAGGATCGCCGCGATGGAAAGCGCCGGTGTCGTCACGAAGAATGTCGCAATCGTCGAACCCGACGCTCTTGGCCTCGGAATCACGGCGATCGTCGAAGTCCAGCTCGGCGATGAGCGCTCGAAAAGCGTCGATGCGGCCAAGGCCTTGTTTCGGGATACGCCAGAGGTCCAGCAATGCTATTTCGCGACGGGCGGCGTCAGCTTCGTGCTGATCATCGTCACCGCCGACATGCGATCTTATGAGCAACTGACCCGTCGCCTCTTTGGAGACAATGAGGCGGTTCGCGGTTACCGCACGCTGATCGCCCTGGATCGGGTAAAATTCGACACCGCGCTGATCGTCCCCGCCGTGGACTGAGCCTTTCGGCTCTTGGTGCCAAGAATTGGTGGCGGTCGCCGGCCGCTCAATCACTTGAAGAGTGCACCCCTCGGCGTGCATGATCACGCCGAGGGTTTCGGACCAGGGTATCGTCGCCTCCATCGTGTCTGGCAACCTGGCGGAATCATACTCTGCTGAAACCGCGCAACTTCCTTCGGGTTGGTCTCCTAGAGATTGTTTGGAAACGCTCTCAGCCCTCATCCTTCGAGACGCCGTTTCGCGGCTCCTCAGGATGAGGGCTGGCGTGTCCAAACGGACTCTAAGAGATCAGATTGTCTTCAAAAGGGGAGACAGGTGAGTATCCAGGTTCTCGTCAGCGGCGGAAATGGCCGGCTTGCGCGCGCCCTGTCGGCGGTTGGCGGGCCTCGGGTGCAAGCACTATCGCGAGCAGAACTGGACATTACGGACAGTCTTGCCTTGAAAACTGTACTGGCACGGTTGCGCCCGGACGCTGTCATCAACGCGGCGGCTGTCAGCAATGTCGATGCTTCCGAAAGCGCGATGGATCACGCGCAGGCCGTCAATGCGCGCGCGCCCGGCCAAATGGCGCAAGCGTGTGCGGAGATGGGCGCGTCCTTCATCCATGTTTCAACCGACTACGTGTTCGGTGAAGCGATCAATCGACCGTGGCGCGAGAACGATCCCGTCTCGCCGATCAACAACTATGGTCGTTTGAAAGCCGAGGCCGAGCGAAACGTCCTCGCCGTCGGCGAAGGCGTCTGCATAGCCAGGGTTGCGTGGCTGTTCGGCGACGGCAGAGACTTTATCACCCATCTTCTGCGGGCCCCGGGCGATGTCGCCAAGGTCGCCTGCGACCAGATCGGCTCGCCAACTCCCATTTTTGCGCTCGCCAGGAGGTTGCTGCGCCTGGCAGAGCACATGAAGGCGGGCGACGGCATCCCTCGAATCCTTCACCTGGCGGGTTCGCCCGCCGTATCACGCGCGGACTGGGTCGCTGCGGCATTCCAGGCGCTGCAGAAAGCAGGACGGCGAACGCCTCGGATCGAGCGGGTTCCCATGGCCTACTTTGCCTCCGCCGCTCCGCGCCCTCGATATAGCGCCCTTGATTGCAGCCTCGCGGCCGAATTGTTTGGCGAAGAGCTCGACTGGCGCACGACGATGGCGCAACCGGAGACGTTTGCCGCAGCCTTCGATCGTTAGAGACGGAGCGCGGAAGCGTCCGCTGCGGGCAGAGGCTGCGTGGAAGTAGACCTCCGAAGCGTGATCCCGCCTTGAGAGGCATCTGATACCGTCGGCTTTCGCCTAACCGGGACGGGCCCACTCCCGCCGTATCCGGCGGTCCATGCCGCCTATCCGAGCGGCCCGTTCCCGATCCATGCCGTCGCGAGAACCGCTGCCGACGAGGAAAGCCGGCTGCTCCGCACCGTCCTGGCTTGCGCCATTCGAGCCGCTCGCCTGCTCACTCCGCCTCCAGGGGGATGGCGGCGAGCGAACGCCTGATGGTGGTACCCCTTCCGCGCACTATCCTCGCCCGTCGCGAACGCCGAACAATAGCGCTCACCTCGACCGGTACCCAAGGACCGGCACCCAGGCTGCGGAGCGGATACGGATCCCGCAGGGTCGATCACGGCGCACGCAATGCGACAGGTTTGTGCAATGAGCTTGAGTGGTGGGATTGCTGAACGTGGCTCGCCGGTACGGCCACTCGATATCCGGCACCTGATCTTCGACGAAGCCGATGATCATCCGTCAGCGGCCAACGGCTTGCATCAGGTGGCACGGCAGCTCGCACTGGAGCAACTTCATGCAGGCGACCATTCGCGCCTCGTCTTCCTAGCCGCGCCGGGCCGCGATCCCGAGGTTCCTTCCGGCATCCCAGCACAGATTCTGCCGCTTCGGGGACGCCGGATATTGGGCCGCAACATCGGGCTCGATCAGGATGTCCTGGACGCTGTCCTGGCGGATGCGGGGCCATCGACCGTTTATCATATCCACGGCGTCAGGCAGCCGCTCCTCCTCCCGATCGTACGTGCCCTGCGCCCGCGGCAGATACCCTACGGTATCACCGCGCATAGCCGGTTTGCACATATCTACAGCCTGGACCACAAGCTGGAGCGACCGAAGACCGCCTTTTACGTCAGGCTTGTCGAGAGCTTTGCGCTGAAGGCGGCCCGCTTCGTCCATGCCCTGACCCCGCACGAAGCCGAGGTGGTGCGTCGGCTTGTTCCCGGCGCCAGGGTCGTACTCCTGCCCAACGCTGTCTATTCGAGCCGCCTGGACGGGGTCCCGCAGGCTCCGACTCGCCTCGCTCCTTCCGCCGAGTTTCCGATCTTCGGGTTCTTCGGGCGCCTGGCGATCGAGCATAAAGGCCTGGATCTGCTGATCGAGGGCTTCGCGCGCTATCGCCATGCCGGAGGCAAGGGCAGGCTCGCACTGTTCGGCAGCGGGCAATCCCATCAACAACTTGCGGAAATGTGCGCTGCAGCCAACGTAGCCGACGTCAGCTCGATCGAGGGTCCCCGTTTCGGACAAGAAAAGCTCCGGACCGCAAGCGAGTGGGACTTCTATGTCGCCCCGTCACGCTTCGACCATATGCCGCTGGCGCTCATGGAAGCCGGCCTCATGGGCCTGCCGCTCATCCTTTCGGAAGGAACCGGGCTCCTTCACCAGGTTGAGGCCGCCGGCGCCGGGCTCGCAATTGCCGATCTCAACGCCGAATCCGTCGCGGAGGCAATGCACGCAGCCGAGAAGATCGGGCCGGCCCAATGGCGCATGCTGTCGGAGAGCGCCTATCGCGTCGCGCTTTCGATCGGCGATTGGACGGCGATCGCCGCGTCGCTGCGTGATCTCTATTGCGGGCGCCCGATCGTCGGCGAAGCCCGTGCGACGGCCCATGTCCAGCAATGTGCAGCAATCTGAAAAAGCTCAAAGGGATTACCTCTTATGGATCGAATTGTACACGGCAATTAATGGCATATCATCGAGTAATAAGAGTTAAATCTATTATTTGATAAGTATTAGATCCAACACATCACCATATTAAAGAAATAATATAAGTAGTTTTAGTAGAATATCAAAACAGAATTAAAATTACACAACAGGAGGAGGGCATGAAAGTTCCGTTCTACCGTCATTCGTTAGATGCGAGCAGCGCTGCACTTGTCGCTGAAGTGATACAGAGCGGCTTTCTGACGAGTGGGCAACGTTGCTCCCGGGTGGAGGAACGGCTGCGCGCCATCTTCAATGTTTCGCATGCAAAGCTGACCAGCAGCTGGACTCAAGGCGCAGTGGCGACCCTGCTCGCCCTTGGCATAGGGCCTGGCGATGAAGTCATCGTGCCGGCGATGACGTTCGTGGCGACAGCGAACGTCGTCAAGCAGGTTGGGGCGAGGCCTGTCTTTGTCGATGTCGAACCCTCGACGCTCCTGATCGACATCGCCTTGGTCAAGGCCGCCGTCACGCCGCAAACCAAAGCCGTCATCCCCGTCCACCTCTACGGTCAGATGGTGGATGTCCCTGCCCTGCGCGCCGCGCTGCCCGCGGGCATCAAGATCATCGAGGATGCCGCTCACTGCTTCGAAGGCAGACGAGCCGGCCGTCGCCCCGGATCGGACAGCGACGCCGCGATCTTCTCGTTCTACGCGACGAAGAACGTCACCTGCGGCGAGGGCGGCGCGGTCATAACCAACGATGCCGAGCTGGCCGCCAACCTGAATGAAACCGTCCTGCACGGCATGTCCGCCACAGCGGCCCAGCGTTTCTCAGCCGGACGCTATCAGCACTGGGATGTGGAGCGGCTCGGAACGAAGGCAAATCTTCCCGATCTCCTGGCCGTCCTTCTCGAAGGGCAGCTCGAAACCGTCGACGACCGGCTGGAGCAGCGCGAGGCACTGGCCCGGCGCTATGAGGAGAGCTTCGCAGATACGCCGATCAGCTTTCCAACGATCGAGGCCGGGGCGGTTTCGGCGCGCCATCTCTTTGCCATCCATGTCCCTGATGGCCGTCGGGACTGGCTCATGCGCATGCTCAACGACCAGGGCATCGGCGCGACGGTCAATTATCGCAGCGTGACCGAGCTCAGCCTGTATCGAAACGATGCATCGGTGCGCCGGGGCAGCTTCCCGGTTGCGCGCGCTTGGGGCGAGGGCACGCTGTCCTTGCCGCTGTTTCCGACCCTGCAGGAGGCAGAGCAGGACTACATTCTGAACGTCCTTCGCTACGAGATCCTGCCGTTCCTTGATTCCAGCGAAACAGAAGAAAGAGGAGTGGCTGCGCTATGAACAAGACGATCGCAGTTACTGGCGCTGCCGGCTACGTCGGCTCCATCCTGGTCGGGCGGTTGCTGGATGCGGGGTATCGGGTGAAAGCGGTGGATCGCTTCTTCTTTGGATTGAATACGCTTGGCCGCTATCTCGATCATCCGGGGCTCGAGCTGAAGACGATCGATATTCGTGACGTGACGCCGCGCGACCTGGAAGATTGCTGGGCCGTCATCGACCTGGCGGCGCTGTCGAATGACCCATCGGCTGAACTCGATCCCGCCCTGACCTGGGAAATCAATGAGAAGGGGCGGATCGATCTGGCTCGCAGCGCCAGGAGCGCGGGCGTCGAGCGTTACGTCTTTTCCGGCTCCTGCTCGGTCTATGGCGCCGGTGGGCGAGCGGATCTGTCCGAGGACAGCGCATTGCGACCTCTGACAGCCTATGCTCGGGCGGCAGCAACGGCCGAAGAAGCGATCCGAGGCATGAACCGCCCCGGATTCGCCACTGTCGCCTTACGCAATGCAACGATGTTCGGCCTGTCGCCACGCATGCGCTTCGATCTCGTCGTCAATGTCATGACCCTGAGCGCATTCGAAACCGGACAGATCGTCGTGACCGGCGGCGGGCAGCAACGGCGGCCACTGGTCCATGTCCAGGATGCCGCAAGAGCATTCATATGCGCGCTCGAGGCATGCGACCGAGGCATCGGTGGGCAAGTCTTCAACATCGGCCTGGCGAACTTCCGCATGAACGAACTGAGCGAAGTGGTGAGCAAGGCCATCCCTGCTCCGGTCCAGGTTCAGTTCACTCCCGGCGGCGCGGACAAGCGCGACTACAGCGTCAAATTCGACAGGGCACGGGAGGCCCTGGGCTTTTCCGCTTCTGTCGGCATAGCTGAAGGCGTGATCGAGATTTATCGCGCGCTCATGGCGAACCAGGTCGAGCGCGGGCTCATTACCAAGACGGTGGCGTGGTATAGCCATATCATCCAGATGCAGCGGTTGTGGAACTTCGGCTTGGAGGCGCGCTCGCTTGCCGGGAGCAAGGTGGAGCCCGACCCGAGCCTGGCGGCGAGGCAGGTCGCAATCGCAGCCGCTGTTTCCAAGAATTCATCCGGCGGCCAAGCAGCCCGCACCGCCGCCGCTCTGATCGGTATCATCGGTATGATCGGGGGCGTCGAACCTGATCCTTCGGAGGAATACTTCGGGCTTGCCGAACGCATCCCGAGGCTGGCTGGCGCCCTCGAAGCTACGCTGGCGGGAGTCATTTGACGCGGCGAGACAGTTGAGTGGCTGCACCAAGTCTCGTTGATCAGAATTGGTGGGCCGGGCCGGACTCGAACCGGCACCGGCGCTGTTATGAGCAGCGAGCTCTAACCATTGAGCTACCGGCCCGCCCCTCGCCTAGCATCGCGGCTGCCGGGCAGGCAAGGCCGCTGCGCACCGGACCGAAAAGTGGCATCCACTTTGCGGATCAGTTCGATGCCTGAACAAGCGGATAGATCGAGATGTCGCGTCCGTTGGGACACGCATCGATCTGGCCGAACGCAATGCAAAGGCCCCGCCGTCTCGCGACGGCGGGGCCTTTGCATTGCGTTCGGGTCAACCCGGCCGGCGGTGCCGGCGGCGCCTATCAGGCGGCCTCCGCCATGTGCTGCTCGGCCTGGTGCCCCTCGCGGAAGCGGAAACGGGCGATGTGCTCGCTCAGCGCGCGGGTCTGCTCGTCGGTCAGGGCGAGCGCGGCATTGGTCTCCTCGACCAGCGCCGCGTTCTGATGGGCCATGGTGCCGATGCCGTCGATCTCGTGATTGATCGCCGAGACGTCGCTGGCCTGGTTCTTTGCGGTCTGCGAGATGCCGTTCATCAGCCCGGTCAGGTCGTTGACCGAGGCGACGATGGCTTCGAACATCTGCGCCGTCTCCTCGACGAGCCCCACGCCGACCTTGACGTCGCCATGCGCCGCCTCGACCAGCTTCTTGACGTCGTTGGAGGCATCCGCCGAGCGCTTGGCGAGGCTGCGGACTTCCGTCGCAACGACTGCGAAGCCACGGCCACTGTCGCCGGCCCGCGCCGCCTCGACAGCCGCGTTCAGCGCCAGCAGGTTGGTCTGGAAGGCGATCTCGTCGATCATCGCGATGACCTCGGAGATCTTGTTCGAGGAGGTGCGGATGCGCTGCATGGCCTCGAGCGCGGAGGCGACCACCTTTTCACCCTGCTGGGCCTGGCTCTCGGCGCCCTCGGCCATGCCGGTCGCCTGGGCTGCCTCGGAAGCGGTCTTCTTCACCGTGCCGGCGAAGGCGCCGAGCTGGTTGGTGGCCATCGAGACGGCGTTGCTCTCCTCGCTCGTGCGCTCGGCAAGATCGGTGACGCCGTCGAGGATCTCTGTCGTCGCGCTGCGCACGGCGGCAACAGTCTCGGAGAGCTTGGCGAGCGTGCTCTCGAACTCGTCGGCCAGGCCGTTGGTGCCGTGCTTCAGCTCGGCGAACGCCCCCTGGTAGATGCCCTCGACGCGGGTCGAAAGATGCCCGGCCGAAAGCTCGGCCAGCACATGGCAGGTTTCCTTCAGCCCGCCCTGCACCGTCTCCAGCAGCTCGTTGATCGATCCGGCCAGCGCATTCAGCTCGGCATCGGCGAAGTTCGACTGAACGCGGCGGCTGAAGTCGCCGGCCGCGGCGGCAGTCACGACTTCGCCGAAAGCGTTGCCGAGCTCCTGCATCATCTCGCGGCGGCGAGCCTGGGCCAGCGCCTCGTCCTCGATCTTGGCAGCCTCCGCGGCGCGCAGCGCGACCGCGTTGTCGCGGAAGACCAGCACGCTCTTCGAGATGTCGGTGATCTCGTCATTGCCCTTGGTGTCGACGACGGTCTCGAGTGCGCCGTCGGCGATGGCGCGGGTCGCGGCCCAGAGCCGGTTCAGGCGCCCGATGATCGCCGGGCGGATGTAGAAGAGCGACAGCGAAAGCGCGATCAGCAGCGAGCTGATCCAGATGGCGCCGAGCCACATCTTGCTCTGCTGGATCAGCGCGCTGGTCGAGCTGCTGGCGACCTGCGCCTCGCCGCGAGCCGCCGTGACGAGCTCGGCGACCTGGTTGCGCACGGCCTGCGCGGCCGCCTGGGTCTGCTGGAGGCCGGCCGCGATCCCCGCGCGGGTCGCAAGATCGCGCTCGCGAATGGCGATCATGCCGCCCTCGCCCTCACCAAGCGCGATCACGGCGTTGACCGCCTCGGTGCGCACCGAGTTTGGCAGGATGGCCTGGGCCTGCTCCGCGAAGCCGCGGACCTGGCCGAGCAGCGCGTTGAACCGCGACTTGGCGTTGTCGAGAGCCTCGCGGTTGACGATCTGCGAGATCTCGCGCAGCAACCCGACCATTTCGCTGACCTGCAGCTGCAGGGCCTGCGCCGTCTGCAGGGAGCCAAGATCCTTGTCGATGATGCTCGCGAGCGCGTTCTCGAAATCCTGGCCGGTCATCTGGGCCGCGCTGGTGATGTTCATCTTGACGTTGAACTGCGCGTCGGTGGTCTCGAAATCGGCCAGGGCGGTGAAGCCGTCGCGCGCCCTGGAGAGCTTCGTCAGCGCTTCCGCCTGATCCGCCGCATTGCGCAGGCGGTCGCCTGTCAGAGCGTTGATGTCGTTGATCTGGCGGGCAAGCGTGTCGATCGCGGACTGCGTCTTCGTCTTGTCGACCTTGCCCTGCTCGGCGATGCGATGCAGCAGCGCCATCTGACGCCCCTCGACCGTATCGAGTTCGCTCGTCAGCATCGAGCGCTGCCGGGCGGACTCGACCTCGCTGAAGCGGGCGGCGAGTGCCGTCGACTGCGTGGCGGCCTGGGAGAGTTCGAGCGCGAGCTCGACCACCGGCATCTTCTCGGAGACCAGCTCGCCGACCGTCCGGTCGATTCGCCCATAGGAGAGCCAGGCCACGGAGCAGGCCACCATGGTGAGGCCCGTCATCAGGCCGAGCGCCGCATAGATGCGCGCGGCGATCCCGATACGTACCGCCTTGCGCTGGCGGACGGGTTTACTGGCCTTCGTCATCGATCGCTCCCCGAATGCCTCCCGGCATATGGGGCAGCATGCTGGTGCGAGGCATGCGCGCCGGATCCGCAGAAGCAGCGGCGCACAAACAGGCCCATTCGCGCCGCTTCGATGCGGCGTCTGACAGGCAACCCCGACCCGGCACTGCCCCGACCTGCCGGCCAGCGTGATCCTTGTCAGGCAGCAGGATCGGTCGGATGCGCTTAAAGAACGCTTAAGCGGACGGATTCTTCTGAATCACATCGCCTCGGAGCCCTTTAAGCCCTCGTTAGGTTTTCGCCTCTCCGGGGCGGGCTACCGCTCAGTCCTCCAGCGGTCTCGGAACCGGCCTCGGCCGTCCCTCTTCGTCGATGGCGACGAAGGTGAAGGTCGCATCCGTCACCTTCTCATGGGTTGCGGTGCGGAAGCGCTTGGCCCAGGCCTCGACATGGATCTTCATCGAGGTACGGCCCACCGACTCCACCTCGGTATAGACGCTGAGCACGTCGCCGACCTTGACGGGGCGGATGAAGGTCATGGCATCGACCGCCACCGTCACCACCCTCCCTTGGGCGCGGTCGACGGCGGCGATGCCGCCCGCGGCGTCCATCCGCGACATCACCCAGCCGCCGAAGATGTCGCCATTGGCGTTGGTGTCGCCCGGCATCGCATTGATGCGCACCGTCAGGTCGCCGCGCGGCTCTTCCTCTGGCGCAAGGCCGGGTTCAGTCATCGTCGCTCTTTCCCTGTTCGACATGGAAGGAATGAAGCACGCGATGCAGCACCGGCGCCAGCACGAACCCCGAGGCGATGACCACGAACAGGCCAGAGAACAAGGCGTAGAAGCCGGCGAAGAGCTTGCCACCCGAGGTCTTGAGCTGGTCGACCGGCCCCATGCCGGAGAGGATCATCGAGGCGTTGATGAAGGCGTCGATGGCGCTCATTCCCTCGGTCGCGGCATATCCGGTCATGCCGATCGCGAGCCCGATGCAGGCCAGGCCCAGCCAGAGCAGGATGGCGCGCCCCAGCCGCACAAGGAAGCGCCGCCGCGGGATCACGGCCTGCCGGCGATGCTCGAAGGCGAGGAGTTCCTTCATCGCGCGCTCTGCTCAGGTCGGCCACGTCGCTCCTCGGCAGCATGACTCATTCTCAGGCCTCTGGACTTGCTCCACGTTCAGACCCGACGCAGGCTGGCGTCAAGCGCAGCCGACAGGACAGGAGGACGCCTCGATGAATCCCACACCCGCCATGATCTGCATCTCGCTTCGCTACGCCGACGCGGTCAAGATGTATGACTGGCTGATCGAGGCCTTCGGCTTCGAGAAGCACGCCGCGCATTATTCCGAGGACGGCAGGACGCTGCTTCACGGCGAGCTCCGCATGGGATCGAGCTTCATCATGCTCGGCTCGGCGGAGGGCAATGAATTCGGCAAGCTCGTCTCCAGGCCGGCCGAACTCGGCGGCACCACGGCCTCGCCCTATATCGCGACCGACGACATCGACGCGCGCTGCGAGCGCGCTCGCGCAGCCGGCGCCGAGATCTGCGTGGAGCCCACCGACCAGCCCTATGGCAGCCGCGATTTCATCGCCAGGGACCCCGAAGGGCATGTCTGGTGCTTCGGGACCTACCGGCCCGCCTCGCCCGCGAACTGAACCGGCGCCGAGGGACGCCGCGCCCGCAGCATCAGCCAGCATACGATGCTGAGGTTGACGAAGTTCCAGGCGAGCCCGTTGAGGAAGGCCATGCGGTAGGAGCTGAAATAGTCGAAGATCAGGCCCGACAAATAGCCGCCCGCCGCCATGCCGAGCACCGTCGCCGACATCACCAGGCCGATGCGGACGCCCGCCTGCTTCGCCGGCAGGTATTCGCGGATGATGACCGCGTACATCGGCACGATGCCGCCCTGGAACAGGCCGAAGATTGCGCTGACGACGTAGAGCGACTGCAGCCCGTCGAACCAGAGATAGAGGAACAGCGCCACGCCCTGCATCAGCGAGCCGATCGCCAGCGTCGCGACCCCGCCGATCCGGTCCGCAACGAAGCCCGAGCCGATGCGGCTGACGATGCCGAGCAGCATCATCAGCGAGAGCATCTCCGCGCCGCGCGCGACGCCGTAGCCGAGGTCCCCGCAATAAGCGACGATATGGACCTGCGGCATCGCCATGGCCACGCAGCAGGCGAAGCCCGCAACGCAGAGCAGGAGCTGGAGCTGGCCGGCGCTGAGGCCGAGATCGCCGCGCGCGCCGGCGCTGGTCGCTTCGGCAGCAGCCAACGTCGCGGCGGCGGGCTGACGCCGGAAGAACGGCGCCAGCGGCAGCATGATCACCAGCGTCGCGATGGCGATGCCGAAATGGGTCGCGCGCCAGCCATGGTTCGCCAGGCCCCAGGTGATGATCTGCGGCCAGAACACGCCGGCGAGATAGCTGCCCGAGGCACCGCAGACCACGGCCAGCCCGCGATGCCGGCGGAACCAGTGCGAGAGGTCCGAGATCAGCGGCGAGAAGCCGGCGGAGCTGCCGAGCCCGATCAGGAGCCCGTGCGCCAGCGCAAACTGCCAGAGCGACTGCGACATGGAGGCCGCGACATAGCCGGCAGCAAGCAGGAGCGCGCCGGCGACGATCGGGACGACGATGCCGTAGCGATCCGCGACCCGGCCCATGATGATCTGCCCCGCGCCGAAGCCGATCATGGCGCTGGTATAGGGCAGAGAGGCGCCGGCCCGCAGCGTGTCGAACTCGCCCTGCATCGCCGGCAGGACCACCACGACCGACCAGGAGCCGACGCAGGCGACCGTCCCGATCACCAGCGCGACGGCCAGGCGCAGCCAGGCATAGGGAGAATCGGGCTGATAACGCTCGGCGTTCTGGGTCATGTTTCCTCGGCGGCCGCTATCCGGCTCGTGATATTTCCGGCAGGATTAGCAGTAAGCGCCCGCTGGGCAAGCGCGCCCGACACAGCCCTGTCGCGCGTCGCGCGGATGAGCGGCCTCGCCCCAAATAAAAACCGCGGCCCTTGCGGGCCGCGGCTCGAAATCGGTTCTGAAGGCGCCCTCAGGCGGCGCGGCGCTCGTGCCGGCCCTCGCGCACCTCCTCGATGATCTTGGCGACGAAGGCCGGCAGGTCGCCGGGCTGGCGCGAGGTGATCACGCCCTTGTCGGTCACGACCTCGCTGTCCTCCCACTGCGCTCCGGCATTGACCATGTCCTGCCGGATCGTCTTGTAGGAGGTCACCTTTCGCCCCTTGGCGATGCCGCTGTCGATCAGCAGCCAGGGGCCGTGGCAGACGGCCGCGACCACCTTGCCCTGGTCGAAGAAATCCTTGATCAGCGCCAGCGCCTCGTCGTTGCCACGCAGCGTGTCGGGATTCATCTGCCCGCCGGGCAACACGATCGCGTCGTAGTCCCGGGCCTGGACCTGGTCGAGCGCCCGATCGACCTTGACCGGCCGGCCCCAGTCCTTGCCTTCCCAGCCCTTGATCTCGCCGGTTTCCGGCGATGCGATATCGACCGTTGCGCCGGCCTTCTGCAGGGCGGCATGGGGGACGTCGAGCTCGGACTGCTCGAAGCCGTGGGTCGCGAGGATGAGAATCTTCTTGCCGGCCAGATCGCTCATGGCTTTTCTCCTGAACTGTTGGGGTCTGTTCAGGAAACAGCCTGGGCCGGGAAGCGTTCCCGGGAAAAGCGCCACCGCGCCGTCTTGTCTCTGACTTCTTGCCTCAGCGGAAGATGCGTTCGCCTTCCATGTCGACCAGCTGCTGGCCCTTGGTCAGGGTGAAGTCGGTCGCCTCCGCCAGGCCGGGAAAGCGGTCCGCCCGGACGAAGCGATGGCTCTTCAGCTCGCCGTCGACCAGCTTCTCGACGATCCCGCAGAGCTGGTACTGGCCGCCCTCCTGATAGGGCGTCGCATGGATGGTGAAGCCGTTGTGCTCGATGGTCTTGGCCGGGCCGGCCGGCTTTTCGTCCGCCGCCTTGCGGCCCCCGAACAGGGATTTCAGGAAGGACATCGGGTTCTCCTCAGCTCGGACGCGTTGGCGGGAGAAGTAGCCGCAGCTGCCTGCCCTGCCAAGCCGCGGGTTATCTCGAAAGATGCAGCACGACTTCGCGGCGCTGCGGACTGCGGCGATGCTCGAACAGATAGATGCCCTGCCAGGTGCCGAGCAGGAGCCGCCCCTCGCGCACTGGCACCGTCAGCGAAACCGGCAGCATCGCCGCCTTGATATGGGCCGGCATGTCGTCCGGCCCCTCGGCGCGATGGACAAGATAGGCCATGGCCGGATCGTCGGCCGAGGGCACCAGCCGGCGGAAGAAGGCATCGAGGTCGCGCCGCACATCCGGGTCGGCATTCTCCTGGATCAGCAGCGAGCAAGAGGTATGGCGCAGGAACAGGGTCAGGAGCCCGGTCTCGCCGCCCGCCTCGCCGACGAAGGCCGCGGCGCGATCGGTGAATTCGTAGAGGCCCGGCCCTTTCGTTTCGATGGCGAGGATCGTCTGCATCGTAGCCCACCTCCTTCCGGCATGTTGCGTCAGGAAACAGGCCGCAGCCAGGCTGCGAGATCAAGCCCACGATCCGCCGCCCTAACACTTAGGCATTGACCTAACTAAATTCCCGACGCAGGATTGGCGTCATGACCAGCCCCCAGCCTGCCCTCGATGAAGCCTTCAAAGCGCTAGCCGACCCGACGCGGCGCGCGGTGGTCCAGGCACTGGGCCACGGGCCGGCCTCGGTGAGCGAGCTCGCCAGGCCGTTCGAAATGGCGCTGCCGAGTTTTCTCCAGCATCTCAAGGTGCTGGAGGATTGCGGCCTCGTCGCGACAAGCAAGAGCGGCCGGGTCCGCACCTGTACCCTGCGGCCGGAGCCACTGGCAGCCGCCGAACAGTGGCTCGAAAAGCAACGCTCGCTCTGGACAAAGCGTCTCGACCAGCTCGACCGGCTGGTCCTTCAACTGCAAGAACAGGAGGAAAACGGATGACCGATACGCATGCGACCGTGTTCGATGCATCGCTCGACCTCGAGCTCAAGCGCGAAGTCGAGGTGCCGCCACGTCTGATCTGGCGGGCCTGGACGGAGCCGAAGCTGCTGATGCAGTGGTTCACCCCCGCGCCCTTGCGGACGACCGCCTGCGAGCTCGACCTGCGTCCCGGCGGCAAGTTCCGCACGGTGATGGAGGGCCCGGACGGCGAAAAGCACGACAGCACCGGCTGCGTACTCGCCGTGATCCCCGAGAGCTATCTCGCTTTCACCGATGCGCTCGGCCCCGGCTATCGCCCGCTCGGGAGCGGCTTCATGAGCGCGTCGGTCTCGATCGCCCCCAGTCCGAAGGGCACGCTCTACATCGCCCGCGCCCTCCACAAGGATGCCGGAGACAAGAAGAAGCACGAGGATATGGGCTTCCACCAGGGCTGGGGCACCGCCCTCGACCAGTTGGTCGCACTGGCCAGAACGCTCTGAGCCGCCCGGCTATCGCTTCAACGAAGGCTATGCCGCGGCCCTGCGATCTCGCCGCGCTGGCTCGCGCGCGCCATCTCGAAGCTGTCGGCGATGCGCCGCGCCCGCACGGTGAAGGCGGCTGCGATGTCCGGCGCGCCGCAGATTTCGGCTGTGGTCTCCTCGAACAGCGCGAGCCAGCGGTCGAAATGCTGCGGCTCCAGCGGCAGGATCAGATGCGGGCGCATCGGCCGGCCCTGATAGCGGCCGGTGCGCAGCATCACCGAGCTCCAGAAATCGGTGATGTTGGCGATGTGCTCGTCCCAGTCATGCACCGCACCCATGAAGATCGGCCCGATCAACGCATCCTCGCGCGCCCGCTCGTAGAAGCGACGCACCAGCGCCGCGATCATTGCATCGGTGATCGCGAGATGGGCAGCGCCGGGCTGTGTCAGCGGGTTGTCGGTCATGATCTGTCGGTCGTGGCTCGCTCGTCGGTGCGCCACCCTATCCGGGCATGCGGCAGTTCGCCTTGCGCTAGATCAGCTCAGCTCCGCAGCCCCGGCGCCTCCTGGCCGGTGCGCGCGACATATTCGGTATACCCGCCGCCATAGGCATGGACGCCCTCCGGTGTCAGCTCCAGCACGCGGTTGGAGAGCGCCGCCAGGAAGTGGCGGTCGTGGCTGACGAAAAGCATCGTGCCTTCGTACTGCGCCAGCGCGTTGATCAGCATCTCCTTGGTGGCGATGTCGAGATGGTTGGTCGGCTCGTCGAGCACGAGGAAGTTCGGCGGGTCGTAGAGCATCGTCGCCATGACGAGACGCGCCTTTTCGCCGCCCGAGAGCACGCGGCAGCGCTTCTCCACATCGTCTCCGGAGAAGCCGAAGCAGCCGGCGAGCGCGCGCAGCGAGCCCTGTCCCGCCTGGGGAAAGCGGTCCTCCAACGCCTGGAAGACGGTGCGGTCGCCGTCCAGCACCTCCATCGCATGCTGGGCGAAATAGCCGAGCTTGATCGAGCCGCCGACCGCGACCGTGCCGTCGTCCGGCTCGGTCGAACCGGTGACCAGCTTCAGCAGGGTCGACTTGCCGGCACCGTTGATGCCCATCACGCACCAGCGTTCCTTGCGGCGGATCTGGAAGTCCAGCCCGTCATAGATCGTGCGGCTGCCATAGCGCTTGTGCACGCCCTTGAGCGTGACGACGTCCTCGCCTGAGCGCGGCGCCGGTGGAAAGTCGAAGGACACCGTCTGGCGGCGCTTGGGCGGCTCGACCTTCTCGATCTTGTCGAGCTTCTTGACCCGGCTCTGGACCTGCGCCGCATGCGACGCACGCGCCTTGAAGCGCTCGATGAAGGCGATCTCCTTGGCGAGCATCGCCTGCTGCCGCTCGAACTGGGCCTGCTGCTGCTTCTCGGAGAGCGCCCGCTGCTGCTGGTAGAACTCGTAATCGCCGGAATAGCTGGTCAGCGCACCGGCATCGATCTCGACGATCTTGCCGACGATGCGGTTCATGAACTCGCGATCATGCGAGGTCATCAGCAGTGCGCCGTCATAGCCCTTCAGGAAGGATTCCAGCCAGATCAGGCTCTCGAGGTCGAGATGGTTCGAGGGCTCGTCGAGCAGCATGGCGTTGGGCCGCATCAGCAGGATGCGGGCGAGCGCGACGCGCATCTTCCAGCCGCCCGAAAGCGCGCCGACATCGCCGTCCATCATCTCCTGGCTGAAGCCGAGGCCGTCCAGGACCTCTCGGGCGCGGCCGTCGAGCGCATAGCCGTCGAGCTCCTCGAAGCGGCCCTGCACCTCGCCATAGCGGGTGATGATCTCGTCCATCTCGTCGGCACGGTCCGGGTCGCCCATCGCGGCTTCCAGCTCGCGCAACTCGGCAGCGACGCTGCTGACCGGGCCGGCGCCGTCCATCACGGCCGAAACCGCGCTGACGCCGGACATATCGCCGACATCCTGGCTGAAATAGCCGATGGTGACGCCCCGATCGACCTGGACCTGGCCTTCGTCGGGCTGCTCCTCGCGTGTGATCAGGCGGAACAGCGTGGTCTTGCCGGCGCCGTTGGGGCCGACGAGGCCGACCTTTTCGCCGCGCTGGATCGTGGCCGAGGCCTCGATGAAGACGATCTGCTGGCCGTTCTGCTTGCCGATGCTTTCGAGACGAATCATGGTTCCGCGTGGGCTTCCTGCGTGATGTTGCGCTGCAATAGGGCATGGATGTCGATTTCGGAAGGGTGGTGCGCGCCCGTCCGGGCTGCGGCCGGTGCCTGAACCTGCTCATGCGCCGCATCCAGCGCCGCCGTGATCTCATGCGCATGGGCGAAGAAGCGCTCGCGCACCGCCCGGGCATGAGGGTTGGCGCGTTCGATGGCGTGAAAGACGGATGGCGCGTCATGCCGCACCATCTCTGTTGCCTGCATCAAGAGTTCGAAGCTGCGCGTCGTCATCCGGCGCGGCAGCGGCCCCATCCCGACGAGGATTTTTGCGACGAGATGGGTCAGGCCCTGCACCATCGCCATTTCGCGGTCATGCGCATCCGGCGTGGTCAGGATGACATCCAGCTTCAGCCTGCTGCGCAGGAAGGCGCCGATGCGCCCGGCGCTCTCGCTCCTCACCGGACAAAGCGCGATCTTCAGCCCGGCGATGCCGTTGCGGGCGCTCTGGGGGCCAAACAGCGGATGCGAGCCGATGATCTCGACATGATCGGGCAAGCCCGCCAGCAGCCGGCGCGCCGGCTCGATCTTCACCGAACCGACATCGAGCACGATCGCCCCGGCGCGCAGATGCGGGCGCAAGGCCTCGATCGCGTCGCTCATGGCATCGACCGGCACGGCGAGGATGACGATGTCGCAGGCTCCGACCTCGGCGATGGTGCCGGGCACGAGGCCGCAACCCGTGGGATCGGGAAGCGCGGGCTGCTGCGGATCGAAAACCATCACCGGCAGATGCGGCTGGAGATGGTGCGCCATCAGCCGCCCGAAGGCGCCGAAGCCCATCAGCCCGATGGAATGGAAGGATTTTTTCGAGATCGGCATCGTCTTGGTCCCTGAGAGGGCCGCGATGCCGGGTGACTGCCAAAATTCAACCGCCAGCGCGGCGGTTGAAGCATGAGAATGCGACCCGCCTTATGAGGACGGGGCGTAATAGTTCCGGGCGAGGTTGGTAGCCTGGTTCATGGCCTGCTTGAAGCGCAGTGGAATTGGACTGTCAACCGGGAGCGGACTTGGAACCGCCCTCGCCCATCAGCGTGGGCAGCCGAGCTTCCGTTCACGCTGCTGGATCGCGGCGATATCGGCCCGCTGGCGGGCCGTCAGCGGAACATCCGCGATGTTCTCATACCGGCAATCGGCATTGTCGCCGAAGGCAGCCTTGGCGCGTGCCGTCTTGAAGCAGTAGCCGGCGTCGAAATAGATCGCATTGCGCTCGCCCCACATCTCGTCGCAGAGCGCCTGCCCCAGCGCCGGCGAACCGACGATGGACAGTGCGAGGCAGATCAGCGGCAGGCGCGGCATGGCGTCTCTCGATCGTTCGGCAGGCTGCTTCGGCGAACGACCGGATCAGGCCCCGGCCTTCTCCTTGTCCATCAGCTCGACGAAGCGCTTGAACAGGTAGTGGCTGTCCTGCGGGCCGGGCGAGGCTTCCGGGTGGTGCTGGACGCTGAAGGCCGGGCGGTCGGTCAACGCGATCCCGCTGTTCGAGCCGTCGAAGAGCGAGACATGGGTCTCGACCGCATGGGCCGGCAGCGAGGCCGGATCGACCGCGAAACCGTGGTTCATCGAGACGATCTCGACCTTGCCGGTGGTCTTGTCCTGCACCGGATGGTTTGCGCCGTGATGGCCCTGCTTCATCTTCATCGTCTTGCCGCCGATGGCGAGCGCCATCATCTGGTGGCCAAGGCAGATGCCGAAGGTCGGGACCTTCTTCTCGAGCAGCTCCTTGATCACAGGCACGGCGTATTCCCCAGTCGCCGCCGGGTCGCCCGGGCCGTTCGACAGGAAGACGCCGTCCGGCTTCAGCGACAGGATGTCCTCGGCGCTGGCGGTCGAGGGCACGACGGTGACGTCGCAGCCGGCCTTGGCCAGCAGGCGCAGGATGTTGCGCTTCACGCCGTAGTCGATGGCGACGACCTTGTGGGCGGCGCCGTCGCGCTTGCCGTAGCCGGCCGGCCACTGCCAGGGCGTCTCGTCCCAGTCATAGCGCTGGGCCGAGGTGACCAGCGGTACGAGGTCGAGCCCGGCCATGTCGGGCAGCTCGGCTGCGAGCTTCTTCAGGCGCGGAATGTCGAAATTTCCGTCCGGCGCATGGGCCAGGATCGCGTTCGGCATGCCGTTGTCGCGGATCAGCGCGGTCAGCGCGCGAGTATCGACGCCGCAGATGCCGACGATGTTGCGCGCCTTGAGCCAGGCGTCGAAATGCCGGCCAGCCCGCCAGTTGGAAGGCTCGGTGACGGCGGCATGCAGCACGACGCCACGCACGCCCGAGGAGGCGGCGGCGTTGACGGTCTCGGTATCCTCCTCGTTCACGCCGACATTGCCGACATGCGGGAAGGTGAAGGTGATAATCTGCCCGGCATAGGACGGGTCGGTCAGGATTTCCTGATAGCCGGTCATCGCCGTGTTGAAGCAGACTTCGCCTGGGGCCTCGCCGGTGGCGCCGAGGCCGAAGCCTTCCAGCACCGTGCCGTCCGCCAGCACGAGGAGCGCGGTCGCGCGCGGTTCGCTCCAGCCGTCGGCGGCGGGGTTTCCTTCGGGTGCGGTCATGTCTATGTCTCGGTCCAGGCCGCGGCAGCGCGGCAATGCATGGGCGGCAGCGGGTTTCGCTGCGCGTCGTCTGGAGCGCGAGCCTTAAAGACGCGCTCCCATGCCGTCAATCGATGCGGGCGCAAACCCGCGCCACAAAAAGGGAATACCCACATGACCAGCCTGCGCGAGCGCTTCACGGCCGATCTCAAGGAGGCGATGAAGGCCGGCGAGAAGGGCAAGGTCTCGACCATCCGCCTGATCACCTCGGCGCTGAAGGACAAGGACATCGAGGCCCGCGGCCTCGGCAAGGGCGAGACGACGCCGGACGAGCTGCTGGCCCTGCTGCAGAAGATGATCAAGCAGCGCCAGGAATCGATCGCGATCTACGAGGCCAATGGCCGCCCCGAGCTCGCCGCCGGCGAGAAGGCCGAGGTCGAGGTGATCTCGGGCTACATGCCCAAGCAGATGTCGGATGATGAGGTGCAGGCTGCGATCGCTGCCGCCGTCACCGAAAGCGGCGCCGCCTCGGTCAAGGACATGGGCAAGGTCATCGCGATCCTGCGCGCCAACTATGCCGGCCAGATGGATTTCGGCAAGGCGAGCGGCATGGTGAAGGCTGCGCTGGCGGGGTGATCCGGCCGATCGAGCGATGTCGCGACATCGCTCGATCGGCCGGCTGTGGATTGTCCCGATAAGGTTGGCTGGAACGATATCCGCGATTGGCTTTGAGCGCGTCTGCGCCCACATAGAAGCCGATGAAGTTCCCGCCCTCCATTCTCGAGGAGATCAAGGCGCGGCTGCCGGTTTCGGCGGTCGTGGGCAAGCGTGTGCGCCTCGCCAAGGCCGGTCGCGAATGGAAGGGGCTCTCGCCCTTCAACGCGGAAAAGACGCCGTCCTTCTTCGTCAACGACCAGAAGGGTTCCTTCTTCGATTTCTCCTCCGGCAAGAACGGCGACATCTTCAAATTCGTGATGGAGACCGAGGGGCTCTCCTTCCCGGAAGCGGTCGAGAAGCTCGCCTCCGAGGCCGGCGTGACGCTGCCGCGCATGTCGCAGGAAGCGCAGGTCCAGGAGGAGCGCCGCAAGGGCCTGCACGAGGTCGTCGAGATCGCCGCCCGCTTCTTCGAGGCCGAGTTGACGGGCGAGCGCGGCGGGGCTGCCCGGCGCTATCTCGCCTCGCGCGGGCTCGACGGCGAGGCGCGCACGCGCTTCCGGCTGGGTTATGGCCCGGCCGACCGCTTTGCGTTGCGCGACCATCTCGCAGCCAAGGGCGTCGGTGCCGAGCTGATGATGGAGGCGGGACTGCTCGTCCATGGCGAGGAGATCGCCGTGCCCTACGACCGCTTTCGCGACCGCATCATGTTCCCGATCCACGATTCCCGCGGACGCCCCATCGCCTTTGGCGGCCGGGCGATGAGCTCCGAGGTCGCGGCCAAATATCTGAACTCGCCGGAGACACCACTCTTCCACAAGGGCTCGCTGCTGTTCAACCACCACAATGCCCGCAAGGCCGCGCACGACACCGGCCAGGCCATCGTCGTCGAGGGTTATGTCGACGTCATCGCGATGTCGCTCTCGGGCTTCCCGCAGACCGTAGCCCCGCTCGGCACCGCGCTGACGGAGGACCAGCTGACGCTGCTCTGGCGGATGGCGGACGAGCCGGTGATCTGCCTCGACGGCGACAAGGCCGGGCGCAAGGCTGCGAGCCGCGCCATCGACATCGCCCTGCCCCTGCTCGAGCCCGGCAAGTCGCTGTCATTCGCCCTGTTGCCCGACGGGCAGGACCCGGACGATCTGGCGCGCTCGGGCGGCAAGGCCGCGATCGCGGAGGTGCTGCAGGCGGCGCGGCCGCTGGTCGATATGCTGTGGACGCGCGAGGTCGAGGCCGGCCCGCTCGATACGCCCGAGCGCCGGGCCGCCTTCGAGCGCCGGCTGAAGGAACCGCTCGGGCAGATCCGCGACGAGACCACCCGCAGGCATTACCGCCGCGAGATGGACGAGCGGCTTGGGCAGCTTTTCGCCAGCACGGCCCCGGCGCGTCCCGAGCGCGGGCGGGATGGCGGCTATCAGCGCGGCCGCGGGCAGGCGGGCGGAGCCGGCCGCGGCGGCTTCCGGCAGAACCCCACGCCCTGGGCGACGGGACCGCTTAAAGCGTCGAGCCAGCTCACGCGCAGCAAGATCATGGCGCAGGGGCGGGGCGAGGACACGCGCGAGGCCTTCATCCTGCTGGCGCTGGCCAGCCATCCCGGACTGATCCTGCGCTGCGTCGACGAGATCGCGGAACTGTCGCTCGACGGCTCCGCCGCCGAACGCTTCCGGCAGGCGCTGCTCGACGCGGCGATGGAAGGCGTTTTAGACGAGGCGGCGCTGGCGAACCGGCTGGAGCAGCCGCGGGTGCGCGAGGCGCAAAGCCTGCTGATGGCCGTCACAGGCCCGGCCGAGCGGCGCAAACTCGCGCAAGCGGCTGATCCTGAATCGGTTTTCGACTCGATTAGACAGGCTATCGTCTTGCATCATCGCGCGCGGACGCTACATAGCGAGTTGAAGGCAGCCGAGCGCGCATTGGCTGACGAAGCGACCGAAGCCAATTTCGCCTGGATCAAGGACGTCAAGGCCCGCCTCGAGACGATCGAGGGGACCGAGGCGATGTCCGGTGATTGAAGGCAGCGGCGCACGGTGCTCCGCGTCTTGCGTGCGTGCACGGTCTGGTGGTTTACGGTTCATCAACGATGAGCGGTGCCATCTCGCCGAAGTGATTTGGGTGGGGTGAGCGCGCCGGGTCTGCGGTCGCGCCGCCCTTTCATGCGTCCGCATATGGCTTTTTCCGAGCCGTGGCGACGCGAGAGTGCGGAGCGCTGATTGATGGCGACGAAAACGAGCGAACGGGAAAAGACCGATCAGGTCGCGCCGGAAGCCCCCCCGACCTCCGATGGACCGTTGCTCGATCTCACCGATCAGGCCGTAAGGCGGATGATCAAGCTCGCGAAGAAGCGCGGCTATGTCACCTATGACGAACTGAACGAGGTCCTGCCCTCGGAGGAATTCACCTCCGAGCAGATCGAGGACGTGCTCGGCCAGCTCAGCGAGCAGGGCATCAACGTCGTCGACAACGAAGATCCGGAAGCCTCGGGCGAGGAGCGGGCCGCGGCGCGCACCGGCGCCAATGGCGGCGACGAGGAAGAGGCCGAGGGCGGCGACCTGGTCGAGGCCTCGCGTTCGGCGCTGCCCGTGGAGACCAAGCGCAATCTCGAGCCGACCGAGCGCACCGACGATCCCGTCCGCATGTATCTGCGCGAGATGGGCTCGGTCGAGCTTCTCTCCCGTGAGGGCGAGATCGCGATCGCCAAGCGCATTGAGGCCGGCCGCGAGGCGATGATCGCGGGCCTCTGCGAGAGCCCGCTGACCTTCCAGGCGATCATCATCTGGCGCGACGAACTCGTCGAAGGCAAGGTGCTGCTGCGCGACATCATCGATCTCGAAGCGACCTATGCCGGCCCAGACGGCAAGAATCCGACCGCGATTCCAGGTGAGGAAGGCGCCGAGGAGGCCGAGCAGGCCGAAACTCCGGAGGGCGAGACCCCGCCGGAGATGGACGATGACGACATGGAGAACAACGTGTCGCTCTCGGCCATGGAAGCCGAGCTGAAGCCGCGCGTTCTCGAGACCTTCAACGCGATCGCCGACGACTACAAGAAGCTGCGCCGCCTGCAGGACCAGGACATCGCCAACCGGCTGGAGAACACCAAGCTCTCGCCGTCGCAGGACCGCAAATACAAGAAGCTCAAGGACGACATCATCACCGCGGTGAAGTCGCTCTCGCTGAACAACAACCGCATCGAGGCGCTGGTCGAGCAGCTCTACGACATCAACAAGCGCCTGATCGGGCACGAGACGCGCCTGCTGCGCCTGGCCGAGAGCTATGGCGTCGGCCGTGAGGACTTCCTCAAGCAGCATGTCGGCGGCGAGCTCGACCCGAAATGGGTCCTGCGCGTCTCCAAGCTCGGCTCGCGCGGCTGGAAGGAGTTCGTCGCAGCGGAACTGGAGCGGATCAAGCAGCTGCGCGACGAGGTCCATACGCTGGCCTCGGAAACCGGCCTGGAGATCCAGGAGTTCCGCAAGATCGTGCTGATGGTCCAGAAGGGCGAGCGCGAGGCCCGGCAGGCGAAGAAGGAGATGATCGAGGCCAATCTGCGCCTCGTGATCTCGATCGCCAAGAAGTACACCAACCGCGGCCTGCAGTTCCTCGACCTGATCCAGGAAGGCAATATCGGCCTGATGAAGGCTGTCGACAAGTTCGAGTACCGCCGCGGCTACAAGTTCTCCACTTACGCGACATGGTGGATCCGTCAGGCGATCACCCGCTCGATCGCCGACCAGGCCCGTACGATCCGCATCCCCGTGCACATGATCGAGACGATCAACAAGATCGTCCGCACCTCGCGCCAGATGCTGCACGAGATCGGCCGCGAGCCGACCCCGGAGGAGCTGGCCGAGAAGCTGGCCATGCCTCTGGAGAAGGTCCGCAAGGTCCTGAAGATCGCCAAGGAGCCGATCTCTCTGGAGACGCCGATCGGCGACGAGGAGGATTCGCATCTCGGCGACTTCATCGAGGACAAGAACGCGATCCTGCCGATCGACGCGGCGATCCAGAGCAACCTGCGCGAGACGACGACGCGCGTGCTGGCCTCGCTCACCCCGCGCGAGGAACGCGTGCTGCGCATGCGCTTCGGCATCGGCATGAACACCGACCACACCCTCGAAGAGGTCGGCCAGCAGTTCTCGGTGACGCGCGAGCGCATCCGCCAGATCGAGGCGAAGGCGCTGCGCAAGCTGAAGCACCCGAGCCGCTCGCGGAAGCTCCGGAGCTTCCTCGACAACTAGGCGCCTGCCTGGTCGGCACCGGCCGTCCCGAAACGAAAGCCGCCGCCCGCTCGACAGCGGGCGGCGGCTTTCTTTTGCGCCGGACCCGCGCGCCGTTCTCGGTCGCACCGACAGGGAAGCGATCGCGCCCTCCGCTCACCGGCTTCACAGACGGCATCGATTTCGGCTATTCAGCTTCCCAGGAGCCCAAGATGACCGCATCGATCCGCCTGCGCTGATCCTCATCGAGACCTGAATGATCTCGCCCTGCTTCCCCGACGGAAGCGGGGTGGTTCCTCATATCCGATGATGAAAGCTCAGATCGATGCGAACCTTCGATGTTCCGTCGGCTCCCGCCTTTTGGCAGGATCCGCATTCCTTCTTTTCCTCTTCCGAAACCGCGCAAGGGGGCGTTTTCGCCTCGGGTGACGGTGCGGTCAGCGTGCTCGGCTTCGATGCGCTGGACCAGCTCGGCCGCAACCCCGCGCTCGATGGTCACCCGTTTCCCGCCGGGGGCATGGGCAGCCCCGGCCTGGACGCCTTGCTGCGCTGGGGCCTGTTCGCCCTCACCGCACCGGAGCATCAGCCCCTGCGCAGGGCCGTGGCGGCCGGTTTCGGTGCCAGGCGCATCGAAACGCTGCTGCCACTCCTGAGACGAGCCGCCGTCGAGCATTGCCGCGAGGCCGCCCGGCGCGGCCAGGCCGATCTCGTGCATGATGTCGCGGCACCTCTCGCAGGCCTCGCCTTCTGCGCGCTCGTCGACCTGGAGCCATTGCAGGCCGGCGCCCTCGTCGCCGCAGTCGAGGAGATCGGCCGCCAACTCTCGCCCGACTCAGCGCCGGACGGCACCGAAGCCGCGGGGCAGCAGGCTGAAGCCGTGCTGGAGATGCTGAGGGCGCTCGAGGCCGCCGGCGCCTCCCCGCTGATGCGAGACATCGCCGAGCGGCTGCCTCCGGATACACCGGCCCGGCCGGCCGATCTCGTCGCTGCGCTGGTGCTGGACAGCATCGAGACGATGACGGCAGGCCTGGCTTGCGCGCTCGACTGCCTGCTGCGCCAGTCAGGCGTCGCGGAAGCCGTCGCGGCGGATCGCTATGGCTGGCCGCTGGCCGTCCAGGAGGCGTTCCGGCTGACCTCGCCGGTGCTGCTGACGGCCCGCATGGCGCAGGCCGACATCGCATGGCAGGACGACATCATCCGCCGCGGCACCACGGTGATGCTGTGGTGGCCCTCCGGCAATGTCGATCCCCGCCGGTTCGAGCGCCCCTTCACATTCGAGCCGCTACGGCCGCAGGCAAGGCATCTCGCCTTCGGGACGGGCTCGCATTCCTGCCTCGGCCGCCAGCTTGCGGCAATGCTTGCCGAGGAACTAGCCGCCGCGCTCCTGCCCAAGGAAGGCCAGCGCGCCATCAGGATCGGCGAGACCGTCTTCCTGCAGCGCTTCGCCAGGTTGCCGCGCGAAGCTCCGATCCGCTTCGCCTGAGCCCCGCACGCTCCCGCCGGCCGTCCATCGGCCGGCGGGAGCGGACTATTGGGAAGCCCTGGGAGCGACGAAAGCCTCGATCTCATTCCCTGCCACGCCGGCCTCGTCCGCGATCCGGCGTGCGAGTTCCGCCGCAGCGGGGCGCAGCGCGCCGAGCGGCCGGTCGAGCCAGTAAGCCACCGGATTGAGCGCGGTCCGGGGATCGACCGCGACCAGTCTCCCGGCATCGACCTGCTCGCGCGCAAGAGGCGGCCGCGCCAGCGCGATGCCCAGCCCATGGGCGGCCGCGTCGAGGACGATGTTGTAGTCGTCGAAGCGGCGGTCCTGCGGGCGCGGTCGATAATCCAGCCCCTGGGCGGCGAACCAGGCCTTCCAGCCCGCCGCATCGGAATCATGGATCAGCGGCTGACCGAGCAATCGCTCCGGCGCCCCCTCGCCAACCTGCGCGGCCAGGGCCGGCGAGGCGACCGGAAAACACCATTCCTCGAAGAGCTTCAGCGAAGTCCGCCCCGGCGCGCCGCCGCGGCCGCAGCGAATGCCGAGATCGACGCCCTCCTCCTCGAAATCGACCTTGCGATGCTCCGCCTGCAGCACGATGCGCAGGCCGGGCTCCGGCCCCTCCAGCGTCGCCAGCCGCGGCATCAGCCAGAGCGAACAGACCGAGGGCGGCGCAGTCAGCCGCACCACGGCCGCGCCGCGTTGCTCGCGCCAGCGATCCGAAGTGTCCGCGATCAGCGCGAACGCCTCCTGGGTGCGCTGAAGCAACTGCTGCCCCTCCGAGGTCAGGGCGACGCCGCGCGCCTGGCGCTGGAAGACGCGTAGCCCCAGCCAGTGCTCCAGCCGCGCCACCTGCCGGCTGACCGCACCATGGGTCAGATTCAGCGATACCGCCGCCGCCGAGAAGCTGCCGGTGCGGGCGGCGGCCTCGAAGGCCCGCAGGGATTCGAGGGGCGGCAAGGTCAAGCTGTGATCCATGCTCACAGCTCATGCTCGAATCGGTCGTTTGTCAATCATCTCGGCCGGGTGTCTATCGGGGCATACCGCAGCCTTCGGGGAAACCAGCCATGTCGACCGCTTCCACTTGCGCCGCGCCCGCCTCGGCTGCGCGCCTCGACGGCACGCTGCTCTTCACGATCGCCTTCACGGTGACCGCCTGGGCTTCCTCCTTCCCGGCGATCCGGGCCGGCCTCACCGGCTTCGGCCCGGCCGAGATGGCCTCGCTGCGCTTTGCGCTGGCAGGCGGCGCGGCGGCGCTCTTTCTCGTCGCGACACGCGCAAAACTGCCGGAGCGCGCCGACATCTGGCGTTTCCTCGTCGGCGGAGTCATCTTCATCGCGGCCTATGCCGTGCTCTTGAATTTCGGCCAGCGCATCGTTCCTGCCGGACCCGCGAGCTTCATCATCAACACCAATCCGATCATGACCGCCGTGCTCGCGATGATGCTGCTGGGCGAGCGCTTCAGCCTCACCGCCTGGCTCGGCACGGCGCTCTCCTTCGCCGGCATCGGCCTGATAGCCCTGGGCAAGGGCCTCGATGTCGAGATCGGCCTTTCGGTGCTGCTGATCCTTGGCGCGGCCTTCTGCAACGCCATCACGACGGTGGTGCAGAAGCCCCTCTTCGCTCGCTACAAGCCGCTCTCAGTCGCGGCCTGGAACCAGGCCATCGGCGGCTTCGTGCTGCTGCCCTTCCTGCCAGCCGCGATCGCGCAGGCGCAGACCGCTTCGAGCGTTTCTTTCTGGTCGGTGGTCTATCTCGCCGTGGTGCCGAGCCTGATCGCCTACGGCACGTGGGCGATCACGCTGTCGCGCCTGCCGGCCGGCCGGGCCGCGAATTTCCAATACTGCGTGCCGCCGATGGCGACGCTGATGGGCTTCCTCTGGCTCGGCGAAATCCCGACCCTGTTCGGCATCATCGGTGGCGCCATGGCGCTGGGCGGCGTGGTCGTCGTCAACCTGAAGCGGTGAGGCCGCTTCCAAGCAAGGCGTCACGCTGCGATAGTCGCCGCCATGCCCGTGACGATCTTCCTTCTGCGCGCCGTCAATGTCGGCGGCGCCTCGTCCCTGAAAATGGAAACCTTGCGCCGGATCGCCGAGGCACAGGGCTGTCGCCATGCCGCGACGCTGATCCAGAGCGGCAACCTGGTCGCCGGGCATGACGGCGAGACGGCAGCGGCCGCATCGAGGCTACAGGCCGCCATCGCGGCGGAGGTCGCCTACGCCCCCGCCGTCATCGCCCGTAGCCGCAGCGAACTCGCGGCGGTGATCGCGGCCAATCCCCTGCCCCTCATGGATGGCCAGGATCCGAAATGGCTCCAGTACATCCCGCTGACAGCAACCCCGGAGCCTGGAGCGCTGGAAAGGCTGACTTCGACCTATGATGGCCCGGAGACGATCGCGCTGCAGGGCGCCGACCTCTACGTCTACTACGCCGAGGGCATCGGTCGCTCGAAGCTGACCAGTGCTCTGATCGAGCGAAAGCTCGGCGTGGCGAGCACGGCGCGCAACTGGAACACCATGACGAAGCTCGCCTCGCTGGCCGATGAGATCGCAGAGCGTAGCTGAGCGGCGGCGTGGCGCTCAGAACACGCGCGCCTCCAGTGCCTTCTCGTCATCGGCAATGTAGTCGCGGATCACCGGAACCGCGCTCTTGTGCCGGCCGAGCAGGAGCTGGAACACCATGTCGCCGCCGATGTCGAAGGAGATCGAGCAGGCGCAGAGATAGAACTCCCACATCCGCGCGAAGCGCTCGCCCAGCATCGCGACGACCTCCGGCCGATGCGCCATGAAGCGCTCGCGCCAGGCTTCCAGCGTCCAGTGATAATGCCGGCGCCAGAACTCGCAGTCGGAGGACCAGAGCCCGGTCTGCTCGACCGCGGCGAAGACCTCCGACATGGCAGGCGCATAGCCGCCGGGGAAAATGTACTTGTCGAAGAACGGGCCGGTGAAGCCGGGCGGGCCGACGCGGCCGATGCAGTGCACCAGCGCGATGCCGTCCGGGGTCAGCAGGTCGCGGATTCTCTCGAAATATTCGAGGTAATGCGCGACGCCGACATGCTCCATCATGCCGACCGAGACGACTCGGTCGAAGCGGCCGGTCAGCTCGCGATAGTCCTTGTTGATGAAGCTGACGCTGTCGCCGACGCCCGCCGCATCGGCCCGCTTCTGCGCCGCCGCCATCTGGTCCGGCGAGACGTTGAGGCCGGTCACCTTCGCGCCGCAGGCTTTTGCGAGGTAGATCGCGAGCTGGCCCCAGCCCGAGCCGATGTCGAGCACGCTCATGCCCGGCTCGATCTTCAGCTTGGCCGCGATGTGCCGGAGCTTCGCCTGCTGCGCGTTCTCCAATCCGACGTCCGGAGAATGCCAGTACGCGCAGGAATAAGTCATCGTCTCGTCCAGCCAGAGCCGATAGAAATCGGTCGGGATGTCGTAGTGATGCTTCACCTTCTTGCCGGCAACGCCGAGCGGGTTGTGCATCCGCCACCGCCTGATCCGGAAGCGGACATTGCGGATCGCCTTCTGCAGCGGATGCTTGCGCAGCTCCTTGCGCTGCAGCCAGAACAGCGTCAGCAGGTCGTGGATCGTGCCCTCCTCGAAGTCGATCCGCCCGTCCATATAGCCTTCGGCCAGAGCCAGCTCCGGATTGAGGAAGATCTCGCGCTCGATCCGGTCGTCATGGAAGCGCACCGTCACCGCGGGAGCGGTCTTGGTCACGCCGGCGAACAGGATTTCGCCGGGCCCGGGGCCAAAGACATGGCTCTTCCCGTCCGGTGTGATCACCGTCAGGCGCCCCTGCCTGACGAAGTTCTTCAGCAAGCGTGGCAGCAGAAACATCGTCGCCCCCCCGGGAATTTACCCTGACCTTAGAGCATCGAACTCGGCGAAGGGAACCATCACCAGCCCCGCTCCATCCTCGCCGCCTATCGTCGCTGCCAGGAAGACCACGGCGAGATGGGCGACGGCATGGAGAAACGGGCCTCGAAGCGGTGGCGGTCGCGCCTGCGTCGGGCGAAGCTCCTGGATCGCTCGATGCGCATCCTCGTCGAGTGCCGGATCATCGACCTGTCCCCGACAGGTGCCCGGCTGAAGCCCCAGAGCGACCGGCCCCTGCCGCTCGACCTGCATCTCCACGATGAGGACCTGGACTTCTCCACGCCAGCGACGCTCGTCTGGATCCGCAAGGGCGAGATCGGCATTCGCTTCACGCCGGAGCCGGAGGCCGGGGAATGAGACCGGCTCGCGGCTTGCGAATAATTTTAGTCACCGGAGGGAACCGTGGGAGTCGCCCCGCGTTTCAGCGCTCGATGATTGCGGAGCCTGCGATGCAAGACGAGAGAATTACCCGGATCGCCCGTGCCCTGTGCCGGTCGGCCAGGATCGATCCGGACAGTCCGCTCATCGACGATCGCCTCCTCAATGGGGAAGCCTCGACAGACATCATAAAGTTCGAGGTCGCCGACGGTACGCAGCCGGCCTGGACGATGTTCCGCGGCGCCGCCCTCACCTTCATTCACAGCCATGACGACAGGGTCGTCGCCCGCCTCTGAGGCCCGCCCGGCTTGCTAAGCCGCTTGTCGTCAGCGTAGTGCTCGGCGCGGCGCTGGCGGTCCGGCGCGATCCTGCGGAGCGGCGAGACCATGTCCTGGCGCGATTTCTGGAACAGCGAACACGCGATCTATGTGTCGCCGCGCCACAAGGCCCTGCATTATCGCCAGATCGCGACGGACCTGATCGGCCACATCCCGGCGCCCGACGCCGTCGTGCTCGACCATGGCTGCGGCGAGGCGCTGGACGCCGCGCGCATCGCCTTGGCCTGCGGGCGTCTTTATCTCTGCGAGGCGGCGCCGAGCGTTCGCGAGAAGCTACGCGCGATGCTGGGCGCCAAGGCCAATGTCAGCGTCGTCTCGCCGGAGGAGGTCGAGGCGCTGCCCGACGCAACCTTCGATCTCGTCGTCGCCAATTCGCTGATCCAGTACCTGACGCGCAGCGAACTGGTCGCTCTGCTGGCGACCTGGCGCGAGAAGCTCAAGCCCGGCGGCCGGCTCGTGATCGCCGACGTGATTCCGCCCGATGTCAGCCCGCTGACCGACGCGTCGCAATTGCTGGCCTTCGCCTGGCGCGGCGGCTTTCTCGGCGCCGCCTTGGCGGGGCTCGTGCGCACGGCCTTCTCGGACTACCGCAAGCTCCGGGCGCAATACGGTCTCTCGACCTATCGCGAGGACGAGATCAGGGGGATCATCGCCGGGGCGGGATTCGCCGATATCGGAAGGGATAAGAACTTCGGCCACAACCCGCACCGGATGACCTTTGTGGGGCGCAAGCCGGCTTGAGCGACGGTCCGCCGGCTGAGCGTCAGTTCGTGGATCTTATAACCGACAGCGCCACTGATTGACCCGCGACAAACCGCTATCGGAGCACCAGTACGCAATCGACCTCCTCCAGAGTCCGAAATCATTTCCCATTGCAGTCGGGGTACCCTATATAGTTTTCTGGCAGCCGGCTGCTGCGTTACGTCAAATATCAATCGACGAAATTGCTTACATAATACTGCAGCCAATTTCTCGACATCGATTGATCGAAATCAAAATCTAAACCCTACGTCGGTAGATTGGCTTGAGAGCTTTAGGAGGTTTTTTCGCGCTTATCGCAGAGGCCTACATTCATCAGATCTTACATTCCGCAAATGTTGGAGATGAAAATGGCACCTGAAACCGAGATGCGTGGGCTTTCTGACATCAAAGACGACTTGCGGCGCGCGTTCTGTGGCTGGTGCGGGCGAACCCGCGCGGGCCTCCTCGGCGCCACCGCACTCATCGGCGCCGCGGCAGCGACGCCGGCCATTGCGCAAGCGCCGGCGCCTTCCCAGGCGCCCGCTCGACCAAACATTCTCTTCATCATGGGCGACGACATCGGCCTGATGCAGCCGAGCATTTACCATCGTGGCCTGATGGTCGGGGAAACGCCCAACATTGATCGCATCGGCAATGAAGGTGCACTCTTCACCCACTATTACGCCGAACAGAGCTGCACGGCTGGCCGCAACGCCTTCTTCACCGGCATGCATCCGCTGCGGACGGGAATGATCCCGCCGCAATTGCCGGGTAGCCCGTCCTATCTTCGGCCCGGAACGCCGACGCTTGCCAAATTCCTGCTCGACCTCGGTTACAACACCGGCGAGTTCGGCAAGAACCACCTCGGCGACCACACGGATGCATTGCCGACCGCGCACGGATTCCAAGAATTCTGGGGCTATCTGTACCACCTCGATGCGATGCAGGGGGTAAGCTTTCCCGACATCAACAGGACCTCGACCCAGCAGACCGTCGCTCCGCCTTGCTTGAACACGGCGATTCCCGGACTCCCTCCGGTTCCCGGTGCGTTGGACCCGCGCACGTCGGTTTGCCTGACGCCGCCTCGTCCGGTGATGTTCTGCACGTCGTCCAATGGCACGGCGGCCAATCAAACTTGCCGGGACGAAGGCCCGCTGACCTTGGAGCGCTCGAAGACGGTGGACGAGGAAATCTCCGCCAAGGTTGTCGACTTCCTCGAGCGCAACGACCCGAGGCGAACCAACAAGCCGTTCTTTGCTTGGTATAACCCGGCGCGCATGCACATCACGACCGTCCTGTCGGCAAAATACGAGGCCATGATCGGCGAGCCCGGGGGCAAGGACTGGGGTCTCAACGAAGCCGGCATGAAGCAGTTGGATGACAATGTCGGCGTCGTGCTCAAGAAGCTCGAGGATATGGGCCAGCTCGACAATACGATCGTCGTCTTCACCACCGACAATGGGGCGGAAACGATCACCTTCCCGGATGGCGGCACCACGCCCTTTAAGGGCGGCAAGCTGAGTACGTGGGAAGGCGGCATGCGCGCGCCGCTTCTGGTCCGCTGGCCAGCCGGCGGCATTCGGGCGGGAGCTGTCAAGAACGACATTTTCGCCGCGCTCGATTGGCTGCCTACGATTGTCAACCTCGCGGGCGGAGACAAGGGGGATGCACTGAATCAGCGCATCATGACCGGCGCCTATCCCGGCATCGTCAAGACAAAGCTCGATGGCGTCGACCAGACCGAGTACCTGCTCGGGCGCTCTGAAAAATCGGCGCGCGACACATTTTTCTACTATTCCGGCAAGGAACCGTCGGCCGTCCGATATAAGAATTGGAAGATCTACTTTGCGATGGTGTCCGATTCGCCTGCTGGATTCATCTCAGGCGTGCTTCCCTTCCACTGGGCCCAGATCGTCAATATCAAGCGAGACCCCTTCGAGACTTCGATCGGCTCGCAATACAAGACGCTCATGGGTATGGGGGGTACGATCGGCTCCCCCTCCACCGCATATGTCTACGATTGGAACATGCTGCCGATCGGCCAAGCTCTGTGGATGAAGGAACTGTTGTCTTACAAGGACTTCCCGCCGATGCAGGACCCGGCGAGCTATAACCTCGACCAGGTGATCGATCAGATCAAGAACGCGAAAGGCCGGTCCGACTGACCGCCGGCAAGGACCGCCCAGATCCGGCTGACATGAATGCCTGGTCTGGATCCATGATCACCCGGGTGTTCCACAAGAGCAGTTGCTCGCGACGCAGCCTTAGAAGGAAGATTGAGCAGGGCCGGATCTGGCACTCCGGCCCTCGCCCCGTCGACCTGAGGTCGGCTCACGCCCCCTGCCCCAAACGGGTCGAAAGCAGCCCCCTTCACCTCGCCCTGTCGGCAAAGCTGAAGAATTTGTGCCCCAAGAACGAGAACGCCATCACGATGCCCGTGGTGACGAGTTGCATCGGCAGATAGGGCAGGCCCGCCTTCGTCACGAAGAGATGCATCAGCACGCCGGTCAGCACGAAGCCGCCGGCCGCGATCAGCGCGAAGCGCCAGCCCGCTTCGGCATGCGTGCGCGTGGCAGCGAAGGTCAGCCAGCGATTGCAGGCATAGGAGACGATGCCGCCCGCGACGAACCCCATCAGCGTCGCCGGCACGGGCGCCATGCCGCGGAGTTCGACGAGGCCGATCAGCACCCCGTAATGCGCCACCGCCGCCGCGATGCCGGAGAGGCCATAGGCGGCAAGCTGGCGGAACTGGCGCGGATAGCGGCGGAAAGGCATCCGCGCTCTCTAGATCATGGCACGCGCGGGGCGAACGACTATTTTCGCCCCGCGCCGCGACCGGCTCAGCCGGCGTCGCTGCCGGCGAGATTGGCCGGCATGCCGCCGACCGGCATGTCGAGCCCCTGCTTCAGCGTGTCGAGATGGTATTCGCGGATGCGCCCGTTGGTCGGGTCGCTGACGAAGGCGCTGTTGGCGGAGACGGCGAGGCCCGGCGTCGGCGTCTTCGCGCCATAGGCGCAGTCGAAGGCCGGCACGGCATCGAACGAGGCCAGTTCCTTCCAGGCCGGCGCGACCTCGTAGATCCTGAGCTTGCCGTCCGGTGTGAGGTTGGCGAGCCTGCTGCCGTTGCCGCTGAGCTCGAACTGGCACGCCGCCTGCCCGCCCGGCACCGCCAGCACATCCTCCGGCAAAAGCGCCTTGGCCTCCGGGTCGATCCGCAGCAGCGCGTCATAAGGCGCCTTCAGGCCGTAATTGCCGACGAGATGGCGGCCGCTTTCGCGTGACCTGAGCGCGCTGACGCGACGCTCGTCGGGATAGGCGAGCTTGCGCGCGCTCCAGCTCGTCTTCGCGCCCTTCCCCGTAGCAGAGAGAACGAGCAGCCCCCCGCCCTCGCCCTCGGCGCAGGCGAAGACATGTCGGTCGCCGCGAACCGGCGCATAACCGTGATAGAGCTTGCAGGAGGCATCGGCCCGCGCCGGGTCGTTGAAGCTGGCGAGACGCTTCCAATTGTCCGCCTCGAGGACTTCGAAACCGTTGGGCCGCGATGACGCGGTGCGGTCGTCCCCCTTGGCATAGGCCGGGTTCGGCACCGAGAGCAGCCATTGCCTGGCCCGCAGCGGCACCGCAATGCCGTGCTGCGGCGCCGGGCTCGGCCAGACGATCACCGTGGGCTCCGGCTTGGCGAGGCTGTCGATGGCGACCATCACCGCCTTGGGCTCGCTCTTGCCCTCCCAGGGGCGCAAGCCGTCATAGAACAGCGCGAGCTGCCCCTGCCCCGAAACGACATGGGCCGGCCGGTCGCCCTTCGTCATGAAGCCGAGGAGGCTCGGCTCGGCCTTGGCGAGATCGACATGGTCGCCATGCGATTCGGCGATCAGCCCGGTGTCGAGGATGCGCAGCGTGCCGGCCTCGTCGCCGGTCTTCACCACGACGTAGCGCCCGCCGGACACACCCGCAAAACCGGGATTGGCCTTGGGCACGTCGAAGCTGTGCGTGATCTCGCCGCTGTCGAGGTCCAGGATGCGGACCACCGGCTTTTCATGGTCGGCGAAGACGAGCCGCCCGCGCAGCGGCGCATGATCATGGGCGATGACGGCGGAAGCGAGCAGGCAGCCGGCAAGGCCGAGGCCGGTTGCCTGGAGACGGGACGATGGCAAGGGAAGTGGCAAGGGGAGGCTCCGGGTCGGAAGGCAACTGAATGATATAACGTTACACTTCAATCGCAGCGGAACTCAACCCCTCCATTGGCGGGACGATGGACGGTCGGCAGAATGCGCCGGGTGCGCCTCGCATGGCGCCTCCTGCCCTCCGCCAGCGGCTCAAACCCGGCCCGCCACCTCAGGGCCGCGCCTCGAACACCATGTTGAAAGGCGTCTCGGTGGCACGGCGGAAGCGCGAGAAGCCGGCATCGAGCGCGACCTTGCGCAGCCGCATCTCGCCTGCCTGCGCTCCGAGGCAGAGCCCGACCTCCTGCGACTGCGATGCCGGCGTGCAGATCATCGTCGACGCCCCGTAGAAGATCCGGCCGACCGGATTGAGATTGTCCTTGAGCCGGTCATGCGCGAAGGGCTCGACGATCATCCAGGTGCCGTCCTTGGCGAGCGTCTCGCGAACGTGCTTCCCGGCACCCACGGGATCGCCCATGTCGTGCAGGCAGTCGAACATCGCGACGAGATCGTAGCCCTTCGCCGGAAAGTCCTTGGCCGAGGCCCGCTCGAACACGATGCGGTCGCCCACGCCCGCCCTGTCTGCTTCCTCCCGCGCCTTCTCGATCGAGGGGCCGTGATAGTCGAAGCCGTGGAAGCGCGACTTCGGATAGGCTTGCGCCATCAGGATGGTCGAGGCGCCATGCCCGCAGCCGACATCGGCGACGCTCGCGCCCTGCATGAGCTTCGCCTCGACGCCGTCCAGCGCCGGGATCCAGCTCGTCGTCAGGTTGGTGTTGTAGCCCGGGCGGAAGAAGCGCTCCGTGCCGCGGAACAGGCATTTGCTGTGCTCATGCCAGCCGAGGCCCGAACCGCTGCGGAAGGCCTCCTCGACCTTTGGCTCGTCGACCCACATCGACTGGACGATCTCGAAGGCGCCGGCGAAGAAGGCCGGGCTGTCCTCCTCGGCGAAGGCCATCGCCTGCTCCGGGGAGAGGCTGAAGGCGTCGCTGTCCTCGTCATACTGGATATAGTCCGCCGCGGCCTGGGCCGAGAGCCATTCGCGGACATAGCGTTCCTTGAGCCCGGTCTTGGCTGCGAGCTGCGCCGAAGTCACCGGCTCGCCATCGGCCATCGCCCGATAGAGCCCGAGCTGGTCGCCCAGCACGATCAGCGCCCCCGTGACGGAAGCGCCGACGTCTCCGACGAGACGCCCGACCAGTGCATCGATTTTCTGAGAGTCGGCAGCACGCATGGCCATCCTCCTCGGGTTGGGGGCGTGGCCGGGGCTCGCGCGAACCGGCTCGACGCCATCGCGGAAAGCCGGAGGGTATACCCTAGGGTAAGCGAGTCAACGCAACAAGGCCGCCCCCTGGCGTGCCCCTGAGGAGGCTTCTCAGACCCGGCAGAGATGGCCCTCCGGGAGGCGCGGCAGGTTCGGATCGCGCCGCGCCGCCTCGATCACGCTGTCGAGCAGGCCGGGAAAGCGGCGGTCGAATTCCTCCCGGCGAAGGCTGATCAACCGCGCCGTTCCATCAACCCGCGCGCGCGTCACGCCGGCCTCGCGCAGCTTGGTGAAGTGGTAGGTCAGCAGCGAGGGCGAGGCGAGATCGTTGAAGCTGCCGCAGCGGGCCTCGACCTCCACGCCATCGGCCAGCGCGACGACGATGCCGAGGCGGATCGGATCGGCCAGCGCAGCGAAGACCGCAGCCGGCTCGACCGCGTCCATATCGGGGTGGAAGACCGGTTTCATCCCCTCACAGATAAGAGGTCGCCGCGCTCCTGACAATATTCAACATTCATTGAAATTATCCTTGACGCCGGATCGCAGCCTCCTAAATTCAAAAACCATTGAAATTGATCGAGGCGCCGCCGCTCGCGCCTTTCCCGGTAAGCAAGGACGCTGCCATGGATACCCGCCTCCTCTGGCTTGCCGGCGGCGCCTTCGCCATCGGCACCGGCACGCTGATCATCACCGGCATCCTGCCCGATCTCTCGGCGGGACTACGCGCCTCGGTCGACACGGCTGGCCTGCTGATCACGATCTTCGCGCTGGCCTATGCGGTAGGCTCCCCCGTGCTCTCCACCCTGTTCGGCAAGATCGACCGCAAGACCGTGCTGGCGGGTGCGATGGCGGTCTTCGGCCTCGCCAATCTCGGCGCGGCGCTGGCGAGCGACTTCACGCTGGTCATGGCGGCGCGCGTGGTCATGGCCCTGGCGGCGGGCGTCTACATGCCGGCCGCCAATGCCGTCGCGGTCGCGCTGGTCCCGGCCGAGCGGCGCGGCCGCGCCATCGCGCTCGTCACCGGCGGGATGACGGTCTCGCTGATCCTCGGCGTGCCGTTCGGGACCGCGGTCGTCGGCTTCGGCGGCTGGCACCTCGCCTTCCTGCTGGTTGCGCTGTTCAGCCTGCTGGCGCTCGCCGGCCTGCTCGTGAAACTGCCATCGGGACTGCCGCGTGGCGCCAGTTCCATGAGGGAGCGGCTCGCCGTGGCGCGCCGGGGCGACATCCTGCTGGCGCTCGCCACGACCATGCTGTGGACCACCGGCGCCTTCACGCTCTACACCTATATCGCCCCCTTCCTCGCCGCCCATGCCGGGATCGCCGGCCCCTGGCTCGGGGCGGCCCTGGTCGTCTCAGGGATAGGCTCGGCGCTCGGCAACCAGATCGGCGGCATCGCCAGCGACCGCTTCGGCCCGGAGCGGACCCTCATCGTCGTGCTGGGCGTGCTGGCGCTCGCATTGTTCGGTGCCTCGCTCGCGGCCGTCACGCTTCCGCCCACGACGGCGATCTTCGTCATCCCGGTCGTCATGCTGGTCTGGAGCGGGGCCGGCTGGGCCGGCCATCCCTCGCAGATGTCGAGGCTCGCCGCGATGGCCCCCGACGCCACTGTCGTGGCGCTCTCGCTCAACGCCTCCGCGCTCTATCTCGGCAATGCCGCCGGCGCGGCGCTGGGCCAGCAGACATTGCGCAACGGCGGCACCTGGCCATTGGGATTCGTCGGCGCCGCCTGCGAGATCGCAGCCCTCGCCGTGCTGGTCATCGCCATGCGCCGGCGGCGTCCGACTCCCCGTGCCCTGGAGATCGAACCGCTGGATCAGGCCGCCCAGCCTGTGCGCTGAGACGGGCAGGGAGCGGTTTTAGCTTTCCCCCGCCGCTCCTCCCCTCTATAGCGAGCGCCTAGCATTCATTTCAGGCGCTCGCACCGGCCCGCTCGCATGATCGGACGGCAGGTGGTGCGCGCCCTTGTCCGAGACAGAGCCGAGCCCCATGCCCAAGCGCACAGACATCAAGACCATCCTGATCATCGGCGCAGGCCCCATCATCATCGGCCAGGCCTGCGAGTTCGATTATTCCGGCACCCAGGCCTGCAAGACGCTCAAGGCCGAGGGCTACCGCATCGTGCTGGTCAACTCGAACCCGGCCACGATCATGACCGATCCGGAGCTGGCCGACTCGACCTATGTCGAGCCGATCACCCCCGAGATCGTCGCCAAGATCATCGAGAAGGAGCGCAACGTCCTGCCCGGCGGCTTCGCGCTGCTGCCGACCATGGGCGGCCAGACCGCGCTGAACTGCGCCCTCTCGCTGAACCAGAAGTCGATCGTTCAACCGGATGGCAGCAAGATCAGCGTCCTCGAGAAGTTCGACGTCGAGATGATCGGCGCCACCGCCGAGGCTATCGACAAGGCCGAGGACCGCGAACTCTTCCGCGAGGCGATGACCAAGATCGGCCTCTCGACCCCGCGCTCGCACCATGTGAAGTCGCTGGGCCAGGCGCTGGACGCGCTGGACGACATCGGCCTGCCCGCGATCATCCGCCCGTCCTTCACCATGGGCGGCACCGGCGGCGGCATCGCCTACAACAAGGGCGAGTTCATCGAGATCTGCGAGCGCGGCTTCGATGCCTCCCCCACCAGCGAGATCCTGATCGAGGAGAGCGTGCTCGGCTGGAAGGAGTACGAGATGGAGGTCGTCCGCGACAAGGCGGACAACTGCATCATCGTCTGCTCGATCGAGAACCTCGACCCGATGGGCGTCCACACCGGCGATTCGATCACGGTCGCGCCGGCGCTGACGCTGACCGACAAGGAATACCAGATCATGCGCGACGCCTCGCTGGCGGTGCTGCGCGAAATCGGCGTCGAGACCGGCGGCTCGAACGTGCAGTTCGCGGTCGATCCCGAGACCGGCCGCATGATCGTCATCGAGATGAACCCGCGCGTCTCGCGCTCCTCGGCTCTGGCTTCGAAGGCGACCGGTTTCCCGATCGCCAAGGTCGCGGCCAGGCTCGCCGTCGGCTACACGCTCGACGAGATCGAGAACGACATCACCGGCGGCGCGACGCCGGCCTCCTTCGAGCCGACGATCGACTACGTGGTCACCAAGATCCCGCGCTTCGCCTTCGAGAAGTTCCCGGGCGCCGAGCCGACGCTGACCACCGCGATGAAGTCGGTCGGCGAAGCCATGGCGATCGGCCGCACCTTCCAGGAATCGCTCCAGAAGGCCCTGCGCTCGCTGGAGACCGGCCTCGACGGCCTCGACGAGATCGAGATCGAGGGGATGGGCAAGGGCGACGACAAGAACGCGATCAAGGCCGCGCTCTCGACCCCGACGCCCGACCGCATCCTTCAGGTCGCCCAGGCGATGCGCTTCGGCTTCACCGACGAGCAGATCCATGAGAGCTGCAAGATCGACCCCTGGTTCCTCGAGCAGATGCGCCAGATCGTCGACACCGAGGAGAAGGTCCGCAAGCACGGCCTGCCGCAGACGCCGGGCGCCTTCCGCCAGGTCAAGGCGATGGGCTTCTCCGACAAGCGCCTCGCCGCCGTCGCCGGCAAGACCGAGGCCGAGGTCACGGCGCTGCGCAAGTCGCTCGCCGTCCGCCCGGTCTACAAGCGCATCGACACCTGCGCCGCCGAGTTCGCCTCGCCAACCGCCTACATGTACTCGACCTATGCCATGCCCTTCATGGGCAAGGCCGCCGACGAGGCCCAGCCCTCCGACCGCGGAAAGGTCGTCATCCTCGGCGGCGGCCCGAACCGCATCGGCCAGGGCATCGAGTTCGACTATTGCTGCTGCCACGCCTGCTACGCGCTGAAGGATGCGGGCTATGAGACCATCATGGTCAACTGCAACCCCGAGACCGTATCGACCGACTACGACACCTCGGACCGGCTCTATTTCGAGCCGCTGACCGCCGAGGACGTGCTCGAGATCCTCGAGACCGAGAAGCAGAACGGCACGCTCCACGGCGTCATCGTCCAGTTCGGCGGCCAGACCCCGCTGAAGCTGGCGAACGCGCTGGAGGCTGCCGGCATCCCGATCCTCGGCACCTCGCCGGATGCGATCGACCTCGCCGAGGACCGCGACCGCTTCAAGCGCCTGCTCGACAAGCTGCAGCTCAAGCAGCCGAAGAACGGCATCGCCTATTCGGTCGAGCAGGCCCGCATGATCGCGGCCGAGCTCGGCCTGCCCTTCGTCGTCCGGCCGTCCTATGTGCTCGGCGGTCGCGCCATGGCGATCATCCGCGACGAGGCGATGTTCGAGGATTATCTGCTCGGCACCCTGCCCTCGCTGATCCCCTCCGAGGTCAAGGCCAAGTACCCGAACGACAAGACCGGCCAGATCAACACGGTCCTCGGCAAGAACCCGCTGCTGTTCGACCGCTATCTCTCGGATGCGATCGAGGTCGATGTCGACTGCCTCGCCGACGGCAAGGACGCGTTCATCGCCGGCATCATGGAGCATATCGAGGAGGCCGGCATCCATTCGGGCGACTCGGCCTGCTCGCTGCCGCCGCGCTCGCTCTCGCTGGCAACCATCGCCGAGTTGGAGCGCCAGACCAAGGCGATGGCGCTGGCGCTCGATGTCGGCGGCCTGATGAACGTCCAGTATGCGATCAAGGACGGCGAGATCTATGTGCTCGAGGTCAACCCGCGCGCCTCGCGCACGGTGCCCTTCGTCGCCAAGGTCATCGGCATTCCCGTCGCCAAGATCGCAGCGCGGATCATGGCCGGCGAGAGCCTCGCGAGCTTTGGTTTGAAGCCGGCGGCGCTCGGCCATGTCGGCGTCAAGGAAGCGGTGTTCCCCTTCGCGCGTTTCCCCGGCGTCGACGTGCTGCTGGGCCCGGAAATGCGCTCGACCGGCGAGGTCATCGGCCTCGACCGCTCCTTCGACATCGCCTTCGCCAAGAGCCAGCTCGGCGCGGGCTCGAAGGTCCCGGTGAAGGGCACGCTCTTCGTCTCCGTGCGCGACGACGACAAGCCGCGCATCGTCGAGAGCGTCCGCATGCTGGCCGATCTCGGCTTCCGCGTGCTTGCGACCGGCGGGACGCTGCGCCTGCTCCAGGAGGAGGGCATCCCGGCCGCCAAGATCAACAAGGTGCTGGAAGGCCGCCCGCATGTCGTCGACGCCATCAAGAACGGCGAAATCCAGCTGATCTTCAACACCACGGAAGGCCCGCAGGCACTGGCGGATTCGCGTTCGCTCCGTCGAACGGCCCTCTTGCACAAGGTGCCCTATTATACCACCTTGGCAGGTGCGATCGCGGCGGCGGAAGGCATCAAGGCCTATTGCAGTGGCGATCTCGAGGTACGGTCACTGCAATCCTACTTCGTGCGCGCAGCCTGAAAACGGCAAGCCGACGAAGTTTTATGAACGACAGGAAGCGGGGCGCGGGCAGCAGAGCAGCTGCCGGTGGGCTCCCGCTTTCGAATGATGGGACGAGATGATGGAAAAGGTTCCGCTGACCCCCGGCGGCTTCGCCGCTCTGGAGGCCGAACTCAAGGATCGCCAGCAGGTGCAGCGCCAGCGCATCATCCAGGCGATCTCGGAGGCGCGCGCCCATGGTGATCTCTCGGAGAATGCCGAATACCACGCCGCCAAGGAAGCGCAGGCTCTCAATGAAGGCCGCATCCAGGAGCTCGAATCGCTGGTCGGCCGGGCCGACATCATCGACATTGCCAAGCTCGCCGGCAGCGACACGATCAAGTTCGGCGCGACCGTCAAGCTGATCGACGACGATACCGAGGAAGAGAAGAGCTACCAGATCGTCGGGGAGCCCGAATCGGATGTGCGGTCCGGCAAGGTCTCGATCGGCTCGCCGATCGCACGCGCGTTGATCGGCAAGAAGGTCGGCGACTCCGTGCAGGTCAACACCCCCGGCGGCGGCAAGTCCTACGAGGTCGTCAGCGTCGACTTCCGCTGAGAAAGACGGGCTTTCTCCAGTTCGCACACACCGCCATGCTCGCCCTTGTGGCGAGCATCCACGTCTTGAACACGGGTCTGGACCGGCAAAGATCGCCGGGACAAGCCCGGCCATGACGAACCGCGTGGTCTCCGCCTACCCCGCCAGAACCTCGCGCATCGCCTTGATGATACCGTCGACCGCGACGCTTGCGAGGACCAGGCCCATCACGCGGCTGATGACGCTGGCGCCGGCATTGCCGATCAGCGCGATGATGCGGTGGGCCATCAGCATCAGCCCGAGCGTCATCGCCAGGATGACCGCCACCTGCAGGACGGTTTCGGCCTGCTCGCGGAGGTCCACGCTGGAATTGTCGGTCACGGTCATCACCGTCAGCATCGCGCCCGGGCTGGCAATGCTCGGGATGGCGAGCGGATAGACGGCCCTCTCGAGATCGGACGAGCGCATCAGCTTCTCGTCTTCCTCCAGCTTCGATTCGCCGAAGATCATCGTCAGAGCGAACAGGAAAAGTACGATGTTGCCGGCGATCTCGAAGGAGGTCAGGGCGATGTCCATCGCCGTGAGCAGGATCTGGCCGCCCGCGACGAAGAACACCAGCACGCCGAAGGCGACCAGGATCCCGCGCAGCGCCACCGCGCGTGCAGCCGCCGCGCCCATGCCGGCCGTGACCGCCAGAAAAACCGGCAAAGTGCCGATCGGGTCGATCACGACCCACAGCTTGACGAATTCAGTGAACATCCGTGCCCCTTCCCCTTGCGCACGCATTAAGCACGCCAGCGGCCGCGCCCCAAGGGCGTCAGGGGACATCTTGGATAAACGCCCGGCCGGGATTACATTTTGGGCCTGACCGCAGGAGCAAGCCGATGACCACGCGCCGAAATCTCCTCTCGCTCGGATTGTCGGGTGCGGCGCTCGCGCTCGTACCGCTGCACGCACGCGACGCACAGGCGCAAGGCCGCGCAATCGGCGCGATTCGCGTCGATACCACCCGCATCGCCGCCCAGGGCTGGGGCGAGAACGCGCAGCTCATCCGGGTGGCGATGGAGCGCCAGCTCGCGACGACGCTGGGGCCGCTCTACCGGCGCGGCGCCGGTGCCACCCTGCTGGTGACCGTCAAGGGCGTCTGGCTCTCGAGCTACGCCGGCGGCAGCGGCGGCGGCAAGCCGTCCGGCGGCGGCGGCAGCAACGACAATTTCGACAGCGACGTCGCGGTGCTCGGCCCGCGCGGCCAGGTGCTGCAGAGCTTCCCGGTCCTGTCGGTGGTCGATGCGAGCTCCGGCGGCGCCTGGTACCGCCCCGATGTCGACCAGCGCCGCGTCGCCGCCCTGATCGAGAACAACGCGCTCTGGATCAAGCGCTACCTCGGCGGCTGATCCCGCAGCGGCGGGCCTCCGCACGGGCTTGCAATCCATGCCTTCCCATCTACGATGACCTAACGTCATCTACCGGGAGGGTTTGATGCGACACGGCCCGGTGGTTGCTGTCATGCTCGCCTTTGCATCCCAAGCCCAGGCCATGGACTGGAACGGCACCTGGGTCGGCCGTCTCGACACCGGCGCATCCGTGGCCGTCGTCATCGAGGGAGGACGGGTCACGACCTACCGCTTCTCGGGGCGTTCGGTCTCGATCGCCTATAGTTCGGTCTCGCCCGATCGCGTCACATTCTCGCCGGGCTCCGCCGCGATCGTCGAGCTGAAACCGGCAGCGGGCGACAAGGTCGATTACAGCTTCACCCACCCCCAACGCGGGGCCGGCACCGGGGTGCTGTCGCGTGCGACCTCCCATAGAGCCGTTGCAAGCTCGGCCGCCGCCCGCATTCCGGCATCCTGGTCCGGACGCTGGGGCCGCCCCGAGCGGATGATGCTCGTCATCGGCGATGCTGGCATCACCTACAGCTATCGGGGCCACACCTATCCGGCGACGGCCATCCGCGCCACGGCGAAGACCCTTTCATTCCGTGTCGGCGACGGCGGCAGCATGTCCATGAAGATGCGCGCCGATGGCGCTGCCGATTTCGACTTCGTCCTGGACGGCAAATCCGTCAACGGCTTCTTCCGGCGCAACGGCGAAAGCTGACCGTCAGCCGAACGGCACGATCGGCTCGTCCTTGACGCGGTCGAGCGCGAGCGCGGTGCGGACATTGCGCACATTGGGCAAGGCCGTCAGTTCGCCGACGAAGTCCTGGAAGGCCTTGAGATCGGTCGCGACGCATTTCAGCACGAAGTCGATGTCGCCCGAGAGCGTCCAGCATTCGCGCACGGCGGGCCAGGCCCGGATGCGTGACTGGAAGGCCTGGAGATCGGCCTCGGCCTGGCTCGCCAGATGCACGAAAGCGAAGCAGACCACGTCCAGCCCAAGCTTGCGCTCGTCGAGCTGGGCCCGATAGCCGGTGATCAGCCCGGCCTCTTCCAGCGCCCTGACCCGGCGCAGGCAGGGCGGCGGCGAGATGCCGACGCGGCTCGCCAGCTCGACATTGGTCATGCGCCCGTCCGCCTGCAGTTCGCGCAGGATGCGCAGGTCGATATCGTCGAGTTTGGATCGCACGCCGGGCCCCGGAAAAAGTCGCGCTGGTGTAGACGCAGCGACCGGGCGATACAAGGCGCGAGCCGCGACGAAGGACCTCCTCAGGACGAAGACTGAGGGCGATCGATCGAGGAGGAGCCTGCCTTGCCCGCCGAACCGACCCCGACCGTCTGGGTGCTGACCGATGGCAAGGCCGGGGACGAGGTCCAGTGCCTCGGCGTCGCCGAACGGCTCGGCGTGACGCCGGAAATCCGCCGGATCGCGCCGCGAAAGCCCTTCGCCTGGCTTATGCCGCGCGGCCCGATCGACCCACGCGAGGGGCCCGAGCGGCCGGACAGCCCGATCCGCCCACCCTTCCCCGACATCCTGATCGCCTCGGGGCGGCGCGCGATTCCCTATGTCCGTGCGGTGCGCAAAGCCTCGAACGGCGCGACCTTCACGGTGATCCTGAAGGATCCGCGCATCGGCGCCGGCGCCGCAGACCTGATCTGGGTCGCCCGCCATGACCGCCTGCGCGGCGACAACGTGCTCGTCACGACGACCTCGCCGCACCGGCTCGCACCCGAGCGCCTGACTGGGGCCCGTGCCAACCCGCCCACCGCGATCGCCGCCCTACCCTCGCCGCGCGCCGCGGTGCTGGTCGGCGGCGACAGCCGGCATCATCGCTTCCGCCCTGAGGACGTCGCGCGTTTTGCCAAGGGGCTCGATGCGCTGGCCGCGTCGGGCGTCGCACTGATGGGCTCGCGCTCGCGCCGCACCCCCGCCGCGCTCGACGCTGCCGTCGCCAGGGTTTTCGCCCACCATGGCGGCTGGTGGTGGGACGGCACGGGCGAAAACCCTTACGTCGCGCTGCTGGCCAATGCCGACGCCGTCGTGGTCACGGCCGATTCCACCAACATGATCGGCGAGGCGACGGCGACAGGCGCGCCGCTCCTCGTCTTCGAGCCGCATGGCGGCCATCGCAAGCTGGCGGCCTTCCTCGAGGCGCTGAAGCGCGAGGGTGCCGTACATCATTTCGAGGGGCAGCTCGCCGGCAGCCGCTATGCGCCGGTCGACTCGACGCAGGAAATCGCCGCTGCGGTGCGCCGGGGCTGGCTTATGCACAGGCGCGAGCTCGGCATCGCCTGACAGCGACGCCCCGCCGACTTGCATCGGCCGGTCGGCATCGTATGTGACAGAGGCCGCAGGAACAGGAAGCTCAGACCATGGCCCACACACATGCCCGCGTGATGATCGTCGGTTCGGGCCCGGCCGGCTACACCGCAGCGATCTACGCCGCCCGCGCCATGCTGGAGCCGGTGCTGATCTCAGGGTTGCAGGCCGGCGGCCAGCTGATGATCACGACGGATGTCGAGAACTATCCGGGCTTCGCCGACGTGATCCAGGGTCCGTGGCTGATGGAGCAGATGCGCGCCCAGGCCGAGCACATGGGCACGAAGATGGTCTCCGACCACATCGCCCGCGTCGACCTCTCGCAGCGCCCCTTCCGGATGTGGGGCGATGGCGGCGAAACCTATTCCTGCGATGCGCTGATCATCGCGACCGGAGCCCAGGCCAAATGGCTGGGATTGCCCTCCGAACAGGCCTTCCAGGGCTTCGGCGTCTCGGCCTGCGCCACCTGCGACGGCTTCTTCTTCCGCAATAAGGATGTCGTGGTCGTCGGCGGCGGCAACACCGCCGTCGAGGAGGCGCTTTATCTCGCCAACCTGGCCGCCAAGGTCACGCTGGTCCATCGGCGCGATTCGCTGCGTGCCGAGCGCGTGATGCAGGAGCGCCTGTTCAAGCACCCGAAGATCGAGGTTGTCTGGGACAGCGAGATCGCCGAGATCTGCGGTGGCACCGAGCCCCCCAACGTCACGCATCTGCGGCTGCGTAATCTCAAGACCGGCGCCGAGAGCGAACTGAAGACCGACGGCGTCTTCATCGCCATCGGCCACAAGCCGGCGACCGAGCTCTTCGCCGGCCAGCTCGCCATGAACGAGAGCGGCTATCTCACAGTCGAGGCCGGGACCACCAACACCAACATTTCCGGCGTCTTCGCGGCGGGCGACGTCACCGACGAGCACTACCGCCAGGCGGTGACGGCCGCAGGGCTGGGCTGCATGGCCGCGCTCGATGCCGAACGCTGGCTCCAGGCCGTCGAACTGGAGCACCTCAAGGCCGCTGAATAGGTATGTGGAGGATTCATCACAGAACGTGATGGATTTTGTAACCAGATTCAGTGCGAAAAACCGAAGCACTTGCTCCTGAGGCGTTGACGTAGAACGATTCTGCCCCCCAACATGCATCAAACGCATAACGGGGGAAACGCGGTGGATTGGGACCGCATCAGGATCTTTTATACGGTCGCGGAGTCCGGCAGCTTCACCAAGGCTGGCGATGTTCTGGGCCTCAGTCAATCGGCCGTCAGCCGCCAGATCGGCGCGCTCGAGCGGGAATTGCGCGCGCCGCTGTTCCACAGGCACACGCGCGGGCTGATCTTGACCGAGCAGGGCGAGTTGCTCTGGCGCGCCGCACGCGAGATGACGCAGCGGCTTGAACGCACGCGCTCGCAGCTCTCCGAGACCCGCGAGCACCCGTCGGGCGAACTCAAGGTCACAGCCACGCGCGGCCTCGGCGGACATTGGCTGACACCGCGGCTGGCAGAGTTCCTCGACCTCTACCCGGACATCAAGGTCGATCTCATCCTGACGGACGAGGAGCTCGACCTCTCGATGCGCGAGGCCGACATCGCGATCCGCCTGCGCCAGCCGCAGCAGCCGGACCTGATCCAGCGCAAGCTCTTCACCGTGCATTTCCACGTCTATGGTTCGCCGGCCTATGTGAAGCGCTTCGGCGAACCCAAGGCGCATGAGGATCTCGACAACCACCGCCTGCTCTCCTTCGGCGGCACCTCGCCATCCTACCTCACGGCCGTGCACTGGCTCGGCACGCTCGGGCGCGACCCACGCAACCCGCGCCCGATCCATCTGACGGTCAACAACATCACCGCGATGAAGCGCGCGGTCGATTCGGGCGCCGGCATCGCCGTGCTCCCGGATTACCTGATCGAGACCGGCTCCCCGCTCGTGCAGCTGATGCGCGAGACCGAGATGCCGCAGCTCGAGAGCTATCTGGTCTATCCTGAGGAGATGAAGTCGGTCGCCCGCGTCCAGGTCTTCCGCGACTTCCTGATCCAGAAGGCCCAACGCTGGACCTATTGATCGCGTGCCGATCAGATTGGAACGCCCTCCCCGTCATTGACGAAGCGGGCTGACTTCACAAAACCGCGTATCATTCCGGGACTTCGCAAAGCGAAGAGCCTGGAATGACGGCTGGCGTCCGCCGGCAGCGCTGATTCCATGATGGCTGGCCGAGCGGTCAGCGCGGGTTCACGCTCATTTCGTCGCGCATCCTCCGATTGCATGATGCAGCGGCAGCCCTGCCCCCGACTTGGGCAGAAGTACAGCGAACGCTTGAAAAAGCTGGGCCGTCCGCGAGCGATGGCTGCGCTACACGCATGTTTATCAATAATTTAGCGCCAATCTTGGACGATTAGCCGCAGCGCATGCAATTTGTGCATGGCGGACCCAAGAAATGCTGCATTGCAAAAAGGCAGGTGCTGTCCGATATAGCAATCACGGTTGTTCGGAACGGGCTCTGCTATCTCCTCCCGGCATCGAGTTCGTTTCAGCCGTTCCCCTCTGAGATGTTTGGCGTTTGAGCCGAATGTTTCAAACTTTCAAGGCCGGCTCCCTCACGGGACGCCGGCCCTTTTTTTGGCTGAACGCCGCCTTTTCCTGTCATTGCGAGCCCCCGAGTCTTGCCTTTGGCAGGCCCAAGGACAGACGCCGCGAAGCAATCCAGGAGCAGGTATAGCGTTGGCTGCCTTGGACGGTCGCAACGGCAAAAGCGGTGTCTACGCAGCGAGCTTGCCGACCAGCCCGGCGAACCTGTCCATGAACTTCTGCAGGAACTCGCGCGTCGCCTCGTTCGTCACGGCGTCGAGATCGTCGATCGCCCCGTCCTTGTAGGTGATGAACATCTGCCCGCCCATCACCAGCGCGCCCTGGTTGCCGAGGATGTCGCGCAGGTGCTGCTGGGCGCAGGCCGTGCCGACGGAGCCCGGGCTCGCGCCGATGATCGCCACCGGCTTGCCGCCCCAGACGCCCTTGCCCGAAGGCCTGGCCGCCCAGTCGATCGCGTTCTTGAGCACCGCCGGAATCGAGCGGTTGTGCTCGGGCGTGACGACCAGCACGCCTTGCGCCGATTCGATCTCGCGCTTCAGCCGCGTTGCGTTCTCAGGCCAGGCCTCCGCCTCGAGATCCTGATTGTAGAGCGGCAGGTCGTCGATCCGCGAGAAACGCGACGTGAACGAGCCCTCGCCGAGCTTCGCCAGCGCCCGTCCCAGCCGGAGATTGATGGACGCCTTGCGGTTGCTGCCGACGATAACGGCGAGCTTGAACTGAGCCATGAAGAAGCCTCGCGAACAGAAAGAAAGGAAAGGGACCGGGAGGGAACGCACCGGAGCGGCTCCGGGTTCGGACAGTCCGACATCGGGCCGCAAAGCGGAAGCCGCCTTTCGGATGAAGCTGATCAGGGTATGACGCAGCGCGGCGCGCTTGTGCGGCTCAGCGCGGCCGTGCCGCCAGCGGCAGGTCGTCGAACAGGCCGGGCAGCTTGCTGGTCCGCGCCTTCTCGATCGTCAGCATCCTGAGCTTGGTCTCGACGCCGCCATCCGCGGAGAAGCCGCCGGTCCTGCCGCCCGCCGCCAGCACGCGATGACACGGCACGATGATCGGGAACGGATTCTGGCCGAGCGCCACGCCGACGGCACGGGCGGCTCCCGGCTCCCCGATCCGGGCCGCGACCTCGCCATAGGTCAGCGTTTCCCCGGGCAGGATCGCGAGCGCCACCTCATAGACCCTGCGGTTGAATTCCGGGACGCTCGCGAGGTCCACCGGCAGATGCGAGAGATCGCGCGGCTCGCCGCCGAGCAGCGCCTTGATGTCGGCGATCGCCGCCGCCGCGAAATCGGGCGGCTCGGCCTCGCTGGCCTGCGGGAAGCGCCGCACCAGCCGCTGCCGGGCGGTCTCCTCGTCCTTCTCGGGCAACTGCGCGCCGATGATGCGACCGGCCTGCCACACGAGCGCACAGGCGCCGATCTCAGTGTCGAAGAGGCGGTAATGCTGCATGCCCCGCAGCATAGGCCATTGCCGGACGCTCCGTCATCCCCAAGCGGTGACCGCGCCTGGCGCCGCCCCTCACATGTAGAGCTTCTCGCCCTCGAGCCCCTTGTAGAGGCCGGCGACCTGCTCGCCATAACCGTTGAACAGCAGGGTCGGCTTGCGCTCGCGCGATCCCAGCACCTGCTCGCTGGCCTGGCTCCAGCGCGGATGGGCAACGGCCGGGTTCACATTGGCCCAGAAGCCGTATTCCGAGGCCTGCAGCCCCTCCCAGAAGGTCTTGGGACGCTCGGCCACGAAGCTGATCTTGGTGATCGATTTCACCGACTTGAATCCGTATTTCCACGGCACGATCAGCCGGAGCGGCGCGCCGTGCTGGGTCGGTATCGGCTTGCCGTAGATTCCGGTGACGAGCAGCGGCAGCTCATTGGTCGCCTCGGCGATGGTCAACCCCTCCGTATAGGGCCAGGGATACCAGCGCTGCATCTGGCCGGGCGCCATGCGCGGATTCAGGAAGGTCTCGAAGCGAATGTATTTCGCATCCGAGAGCGGCTTCGCGAAATCGACGAAGGCCTTCAGCGGGATGCCGGTCCAGGGCACGGCCATCGACCAGGCCTCGACGCAGCGGAATCGATAAAGTCGCTCCTCCAGCGGCAGCTTGCGCACGAGATCGTCGAAGCCGATCTCGAAAGGCTTTTCCACCATGCCTCCGATAGAGACCGTCCAGGGCCGCGTCGCCAGCTTCTTGGACGCGGCCACGATGTCCTTCGACCCGCCGAACTCGTAGAAATTGTTGTAGTTCGCCGCGAGTTCCTCGTCGGTCACCGGCCGGTCGAGCGTGTAGGCGGCATTCTTCTTCGCCGGGTACAGGTCGGCGGTCGGGTCCGGCCCCTGCGCGGCGGCGATCTTCGGCAGGGAACTCGCCGCGATCAGCCCGGCACCGCCGGCGATGAAGGCACGGCGGTTCAGGAAGACGGATTCGGGCGTGGCCTGGCTCTCGGGCATTTCCCAGCCAGGACGGTGTTTGATCAGCATCGACGGACATGCTCCGTTTCAGATGCTGCGAGTCTGCGCCGGCCCTGCCCCACCCGCAAGTCACGAGCGGGAGAGCGGACGATGCGTCACTTTCCGTCATTGCGAGGAGCGAAAGCGACGAAGCAATCCAGAAGCGGCAGAGCTCCCCGCCCCCCTGGATTGCTTCGCTTAAGCTCGCGATGACGGCTGGAAGCCTCAGCCGCGCGCTTCGAGCGCCTTGATGATCGCCTGGCCCATCTCGCTGGTCGAGACGGCGTTGGCGCCCGGTGCGGCGATGTCCTTGGTGCGGGTGCCGGAGCCGAGCACGTCGGCGATGGCGCCCTCGAGCCGGTCCGCCGCCTCGCCCGCGCCGAAGGAATAGCGCAGAGCCATGGCAAACGAGCCGATCATCGCGATCGGGTTGGCGAGGCCCTTGCCGGCGATGTCGGGCGCCGAGCCGTGGACGGGCTCGTAGAGCGCCTTGCGCTTGCCGGTGGCCGGGTCCTCGGCGCCGAGCGAGGCGGATGGCAGCATGCCGAGCGAGCCGGTCAGCATCGCCGCGACGTCGGAGAGGATGTCGCCGAAGAGGTTGTCGCAGACGATGACGTCGTACTGCTTCGGCCAGCGCACCAGCTGCATCGCGCAATTGTCGGCGAGCACATGCTCGAGCTCGACATCCGCGTATTCCTTGGCGTGCAGCGCGGTGACCGTCTGCTTCCAGAGCACGCCGGTCTTCATGACGTTGTGCTTCTCCGCCGAGGAGAGCTTGTTGCGGCGGGTGCGCGCCAGCTCGAAGGCGACGCGCGTGATCCGCTCGATCTCGCCGGTGGTGTAGAGCTGCGTGTCGACGCCGCGCTTCTGCCCGTCCTCCAGCGTGACGATCTCCTTCGGCTCGCCGAAATAGACGCCGCCGGTCAGCTCGCGCACGATCAGGATGTCGAGGCCCTCGACGACCTCGGGCTTCAGCGAGGAGGCCGAGGCCAGCGCCGGATAGCAGATCGCCGGACGCAGGTTGGCGAACAGGCCGAGATCCTTGCGCAGGCGCAGCAGGCCGGCCTCGGGCCGGTGCTGATAGGGCACGTCCGCCCATTTCGCCCCGCCGACGGCGCCGAACAGCACGGCGTCGGCATCCTGGGCGAGCTTCATGTCGCCTTCCGAGATCGCCTGCTTATGCGCGTCATAGGCCGCGCCGCCGACGAGGCCCTTCTCGATCTCGAAGGACGCGACGCCCTGCTTGTCGAACCAGGTGACGATCTGTTCGACCTGCGCCGCCACTTCGGGGCCGATGCCGTCGCCGGGGAGCAACAGGAGCTTGTGGGTCGCCATGGTCGTCGCCTCGCCTTCACATGTTTGCGTTGGCGGGGTGATTACGAGGGCCGGACCCGGCGCGCAAGCGCGGCGATGCAGCCCTGCCCTCCCTCGATATCAATTCAGGCCGTCTGCAGCAGCCGCGCCGTGACCTCGATCTCGACCTTCATCTCGGGCTTCAGCAGGCCGGCGACGACATACATGCCGGCCGCCGGGCGAATGTCGCCGAACACCTCGCCGCAGACGCCGAGCACCGGCTCGCAATAGCTGCGGTCGGTGACGAAATACTGGGCCCGCACCACCCGGGCCAGCGAGGAGCCGGCCTCGGCCAGCACCGCATCCAGCGTGCGGAAGATGTTGCGCGCCTGCTCGGCGACATCCTCCGGCAGCGTCATGGTGACGTAGTCGTAGCCGGTCGTGCCGGAGACGAAGACGAGGTCGCCGTCGATCACGGCGCGCGAATAGCCGAAGGCGGACTCGAAGGGCGAGCCGGTGGAAATCAGGCGGCGGGTCATGAAGGCTCCGGAGCTAGGAACTTGCCGTCATTCTCGGGCGGAGCGAAGCGCAGACCCGAGAATCTCCGGCAGGATAGGTTCTGGAGACTCCATGTCAGGAGGTGCCCGGGTCAAGCCCGAGCATGACGTGGAACTCAGAGGCGCCCGCCCTTCAGCGCGCGCAGCACCTTCTCGCCGGGCCGGCCGGTCTGCTGCATGCCGATCTTGCCCTCGATGTCGCGGATAGCGGCCCGGGTCAGCGAACCCACGGCACCGTCCGGCTCGCCGACATCGTAGCCGCGGGCGATCAGCAGGCGCTGCAGTTCGCGGCGCTGCTCGCGCGAGAGCGGCAGGTCGTCGGTCGGCCAGTCGCCCTGCACGCCCGGCCTGCCGCGGAGGCGGTCGGACAAGAGCGAGATGGCGAGCGCGTAGGAATCCGCGCCGTTGTAGCTGTAGGCCGCGTCGTAGTTCTTGAAGACGAGGAAGGCCGGGCCGTTGCGGCCGGCCGGCATAAGGAGCCCGGCATTGCCGGTGCCGTTCAGCGCCGAGCCGTCGAACTTGACGATGCCCTGCCCGGCCCAGTGCGAGACCGGGCGCTTCGGGTTGCGGCCGCTATTGCCGGAATAGCCGCGCGGCACGCGGACCTCGTAGCCCCAGGTCGCGCCGGTCACCCAGCCGGCCTTGGCCATGAAGTTCGCGGTCGAATGCAGCGCATCGGGGATCGAATCGACCAGGTCGCGCCGGCCGTCGCCGTCGCCATCCACCGCGAGCCGCATATAGGTCGAGGGGATGAACTGGGTATGGCCGAAGGCACCCGCCCAGGACCCCATCAACTGCTCGGGCCTGAGGTCGCCGCGCTGGATGATCTGGAGCGTCGCGATCAACTCGCCGCGGAAGAAGGCGTTGCGCCGCGGCGCGAGGCAGGCGCCCGTGGCAAGCGACTGCACCAGCGGCCAGCGCCCCTTTGCATTGCCGAAATCGCTCTCCACGCCCCAGACTGCAGCGATGGTGTGCCGGTCGACGCCGAAGCGCTTCTCGGCGGCGGCCAGCGTCGAGGCGTGCTGGCGCAGCATTGCGCGCCCTTCGGCGACCTTCTCCTCGTCGACCAGCGTGCCGAGATAGTCCCAGATCGGCGTCTTGAACTCCGGCTGGTTGTTCATCGCCTCGATGACCTTCATCTCGGGCTCGACGCCCGCCATGGCCCTGTCGAAGGTCGTCCCCGAAACGCCCCGCTCCGCGGCGGCGGAGCGCAGGCCCGACAGGCAGGACTGGAACTTGCCCTGGGCCGAAGCCGCCGAAGCGAACAGTGCGAGAGGAAGGGCGAGAGGCAGGGCAAAATGAAAAGCGCGCATGGTCTCCACCGAATCGAGGGAATGACGCGAAACTAGGGCGCCGCGGTTAAGGGAGGTTAATCATCGCGAATCTGCGGCACAAAGCCGCGAATCCGCTTATGAAGAGCGGTCTTCCAAGCTGGAACTGCGCCGCCATGTCGTCCGCCTCGATCGAGCTCCTCGGCTTTGCCGCCGCGGCCCTGACCAGCCTGTGCTGGCTGCCGCAGGCCTGGCGCACCATCACCACGCGCGACACCCGCGCCATCTCCCTCTGGACGCAATCGCTCTTTGCCGCTGGCACCGCGCTTTGGCTCACCTATGGAGTTCAGCTCGGTTCCGGGCCGATCATCCTCGCCAACACGCTGACGCTGATCCTGGTCCTGACGATCGTGACGATGAAACTGCGCTTCGGCTGAAGCGTTGCATTGCCCGCGCCGACATCCGGAAACCGCCTTCTCGGCCCATCGCCCGCGAAAGAGCCCGACATGCCCGCTTTGACCACCGCCCATGTCCTGCCCATCGCCATGCTGATCGGCTCGAACATCTTCATGACCTTCGCCTGGTATGGGCATCTCAGCTACAAGAGCACGGCGATCTGGCTCGCGATCCTGGCCAGCTGGATGATCGCGCTGCCGGAATACATGCTGGCCGTACCGGCCAACCGCATCGGCTCCGCGGTCTACTCCGCCGCCGAACTCAAGACGATGCAGGAGGTCATCACCCTGACCGTCTTCGCCGGGTTCTCGGTGTTTTGGCTCAAGGAGGCCCTGACCTGGCACCATGCCGTCGGCTTCACCCTGATCGCGGCCGGCGCCTTCTTCATCTTCCAGGCGAAGGCCTGACGCCGATGAGCAAGAGCACGACGATCCCCTCCCCCGGCCATCAGGCGGTCGAGGCCTATCTGGCGGATGGCTACGACCGCGTGCCGGGCATGTCCTCGCGCTTCGCGGCCGCGATCTGCGCGCGCCTGCTGCGCCTGCAGAGCGAGGAAGACGTCGCAGGGCCGATCGCCGAGATCGGGGCCTTCGAGGGCCGCTTCTTCATCGCGCTCGCCCATGCACTCGAGCCCGGCGAGCTTGCGCTGGCGCTCGACATCTTCGAATGGCCCGACGCGAGCGTCGAACAGCGCTTCGAGGCCAATTGCGAGCGCCACGGCATCGCAGCGCAGCGCCGCCGCACGATCAAGGCCAATGCCGGCGAGATGGCCCCGGCCGACCTCGTCGCGCATGCCGGCGGCACGAGGCTGCGGCTGATCCATATCGACGGGGAGCATTCGCGGGCGGCGCTGGCGAAGGACCTCGCGCTCGCCACCGCCTGCCTGGGCGAGGGCGGACTGATCGTCCTCGACGACATGCTCCACCCCGGCTACCCGACGCTGATGGTCGCGGTGCAGGCCTTTCTCGAGGCCAATCCGGAGATCGTACCGCTCTGCATCATCGACCGCGAGACCATCGTCGGCGCGGCCAAGTTCGTGCTTTGCCAGCGCAACTGGTTCGAGCGCTACCAAACGCACATGCTCGACATCTTCAAGGACTGGATCTGGCCGCTCGGCGCCGATTTCGAGCCGCATTGGTGCCTGGTGCTGTCACAGGACACGCGGCTGGCTGAGATCCGCTGAACCGCTACTTCGCCGGCCGCACCCGCAGCACCTTGCCCTCGGACGAATCCGCGAGCAGGTAGATGAAGCCGTCCGGGCCCTGTCTGACATCGCGGATGCGCTCGCCGAGACCTTCCAGCAGGCGCTCCTGTCCGGTCACGCTCTCGCCCTGCGTCGAGAGCCGCACCAGCATCGAGCCCGCCAGCGCGCCGACGAACAGCGAGTCCTTCCAGGCCGGCCAGACCGCGCCGGTGTAGAAGGCGGCGCCCGAAGGCGCGATCGAGGGGTCCCAGTGAAGCAGCGGCTGCTCCATGCCGGCCTTGGCTGTCCCCTCCCCGATCTTCGCGCCCGAATAGTCGATGCCGAATGTAATCACCGGCCAGCCATAATTGCGGCCGGCCTTGGGCGTGTTGACCTCGTCGCCGCCGCGCGCGCCGTGCTCGGCGGTCCAGAGCTGGCCCGTCTGCGGGTGGAGGGCGGCGCCCTGCACATTGCGGTGGCCGATCGACCAGATCTCCGGCTGCCAGCCCTGGACCTTGGGGTTGCCCTCCGCGGCGCCGCCCTCGGGACGAATGCGCATGATCTTGCCGATATGGTTGGCCGGGTTCTGCGCCTGGTCGCGCTGGCTGTAGCGGTCGCCTACCGTGACGAAGAGCGCGCCGCTGCGGTCGAAGACCAGCCGCGAGCCGAAATGCAGGTTGCTGCTGACCGTCGGCATCTGCCGGAAGATCACGCTCACACCCTCCAGCGCCGTGCCGCGTGCGTTCAGCCTCGCACGAGCCACGCTGGTGCCGCTGCCGCCGGCTCGCGCCTCGGCGAAGGAGAGGTAGACCGTCCGGTTCTGGGCAAAACCGGGATCGAGCGCGACGTCGAGCAGCCCGCCCTGCCCGCGCGCGGCGACATTGGGGACCCCCGTGATCGGCGGGGAAAGCTTGCCGTCCGTGCCGACCAGCCTGAGCCGGCCCGGCCGCTCGGTCACCAGCATGCGTCCGTCCGGCAGGAAGGCGAGGCCCCAGGGATGCTCGAGCCCGCTCGCCACCGTCTCGACGGTAAGCTCTCCCGCGCTCGACGCAAAGCGCTGCTGGGCCTGCCCGGAACCGGCGGCCAGAAGCGCGGCGGCAAGCGCCAGGATCGGGGTCGAAAGTCGCATGGCCGGGCTCCGCAGGCTTGGGGTCATGCCAACCGAGATAGGCATGCCCGCTCTTCGCGCAACCGCGAAGGCCGGCGGATCACGGCTTTGCGAGAACCTGCGAAGCGGCGAAGCCGATCTCGGGCCGGGCAGCGGCCTTGACTGCAACGATGCGGCCAGCCGCCAGATGTGCTGCCCAGGCGATGGCGAGCCCGGCCAGAACATCGACGAAGTAATGCCCGCCATCGATCGGCGTTGCGGCGATCATCGCCAGGTTGAGCAGGACGAAGGGCCAGCGCAGCCAGGGATGCGCGCAGGCCGCCAGCAGCATGATCAGCCCGAGCGCGGCATGGTAGGAGGGAAAGGTGATGATGCCCTCGGCCCGGCCGATATCGAGCGTGAACGGCGCTCCGGCACGCAGGGCCTGCATGTCCGCGACATGCACGAAGGACGCTCCCGGAGAGAGATTGGGATAATCCGCCGGGCCGAGCCCGAGATGGACGAACATGGCCATCGCCGGCAGGAAGCCGGAGATCACGATCGTCACCGCACCCGAGAGGATCATCGCCAGCACCATGATGCGCGCCGCATCGCCCCGGCCCGTGAAACAGAGGCCGAGGATGAGGATCAGGACCTGAGGGATGAAGCTCGCATAGGCGAGGGAAAACAGCGTTCCGAGCCAGGGCCTGGCGTCCACCGCCTTGAGATAGGCGAGCCAGTCCAGCCCCAGCGCGCGATCCGCTGCCTGAAAGGCGGCGTCCTGCAAGGGCAGCCCAAGCGTCGCCATCAGATAGGACAGCAGCGCGCCACCCGCCATGAAGGCGGTCATCTGGCCGGTGCAATCCAGCGCGTCGGCGAGCTTCGTTTCGGCCCGCTTCGTGCGGTAGTACCAGGCCGCGGCGGCCAGGGCCGCCGCCGCTGCCAGAGGCCCTGCGAGCGAGAGGGGGGCAACCGACAGGCTGGCAAAGCTCAGCCACACCAGGTCGGCGGCGAGAACGAGAGCGATCACGCTCCAGGCGACCCGGTTCGCGCGCTCTACCCTGCCGCTTTCCTGCTCACGCATCTCGACGCCCCGTTGCCCACGGAGCGTTACCTAGCCCAAAGCCCTTTCGGCCAGGTCAATGCGATTGGTTAAAGGACGGCATACTCTGCCCTTTACGCCGGCTGCACCCCGGCATCCTTGATGATCTGCTCCCAGACCGCGATTTCCTGCAGGTGATAGGGCTGGAACTGCTCGGGATTGCGCAGCTTCATCGTGAAGCCGAGCTTCAGGATCTGCTCGGTGATGTTCGGCTTGGCGAGCGAGGCCAGGATCGCCTTCGACAGCGTGTCGAGCACGGGAGCGGGCGTCTTCGCCGGCGCGAAGAAAGCCGCCCAGGAATCTGCATCGGCATTGCTGACGCCCTGCTCGCGCAGCGTCGGGATGTCCTTGGCGCGCGGGTTGCGCTCGGGGCTGGCCAGCGCCAGCGCGCGCAGATTGCCGGCATTGATCTGCTCGAGCACGCTCGGCAGGGTCGAATTGGCGATGTCGATGCGGCCGCCGATGATCTCCTGCACCAGCGGCGCCGCGCCGCGGAAGGGCACATGCGTCATCTTGATGCCGGTGCGCTGCATGAACAGCTCCATCGCCAGATGCGAGCCGGAGCCGGCGCCGGTCGAGCCGTAATTCAGCTTGTCGGGGTCCGCCTTGGCGAGCGCGATCAGCTCCTTGATGTCCTTGGCCGGCAGATCTTTGCGCACCACGAAGGCGTGCTCGAAGGCGCCGACGCCGGCGAGCGGCGCGAAATCCTTGACCGCGTCGTAGCCCGGCTCCTTCAGCAGGAACATGTTGTTGCCATGCGTCTGGTTGTTGCCGAAGATGATGGTGTGGCCATCGGCCGGTGCATGCGCGACAGCCCGCGTGCCCACGGCGCCGGAAGCGCCCGCCCGGTTGTCGACCACGACACCCTGGCCGATCGAGCCCGAAAGATCCTGCGCCACGAAGCGCGCGATCGCATCTGTCGGCCCGCCTGCCGGATAGGGCACGACGAGGGTGATTGGCTTGCTCGGGAAGCTCTGCGCGCGAACGAGCGAGGGCGCGAATACGGCGCCGGCCATCAGGCCGAGCGTCGAGCGGCGGGTCAACGACATCAGTATCCTCCCGGAAGGCCGCCTCTATGGCGGACTGGTTGGGGCGAGATTTAGAGCATCGGGCCGAAAAGGGGAATCCCGGTTTTCGGACAATCCGATGCGAAAGCGTCGCTGGATAGCGACCCCGGAAAGCCTGAATTTCGGAGGCGCCGGCGGCAATTTCGGGGATATTTGAGGGAAACTCTACGCCAATAGCGCCGTCATCCAGAACTTGCGCTGCTCCGCAGCTGGTCCGGAATGACGAGGAGCTTTCCGCGAGAACAAAGCGCTATGCCGTAAACCCCGCCCGCTTCAGCCTTTGCACCGCGAGGTCGAGCGCCTGCAGGAAGGCGGAGCGGTCCTTCGGCGAGAACGGCTTCGGGCCGCCGGTCGCCGCACCCATGGCCCGCAGATCCTCCATCATGTCGCGTGTCGCCAGCGCCATGCCGATCGACGCCTCGGTAAACGGCTTGCCGGTAGATCCGATGACCTCGGCGCCCGCCTTGATGCAGCGGTCGGCGAGCGGAATGTCCGCAGTCACCACGATGGTGCCGCGCCGGGCCCGCTCCGCGATCCAGTCATCGGCCGCATCGAATCCGTCCGTCACCACGACGCGCTCGATCCAGGGCTCGCGCGGCAGCGCCATGTAGCTGTTGGCGACGACGAAGACGTGCAGGCGGTGGCGCTCCGCGACCTTGAAGATCTCGGGCTTCACCGGGCAGGCATCGGCATCGATATAGATCGCGATCGGTGTCGGGGTATTCATGGCGACAAGCGCATCGCAGGGACGAAGGCCACGCGCAAGCGGCAAGGTCCGACACGCGCGGAAATGCGGGGCTACGGTAAGAAACCGCGTGCGCCCGCGAGCGCGATGGCCTAGTCTTGCCTTCTGCTTCGACATGACGAGGCCCGCTTCCGCCGGGCCGGCCGCGGCAGGCGAAAGCCGCCCCCCCATGCTGGACCTCAGCCCCGACGTTCACCCGAGACCGCAGAGCGACGCGACCCCGCGCCGCTCAACCAAAGGAGCCTGACGATGGCAAAAGGCGAACAGCGCAGCAACCGCGAAGCCAAGAAGCCGAAGAAGGACAAGCCGAAGGTCACGGCCGCGGCACCCTCGACCTTCGCAGCCGTAGTCGCCAAGGCCGCGGAGCCGAAGAAGAAATGATCCGCTTCAGGACGATCGACCCGGCCGATCAGGACAAGCCGGCAGAGAAGCCCGTTGCGCCGGCCAAGCCCGCCGTCGCTGCGTCGGCACCTGCCGGCGACGGCGAGCCGGCAGCCGCGAGGAAGGGCCTGACGCGCAAGACGCCGCTGCGGGCGAAGAAGGCCGGCAGCTCCCGTTCGTTCAAGGACTGACGCGCGGTGCCGGCCTGATCGCACAGGGGGCATTCGGGGAACGAGAAACCATCCGGGCGGCAAGCGCGAAAGCCGTGGCGACGGCGATGTCGGCGCTATCGCCTCCAGCGGTAGCCACGATCAAATTCGCTTCGCTGCTGGCATTGATCAAGCACTCTGGCTTGCGATGGGGCGCCATGCGCCCTAAACCACGCGCGCGCCTGCCCGGCGCCGAACCTCTCGCTCCCCGGAGATCAGTCCCATGGCCTTTCTTGCCGACGCCCTGAAGCGCGTGAAGCCGTCTGCGACCATCACCATCACGCAGAAGGCGCGCGACCTGAAAGCGCAGGGCAAGGACGTGATCTCGCTCTCCGTCGGCGAGCCCGATTTCGACACGCCGGACAACATCAAGCAGGCGGCGATCGCGGCGATCAACCGCGGCGAGACGAAGTACACGCCGGTTTCCGGCATCCCGCAGTTGCGCGAGGCGATCACCCGCAAGTTCAAGCGCGAGAACGGCCTCGACTACAAGCCGAGCCAGACCATCGTCTCCACCGGCGGCAAGCACGTCATCTACAACGCCCTCCTCGCCACGCTGAACCCGGGCGACGAGGTGATCTGCGTCTCGCCCTACTGGGTCTCCTATCCCGAGATGGTGGCGCTCTGCGGCGGCACCGCGACCTTCGCCGAGACCAAGATCGAGAACGAGTTCAAGCTCCAGCCGGAGGAGCTCGAGCGCGCGATCACGCCGAAGACCAAGTGGGTCATCCTGAACTCGCCGTCCAACCCGTCCGGCGCCGCCTACAGCTTCGACGAGATGAAGAAGCTGACCGACGTGCTGATGCGCCACCCGCATGTCTGGATCCTGACCGACGACATGTACGAGCACCTCGTCTATGGCGACTTCCAGTTCGTGACGCCGGCCCAGGTCGAGCCCGCGCTCTATGAGCGCACGCTGACCATGAACGGCGTCTCGAAGTCCTACGCCATGACCGGCTGGCGCATCGGCTACGCGGCGGGCCCTCAGGCTCTGATGAACGCCATGGATCTCGTCCAGGGCCAGCAGACCTCGGGCACCTCGGCGATCTCGCAATGGGCCGCCGTCGAGGCGCTGGACGGCACGCAGGACCACCTGCCCGTCTTCAAGAAGGCGTTCGAGCGCCGCCGCGACCTCGTCGTCTCCATGCTGAACCAGACCCGCGGCCTCGTCTGCCCGAAGCCGGAAGGCGCCTTCTACGTCTATCCCGACTGCTCGGCCCTGATCGGCAAGACGATGCCGAACGGCAAGAAGATCGAGACCGACGAGGACCTGGTCATGGGCATCCTGGAGACGGAAGCCGTCGCCGCCGTCCACGGCTCGTCCTTCGGCCTCGGCCCGAACTTCCGCATCTCCTACGCCACCTCGGACGAGAAGCTGGAAGAAGCCTGCCGCCGCATCCAGCGCTTCTGCGCCGAACTGCGCTGAGCCACATGCGAAAAGGCGCCACGACGCGCCGTACGATTCTGGCCGGGAGCCTCGCGCTCCCGGCTTCTTTCGTTTTCGGCCAGGGCGCCGCGTCGCTTTCCCCACGCGATGCGCATGAAGCCGTCCGCGCTGGCCGGCTGATCGTCGTCGACATCCGCACGCCGGAGGAATGGCGCGACACCGGCCTGCCGCAGGGCGCGCTCCCGCTCGATGCCGACGGCGCCGCCTTCGAACCGCGGCTGGCGGGGTTGCGCCTCGACCACCCGAAACGGCCGATCGCCTTCATCGACCGCACCGGGGCCCAGGCGGCGGCCCTCGCGGCCAAGCTGACCGGGCGCGGCTGGCGCGATGTCAGGGCCGTGCGCGGCGGCATGCTCGCGCCCGGCGGTTGGCTCGCGGAGAAGCTGCCGGTGACGGATTATCGCTGACCACGCCGTCATGCTCGGGCTTGACCCGAGCATCCCTCGCGGAAAGGACGCCCCTTCCGGGGAGAGATTCTCGGGTCTGCGCTTCGCTCCGCCCGAGAATGACGGATGTAAGCTCAGCTCTCTTCGCGCTTCATCAACAAATCCGGCCTTCTTTCCCGCGTGATCCGCTCCGCTTCCGCCCGCCGCCATCTGGCGATGCGGGCATGGTCGCCGGAGAGCAGTGCCTCGGGCAGGCCCCTGCCCTCCCATTCGCGCGGGCGGGTATAGTGCGGGTATTCGAGCAGGCCGTTCTCGAAGCTTTCCTCCTCGCCGGAGGCATCCTTGCCCATCACGCCGGGAATCAGCCGCACGCAGGCATCGAGCAGGACCATCGCCGCCATCTCGCCGCCGGAGAGGATGTAGTCGCCGATCGAGACCTCGGTCAGCCCCCGCCCCTCGATCACGCGCTCGTCGACGCCCTCGAAGCGGCCGCAGACGATGACGACGCCCTCGCCCGCCACCCATTCGCGCACCTGGGCCTGCGTCATCGGCCGCCCCCGTGGCGACATCAGCAGCCGCGGCCGGACATCCTCCGCCGGCACGGCCGTATCGATCGCCGCCCCCAGCACGTCGCAGCGCAGCACCATGCCGGCGCCGCCGCCGGCCGGGTTGTCGTCGACATTGCGGTGCCGGCCGATGCCGTGGTCGCGGATCTGGTGCGTCTCCAATGACCACAAGCCACGCCGCAGCCCCTCGCCCGCCAGCGAGGCACCGAGCGGGCCTGGAAACATCTCGGGATAGAGGGTCAGGATCGAGGCGCGAAAGGTCATGACCTCCTGCTGGCACGAAATCGGCGCCGCGTCATCAGAGCGGCGCCGTTCAGTGCCGGCAATGCCCAGGTGGGGTTTGCCTCAGCTCGACTGGCCTGCGATGCGGGCCTGCCAATGTACGTGCAAGCCCTCGATATCGGCGCTGGTGATGAAGGTCATCGCCTCGCCAATCTCGGCGTCGCTCCACTCCCACCATGCCATTTCGAGCAGCAGGGCGATTCGCGCCTCGTCGAAGCGCTTGCGGATCGGCTTCGCCGGATTCCCGCCGACGATGGCATAGGGCTCGACATCACGGGTGACGAGCGCCCGCGTGCCGATCACCGCGCCGTCCCCGATCCTGATCCCGGGCATGACGATCGCTTCCGACCCGATCCAGACATCGCTGCCGATGACCGTATCGCCGGCCGGGAGGTATCCGTCGCGCGCACCGGCGAAATGTGGAACATCCGGTAGATAATGAAACGGGAAGGTGCTGACCCACTCGTTCCGATGGCCCTGATTGCCGGCCATGATGAAGGCAGCACCGGAGCCGATCGAGCAGAAGCTCCCTATGATTAGGCGGTCGGCGCCCGCATCGGGCAGGAGATAGCGGGCGCAATCGTCGAAGCCATGGCCGTGATAATAGCCTGAATAATAGCTGTGGCGTCCGACGAGGATGTTGGGGTTGCGGACCTGCCGCGACAGGGGGATACCCTTGAACGGGCTTTCGAAAACATTGCTCATGAAGCTGTGCTCGCAATGGCGCGCGCGGCGCATCGGCTGAAAGACATGCGAAAAGCAGGTCACCGGCCGTGCCGATGCCCACCCTGGTCCTTCGTCCCTCGCGTCAGAAGCGCGGGGACGCGATGCTGTTGGTACAGTGCGCCTGCTTCATGATGGCGGCAGCATAGTCGCGGCAGCGGCCTGAGCGCAAATTCGGCGAGAGCCTGCGCCGCCCGCCCCATGGCTCAGCCGAACTGCAACACCGGCAGCCGGTCCAGTGCCCTGAAATCCTTGGCACTCGCCACGAGATTGTCGAAACCGGCAAAGGAATCGGCCTCGATCATCGTCAGCAGCGCGACGGCGCGCATGCCGGCCCGTCTGGCCGCCTCGACGCCGTTCGGCGCATCCTCGAACACGATGCAATCCTCGGCCGCGACACCCATGCGCTCGGCCGCCGCCAGGAACAGGTCGGGATGCGGCTTGCCGCGATAGCCCTGGCTCGGCGCGACGATCGTCTTCAGGAAGGGGCGCAGTTCCAGCGCGTCGAGCACGAGATCGATATTGCCCGGAGGGGCCGCCGAGGCCACCGCGATCGGCACGCCATGGCTCGTCGCCCGCGCGATCAGCGGCAGCAGGCCGGGCAGCGGCGCGACATGCGGGCCATAGGCCTCGCGGTAGTAGAGTTCCTTGTCATGGCCAAGCGCGTCGATCTGCGCGGCGTCGGCGTTGGGAAAGAGTGGCGCCAGAATTTCGCGGGACGCCATACCCGCCGTGCGGCGGAAGAATTCATCGGCGTCGAAGGGCAGGCCGTGCTCGGCGAGCAGCCGGCCCCAGGCCGCCTCGTGATAGCGCATGTTGTCGACGATGGTGCCGTCCATGTCGAAGATCAGCGCGCGCGCCGGGGCGGTGTTCATGCCTCGCCATCCTCGAACAGGCCGAGCGGCGGCTCGGCATGGATCACGCGCGCGGCGATGTCGATGCGCGGCGCGAAAGCCTTGGTAAAGGGCATCAGCACCGAGTGCCCATCGGGCGTCTCGATGTCGAGCAGGTCGCCCGCGCCGTAGTTCTCGACCGAGGTGACGGTGCCGAGCGCGGCGCCATCGGGGCCGAGCACCCGGCAGCCGATCAGGTCGGCATGCAGGAAATCGTCCTCGTCCTCGGGCGCGAGCAGGCTGTCGCGCGCCACGAAGAGCTCGACACCGTTCAGGCTTTCCGCAGCCTCGCGGCTGGTGACGCCCTTGAGCCGGGCGACGACCACCTCCTTGGCGGGGCGGATTTCGGCGATCTCGAAGAGGCGCCCCTTGTCGTCGGACAGAGGGCCGTAATCCGCGATCGCCAGCGGATCGCCGGTGAAGGTCTTGATGCGGACCTCACCCTTGATCCCATGCGCGGCGCCGATGACGCCGAGCAGGACGCGCGTATTGTCAGCAGCCATGGTGTCCACCACAGGGCAAAGACGGCCTCGCCGTCATGCTCGCCCTTGTGGCGAGCATCCACGTCTCGAACACCATGCACGACCCGCGAAGGCGTGGATGGTCGGGACGAACCCGACCATGACGACCGGCATCGCAGGCCGTGATCGGCATCACGCCTCGGCTTCGGCCGGGGCGGCGCTCTTCTCGGCCTTGGCGGCGGCGCGCTCCTTGGCCTTCTCGCCGGGCTCGGCCTTCTTCGGGTTGTTGCGGGCCGGGCGCTTGGAGACGCCGGCGGCGTCCAGGAAGCGCAGCACGCGGTCGGTCGGCTGGGCGCCCTTGGCGAGCCAATCCTTGGCCTTCTCGACGTCGAGTACGACGCGCTCCGGCGAATCCTTGGCCTTCATCGGGTCGTAGGAGCCGATCTTGTCGATGAAGCGGCCATCGCGCGGCGAGCGGGCGTCGGCGACGACGATGCGGTAATAGGGGCGCTTCTTGGCGCCGCCACGGGTCAGGCGGATCTTGAGGGACATGGTCTTCTCTTTCTCTGGTCTTGAGTAGGTTTTGCTGCATTGCCGGCCGACAGGGCCGACAGTCTCTCCGTCATGCTCGGCCTTGTGCCGGGCATCCACGTCTTGAACACCGCCCTCGCCCGGTGAAGACGTGGGTGGTCGGGGCAAGCCCGACCATGACGTCCCGGACGCTTGCGGACGAACAACTCACTTCTTCTTGCCCCCGAACGGCCCGCCCAGCCCGGGCAGCCCGCTACCGAGGCCCGGCAGCTTCGGCATCATGCCGGCAGGTGGCGTGACGCCCTTCGGCAGGCCCGGGAAGCCGCCCGGCGGCAGGCCGGGCATGCCGCCACCCCCGCCGAGCTGCTTCTGCAGTTCGGCGAGCTGGGCCGGATCCATCTTCGAGGGGTCCGGCATGCCGGGCGGCAGGCCACCGCCGCCGAGCCCGAACATCTGCCCGAGCTTGCCCATCATGCCGCCCTTCTGCCTGGCCATCGCCTTCATGCCGTCGGCCATGCCGCGATGCATTTTCAGCAGCTTGTTGATCTGCTCGGCCGAGGTGCCTGAGCCGGCGGCGATGCGCTTCTTGCGGCTGTTCTTGAGCAGGTCGGGGTTCTTGCGCTCGGCCGGCGTCATCGAATCGATCGCCGCGATCATGCGCTTGAACATCTGGTCGCCGACGCCGGCATTGGCGAGCTGGCCCTGAGCCTGCTTCATGCCGGGCAGCATGCCCATCACGCCGCCGAGCCCGCCCATCTTTTCCATCTGCAGGAACTGCGCGCGCATGTCCGAGAGGTCGAACTGGCCCTTGGCCATGCGCTGCGCGGTCGCCTGCGCCTGTTCGGCATCGATCGTCTGGGCCGCCCGCTCGACGAGGCCGACGATGTCGCCCATGCCGAGGATCAGGTTGGCGACGCGCGACGGGTGGAAATCCTCCAGCGCGTCGGTCTTCTCGCCCGTGCCGACGAGCTTGATCGGCTTGCCGGTGACCGCGCGCATCGAGAGCGCCGCGCCGCCGCGGCCATCGCCGTCCATGCGGGTCAGCACGATGCCGGTCAGCCCGACGCGGCCGTCGAAGGCGCGCGCCGTGTTGACGGCGTCCTGGCCGGTCAGCGCGTCGGCAACGAGCAGCACCTCATGCGGGTTCGTCGCGGCCTTCACCTCGGCCACTTCCGCCATCAGCGTGTCGTCGAGCGTGACGCGGCCGGCGGTGTCGAGCATCACGACGTCGTAGCCGCCAAGCCTGGCTGCCTCGATGGCACGGCGCGCGATCTGCACGGCCGACTGGCCGGCGACGATCGGCAGCGTCTCAACGCCGACCTGCTTGCCGAGAATGGCAAGCTGCTCCATCGCGGCCGGGCGCCGCGTATCGAGCGACGCCATCAGGACCTTCTTCTTGTTCCGGTCGGTCAGGCGCTTGGCGATCTTAGCCGTCGAGGTCGTCTTGCCCGAGCCCTGAAGGCCGACCATCAGGATCGGCACCGGCGGCACGGCATCGAAATTGATGCCCTCGCCCTCGCCGCCGAGCATCTCGATCAGCGCGTCGTTGACGATCTTGATGACCTGCTGGCCGGGCGTGATCGACTTCAGCACCTCGGCGCCGACGGCCCGCTCGCGAACCTTGTCGGTGAAGGAACGCACGACCTCGAGCGCGACGTCGGCCTCCAGCAGCGCCTTGCGCACCTCGCGCAGCGCGGCGTTGACGTCCTCCTCGGTCAGCGAACCCCTGCGGGTGAGCCCCGAAAGGATGCCTGACAGCTTGTCGCTCAGAGTGCCGAACATGCGGACGCTGTCCTGTCTGGTCTGTCGGGTTTCGTCTCTCGCCGAAAACCAACATGACCGCCAAACGGTTTCGCGCCCGAGGGCGCAGACGCGCTGTCGGGCGTTGACCTCCGGGCTCATGAAGCGCTGTGCGCGGCCCGGTCGGCGGATGCGGTCTCGACGATGTCGGCGAAACGGATGCGGCGTTTAAAGCCGCAGAATGCGGCGAAAGTCAAGGTTGTGGCCGCGGATGCCCCAACTGCGCGGCGCGGCGGTTGAGCCCGAGCACTCTTCGGTTACACAAGGCGGCCGATCGAGACGGAGAATGACGATGATTGCCGGAAGCCTCAAGACCTGCCTGTTTGCCGCTGCCGCGGTCCTGTTCGCCTCGCAGGCGATGGCGCAGGCCTGCCCCGGCAATTTCAAGGTCGATGGCGTCCCGATGGTCACCGGTATCACCTACCGCAGCTGGGATCTGGTGAAGGGCAAGGCGCCGGCCGCCGTCCTGAAGAACCTCGCCGCCGCCGTCTCGGCCGAAGGCTTCGCCGGCATCCGCGTCGACAAGGCCACGAGTTCCGTTGTCGCGATCCAGGAGACCAGCGGCTCGGGCCGGCCGCAGCACCTGCGCGTCACCGCCCGCAAGAGCGGCCCCGCGACCCGCGTCGATGCAGCCTTCGTGGTGCAGGCCGGCCAGGTCGCCCCCGAAGCTTATGTCCGCGACGCGCTCTGCCGCGTCATTGCCGGCGGCCGCGGCTGATTCCGGCAGGCCTCGCCGCGAAACCGCCGGGATCGCGGGGCACATCGCCGGCCTCCTTCACGAAAGCCGACGATGATCCCGCTCGCTCCCCGCCTCGCTCTTCTCGCCCTCGCCCTGCTCGCCGCCGGTTGCGCCGGCGAGGCGCGCCGCACGACCTCTCTCAATGCCCGCTCCACCGAGCGCCTCGCCGCCGTGACGCTCGATCCCGCCGAGGCCGGGCGCATTTTCAACGCCTATCGCGCGAGCCATGGTCTCGGCCCGGTGCGGCTTGACCCCGTCCTGACCGGCATGGCTCAGCGCCAGGCCGATGCGATGGCGAAGGCGAACAGCCTCTCGCATACCGTGGCCGGCAACTTCGCTTCGCGCGTCCACGCCGCTGGCCTCGACGCCGCGCGCTCGGCTGAGAATCTCGGCGGCGGCTACTATTCCACGCAGGAGGCCTTCTCCGGCTGGCGCAACTCCAGCGGCCACGATGCCAATCTCCGGATGAAGGAAGCGACGCGCTTCGGCATTGCCCTCGCCAAGGACCCGCAGACGCAATACCGCGCCTGGTGGGCCCTCGTCGTCGCCGGCGAGCCCGAGCGCCGCGTCGAGATGTCGGCCGGCCCCATCATGCATTTCGGGTCGAACCGACCGCAATCTCGCTAGCCGGGCGAAGGACGCTCGACTCGGGCAACCGGACCGGACACGAGCCCCTTTACAAACACCGCGGCTTGGGGATGGCTCCGCCAGCATCAGTCCTCCGGGAGCCCGCCATGACCTTCGAAGCCTGGGCCGCCTTCGCCGCCGCCACAGCCGTCCTGCTCATCATTCCCGGACCGACGATCCTGCTCGTCGTCTCCTATGCGCTCGGCCAGGGCTGGCGCACCGCGCTGCCCACCGCGATCGGCGTGGCGCTCGGCGACTTCACGGCGATGACGCTCTCCATGCTCGGCGTCGGCGCATTGCTGGCCGCCTCCGCGACCGTTTTCACCGTGCTGAAATGGGTGGGCGCCGCCTATCTGATCTGGCTCGGCTTCAAGCTCTTCCGCGCCGGCGGCACGCTCGACGCCAGGCCGAGGGAGGATGCCGCCTCGGCCTGGAAGATGCTCGGCCATGCCTGGCTGGTCACGGCGCTGAACCCGAAGAGCATCACCTTCTTCGTCGCCTTCCTGCCGCAGTTCCTCGACCCGAAGGCGGATTTCTGGACGCAGATGCTGATCTTCGAGGCGACCTTCGTGACGCTCGCCTTCGCCAATGCCTTCGGCTACGCGCTCGTCGCTTCGCGGGCGCGCTCGCTGGTGCGCAGTGAACGCGCCATCGGCCTGTTCAACAAGGCCGGCGGCGCGGCACTGATCGGCGCCGGCATCGCCGCGGTGGCGATCCGGCCCGCCAACCCTTGAGAGTTCAAACCGATATGCCAGCCCGCGACAGCGCTACGCTCGATTTCTACGCCGCCGAGGCACAGGCCTATGCCGGACGGGACCGCGAGGCGGAGAACGCGCTGATCGGTCGCTTTACCACTTTGCTCACGCCGGGCGCCCGCATTCTCGAGCTCGGCTGCGGCGGCGGGCAGGACAGTGCTGCGATGCTGGCGCGCGGCTTCGATGTCGTACCGAGCGACGGCTCGCCGGAACTGGCGGCGGAAGCCGGCAAGCGGCTCGGCGTTCCGGTGCGCGTCCTGCTGTTCGAGGAACTGGACGAAGTCGATGCCTATGACGCGGTCTGGGCCCATGCCAGCCTGCTCCATGTGCCCCGCGCCGCGCTGCCCGGCATCCTCGCCCGTATCGCGCGCGCTTTACGTCCGGGCGGCGTCTTCTTCGCCAGCTTCAAGGCCGGCGAGGCCGAGGGCCGCGACCGTTTCGGACGCTATTTCAACTATCCCTCGCCGGATTGGCTGCGCGGCGCCTATGGCCCGGAAGGCTGGGAAAGCCTGGTCGTCGAGGAGGCGTCGGGCAGCGGCTACGATGCCGAGCCGACGCGCTGGCTCCATGCCTTCGCGGTCAAGAACGCTTGATCCCGGCCGAATCTCTCTGGTTTTCGGAGGCGCCTGCGCTACATCTTCGCGACCATGAACCGTCGCCGCCTTCTCCGCATTTTCGCCCTCCCTGCCCTGCTGGGAGGCTCGGGCGTGGCCTGGGCCTCGTACCAGCGCTCGCGCAATCCCTATTATCAAGGTCCGGTCAGCGACAATTTCGACGGCCTGCGCTTCTCCGATGGCAGGCCCGTGACCAAGGGCTTCGGTGATTTCCTGCGCTGGCAGGCCGAGCGTGGCGGCCGCGAGCGCTTCCCGGAGCATTACCCCGCCCCGCCGCAGGACAAGCCGCCTCAGCGCATCGAGGGCGTGCGGGTCGCCCATATCGGCCACGCCTCCTTCCTGCACCAGATCGGCGGGCTCAACATCCTGGTCGACCCGGTGCTGTCGGAGCGTGCCAGCCCCTTCAGCTTCTTCGGGCCGAAGCGCGTCAACGCGCCGGGCATCGCCTTCGCCGATCTGCCCAAGATCGACGTCGTGCTGGTCACGCATAATCACTACGACCATCTCGACGTCGAGACGCTCGGCCGGCTGCACCGCCGCGACGACCCGCGCATGATCATGCCGCTGGGCAACGACGCGATCGTGCGCGAGGCGGTGCCGGACGTGCGCGCCGAAGCGCATGACTGGGGCACGCGGCTTCAGCTCTCCGAGACGGTCTCGACCACGCTGGTCCCGAGCTATCACTGGTCGGCCCGCGGCGCGATGGACCGGCGTATGGCGCTGTGGTGCTCCTTCATCCTTGAAGGCGGCGGCAAGCGCATCTTCCACATCGGCGACACCGGCTATCACGACGGCTCGCTCTATGAACGGCTCGGCCGCGAGCACGGCCCCTTCGACCTCGCCCTGCTGCCGATCGGCGCCTATGAGCCGCGCTGGTTCATGCAGGACAACCATATGAACCCGGCAGAGGCGGTGAAGGTGATGCTGGCGCTGCGGGCCGAACAGGCGCTCGGCCACCATTGGGGCACCTTCCAGCTCACCGATGAGGGCATCGAGCGCCCGCTGGCGGCCCTTGCCGCCGCCATGGTCGATGCCGGGCTGCCCGAGGAGCGCTTCCGGCCGATGCGGCCGGGCCTGAGCTGGACGGCATAAGCAACGTCCGCGTCATTGCGATGAGCGAAGCGACGAAGTAACCCCGGGGGCAGCAGCGCTCTACGCCTTCCTGGATTGCTTCGCTGACGCTCGCAATGACGGGCTGGCAGACGCTTCAGCGCGGCTGGACGTAGACGTTGATCTCGAGATTGGGGTCGGCCGGATCCTTGAGGTCGCCGACATATTCCTCGAGGAAGGCGTCCTTCACGACGATGCTCTTCGCATCGAGATAGGCGGTGATCGTCTCATAGGTCGAGTCGATGTCGTCATAGGGCGCGATGTGCACGAAGCGCAACGACGGCCCGGCTGGCGTCGTGCCGGCGCGAACGCCGTTGCCGAAACTCTGCGGCCGCTCGCCGCCCGGCCCGGGACCGACCGGCAGCATCGCCTCGTAGCGGAAGCCGTTGTCGTCCGTTTCGAGGAAAAGCGACAGCGGCCGCCCCGCGATCGGCAGCCTGGCTTTCTCCGCCTCCTGGCGCAACACGGCAAAACTCTCGGTCAGCCGCTTGAAGCCTTCGTCCCAGCTCGCCGAACCCGACAGGGTCAGCACCGGCTTGGCGACGAGCAGCACCTCGTCGACATCGCTCGTGTCGCCGCGCTTGCCGGCGAGAGTCTGGTTCGGGTCGAGTGTCCCGGTCTGCTGCCGAATCTGCTGCTGGGCCGGCGGCTGACCGGGTTGCGCCGGCTCCGGCAGCGTCGGCGGCGGCTGGACGGGCTGCGGCTCCAGGGGAACATCCGGCGTCGGCGCCGGCTGGACCGGCTCCGGCGTCACGGGGCGCTGCGGCGCGGGCGCGGGCTGGACCGGCTGCGGCCCGGGCACCGGTTCCGGCACTGCGGCCGGCGGGTTGGGAATTTGGGCCTGGGCAGGGGCCGCCGATCCCGGTGGCGGCGCGAGCGGCGCCGACTCGACCGGCGTCGGCGGCGCAACGCGCGACTGGGCCAGCGCAAACACGGACCAGCCCGTCAGGGCAGCGACCGCCAAAACTGCAATCCGGTAGTGCCGCATTGAGACCGCCCTGCTCACCGTCAGCGATTCGCGCCCTTGCGGCGCAGCATAGAATCTCCACCTACGCCAAGGAACGACCCGGAGGGTGGCTTTTTCACGTCACCTCCGTCATAGGACCGTGTTTCATTGGGATGTGTGACGGAATGAACGCTCTGGCCCATCGCCGGTTCCTCAAGATGAACGGTCTCGGCAACCAGATCACCGTGCTCGACCTGCGCGGAACCAGGCTGCGCGTCAGCGCCGAGGAGGCCCGCGCCATCGCCGCCGAGCCGCGCGCCCGCTTCGACCAGCTGATGGTCCTGCACGACCCCGTCACGCCCGGCACCGACGCCTTCATCCGCATCTACAACACCGATGGCTCCGAGGCCGGCGCCTGCGGCAACGGCACGCGCTGCGTCGCCTGGGCGATGCTCGCCGACCCCTTGATGGGCGATTCCGCCAAGACGGCGCTCACCCTCCAGACCAAGGCGGGATTGCTGCCGGCGCGGCGCGAAAGCGGCGACGTCTTCACGGTGGACATGGGCGAGCCCAGGCTGGCCTGGGACGAGATCCCGCTGGCCGAGCCCTTCCACGATACCGCGCATTTCGAGCTCCAGATCGGCCCGATCGACGCGCCGATCCTGCACACACCCAGCGCCGTCAACATGGGCAACCCGCACGCCGTCTTCTTCGTCGACGACCCTTACGCCTTCAACCTCGAGCAGATCGGTCCGCTGCTGGAGAACCATCCGATCTTCCCCGACCGCGCCAATATCGAGCTCGCCGCGGTCAAGGCGCTCGACCATATCGTCCTGCGCGTCTGGGAGCGCGGCGCCGGCATCACCCAGGCCTGCGGCTCGGGCGCCTGCGCGGCGCTGGTCGCGGCCGTCCGCCGCGAACTCTCGGCGCGCAAGGCCGTCGTCAGCCTGCCCGGCGGCGATCTCACCATCGAATGGCGCGAGAGCGACGGCCATGTCCTGATGACCGGGCCGGCCGAGTTCGAGTGGGAAGGCACGCTCGCGCCCGAGCTGTTCGAGAATGCCGCCTGATGGCCCTGGAGGTCGTCACCTTCGGCTGCCGCCTCAACATCGTCGAGGGCGAGGCGCTCCGGCGGCAGGCGCAGGCTGCAGGTATCGGCGATCTCGCAATCGTCAACAGCTGCGCCGTCACCGCGGAAGCGACGCGGCAGGCCCGCCAGGCCGTGCGCCGGCTGCGGCGCGAGCAGCCCGACCGGCCTGTCGTCGTCACCGGCTGCGCCGCCCAGATCGAGCCCGCCCGCTTCGCGGAGATGCCGGAGACGGCGCGCGTCATCGGCAATGCCGAGAAGATGGAGCGGGCGACCTGGGCCGCACTTGCCGGCTCCAACAGCCTGATGGCTGCCTCGGACGGAGAAGCGGCCGACAAGATCGCGGTCGGCGACATCATGGCGCAAAGCCGGCTCGCACCCGTGGAGGCCGGCCGCTCGCAGCGGCAGACGCGCGGCTTCGTGCAGGTCCAGAACGGCTGCGACCACCGCTGCACCTTCTGCGTCATCCCCTTCGGGCGCGGCAATTCACGCTCGCTCGCCGTTGACGCCGTGGTCGCGCAGTGCCGCAGCCTGACGGAAGCCGGCGCACGCGAGATCGTCCTGACCGGCGTCGACCTGACCAGCTATGGCCGCGACCTCGACGGCGCTCCGACGCTGGGACACCTGGTCCTCATGATCCTGCGCGCGCTGCCGGAGCTGCCCCGCCTGCGCCTGTCCTCGATCGACGCGGTCGAGGTCGACGACGAGCTGCGCGAGGCGATCGCGACCGAGCCCCGCCTGATGCCGCATCTGCATCTTTCGCTGCAGGCCGGCGACGACCTGATCCTGAAACGCATGAAGCGCCGCCATGGCCGGGAGGATGCGATCCGCTTCTGCGCGCAGATGCGCGATCTGCGGCCCGACATCGCCTTCGGTGCCGACCTGATCGCCGGCTTCCCGACCGAGGACGAGGCGATGTTTGCCCGCTCGCTCGACCTGATCGGCGAATGCGGGCTGAGCTACGTCCATGTCTTCCCCTATTCCGCCCGCCCCGGCACGCCGGCGGCCCGCATGCCGCAGCATCCGGGCGGGCTCGTCGCCGAGCGGGCGGCGAGGCTGCGCGCGGCTGCCGCGACCGCCCATGCGAGCCATCTCGAAACCCGCCTCGGCAAGGCGCTGAGTGTGCTGACCGAGCGCGGCAACACCGGCCGCGCCGAGGATTTCACCCTGATCCGCTTCGCCCGCGACGTGGCGGCGGGCGATGTCGTCCCGGTGACGGCGAAGGCTGCCGACGAGCGCGCGCTGATCGCAGCGTGAGGCGCGTCAGGCGGCGACTGCCGCACCACTCACCCGCTGCACCTGGTTGTTGCAATAGCCGCGCGGGTTCCACTCGACCTCGAGCGGCTGGACATTGCCCTGCACGTCGCGCGCCTGCGCCAGCACGACCAGAGGTCCGGCCTGGCCGATCTCGAAGGTCGTACTGAAGCGCCGCCAGGCGAAGGGCCCCTCGCCTTCCTCCAGCGCCACCTCGCACCAGTTCGCGCCGCCGTCGCAGGAAGCGCGCGCGCCCGCGAGCGGGATCGCGCCGCTCCAGGCGAAGCCCGAAACCTTTAGCCTGCCGCCGACAGGCACGGTGAAGCCGGGCGCCGGAGCCGTGATCAAGGACTTCACCGGCATGTCGGTGATGACCGCGAATTCGCTCGTGTCGAGCGGCTCGCCCGGCCTCACTGGCCGGACCGGCATCCGGTAGTTGGTCCCGCACATCTTCTCGCCGTCATGCTCGTGCGGGCGCAACGTGATGCGGTCGAGCCATTTCTGCCAGGCCGAACCCGGAAAGCCCGGCGCCACGATCCGCAGCGGCCCGCCATGCAGCCGCGGCAGCGGCTCGCCGTTCATCGCGAAGGCGATCAGCGTCTCCGGCGCCAGCGCCTTGGCGACCGGCAGCCCGCGCGACAAGGCCGGCCGCGAGGGATCGGCGAGCAGCCGGTCGGGCGCGTAATGGCCGGTATAGACGGCGCTCTCCTTCAACCCCGCATGCTCAAGCACATCCCTGAGCCTCACCCCGGTCCAGCGGGCGCAACCCACCGCGCCGAGCCGCCAGGGCAGCCCGTCGGTCGCCGGCGAGAATTGCGAGCGGCCATTGCCCGCGCATTCGAGCACGGCGGTGACGGTGACCGTCTCGAACTTCTCGCGCAGCCCGGCCAGCGTCCACAAGGCCGGGCGCTCGACCTCGCCATCGATGGTCAGCGTCCAGTCGCGCCCTCCGGCCTCCGGCACGTCGCCATTGTTGCGGATGAAGAAGGCATCGATCGGCGTGATCGGCTCGGACAGAAGCTCCAGCGTCGGCTCGGCGTTCAGGGCCTCGTCGTCATGGACGTAGAGCCCGGGCTTCAAGAGGCGCAGCAATGGAAGTTCGGTCAGGCGTCGGGACAAACAGCCACTCCGTTCGGCTCGGATTGCAATCGAGCACGGACGGGCCGCGCCGGGAACGGCGGCAAGCTAGCCCACCCCGTCGGCAAAGGCGACGCCGCGCGGGCGGCCAGCGACAACGCCCGCCGCTAGGACCCTGAGACGTGCTCCTCGCGCAAGGCCCGGCGCAGGACCTTGCCGACATTGGTCTTCGGCAGGCTCTCCCGGAAGAAGATCTGCCGCGGCACCTTGTAGCCGGTCAGGCTCTGCTTGCAGAAGGCGCGCAGCTCGTCGGCGCTGAGCGTATCGTCCTTGCGGACGACGAAGGCGGTGACGGCCTCGCCGGAATGCTCGTCCGGCAGGCCGACGACCGCGGCCTCGCGCACGCCGGGATGCGCCGCCAGCACCTCCTCGACTTCGTTCGGATAGACGTTGAAGCCCGAGACCAGCACCATGTCCTTCATGCGGTCGACGATCCGGACCTGTCCGTCCGGCTGCATCACGCCGATGTCGCCGCTGCGGAAGAAGCCGTCCGGCGTCATCACCTTGGCGGTCTCGTCCGGCCGGTTCCAGTAGCCGACCATCACCTGCGGGCCGCGGATGCAGATCTCGCCGGATTCGCCGATCGACAGATCGTTCCCCTCGGAGTCGCGGATCGCAAAGTCCGTCGAGGGGACCGGGAAGCCGACCGTGCCGCTGAATTCAGAGATGTCGGGCCGGTTGATCGACGCGACGGGCGAGGTCTCGGACAGGCCGTAGCCCTCGATGATCGGCCGTCCCGTGACCTGCTTCCAGTGCTTGGCGACAGCGGCCTGCGTCGCCATGCCACCCGACACGGCGAAGCGCAGCTCCTCGAAATTGACCTCTGCGAATCCGGGATGGTTCGCGAGCGCGTTGTAGAGCGTGTTGACGCCGGAGATGATCGTGAAGCGGCTGGATTTCAGCGTCTTGACGAAGCCGTCGATGTCCCGCGGATTGGCGATCAGCAGCCCCTTGGCGCCGATGCGCAGCATGAACAGGCAGCAGCAGGTCAGCGCGAAGATGTGGTAGAGCGGCAGCGCCGTCACCATGACGTGCTGGTAGTCGCTGCGCCCATGCGGCGGCTCCAGCGCCCAGCCGAGCCAGAGCGCGCATTGCTCGACATTGGAGGCGACGTTGCGATGCGTCAGCGTCGCGCCCTTGGCGACGCCGGTCGTTCCGCCGGTGTATTGCAGGAAGGCGACGTCGTCGGGCCCGACCTTGACCGGCTGCATCTCGGCAGAGCCCGCCAGGATCGTCGCCAGCGGGACGGAGCCGGGCAGGTCGTAGCGCTTGACCACCTTCTTGATCCGGCGCGCGACGAAATTGACGATGTGTCCCTTGAAGCCCATCAGGTCGCCGGCGGTGGCGACGATGATCGCGTCCAAACTCAGCTGCGGCTTCGCCTCCTGGACCACATGGGCGAAGTTCTCGATCACCACCAGCACCCGCGCGCCCGAATCGTTGAGCTGATGGGCGAGTTCGCGCGCCGTGTAGAGCGGATTGACGTTGACGACGGTGAAGCCGCCGATCAGCGCGCCGAACATCACCGCCGGATAAGCCAGGATGTTCGGCATCATCAGCGCGACGCGGTCGCCCCTCTGGAAGCCCATCGACTGCAGCCAGGCGGCGAAGGCGCGCGCGGCGGCGCCGGTTTCGGCGAAGCTGATCGCCTTGCCGAAGCTTTCGAAGGCCGGGCGCTGCGCATAGCTGCGGCACGCGCCGTTGATCAGGTCGGCCAGCGTCCCGGTCTGGGCTTCGTCGATCCGGGGCGGCACGGCAGCCGGATAATGTGCCAGCCACGGCCGCGGGTCCGGCTTCCCCTGCTGGGCGCTCGCATTCATGGTCGTCCTCCCCGATCGCCCGGCCTTGACCCGCTAGGCCGGGCGGTCGGTGCGCCTTTTTCTCCCGGCTACACTGCGTAACGGCGGCGGCGGGCGCAAGCGCCCGCCGCTTAAACTTCGTCGCTCAGCGCGCCTGTGCCAGGGCATGGGCGGAAACGACCGCATCGGCCGGCTTCCCGGCGAGTTCGGCAAGGTGATCGAAGCGCGCGGTGAAGGAGCCGACGCCCGAGGTCGCCGAACGCAGTTCGACGATCAGCCCAGCCATCTCGGCCTCGGGCATCAGCGCGTTGATCTGGTCCCAGCCGCGCCAGCCGGGGCGCGAATCGTAGCCGAGGATCTGCCCGCGCCGGCCGGAGACGATCGCCGAGGCGCGCGACATCGCTTCCGACGGGATGACCACCTCCACGGCCAGGATCGGCTCGAGCAGCACGGACTTCGCCTGCGGCACCGCTTCCGCCATCGCGATCCGCGCCGCCTGGCGGAAGGCCATGTCGGAGGAATCGACGCTGTGATAGGAACCGTCGGTCAGCGTCACCTCGAGATCGACGAGCGGGAAGCCGAGCGGGCCATTGCGGCAATAGTCCCGCATCCCGGCCTCGACGGAGGCGATGTACTGCCGCGGCACGGCCCCGCCGACGATGCGGTCGACGAACCGGATGCCCTCGCCACGCGGCAGGGCCGCGACCTCCAGCACCACGTCGCCATATTGGCCATGGCCGCCGCTCTGCTTGCGATGCCGCCCGCGCGCCCCGCCCTTGCCGCGGATCGTCTCGCGATAGCCGATCTGCGGCGGCTTGCTTTCGACAGTCACGCCATGGCGCCCCGCCAGCCGCTCGAGCGTGACGCGCAGATGCATCTCGCCCTGCCCCGCCAGCCGCAGCTCGCCCAGTTCCGGCAGCTGCTCGATCGAGAGCGCCGTGTCCTCGTCGGCAAGACGTGCGAGGGACGATGTCAGCTTGACGTCGTCCTTGCGGTCCCGCGCCGCGACGGCCAGTGCATGGACCGCCTCGGGCGGCGCGATCGTGCTGACCATCGGCGCGCGCAGCTTGCCGAGCGCGATCGAATCCCCCGTGGCCACGCTTTCGAGACGGGCAAAGGCCGCGACATCGCCTTCCTCGACCGCCGGGTGACGCGATTGCTCCGCGCCCTTGAGCTCGATGACGCCGGCGATGCGCGTCTCGACCCCGCTCGACGAGGTCACGACATCGCCTTCGGCCAGCCGGCCGCGCAGCATGCGGGCGAGCGAGAGCTTGCCGCCATGGTTGGAGTGCCAGGTCTTCATCACCTGCGCGAGCGGCACGCCCTCGGCCACGACGCCGGTGCGTCCGCGCGTCACGTCCAGTCCCGGCGCCTCGTGTCGCAGCGCCTTGAGCAGGCGCGTCACGCCGTTGCCGCGCTCGGCCGAACCGATCAGCACCGGCACGACATGGCGCTCCTGCAATTCGCGGGCGAGATCGTCGAATATCCGGTCCTGCGGCGGCTCCATGTCGCCGAGCAGTTCCTCCATCAGCGCATCGTCATAGTCGGCGAGCTTCTCCAGCATCGAGAAACGCGCTTCCTTCTCGCGCCCGGTCTCCTCGGCGGCGAGCGGCACGATCTCGCTGGGGGCGTGCTCGCGATAGATGAAGGCTCGTTCGAGCGCGAGGTCGATGAAACCGATCGCGATGCCCTTCTGCCAGATCGGAATCTGGCGCAGCAGCAGCGGCGTCCGCGACGCCCGCTGCAGGATGGGCAGCGTCTCGCGCACGCGCCGCGTCGCGCTGTCGATCTTGTTGAGGAAGAGGAAGCGCGGAATGTCCGCCTCCTCCAGCTCGCGCAGCACGAGCTCCAGCGCCGGCGCCTTCCTGTCATCGGCCTCGCAGACCACGACGGCGGCGTCGACCACCGGCAGGACGTGGCGCATCTCGTGCAGGAATTCGACGGAGCCGGGGCAGTCGATGAAATGGAAGCGCTCGCCGAGGAAGGTGACGCTGGCGACGTTCGGGTCGGTGCTCATCTGGTGGGAGCGGGCCTCGGGGGCCGCATCGCCGACACTGTTGCCGGTCTTGACGGAGCCGGCGCGGGAGAGAGCACCGCAGCGCTCCAGGATGCTTTCAAGCAGGGTGGTCTTGCCGCTCTGGAAGGGGCCGACGATGGCGATGCATCGCGGCCCCGGTTGTCTCGCGCCGTTGCGGGGGCCTCCGGCCGGGGAAGCTGCAGACATGGTGTCCTCCTTCGGGTCGTGCCGCGAAGAGGGCGGGAGGCGAAGGCCTCAGGGCTCCGGCGCGGCGTGAAGCCGGCGAGGACGGATGGATGCACCCACGCCGGTCGGGCGGCGGTCGCACCGGCCCGACGAGGCCGGGCGGCCGTCGAAGAGGGATCGTGGGGTCACGTTCGCGCCGTTCACCGGCCGGCGCAAGACAAAGTTCTGCTGCGACGCAGCGCAGTCGGAGAGCCGCAGCCGCGATCAGGGAACCACGCCGCGGCAGGCCCAGGCGACATTCGCAAAGGATCGCGGGCCGTCAGGCCGCCCGGCCTGGTAGGCGTCGCGCACGGCCGCCACTGCCCGCCCGCGCTCTTCCGCGTCCAGCGTGACGAGATATTTGCCAAGAGGTCCCTCACCCGCGCCGATCGGTGCCCAGAAATCGTCGAAGCTCTGGTAGTCCATGCGGATCATCAGCTCCGTCTCGGTGACGTCCGCGAGCCCCTCGGCGACGAAGGCCTGCTGCATTTCATGCGGCCGCATCATCGGCTGGAAGCAGTAGCGGCTCCGCAGTTCGCGCCCGCCCTCGCTGAGCGCCGCGACCGTGTCGACCATCATCCGCATGCCCGGCATGCCGCCGAAATGGTCCCAGACGACCGCCGCAACGACGCCGCCCGATCGCGTGACGCGGCGCATCTCAGCTATGGCCTTGGCGGTTTCGGGCACGAAGTGGAGGACGAGCAGCGCCAGGGCACGGTCGAAGCGATCGTCCTCGAACGGCAAGGCGCAGGCATCGGCCTGCTGGATCGTGATGCGCGGATCGGTATTGCGCCGGATCGCCGCCTCGACGAAAACCGGCGAAAAGTCGATGGCGGAAATCTCGGCCAGGCCGGCGGTCTTGGCCAATGCAAAGGTCAGGCTGCCGGTGCCGCAGCCGACGTCGAGAACCCTCTCGCCGCCGGCAATTCCCGCGAAATCGATGAAAAGCGGCGCCAGCTTCCGGCTCCAGCGGCCCATGAGCTGGTCATAGGCGGCAGCATCGTGAACGTTGAAGCAAGAGGTCATCAAAGCCTCCATGTGCTCCGCTATGCGTGCCTCATGGTAGCCCCCGGCAGAGTGACTGCCAACCGAGGAGTGGCGCCCAACAGGCAAGACAGGCGCGCAGGGCGCCTCTCGTCCCCCCTAAAGGTTTCGCCGCTCGCCGCGCAGCGTCGCAAGCCCGATGCCGGCCGCGTCGAAGCCGCCATCGACCGCCAGCGTCTGCCCGGTGATGTAGCTCGCCTGCTCGCCGCATAGGAAGAAGATCGCAGCCGCCAGCTCTTCCTCGAGCCCATAGCGGGCGAGCGGGATTGCGTCGCGATAATCGGCGCGGATCTCGGGCGTGTGCACCGCCTTGGCCATCGCCGTCTCGACCGGGCCGGGCGCGACCGCGTTGACGCGGATGCCGAGCGCGGCGAGTTCAGCCGCCTGCTGCTTGGTGAGATGGGCCAGCGCCGCCTTGGAGGTCCCGTAGGCGACGCGCAGCGTCGAGGCACGCAGGCCTGAGATCGAGGTGATGTTGACGATGGCCCCACCGCCGGTGTCCGCCATCAGCGGCGCCGCGAGCTGCGTCGTCAGGAAGGGGCCGGTCAGGTTGACCGCGAGCACCCGGCTCCACTCGGCATGGCTGGTCTCCAGCAGCGGCTTGAACACCGCCGTGCCGGCATTGTTGACCAGCGCATCGAGCCGCCCGAAGCGCGCGGCCAGCGCGGCGAAGGCGGCTTCGACGGCCGCGGGCTCGGACACGTCGCAGACGAGCGCCAGAGTCACATCCGGCCGGGCGATCTCCGCCACCGCAGCATCGAGCGTCGCGCCGTCGATGTCGAGCAGTGCGACCCGCCAACCCTCGGTGAGAAAGCGCTTCGCGGCGGCGAGCCCGATCCCACGCGCGGCACCGGTGACGAGGGCGACTTTGGAGGCGTCTTGTGTCATGGTTCCGGCCCGGTGCTGTCGTTGTTATTGAGCACCCGTATGCACGTGGCCGCGCGCCGAGCCAAGCCAGGCATGGCCGCAACGCAGTTTGCCGAAGGCCTCGCTCGACAAGCGCCCGCATCTCCTGTATGGGCCGCTCACTCAACTGAAAACAGCGTGCCGAACGCCCGCGTGTCCACACGCGCCAACGGCCATGGAGAGACCCATGAACATCATCGAACAGCTCGACCAGGAGCAGATCGCCAAGCTCAGCGAAGGTCGCGAGATCCCGCACTTCCAGCCCGGCGACACCGTCCAGGTCAACGTGAAGGTCAAGGAAGGCGAGCGCAGCCGCGTCCAGGCCTATGAGGGCGTCTGCATCGCCCGCAACGGCGGCGGGCTCAACCAGAGCTTCACCGTCCGCAAGATTTCCTATGGCGAGGGCGTCGAGCGCGTCTTCCCGCTGTTCTCGCCGAACCTCGATTCGATTAAGGTCGTCCGCAAGGGCAAGGTGCGCCGCGCCAAGCTCTATTACCTGCGCGATCGCCGCGGCAAGTCGGCCCGCATCGCCGAGCGCGTCGAGGCCCGCCCCGCCAAGGGCAGCAAGGCCGCCGCCAAGTAAGCGGCAGACGACGCTTCTTCGTCATATGCTTTCGAAACGCGGCCTCCGGGCCGCGTTTTTTTGTTGCCCGCACTGTTTCGGTGGCGCCGTGCCGCGTCTCGATTGTCCGGCCTGATTGGAACTGCTACATAGTAGCCATGCCGTGCCGAGAGCATCAGTTGCTGCACTTCAACATCGTCCAGGGCGAGGGCCATCTGCCCGCCCTGCCGACGACGCAGGACTTCGTTGCGCTGGACGATCACGCCCGCCTGCCCTGGCGCTTCTTCGGCCGCTTCACCGCGTCGCTCGCCGCAGGCCTTAGCCGCGCCTGAGACCCGCGCTGCCGCGCGGGCGACAGGCCGACGCGACATGACGCCAGCCGCAAACGCGCCGGCGCCCTCCAGATTTCCGCTTGATATTCGACACTTAAAGGCTCGACGCCATGACCGCGACATCCGCACCCCGCACCCTGTACGACAAGATTTTCGACGACCACGTCGTCGACCGGCAGGAGGACGGCACCTGCCTGCTCTATATCGACCGCCACCTCGTCCATGAGGTCACCTCGCCGCAGGCCTTCGAGGGCCTGCGCATGACCGGCCGCAAGGTCCGCAGCCCCGAGAAGACGCTCGCCGTCGTCGACCACAACATCCCGACGACCGACCGCTCCAAGGGCATCGCCGAGGAAGAAAGCCGCATCCAGGTCGAGGCGCTGGCGAAGAACGCAGCCGAGTTCGGCGTGCAGTATTTCAACGAGCTCGATATCCGCCAGGGCATCGTCCACATCGTCGGCCCCGAGCAGGGCTTCACCCTGCCCGGCACCACGATCGTCTGCGGCGACAGCCACACCTCGACGCATGGCGCCTTCGGGGCACTGGCGCACGGCATCGGCACCTCGGAGGTCGAGCATGTGCTGGCCACCCAGACGCTGATCCAGAAGAAGGCGAAGAACATGCTCGTCCAGGTGGACGGCACGCCTGCGCCCGGCGTCGGCGCCAAGGACATCACGCTCGCCATCATCGGCGAGATCGGCACCGCCGGCGGCACCGGCTCGGTGATCGAATATGCCGGCGAGGCCATTCGCGGCCTGTCGATGGAAGGCCGCATGACGGTCTGCAACATGTCGATCGAGGGCGGCGCCCGCGCCGGCATGGTCGCGCCTGACCAGAAGTCCTTCGATTACCTGAAGGGCCGCCCAAAGGCCCCGACGGGCGCGGCCTGGGACGAAGCCGTGCGCTACTGGGAGACGCTGTTCAGCGACGAGGGCGCGCATTTCGACCGGATCGTGCGCCTCGACGCCGGTAACCTGCCGCCGATCGTCTCCTGGGGCACCAGCCCCGAGGACGTTGTCTCGGTTGCTGGCATCGTGCCCGATCCGGAGCAGATCGAGGACGAGGTCAAGCGCGCCTCGAAGAAGCGCGCGCTGGAATATATGGGCCTGACCGCTGGCACGAAAATGACCGAGATCCCGCTCGACGTGATCTGGATCGGCTCCTGCACCAATGGCCGCATCGAGGACCTGCGTACGGTCGCGAAGATCGTCGAGGGCAAGAAGATCCATGAGAGCCTGGACTATGCCATGATCGTGCCGGGCTCCGGCCTGGTGAAGCAGCAGGCCGAGGCCGAGGGGCTGGACAAGATCTTCCTCGCCGCCGGCTTCGAATGGCGCGAGCCGGGCTGCTCGATGTGCCTCGGCATGAATCCGGACCAGCTCAAGCCGGGCCAACGCGCCGCCTCGACCTCGAACCGCAACTTCGAGGGCCGGCAGGGCTATCGCGGCCGCACCCACCTCGTCTCGCCGGCGATGGCGGCGGCAGCCTCGCTGACAGGCCACTTCGTCGACGTGCGCAGGTTGGGCTGACGATCGAACCGGGGAGCGCCTCATGTCGAACGACCCCCGCGAAGCCGCTCGCGCCGCCGAGGCAAAGGCCTCGCTCGACCGCGTCAAGCGCGACAGCGAAACCGTGCTCGGCTCATCGATGGGCCGCGCTGCCGGGCATTTCTCCGGCAGCGATGCGCCCGAGGGCGACAAGATCGAGCTCTGGGGGCGGCGCATCGGCCGCTCCCTCTCGCTCGTCGGCGTCGTCGTTCTGGCCTGGTGGCTCGGCCACCAGCTGAAGGTCTGGTGATGGGCAGCGTTCCGGCGATCAAGGCTGCGTCGGCAGGATCTCCCGATCCCGGCTGGGACAGCGCGAAGGCTCCTTCCCTCGGAGATTTCGAGGAGCTGGCTCAAACCGCGTTCGACCGGCTGCCGGACGAATTCCGCGCGCTCTGCGCGGATGTGATCTTCAACGTCACCGAGTTCCCGGAGGACGATGTCTGCAAGGAGCTCGGGGCCGAGAGCCCCTTCGACATCCTCGGCCTGTTCTCCGGGGTCGGCCTGCCGCAGCAGGGCTACAGCCCCCAGACCGGCCAGATGCCGAACACGATCCACCTCTATCGCCGCCCGATCCTCGACTACTGGGCAGAGAACGACGAGAGCCTCGGCGCCATCGTCACCCATGTGCTGGTGCATGAGATCGGGCACCATTTCGGCTTCTCCGACGAGGACATGGAAGCCATCGAGCAGGCGGCGGGGTGAGCATGGTCGACGATCTCATCCGCCATTGGCCCGCACTCGCCCTGGTCTATTCGGCCTTCCTGATCGCCATCGCGAGCCCGGGTCCGAGCAACATGGCGGTGATGGCGACCGCGATGGAGCATGGCCGCGCCGCCGGCATGACGCTCGCGCTCGGTGTCAGCACCGGCTCGCTGACCTGGGGCATCCTCGCCGCGCTCGGCGTCTCGACGCTGGTCGCGGCGCAGCCCGGCGCGCTCTACGCCATCAAGATCGCCGGCGGGCTCTACCTGTTCTACCTGGCCTGGCGCTCGGCCCGCTCTGCCATGCGCACCGAGACGCCCGCGATCAGGGCGATGCCCTCCGGCCGGCGCCTCTGGCTGCGCGGCTACCTGATGCATCTCACCAACCCGAAGGCGATCCTGAGCTGGACGGCGATGATCGCGTTGGGCCTGCGGCCGGACACGCCCGGCACCGTCGTGGCGGCGATCGTCGTCGGCTGCCTGCTGATCTCTGTGCTTCTCAACCAGGGCTACGCGCTGCTGTTCTCGACCGCCCGGATGGTCGCCGGCTATCGCCGCGTGCGCCGCCGCGCCGAGGCCGCTCTCTCCGCCTTCTTCGCCTTCGCCGGCTTCAAGCTTCTGACGATGCCCTGATCACGAAACATCCGACTTTCTACGTTTTCCGGAGTTACCGACCATGCAGCCCTTCACCACACTGACCTCCACCCCCGCGCCCTTGAAGGTGATCAATGTCGACACCGACATGATCATCCCCAAGCAGTATCTGAAGACGATCAAGCGCACCGGGCTCGGCACCGCGCTGTTCTCGGAGATGCGCTACAAGGACGACGGCTCGGACAACCCGGATTTCGTGCTGAACCAGCCGGCCTATCGCAAATCCGAGATCCTCGTCGCCGGCGACAATTTCGGTTGCGGCTCGTCGCGAGAGCACGCGCCCTGGGCCCTGCTCGATTTCGGCATCCGCTGCGTGATTTCGACCAGCTTCGCCGACATCTTCTACAACAACTGCTTCAAGAACGGCATCCTGCCGATCAAGGTCACGCCCGAGGAGCTGGAGAAGCTCTTCGACGACGCCGATCGCGGCTCGAACGCGACGCTGACGGTCGACCTCGAGAACCAGACGATCAAGGGTCCGGACGGCGGCACGATCAACTTCGAGATCGACCCCTTCCGCAAGCACTGCCTGCTGAACGGCCTCGACGATATCGGCCTGACCATGGAGAAGGCACCGAAGATCGAGGCCTTCGAGGACAAGCTGAAGCAGCGCGCCTGGGCTTGAAGCCAACCACCGCTTCAGCGTCACAGATCGGAATGCGAAAGGGCCGCGCAAGCGGCCCGTTTTGTTTGTCGGCAAGCGATCTGCAGAGTCCCCGGAATGCGAAAGCCGCCGCCCCTTATAGGGCGGCGGCTCCCGAATGGTTGGTTCGGTCACATCACCGGAAGTATGGCGACATCACGGACCGGCACCGTGAGCCCCTCAACCTTGCCAACCATCGAGGCCTTGCCCGTGGCGAGGTCGACCTTGTGCAGGGCGCCGTCCGCGAGCAGCCAGCCGGTATTCGTCCCATCCGGGCCCGCCTCGATGTCGAAGGCCACCGCCTTCGGCATCACGCCGAGCTTTCCGACAGCACCCAGAACGCCGTCGTTCGGCGGCGCCTGCTTGAGCAGGGCGCCGATCTTGCCGTCGATGTCGTAGAGCACCGTTTCCTTCGTGCCCTTGACCGAATTGGTGTAGGCGCCGGCCACGATCATCGGCGTCTCGCCCTTGTGCATGTCGCTCTCGGCGAATTTCAGCTTGCCGTCGACCGTGGTCTTGCCGTCATCGACGTTGACGCGAAGATTGGTGCCGTCGGAGCCGATGACGCGCAGCCGGTCAGCCGCCGGATTGAAGTCGACGGTCGCCATGGCGGACGCGGCGAGCACCGTGTCCATCTTCGACTTCATCGTCGCCTTGCCGGCGCTGTCGACGGTGTAGATCGTACCGTCCGTCGTCAGTGCATAGAGCATTCCATCCGCCGGACGCACGTCGATGCCGGCGATCTTCCCCTTGATGCCGGTGACCTTCATCGACTTGCCGGCCTTCTGGGTCGCGGTGTCGATCATGGTGAGGGTGTCGTCGCCGGTCAGCGCGGCGAGCGTGCCGGCCTGGGCGGACAGGCTTGCAGCCATGGAGGCACCGATGATGGTCGTGGCGAGCGATACGAGACGTGCGGTCTTGTTCATGTCGTCTTTCTCCGGTTCATCAGGTCGATGCCGCGTCATGCGCTGGCGGGCCGCGGCACTCGGACCGGGTATGCTGGCGGCCTGGCCGCGGATGCAGCGCAAAAAATAAAGAAAACTGCTGCATCCGAACTGGCACTCGGCGCGTAGATAGTGGCCGGCACGGGTCGTCGGGCAGCGTCGGATGGAGACCGGAATGGCGAGCGACACCGCATCGACGCAGAAGGCGGGAGAGATCGAGGCGGCCCTGCTTGCCTGCGCTTCGGGCGATAAATCTGCGCTGCGGCGCATCTACGATGCCGAGTGCCCGCGTATGATCGGTGTGGCGCAGCGCCTGCTCAGGCGTCGTGCGCTCGCTGAAGAGGCGGTGCAGGATGCTTTCGTGCTGATCTGGCGGCATGCCGCGCGGTTCGATCCGCAGCGCGGCGCAGGGTTGACCTGGATCTATGCGATCCTGCGCAATCGCGCCCTCTCGATCCTGCGCGACGAGAAGCGGACCGAGTTGAGCGAGACACCCATCGCCGATGAAACGGCGAGCGAAGAGGACGATCCTGAGACGGTGATGACGAAGCTGTCGGATGCCAAGGCCCTGCATGCCTGCCTGGAGACGCTGCCCGAGCAGCGCCGCGGGCTGGTGCTGCTCGCCTTCGTCCAGGGGCTCACCCATGGCGAGATCGCCGGCCGGCTGAAGCTGCCGATCGGCAGTGTCAAATCCTGGATCCGGCGCTCGCTGATCACGCTGAAGGAGTGCCTCGGATGAGCATCACTCCCGATCGCGACGAAACCCCGCAGGACCGCGACGTGCTAGCCGGCGAATATGTGCTCGGCCTCGTCGAGGGCGCCGACCGCAACGCGCTGGAGCAGCGGATCGAGCAGGAGCCAGCGCTCGCGGCCTCGGTCGAAAGCTGGCGCGACCATCTTGCGGCCATCGACGCCACGGCCCGGCCGATCCCCCCCTCGCCCGGACTCTGGTCCCGGATCGAGGCCGAGATCGCGGCGATCCTGCCCGCGGCCGAACGCGGGCGCAGCAAAGCGATCAAGGCCGGCAACACGCTGGCCAATTGGTGGAACAGCCTGTTCGTCTGGCGCGGCGCCGCCTTTGCCGGCGCGCTGGCGGTCATCCTGCTGGCGATCGGCCTGAACGGCGCGCTCGACCGGGCCAAGCGCCAGCCTCTCATGGTCGCGGTGCTGCTGACCGACACCAACGTGGCCGCCGCCGTCGTCAACACCTTCGCCGACGGCCGTGTCGAGATGGTGCCGCTTCAGAACATCGCGGTGCCGGAAGGCCGCGCACTGGAAATCTGGACGCTGTGGGATCGCGCGGTCGGCCCGCGCTCGGTCGGCCTGATCGACCGCGCCCGCACCACGCCGCTCAGGCTAGACCAGCTGCCGCTCGGCAAGGACCAGCTCTTCGAGATCACGATCGAACCGGCGACCGGCTCGCCCACCGGCAGGCCGACGGGGCCGATCGTGGCGAAGGGCACGACCGCGCAGACGCTCTGACGTAGGCGGCGGCGGATCAGAAGATGCCGCCGCCCGCTCCGCCATCCCGTCAACGCATTGCGCCGCTGAAATCGCTGCGCATCGGCACCCAGCTCTGCACCTGCCGCGGCTCGGCCAGCAGTTCTGGCAGCCGCGTCCAGAAGGGCTGGCGATAGTCGCGATGCATCTGGACCCGAGCGACATCGTCGGCATCCGACCAGCTCTCGTAGAGCATGAAGCGGTTCGGCGCCTCGTTGTCGCGGTGCAGCACGGCGTTCAGGAAGCTGTGCTCATGCCGCATCGCGTCGAGGACCGGTTTGAGCAGTCCCAGGAACTCCTCTTCCGAACCGCTCTTGACGACGAAGGTAATGAGATAGGTGACGATCATGCCGTGCTCCCGGTCTGTAGCACAGCAATATGCACGCCTCGGTGCCCGGGCAATTACACCGCAGGTTATTGATCAGACCACGACCGTGATCGTCTCCGCCGCTCGGGTCAGCCCGGTATAGAGCCACCTTGCGCGGTGCTCGCGGAAGGCGAAGCTCTCGTCGAAGAGCACGATGTCGTTCCACTGCGAGCCCTGCGCCTTGTGCACCGTCAGCGCGTAGCCGAAGGTGAACTCGTCGGTGTGGCGGCGCAGCTCCCAGGCAATCTCATCCTCGGTACCGTCGAAGAAGTTCGGCAGCACCGAGACCTTGACCGGCTTGGCCGAAGGGTCGTCTTCCGGCGTCACCCGCATCGTCACCAGCCCCTTCTTCGAGGTCTTCAGCTCCTGCACGATCCAGGAGCCGCCATTGAGCAGGCCCTTGCTCTTGTCGTTGCGCAGGCAGACCAGCTTTTCGCCGGCGACCGGCACCGTCTCGGTCCGGCCCATGATCTGCCGCATGCGGGCATTGTAGCTGCGCCGCGTCTTGTTCATGCCGACGAGCACCTGGTCGGCGCTCATCACCAGTTCGGGATCGACCTCGCTGCGCCGGATCACCCGGCTCGGGCCGTACTCCCCGACATCGAGCCGCCCGCCCTCGCGCACGATCATCGACATTCGCACGATCGGGTTGTCGGCCGCCTGCCGGTGCACCTCGGTCAGCATGATGTCCGGCTCGGTCTCGGTGAAGAAGCCGCCGCCCTTGACCGGAGGAAGCTGCGCCGGGTCGCCCAGAACCAGCACCGGCGTGCCGAAGGAGAGCAGGTCCCGGCCGAGTTCCTCGTCCACCATCGAGCATTCGTCGATGATGATCAGCTTGGCCTTGGCGGCATTGCTCTCGCGGTTGAGCACGAAGGTCGGGCTCTCCTCGTCGACGCCGCGCGAACGGTAGATCAGCGAGTGGATGGTCTGCGCGCCGACGCAGCCCTTGTTGCGCAGCACCAGCGCGGCCTTGCCCGTGAAGGCGGCGAAGGCGACGTCGCCATCGACGGCCTCGGCGATATGGCGGGCGAGCGTGGTCTTCCCCGTGCCGGCATAGCCGAACATGCGGAAGACCTGCGGCTCGCCGGCCTGCAGCCAGCGTGCCACGGCGCTGAGCGCATCGTCCTGTTGGGGTGACCAGCTCATAGGCGGATAAGGTCGAACGGAATCATGCCGCAGATGGGGCCTTAGTCGCATCCCGATGGCAAGAGCGGCGGTGTCTCCCGCCTCACGCGGCGCGCAGGCGGCGGACGAAGTCGAAGGCTTCGCGTTGCAGGGTGCCGATGCGCTCGTCGAGAGCGCCGGCGCTGGCCGCGCCCATATCCGCCTGGGCGACCGTCTGGGCATTGGCGACCGCGATCTCGGCCATCGCCCCGGCCGCGTTCTCGGTGACGCCGGAGATAAGCGACACCGTCTCGCCGAGCGAACCCAGCAGTTCCGCATGGGAGCCGACCATGGCCGAGATCTCCGTGCCGGCCTGCTCGACCGCGCCGACGCTGCTGCCGATCGCCCAGACGGCTTCGGCTGCCTGAGACAGGGCTTCGTTGACGTGGCCGATCCGGCCGACGATGCGCGCCGTCGCCTCGCCGGTCTGGCCGGCCAGTTCCTTGACCTCGCTGGCAACCACGGCAAAGCCGCGACCATGGACGCCCGCCCTCGCTGCCTCGATCGTGGCATTGAGGGCGAGCAGGTTGGTCTGCCGCGCGATGGCCTCGATGATGCCGACGACCTCGCGTATCTGCGAAGCGTTGTCGGTCAGGCGCTGGACCAGCGCCGTGGTCCCTTCTGCGTCCCGCGCCGCGCCGGACGCCATCACTGATACCCGGCTGACCTCGTAGCGGATCTGGTCGACGACGCCTTCCAGCCGCATCGCGGCCTGGGCGCTGCTCTGCGCTTCCGCCCCGGCGCTCTGCACGGAGAAAGCAGCAGTCTCGGCACTCTTCGAGACCTGATGGACGCGGACGGCCGAATCCTGGAGCGCCATCCGCAGGACCTCGCTCGCCCCGGCGATCTCGCCGAGCAGCGTGCCGAGCCGCTGCTCGAACTCGTCGGCAATCCGCTCCAGCTCCCGCGTCCGCTGCTGGCGGTGCTCCCGGGCGAGGTCGGCTTCCGCTTCCCGCGTCACCAGCGTCGCACGAACCTCGCTGAGCGCCCTTACTGTTCGGGCGAGTTGCCCGATCTCGTCGGACCGGCCCTGATGCGGGACCTCGACCGCATCGGTCGATTGGGTCGTGCGGGCGATCGCCGCCATGAGATCGCGCAACGGCCGCGTCAGATGCGCCCGCAACAGAAGGAAGGCCAGCCCGGCGCCGGCCAATGTCAGGCCCAACGCCAGCGCGATCGTCTGGCGGCGCACGGTCGTGACGAGGTCCTCGGCCTCGACCTTGGCGGCTTCCGCCCGCTTAGTGAGCCCGTCGCGCATCGCGGTCGTCGTGACGATGATCTGATTGACGTTCAGGCGCGCCGCATCGGCCCCAGCCTCCAGCAGCGCCGCCTTCGCCGACACGCGCCGGCCGATGTCGACGATGCCACGCTGGAAGTCGATGAACGTCCTGATGCTCCGGTCGAGCCCCGGATTTTCCTCGATCATCTCCGGCGGCAACGCGGATACGAGGCTGGCGCGGGCCGAATCGACCATATCGACGGCAGCGTCGAGCCGGTCGAGTGCCTGCTCGACTTCGCGCCCGGCAGCCGCCTCGTCGAAGCTGCTGAGCAGCGAGGCATAGGTCACGCGGCTGGTCAGGAGCGCGGCCCGATTGGCCAGCGCGAGCGCGCCGATGGCTTCCTCGTCGATGCGGTGGACGGCCTCGAGGCCGCGCAGGGCGCTGATCAGGCCGCCACCCGAGGCCAGGCTCAGAAGGGCAAAGAGCAGGATGATCTTCGCCGTCAGTCCAAGTCTTCGCATCGTCGAGGCCGCCATCGTCGGGAAACGATCCGCGATTTCGCAGATGCGAACGAACAGCGGGTTAACGGCAGGCGAAAACCCGATGTCTTTCAATCCATTAGCCGGTTACGGATCGGCCCGGGCGCAGGCTTGCCTCGGCATGCGCCAGCTGGGCGAGGCGCGCTACAGCACGCCGTGCCGCTCGAACACCGAGCGCAGGCTCGCCCCAGCCAGCAGTTCCTCGCGGGTCGTGTCCTCGGCCTCGATCTTGGCGAGCGCGCGCCGAACCACCTCCGGTGCCATCGCCTTGGGCACGACGACGGCACCGTCCGCATCGCCGAAGACGAAGTCGCCCGGCTCGACCCGCGCGCCTGCGATCTCGATCGGCTCGTCCATCGCCATCATCTCGGCCCGGCCCTTGGTGTCGAGCGGCCCGATCCCGCCATGGAAGACCGGAAAGCCCAGCTCCTTGATGCGGCGGATGTCGCGCACCAGCCCGTCTGTCAGGCAGCCCGCGGCGCCGCGGACCTTGGAGGCCGTCGTCAGCAACTCGCCCCAGGGCGCGATCCGGTCGGTCGGCCCGTCGCAACCCAGCACCGCGACCTCGCCCGGCTGCAGGCTGTCGATCAGGTCCATTTCCAGCGCGTAGGGGTTGTGCCCCTCGGGCAGATGGTAGCGCTTCATGTAGAGCCCGGTCCGGGCGAATCCGCACAGGATCGAGGCCTCGTCCAGCGGCCGCACGAAAGGCTTTAGCGCCTGGTTCGGCGCGCCGAGCTCGTCCAGCACGTCGGAGAGCACCGCGGAATAGAGCTTCGTCCGCAGCGTCTCGAGGTCGAACGCATCCAACAATCCCGACATTCCGTTTCCTCCCCGGCCCACCGGCCTCGATCGCGCCTCGATGCGGGCGCTTGCGAGGGCCAGAGTGGGACCGGAGGACGGCTGCGGTCCAGCCCTCGCGACGCATGATGCCATGCCGCCGCGAGAAGCTTGCGGCTCACCAGGGGATCGTCTCGCCCTGCCAGGTCCGGAAGCTGTTGGTCTGCGCCATGCCGGAGGCGTCGATGGTGGCGATCAGGCCGCCGGCGCTCTCGGAAGGGGCGATGTCGGCGCCGCCGCCGCCCATCTCGGTGCGCACCCAGCCGGGATGGAACAGCAGCACGCTGATATTGTGCTCGCGCACCGCATTGCCGAACACCACCATCGCCATGTTCACCGCCGCCTTCGATGAGCGATAGACGACGCTGCCCGAAGGGTTGCCGCCGATCGAGCCCATGCGGCTCGAGATCGTCGCGATCTTGCGGCCGCTCCCCGCCTCGACATTCGGCAGGAAGGCCTGCGCCACCCGCAGCGGCGCATAGACATTGACCTCGAAGACCTCGCGCCAGGCATCGAAATCGGTGTCGAGCGCGCCCTGCCGGTCGCGCGGGCCATAGAGCCCGGCATTGTTGACCAGCACGTCGATCGGGCGCCCCGCCAGGGCCGCCTTCGCCGCCGCGACGCTGTCGTCGGAGGTGACGTCGAGTTCGAGCGGCGTCACGGCCGCGACATGCTCGGCCGCGAGCTCGGCCAGCGCGCCGCCCCAGGGGTCCCGCGCCGCCGCGACGACATGGTCGCCCCGCCGCACCAGTTCCATCGTCAGCGCAAGCCCGATGCCACGATTGGCGCCGGTGATCATCCAGGTCTGGGGCATGGCGAAATTCCCTTCGGTTAGGCATAGACGCAACGGCGGCGCAGTAACCGCCGGCGAAGATATCCGGCGTCGCCCGGACGATATGGTGTCAGGATGCGGCTCCGACAGAGGGCGGAGCCTGATTTGATGGGAGAGATGACAGAATGGATCGGCGCCAATTCATCGGTGCAGCCGCGGCAAGCGCCGCCGGCCTCGCCTTGCCCGCTACCGCAAGGGCGCAGGAACTGCCTCCGGGGCCGGTTCGGATGGTCGTCGGCTTCGCCGCCGGCGGCTCGACCGACGCCATGGCCCGGCTGATCGGCGAGCGCCTGTCGCAGCGGATCGGCCGCGGCGTCATCATCGAGAACAACGCCGGCGCCTCGGGCCGCCTCGCCGCCGAGCAGGTCAAGAAAGCCGCTCCGGATGGCTCGACCGTGCTCGTCGGCAATATCGGCCTCGTCGTGCTGGCGCCGGTGACCTTCAAGAACCTGAGCTACGACGTCTTCGCCGATTTCGAGCCGGTTGTCCGCGCCGCCGATTTCCAGCTCGCCGTCGCCGCCTCGCAGCAGACGGGTGCGGCCGACGTCGCGGCCTTCATCGACTGGCTCAAGAAGAACCCCGACAAGGCCAATATCGCCGTGCCGCTGCAGGCGAGCCTGTCGCATCTCACCGGCCTGCGCTTCGTCGAGGCGGCCGATGCCAAGGTCGAGATGGTGATCTTCCGCGGCATGGCCTTGGCGATGCAGGACGTGCTGGCAGGAAGGCTTTCCGGCGCCGTCGCGACGGTCGCCGATTTCAGCGAGCAGCACCGCGCCGGCACGCTGAAGGTGATGGCGGTGTCCGGGGCGAAGCGCTCGCCCGCCTTGCCCGACGTGCCGACCTTCACCGAAGCCGGCGTCAAGGGCTTCGAGAGCAATGGCTGGAACGGCTATCTGCTGCCGAAGGGTACGCCGCAGGGCATCGTCGAGCTCTACAACCGCGAGATCTCCGCGATAGTCGCTTCGCCCGAGATCGCCCAGCGCTACGAACAGCTCGGCTTTGTCGCGCCGGAGGCCAACACGCCAGCCCAGTTCGCCGCGGCGATCAAGGCTGGCATGGAAGCCTGGCGCCCGCTGGTCGCGGCCGCCGGCCTTCAGCAGTAAGCCGCTACGCGGCCTATGGGAGGGCGCTCAGCCCTCCCGCTTGCCATAACCGCCGGCAGTTGGCGTGATCACCGTCACCGCCTCGCCGGCGTCGAGCCAGGTCTGGTCGGAGGGCTTCAGCTCCTCGACCGCGCCGGACAGGCGCCGCACCAGCGTCTTGCCGACCTGGCCGGGTTCGCCGCCCTTGGCGCCGAAGGGCGGAACCTTGCGGTGCGAGGCCAGGATCGCGCAGTCCATGCCGGTCCTGAACCGGATGGTGCGGCTGGTGCCGTCGCCGGCGTTCCATCGTCCCTTGCCGCCGGAGCCGGCCCGGATGTGGAAATCCTCCAGCACGACGGGGAAACGCGTCTCAAGGATCTCCGGATCGGTCAGGCGCGAATTCGTCATGTGGACATGCACGCCGGAGGTGCCGTTGAAGCCAGGCCCTGCCGGAGAGCCCGAGCAGATCGTCTCGTAATACTGGTACTGGTCGTTGCCGAAGGTCAGGTTGTTCATCGTCCCCTGCGAGGCCGACATCGCCTCCAGCGCGCCGAACAGCGTGTTCGTCACCGCCTGCGAGACCTCGACATTCCCCGCCACCACCGCTGCCGGATAGCGCGGCGCCAGCATCGAACCCTCGGGCACGATGATCCTGATCGGCCTGAGGCACCCCGCATTCATCGGGATCGCATCATCAACCATGACGCGGAAGACGTAGAGCACGGCGGCCCGCGTCACCGGGGCCGGCGCGTTGAAGTTGTCCGGGCGCTGCTCGGAGGTGCCGGTGAAATCGACGGTCGCCTCGCGCTTTTCGCGATCGATGGTGATCTTCACCTTGATCGCGCAGCCCTGATCCATCGGATAGGTGAAGGCGGCATCGTGCAGCTTGGTCAGGAGCCGCGCCACGCTCTCCGCCGCATTGTCCTGGACATGGCCCATATAGGCCTGCACCACCTCCAGCCCGAAGGAGCCGATCATCTTGCTCAGCTCGGCGACGCCCTTGGCGTTGGCCGCGATCTGCGCCTTCAGGTCGTTGACGTTCTGCACGACGTTGCGGACCGGATAGCGCGCCCCGGTCAGGATCGCGACGAGTTCGTCCTCGCAGAACCGCCCTTGGTCAACGATCCTGAAGTTGTCGATATAGACGCCCTCTTCCTCGATCACGGTCGCCAGCGGCGACATCGAGCCCGGAGCCGTGCCGCCGACATCGGCATGGTGGCCGCGGCTCGCCACCCAGAACAGGATCTCCTTCTCGGCCTCGTCGAAGACCGGCGTGCAGACCGTGATGTCGGGCAGATGCGTGCCGCCATTATAGGGCGCGTTCAGGCAGTAGACGTCGCCCGGCCTGATCACCGGATTGTTCTTGATGACGGTCTCGACCGACTTGTCCATCGAGCCGAGATGCACCGGCATGTGCGGCGCATTGGCGACGAGCGCGCCGGTCTGGTCGAACACGGCGCAGGAGAAGTCGAGCCGCTCCTTGATGTTCACCGAATAGGCGGTGTTCTGCAGCGTCACGCCCATCTGCTCGGCGATCGACATGAACAGGTTGTTGAAGATCTCGAGCATCACCGGATCGGCCCTGGTGCCGATCGCCGCCTGCTGGACCAGCGCCTTCGTACGATCGAGCACGAGATGGTCCTTGGCCGTAAGCTTGGCTGACCAGCCCTCCTCGACCACCACGGTCTGGTTGGGCTCGATGATGATCGCCGGCCCCGCGACGCCCTGGCCGGGCCGCATCGCCTCGCGCCGGACGATCGCCGCCTCGTGCCATTGCCCCTTCGAGAAGAAGCGCGTGCGTTCGGCCACGCCCGGCTCGCCGGCGCTCTCCGCGGCGACCGCCTCCTCGAATTTCGCGCCGCCGCCGACGGCCTCGACCTCGACCGCCTCGACGACCAGCGCCTTGCTCTCGTCCATGAAGCCGAAGCGGGCCTTGTGTGCGGTCTGGAAGGCGGCCTTCATCGCTTGCGCCTCGCCGGCCGGGACCGCGATGGCGGTATCGGTGCCGGCATAGCGGACATGGGCACGCGTCAGCAGCGTGATCTCGGCTTGCGGCACGCCCTGCCCCACGACCTCGGCCTGCGCATCGGCGGCAAGGCCGCGAGCGAGCGCCTCGACGGCCGCCTGCGCGCCGCCATCGAGGGGCACGTCCAGCGCCACCGTGCGGGTCGAGCGGATCTCGGCCAGCCCCATGCCATAGGCGGAAAGCAGCCCCGAGAACGGGTGCAACAGCACCGTCTTGATGCCGAGCGCATCGGCCACCAGGCAGGCATGCTGCCCGCCGGCGCCGCCGAACGAGTTCAGCGCATAGCGCGTGATGTCGTAGCCGCGCTGCACCGAGATCTTCTTGATCGCCTCGGCCATGTTCGCGACCGCGATCTGCACGAAGCCGTCGGCGACCTCTTCCGCCGAGCGACCGTCACCGACCTCGGCGGCGAGCGCGGCGAATTTCGTCTTCACCGCCTCGACATCGAGCGGCTGGTCGCGACCCTCGCCGAAGATCGCCGGGAAATAGGACGGGATCAGCTTGCCGACCATGACGTTCGCATCGGTCACCGCGAGCGGCCCGCCGCGCCGATAGGCCGCCGGCCCGGGATTGGCCCCGGCCGAATCCGGCCCGACGCGGAAGCGCGCCCCGTCATAGTGGAGAATGGATCCCCCGCCTGCAGCAACCGTGTGGATCAGCATCATCGGCGCACGCATGCGCACGCCCGCCACCTCGGTCTCGAAGGCGCGCTCATATTCGCCGTCGAAATGGGCGACGTCGGTCGAGGTGCCGCCCATGTCGAAACCGATGACCTTGTCGAAGCCGGCCGAACGCCCGGTCTCGGCGAGGCCGACGACCCCGCCGGCCGGGCCGGAGAGGATGGCGTCCTTGCCCTGGAAGAGCTCGGCGGCGGTGAGGCCGCCCGACGACATCATGAACATCAGCCGCGCGCCGGTGCGGGCGATGTCGAGCTCTTCCGAAACCTGCGCGACATAGCGGCCGAGGATGGGCGAAAGATAGGCATCGACCACGGTGGTGTCGCCGCGCCCGACCAGCTTGATCAGGGCCGAGACCTCATGGCTGACGGAGACCTGCGGGAAACCGATCTCGCGGGCGATCCTGCCCGCGAGCTGCTCATGGGCCGGATAGCGATACGCGTGCATGAACGCGATGGCGACGGCCCTGAAGCCGGCATCGTAATGCGCCTGCAGCGCGGTGCGGATCGCGAGTTCCTGCGGCACCTGCTCGACCACGCCGTCAGCGAGAACCCGCTCCTCGACCTCTACGACCGCGTCATAGAGCTGGTCCGGCTTGACGATCTCCTTGGCGAAGATGTCCGGCCGCGCCTGGTAGCCGATGCGCAGCGCGTCGCGGAAGCCCTTGGTCGTCACCAGCAGGGTGCGGTCGCCCTTGCGCTCGAGCAGCGCATTGGTCGCCACCGTCGTGCCCATGCGGACCTCGCCGACCAGCCCGGCGGGGATCGCCTCGCCGGCCCGCAGCCCGAGATGGTCGCGGATGCCCTGCACCGCCGCGTCGCGATAGGCGCCTGGATTCTCCGAGAGCAGCTTCCTGGCATGGAGCTTGCCAGACGGATCCCTGCCGATGACATCGGTGAAGGTCCCGCCCCGGTCGATCCAGAAGTCCCAACGCGACGACGACATCCTGATCTCCCTTCGGCTGCGCACCGCCCATATCGATGACATTTCATCGATAATTTGTCGATGTGTCGTTGACAAGGATGAATCGGCGGATACGATCGCGATTGTGACCGGAACATGGCTGAGGGGCCGGGCGGTCGCGACGGAGGATGCAATGACAGGATCAGCCCTGGCAATCGGACACGCACGGCCTATCGCGTCCGGGAGGCCCCGCTGATGCTCCGCCGCGCGCTCGATGGCCTCTATCTCTGGGCCGGCTACGCTGCAGGCGCCTTTCTGGTCCTCATCTTCCTGCTGATGATGGGTTTGTCGCTGGGTCGCGAGGTCGGCTTCAACATCCCTGCCGGCGACGACTTCGCCTCCTGGTGCATGGCCGCGATGGCCTTCCTCGGCCTCGCCCACACTTTCAAATCCGGCGACATGATCCGCGTCGGGCTGTTGATCGACCGGTTCAAGGGCCGCGGCCGCTGGTATTTCGAGGTGTTCTCGCTGGTGCTGGGGCTCGGCTTCGTCGGCTTCTTCGCCTGGCACGCCGTGGTGATGACCTGGCAGTCCTACGCGTTCAACGACGTCGCCGGCGGCGTCGTGCCGATGCCGCTCTGGATCCCGCAGATCGGCTATTCGGGCGGGCTCGTGATCCTGTTCATCGCCTTCCTCGACGAGTTCGTCCATGTCGTCCTGCGCCGCCTGGAGCCGCGCTACGAAAAGCCGCCCGCGCAATCCGACGAGGAGATCGTCGAGCGCGCCATGGCGAGCGGGGTCTGATCGCATGTCGATGATCGAGATCTCCGGGCTGCTCCTGCTGCTGCTCATCGTCTTCCTCGCCGGCGGCGTCTGGATCGCGATTTCGCTGATGGCCTGCGGCTGGGTCGCCATGCAGTTCGTTGCCGGCGGCATCCCGGCCGGCGCCGTGCTGGCGACGACCATCTGGGGCAACAGCGCCTCCTGGACCCTGGCCGCGCTGCCACTCTTCATCTGGATGGGCGAGATCCTCTACCGGACGAGGCTCTCCGAGGAGATGTTCCGCGGCCTCGCCCCCTGGCTGAACTGGCTTCCCGGCCGGCTGATGCATGTCAACGTGCTGGCCTGCGGCATCTTCGGCTCGGTCTCCGGCTCCTCGGCCGCGACCTGCGCCACCGTCGCCAAGATCGCCCTGCCGGAGCTCAAGAAGCGCGGCTACAACGAGAAGCTGGCGCTCGGTTCGCTTGCTGGCGCCGGCACGCTCGGCATCCTGATCCCGCCCTCGATCACCATGGTGGTCTATGCGGTCGCGGCCAACGTCTCGATCATCCAGATCTTCCTTGCCGGCTTCCTGCCCGGCCTGCTCGTGATGACCCTCTATTCCGGCTACATCGCGGTCTGGCACATGATCTATCCCGACCAGGCTCCGCCGAAGGAGCCGAGCATGATCCTGCGCGAGAAGCTCAGGGAATCGGCCCAGCTCATCCCCTGCATGCTGCTGATCGCGCTCGTCTTCCTCTCCCTGATGCTGGGTTGGGCGACGGCGACCGAATGCGCCGCCTGGGGCGTGCTCGGCTCCTTCGGCATCGCCTGGTGGTCGGGCTCGCTGACGAAGGAAGCCTTCTGGCAGAGCGTGATGGGCACGACCCGGATCACCGGCATGATCATGCTGATCCTCGCCGGCGCCTCCTTCATGTCGACCTCGATGGCCTATACCGGCATCCCGGCAGCGCTGGCGGCCTGGGTGGATTCGCTCCACCTCTCGCCCTATGCGCTGATCGCCTCGCTGACGGTGATGTACATCATCCTCGGCACGGCGCTGGACGGCATCTCGATGATCGTCCTGACCACCGCGATCGTGCTGCCGATGATCAAGGCCGCCGGCTTCGATCTCGTCTGGTTCGGCATCTTCCTCGTGCTGATCGTCGAGATGGCCGAGGTCTCGCCGCCGGTGGGCTTCAACCTGTTCGTGCTGCAGACCATGTCCGGCAAGGACTCCAACACGGTGGCGCTGGCCGCCCTGCCCTTCTTTTTTCTGCTGGTCGCCGCCGTGGCGATCATTACGATCTTCCCCCAGATCGTGATGTTGCTGCCGCAGATGGCGTTTCCACCGCAATAGGCTCTCCAGAACACACGATCGGCAAATAACGGGAACGGAGAAAAGCAAGATGACGCGCAACGAATTCATGAAGGGCCTTCTGGCGGTCGGCGTCGCGGCCGGGACGCTCGCGCTCGCCGCTGGTGGCGCAATGGCGCAGACCAAGTGGAACCTGCCGGCCGCCTACCCGGCCGACAACCCGCACAGCGAGAACCTCGTCCTCTTCGCCAAGGACGTCGAGGCCGCGACCGGCGGCAAGCTTACGATCACGGTCCACCCGAACGCCTCGCTGTTCAAGGCGCCGGAGATCAAGCGCGCCGTCCAGACCGGCCAGGCCCAGATGGGCGAGGTGCTGCTCTCGATCCACGAGAATGAGGACCCGATCTTCGGCATCGACGTGGTGCCGTTCCTCGCCTCCTCCTTCCCGGAATCGAAGAAGCTCTATGCCGCCTCGAAGGCCGCCGTCGAGAAGAAGCTCGACAGCCAGGGCGTGAAGCTGCTGTTCATGGTCCCCTGGGCGCCGCAGGGCGTCTACACCAAGAAGGACGTCAACACGCCCGACGACCTGAAAGGCCTGAAGTGGCGCTCCTACAATGTCGGCACGACGCGCCTCGGCGAGCTGTTCGGCATGCAGTCGGTCACCATCCAGGCGGCGGAGCTGCCGCAGGCGCTGGCCACCGGCGTCGTCAACTCCTTCATGTCCTCGGGCGGCACCGGCTATGACTCGAAGGCCTGGGAGACGCTGACCCATTTCTACGACACCCAGGCCTGGATCCCGAAGGACGCCACCTTCGTCAACAAGGCAGCCTTCAACGCCCTCGACAAGGCGACGCAGGACGCGATCCTCAAATCCGCCGCCACGGCCGAGGAGCGCGGCTGGAAGATGTGGCAGGAAAAGGCCGGCTGGTATCTCGACCAGCTCAAGGCCAAGGGCATGAAGGTCCAGGCCCCGAGCCCCGAGCTGGCGGCCGGCTTCAAGAAGGCCGGCGACACCCTGACCGCCGACTGGCTGAAGAAGGCCGGCGCCGAAGGCCAGGCCATCATCGACGCCTACAAGAAGATGTGAGGCGATACGCCCTGAAGACTGCGGCCCCCTCTCTCCTCTAAGGAGAGAGGGTTCCCCGCGACCCATTTTGCAAGCGACTGAATGCCCGATACCTCACCGAACGTAAGCGAACTCGGCCCCATCGTCTCCTCCGGCCATCTGGCCGCGGGCGCGATGCCGGCCCTCTCGGAGTTCGAGTTCGCCATGACCATGACGGTGCATGCCTTCCAGCGTTGGATGGTCCGCTGCATGGCAGCCGCTGGCGTGCCCGATCTCTCGCCGCTCGACGTGCTGGTCCTGCACAACGTCAACCATCGGTCCAAGCCCAAGCGCCTCGCCGACATCTGCCTCGTCCTCAACATCGAGGACACGCATCTGGTGAACTACGCGCTGAAGAAGCTCGAGCGCCTCAAGCTCCTGAAGTCCGGCCGCAAGGGCAAGGAGAAGACAGTCTCCGTCACGCCTGCGGGCGAAGACGCCTGCCGGCGCTATGCCCAGATCCGCGAGCAGCTCCTGGTCAGGTCGGTGCTCGGCACCGGCATCGACCCGAAGCGCCTCTCCGAGATCGCCGCTGCCATGCGCTCGCTGTCGGGCCAGTACGACCAGGCCGCAAGGGCCGCCGCGAGCCTGTAGAGCGGGTCCCGACCCCCATCGGCACTCCCGTCATTGAGCGCACGGGTCTTGCCTTTGGCAAGCAAGACAGGCTCCGCGAAGGAACCCAGGGGCGGCAGCGCTCCACGTCCCCCCGGATTGCTTCGTCGCTTTGCTCCTCGCAATGACGGAGTGCGCACGGAAAGCCCCGCCGGCCGAGGCCGCGAGGTTTCCGGCGAACCCTGAGGGGATGCGCGGGACGATGAGGGCGTCGCAGTCGACTGGCTGCGAGCCGATAGTCGATGTCGAGTCGAAGTCGAGCAGCGCGACCGGCCGCCCTCCTCGTCCCGCGCGCGGTTCTCTGGGGGTCCGTCGTCGCTTGAGAGTCCGGCAAAGGACCCGCGCCTGCCTGTTCGGCCCGGACGACGAACGGCACCTCCATGGCCGGAAAGCCCGCGACGGCCCCGGCCATGAACACCGCTACCCCGCCCGGCCGCACGACGCCTCGCGACAGCCCCCTTGGTCGGGCGGAGCGAGGGGAGAATAGGCAGCGGTTTCGAGGGCGGGGATAACTTTGCGATCAGGCAGGCGCGCTGGGCTTGCCATCGACGCGAGCGAAAGCGAAGCAATCGACCGGCCGCAGGGCTCTGCCCCCCTGGATTGCCGCGTCGCTTGCGCTCCTCGCAATGACGACATTAGGCCATTGATCCGAAACGGAAAAACACTGTCACCCCGGCTTGCCCGGGATGACTTCGTGCTTCTGTGAGAACCCGGTCGCCCTGGCAGCGCAACAAAGCTTGCTCAGGGCCTCACATAGGTCCAGCCCTGCTCCTGCAGTTCCATGACGCGGACCACTCCGGATTTCACCATCGAGACCTCGGGAATGAGGGTGATCTCCTTGTTCTCGGCCTTGGTCATGTTCTCCTGCGTATTGGCGCAGCCCCTGAAGGCGATGCCCGGCGTGCTCGCCGCGATCGACTTGATCCGCGCCTTCACCGGAGAGGTGTCCTCGCGCAGCATGTTCAGGCCAGGACCGAAGGTCACGACCTCGATCTCGACCTTCTCGCCGAGATCCTTGTAGTATTGCGACACGTTCTGGGCGTTGTTGAGCGCAAGATTCATCGTTGCCGGGTCGTTGGTGTTGACCTGCAGGACGAGCCGGTGAGATTTCGCTTCCGGATCGGTCCGCTTCGATATCTGCACGGCGGTTTGCTTGGCATCCTGCGCCGAGACAGGCATCTCGGCGCCGGAGAGAGCCGCAAAACCGATCAGAGCAGCCAGGCCGACATATTTCCCGATAGTCATCACTGCATCTCCATCGGTTCGAGGATCAGGGATTTGCTTGTCTGACCGCGCTCGGCCACCTGCACGCCGCGGCGATCTTCTCCCGCACGGGCTTCAGCCCCGCGAGGGAAAAGCGCCCCTCGAGGACCGCCCCCGGGCGGGGCAGAAGGCGTATGTCGAGATCGCCGTCGTCCGGAAGCGACGAGAGCAGTTGCACGATGTCACCTTTCAGGGCGGCGGCGCTTCCGGTGGCCAGGGAGACGGCCGGGAGATGCCGAGGCTGGCCGTCATCGACCCGATAGGTCGCGGTGAACTCGGTGGCAGCACCGGGCAGCCCGGAACCCGAGACGATCAGCTCGGTGCGACCTGCCCGGCAGGCGATCGAAAGCTGCGTCAGCGCGTTTCCCGAGCCGCCGCGCGCATGGGTGGTCGCGGTCACGATCGGCGCGTAATTGACCGGCGAGGACATCTGGCTGACCACCCAGTTGTCGCTGCCGCGCGCCGGGGTCTCGGTCGGGCCGATGCTGCGCGACAGCCTGTCGAGGCATTCGAGCCGCGCCGCTGGCTCCAGCGCCGCACATGAGCGCAGGGCCGCCATCGGGTCGTCGCCCCCCTGTGCCAGCGCGACCCCGCTGACGCACTCCAGCGCCATGGACAGGAAGACTCCCTTCATTGCGACGCCCGCGCGGCACGCGGCTGCCTGTCCAGCCAGTCCTGCGCCGCCGAGAAGCGGTCGAGGCCGGGAACGGTGGCCGCGAGATTGATCGACTTCCATTTCGGGTCGAAGCCCGGCCCCTGCAGCTTGTCGATGCGCGAGAACAGGAGATCGACGAAGCGCGCGACGCGCTGGTAGCGGTTGGTCTGGACAGGCCAGTTGAAGGCGACCAGCGCGGTCGGCACGGCGATGGTCGGCACCCGCTCGCCCTGCTTGATCAGCCCGGGATACTCCCCCGCCTCCAGCACCGCAGGAAGATAGTAGTCCTCGAACTTCCTATCGTACTGGACCGACAGGAACTTGAAGCCCGGATCGAACTTCCCGCGCACGAAAGCGTCGATCGGCTTCGAGGTGATGAACACCACGGCCGCCATCTCGCCCTTGCGCATCTGCTCCAGCGCGACCGGATGGGGAATGAAGGTCTTTTCGGCATCGATGCCGAGACGGCTGAAGATCAGCGGTCCCGAATAGGCGGCAGCGGTGCCCTGGGTGTTGAAGTTGACCTTTTTGCCGGCGAGGTCCTCGAGCTTCTCGATCTCCGGCCGGACGAAGATATGAAGCTCGGACGGAAAGAGGTTCAGCAGATAGGTGATCCGCTTGCGGATATTCGGCACCGCGATGCGATACTCCTCCAGCGAGTCCGAATTGACGATCGCCGTATCGACTCCGCGCAGATAGAGCAGCGAATTCACGTTCTCGGTCGGACCTCGGGTGACGATCGGCAGCAGATGCAGGTTTGCCCCGTCATCGACGACACGGGCCATCTCGGCGCCCAGCCGGAGCGGCGCCCCCTCCAGCAATCCCGCGGCGAGGCCGACGGTCCAGGCATTGGTCTTTTCCAGCTCCGTCTGGTGGGACGGGGCGCGGCGCTGCGAAACAGGGGCATCCCCTCTCGCTGTCTGCGCGGAAAGACCAACCGGGTGGAACCCGGCAACGAGCGCAGTCAAGGCAGCCAGCAGAAGCAAGTGACGTCTCGGAAGTATTGTCATTCCTGAACTCCCTCTCGTGCGCCGAAATCAACCTCTCCGCATGGGACATGCTTCTCGCCGGGCGCCTCACCGAGGCAGGGCGTTGAATCGATCTTTCGCCTCCTGAATGCCGCCAGCATGCGCCTTCTCGTAAAGCGCGCGCGCCCGGGCCACTTCGCCCCGCGTGCCATAGGTGCCCCATGAGGACAGCACGCCCGGATCGTAGGTTTCCGCGAGCATGAAATGAGCCCGCGCGCTGCCCATCTCGGCGGCGCGCTCGAGCACGATCCGCGCCGAGCCTATGTCGCCCTGGCCCAGCAGCACGCTGGCGCGAGCGAGCAACCGCGTCGCTTCCGAGCTGCTCGGGGCCTCGGTTACAACAGGCAGCGTCGTCGCTGCCGCCTCGGCGGCTTGCGGCGGCTGGGATGGCTGGGCGCTCGTCGCAGGCGCCGACTGGGCGGGCGGATCGGGCGCCCGCCGCGCCGCCTCGAGATCCCGCATCAAACCCGCGGCCTTGTCGCGCTCCTCCTGCAATGTCTGGCCAAGCAGTGCCGTTGCGCGCTCGCCTGCCTGCTGCAGCTGTTGGGCCTCGCTGCTCGCCTGCTTCAGCTGTGCGGCTTGCGTCTCGATCTCGCTGCGGGCGGCCGACAGCTCGCTCGCCAATGCCGTACTGCGGCCGCGCTCCTCATCGAGGGTCTGGCGATGCTGTGCCGCGCTGGCGCTCAGCTCCTGCCGCGCTGCAGCCGCCTGCTGAGCCAGGTCAGCCGCTTTCCGACGCTCCTGTTCGAGCAGTTGCTCGACTGTTGCGACCTGTTCCTGCCTGGACCGCGCCGCATCACTGTTGGCCTGGAACAACCGCGCGGCCTGCGCCTCCATCTCACTGCGTGCCGCCGAGAGCTCGCTCGACAATGCCGTGCTGCGGCCGCGCTCCTGCTCGAGCAGTTGTCCGGCCTTTGCTGCCTCTGCCCGACTGGCCTGAACCGCCTCGCTGTTCGCCTGGCGCAGCTGCGCCACCTGAGCTTCCAGTTCCTGCCGCACTGCCGCCGCCTGCTGAGCCAGCGCGGCCGCCTTCTGACGTTCCTGTTCGACTGATTGCTGGGCCCGCGCGGCTTCCGCCTGCTGGGACTGCGTCGCCTCGCTGTTTGCCTGGCGCAGCTGGGCCAAATGCGTTTCGAGCTCGCGCCGTGCCGCCGCCAGTTCACCCGAAAGCGCGGTGTTCCGGTCACGCTCCTCGTCGAGCGTCTGGCGATGTTGCGTCGTGGCCGCGTTCAGCTCCTGCCGCAGGGTCGCGATCTCGGCGAGGGCCACCGCCTTCTGGCGCTCGAGTTCGGGCAACGGATCGGTCCTCGCGGCCTCGTCCTGACGGGCCGGCGCCGCTGCGTTGCCCAGCTGCCGCAACTGCGCGCCTTGCGTCTCGATCTCGCTGCGTGCCGCCGACAACTCGCTCGCCAATGCGGCGTTGCGAGCGCGCTGCTCGTCGAGTGCCTGGCGGTGCTGCTCCGCACTTGCGTCCAGCTCCTGCTTCGCAACCGCCGCCTTCTGGCGCTCCTGTTCGAGCAATTGCTGGGCCTTCGCGGCCTCCGCCTGCCTGGACTGAACCGTCTCGCTGCTCTCCTGGCGCAGCTGCGCGGTTTGCGTCTCCAGCTCACGCCGCGCCGTCGCCAGCTCGGTCGAAAGCGCAGCGTTGCGGGCGCGCTCCTCGTCGAGGGCTTGGCGGTGCTGCGCCGTGCTTGCGTCCAGATCCTGTTTCGCAGCCGCGGCCTGCCGAGCCAGCGCGGCCGCCTGCTGACGCTCCTGTTCGAGCAATTGCTCGGCCTTCGCGGCCTCTGCCTGCCTGGACTGAACCGTATCGCGGCTCTCCTGGCGCAGCTGCGCGGTTTGCGTCTCCAGTTCACGCCGCGCCGTCGCCAGCTCGGTCGAAAGCGCAGTGTTGCGGGCACGCTCGTCGTCGAGGGCCTGGCGGTGCTGCGCCGTGCTTGCGTCCAGATCCTGTTTCGCAGCCGCCGCCTGCCGAGCTAGCGCTGCCGCCTGCTGACGCTCCTGCTCGAGCAATTGCTCGGCCTTCGCGGTCTCCGCTCGCCCGGACTGAACCGTGTCGCTGTTCGCCTGGCGCAATTGCGCCAGCTGCGTTTCCTGTTCGCGCCGCGCCGTCGCGAGTTCGCTCGCAAGCACGGCGTTGCGGCCACGCTCTTCTTCGAGCCCCCTGCGCTGCTGCTCCGCTTTCTCCGTCAGCTCCTGGCGCGTCGCCGCGACTTGCCGAGCCAGGACGGCCGCCCGCTCGCGCTCCTGCTTGAGCGCCTGTTCGTTCGTAGGTGCCTCTGCCCGCAGCTGCGCATCCAGCCGCTCGATGGTGCGCCGGGCCTTGTCGAGTTCCTGCGTCAGAGCCTCGGCCTGCTGGGACTGCCGCTCCGGCGTTGCCTCCGCCGGCGCGCGGGCTACCGCTTGCGCGGCGTCCGGGAGGGCCGCCCTCGCGTCCGGGCCTTGCGACCGGCCGCTATCGGCAACGACGCCGCTTCCGCCTTTGAACCACCACCCTGAATCTTGCGTGTAGACGTAGAGCAGCAGCATCGCCGCCGCGCCGAGACCCACAGCCGGCAGGAAGAGCCGCCGCCCGGCCGCCCTGAACCTGCGGAATGTCGTGTGCTCTGCTTCGTCGTCCCGCTTGAGATAGGCATCGCGCGCCACCAGGTGCCAATGCGTCGGCGTGAGCTTGATCGGCGCGTTGTTCCTCCCGACCCATCCCCCTTCCTCGACCGACCATCGAGCCACGTCGCAGGCACCGCTCGCGTCATCCTCGAGGATGACGAAGTGCCCGTCCTTAGGCGCGGTTTCGATCGCGTGGCGCATGCAGGGGACGCCCGTCTTTCAGGGATATCGTCAGGCCATCCGGTCTCCACTTCGCATCCACCGGCCCATCGTCATCCCACGGCCGGTCGCGGTCAGGTTATCCCGAATGACGACGCCGCGCCATATCCACCAGAAGTAGCAGCGCCGCCTGCCACGGCGCTGCCCGACCAGCGTTTTTCAGAGCGGCAGGTCGCGCTGGCGCTGCTCGTACTCGGCCATCAGCGCTGGATGGATGGACCAGTATCCGCGGGGCCTCGCCCCCGTGAGCTGGTCCTCCAGCAGGCCGAGATGCAGGTGCCAGCCGCTCGAGACATTGGCCATGCGCGCCTTGGTCGCAAGCCGGCGATGAGTCAGCACGAGGCGGACCTTGTCGCCTTCCGGCGCAAGCTCGATCTCGACATCGGAATCCGGCTCGCCCACGCCCTGCCAGTTGAAAGACAGGCGGTGCGGGGGCTCCCAGGCGGTGACTGTGCCGCCCATCATAGAACCTTCGTCGTTCATCTTGCGGTATTCTTCAGGCGGCCGCTCGTCGGTGATCTGCGAATGCTTGAAGAACAGCTCGACCTTGCCCCCGGTGCGCGGCTCGGTCCTGCCGCCGCAGAACCAGGTCGCGCGCTTCTCGCCTTCCGTGAGATAGGCCCAGACCCGCTCGATCGGCCCGGGCAGCAGCCGCTCGAAGCGAACCGCGCCGCTTTCCAGTACCACGCCGTAAGTGCCCATCGTTGCAACCTGCGTCATCACGCCTCCTCGCCCGGATCGGGCTGCTGCAGGGCGGCCTCGAGAGCCGCCAGCCTCTCGGGCCAGAAGGCGCGCACGCGCCTGACCCATTGGTCGAAACCGTCGATGCCGGCAGGATCGAGCTCATAGATCCGCCGCTGTCCGGCCACCGTGACCGTCACCAGCCCGGCCTCGCGCAACGTCTTGAGATGCTGCGAGATCGCCGGGGCCGACACCGTGAACCGCTCGCCGATCTCCCCTGCCGAAAGCGCGCCTTGCGCCAGCATCTCGACGATGCGGCGGCGGGTCGGGTCGGCAAGGGCGGCGAAACTGTCCATGGCCGTATATTTCGCCATTAACTTAATTAAGTCAATATCAAATTATTGTGCGGCGCTTTCGGTCTGCCCCCTCGGCGGCGCCGACCCTTGAATCGGGCGGGCCGTTCGGCCATTGCGAGGCTCCTTTCACGGTCTTCACGCATGCCCATCCGCAACGCTTCCCTCGCCGGCATCGTCATGATGCTGCTCGGCATCCTGCTGTTCTCCCTCAACGACGTGATGGGGAAATGGCTGGTCGCGACCTATACCGTCGGCCAGGTCCTGCTGATCCGCAGCGCCGCCGCGCTGCTGCTGATCTTGCCCTTCGTCTTCGCGCAGGGGCTGCGCCGCACGCTGAAGCCCGAGAAGCCCAAGCTGCAGGTCCTGCGCGTGCTCTTCGGCTCGGGCGAGGTGGCGCTGTTCTACCTCGCCGTCTCCTATCTGCCGCTGGCGGACACGATGACGATCTGGCTCGCGGCACCGATCTGGGTGGTGATCCTGGCCGCGCTTCTACTCGGCGAGCGTGTCGATGCCGGGCGCTGGCTCGTCGTCGCCATCGGCTTCGTCGGCGTCGCGATCGCACTCGACCCGACCGGCGCGAGCCTTTCGATGCCGGCGCTGATCGCGCTCGTCGGCTCCGTGCTCTTCGCCGGCATGATGGTGGCCGGGCGCCAGCTGCGCGGCACGCCCGACGTGACGCTCGTCGCGTGGCAGACGCTGGGCGCGCTGGTGATGGGCATCGCCTTGCTGCCCTTCGGCTGGGTCACGCCAAGCCTGGCCGACACCGCCTTCATCGCCCTGCTCGGCGTCGTCGCCATGGGCGCGCATCTCTGCGTCACGCGCTCGCTCAAGCTGGCCGAGGCTTCCGTCGTGGTGCCCTATCAATACACGCTCATCGTCTGGGCGCTGGTCTTCGGCTGGTTCTTCTTCGGCGACTGGCCGACGCCGGCGATGCTGACGGGCGCCGCCCTGATCGTCGCGGCCGGGCTCGCCTTGCTCCTGCTCGAACGGCGCTCAGCCCCGGCGAAAGCCGCGCTTGATCTGCCCTGACCGCGCACGCGACACTCGACACGCGACACTTTAGGCTCTGCCCAGCTGGCGAAGGACACAAACATGGCGTTGATCACCTATCTCACCACCGTGAAATTCGGCTTCGGCGAAATCGCCGGCATCGAGGCGGACCTAGCCGGCCTCGGCGTGAAGAAGCCGCTGATCATCGCCGACAAGGGCATCGTTGCCGCAGGCATCGTCGAGACGGTGAAGGGCTCGTCCGCGCTTCTGGCCAGCGCCCCGGTCTTCGACGGCACGCCGACGAACCCGACCGAAGAGGCGGTCGAGGCTGCGCTCGCGCCCTATCGCGAGCATGCTTGCGACGGGCTCGTCGCCATCGGCGGCGGCTCGCCGATCGACCTCGCCAAGGGTGTGGCACTGCTCGCGACCCATCCGGGCTCGCTCGAAACCTATGCCGCGATCCTCGGCGGCATTCCGAAGATCACCGCCGCGGTCGCACCCGTCATCGCCGTGCCGACGACGTCCGGCACCGGCAGCGAAGTCGGCCGCGCCGCACTGATCACGCTGAAGGACGGCCGCAAGCTCGGCTTCATCGCGCCGCATCTGATCCCGAAGCTCGCGATCTGCGATCCCGAACTGACGCTCGGCCTGCCGGGCTGGCTGACCGCCGCGACCGGCATGGACGCGGTCACCCACTGCATCGAGACCTATCTCAGCCCGCGCGAGAACCCGCCGGCCGAGGCGATCGCCCTCGACGGGCTGAAGCGCGCCGCCGCCCATATCGAGCGCGCGGTCAAGGACGGCTCGGACCGCGAGGCCCGCAAGGAGATGATGATGGCGGCCCTGCAGGGCGGCCTGACCTTCCAGAAAGGCCTCGGCGCCGTGCATGCGCTCTCCCACCCGCTCGGCGGGCTGAAGGAGGTTTCGCTGCATCACGGCACGCTGAACGCCGTGCTGCTGCCGGCGGTTCTGCGCTTCAACGCCTCGCATGCGCAGGAGAAATATGCGGAGATCCGCCGCGTGCTCGGGCTCAGCGCCGATGCCGACCTCGCGGAATGGCTGGCCGGCCTGACCGCACACCTCGGCCTGCCGGCGAACCTCACCGCGATGGGCGTGCCGCGCAGCGTCGTGCCGGCCATCGCCGAAGCGGCGACCAAGGACCATTCCAGCGCGACCAACCCGCGCCCCGCCACCGCCGCCGATTATGCGGCGATGCTGGAAGCGTCTTTCTGACGGGCCTCCGTCATGGTCGGGCTTGCCCCGACCATCTCGCAAACCAGCGGGTTATCGTCCAGAGATTCTCGGGCCTTCGCTTCGCTCCGCCCGAGAATGACGGCCATCGGCTACATCAATACAGCCGCGTGCGATAGGCCTCCGCCAGGTTGGCCTCGGCCTCCTCGACGCTGATGCCCTTGGTCTGCTCCGAAACGATCCGGCCGAGCGTCGGGAAGGAACCGCGCTCGACCTGCGAGGCCGGATCCCAGAGCTTCGAGCGGATCAGCGCCTTGCCGCAATGGAAGAAGGCCTCCTCGACCTCGACCACGAGGCCGAGCGTCGGCGTGCGCTCCTGCACCGTCGAGGCCTCCAGCAGATCGGCATCGCGCGTCAGCCGCGCCCGGCCGTTGACGCGCAACGTCTCGGCGATTCCCGGCACCATGAAGATCAGCCCGACGCCCGGCGAGGAGAGGATGTTCCCGTAGCTGTCGACGCGGTTGTTGCCCCGCCGGTCAGGGATCAGCAGCGTGCGATCGTCCAGTACCTGCACGAAGCCCGGCGCATCGCCTCGCGGGCTGGCATCCGCCCGCCCGGCCCCATCGGCGCTCGCCAGCACCAGGAACGGCGAGAGCGCGATGAAGTCCCGGCAGAAGCTGTCGAGCCGGTCGATGACCTTGCGCTCGGCCAGCGGATGAAGCACGCCGATATGCGCCCTCAGTTCCGCCTGGTCTGCGATGCGCGTTGCGGGATCGTCGAGCTCTGCAGCCATGTCTTCCTCCTCCGGGGATTGCTACAAGTGTCGTCGATCGGGCGGCCCCGCGCCAGCCGGGCCGCCATGCCGCCTGTGCATCGGCCCGCCTGTGCATCGCCGGATCGAAATGCCACAGCGCCCGCCGAGTTGCGCCGAACCCGCCCGCGCGCCTTGACCCGTGACGCTGCGCCAGCCATCGTGTGACATCGATTATTGCATTCTGCACGAGGCCTTGCCCCATGCGCCGCGCATTGCTCCGAACAGCCCTCGCCTCCCTGGCCGTGATCGCAACGGCGGCCGCGGCGAACGCGTCGGGCACCCGCTATGTCCCCCCGGCCGACCGTGCCGAGAACCGCATCATCCCGATGTACGGCAATCTGCCCGCCTGCGAGGACCCCGCCGTGCTCGGCGAGATCACAAGCTGGTTCAATTCGCGCGAGGCGAAGTTCTGGGGCCCGCTCCAGGCCGTCGCCTATGACCGGATCAGGCCGATCGGCTTCCGCTCCTGGGGCGCCGATTTCATCCCGCGCCGCTTCTGCACCGGCCGCGTCGCCTTGAACGACGGCAGCTGGCACCGGGTCGACTATTCGGTGCGGGAGAATCTCGGCCTCTTCGGCTGGACCTGGAACGTCAACTGGTGCGTCAGCGGGCTCGATCGCCACCGCAGCTACGCACCCGACTGCCAGATGGCCCGCCCCGGCCCCGAGAGGTAAGCTTCCTCCGTGACGGTTGCGCGGTTCTGCCTGCGTCTGCTGGGCGTGCTCGGCCTTCTGGCCGGCGCGGCCCAGGCACAGGGCTTCAATCAACGCGGCGGCGGCGCGCCGGGCGATTTCGACTTCTATGTGCTGGCCCTGTCCTGGTCGCCGGGCTTCTGCGAGCTCGATGGCGACCGCAGCCGCAACCGCGAGCAATGCGCGGACGGCGCCGGGCTGCGCTTCGTGGTCCATGGTCTCTGGCCGCAGCGAGAGCGCGGCTATCCGAGCGATTGCGGCCCTGCCGGGCGCACGCCCTCGCGCATCGCGCTGGAGCAGGCGGAAGGGTTGTTTCCGACCGAGAGCCTGGCCCGCTACCAGTGGCGCAAGCACGGCACCTGCTCGGGCTCGAGCCCGAGCGACTATTTCGCCGATGTCAGGCGCGCCCGCGAGAAAATCGTGATTCCCCCCGTCCTTGCCAAGGCGGAGCGCGACCAGAACTGGGCCGCGATCGATCTCGAGCGCGCTTTCGTCGTCGCCAATCCCGGCCTGCGCACCGACATGATGTCCGTCGCCTGCCGGCGCGGCGTGCTGCAGGAGGTCCGCATCTGCCTGAGCAAGGACCTGCGGAATTTCCAGATGTGCCAGGAGGTCGACCGTTCGGGCTGCCGCCAGCGCGACATCACCGTCGTCGCGCCGCGCTGACAGGCGGCGCAAAGCCGCGTAAGAGCGCGGGATGAATTACCGCCACGGCTTCCATGCCGGCAACTTCGCCGATGTCCTCAAGCACGTCGTGCTGATGCGCATCCTCGCCCACCTCAACGGCAAGGCTACGCCCTATCGCGTTGTCGACACCCATGCCGGCGCCGGCCGCTACGACCTCGGCTCCGAGGAGGCGTTGCGCACGCACGAATGGAAGGACGGCGTCGCGCGGCTCGACCGTTCGCCGCTGGCCCCCGCCGTCGAGGCACTGCTCAAGCCCTGGCGCGATGCGGTCGGTGCCGCGCGCAGCCTCTACGGCGCCGATGCCTATCCGGGCTCGCCCTGGCTCTGCCGGCAGGCGATGCGCCCGTACGACCGCCTGATCGCGGCCGAGCTGCATCCGCAGACATACAAGAGACTTGTGCAGATCATCGGCCGCGACGACCGCTGCAAGGCGCTGGCCATCGACGGTTGGAACGCCCTGCGGGCCAATGTCCCGCCCAAGGAGCGGCGCGGGCTCGTCCTGATCGATCCCCCCTTCGAGGAGAAGGACGAGTTCGAGACGCTGACGGCCGAGTTCATCGCCGCGCATCGCAAATGGCCGACCGGCATCTACGCGCTCTGGTATCCCCTCAAGGAGCGCCGCGCGATCGAACGCCTGCTCGACAGCGTGGCCCTTGCCGGGATCGGGCGGCTGCTGCGGCTCGAGATCGATGTCGACCGGCCGGAAGCTGCCGGCGGCCTGAGCGCGACCGGCATGCTGGTCGTCAATCCGCCCTGGCTGCTGGCGGAGGAGGCGCGGATACTGCTGCCCGCGCTGACGGAGCGCCTCGCCCAGGGGCCGCGCCCGCGCTATCTATGCGAGCCGATCCGTCCGGACGGCTGACCACCGCTCTTCGATTCAGGGTCTCGCCATGCTCGTTCTGCGCTCCTCCCCCGCCTCGCCCTTCGGCCGCAAGGTCAAGATGGCGGCCATCGAACTCGGCCTGATGGATCGCATCGAGATCGTCGCCGCCGACACGACCGATCCCGCGGAGGCGCTGCGCCAGCAGAACCCGCTCGGCAAGATCCCGACGCTCGTGCTCGAGGACGGCACCACCCTGTTCGATTCGCGCGTCATCGTGGAGTATCTCGACCATCTCGCCGGCGGCGACCGCCTCTTCCCGGCCGGCTCGGAGCGATTCGCGCAGCTGCGTCTCCAGGCGCTGGCGGATGGGCTCGCCGATGCGGCGCTGCTCCAGGTCTACGAAATCCGCTTCCGCCCGGAAGAGGCGCGTAACGACGCCTGGGTCGCCAACCAGTCGGGCAAGGTCTCGCGGGCACTCGCCGCGCTCGAAGCCGCGCCGCCGGCCTTCGCCGACCGGCCGCGAATCGGCGAGATCGCGCTCGCCTGCGCGCTTGGCTATCTCGATCTGCGCTTCGCCGCGGCTTGGCGCGCCGACCATCCGAGCCTCGTCGCCTGGCTCGACGCCTTCGCCGCCAAGGTCCCGGCCTTCGAGGCGACCCGCTTCAAGGGCTGAGGGCCCGGCGCACCGGCTGCCGCGCCAAGGAGCACGCCGTCATTCCGGGACGCCTGCAGGGCGAGCCGGAATGACGGCGGCCTGCACCCATCGCCTCGAATCCGAACGTCGTTTCGGCCGCCGAGACCTGTCCGCCGTCGTCCAGGCAACAAAAAACCCGGTGGCCGAAGCCACCGGGTTCATGAGATCCCCGGGAGGGGAGGCAGACTAGAACTTGTAGTTCAGGCCGGCGCGGACAACCGAGAAGTCGGTGCCAACCTTGACGCCCGAGTCGAACACGTTCTTTTCGCCGAGGTCGACGTAGAGGTACTCGACCTTGGCGGTCCAGTTGTTGGTGAAGGCGTACTCGAGGCCGGCGCCGACGGCGTAGCCGCCCGTGTGCGACTTGTCGGTCGAACCACCAGCGAAGGCGCCCGCCGGGCCGATCGTGGTCTTCACGTTGCCGTAGGCCCAACCACCGGTGACGTAGGGCAGGAACCGGTCGAAGGCCAGACCGACGCGGGCACGGACCGTGCCGAAGTAGTCGGTGCGGACGCGATCGCCGAAGGAGTTCGAGCCGGTGTTCAGGTCAGCGCCCTGGATGTCGGCCTCGACGCCGAGGACGAACTGGCCCATCTGGTAGTTGTAGCCGATCTGGCCGCCGCCGACGAAGCCGTCGAGGTCGCCGATGTTGACCGTGCGGGTGGTGCCGAACGTACCGGCGTTCACGTTGCCCCAGGCGTAGCCGGCGTTCACACCGACGTAGAAACCGGTCCAGGTGAAGACGGGAACGTAGACCGGCGCAACGACCGGGCCCTTGCGGGACGGCAGATCGGCAGCCGAAGCGGCGCCGGCTGCGACGATGCCCAGAGCTGCAACGCTCGCAAGCAGATACTTCTTCATGATAAACTCCTCAGTCGTCGCTTCTGCCGGTCGGCCCGGCGGGTGATTTCGATAGCATCGTTATAGGGCAGGCTACTGGCTTTGTCTGTTGCATCCGAAGCACAGCTACCTCACAGACCGCGGCAAAAATGGGGCACGATTGAGATGACTGCCTCAAATCGGTAAAAACCGATTAATCTTTATTAAAGCAAGATGAATGGTAAATCGAATACTAATACCGCGGCGGCGATAGACTTTCCTCCGGCTACGAACGCCGCGGCTCGCATTAGGTTCCCTATCTCGCCACAATTTCCGCACGCTGGCTTGCGCGCAATCTGGCGGGTGCTTAAGCGTCGCTTCGTCAGGCAGGAATAGCGAGGCTTCCGGGTGCCGCCTCTTTCGATTTTCATCATCGCCCGCGACGAGGCCGACCGCATCGCACGCACCATCGCGGCGGTTCGCGCGCTCAGCGACGACATCGTCGTGATCGATTCCGGCTCGACCGACGGCACGCAGGCGATCGCAGAATCACTCGGCGCCCGCGTCATCTTCAATCCCTGGCCGGGCTACGGCCCGCAGAAGCGATTCGCCGAGGATCAATGCCGGCACGACTGGCTGCTGAATCTCGATGCCGACGAGGTCGTGCCGCCGGACCTCGCGGCGGAGATCGCAAGCCTCTTCGCCAATGGCGAGCCCGCCGCCGATGCCTTTGAGCTGCGCATCGCCGAGATCTTCCCGGGAGAGCCTGCGCCGCATCGCCTCGCCTACGCGCTTGCGCCGGTCAGGCTCTATCGCAAGGACAAGGGTCGCTATTCGCCCTCCCCGGTGCATGATCGCGTCGATCTCGTCGCCGGTGCCCGTGTCGCCCGGCTCAAGGGCACGGTCCACCATTTCTCGGTGCGCTCGCTCGGCGAGCAGATGGCCAAGCTCAACGGCTATAGCGACGCCCAGGCCGACGACCTCGACAAGCGCGGCATCACGCTCTCCGTCTTCCGGCTCGTCGCCGAGTTCCCGGCGAACTTCATCAAGGCCTATATCGGCCGGCGCCACGCCTTGCGTGGCGTCTATGGCTTCATGACCGCGATGAACTACGCCTTCTACCGCTATCTCAGGGTCGCCAAGCACTGGGAAAGGCGGCTGCAGCGCCGCACGGACGCTGCCGCGCCGCCGCAGCAGAAGTCGGACGAGAACTGACGGGTCCGCAGCCTGTCACCCGCCGCGGCCGAATCGCGCAGCGCTCACGCGCCCGGGTCGGGACGATAGGGCGCACGGCCGCTGGCGAGCGCGCTGTCGAGCAGTTCGAGCCTGTCCTGCCCCCAGAACACCTCGCCATCGAGCACATAGCTCGGTGCGCCGAACACGCCGGCCTCGACGGCAGCGGCAATCGTGGCCTCGTAGCGCAGCTGCAACTCTTCGCCCTCGGCCGCCGCCGCGAGCGCCTGCGCATCGAAGCCGGCCGCCCGCGCGATGGCAAAGATCGCTTCCGGCCGCGTCATGTCGTCGTTGCGGGCCCAGACGCCAGCCATGATTTCGGCCATGAAACGGCCGGGGTCGCCGCCGGCCGATGCGATCGCGATCACGAAGCGGTCGGCGAGCGAGGGATCGAACGGAAAATGCTTGGGCTGCAGCACGAGCGGCAGCTCGCGACGTTCGCGCCAGCGCTGCAGATCCAGCAGCCGATAGCGCTGGCGCACCGGATGGCGCTTGGGGAGCGGCAGGCCACCCGTCTCGTCGAAGACGGCGCGCAACGGCACCGGCCGGTAGACGATCTCGCAGCCATGCCGCCGCGCGATGTCCAGGAAGAGAGCGTGCCCGAGATAAGTCCAGGGCGAATGCAACGAGAAAAAGTACGCGATCGAGCGGGGCAAGTTCGGGCTTTCCATGATTTGGCCGGCGGAGCTCGTCGCCGCGCGGCGCAGGTTGTCCCCTGTCTCGGACGGCCATGGCGCGCGGCGGCGAATGGTGATGAGGCGGGCAGCGAGACGAGGGGTCGCCGCCCGGTGAGCCCTTCGCCGATCAGGCGGTCCTGTTCTTCAGCCCGCCGATGATGGCGGTCAGGATCGCTCCGCCGGCGCCGCCGCCGATCAGATGCGTCAGGACGCCGCCGATGGTCAGGTTGCCGCTCTGGGCCGCAGCGCTGACCGCCGGCAGCACGAGAGGGATGAGCTGGCCGAGCACGCCACCGCCGACAAGGCCGGCAAGCGTGTTGCCCAGTGTTCCGAGATCGAAGGTTGGAGAGGCTTTTCCCGCAGCGTTGCCGCCGATCGCACCGGCAACGAGATTCATCAAAATCTGTTCCATGCTACCCCCAAAAGCCACATGATGTGGCGAGGGAACGATGACTCCGGCGCTGAGTCGATGCAACTCCCACTGGAAACGCGGCGGGAGTTCGCCAGATGGAGTTCAGCCCAGCGCGATCGCCGAGATCAGCCGGCCGTAGTCGGGCTCGGAGCGGTGGGTCGCGCGCCGATAGCTGAAAAAGCGCTGCTCGTCGCCATAAGTGCACAGCGAGAGATCGATGAAGCGGCCGATTCCCGCCTCCTGCGCCTTCGAGGCGATGAAGGCCGGCAGGTCGAACATCCCATGGGCCGGCCGCTCGGAGGCGGTGAAGAAGCGCGCATAGGTCGCGTTCGCCGCCTTGAAGCGCTCCAGGAACTCCGGGCCGACCTCGTAAGCCTTCGCGCTGATCGTCGGCCCGAGCACGGCGATGATGCGCTCGCGGCGCGCACCGAGCTTTTCCATGGCGGTGACGGTCGCGGCGACAATGCCGGTGAAGGCGCCCTTCCAGCCGGCATGCGCCGCGCCGATCACCTTCGCCTCGCTGTCCGCGAACAAGATCGGCCCGCAATCGGCCGTGGACACGCCGAGCGCGACGCCGGGCGCGACGCTGACCATGGCATCGGCCTTCGGCCTGTCGCCGGTCCAAGGGCCGGTCACGATCTCCACATCGGCCGAATGCACCTGGTAGAGGCTGACGAGGTGGCCCGGCGCCACATCGAGCTTTGCCGCCATGCGCGCCCGGTTCTCCGTGACGGCGGCCTTGTCGTCGGCGGAACCGCTACCGCCGTTCAGCGAGGCATAGATGCCGGTCGAGACGCCGCCCTCGCGGGTGAAGAAGGCATGGCGGATGCCGGTTTCGGCGGCGAGATCGGCAGAGGTGATGAGCATCGTATCGTCCGGTTTCGCGGCGTGCCGCTGTCGTCAGCCCTGCTCTGGCAGCCGATGAAGGTCAAATCCGGGCAGCGGCGGCAAGTCGGGATGGGTTAGCGCGAGAACCTTGAACAAATCGCCCATGCCGGTCGCAGCCCCCGCGGTCAGGCGGTCGAATGCGGCTGCGATCTCTTGTGCCTGCTCCGGGCTCGCCTTGCCGGAAAGCGCTTGGGCGCGTTCGGCCAGCCCCAATGCGAGCAGGAAAGCGCCCTGCCGCACCGGGCCATGCGCCGCCGCGCCGGCGCGCAAGCCGGCCTGCGCCATCCGCGCGAAATCGACATGCACGGTGAGGTCGGCATCGCCCGGTCCGGACAGCGGATCGACGAAGGCGTGCCGCCGCATCGCCTGCAGCGTGTCGCCGAAACCGGTTTCGGCCGAGCCGTAATCGAGGAACAGCGCTCCGCCGCCGAAGCGCCCGACATGGCCCGCGACCCGCGAAACCAGAGCGAGCGCGGCGTGCGGCTGCTCGAGAACGGCGCCCATCGGCCCCGGCGGCAGCGGCGCCTGCGCCTCGGCGTGGCCTGAAAGGCCGAACACCAGCTCGCCTTCGGCATCGAGCCCCACCAGCCGCTGGCGCCAGCCTTCCGGCGTCATCACGAACTGGTCCAGCGGCAAGGCGTCCAGCAGCTCGTTGGCGATGACGATGGCCGGGCCCTCCAGCGCCGTCTCGGCACGATCATGCCAAACCGGCTCGGCCTTGCCGGCCAGCGTCTCCTTCTGGATCTCGCGCAGCACCGGGCTGGTCTCGACCAGATGCACGCAAGCCGCCTCGCGGAAGCCCGGCACGATCCGCGCCGCGCGCAGCATGTCGGCCATCAGCGTACCGCGCCCGGGCCCGATCTCGACCAGGGCGAAACGCGGCGGCGCGCCCATCGCCTGCCAGAGATGCCCCGCCCAGAGCCCGAGCATCTCGCCGAACATCTGGCTGATCTCGGGCGCAGTGGTGAAGTCGCCCGCCGCGCCGAAGGGATCGCGCGTCATGTAGTAGCCGTGCTGCGGATGCGAGAGCGCGAGCGCCATGTAGTGCGAGACCGGGAGCGGCCCTTCGTCGGCGATCAGGCGGACGAGTTCCGCCTTGAGCGCGCTCACGCGGCGGTCCGCCTTGCGCGAAGTGCCAGGAAGAGCCCGGCGACGAAGAGCGGCAGCGACAGCAGCATGCCCATGGTGATCCCGCCCGACAGCGCATCGACCGAACGGCCGAACAGGAAGCCGAGCTGCGGGTCCGGCTCGCGGAAGAACTCGCAGACGATGCGCGCCACCGCATAGCCCATGCCGAACACCCCGGCGACGAGGCCCGGCCGCCGGAAGCCGCCAGCCCTGACCAGCAGCGCCAGCAGGATGAACAGCAGAAGCCCCTCCCCCAGCGCCTCATAAAGCTGGCTCGGATGGCGCGGCAACGGCCCGGCATTCGGAAAGACCATGGCCCAGGGCACGTCCGGCGCCGAACGCCCCCAGAGCTCGGCATTGATGAAATTGGCGATGCGGCCGAGGAAGAGCCCGATCGGCACCACCGCGGCGGCGAGATCGAACACCGAGAGCATCGGATAGCCGCGCCGCTTCGCGAACAGCCAAAGCCCCGTCGCCGCGCCGACGAGCCCGCCATGGAACGACATGCCACCCTGCCAGATCGCGAGGATGTCCTGCGGCCGGGAGAGATAGCGCTGGAGATCGTAGAACAGCACGAAGCCGAGTCGCCCGCCGAGCACGACGCCGAGCGCGACGAACAGCAGCATGTCGTCGAGTTCCTCTGCCTTCGGCCGGGCACGGCCGCCCCAGAGCGGCTCGGACGCCACCAGCCGGCGCGCATACCACCAGCCGCCGAGGAGGCCTACGACATAGGCGAGCCCATACCATTTCACCGAGAGCGGCCCGAGCTGCAGCGCGACGGGGTCGATCATCGGAAAGGCGATGGCGAAGCTGGGCATGCACGTTACGTCCGGTGGCGGGCGCATGGTGATGGCTGCGCCGCCGCGATGCGGTCAAGCGAAAAGGCTCGCGCTGGCAACGCACCGAGCGAGACTGCGCCGGTTCAAAGAGGCCGGCGCAGTCTCGAGATTGCTATTGTCCCACCAGTGCCGGCAGAGCCTGAACCTTGGTCACCGGCGGCGGGTTCCAGCGTCCGGTGAGCGCGTCCGATTGCGGACCATAAAGCCGCATCGTCAGGTTGAACGGCCCTTTCGGAGCCGGCAGCCAGTTGGCCTCCCGGTCCTTTCCGGGGCTCTCGTTCTGCAGATACAGCGTCAGCGAGCCGTCGGGATTGTATTTGAACGGCATCCAGCTGCTGACGGCGAAGCGATTGAGGCTGTTGGCGACCTGGAAACCCTCCTGATCATAGAGCGTGATCGACCAGAACGCGTTGACCGGCGGGGCGGCCCCCTTCTCGAACTGGATCGTGTACTTGCCGCCCCCGTCGAGCGGCCTGCCGGCTTCGTCGCCGAGATTCAGCGGATAGATCGCGTCCTCCGGCAGGTTCGCGCCGAGCCCGACCTGCGCCACGATGGCCCGCTTGAGATAGTAGTTGCCGTAGACGCCCATCGTGTCGGTGTTCATCGACCAGTGGTTGACGACGCGCGCCAGCGTCGGAATCTTCCACTCCATCAGCTTGCGCGCAGCCTCCGGCGTGCCTTCCAGCCCCTTCTTCGCAGCGGGGGAGAGCTTGTCGGGATCGAAGCCCTTGCCCGGCTCGATACCGATGCGCTTCATCCGCGCGATGATCGGCTGGTCGGTGAGATGCGGCGGGTGCAGCTTCAGGAGCTCGGCCGCATAGGCGAAGTACTGCGCGACCGGCATGGAATCGACCTGCAGCTTCGGCGCGGTCTTCATGTCGACGGCGGGGTCTATCTTCACCTCCACGGCGCGGGGCGGCTTGCCCCAATCCGACAGCGGCGTGACCTTGTAGCCGGCCTGGATCTTGTGGACCGCGTCGTAATCGGCCGGCCCGTCCGTCTTGGTCCGGCCGATGACCCAGACGGTCGGCGTCGGGGCGTCGATCCGCGTCATCTCCTCGGGAACCTGGCCGCTCCATTTCGGCGGAGCGAGCAGGAAGTTGCCGGCCTGCGTTCCGGTCGTGCGCCACCCCGGCGATGCGAACACGTCGGACCACATGTCGAGCATCGGCATGAGATAGAACCGCCCGCCTGTATCGGGCACGGACACCACCGCGGCATCCTTCGACATGTCGATCCAGGCGATCGAGTACAGCGTGTCGAAATTGGGCCGCACGACGTCCCTGAAATCGGCGGGCGGGAATTCGGGGACGTTGACGAACATGTTCATCGGCCCGCGCCCGAAGACCTTGCCGGGCTCGATATTGGTGGCCTGCCGGCGCGTGATATCCATCGTCACCAGCGGATAGAGATAGATATAGGCGTCGACCGCGATCGAATGCGCCTCGGCTTCGGTCGGGGGCGGAGCGGCGCCTTGAGCCAGCGCCGCCGGAGCGGCAAACGAAACCAATAAAGCACAGATAGACGAGACAAAAAAATCTCTAGCCATCTTCCCCTCCGGTGCTGATTTATTGAATGAACCTAGATGACGGCCATGCATATCCTTCTGCTGAAGCCGCACCACCGCAGCGCGTTTCGATAGTGGCTGAGCATCTTGCCGGGGTCACTGCGAGCCCGGGCAAGCCTGGCCGATTATGACCCTGCGTAAGCGTCACGCAACCCGGCAGATCGGCGGCTCGCGAAACCCAGAGCCTGCTCGATGGCATGGGCGTATCGCCCGACGACGGCGGCCTGAAAGCGTGCTGGAACTGCGCCGTCATTCCGGGGCATGCCGCAGGCCCGCGCCCGGAATGACCGGTATTGCCGGCGGATCAGCCTTGCGAAGTCAGGCGATGCCGCCCGGCAAGATCGACACCACCCGCGTCGTCACAGCTTCACAACGAGCTTGCCGAAATTCGCGCCGTCCAGAAGCCCGATGAAGGCCTCGGGCGCGTTGGCGAGGCCCTCGACGATGTCCTCCTTGTACTTCACCGCCCCGGTCGCGATCCAGGACGCCATCTCGCGCTCGAAGGCGGGGCGCTGCTCGGCGACGAATTCGCGCTGGATGAAACCGCGGATGGTCAGGCTCTTGGTCAGGATCTGGCGCATCAGCACGGGCAGGCGATCCGGCCCCTCGAAATCGCCGCTGCTGTTGTACTGGGCGATCAGCCCGCAGACCGGGATGCGCGCGAAGGGGTTGAGCAGCGGGAACACCGCATCCCAGACCTTGCCGCCGACATTCTCGAAATAGACGTCGATGCCTTTCGGACAGGCCGCCGCCAACTGCGCCGGGAAGTCGGGCGCCTTGTGATCGATGACCGCATCAAAACCGAAGACATCGCGAACATAGGCGCATTTCTCCGCCCCACCGGCGATGCCGACCGCCCTCGCCCCCTTGATCCGCGCGATCTGGCCGACCGCCGAGCCGACCGGCCCGCTCGCCGCGGCGACGACGACCGTCTCGCCCGGCTTCGGCTGGCCGATGGTGAGGAGGCCGGAATAGGCGGTGAAGCCGGGCATGCCGAGCACGCCGAGCGCCGTCGTGAGCGGGGCCGCGGCGGGGTCGAGCTTGCGCAAGCCCTCGCCCTTGGCCAGCGCATGCGACCGCCAGCCCGAATGCGAGAGCACGATGTCGCCGGCCTTGAAGCCCGGATGCCGGCTCTCGAGCACTTCGGCAACGGTCCCGCCCTCCATCGCCTGGCCGATCTCGACCGGCGCGGAATAGGATTTCGCATCGCTCATCCGGCCGCGCATATAGGGGTCGAGCGAGAGATAGAGGATCTTCAGCAGCACCTGGCCATCGGACGGCGCCGGGATCGGCCCCTGCTCCAGACGAAAGTTCGCGGACGTCGGCCGCCCTTCGGGGCGCGAGGCCAGGACGATCTGCTGGGTTTCGACTTCAGACATCACGGACATGACCTTTCAGGATGGCGGGAAGGTTGTCGGGCCAAATCGTCACGATCGATTCGACGAGGTCTGTCATCGACCACCATTTGGCCTCGGTCATGACGTCGCGTCCCTGGGCCGTCCAGCCATCTGTGGACAGAACCGTTTCGTCGACATCAATCAGGAAGAAGCGCTCCTGCGCCATCACCTGCTCGCCATCGGGAAGCTGAAGCACGAACTCCCGCGTAGCAATCGATGGACCGATCGCCTCCACAAGAATGCCGGTTTCCTCGCGCAGTTCCCGGATCGCGGCCTCCTCATATGTTTCGCCGGGATCGAGCCCGCCACCCGGCGTGGCCCAGGAGTCCTGACCGGCCAGCGCACCATCTCGGAAGACGAAGCGGAAGAGCAGCACGCGCCCTTCGCGATCGACGATCAGCAACCTCGACGAGGGGCGACAGCGCATGAACTAAATCCCTTACTGGATCATCCTGCTGACATGACGAAACGCCTCGCGCATCCTACATGCGTGCCATGAATCGCGAACGCCAGTCCGATCTGCCGGATACAGAGATCGAGGTCGAAGCCGAGGAGAGCCTCCCCGCCCCCGTGCTCGATCTCGGCGAGGCCGCGCCCGGCGCGCTGAAGCACGGCATCGAGGTCATCGCTGGCTTCGCCAAGCATCTGCCGAACAAGCCCGGCGTCTACCGGATGTTCGATCGTGCCGGCGAGGTGCTCTATGTCGGCAAGGCCAAGAACCTGAAGAACCGTGTGACGGCCTATGCGCGCGGCATGGCGCATACCAACGCCGTCGCCCGCATGATCGCCGAGACGGCGAACATGGAGTTCGTCACCACCGGCACCGAGACCGAGGCGCTGCTGCTCGAGTCGAACCTGATCAAGCAGCTCCGGCCGCGCTACAATGTGCTGCTGCGCGACGACAAGAGCTTCCCCTATATCCTTCTGACCGGCGACCATGAGGCGCCGCAGATCGCCAAGCACCGCGGCTCGCGCCATCGCAAGGGCGATTATTTCGGCCCCTTCGCCTCGGTCTGGGCGGTCGAGCGCACCATCGACGCGCTGCAGAAAGCCTTCCTGCTGCGCTCCTGTACCGACTCTTTCTACGAGAACCGCACGCGGCCCTGCCTGCTCTTCCAGATCAAGCGTTGTTCCGGCCCCTGCACCGGCGAGATCTCGATCCCCGACTATCAGGCGCTCGCCGGCCAGGCCCGCGACTTCCTCTCCGGGCGCTCGTCCAGCGTGAAGCAACTGCTCTCCGCCCGCATGCAGGACGCCGCCGAAAACCTCGAATTCGAGAAGGCGGCGCGCTATCGCGACCGGCTGGCGGCGCTGTCAGCCGTGCAGGCCGGGCAGGACATCAACACGCAGGGCGTCGAGGAGGCGGACGTCTTCGCCATCGACGAGCAGGCCGGGCAGTTCTGCGTCGAGATCTTCTTCTTCCGCAACAAGCAGAACTGGGGCAATCGCGCGCTGTTTCCGCGCGCCGACCGCAGCCTGACACCGGCCGAGGTTCTGGCCTCGGTGGTGACGCAGTTCTACGACGACAAGCCGCCGGCCCGGCTGGTGCTGCTCTCGCACCCGGTCGAGGAGATCGAGCTGATTGCGCAGGCCTTGTCGGCGCGGGCCGGCCGCAAGGTCGAGGTCGCGAACCCGAAGCGCGGCGAGCGGGTCGACCTCGTCGAGCACGCCCGCAAGAACGCCCGCGAGGCGCTCTCCCGCAAGCTCGCCGACAATGCCGGCCAGAGCTCGCTGCTGGCGGCGCTCGGCACGGCGTTCGGCATGGACAAGCCACCGCGCCGCGTCGAGGTCTACGACAACTCCCACATCATGGGCACCAACGCGGTCGGCGGCATGATCGTCGCGGGCCGCGACGGCTTCATGAAGAGCCATTACCGCACCTTCAACATCTCGGCCGACACCATCGCCGGCGATGATTTCGGCATGATGCGCGAGGTGCTGACGCGCCGGTTCGCGAGGCTGGCGAAGGAAGGCGCAATCTCTCTCAGCCCTCATTCTGGAGAGGCCGCTTCAGCGGCCGTCTCGAAGGATGCTCCAGCAAGCGATGGAGCCTCTGCGAACATCCTTCGAGACGCGCCTGACGGCGCTCCTCAGGATGAGGGCTCGCGTGAGGCGGGCATTCCCCCGGATGCCCCGGAAGACATTGACGACGACGCCTTCCCCTCCCGCCCGGATCTCGTGATCGTCGACGGCGGCAAGGGCCAGTTCGAGGCGGCTCGCGCGATCATGGCCGGGCTCGGCGCCGGCGACATCCCGCTCGTCGCCATCGCCAAGGGCGCCGACCGCAACGCCATGCGCGAGACCTTCCACATGGTCGGCCGCGAGCCCTTCAAGCTGCCGCCGCGGGAACCTGCGCTCTACTTCATCCAGCGCCTGCGCGACGAGGCCCATCGCTTCGCCATCGGCACCCATCGGGCACGGCGCAAGAAGGACACGATGAAGAACCCGCTCGACGAGATTCCCGGGATCGGGCCCTCGCGTAAACGGGCGCTGCTTCTGCATTTCGGCACGGTCAAGGCGATCAAGCGCGCCAAGCTCGACGACCTGATGCGCACGCCCGGCGTCAATGCGGCCACGGCCAAAGCGGTACACGACTATTTTCACGATGGGTGAGAGCGGCCCGGAGCTCCGTATGCCTCATTCTCCGAGGCTGACGATGAAGCGCGCGGTCATCCCGGGCGCCCCCTCGGTCCGGCCTTTGGCCGGCCCAAGAACAGGCTCCGGGAGACTCGGGATCCAAGCCTGAACCTTGTTCGTAGATGCTCCGGAATGGATCCCGGATCTCCGCTTCGCTGCGTCCGGGACGACGACGCGCTTTTCGACCATCGTCGCGGCTTTGCGCCGCGCATGGCCCCAATCGCAGCTTTGCGTGTTGACGCTGTAACCGGCCGGCTGCTTTGGTGATTCCCGTGACGATTCTTCCAGACGCCATCAGGCGGCGCGGGCCATGGTCCCTGCCGAACCTGCTCACCTACGGCCGGATCCTGGCGATTCCGGCGCTCGTGGCGCTGTTGTTCTGGCCGCGCGAGGATTGGGCGCGCTGGGCGGCGCTCGCCATCTATGTCGCCGCCGCCGTGACCGACTATCTCGACGGCTGGATCGCGCGCGCCTGGAGCCAGCAATCGGCGATCGGCCGCATGCTCGACCCGATCGCCGACAAGCTCCTCGTCTGCGCCCTGTTGCTGATGCTGGTCCATACCGACACGATCCAGGGCTGGGCTATCTGGGCCGCGATCGTCATCCTCTGCCGCGAGATCCTGGTCTCCGGCCTGCGCGAGTTCCTGGCCGAGCTCAAGGTCAGCGTGCCCGTCAGCAAGATCGCCAAATGGAAGACCACCGCACAGCTGCTGGCGCTCGGCTTCCTCGTCGCCGGCCCGGCAGGCGACCAGGTGCTGCCCTACAATACCCAGATCGGCATCGTGATGTTGTGGCTGGCCGCCGGGCTGACCATCTATACGGGCTGGGATTATTTCAACGCCGGCGTCCGCCACATGGTCGAGGAAGACGAGCGCGGAGCATGACGCAGACACTCGCAGAGCCGGTCCAGGTCGCGACGGCCCGCAGCGTCCGCCTGATCTATTTCGCCTGGGTGCGCGAGCGCGTCGGCCTGAGCGAGGAAGAGGTCGCGCTGCCCGCCAGCGCCGAGACCGTGCTCGATGTCGTGCGCTGGCTGAAGACCCGCGACGAGGGCTACGCCGCCGCCTTCGCCGACGAGAAGCTGATCCGCGCCGCCCTCGACCGGGTCCATGCCAAGCCGGGAACACGTCTGGGGAATGCGCGCGAGATCGCCTTCTTCCCGCCGATGACCGGCGGCTGAGGCCGATGGTCCCCGACATTCCACGTGACAGCGTCGTGGGAACAGATGTGATCACTCCCACCATCCGCATCCAGCGCGAGAATTTCGACCTCGCAACCGAGGTTGCCGCGCTCTCCGCGGGCCGTCGCGACATCGGCGCGGTCGTCAGCTTCACCGGCCTCTGCCGTGACGAGGGCGGCACGCTGAGGGCATTGGAACTCGAGCATTATCCCGGCATGGCGGAGGCCGAGATCGCCCGCGTCGCCATCGAAGCCGCCACGCGCTGGCCGCTGACGGGGCTCACCGCCATCCATCGCTTCGGGCTGGTCGAGCCCGGCGAGCAGATCGTGCTGGTGATCGCAACCTCCACTCATCGCCGCGCTGCCTTCGAGGCCGCCGACTTCATGATGGACTATCTCAAGACCCGCGCGCCGTTCTGGAAGCGCGAGCACCTCGCCGACGGCACCACCGGCGGCTGGGTCGAGGCGAAGCAGGAGGACGACGATGCGGCGCTCCGCTGGAGCTAGGGCCCCTTCGGGCCAGGCAGGCCTCGCCGCGTTCATCCTGTCGCTTCTCGTTGCCGCTTCAGCCCAGGCGCAAGTCGGCGAGATGAAGACCTTTCGCGACTGGACCGCCGGCTGCGACAACACCAGGGCCTGCGCGGCGCTCTCGCTGCCGAACGAAGGCGATGAGGATATCGCCTTTCTCCGGCTCGATCGCCCGGCCGGCCCCGACGGCGCCCCGTCCCTCGCGCTGAAGCTGCGGGCGCAGAAGCTCGCGCCCCGCTTCGAGATCGAGCTTGCGCTCGACGGCGCGTCCTTCCCCGCCGCCGGGCGCCGTTTCGCGGCCACCAGCAACGACGCTGAGACTGCCGAGATCGCCCTTCCCCTAGCCGATGCGGAGGCGCTGATCGCCGCCGCGCGCAAGGCGACCGTTCTGACGGCGCGGATCGGGAAGCAAAGCTTCAAGCTGTCGCTGGCCGGCTCCGTGGCCGCCATGCTCTGGATCGACGAGCGCCAGGGGCGGCTCAACACGCCGACAGCCTTAATCCGCAAGGGCACGGCCGGCAACGTGCCGCCGGCTCCAGCGCTTCCCGTGATCGCCAGCAAGCCGGTCACCGGCAAGCCGCTCGCCAAGGATCAGGCGGCGGCCGTGATCAAGGCGCTGCGCAGCGAGCTGAACCGGCGCGAGCCGGATTCCTGCGAGGACACGCCCGAGGGCTTCACCAGCGCGGACGAGGTCTTCGCGCTAGACGACGCCACCCGGCTCGTCGTCGTCGCCTGCTCGCGCGGGGCGTACAATGTCTCGAGCCAGTTCTGGCTCGTCACCGGCCGCGATGTCGCCAAGGCGAAGCCGGCCGTCTTCGAGGGCAACGACGACAAGCCGGGCAACGAACTGGTCAACGCCGAATTCGACCCGAAGGACGGGCGCGTGACGTTCTTCGCCAAGGGCCGCGGCATCGGCGACTGCGGCGCCCTGGGCTCCTATGGCTGGAACGGCTCGCGCTTCCTGCCCCTGCAGCTCAGCGCCATGGGCGAATGCCGCCTGATCCCCGCCGACGACTGGCTGACGCTGTTCAGAAGCACGGCGAAGTAGCGGCCGTCATTCTCGGGCGGTGCGAAGCGCCGACCCGAGAATCTCTTGCAGGAGATGTCGGGTCTTTGCCCGAGCATGACGATGCGCCTCAGGCCGCCTTCAGCTTGCCGCGCACGGCGTCGGAGTAGTCCTCCATGATCACCTTGCCCATATTGCCGGTGACGAAGGAATAGGGGCCGATCTCGGAGACCAGCGTCACCTCGGCGGCCGAGCCGGTGATGAAGCATTCGGAGAAGCCTTCGAGCTCTTCCGGGCGGATGCGGCGCTCGACCACCTCGAATCCGCGCTCCTTGCACAGCGCGATTACGGACTGGCGGGTGAGGCCGTTCAGGAAGCGGTCGGCCTGCGGGGTGTGGATCACGCCGTCCTTGATGAAGAAGATGTTGGCGCCGGTGCATTCGGCGACATTGCCTTCCCAATCCAGCATCATCGCATCGGCATAGCCGGCGCGCTCCGCCTTGTGCTTCGACAGCGAGCAGATCATGTAGAGCCCCGCCGCCTTGGCATGGACCGGCGCGCAGGCCGGGTCCGGCCGGCGATAGGTCGCGACGTCGAGGCGCACGCCTTTGAGCTTCTGCGCCATGTCGAACATGCTCGGCCACTCCCAGACCGCGATCGCGGTGTGGATCGTGTTGTTGATGCCGGAGACCGCCATCATCTCCGAGCCGCGCCAGGCGACCGGGCGGATATAGGCGTCCTTCAGCCCATTCTCCTTGAGGCAGAGCTCCTTGGCGGCGTCGAGCTCGGCGACCGACCACGGAATGTCGAAATCCATGATCTCGGCCGATTTGTGGAAGCGCTTGGAGTGCTCGGTGCCCTTGTAGATCACGCCGTCATAGGAGCGCTCGCCCTCGAATACGCAGGAGCCGTAATGCAGTCCATGGGTCAGTACGTGGATCTTGGCATCCTTCCACGGCACGAGCTTGCCGTCGAACCAGATGACGCCGTCGCGCTGGTCGAAGGGAATGACTGACATGGCGTGCTCCTCTCGCACTTCCGGCCTTGCTGTTCCGTTGCGCCCCGGGCACCGTCACCATTGCGGCAGGGGACGAAAGACCGGAATCATACTGCGCTGCAACATCGTCTTGCGACATATTCCGTCGTCAGGCGCGCTTGACCGGTAATCTTCCGTCTGAGATATGTCAACATCACTGACATAAATTTCGGGGCGATGCGATGGCACAGAGGCAATCCCGACCGGTCGATGCGGCCGGCCCCGTACCGGCTACGGAAGCCGTGCCCTACGATCTGATCGAACTCCTGTTCTTCGCCTATCGCGATTTCGTGGGCGGTCCCGACCGCATCCTGGCGGAATACAATTTCGGCCGCGCCCACCACCGCGTCCTGCATTTCGTCCTGCGTCGGCCGGGCCTGACCATCGCGGAACTCCTCGACATCCTGAAGATCACCAAGCAGAGCCTCAACCGCGTCCTGAAGGAACTGGTCGAGACCGGCTATGTCGAGCAGCGCACCGGCGTCCAGGACAAGCGCCAGCGCCATCTCCACGCCACCGCCGCGGGGCAGGATCTCGCCTCGCGCCTGATCCAGCTCCAGGCCCGGCGGATCAACGCGGCGCTCGATCAGCTCGCGCCGGAAGCGGCCGAGACGGTCGCAGTCTATCTTGCGGGGTTGATCGATCCCGCCGAACGCCACAAGGTAACGAGCTTCCTCGCTGCCCCGCAGTGAGCAGGGCGGCCCCGCCGGAAGCGAGAGCGCAGAGACAAGCGCGGGCCGGGCGGCCGGACGGCGCAGCAGACGAAGGCACGACACCGATGGCCGCACAGCCGGCGCGCAAGCCGCTCCCCGACGAAGCACCCCACATCCTCGTGGTCGACGACGATCGCCGCCTGCGCGACCTGCTGGCGCGCTTCCTCGGCGACAATGGCTATCGCGTGACGACGGCCGCCAATGCCGCGGAAGCCGATCTCAGGCTCGCCCGCCTCGTCTTCGACGGCATCGTGCTCGACATCATGATGCCGGGCGAGAACGGCTTCGATTTCGCGCGCCGGTTCCGCGCCGATTCCCATGTGCCGATCCTGATGCTGACCGCCCGCGCCGACGGCAAGGACCGCATCAACGGCCTGGAGCTCGGCGTCGACGACTATCTCGCCAAGCCCTTCGAGCCGCGCGAGCTCCTGCTGCGGCTCGGCAACATCCTGAAGCGGACCATCGTCGTCGATACGGCCCAATCCGGAGCGCGGCCGGATTTCGTCCGCTTCGGGCCGTTCCTCTACGGGCTTTCGCGCGGCGAGCTGCACAAGGGCGAGGAGCCGATCCGCCTCACCGAGCGCGAGCGCGAGATCCTGACGGCGCTGGCCGAGCGCGCCGGCGAGGTCGTGCCGCGCGAGGAGCTGGCGGCCCAGGGCTCCGCCGCCAACGATCGCACGGTCGACGTCCAGATGAACCGCCTGCGCCGCAAGATCGAGCGCGACCCCGCCGACCCGCTCTACCTCCAGACCGTGCGCGGCGTCGGCTACCGCCTCCTGACGGATCGGACGTGACGCCGGTCCAGCCCGGCCAGGAGAGTCGCAGCCGCAGCCTGCGGCTGGTCCGGACGCTGGGCGCGGCCGTCGGACGCCTCCGGGTGGCCGTCTCGCGCCGCGGCGCGACCATCAACCGCCGCATCAAGCCGCTGCTCAGGCGTGCCGGGCGACCGCTGCACGCCATCGCGCGCTATCTTCCGAAGGGGCTCTATCCGCGCGCGCTCGTCATCGTCATCGCGCCGGTCGTCGTGCTGCAGTCGGTCATCGCCTACGTCTTCATGGAGCGGCACTGGCAGACGGTGACGCAGCGCCTGTCCTCTGCCGTCTCCGCCGACATCGCGGCGATGATCGACGTCTATGAGAGCTACCCGCAGGATGCCGACGCCAGCGTGCTCGGCCGCATCGCGGCGGAACGGCTCGGCATGGATGTCGACATCATCCCCGACGCCGACCTGCCCCCGCCCGGCCCACGCCCCTTCTTCTCGCTGCTGGACAGCGCGCTTTCGGCCGAGCTCGCCCAGCAGGTCGCCCGCCCCTTCTGGCTCGACACCGTCGGCCGCTCCAGCCTGATCGAGATCAGGGTTAAGCTCGGCAAGAACGTGATGCGCATCCTGACGCGGCGCAACTCGGCCTATGCCTCGAACAGCCACATCTTCCTGCTCTGGATGATCGGCACCTCGCTGATCCTGCTGACCATCGCGGTGCTGTTCCTGCGCAACCAGATCCGCCCGATCCTCAAGCTTGCCGACGCGGCCGAGGCCTTCGGCAAGGGGCGCGACACCGAGTTCCGCCCGCGCGGCGCCAGCGAGGTCCGCCGCGCCGGCAACGCCTTCATCGAGATGAAACGCCGCGTCGAGCGCGCCGTCGGCGAACGAACGACGATGCTGAACGGCGTCAGCCACGACCTGCGCACCATCCTGACCCGCTTCAAGCTCTCGCTCGCCCTGATGGAGCGCTCCTCGGAAATCGACGCGCTGGAAAAGGACGTCGACGAGATGAGCCGCATGCTGGAGGACTATCTCGCCTTCGCACGCGGCGATGCCGGCGAGGCCGCAATCGAAACCGATATCCGCGCCCTGATGGAGGATCTCAAATCCGACGCGGAGCGGCAGGGTCACCAGACCGAACTGACGGTCATCGGCGACCCGCTGGTGGTGATCAGGCCGGACGCGTTCCGCCGGCTGATGACCAATCTGGTCTCGAACGCCGCCCGCTTCGGCGACCGCATCGCCATCCGCGCGACCCATGATGCGCGCTACCTCATCGTTACGGTTGACGATGACGGGCCGGGCATCGCGCCCGAGCAGCGCGAGGACGTCTTCCGCCCGTTCTTCCGGCTCGACGAGGCCCGCAACGTCGATTCCGGCGGCACGGGCCTGGGGCTGGCCATCGCCCGCGACATCGCCCGCGCCCATGGCGGCGACATCATCCTCTCCGATTCGCCGCTGGGCGGACTGAGGGCGACGGTGCGACTGCCTGTGTAGGCGCGAGCGCTGCCGGGCCCTGACGACAATCGCTACCGGCGGCTGCACTCGCGCACGTAGCTGCGCCTGCGCTCTCGGAGCTCTTCAGAATTGGTGGCCAGCGACCGGCCGCCGCTATGGACCCGTCTGGCCTCCTCCCGGCAGGCTTCGCGCCTCGCGTCCCGCCCTTCGCCGGATCGGCCCTCGCCGCGACCGCCCCCACCGCCACCGCCACGGTCGCGCTGCGCAAACGCAGGTTCAACGGCGGCCGTCAGGATAAGCGCAACGAGGAAAAAGGCATACATGGCCCGGACCTCCAGCGATCGATCCGGCGATCCTGCGTCAACAGGAGGCGATTGGAAAGCGACCCCCCCTAAAATAGCCGCCCGCCCTTCGGCACATCGAGCCCGGGGCCGATCAGCACGACCTCGCCATCGGCATCGGGCACGCCGAGCGTCAGCACCTCGGACATGAACTTGCCGATCTGGCGCGGCGGGAAATTCACGACCGCCAGCACCTGTTTCCCCGGCAGCTCCTCCGGCTTGTAGTGCCGCGTGATCTGGGCCGACGACTTCTTCAGCCCGATCGTGCCGCCGAAATCGATCGTCAGCTTGAGCGCGGGCTTGCGCGCCTCGGGATAGGGCAAGGCCTCGACGATGGTGCCGACACGGATGTCGACCTTCAGGAAATCGTCGAAGCCGATGGCGGCGGCAGGGCCGCCGGTGTCAGATGCCGAACTCAAAACTCCTCCCAACCGCTGTCATGCGTGCCGGAAGTCTCTAGCTTGCGGGGGCTTGCGGCGCCAGCGGCGACGGCCGCCGGCCGGGCGGCGCGGGGAGCCGTCGCGCGCGGGGCGGGGCGAGGGGCGGACTGCGGCGCGATCGCAGCCTGCATGGTGCGCGCCATCGCCTTGAGGCCTGCGACGTCGCCACCGAGCTGGAAGCGCCCGACCAGGGCGGAGAGGCGGTCGGCCTCCTGCGAGAGCGAATGGGCTGCGGCGGTCGACTGCTCGGCCATGGCCGCATTCTGCTGCGTCGACTGGTCCATCTCGCCGACGGCCGTATTGACCTCCTGGAGGCCGGAGGCCTGCTCCTGGGCAGCATTGGCGATCTCGGCGACGAGTCCCGTCGCACGGCTGATCTCATCAGCCATCCGCTGCAGCGCATTGCCGGTCTGGCCGACGAGCGAGACGCCCTTGTCGACCTCGACATTCGAAGCCGTGATCAGCGCCTTGATCTCCTTGGCGGCCTCCGCCGAGCGCTGGGCGAGCGCACGCACCTCGGAGGCGACGACGGCGAAGCCCTTGCCCGCATCGCCGGCCCGCGCCGCCTCGACGCTGGCGTTCAACGCCAGCAGATTCGTCTGGAAGGCGATCTCGTCGATCACGCCGACGATCTGGGAGATCTCGTCGGCCGACTTCTCGATGCCGCCCATCGCCACCACCGCATCGCGCACGATCGAGGTCGACTGCTCGGCCTCGGCCTTGACCTGTGTCGTCGCCTGGCTGGCGAGCCGCGCGCTCTCTGCGGTCTGGCGCACCGTCGCGGTCAGTTGGTCGAGCGCCGTCGCGGTTTCCTCGACGGAGGCGGCCTGCTGCTCGGTGCGCCCGGCGAGGTCGTCGGCGGCCTGGCTGATCTCGACGGAGCCCGCCTTCATGCTCTCGGTATTCGTCGCGATCTGCCGCATCGTCTCCTGCAACTTGGCGATCGCGATGTTGAAGTTGTCCCTGAGCCTGGCGTAGTCCGCGCCGAAGCTGTCGGTGATGCGATAGGTCAGATCGCCTTCCGCGAGACGCTCGAGCCCCGAGCCGAGCGCCAGCACGACGCCTTCCTGGATGCGCGCCTGCTCGGCCCGCTCCACCTCGCTGCGCCGGCGCTGGCCGTCGGCGGCGTCACGATGGCTCGCCGCCTCCAGCTCGAACCGCTGCTTCTCGTCCTCCATCTCGGCCTTGGCGAGCGCCGCATCGCGGAAGATCACGACCGCGCGCGCCATGGAGCCGATCTCGTCAGGCCGCTCCTGGAAGGCGATCTCGGTCTTCAGGTCGCCGGAGGCAAGGCCCGTCATCGACTGCGCCAGCGAGCTCAGCATCTGCGAGGCGCGCCGGCTCAGGAAGATGACGAGGCCGAACATCACGAGGCCGAGGGGCAGGAGCACCAATGCGACTTCGCCGATCATGCCCAGAAAGGCGGCATCGACATCCGCCGTCGCATTCTTCGTTTCGACGCCCTTCAGCGCGATCATCTCGGTGCGCGCGGCGTTCAGCGTCACGGCGACGCTCGCGGCAGAAATGATCACGGCAAGTGCCGCGACCAGCGCGAAGGAACGGCTGATCGACAGGGTGGCGAGCTTCTTCGTCAAGGACATGCGGAACCCCAGCGGGAAGTGGATTCCGCAACGTGACGCGGAATTGGCTAAGGCCGGCTTAACGGCTGCCGCATTTCCGCCATGGTTGAAGCATCGGCCCGAAAAGCGGCACGCGGTTTCGAGAAAAGCCGATGCAAGTTCAAAGGGCGGGATCAGATCGCCGGGGCGAAATCCTCATTGTCGCCGCCGCGCAGACCGCCCTCGCCTTCCGCCCGCTCGCGACGGCGCACATGCGGGCGCTTGCCCGAGCAGAGCGCGCGCGCCAGCCCCCGCAGCGGCGCCGTCAGCCGGTGCACGTCCTCGACCCGCGCCATGATCCGCCCGGCGGTCTTCAGTTCGCGGTCGAGCCGCGCCATGGTCCGCGACAGCCCCGGCTCTTCATCGTCGAGCCAAACCTCGGAAACCCGCGCCATCAGCAGCACTGCGCCCTGCACGCGGACGCTGCCCAGACCGTCCTCGGTCGGGATGCCGGCCGAGGCCAGCATGTAGCGCCAGGAATTCACCGCGCCGCGGTTGAGCGCCGCCATCGCCAGCGGGTCGCTGCGGACCGCGGGCGCGATCCGGCGAAGCCCCGCCTTGTAGGGCGCCAGCGCATCGAGGCGGCGCATCACGAGGTCGAACATCCGCTCGCGCACGGGCTCGCCTTCCAGTTCATCCGAGGCCTCCGCCATCACCACGTCATCGACCAGGCGCGTCAGCCCGCCGAGCATGGCGAGCTTGGAGGGAAACAGGCCGCGCAGCTGCGCCAGCGTGAGACGGGCCTCGGCGGCGATGTCGCCGAGCTCGATTTCGTCCCAGTGGCGGCTTGCCGCGAGCCGCATCAGGGCCTCGATGGCCTGCTTGCGCGGATCGGCAGCCGGAGCCGCCGCGGGGGCAAGCGAAGCGGGTTCGGGGGAAACGGGTTTGCGGGCCATGGAAAGAACTCCTTCACGACGCAGTCGCAAAGAAGGTAGGCCTCGATCGCGGCCTATGAAAGGCCGTTCAGCCCGAAAGCTCGCCGGCGCGGCGTTTGGCTGCGGCCACCGCCTTCTGCATCAGCGGCTTCAGCCCGTCATCGGCCATCAGCACCTCGAGCGCCGCAGCCGTGGTGCCGCCGGGCGAGGTCACATTCTGGCGCAGCGTGGCGGGCGAAAGCGGCGACTGGAACAGCATCTCGCCGGCGCCCTCGATCGTAGCCCGCGCCAGCCGCTCGGCGATATCCGCCGGCAGGCCCGCGGCGGCACCCGCAGCCGCGAGGCATTCGACCAGATGGAAGACATAGGCCGGCCCCGAGCCGGACACGGCGGTGACCGCATCGATCAGCCGCTCGTCCTCGAGCCATTCGACCTTGCCGATGCTGGAGAGCAGCGCATCGGCCATGGCGCGCTGCGCGGCGCTGACGCCCTTGCCCGCCGCAGCTGCGGTGGCGCCGCGCTGCACGGAGGCCGGCAGGTTCGGCATGGCGCGGATCATCGCGGTGGCATTCGGCAGGCGGGCGGAGAGGTCGCCCAGCGTCTTGCCGGCCAGGATCGAGATCAGCAGCGTCTGCGGCGAGATGAAGGCCTGGACGGCCGGCGCCGCCGTGTCGAGCGTCTGCGGCTTCGTCGCCAGCACCAGGACCTCGACCGGGCCGAGCGAATGCGGGTCGGGATTGAGCCGCATGCCCTTCTCGCCCGCCAGCGCCACCATCTCGTCGGACGGCTTCGGATCGATCAGGCTGATACCGGCCGGATTCATGCCGATGCGCAGCCAGCCCTCCAGCATCGCGCCTCCCATCTTGCCCGCACCGAGAAGGACGAGCGATTGCGGCAGGGGGCTGGACATGGCGTTCTCTCAACGTAGGGAGCGGGCATCACCCTCGGGCTTGCCCCGAGGATCTCGTGACCGGAGCGTCACTTGCCGGGGACGGTCGGGTCAAGCCCGACCATGACGTGTAAACGATCACGCCTCGCCGACGGTTTCCAGCATCGAGCCTTCCAAGCCCTCCTTGGCGGTCTTGCCGGCCCAGACCACGAACTGGAACGGCTGGTAGTAGCGCTCGCAGGTGTCGATCGCCGTCTTGATCAGCGCCGCGGCCTGTTCGTCGGTCGGCTCGGCCCCGCCCGACAGCAGCAGCGCGTGGCGATACATCACCACGCTCTCCGAGCTCCATAGGTCGAAATGGCCGAGCCAGAGCTGCTCATTGACCATGCCGACGAGCTGGAGCACCTCGCTGCGCCGCCGTTCCGGCACCTTGAGGTCGAAGGCACAGGCGATATGGATCGCCTCGACCTCGGCGAGCCAGGTGATCGCGACGTGATAATCCGACCAGCCGCCCGTCACCGAGACCGACAATTCGTCGTCGCTGTCACGGTCGAAGGCCCAGCTGTTGAGGGAGGCCAGCCGCTCGATCAGGTCGAGGGGGTTGGAAGGCCGTTCGAGCTCGGCATCCAGTTCGAGATCCATCATGCCCTAAGGTCCAACTGCCGGGAGCCGCGGATGCGGCCCGGCGCGTTCGAGAACGGGAACACGGCGACGGGGAAACTGACGGCACGCAACCGACATGACACGACGCCCGAGCGGGCACCGCGATCCGCCGAATCCCCCTAAGCGGTTGGACCGACGAATCAATTTCTCCACCGACGTTAGCGCAGGGCGTGTGACACTCCCAACACGATGCAAAGCTCGGCGGATTCGGGGGGCAGGCTCAATCCCCGCAGCGCCCTGTCCACAGCACATGGCTGTGGATGCGCGGCAGGAGGTGTGATGCATCGGGCGCCGGGCGCCCGCTCGGACTCAGGGTTTGGTGCTCAAGGCTCGGGCTGCGCCGCCTCGAGTGCGGCGAGGCGGGCCGCCAGCTTGTCGTTCTCCTCGCGCGCCAGCAACGCCATCTCGCGCACGGCCTCGAATTCCTCGCGCGTGACGACATCCAGCTCGCGCAGGAGGCGCTCGATCTGGGTTCTGACGACGGTTTCGAGCTCGCGACGCACACCCTGGGCCGCGCCGGCGGCGTCGGTGGCGAGGCGGGCGATGTCGTCGAGGATGCGGCTGCTGGTCGTGACCATGGGGCTCTCCGGATCGGCCCGTCACGGGCTCGTATGCCCGGATATATGGGCGAGGACGCGCGGGCCTGCAATCGCGGCGAAAGGGCGCTCTCCGGCGCCGCGCCGGCTGGGCCCGGGCGGCCGTCTGGACCTGACGCCGCGTTGAGCCTAGAAAGACGGCGCAGGGAATACAAATCAGTCCAACCCGTACGCGCTAAGACAAGCGGGAGGCGTCATGTTAAATCGTTTCAGCGGCCCCATTCTGGGGTCGATGGCTGCGCTTGCGCTCGCCGGTTGCCAGGAAACCACCACCGCGGCCCGGCCGCGCGTCGACGCGCCGGGCGTGCCCGTCTCGGTGCAGAGCATTTCGGGTGCGCCCGATGCGGTGACGACGAGCTTCGCCGGGCTGCTCGGCGAAGCTGCGGCCGAGCGGCGCATGGAGATCGTGCCGGGCGACAAGCCGGCTCGCTTCCGCGTTCGCGGCTATCTCACCGCCCAGCCGACCGAGGACGGGCAGACCTCGCTCGCCTTCGTCTGGGACGTCTATGACGAGACCAAGAAGCGCGCCCAGCGCGTCCAGGGCGAGAGTCTCGGCCGCCGCGGCGGTTCGTCCGACCCCTGGTCCGGCGTCGACCAGACCATCGTCGCCAAGGCCGCATCCGATTCGATGGACGCGATCGCCAGCTTCCTGGTGACGACGCCGGCTGTGGAGAACACCCTGCCGGCCGACAAGACCAAGACCGCGGGCAAGCAGAGCGCCGGCAGCGCCAAGGAGGCGGCCGCCGGGAAGACGGCCGCCGCCGGCAGCAAGAAGCTTTAAGGCGGTTCGTACCGACCAGCGCCTGCTGCGCCGCGGCGGGCGCCGCCCATGTCCTGTGCGCGTTGCGCAGCGTTCCCGAATGCCATTCGCATGCCGTTTTTGCAGTGCAGCGGTCGACTCGGCGTCACACCACTGTTATGAGCCCCTCGACCCGAGCCGGCTGCACGCCGGCCCGCCCAGCCAGTTCATACGGTGCGCCCCGGCATGCCTTCTTCGATCAAAGTCGTCGCCGGTAATTCCAACCGGCCGCTCGCCGAAGCTATCTGCGCCCATCTCGGCATCCCGCTCGCCAAGGCCTCGGTCCGGCGCTTCGCCGATATGGAGGTATTCTGCGAGATCCAGGAGAACGTGCGCGGCCAGGATGTCTTTATCATCCAGTCGACCTCGTTCCCGACCAACGACCATCTGATGGAACTCCTGATCATCACCGATGCGCTGCGCCGCTCCTCGGCGCGCCGCATCACGGCGGTGATCCCCTATTTCGGCTATGCAAGGCAGGATCGCCGCGCCTCGGGCCGCACGCCGATCTCGGCCAAGCTGGTCTCCAACCTGATCACCCATGCCGGCGTCGACCGCGTGCTGACGCTCGACCTGCATGCCGGCCAGATCCAGGGCTTCTTCGACATCCCGACCGACAACCTGTTCGGCGCCCCGCTGATGGCCCGCGACATCAAGGAGCGGCTGGACTGGAAGAACGCCATGGTCGTCTCCCCCGACGTCGGTGGCGTGGTCCGTGCCCGCGCGCTCGCCAAGCGCATCGACGCGCAGCTCGCCATCGTCGACAAGCGCCGCGACCGGCCAGGCGAATCCGAGGTGATGAACATCATCGGCTCGGTCGAGGGCCGCTCCTGCATCCTGCTCGACGACATCGTCGATTCCGGCGGCACGCTGGTGAACGCGGCCGAGGCGCTGCTCGACCAGGGCGCCCTCGAGGTCTACGCCTACATCACCCATGGCGTGCTCTCCGGCGGCGCCGTGGCGCGCATCGCCAATTCCAAGCTCAAGGAGCTGGTGATCACCGATTCGATCATGCCGACCGAGGCCGTGAAGGTGGCGCGCAACATCCGCGTCATCTCGATCGCCTCGCTGATGGGCGAGGCCATCGAGCGCACCGCGAGCGAATCGAGCGTCTCCAGCCTGTTCGACTGAGCATGCACAACCTCCGCCATTGCGAGCGTGAGCGAAGCAATCCAGGGGGACGCAGGGCACTGCCGCCGTTGGATTGCTTCGTCGCTTCGTTCCTCGCGATGACGGCGAGAAGACCATGACCGCCCGCGCCCTCGTCCTCTTCTCCGGCGGCCAGGATTCGACCGTCGCCCTCGCCTGGGCGCTGGAGCGCTTCGACGAGGTCGAGACCGTCGGCTTCGATTACGGCCAGCGCCACCGCGTCGAGCTCGCCTGCCGGCAAACCATCCGCGACAGGCTGCCGGCGCTCTCGCCGGCCTATGCGGAGCGGCTCGGCCCCGACCATCTCGTCGATCTCGCCGCGCTGGGCGCGATCTCGGAGACGGCGCTGACCCGCGACAGCGAGATCAGCTTCACCGATGCCGGCCTGCCCACCACCTTCGTCCCCGGCCGCAACCTGATCTTCCTGACCTTCGCCGCCGCACTGGCCTATCGCCGCGGCGCAAAGCATATCGTGCTGGGCGTCTGCGAGACCGATTACTCGGGCTATCCCGACTGCCGCGACGACACGATCAAGGCGATGCAGGTGGCGCTCGGTCTCGGGCTCGACCGCCGGCTCGTGCTGCACACGCCGCTGATGTGGCGCGACAAGGCACAGACATTCGCGCTCGCAAGCGCGCTGGGCGGCCAGGCGCTGCTCGACCTCGTGGTCGAGGAGAGCCATAGCTGCTATCTGGGCGACAGGACGAAACGGCATGGCTGGGGCTATGGCTGCGGCCATTGCCCGGCATGCGAATTGCGTGCGAATGGCTACGCCGCCTTTCTGGCCTCCCCCGACGACAGCGGACCATCCCATGAATCTTGACCGGCAGCGGCAGATCGAAGGTCTCTTCGCCCTCGCCCTCTTCGCTCTTACGATTCCGGTGGCCAACTGGCTGATCGGCAATGTCGGCACGACTTGCGTGCCGAACGGTCCCTGCCTCGTGCCGGTCTGGCCGGGCATCGAGGCGCCCAGCGGCGTCGTCATGATCGGGCTCGCGCTGGTGCTGCGCGACATCGTCCAGCGCCGGCTTGGGCCGCTCGCAGGCCTCGGCGCCATCGCCATCGGCGCGCTGATCTCGGCCTTCGTCGCTCCGCCCGCCATCGTCGTGGCCTCGGTCGCGGCGTTCCTGCTGTCGGAGCTGGCGGATTTTGCGGTCTATACGCCGCTGCAGCGCCGCCGCTTCGTCACCGCAGTGGTGGCGTCCAGCATCGTCGGCCTGATCGTCGACAGCATCGTCTTCCTGCAGCTCGCCTTCGGCAGCCTCGATTTCGTCGGCGGCCAGATCATCGGCAAGGCCTGGATGGTGCTGCTCGCGCTGCCCCTGATGCATCTGTTGCGCCGGCGCGACGAACGGCTGGGACTGGCAGCGACCTGAATCACCGCACAGCCGCCGATAGACCGCCAACAGCTTCGCACAAGCTGTTGGCGCTAGACAGATGAGTGTCACGGACGGGCGGCCGGCGCCGGTCCGAACAATTTGAACTATCGTCGCAACGGCACTTTCACGCGCCCCGACATAGCTTGCCGCTCCGTCAATGTGAGCGCCGAAATGCGTGGAAATCGTTCTGCCGAACGCCTGCAATCTCTCCAGAACGAGATCCTGGAATCCGTTGCGAGGGGCGAGTCCCTGAGCACGAGCATGGAACGCCTCTGCCTGGGAGCCGAGGCGATCGCCGAGGGCGCCATCTGCTCTGTCGTGACCGTCGACGCCGAGAACCGGCTGATCGCGCTCGCCGCCCCCAGCCTGCCGGGGCATTACGCGGCCGCGCTCAGCGGCACTCTCGCGGGGCCGCGCGTCGGCTCCTGCGGCACGGCGATCTATCGCGGCGAAGCGGTCTGCGTCACCGATATCGCGACCGATCCCCTGTGGCAGGGTTTCGAGCATCTCGCCTTGCCGTTCGGGCTGCAGGCCTGCTGGTCGAGCCCGATCAAGGCGCCGGACGGCCGCGTCGTCGGCACCTTCGGCTTCTACTACGATCGCCGCCGCGGCCCGGACGATTTCGAACGGCAGATCGTCGAAACCTGCGTCCATCTCTGCGCCATCGCGATCGAGCATGACGAGGTGCAGTCGCGCAATCACCGGCTCGCCTACTACGACATGCTGACCGGCCTGCCGAACCGCGTCAGCTTCAACGATTCGATCACCCGGATGACCGCCCGGTCGCCGCTGGATTTCGGCCTGATGCTGATCGACATCGACCACCTCAAGGTGACCAACGACACGCTGGGGCATGCGGCCGGCGACGCACTGATCGCGGCGGTAGGCGCGAGGCTGCGGGCAGTCGTCGGCGAGGCCATAGCCTACCGAATCGGCGGCGACGAGTTCGCAGTGCTCCTGCCGCACTGCACCCACGCCGCACAGATGCGCTCGCTCGCCAGCACGATCCTGTCCGCGATGTCCGCCCCGCTCGACCATGACGGCCACGGCATCATCCCGAGCGTGACCATCGGCTCGGCGCTCGCAGGAGAGGATGGCGAGGACAGTGTCACGCTGCGGCAGAACGCCGACTTCGCGCTGTATCACGCCAAGGAGACGCGCCGCGGCGGCTATGTCCGTTTCAGGGACGGCCTGCGAACCTCGATGATCCGCCGCCTCCAGGCCCGGCGCGACGTCGACGAGGCGCTCGCGGAAGGGCGGGTCATCGCCTATTACCAGCCGGTCATCCGGATCGACACCCATGAGATCGTCGGTCTGGAGGCACTCGCCCGCATGCGCATGCCGGACGGGCGCATCGCTCCCGCCAAGGACTTCCACGGGGCGATCGTCGACCCGAAGGTCGCCCATCGCTTCACCGGGCAGATGCTCCAGGCGGTGGCGCAGGACATGGCGGCCTGGCAGCGCGCCGGCATCGCGTTCGGCCATGTCGGCATCAACGTCACCTCGGCCGACTTCCAGAAGGGCGATCTCGTCCAGCGCGTGCTGCGGACGCTCGAACGCGCGAAGGTCTCGCCCAAACAGTTGGTCGTCGAGATCACCGAGCAGGTCTTCATGGGCGGCCGCAAGGACGGCGTCGCCCGCACCATCGCCGCGCTGCGCGAGCGCGGCATCACCGTGGCACTCGACGATTTCGGCACCGGCTTCGCCTCGCTGACCCATCTGCTCGACTTCCCCGTCGACATCATCAAGATCGACCGCTCCTTCACCGCCTCCGCCCGGACCGGAACCAGGGGCGGCGTCATCGTCGAGGCGATGATCGGCATCGCCAAACGTCTCGGCATGGAGACCATCGCCGAAGGCATCGAGACGCAGGAGCAGGCGGAATGGCTGCGCTCCATGGGGTGCCGAATGGGCCAGGGCTTCCTTTACGCTCAGGCCGTGCCGGCCGGCGTCGTCGCCGAACTCCTGCAGCGCTTCGGCCGGAAGCACGCCAGCGAAGCGCCGCAACCGGCCGGCATCATCGCTTCCGCCGCCTGAGTTGCACGGCTCTGCGCACTTGAGATCGCAGCGCTTTTCGCTTATGAGCGCAGCAGCGCCCGACTGACACCCTTGGAGGCACGGGCGCGCCACCGCAATGGGGCCGCCGGCAAGGCGGCCTTGTCATTTGAAGCAAGGACATACCATGACCGCCGTGAAGCAAATCGAGGCTTCGGCGCGCGCACAGGTCGGCAAGGGGGCCGCCCGTGCAGTTCGTCGTCAAGGCCAGACACCCGCCGTGATCTATGGTGGGGGCGCCGCTCCCGAAGCGATCGCGCTCGACGCCAACAAGACCCGCCAGCTGATCTATGGCGGCCATTTCCTGACCACGATCTTCGAGGTCTCGGTCGCCGGCAAGAAGCAGCGGGTCATCCCGCGCGACTACCAGCTCGACCCGGTCAAGGATTTCCCGATCCATGTCGACTTCCTGCGCGTCGCCGCAGGCCAGACCGTGACCGTCCAGGTTCCGGTCCACGTCGTCGGCCAGGACGCCAGCCCCGGCGTCAAGAATGGCGGCCTCGTCCAGATCATCGAGCATTCGATCGAGATCATCGTCGCTCCTGAGCACATCCCGGAGGCCTTCGAGGTGTCCGTCGCCGGCCTCGAGATCGGCGACCAGCTCGAGGCCAAGGTCCTCAAGCTGCCGGAAGGCGCCAAGCTGACCTTCGGTTCGGACGCCACGATCGTCACGATCGCCCCGCCGACCGTCGAGGCCGAGCCCGAGGCCGATGCGGCTGCCGAGGCTCCGGCCGAAGCCAGGGCCTGAGGAGGCGGCGCCAGCCGGCGCCCTTCCCGCCTGTCAACACGCGAAACGGCCGGGCCCTCCCGGCCGTCTTGCTGTGAGCCTGCCGGAGTTCCGCCATGCTGATCTTTGCCGGCCTCGGCAATCCGGGCTCGCGCTATGCGCGCAACCGCCACAACATCGGCTTCATGGCGCTCGACGAGATCGCGCGGACGCAGCGCGCTTCGCCCTGGCGCAGCCGCTTCCAGGCGCAGGCCTGCGAGGCGACGATCGGGACCGAGAAGGTCATCCTGCTCAAGCCCCAGACCTATATGAACGAGTCGGGCCGCGCGATCGGCGAAGCCGCGCGCTTCTTCAAGGTCGCCCCTGCCGACGTCATCGTCTTCCATGACGAGCTCGACCTCGCCCCGGCCAAGCTGCGGATCAAGCTCGGCGGCGGCAATGCCGGGCATAACGGCCTGCGCTCGACCACCGCGGCGATCGGCAACGAATATCGCCGCGTGCGGATGGGCATCGGTCATCCCGGCCTGAAGGAACTGGTCCACGCCTATGTGCTGAACGATTTCGGCAAGGCCGAGCAGCCCTGGGTCGAGGATCTCTGCACGGCCTGCGCCGATTTCGCCCCCCTGCTCGCCGCCCATGACGACGCGGGCTTCCAGAACAAGGTGCATCTCTTCATGGATGCGCGCGGCCACGCCGCCGTGAAGCGGCTGGGCGAGAAGGCGGAAGACTGAGGTTGAGGGCGGAGCGGGGCGACCCGCCTTCGGCGGCACTTGTGTTTATCGTCCGCGGCCAGCAATAAGTTCCGGACTTTTCAGGATCACGCGCGGGAGCGGCTCGGCCGCCGCGCAACGGATGGGCGTCCATGGGTTTCAAATGCGGTATCGTCGGCCTGCCGAATGTCGGCAAGTCGACCCTCTTCAACGCGCTGACGCAGACGGCGGCCGCCCAGGCGGCGAACTATCCCTTCTGCACGATCGAGCCGAATGTCGGCGACGTGGCGGTGCCCGATGACCGACTCGAGAAGCTCGCGGCAATAGCCGGCTCCAAGGAGATCATCCCGACGCGGCTGACCTTCGTCGACATCGCCGGCCTCGTGCGCGGCGCCTCCAAGGGCGAAGGGCTCGGCAACCAGTTCCTCGCCAATATCCGCGAATGCGACGCCATCGCCCATGTCGTGCGCTGCTTCGAGGATGGCGACATCACCCATGTCGAGGGCAAGGTCGCGCCGATCAACGACATCGAGATCATCGAGACCGAGCTGATGCTGGCCGATCTCGAAAGCCTCGAGAAGCGCGTGCTGCCGCTGGAGAAGAAGGCCAAGACCGGCGACAAAGAGGCCAAGGAACTGGCCGACCTGATGAACCGCTGCCTCGTCCTGCTGCGCGAGGGCAAGCCCGCTCGCCTGGTGCAGGTCGCCGCCGATGAGCGTCGCACCTTCGAGACGCTCGGCCTGCTCTCCTCCAAGCCCGTGCTCTATGTCTGCAATGTCGAAGAGGCGAGCGCCGACAAGGGCAACAGCTTCTCCGAGGCGGTCAAGAAGCGCGCCGCCGAGGAGAACGCGGTCGCGGTCGTCGTCTCGGCCAAGATCGAGAGCGAGATCGCGGTGATGCCCCTGGAGGACCAGAAGGACTTCCTTGAGGCGGTCGGCCTGGAGGAACCCGGCCTGAACCGCGTCATCCGCGCCGGCTATACCCTGCTCGACCTCGTCACCTATTTCACGGTTGGCCCGAAGGAGGCCCGCGCCTGGACGATCGAGAAGGGAACCAAGGGCCCGGCCGCCGCCGGCGTGATCCATAGCGATTTCGAGAAGGGCTATATCCGCGCCGAGACCATCGCCTACCCTGATTACATCGCCAACAAGGGCGAGTCGGGCGCGCGCGAAGCCGGCAAGTTCCGCCTCGAAGGCAAGGAATACGTCGTGGCCGACGGCGACGTGCTGCATTTCCGCTTCGCCAACTGAGCGGGAGCGCGGCGGCGATGCTGTATTTCGAGGATTTCATCCTTGGCGAGACGGTCGAGACCGGCAGCATCGCCGTCTCGCAGGACGACATCATCGCCTTCGCCTCGCGTTTCGACGCGCAGGACTTCCATGTCGATCCGGAGGCCGCGAAGGCGAGCTTCGTCGGCACGCTGATCGCGTCCGGCTGGCACAGCTGCGCGCTGCTGATGCGCCTGATCGCCGAGGACTTCCTGCTGGAATCCGCCGGGATGGGCGCGCCGGGCGTCGAGGAGGTCAAGTGGCAGCGCCCGGTCCTGCCCGGCGACGTGCTGCATGCGCGCCGCACCGTCACCGAGATCAGGCCCTCGCGCTCGCGTCCCGATATGGGGCTGGTCCGCTTCCGTTTCGAGCTGCTCAACCAGCGTGGCGAGCCGGTGCTGGAGCAGGCGAACTGGATCATGTTCGGCCGTCGCGGATCAGGTGCCGGGCAGCCGGCAGGCGACTGGCTCGGCCATCCGCCTCTCTATGTCCCGCCAGCCTCGCCCTCGGCCGTCGAACCGCCGGAAAGCCCGACCGAGGCGGCACGCTTCTTCGACGACATCGAGGTCGGCAGCAGCTTCGAGCTCGGAAGCAGCACCTTCACCGCCGACGAGATCGTGGCCTTCGCGCGCTCTTTCGACCCGCAGCCCTTCCATCTCGATGACGAAGCCGCCCGCTCCAGCCTGTTCGGCCGGCTCGCGGCCTCAGGCTGGCACACGGCCGCCGTCTGGATGGCGACCATGGTAACCCATCGCCGGCGCGAGCTTGCGGCTTTCGGGCCGGGCGCTGCGCCACGGCTCGGCCCCTCCCCCGGCTTCAAGAACCTGAAATGGTCGAAGCCGGTCTTCGCCGGCGACCGCATCACCTATCGCTCGACCGTGACCGACAAGCGCGCCAGCGCCTCGCGCCCGCAATGGGGACTGTTCTTCCACCACAACACTGGCGTGAACCAGAACGGCGAAGAGGTCTTCAGCTTCGACGGCTGCGTGTTCGTGGAGCGGAAGCCGGCCTGAGGGCCCTGGCCTCAGTCCGATGATTTTGTACGAAACCGCGCGGCCGGAGCACTATTCCCCGCGACGGCGTCGTCTCCGTCAAACCCCTATCGCCATGCCGTCGCGTTGCGGATCGGCACCGCCCGACCAGCCGTCGCCTTCGACCCTGACGCCGTGCGGCGCTCCGAAAGCGAAGGACTGGTAGGAGCGCGCGACGGAATAGCCCATCGCTTCGAGCTCGTCGGTCACGCCCCGCTGCACGCGGTTCGAGACGTCGATCGTGTCGCTGAGGCAGACGATGCGCGGCGCCGCCACCGCATCGGCCATGCTCATCTTGAAGTCGATGACGTTGCTCAGCGCCTGCGCCAGCGCCGGCACGATGAAGGTGCCGCCGGGCGCGCCGATGGCGAGCACGGGCTTGTCTTCCTCGAAGACGATTGTCGGCGCCATCGCGCTGCCGCGCGCCTTGCCGGGCGCGATCGAGGCGGCGCGGCCGGGGCGCGGGTCGAAGCCGCTCATCGTGCCGTTATACATGAAGCCGAGACCCGGCGTGATCGCGCCAGAGGGCTGGCCGAGGGTGTGCGTGATCGTCACCGCATTGCCCTCCTCGTCCATGACGCAGCAGACCGTGGTGTCGGGCGGGTCCTTGGCGAGTTCCCAGCGCGGCACGCTGGCCTTCTCGCCAGACCTGATACGCTGCGCGCGCTCGGCCGCATAGGCGGGCGACAGCAGCATCTCGAGCGGCACGTCGACGAAGTCGGGGTCGCCCATATGGGCGTCCTTGTCGATGGTCATCCACTTCATCGCCTCGGCGAGGATGCGGATATGCTCGGCCGAATTATGCTGCAGCTTGCCGAGCTCGAAGCCTTCGAGGATCTGCAGCAGCTCGATCAGCGAGGCGCCGCCCGCAGCCGGCGGGTTTCCGGCGATACGCAAACCACGATACGCGCCCCAGATCGGCTGCTTCTCGCGCACCGTGTAGGCGGCAAGATCGTCCATCGTGATCAGCCCGCCCTGCGCCGCCATGTCGGCGGCGATCTCCTGCGCGATCTCGCCGGTATAGAAGATGTCAGGGCCGGCCGTGGCTATGCGCTCGAGCGTGCGGGCGAGATCGGGATTGGCGACCATGTCGCCCGGCCGCTTCAGGCTGCCATCGGGCCGGAAATAGATCGCTCGTCCGGTTTCGCTGAGGCGCAGCTTGTCCTCGGTATTAACCTGCCCGGTCGCGCGCTGGTCGATCGCCCAGTAGTAATGGACATAAGGGCGGATCATGAAGCCCTCGCGGGCCTGCCTGATCGCCGGCGCCATCACGTCCGCCAGCGCCATCGTACCGAAGCGCGCCAGCGCCTCGGTGTAACCCTTGACGTTGCCCGGCGTGCCGGCAGCGAGATGGCCGAGCTCGTTGGCATGATCGCTCAGCAGGAAGGTGAAGCCGTCGCGCGTCTGGCCGACGAAGCGGTCCGCCCACATCTCGGCGGTGGCGGACAGCGGCGCCCGCGCCAGGAATTCCAGCACGGTATGGACGCCGCGCCCGGGCATGGCGATCTGCATCGCACCGAAGCCGCCGATCCCGCACATCTGCGGATCGACCACGCCCTGGCTGAAGGCGCAGGCGATGGCGGCGTCGATGGCGTTACCGCCGCGCCGCAGGATATCGGCGCCGACTTCGGCGGCCTCGGGCTGCGCCGCCACAATCATTCCGCGCATGGCTTTTGTCCTTCTGGGGCAGTCAGGGAAAGAGATATCCGCTGGTCATCCCGGACAAGCCGCTTCAGCGGCGCCGATCCGGAATCCATGCCTGAACCTTGATCGGAAACGTTCCGGCATGGATTCCGGGTCTGCGCTTCGCTTCGCCGAGGATGACCGCGCGAGGTGAAAGAACATGGCGCCAACCTCCGAGGCAGGATCAGGTTCGACCTGCCCCGGAGGATGGGACACCTCGGCTCAATGCAGCTCGTTCTTGAAGAACCGGCCGCCGCGCATGATCGCGCGCAGCGCCGGGCCTTCGTTCTGGAATAGCTTCGGGTCGCTCAGCGGGTCGCCGTCGACGACCAGCAGGTCGGCATAGGCACCCGGCACCAGCGTCCCGATCTCGCCTTCCATCCGGCAGAGCTTCGCGGCGGTGCTCGTCGCCGAGGCGACGACTTCCTGTAGGGGCAGAACGCGGGCGCGCAGCTCGAATTCGAGCGTCTGGTACTTCTGGAGCTGGCCGAGCAGGTCGGAGCCATAGCCCATGGGCAGGCCGGCATCGCGCATGAACGACAGCGATTCGATCCCGCCCTTGCGCACGGTCTCGATCTTCGCCGCCGATTCGGGGCGGAGCCCGAAATTCGAGCCTTCCAGCGCCAGCCCTTCATAGGCGGCGAGCGTCGGCACGGCGAAAGCTCCCGCCGCTGCCGCCTTCTTCGCCGTTTCCGGCTGGATCAGGTTGCAGTGCTCGAGCGAATGGACGCCGCATTCGACGGCGCGGGCGATCGCCTTGTCGGTGTAGAGATGGGCCGAGACATAGGTGCCGGCGTTCTCTGCCTCCTCGACGGCGGCGCGGATCTCGTCCTTCGAGAAGCCGAGCGCATGGATCGGATCGTTCGGCGAGGCGACGCCGCCATTGGCCATGATCTTGACGAAGGTTGCGCCGGCGCGGAGCTGCTCGCGCGCCGCGAGTCGCACCGCATCGACGCCGTCGCAGAGCTGGCCGACCTGTCCGAGCCGGCCGGTGTAGAGCGGGCGCGTCTCGGAGCGGTCGCGCGGGTCGGAGTGGCCGCCGGTCTGGCTCAGCGCCTTGCCGCAGATGATCAGGCGCGGACCGTCGATGAGCCCCTCCTCGACGGCCATGACGAGGCCGAGATCGGCGCCGCCGAGATCGCGCACCGTGGTGAAGCCGCGCATCAGCATGGCGTGCATGACGCGCCGCGCCCGCAGCGCCACCAGCGAGGACGGCGTCATCGCATTGGCGACGCCGTTGACCACCGAGGAGACGACATGGACGTGCATGTCGATCAGGCCCGGCATCAGCGTCCGGCCACCGAGCTCGATTCGTGTCGCGCTTGCCGACTTGATCGGTCGGTCCGAGACCTCGAGCACCCGCTCGCCCTCGATCAGCACCTCGATCCCGTCGAGCAGCCGATCCTGCGAGGGATCGAGGAAGCGTCCCCCGGTAAACAGCATCGGGCTCATGGAAGTCTCTCCAGACAATAGGAAAACGGCAGTGACGGGCTGGCCCGCAGCGGCCTCCCGAGGGGGCCTGCGGGTCCGTCGGAGAAGAAGTTTCCACACAATGTTGAGGTGTGCAATTGCATATTGGTGATTTTATCCAATTGACAGTTGGATATTTTCTCCGATTTTCTAAGGGCAGTTTCGAGGGGAGAAACCGTTTGGCGGTCGCGCAGAACACAGCAGTCCCTGGCTCGCCAGGCCAGGCACTTCCGGAGCAAGCCGTGCGGCACCACGCATCGGCGGGCCATGCCGGCGGCGTCATCGCCATGCGCGGACTGATCCGCTTTCTCATCTTCGTCGGCGTCGCGCTGATGCTGATCCCGCTGCTGATGACCGCCTATATGAGCCTCTTCGCGGACGGCGTGGTGACCTACCCGCCGAGCGGCTACACGCTCTCCTGGTACACAAGGCTCGCGGAGTTTCCGAAATTCGCCCAGTCGCTGGGAACGAGCCTTCGGGTGGCGGCGATGGCGACGCTCTGCAGCCTCCTGATCGGCGTGCCCGCCAGCATCGCGCTGGTTCGCTACAGCTTTCCGGGCCGCGGCGCGCTCAACGTGCTGCTGCTGTCGCCCCTGACGGTTCCGGGCGTCGTGATCGGCCTCGGCCTCTATGTGCTGATGGTCGATGTCGAGATCCGCACCGAGCTACCACTGACCGGCTCCGACTGGGTCCTGGTGCTGGCGCATCTGCTGATCACCACGCCGTGGGTCGTCCGGCTCTGCGTCGCCAACCTCGTGCAGCTCGATCGCTCGATCGAGGAGGCCGCCGCCAATCTCGGCGCCTCGCCAATCCGCGTCCTGTTCAGCGTGACGCTGCCGATGATGCGCCAGGGCATTGTCGCCGCAGCGCTGTTCGCCTTCATCGTCTCGTTCGAGAACATCGAGATGACGCTGTTCCTGATCAGCCCCGGGATGATCACCTTCCCGATCTCGGTGCTGCAATACCTCGAATACCGCTTCGATCCCCTCGTCGCCTCGGTCGTGGTCGTCCAGACCGCCGTCATCGCGGCGCTGCTGCTGGCGATCGACCGGTACGTCAAGCTGAGCAAGGTCGTCTGATGAGCCAAGTCTCTTCTATGAACACTGATTCCCATCTCCGCATCGAAGGCCTCACCAAGGTCTACGGTTCGACCGCCGCGGTCTCCGACGTCAATCTCGAGGTCCGCCAGGGCGAGTTGCTCGTGCTGCTCGGCCCCTCCGGCTGCGGCAAGACGACGACGCTGCGCCTCGTCGCCGGCTTCGTCGCCGCCACCAGCGGCCGCATCCTGGTCGAAGGCAAGGACTTCGCCGCCCTGCCGCCCTATCAGCGCGAGATGGGCATGGTCTTCCAGAGCTATGCCCTGTTCCCGCATCTGACGGTGGCGCAGAACGTCACCTTCGGCCTGCGCATGCGCAAGCTGCCCAAGGCCGAGATCGACCGCCGGCTCGAAGAGACGCTGGCGATGGTCAAGCTGACGCCGATGGCGGACCGCTACCCCCGCCAGCTCTCGGGCGGCCAGCAGCAGCGCGTCGCGCTGGCGCGGGCGCTAGCCATCCGGCCCAAGGTGCTGCTGCTCGACGAACCGCTCTCCAATCTCGACGCCAATCTGCGTCAGTCGGTGGCGCGCGAGATCCGGCAGCTCCAGAAGGCGGCGGGGCTGACGGCCCTGATGGTCACCCACGACCAGGACGAGGCCATGACCATGGCCGACCGGCTGGTGCTGATGAGCGACGGCAAGGTCCAGCAGGTCGGCACCCAGGAAGAGCTTTACGAGCAGCCGCTCAACCCCTTCGTTGCCCGCTTCATCGGCCACAGCAATCTGGTCGAGGGCGAGCTCGTCGAGGCCGACACCTTCCGCCTGCCCGGCGGCACCGTGCTGAAGCTCGCCGGCCGCTATGCCGGCCGTGGCCCGCATACCCTGGCGCTGCGCCCCGAGCGCCTGCGCCTGCTCGGTGCGAACGAGGCCGCGCCGCCGCTGGCGACCGCCCGCGTCGAGGACGCGACCTATGTCGGCGACCACATCGACTACCTGCTGACCCTCGAGGACGGCAGCAGCCTCGCTTTGCACGAGCCCACGGGCGCGGCCGGGACCGCACGGCGCGCGGTCGGCGAGACCGTGGGCATCGCCTGGGACGGCGCCAACGAGCGCCTGTTCGACGCCGCGAAGACCACCGTTCCCGCCCTGGCTGCGGCCTGAGGCTCGACCGAACCGACAACGACAACAGACGAGGGACAAGACGAGATGACGGATCTGATCACCCCCAACCGCAGGCAGCTTCTGACGCTGGCCGCGGGCGCCGCCGCGACGCCGTTCGCGCCGGCCATCCTGCGCGCGCAGGAAGCCTCCGGCCGCTGCGTCGTCAGCACCTGGGGCGGCGACTATGCCAAGCTGCTGACGCAGAACATCGAGGAGCCGCTGCTCAAGCCCAAGGGCCTGGAGATCGTCCAGGACGCCGGCACCGAGCCCACCCGCGTCGCCAAGTCGATCGCGCAGCGGCGCCTGCCGCGCGGCAGTGTCGACGTGATCTGCCTGCAGGCTCCCACGGCTCATGATCTCGAGGAGTCGGGGCTTCTGGAGCCGCTCGACGAGAGCAAGGTGCCGAACCTCAAATACGTCCAGAAGACGTTCGCGAACCCCTACTCGATCCCGCACATCTACAGCCCGCAGGTGATCGCCTACAGCCCCGAGCGCGTGAAGACGCCGCCGAAGAACTTCACCGAGATGGAGGCCTATGGCGAGAAGGTCGGCATCCTCGACACCAGCTACATCTGGGTCGCGATGGCAGCGGCCCTGAAGGGCCAGGGCGACCCCTCCAAATTCGCCGAGGCGAAGGCCAATCTCGAGAAGCTCGTCAAGGCCGGCGCCAAGGTCTACACCTCGACCGAAGCCTTCGCCCCGGGCATCAAGTCCGGTGAGATCGATGTCGGCCTCGTCTGGCATGCGCGCGTGCTGTTCTGGAAGAAAGGCGGCGTCGAGATGGCCTCCTCCTTCCCGGAGGAAGGCTGCATGACCTATGTCTCCAGCATGTGCGTGCTGAAGAACGCGCCCAACAAGGCCGCCGCCTTCGCCTATCTCAACGCAGCGCTCGACCCGCGCGCCCAGCGCGGCTTCGCCGAGAGCATGAGCTACCACCCGACCATCACCAATGCGGCTCTCGAAGGCGAGATCGCCAAGAGCCTCGCTTTGCCGGAGCCCGCGCCGAAGCTGATCCCCGCGCCCTATCCCGAGCTCAGCGCCGCGCGCGACGAGCTGAACGATTGGTGGCGCCGTCTGCTGGAGCGTCGCTGACATGACCGCGCGCCGGCCCGAGGGGCTCACCGCTTCGCTGCTCATCGGGCCGGCGACCTTGATCGTCATGCTGTCGCTGGTGCTGCCGCTGGCGGTGCTCGCCCGCTACAGCCTGAACCAGTACGACCGCAAGACCTTCATGGTGGAGGCGTTCTCGCCGGAGAACTACCTGCGCTTCTTCACGGACCCCTTCTATACCGGGGTTCTCTGGACGACCTTCAGCATCGCCATCACGACGACGGTGCTCTGCCTGATCCTCGGCTTCCCGATCGCCTACAAGCTGGCGCGCTCGCAGAGCCGCTGGAAGTCGATCGGCGTCCTGCTGATCATCCTGCCGCTCTTCATCGGCTCGACCGTGCGTGCGCTCGGCTGGATGGGCGTGTTGGGCCGCGGCGGCATCGTCGATGCGGCCTATGGCGCGCTCGGCGGCGAAGGCATCTCGCTACTCTACACCTCCTTCGCCGTCGGGCTCGGCATCCTCTCGATCAACCTGCCCTATATGATCCTGACGCTGCAGAGCGTGATCGAGGGCATCGATGCGCGGCTCGAGGAGGCTGCCGACAGCCTCGGCGCCGACGCGCCGCGCCGCTTCTGGCATGTCGTGCTGCCGCTCGCTTTGCCCGGCATCGCCACCGGCGGCATCCTGGTCTTCATCCTCGCGATGAACGCCTATGCCACGCCGTTCCTGCTCGGCGGCGCGCGCTTCCAGATGATGGCACCGATGCTCTATCGAGAGTTCGCGGTGAACAACAACTGGCCCTTCGCGGCAGCGATTGCCTTCATCCTGATGCTGACGACATTGTCGCTGACGGCGATCTCCGGCCTCGTCATCCAGCGCCGCTACAAGGCAGCATAGGCACCCCCACGATGATCGGCCCCGTCTCCACCCGCGCGAAGCTTCCTCAGTTCCGCCAGACCGTGACCGGGGCCGCGGTCGCGGAGCTGCGCCGCCGCATCCTCTCCGGCGCGGTCGCGGCCGGCGAGGCGCTGCGGCAGGACGCCTTGGCGAAGGAGTTCGGCATCAGCAGGATCCCGATCCGCGAGGCCTTCCATCAGCTCGCGGCCGAGGGGCTGGTCACGCTGCATCCGCATCGTGGGGCGGTGGTGACGGCGCTGTCGGCCTCCGAGATCGCCGAGCTGTTCGACCTGCGCGCCATGCTCGAACCGGACCTGATCCGGCGTGCCGTGCCGCAGATGCAGCCGAGCGACATCACCCGCGCCGAGATCATCCTCGCCGACTACGACGCTGCGATCCGCAACGGCGACCTCGACGCCTATGGCGAGTTGAACACCGAGTATCACCTGTCGCTCTACCAGGTCGCCGGCCGCCAGCAGACGCTCGAACTCGTGCGCGTGCTCCTCGCCAACACCGACCGCTACACCCGCGTCCAGCTCACGATGTCGGACGGGGCGACCGCGCGGGCGAAGCAGGAACACGCCGCGCTGCTGGAGTTCTGCCGCAAGGGCGATGCCGAGGGCGCCGCCCTGCTGACGCTCAACCACGTCATGGCCGTTCGCCAGGACCTGCTGACGCTGCTGCAGCCCGAGGAGGACGGGCCCGCAGAGCCGCAGGCATTGACGGCCGCCGACGCCGCACCCTCGAGCTGACCTGAATCGCTTTCGACATCACGACCCCTCAAGGCTGAGAACGAGGATAAGAAGACCATGACGATTGGAGTGGGTGGCTCGAGCTTCGAGGCGGAACTCGCCAAGCTGAAGCCGATGACGGGCGGCATTGAGCCGATCGCCGTCAAGGAATTCAAGGAGCGGATCGCCAAGGCGCAGGCTTTGCTGCGCGAGCAGGGCCTGCAGGCGCTCTATCTCGATACCTCGACGAGCCTGGCCTATTTCACCGGCATCCAGCTCGGCCTGACCGAGCGCCTGCACGGCGCGATCATCCCCGTCGAGGGCGAGATCGCCTATCTCAGCCCGACCTTCGAGGAGCCGAAGACGCGCGAATACATGAAGTTCGGCGACGACGTCCGCTGCTGGGAAGAGCATGAGGACCCGACCGAGCTGGTGATCGAGACCATCCGCAGCATGGGCTACGAGAGCGGCCAGGTCGCGCTCGATCCGCACACGCCCTTCTACATCGTCGACGGGCTGCGCAAGGCCGGAAACCGCTTCTCCTTCGTCCACGGCAATTCGATCACGGCGACCTGCCGGCAGCTGAAGTCGGCGGCCGAGATCGCGCTGATCCAGCGCGCCATGGACATCACCATGGAGGTGCACCGCGCCGCCGCACGCGCCCTGCAGGTCGGCGTCACCACCGGCCAGGTCCAGCTCTTCCTCGATCAGGCCCATCGCAAGCTCGGCATGAGCTGGACCAGCGGCGCCGCCCAGTTCGGCGAGGCGACCGCCTATCCCCATGGCGTGCCCTATGAGCAGACGCTCCAGGACGGCGACATGGTGCTGATCGACATGGGCACCAAGGTCGGCGGCTATCGCTCCGACATCACCCGCACCTATGTCTTCGGCGAGGCGACCGACCGCCAGCGCGAGATCTGGAACCTCGAGAAGAAGGCGCAGCTCGCCGGCTTCGCCGCCGCCAAGCTCGGCGACCCTTGCGAGAACGTCGATTTCGGCGCGCGCGGCGTCATCGAGGCGGCAGGGTTCGGCCCCGGCTACAAGGTGCCCGGCCTGCCCCACCGCACCGGCCATGGGCTCGGACTCGACGTCCATGAGGAGTCCTTCATGGTGAAGGGCAACAAGACGCCGTTGCAGGTCGGCATGTGCTTCTCGGTCGAACCGATGATGTGCATCTACGGCGAGTTCGGCGTGCGCCTCGAGGACATCGCCTACATGGCGCAGGACGGGGCGCGCTGGTTCACCGAGCCGTCCCACAGCGTCGACGACCCCTTCGCCTACGAAACCTGAGCAACTCTGCTGTGCAGCACGCCGCACAGCCCGTTCATCCCACCGTCAAGCCAGCCGAAGAATACGCAAAGGACAACATCATGGCTTCGAATGTCTTCATGGGCACGATCCCGGCCCTCATGACGCCCTGCAAGGCGGACCGGTCGCCCGATTTCGACGCGCTCGTCCGCAAGGGCCAAGAACTGATCGCCGCCGGCATGTCGGCGGTGGTCTATTGCGGCTCGATGGGCGACTGGCCCCTCCTGACCGACGAAGAGCGCATGGAAGGCGTCGCCCGGCTGGTCAAGGCCGGCGTGCCCGTCATCGTCGGCACCGGCGCCCAGAACACGCAGCGCGCCGCCGCCTTCGCCAGGCACGCCAGCGACGTCGGCGCCAAGGGACTGATGGTCATCCCGCGCGTGCTCTCGCGCGGCAACTCGCCAGCCGCCCAGGAAGCCCATTTTGCGGCGATCCTCGACGCCGCCAAGGGCCTGCCGGCTGTGATCTACAACAGCCCCTATTACGGCTTCGAGACCCGCGCCGAGCTGTTCTTCAAGCTGCGCGCGAGCTTCCCGAACCTGATCGGCTTCAAGGAGTTCGGCGGCGCCGAGAGCCTGACCTACGCGGCCGAGCATATCAGCGGCCAGTCCGACGACATCACCCTGATGGTCGGCGTCGATACGCAGGTCGTCCACGGCTTCGTCAATTGCGGCGCCGCCGGTGCGATCACGGGCATCGGCAACGTGCTGCCGAAGCATGTCCTGCATCTGGTCGCGCTCTGCGAGAAGGCGGCGAAGGGCGATGTCGCGGCACGGACGAAGGCCCAGGAACTGGACAGCGCGCTCGGTGTCCTGTCGAGCTTCGACGAGGGCGCCGACCTCGTGCTTTACTACAAGTATCTGATGGTGCTCGAAGGCAACCCGGAATACGAGCTGAACTTCAACGCCTCGGACGCCCTGAGCCAGGCGCAGAAGCACTACGCCCGTACCCAGCTCGAGCTGTTCAAGACCTGGTACGCGGCCTGGACGAAGGCCTGATCAGGCGCCGGTCTTCGGACGAAATGTCCCGTCATCCCGGGCGACCGCAGGGAGACCCGTGATCCATGCCTGAACCGATCCGGAATGGGTCCCGGATCGGCGCCGCTGACGCGGCTTGCCCGGGATGACCGGGGTAGGTTTCGGAGCAAGGCAGCAGGCTCTGAGAGCGGCACTCACCGAATGAACGAGCCCCGGTCCCGAACGGACCGGGGCTCGTTTCGTTTCAGCCGACCTTGCCGTAACCGGCGAATTTGGCGCCGACCCGCGCCATCTCCGCCTCGTCGAGGATGACCGGCTCCAGCCCGGAGGCGAGGATGTCGAGATACTGTCCGGCGAGGTTCTCGACCTCCGCCACGATCTGATGCGCCCCGGCGAGCGAGCCACCGAGCGCGATCACGCCGTGATTGGCGAGCAGCACAGCCTTGCGGCCCTCCAGCGCCCTGACCGCGTTCTCGGCCAGTTCAGGCGTGCCGAAGGTCGCATATTCGGCGCAGCGCACATCCGCCCCGCCGCAGAGCGCGATCATGTAGTGGAAGGCTGGGATGCCGCGCCGGGTCGAGGACAGCGCGGTCGCGCGCGGCGAATGGGTGTGGACGATGGCCTGCGCATCCGGCCGCGCCCTGTAGATCGCCGCATGGAAGGGCCATTCAGACGACGGCTTGCGCTCGCCCGACAGCACGGCCCCGTCCAGCGACAGCTCGATCAGGTCGTCCGGCGTCGTGCGGGCATAGGGCAGCCCCGAAGGCGTGACCAGGAAGCCGCCCTCCGTCCGTGCCGAGACATTGCCGGATTTCGAGGGGCAGAAGCCCGCCTTGTCGATCGCCTGCGCGACCGCGACGATCTCCGCCGCGAGGTCCTGCCGGTTCATGCCCTGCCTGCTCATCATCTGCCTTGCTCAATCTGCGGCGCCTGCCGCCCTTTCCGGAAACAGCCGGGCGAGACCGTCCGCGCTCGCCTCCGTGACGCCCCGCTCCGTGATCAGCCCCGTCACGAGCCGTGCCGGCGTGACGTCAAATGCAGGATTCGCCGCGTTACTGCCGGGAGCGAGCAGGCGAAAACTACGCACCTCGCCATCCTCGCCAACCCCGCTCAGATGCGTGACCTCACGCGCGGAACGCTCCTCGATCGGGATGTCGCGTAAGCCATCCGAAAGGCTCCAATCGATCGTGGGCGAAGGTAGCGCGACATAGAAGGGCACGCCGTTGTCATGCGCCGCCAGCGCCTTCAGATAGGTGCCGATCTTGTTGGCGACATCGCCGGTCGCCGTCGTCCGGTCGGTCCCGACGATCACCATGTCGACCTGGCCCTGCTGCATCAGATGCCCGCCGGCATTGTCCGCGATCACGGTATGAGGCACGCCATGCGCGCCGAGCTCGAAGGCGGTCAGCGCCGCGCCCTGGTTGCGCGGGCGCGTCTCGTCGACCCAGACATGGACGGGGATGCCCGCATCATGCGCCAGATAGATCGGCGCCAGCGCCGTGCCCCAGTCGACCGTGGCAAGCCAGCCGGCATTGCAATGGGTCAGGATGTTGACCGCCTTGCCGGCCGGGCGCTGCGCGGCAACGTCCCGGATCACTTCCAGCCCGTGCTCGCCGATGGCGCGGCACAGCGCGACATCCTCGTCGCAGATCGCGGCAGCCTCGGCATAGGCGGCTGCGCTCCGGTCCTCCGGCGCAAGCCCCGCGAGCCGCTCCCGCATCCGGCCAAGCGCCCAGTGCAGGTTGACCGCGGTCGGACGCGTCCCGCCGAGCATGGCCAGAGCTGCTTCCAGCGCCGCATCGGAAGGCTCGACCCGCATCGCCAGCGCAACGCCATAGGCGGCAGTCGCCCCGATCAGCGGCGCACCGCGCACCACCATGACGCGGATCGCCTCCGCCGCCGCCTCGGTCGAGGACAGCGTCACCGTCTCGAAGCGGAAGGGCAAGCGCGTCTGGTCGATCACGCAGACGCGCCAGCCATCCTGCGCAAGCCAGATCGTGCGGTAGGCCTGTCCCTGGATTTTCACGCGACACCCGTTTCCTTGAGCGTCATTGCGAGCACCCGGGCTCGCAATGACGGATGATCGGCATCGTCTTCAATGCCCGGGAAATGAGACCAGCGTGCGAACCGGAACGCCGAGGCGCCTGATCCGGTCGGCGCCGCCGAGATCGGGCAGATCGACGATGAAGCAGGCGGCGACCACCTCGGCCCCGAGCCCGGTGAGCAGCTCGACGGCCCCCTCCGCCGTCCCGCCGGTCGCGATCAGGTCGTCGACCAGCAGCACCCGCTCGCCACGGGCCACGGCGTCCTTGTGGATTTCGATCTCGTCGGTGCCGTATTCCAGCGCGTAAGTGACGCTCACCGTCTCGCGCGGCAGCTTGCCCTTCTTGCGCACCGGCACGAAGCCGGCCGAGAGCTGGTGCGCCACCGCCCCGCCGAGAATGAAGCCGCGCGCCTCGATGCCCGCGATGGTGGCGATCTTCAGCCCCGCGAAGGGCTGCACCAGCTCGTCGACGGCGCGCCGGAAGGCGCGGGCATCGCCGAGCAGCGTGGTGATGTCGCGGAAGACGATGCCGGGCTTGGGATAGTCCGGGATCGCGCGGATGGAATCGGCAAGGTTCATCGTCACGCTGCCTTCAGGATGCGACCGGCGACCGCATCGAGCCTGGCGAGCAATGCCGGATCGCGGAAGGCCGGCGCGGTGATGATGGCATTGTCGAGCGCATTGTGCGATCCCGCCGGGCAAGGCACGCGCTCAGCCGGGAAGTCAGCCGCCAGCCGCGCCACCAGGCGCCTCGCCCTGTCGGCGTTCTCGTGCAGCACCTTGACCACGGCCGCGACGTCGACCGGGCCATGCTCCGCGTGCCAGCAGTCGTAATCCGTCACCATCGCCACCGTCGCATAGGTGATCTCGGCCTCGCGGGCGAGCTTGGCCTCCGGCATCGCAGTCATGCCGATGAGGTCGTAGCCGAGCCCCTTATAGGTCGTCGATTCGGCATAGGTCGAGAATTGCGGCCCTTCCATCGTCACCAGCGTACCGCCGCGCACGAAGGCCAGATCCTCGGCGGTCGCGGCATCCGCGATCAGCCCCTGCAGCGCCGGCCCGACCGGGCGCGCGAGCGAGACATGCGCGACGCAGCCCTTGCCGAAGAAGGAGCTCGGCCGGCCGCTGGTGCGGTCGACGAACTGGTCGACCAGCACGAACAGTCCCGGATAGAGCTCGGCCTTGTAGGAGCCGCAGGCTGAGAGCGAGACGAGGTCGGTGACGCCGGCGCGCTTCATCACGTCGATATTGGCGCGGTAGTTGATCTCCGAGGGCGGGATCGCATGGCCGCGGCCGTGGCGCGGCAGGAATGCGATCTTCGTCTTACCCAACCGGCCGATGCGCAGCACGTCGGAGGGTTCACCCCAGGGGCTCTCGATGCGCTCCTCGCGCAATTCCGTCAGGCCCGGCAGGTCGTAGATGCCGGAGCCGCCGATGATGCCGAGAACCGCTTCGCTCATGCCTTGTCCCTCATCACGGATTGTCTCGGCACGTCCCGTCGCATGCCGGCATGGGGCGCCGCAATGGCAGACTGCACCCGCCAAACGAAAAGGGCCCCGTCGCCGGGGCCCTTGGTGATGTCTTGGCGATCAGTGCGCGGCCGAGCCGTCGGGCATCCGCGACCAGACCTTCTTCTTCGTGTAGTAGAGCAGCCCGCCGAAGATCAGCAGGAACAGCATCACCTGCAGGCCGATGCGCTTGCGCGCCTCGAGATGCGGCTCGGCGGCCCAGACGAGGAAGGCCGTCACGTCCCTGGCGTACTGCGCCTCGGTCTCCGGCACCTGCGGCTGGCCGTCGGCGCCCTTCGGATACTCGACCTGCCCGTCATTGAGCGGCTTCGGCATCGCGATCAGGTGACCGGGCATATAGGTGTTGTAGTACTGGCCGGGCTGCAGGGTGACGCCTTCGGGCGGCGGGTCCTTGTAGCCGGTGAGCAGCGCCGCGAGGTAGTCCGGCCCCTGCTCCTGATACTGGGTGAAGATGTCGAAGACGAACTTCGGGAAGCCGCGCTCATAGGTGCGCGCCTTTGCGATCACCGACAGATCGACGGGGTAAGCCCCGCCGCTGGCGGCGCGAGCGGCCTGCTCGTTCGGGAACGGCGAGGGGAACGGGTCGGCCGGGCGGCCCGGCCGCTCGAACATCTCGCCCTCGTCGTTCGGGCCGTCCTTGATCTGGAACGTTGCGGCCAGCGCCGTGATCTGGCCGGCACTGAATTCCGGCCCGCCGGGCTGCGACAGGTTGCGGAAGCGCAGCAGCGTGGCGCCGTGGCAGCTCGCGCAGACCTCCTTGAAGACCTTGTAGCCGCGCTGGAGCTGGGCCCGGTCGAACTTGCCGAAGGGTCCGGAGAAGGACCAGCTCAACTCGGGCGGGATGACACGTTCGCCAGCGGCCTGCGCGCTCAGCGGCAGGGCGGCGAGCAGGAGGCCGAAGGCGGCCGAGCGGAACGAAATCTTGCTCATGGTTTCGTCTCAGCCCTTGGCGTTGGGTTCGGCAGCGGTGGCGAGAGCCACCCGCGCGCCCGAGCCGCCCTGCAGCGAGCCGAGCACGGAGTCGGCGATCGAGTTCGGCAGCGCCTTCGGCCGTTCGAACAAGCCGACGACGAAGAGAGCCACGAAGTAGCCGAAATACAGCGCGGTGAAGATCCGCGAGGCGATGACGTAGCCGCCCTCGGCCGGCATGGCGCCGAGCCAGCCCAGGCCGATGCAGACCACGACGAAGGCCCAGAAGAGCTGGCGGCCGATCGGGCGATAGCTCATCGACTTGATCTTGGAGGTGTCGATCCAGGGCAGGAAGGCGAGCACGACGATCGCCGCGCCCATCGCCACCACGCCGCCGAGCTTGTCGGGGATGGCGCGCAGGATCGCGTAGAACGGCAGGAAGTACCATTCCGGGACGATATGCGCCGGCGTCACGGCCGGGTTGGCCGGGATGTAGTTGTCGGCATGACCCATGAAGTTCGGCTGGTAGAACACGAAATACGCGAACACGAACATGAAGCAGACCATCCCGAAGATGTCCTTGATGGTCGCGTAGGGCGTGAACGGCACCGTGTCCTTCTGGACGTTCTTCACCTCGACGCCGGTCGGGTTGTTCTGGCCGACATGGTGCAGCGCCCAGACGTGCAGGATGACCACGCCGAAGATCATGAACGGCAGCAGGTAATGCAGCGAGAAGAAGCGGTTCAGCGTCGGGTTGTCGACCGAGAAGCCGCCCCACAGGAAGGTGACGATCGTCTCGCCGACCACAGGCAGGGCCGAGAACAGGTTGGTGATGACGGTCGCGCCCCAGAAGGACATCTGGCCCCAGGGCAGCACGTAGCCCATGAAGGCGGTCGCCATCATCAGCAGGAAGATCACCACGCCGAGGATCCAGAGCACCTCGCGGGGCGCCTTGTAGGAGCCGTAATAGAGGCCGCGGAAGATATGGACGTAGACGGCGACGAAGAACATCGAGGCGCCGTTGGAGTGCAGGTAGCGCAGCAGCCAGCCATAGTTCACATCGCGCATGATGTGCTCGACGGAGTTGAACGCCATCGTCGCATGCGGGGTGTAGTGCATCACCAGGACGACGCCGGTCACGATCTGCGCGACCAGCATGAACATCAGGATGCCGCCGAAGGTCCAGAGGTAGTTCAGGTTGCGCGGGACCGGATAGGACACCGCCGAATCATGCGTCAGGCGGATGATCGGCAGGCGCGCATCGAGCCAGCGCTCGAAACCCGTCTTCGGGACGTAGGAACTGTGACCACTCATGCGGAATGCCTCGAGGCTGTGTCTTCCAGGCCGAAACGTGCGAAGCGCATCGCTCAGCCGATCCGGATCTTGCTGTCGGTGCTGAAAGCGTAGGGCGGAACCGGCAGGTTGAGCGGCGCCGGGCCCCTGCGGATGCGGCCGGACGAATCGTAGTGCGAGCCGTGGCAGGGGCAGAACCAGCCGTCGTAATCGCCCTTGTTGTCGCCGGGATTATTGCCGAGCGGAACGCAGCCGAGATGGGTGCAGCTGCCATAGACCACGAGGTACTGGTCGTGACCTTCCTTGACGCGGGACTGATCGGTCTGCGGATCGGGCAGCGTCGCGACATCGACCGAGCGCGCCTCGTCGATTTCCTTCTTGGTGCGGTGGCGCACGAAGATCAGCTTGCCGCGCCAGAACAGCTTGATCGCCTGCCCCTCGGCGATGGGCGCCAGATCGACGTCGATCGGCGCGCCGGCGGCGACCGTCTGCGCGTCGGGCGCGAGCTGGCTCACCAGCGGCACAACGACGGCGCCGAGGCCGACGGCGCCGGCTGCGCCGGTCGCCAGCATGAGGAAATCGCGGCGGGTGGTCTGGGTCGATTTCGTATCGGTCGCGTGCGCCACGATCCAATCCTCTGTACGTCAGTCGAGCTTTGGAACAACTCGAAATTACAAGGCTTGCGCCCGTATAGGGGCGCGCCGTGGCGGCCGCAATGCGGCGGCGCGTCACTGCCGCGTCTTTGGCATGCAGTTTTGACGAAGTCTACTGTTCCACCGATTCCGCGTTGGACGAAGTAGACCCTTCGCGGCAGGCCTCAGGCGGAGAGCTTTTCAGGGTCCGCCGCGGCCAGGAAGCCGCCCGACTGGCGCGACCACAGCCGGGCATAGAGCCCGCCCCGCTCCACCAGCTCGGCATGGTTGCCGATATCGACGATCCGGCCCTTGTCGAGCACGATCAGCCGGTCGAGCGCGGCGATGGTGGACAGCCGATGCGCGATCGCGATCACCGTCTTGCCCTGCATCAGGGCTTCGAGCTGCTCCTGGATCGCCGCTTCGACCTCCGAATCCAGGGCCGAGGTAGCCTCGTCGAGAATCAGGATTGGGGCATCCTTCAGCAGCACACGCGCGATCGCGATGCGCTGGCGTTGTCCGCCGGAAAGCTTCACGCCGCGTTCGCCGACGCGCGAATCGAAGCCGTGACGGCCGTCCTGATCGCTCAAGCCCTGCACGAACTCATGCGCCACGGCCTGCCGCGCCGCCTCGGCGATCTCTTCCGGCGTCGAGCCGATCCGGCCATAGGCGATATTGTCGCCGATCGAGCGGTGCAGCAGTGAATTGTCCTGCGTCACCATGCCGATCTGGGCGCGAAGCGAGTCCTGCGTGACATGGGCTATATCCTGCCCGTCGATCAGGATGCGCCCGCTCTGCAGCGGATAGAGCCGCAGCAGCAGGTTCACCAGCGTCGACTTGCCGGCGCCCGATGGCCCGACCAGCCCGATCTTCTCGCCGGGCCGGATCTCGAGATCGAGCCCCTCGAACAGCCCGTCGCCCCGCCCATAGTTGAAGCGGACCTTGTCGAAGCGGATGCCGCCCTGCTCGACCACGAGCGGCGCCGCATCCGGCGCATCGGTCAGGTCGTGCGGCTTGGCGATCGTCTCCATACTCTCCTGGACGGAGCCGATATTCTCGAAGACGCCGCGCACCAGATGGATCAGCCAGCTCGACATCTGGACCAGCCGCAGCACGAGGCCGATCGAGGCCGCAACCGCACCGGGCGTCATCTCCCCCTGGCTCCAGAGCCAGAGGCAGAGCCAGGCCGTCGCCACGACGAGCAGGCTGTTCATCGTCTGCAGGATGACGCTGACGCCGGTGATCAGCCGCGACAGGTTCAGGAAGGCCGCGTTCCAGCGCGTCAGCGAGTCGCGCACGGCCGAGCGCTCGGCATCGGCGCGGGCGAAGAGCTTGACGGTCAGGATGTTGGTGTAGGCATCGACGATGCGCCCCGTCGTCGAGGAGCGGCCGAGCGAATTCGCCTCCGAACGCTTCTTCGCGCGCGGCACGAAATAGATCAGCAGCACGACATAGGCCGAAAGCCAGACCAGCACGGGCAGTGCCAGCCAGAGCGAGGTCGAGCCGAAGAAGCCGATCGCGACCGACGCGAAGATCAGCGCGTACCAGAGGTCGTCGATGACCTCGATGGTTGCGCCACGGATCGATTGGCCCGCCTGCAGCACGCGCGACGAGAGCCGCCCGGCGAAGTCGTTCTGGAAATAGCCGAGCGCGTGGCCCAGCGTATAGACATGGTTGCGCCAGCGGATCTGGTTGGTGATCTGCGGCACCACGACCTGGTCGACGATGGCGTGGTTGGCGAAATAGACCAGCGGCCTGACCACCACGAGCAGGAAGGCGGCGCTGGCCAGCAGCCAGCCATGCTCGCGGAAGATCGTATCGGGCGACTGCGTCGTCAGCAGGTCGACGAACCAGCCGACCATCAGATACATCGCCGCCTCGATGCCGCTGAAGCCGAGCCCCGTCAGCATGATCAGGGCCATCCAGCCCTTCACGCCCTTGATGTGGTGCCACATGAAGCGCCAGACGCCGCGCGGCGGGGTCTCGCGCTCGTCAAAGGGCGCGAAGACGTCGATTCGGCTCTCCAGCCAGCGGAACAGGGCGGTAAACATGTCCGCCCTCCTCTGGACCGGCATGGCGACGAAAACTTGGCGTGATATGGGGCGCCCGCTCTGCAAAGGCCAGCCTGCCTGACGCATAGCTGGCAAAAGCCAGCGTCCTTGACGCATGTCGGCCCGTCACCTCATGACAGCAGCCATGCCGCGCCTCGCCCTCTACCAGCCCGACATCCCGCAGAACGCCGGCACCATGATCCGCATGGCGGCCTGCCTCGGCATCGCGGTCGACATCGTCGAGCCCGCAGCCTTCGACGTCTCGGTCCGCAATTTTCGCCGCTCGGGGATGGATTATATCGAGCGCGCCGCGGTCTCCCGTCACGATTCCTTCGCCGCTTTCGAGGCCTGGCGTCGCACTGCGGGCCATCGCCTCATCCTCGCCGAGACCGACGGCCCCGTACGCCATCTCGATTTCGCCTTCCTGCCCGGCGACATCGTCATGGTCGGCCGGGAGTCGGCGGGTGTCGGGGCAGAGGTCTATGCAGCCGCCGACGCAGCCGTGCATGTGCCGATGCGGCCCGGCTTGCGGTCACTCAATGTCGCTCTCGCGGCCGCGATGGTAATCGGCGAGGCCTTGAGGCAAGTGAACGGATATCCCGCCGAAGGCGAGCCGCGGGGAATCCCTCTCCTCTAAGGAGAGGGGCAGGAGTGAGGTGCCGGTCCGAAATCGTTGGCCTGTGCCCAAGAGGCGTGAAGCTCGCGCTTCTCTGGTCCAGGGGCCGTCCCCTCGCCCCTGCCCGCGCTTCGCCGTCGAAGAACAGAGTGATGGAGACGGGTGGATGAACGACACCAGGACCGAAACGACAATGCCCGACATGACGGCAGCCGATGCCATGAAGCCGCGCGCCCGGGCCTGGTTCGAAACGCTGCGGGACCGGATCTGCACCGCCCTCGAGGCGATCGAGGACGAGGCCGCCGGTCCCTTCCCGCCCGAGGCCCACGCGCCGGGCCGCTTCGAGCGAACGCCCTGGCAGCGCACCAACCACGACGGCGCTCCGGGCGGCGGCGGCGTCATGTCGATCATGCGCGGCCGCGTCTTCGAGAAGGTCGGCGTCCACGTCTCGACCGTGCACGGCACCTTCATGCCGGAATTCGCCGGCCAGATTCCGGGCGCCGCCGAGGATCCACGCTTCCACGCCACCGGCATCTCGCTGATCGCCCATCCCTGGAACCCGCACGCGCCAACCGTGCACATGAACACGCGCTTCGTCGTGACGACCAAGCCCTGGTTCGGCGGCGGCGCCGACCTGACACCGGTGCTCGATGCGAGGCGCAGCCAGGACGATCCCGACGCCATCGCCTTCCATGCCGCGATGCGCGAGCCCTGCGAACGTTGCGCGCCGATCGCGGACTATGACCGCTTCAAGAAGTGGTGCGACGAGTACTTCTTCCTGAAGCACCGCAACGAGCCGCGCGGCACCGGCGGCATCTTCTACGACTATGTCTGGTCGGGCGATCCGGAGGGCGATCTCGTCTTCACCCAGGCCGTCGGCGAAGCCTTCCTCGCCGCCTATCCGCCGATCCTGCGCGCCAATATCGGCAAGCCCTGGAGCGAGGCCGAGCGCTACGAACAGCAGGTCCGGCGCGGCCGCTATGTCGAGTTCAACCTGCTGCACGACCGCGGCACGATCTTCGGGCTGCGCACCGGCGGCAATGTCGACTCGATCCTATCCTCGATGCCCCCGACGGTGAGGTGGCCGTAGCCAGTGAGCGCTTCGCGCGGCGGAACCGCCACCGTCATTCCGTCGGGAAGCGGAGGTGCTAACACACTGTCTTCAGCGCCGCCGCCGCGCGCTCCACGAACGCGGCCTGCGCCTCCGCCCCATCCGGCGCCCCTGCCTCGATCCAGGCCCGCTGCGCCGCCTCCAGCACGCGCCCGACTAGCGGCCCGGCCGGAACGCCGAGCGCAATCACATCGCGCCCGCTCGGCCGGAAAGGCGGCGTGCGGCCGAGTTCGGCGACCCTGTCGCGCGCCAGTACCTGCCCCGCCCCGTCGGCATTCGCCGCCAGCAACACGAGCCCTGCGGCCACGGCATCCGAGCCGACGCGATGGGCGAGATGGCGCAGGAAGGCGATCGACGGCGCTTCGGCTCGCCCCGAAAGCCCCTCCAGCGCAGCGGCGATGCGCTCGATCCGGTCGAACTCCTCATTCGAGAGACGCAAGCCCTCGCGCAACGCTTGCACGTCCTCGCGCACCGACACGGCGAGCGCCGCCAACCGGAAGGCCGGATACACCGGCCCGGCATCCCCCTCGCCGGCGATCGCCACAAAGCGCGCGAGATGCGGCACACGGCCGATCACGGGCATGAGCAGGCCAGCACCGGCCATCGCCGTCACCACCGAGGCCGCACCCGGCGCGACCAGCAGTTTCATCACTTCCGCCCGCACCCGCTCGCGCGACAGTCCCGGCAACCCGCCTCGCCCGGCGATGCAGGCGGCGAGCCCGTCACGATCGAGACCCTCGGCCCCAAAGCGCGCATGGAAGCGGAAGAAGCGCAGGATGCGCAGATAATCCTCGCGGATGCGGGCCTCGGCATCGCCGATGAAGCGCACGCGCCGGGCCGCGATGTCGGCGAGCCCGCCGCAATGGTCGTGGACCACGCCGTCGCGATCCAGCGAGAGCGCATTGATCGTGAAATCCCGCCGCAGCGCATCCTGGATGAAATCGCGCCCGAACACGACCTTCGCGCGGCGCCCGTCGGTCTCAATATCCTCGCGCAGCGTCGTCACCTCGAAGCCGGCGCCGTCACGGACCAGCGTCACGGTGCCGTGCTCGATTCCCGTCGGCACCGGCTTGAAACCGGCCGCCTTGCCGCGCCGGATCGTCTCCTGCGGCACCGCGGTGGTGGCGAGGTCGACATCGCCGATCGGCTCGCCCAGCAGCAGGTCGCGCACCGCCCCGCCGACGACGCGTGTCTCCTCGCCGGCGCCGTTGAGCGCGACGAGCAGCGCCGCGAGCCCGGGCTGCGCCAGGAACTCGGCGATGCGCGCCTGCGGCAGCGTCACTTGAAGCGGCCGGGCACCAGCGTCCCGTTCTCCATATGCGGCGGCTCGTAGGCGCCCTGGTTGCGCGGCGCGCTCCAGCCGCCATAGGCGACGAGCCCGATCGCCAGCAGGAGCCCGACGACCGCCAGCCAGAAGACATGCCGGCTCCAGTGCTCGACATCGAGCGGGTTGCGGCGCTTGACGATGAGATACCCCGCGAAGACGCAGAAGGGCAGGACGAAGAGCAGAACCTCTTCGATGATCGCGCGCAGCATGTGACTTCAATCCAGTCGTTTCAGCCGGAGAGCCGCTCGTAGAGATTGCGGATCATGCCGGCGGTTGCGCCCCAGATATAGCGATCCCCGAAGTTCATCGCATAGTAGCTGCGCATCAGTCCCTTCCACTCACGCGAATCGCGCCGGTAATTGGCGGCGTCGAACAGGAAGGAGAGCGGCGTCTCGAAGGCCGCGTCGACCTCATGCGCGTTCAGCACCAGCTGGAAGGGCGGCTCGACCAGCGCGACGACCGGCACCACGCGATAACCCGTTCCGGTCAGGTAGGCGTCGAGGAAACCGAGCACATGGACGCGCTCGCGCGGCAGCCCGATCTCCTCCTCGGTTTCACGCAGCGCGGTGACCACCGGCGACCCGTCCACCGCGTCGACACGCCCCCCGGGAAACGCGACCTGCGACGAATGGCTGCGCAGCGCCGCCGCCCGCAGCGTCAGCAGCATGGTCGGCCCCTCCGCCCGCGAGACGATGGGGATGAGGACGGCAGCCGGGACCGCCGCCCTCTCGTCGGGCGGTGCGATCGGTTGCGGCTGCATCTCGTGGTCGCCGCGCGGCCGGGCGATCAGGTCGCCAATCCCGGGCGGTTCGGGGCGCAGCCGCGCCTTTGCCAGCGCCGCGAACTCGTCAGCCGTCAGGTTCAGTGCACGCATCACGTCTCGTCGATCTCGCTTGCGGGGACCGCCGGGTAGAACGCGCCGGCAACCGCGATGCCGAACATCGCCACGCCCTCGACATCGCGAATTTCGCCCAGCGCCAGCAGATCGTAGGTCAAGGCCCGCGTCACCCTGGCCCAGAGCCCGCGCCGGACATGGATATAGGGCTTGAGACCGTCGCCGGCCTCGCGCTCGAAGCGCAGCGCATGCTGCGGCCCCACCGACACGAGGTCGTCGACATCGGTCCGGAAGGCGATGGAGCGCGTGTCGCCCTCGCCTTCGACCGCCATCTCGACCGCCTGGAAGGGCGCGTCGTCGACGGTGATCCGCAATTTCTCGACCGGCGTGACGAGGAGATAATCGTCGCCGTCACGCCGCAGCACCGAGGAGAACAGCTTCACCAGCGGGGCACGGCCGATCGGCGTGCCCAGATAGAACCAGGTCCCGTCGGCGGCGATCCGCATGTCGATATCGCCGCAGAAATCGGGGTTCCAGCGCTCCACCGGCGGCAGGCCGCGCGTCTTTCCACCCTGCAGCGCCGCCATCAGGCGCTCCATCGCGTTGCCCGTCTCGCTCATCGAAACGCCCGCCGGCGCCGCATGCGGCATATTGGTTGCATCGTCGCTTCCGCCTTGAACTCCACATAATCGTGAAGCCGAGTTGTGTGCACCGCGCCATTACCCCCTTGAGCCGGCATGGCGCCCCGTCCACAGTCAACGGCTCAGGTCGTCGCAAGGTTTCTCGGCACGACGAGGCGCGGGCCAGAGGGTGAAGGAGATCGATATGGTGGCGCAAGTCCGTGCGGCGGAGAGCAACCCTCCGGTCAGCCTCGATAGCGGAATCGTCGAGGCCGCGGAAGCGGCGCTCGGTGCCATCGGTGCGGCCCGCAAGGAGATCGGCCAGGTCATCTTCGGCCAGCAGAAGGTCGTCGACCTGTCGCTGATCACGCTGCTGGCAGGCGGCCACGGGCTGCTGGTCGGCGTGCCCGGCCTCGCCAAGACCAAGCTGGTCGAGGCCATGGGCACCGTGTTGGGCCTGAGCGCGAGGCGGGTGCAGTTCACGCCGGACCTGATGCCCTCCGACATCCTGGGCTCCGAGGTCCTCGACGAGAGCGCCGACGGCAAGCGCCATTTCCGCTTCATCAAGGGCCCGGTCTTCGCCCAGCTGCTGATGGCCGACGAGATCAACCGCGCGAGCCCGCGCACCCAGTCGGCGCTGCTGCAGGCCATGCAGGAGCACCATGTCACCATCGGCGGCGAGCGCTACGACCTGCCCGCGCCCTTCCATGTGCTGGCGACCCAGAACCCGATCGAGCAGGAAGGCACCTACCCCCTGCCCGAAGCTCAGCTCGACCGCTTCCTGCTTGAGATCGACGTCGATTATCCCGATCGCGAGGCCGAGCGCCGCATCCTGATGGAGACCACGGGCGCCGCCGAGCACAGGCCGTCCCAGGCGATGTCGGCCGAGACGCTGATGTCGACGCAGCGGCTGGTCCGCCGCCTGCCGGTCGGCGAGAACGTCGTCGATGCGATCCTCGACCTCGTCCGCTCCGCCCGTCCCGGCGAGGGTGGCGATGCCGCGATCACCGACAAGCTCGCCTGGGGCCCCGGCCCGCGCGCCAGCCAGTCGCTGACGCTCGCCTGCCGCGCCCGTGCGCTCGTCGAGGGCCGCCTTGCGCCCTCCGTCGACGATGTCGTGGCGCTCGCCATCCCGGTGCTGAAGCACCGCGTCGCCCTGACATTTGCCGCCCGCGCCGATGGCGAGACCGTCGAAGGCATCATCGGCAAGCTCGTCGAGCGGCTGGGATAGAGCCGGAGACGGGCCGATGCTGCGCACCCGTGTTCTCGCACCTGCCGAGCGCCAGCCGGCGAGGCCGGTCGTCACCGCCTCGCTCGACCTGGCGGCGCGGCTGCCCCGGCTGATTTTGGAGGCGCGCCGCGTCTCGGCCAGCGTGCACGGCATCCATGGCCGCCGCCGCGCCGGCCCGGGCGAGACCTTCTGGCAGTATCGCCCGCTGGTCACCGGCGAATCCGCCTCGCGCATCGACTGGCGCCGCTCGGCCCGCGACGGGCATCTCTTCGTCCGCGAGCGCGAATGGGAAGCCTCCCACGCCATCTGGCTCTGGATCGACCGCTCGGCCTCGATGGGCTTCGCCTCCTCGCTGGCGATGGCGTCCAAGGTCGACCGGGCGCTGGTCGCAGGCTTCGCGCTGGCCGAGACGATGGTCGAGGGCGGCGAGCGTGTCGGCCATCTCGGCCTGACCCGGGCGCTGGCCTCGCGCCGCATCGTCGAGACGCTTGCCCAGGCGCTGCTGGTCGATGCCAAGGGCGCCGAGGCAGACCTGCCGCCGGATGCGCCGCTGCCGCGCCTTGCCGACGCGATCATCATCACCGACGGGCTTTCGCCGGCCGCCGCGCTGGCGAAGCGCATCGCGACCATGGCATCGAGCGGCGCACGCGGCCATGTGCTGCTGATCGTCGACCCGATCGAGGAGACCTTCCCCTTCACCGGACAGGCAGAGCTTTTCGACCTTGAGGACGGGCTCTCGCTGCGTGTCGGCGATGCCGGCGCCTGGGGCGAGGAGTACCGGCAACGGCTGGAAGCCCATCGAGATGCCATCAGGGAAGCCTGCCGCAAGGCCGGCTGGACCCTGACGCTGCATCGCACCGACCGGCCGGCGAGCGAGGGTGTGCTGCGCATCGCCAGCCTGGTCGCGGCGTCGCGCGGGGTCGGACGATGATCGTGACGCGAGGAACCACCCGCTGTCATTCCGGGGCTTCGCGCAGCGAAGAACCCGGAACCCACGACCGGCTGCGACGAAATCATCGCGGCGTCGTGCGGTCGTGCCCAGTCGTGGGTTGCGGGTCCGGCCCTTCGGGCCGTCCCGGAATGACAAAGGAAGCTTGCCCATGCTGAGCTCCTTGCCCCTCGCCTTTTCCGCTCCGCTGGCGCTCGCCGCGCTGGCGCTCCTGCCCGCGCTCTGGCTGATCCTGCGCGTGACGCCGCCGCGCCCGCGCCGCATCGATTTCCCGCCGCTGAAGATCATGGCGGACCTCGTCGCCAAGCGCGAAATGCCGGCGCATACGCCTTGGTGGCTCCTCGCATTGCGCATGTTGGTCGCGGCGCTTGCGATCCTTGCCGTCGCCGGCCCCGTCTGGAATCCGCCGCGCGAGGCGGGGCCGCTCGGCGGCCCGATGCTGCTGCTGATGGACAACGGCTTCGGCGCCGCCGCCGACTGGCCGGAGCGCCTGGCGCTTGCGGAATCCCGTGTCGCCGCCGCGGCGCGCGAGGGCCGGCCCGTCGCGCTTCTCGGCCTCGCCGAGAGCCCCGCCGAGATCGCGCTGTCGGAACCCCGCGCTGCGCTTGAACGGCTGCGTGCCTTCGCGCTTCAGCCTCATGCGCCCGATCGCGGCGCCCATCTGCCGCGGATCGAGGCCTTCCTGCGCAGCCAGCCGGAAAGCGAAGTCGTCTGGGTCGCGGATGGCCTCTCCGTCACCGACGACGCCGCCTTCCTCGCCCGGCTGAAGCCCGTAGCCGATGCCGGCCGCCTCTCGATCCATGCCGGCAATGCGGCGCAGCTCGCACTCACGGCGCCGGAAAACCTCGCCGGCGCGCTCACCGTCAAGGTGCTGCGCCCGACGGCGGCCGCTCCGGCCAGCGGCCAGGTCCGCGCGCTCGACCTGAAGGGGCTGCCGCTCGGCGACGCGCCGTTCGTCTTCAATGGTTCGGAGCTGGAGACACAGGCCAGGCTGACCCTGCCGATCGAGGTCCGCAACGCCGTCTCGCGGCTGGATGTCGTCGGCGAGCGCAGCGCCGGAGCGGTCGCCCTGCTCGACGACCGCGCCAAGCGCCGCCGCGTCGGCATCGTCTCGGGCGCCACCACCGACACCGCCCAGCCGCTGCTGTCGCCGACCTATTACGTCGCCCGCGCGCTGCAGCCCTTCGCCGAGATCCGCGAGCCGCGCCCGGGCTCGACCGACCCCGTCGGCGAATTGCTGGCGCAGAATCTCTCCGTGCTGGTGCTCGCCGATATCGGCGCGCTCGACGCCGACACCGCCGGCAAGATCACCGCCTTCATCCAGCGTGGCGGCGTGCTGCTGCGCTTCGCCGGCGCGCGGCTGGCGGCATCCTCGGACGACCTGACGCCCGTGCGCCTGCGCCGCGGCGGCCGCACGCTCGGCGGCGGCCTATCCTGGGAGACGCCGCGCAAGCTCGCCCCCTTCACCCGCGAAAGCCCCTTCTTCGGCGTCGCCATCAACGACGATGTCCGCGTCAGCCGCCAGATCCTGGCGGAGCCCGAGGCCGACCTGTCGCGCAAGACCTGGGCTGCGTTGGAGGACGGCACCCCGGTCGTCACCGGCGAGCGCCGCGGCGACGGCATGCTCGCCATGGTGCATGTCACCGCCGACACCACCTGGTCGAACCTGCCGCTCTCGGGGCTGTTCGTCGAGATGCTGCGCAAGGTCGTCGGCCTCGCCGGCACCGGTCCGGCCGAGGCGCAGGGCGAGGATGCCCGCGTCGAAACCCTCGCGCCAACCCGCGTCCTCGACGGCCAGGGCGTGTTCCGCAGCCCGCCGGCCACCGCCCAGCCCGTCGCGCGCAGCTTTACGGGACGCGCCACGCTCGCGCATCCGCCCGGCATCTACGGCCCGGCGGACGGCTCGCTCGCGGTCAACGCGCTCAACCCCACGGACACGCTACGCGCCATGGACCTCTCGGCGCTGGGCGCGCCGATCCTGCCGGTCGACAAGCCGGTCGCGCTCGACATCCGCCCGCAGTTGCTGGTGCTGGCGCTGCTGCTGCTCGTCGCCGACACGCTGGCGACGCTCTGGCTCGGCGGCCGGCTCTCTCTCGCCCGCAAGGCAAGGCGCGCCGCACCGGCCGCGATCGCGCTCGCACTCGCCTTCGCCGGCCTCACGGCTGCGCCCGAGACCGCACGGGCACAGGTGCAGCCGCCCTCCCCCGTATCCGCCGCACCCGACCAGCGCCCGCCGATCCCGCGCGAACTTTTCGCGGCCGGCGCGGTGACGCGGCTCGCCTATGTCGTCACCGGCGACCGCGCGGTCGACGACATGTCGAAGGCCGGGCTCTCCGGCCTCAACATCGTGCTCGCCGCCCGCACCGCTCTGGAACCGGGCGATGCCGTCGGCGTCGATGCCGATCGCGACGAACTCGCCTTCTTCCCGGTGCTGTACTGGCCGATCGTCGCCGGCCGGCCGATCCCCTCGGCCGAGACGCTGCGCAAGCTCGAGGCCTATATGAAGGGCGGCGGGCTGGTGATCTTCGATACGCGCGACGCGATGAGCGCGCGGCCCGGCGGCGGCACCACGCCGGAGGGCGACCAGTTGCGGCGCATGCTGCAGACGCTCGACATCCCGGAGCTCGAGCCGCTGCCGCGCGACCATGTCCTGACCAAGACCTTCTACATCCTCGACACCCTGGTCGGCCGCTACGACACCGGCACGACCTGGGTCGAGATCCTGCCGCCGGCAGGCGCCGATGGAAACCGCCCCGCCCGCGCCGGCGACAATGTCTCGCCGATCGTCATCACCTCGAACGACCTTGCCGCGGCCTGGGCGATCAACCGGCGCGGCGAGCCGCTCGTGCCGCTCTCCGGCTTCGACCCGCGCCAGCGCGAAATGTCGCTGCGGGCCGGCGTGAACCTCGTCATGTACGCGCTCACCGGCAACTACAAGGCCGACCAGGTCCACGTCCCGGCCCTGCTCGAACGTCTGGGACAATAGCTTATGTGGAGCCTTTCCTTCGCCCCGCTCATCCCGCTGCCGCTGCTGATCGGCCTCAGCCTGCTGGCCGCGCTGGCGGCCGGCGCGGCGATCGTGCTGGCCGGCAAGAGCGCGATCCTGCGGGCGCTGGCGCTCGCCGTGCTCACCGTGACTCTCGCCGACCCCTCGCTGGTCTTCGAGGATCGCGAGCCGGTGAAGGATGTCGTCTCCGTCGTCGTCGACCGCTCCGGCTCCAACCGCCTGGCTGATCGCGGCACGCAGACGGATGCAGCGCAGGCCGAGGTCGAGCGCCAGCTGCGCGGCATCGGCAATGTCGAGCCGCGCATCGTCGAGGTTCGTGACGCGCAGGGCTCCGGCGACGGGACGCGTCTGTTCGAGGCGCTGGCGGCGAGCGTCGCCGACGTGCCGTCCGAACGGGTCGCAGGCGCGATCGTCATCAGCGACGGGCTTAGCCACGACACGCCGCCGAACGCCGAGGCGCTCGGCCTGCGCGCCCCGCTGCATGTGCTGACGACCGGCCGCAACGCCGAGATCGACCGCCGCATCGTGCTGGTCGACTCGCCGCGCTTCGGCATCGTCGGCAAGGACCAGACCATCCGCCTGCGCGTGCTCGAAAAGGGCGGGCCGGGCCGCGCCGCGCTGACCATCCGCCGCGACGGCGAGATCGTCGCACGCCGCGAGGTCACGGTCGGCCAGACGGTCTCCGTCCCTGTCCGCATCGACCGCGGCGGGCCGAACGTCGTCGAGATCGAGGCCGCCCCGCTCGACAACGAGCTGACGCTCGCCAACAACCGCGCCGTCATCACCATCGAGGGCGTCCGCGACAAGCTGCGCGTGCTGCTCGTCTCCGGCGAGCCGCATCCGGGCGAGCGGACCTGGCGCAACCTGCTCAAGGCCGACGCCAATATCGACCTCGTCCATTTCACCATCCTGCGCCCGCCGGAGAAGCAGGACGGCACCCCGATCAACGAGCTGTCGCTGATCGCCTTCCCGACGCGCGAGCTGTTCCAGGTCAAGATCAAGGAATTCGACCTGATCATCTTCGACCGCTACGCCAATCAGTCGATCCTGCCGCTGGCCTATTTCGACAACATCGTCCGCTATGTCCGCGAGGGCGGCGCCCTGCTGATCGCAGCCGGGCCGGAATATGCCGGTGCCCAGAGCCTGGCACGCACGCCGCTCGGCCAGATCCTGCCGGCCCAGCCGGACGGCTCGGTTATCGACGAGGCCTATCGTGCCCGGGTCAGCGAGCCCGGCAAGCGCCACCCCGTCACCCGCGACCTGCCGGGATCGGAGGTCGATCCGCCGCAATGGGGCGAATGGCTTCGCATGGTCGGCGCCCGCGCCCGCACGGGCTCGGCCGTGATGACCGGACCCGGCGACCGCCCGCTGCTGATGCTGGCCCGCGAGCAGAAGGGCCGCGTCGCGCTTTTCCTCTCCGACCATGCCTGGCTTTGGGCCCGCGGCTTCCGCGATGGCGGCCCGCATCTCGACCTGCTGCGTCGCCTCGGCCACTGGCTGATGAAGGAACCGGACCTGGAGGAAGAGGCCCTGCGCGCCGTGGCGCGCGGCGGTGTCATCGAGGTCGAGCGCCAGACGCTGGGCGACAGCCCCGCGCCGGTGACCGTCACCGGGCCGGATGGCCAGTCGCGCTCCGTGCCGCTGGAGCCCGGACGCCCTGGCCTGTTCACGGCACGGATTCCGAGCAGCGAGTTCGGCCTGCACCGCATCGCCACCGAGAACCTCACCGCCTTCGCCAGCGTCGGCCCCGAGAACCCGCGCGAGCTGATGGAGGTCGTCAGCAATCCCGCCGCGCTCCAGGCGCTCGCGGAGGCGACCGGCGGCTCCTCGCGCCGGATCGGCCAGGAAAGCGGCTCGGCTGTCACGGTGCCGCGCATCGTGCCCGTGCGTGCCGGCAGCCAGTTCGCCGGCGCAGACTGGATCGGCCTGCGCATCAGCGATTCCGGCATCGTCCGCGGCGTGCAGATCTCCCCGCTCTTCGTCGGGCTGCTGGGGCTCGCCCTGCTATTCGGCGCGCTCGTGGCCGGTTGGCTCGGCGAGAGCGGGCGGAGGTTCCAGCGCAAACCGGACGCGACGGCCTAAACGCCTCTCCCGTCATGGTCGGGCTTGCCCCGACCATCCACGTCTTCAGCGGTCGAGGCCTGTGTTCAAGACGTGGGTGCTCGCCACAAGGGCGAGCATGACGGCGAGGTTCACCCGCCGTCGCGGATCGCAGTAACCGCTCCACGCCGCTGCGCGAGCACGCCCTCGACCAGTTCCAGCGCCAGGAAGCGCGCCGGATCGGCCGGCCCCGGCAGCATGAGCTGCCCCGGCGGGATCATCCTGAAGCCGAAGCGCGCATAATAGGGCGCATCGCCCACCAGCAGGATCAAGTCGTAGGCAGCTTCGCGCGAAGCCTCGATCGAGCGGTTCATCAAGGCCGCGCCGATGCCCCTGCCCTCGAAGGCGGGGTCGACCGTCAGCGGCCCTAGCATCAAAGCCCTGTGCCCCCCGGCGACCACGGGCGTCACCCGGATCGAGCCGACCAGGAAGGTGCCGACATGCGCGGCAAAGGTCAGGGCGGGGTCGGGCGGCGCACCTTCGCGCAGCCGGAAGGCCGTGCGCGCAAAGCGGCCGGGGCCGAAGGCGCGCTCGTGGAGGCGCTCGATCGCGGCCCCGTCGACCGGGAGTTCATGGCGAATGGTCAAAGGCAACGAAGTCATGACGGCGGGCCTGCGGGCAAGCGAGGTACGAAGCGTGGCGGCAAGCTCCGCGCAGGCGCGGACCTACCGAAGAGCGCGTCAGCGCGTCGGTCGTCGCAGCAGGGAGAGCGGGTGCCCGTTCGTCATGATCGCTGCGCTGTAGCAGAGCGGCGCGCAGGCGTCTATCCGCTACCAATCCGTCGCGGGCAGGTGACCTGCTGCGATCTCCGCCAGCCGCCGCCTCGTGCCGGACGTGACCCCGGGCGGCAATGCGTCGAGCGGGAAGAAGCCGGCCTCGGCGATCTCCCAATCGGGCCGCTTCGCTTCGTCGACGACGAAATCCCTGACGATGTAGAGCGCGACATGGTCGCGCCGCGAGGTCTTGCGGTTGAAATAGATGCCGTGGAGCTGCGCCGGCCCGGTCAGGCTGATGCGCCCCTCCTCGTGGAGCTCGCGCGCCAGGGCCTCGACCATGGCCTCGCCCGCCTCCACGCCACCGCCGGGGAAATGCCATCCGGGCGTATAGCTGTGGCGAATGAGGAAGACCTCTCCCGCTTCGTTCAGCACGACGGCACGGACACCGAGCGTCATCGGCCGCACGAGGCGGAAATAGGCGTGGAGGAGCCTGACCTGCAGCCTCTGCACCCGGCTCAGCCGGGCCTCCGACACGGATCGATCCGCGCGTTCGGAACCTCCCGACATGACCGCCTCTCCATGGTTTACGATTTGTCTATGCAAATACCGCATGGCGGCCACTCGTTTTGAGTTCCCTTACGTCACAAACGCGCCGCAAAGGAGGCCGATATCCCGGTCGTAACGTTGGACATCCCGTCATGCTGCTCTCTTTCATCATTGCCCGCTTCCGCGCCAAGCCCGCCTATGTCTGGCGCCCCGCCGTCACGCTGACGGATTCGCGCATCGTCTCCGAGCTGACCGGCGCCGCCAACTGAGCCTTTTCGGCTTCTGCCCGAAGGGGCGCGCGGATATGCACGCTTGACGCATGCCCTCTAGCAAGGGCAAGCGCAGGGCGTGTTCAAGCTAGCGCATCTGTCCGACCCGCATCTGGGCCCGCTCGCGGGCTTCTCGCTGCACCAGCTCATCGGCAAGCGCGCGACCGGTTACGTCAACTGGCGCCGCAAGCGCCGGCACGCCCATGACATGGAAATTCTGGCGCTGATCGTCGCGGATATCCGCGCGCAATCGCCGGACCATGTCGCCTGCACCGGCGATGTCGCCCATATCGGGCTGCCCGACGAGTTCAAGACGGCCGTCGCCTTTCTCGACACGCTGGGCCCCCGCGAAGCCGTCAGCTTCGTTCCCGGCAATCACGATGCCTATGCCCGCTCCTCGCTGAAGGCGCTGGCGAGCCATCTCGGTCCCTGGTCCGGCAGCGATGGCGGCAGCACCGGCTATCCCTGGTATCGCCGCCGCGGGCCGGTCGCGCTGATCGGGCTGAACACCGGTATCCCGACCATGCCGCTGATGGCGACGGGCCGCGTCGGCCGCGAGCAGATCGCCAAGGCCGAAGCATTGCTGGACCGCGCCCGCGACGAGGGGCTGATCCGCGTCCTCCTGATCCATCATCCGCCCTATGTCGGCGGGGCGCGGCGCTCACGCGAGCTGGTCGATGCGGCCGCCTTCGAGGCCATGCTGGCGCGCAAGGGGGCCGATCTCGTCCTGCACGGCCATAATCACAGATTCTCGCTGGCCTGGCGGCCGGGCGCCGGGCGCGACGTGCCGATCGTCGGCGTGCCCTCGGCTTCGATCGGGCCGCTCGGCCATGGCGAGATGGCGACCTGGCACCTGTTCCGGATCGAGGGCGATGCAGCCGCTCCGCACATCACGATGGAACAGCGCGGCTTCGAGCTCGACGGCACCGTGATGTTGCGCCAGGAGATCGCGCTGCATACGAAGGCGGTGTGATTGAACCGTCATTCTCGGGCGGTGCCCTGCGCCGACCCGAGAATCTCATGACGAGATGACCCTGGTTTCCGAGATGCCCGGGTCCGCGCTTCGCGCGGCCCGAGCATGACGAATTGGCGTTCTCAGATGCAGCGGCCGCCGTCGACGGCCAGCACCGTCCCCGTCACCATCTCGGCCTCGTCAGAGCACAGGAACAGCGCCGCATTGGCCATGTCCTGCGGCGTGGAGAGCCGCCCCCACGGGATCGAGGCGCGGAACTGCGCGCGCTTCTCGGGCGTGTCCTCACCCATGAAAGTCGCGAGGAGCGGCGTCTCGCCAGCGACCGGCGCGATCGCGTTGACCCGGATTTTCTCCGGCGCGAGCTCGACCGCCATCGACTGCGACAGCAGGTTCACCGCGCCCTTCGAGCCGTTGTACCAGGTCAGGCCCGGCCGTGGGCGGATACCGGCCGTCGAGCCGATGTTCAGGATCACGCCGCCGCCATGTTCGCGGAAATGCGGCACGGTCGCCTTCGTCATCAGGTAGATCGACTTCACGTTCACCGCGAAGACGCGGTCGAAGACGTCCTCGGGCACCTCGGTCATCGGCATGTTGCGATGGGTGGTGCCGGCATTGTTGACGACGATGTCGAGGCGCCCGAACTTCGCGATCACACGCTCGACCGCCTTGTCGACGCTCTTCGCCATCGACACGTCGCAGGTCACCGCGAAGGCCTTGCGGCCGATCGCCTTGGCGGCCTCCTTGGCCTTGTCGCCGTTCAGGTCGAGCACCGCCACGCGCGCGCCCTCCTTGACGAAGGTCTCGGCGATGCCGAGGCCGAAGCCCTGCGCCGCGCCGGTGATGAGCGCCGTCTTGCCCTTGAGTCTCATGCTGTCTCCTCGTGGTCTTCTGTGCGGCAATCTTTTTGCGGGGATTTGGCCACGGCAACAAATGCGTTTTCGCGATTGTGCGGATAGAAAAATAGTATGGCGGCCGCGCCTCATTCTCGGCGAAGCGAAGCGCAGGCCCGAGAACCGCTCTCAGGAGATACCGGGGTCGAGCCCGAGCATGACGCCCCTCAGCTAAGCCCCAATCTCCTCCCGGAGCATCTCGAGTTCCAGCCAGCGCTCCTCGAGTTGCGCGATCTCGCGCGTGACCTCTTCGAGACGCGCCGTCGCCTTGGCGAACAGCTTCGGATCGCGCGTGTAGAGATCGCCCGCCAGCGCCGTGTTGAGCTTGGCGACCTCGGCCTGGAGCACGTCGATCTTCTTAGGCAGCGTCTCCAGAGCATGCTTTTCGTTGAAGGAGAGCTTCCGCTTCGAAGCGGCAGGTGCGGTGGCCAGCGTGGCAGCCGGCGCGCCGGGCGGCGCCTTCGCCACGGGCACCCGCTGTTTGGCGCCGACGCCGCGCCCGCGCTGCGCCAGCATGTCGGTGTAGCCGCCGGCGAATTCGGTCCAGACGCCGTCGCCATCCGAGATCAGCACGCTGGAGACGACACGGTCGATGAAGTCGCGGTCATGGCTGACCAGCAGCACCGTGCCCTGATAGTCCGCCAGCAGTTCCTGCAGCAGGTCGAGCGTCTCGAGGTCGAGGTCGTTGGTCGGCTCGTCCAGCACCAGCATGTTGGAAGGCTTGGCCAGCGCGCGCGCCAGCATCAGCCGCCCGCGCTCGCCGCCGGAGAGCGCCCCAACCGGCGTGCGCCGCTGCAGCGGCTGGAACAGGAAGTCCTTCATATAGGCGATGACATGGCGCGGCGTGTCGCCGACGATGACCTGGTCGGAGCCCCCGCCGGTCAGCGCATCGCCGAGCGGCGTCGCAGGGTCGAGGCTCTCGCGGCGCTGGTCGAGCGTCACCATCTCCAAGGAGACGCCGAGCTTCACCGTGCCTGAATCGGGCGCCAGCGCTCCGGTCAGCAGGTTGATCAGCGTGGTCTTGCCGGCGCCGTTGGGGCCGACGATGCCGATCCGGTCGCCGCGTGCGACGCGGATCGAGAGATCCTTGACGACGACGTTGGGGCCGTAGGCCTTGGCGACATCGACCGCCTCGATCACCAGCTTTCCCGAGGTCTGTGCTTCACTCGCCTCCAGCTTGACGCTGCCGACGGCGAAGCGGGCGGTGCGGCGCTGCTCGCGCAGGCCGTGCAGCTCGCCGAGGCGGCGCTGGTTGCGGGTGCGCCGGGCGCTGACACCGTAGCGCAGCCAATCCTCCTCGCGGGCGATCTTGCGGTCGAGCTTGTGGCGGTCGACTTCCTCCTGGGCGAGCACCTCGTCGCGCCAGGCCTCGAAATCCCCGAAGCCGCGATCCATGCGCCGCGTCAGGCCGCGATCGAGCCAGATCGTGGCGCGCGACAGATTGGTCAGGAAGCGTCGGTCGTGGCTGATCAGCACCATGGCGGAGCGCAGCGATTTCAGCTCCTGCTCCAGCCATTCGATGACGGGCAGATCGAGATGGTTGGTCGGCTCGTCGAGCAGCAGGATGTCGGGCTCGGGCGCCAGCACGCGCGCCAGCGCCGCACGGCGCGCCTCGCCGCCCGACATCGTCGCGGGGTCTTCCTCGCCGGTGAGGCCGAGCTCGTCGATCAGGTACTGCGCGCGATAGGCGTCGTCGCCCGGTCCGAGCCCCGCCTCGACATAGGCCAGCGACGTCCTGTAGCCGGTGAAGTCCGGCTCCTGAGGCAGATAGCGCACGGTCGCGCCGGGCTGCACGAAACGCTCGGCCGAGTCGGGCTCGACCAGCCCGGCGGCAATCTTGAGCAGGGTCGATTTGCCCGAGCCGTTGCGGCCGACGAGGCAGACGCGCTCGCCCGCAGAAACCGCGATCTCGGCGGCTTCCAGCAGCGGCTGTCCGCCGAAGGTCAGCGCGACGTCGCGCAGATGGAGCAAAGGGGCCATGGTCTGTCCTGTGATGTGGCCTGGGGGATAGACCGCCACCGCCGCCCTGTCACGCCCGCTGGCCCGGCACGCCGCTTGCTTCGACCGGTTGCCAGGAGAAACCGACCCCTTATCGTGCAGGAAGGCGCAAGCGAGTCCCGCAAACCATGCCCAGACCACGCCCCATCGGAATCGGCCATAATGGCGGTCCGCCACTGAAGGAGCGCAAGCGCCGTTCGGCCACCGGAAGCGGCGGCATCGGCCGCTATTTCGACTGGCGCTTCGCCCATCGCAAGGCCTGGAAGAAGCCGCGCGACGTGGCACTCAGACGGCAAGAGAAGGCCGAAGCGCTCGGCCTGACCTATGAGGAGTATTCGCTCGAAATCATGGAGCGCGGCTATTACCCGCAGCCCGAACATGCCGAGGCGATCAAGACGAAGCGCGCCGAGCGCCGCCGCGACGGCGGCGTGGTGGCGCAGTCGCTCAAGGGCATGCGGCTGAAATAGCTCCGGGGAGCCGCGCTCAGGCGAACCAGAGCCGCTTCGGATCATCGAGACCGAAGCGCTCCGGCCCGGCCGCGATCGCCGCCAGCCCCTGCTCGGCGCCGTCACCGGCGGTGACCACATGCAGCGCGAAACGCGCAGCGAGATCCTCCATCGGCGGTTTGCCCGCGAAGACGGCGCCGATCGCGGCCTTGTCGGCCAGCGGCAGGAGCCGCGGCACGATCCCGCCGGCGAGATAGACCCCGCCCGTCGCCTTGAAGGCCAGAGCGAGATCGCCGGCGACCCGCGCCAGCAGCCGCCAGAAGCAGACCACCGCCATCAGCGCCGCGGGATCGCCGTCGCAGGCCAGCGTGGTGACATCGGCGGCGCTGACATCGGCCTCCAGCATGCCGGTCTCGCTCGCGACGGCGCGGTGGAAGCGCACCAGCCCGTCGCCGCTGAGCAGCCCCTCGACGGTGACGCGAGGAAGCCCCGCCGTCAGGGCCGGCCAGATCTTCTGCTCGGTCAGGTCCTCGGGGCCGATGCCGATATGCCCGCACTCGGTCGGCACCAGCACGCCACGCGCGCCGCGCCGGATGAAGGCCCCGGCGCCGAAGCCGGTACCCGGCCCTAGCACGAGCCGCGTACCGTCGGCATCCGGCTCGCCCTCGACCAGCGTCGTCGTGTCGCTTTTCGCCAGCACCGCGAGCGAGGCGGCCTGGGCCTCGAAATCATTGACCAGCAGCCCCTGCTCCAGGCCGAGCGCCGCGCCGAGCTTCGGCCCGTCGAAATGCCAGTTGGCGTTGGTGAGTTGCGCCTCGCGCCCATCGAGCGGCCCGGCGACCGCGAGTACGGCCGAGCGCGGCCGCTGCGTCAGGGTCGACAGCACCTCTTCGAGCGCAGCCTCGGGCGTCGGCTGGCTGCCCGTCGGAATCTTGGCGAGCGGGCGATGCGCCGCCTGCGCATTCTCGACCAGCGAGAGCCGGCAATTGGTGCCGCCGATATCGGCGACCAGCACCGGATAGGAGAAGCCCCGCATCAGGCTTCACCCAGCGGGTCGTGCTTATGCAGGACATGCCGGCGATAGGGCGAAAACCAGCCGAGCCCCTCCAGCGTGCCGGCGCGCGGACGATACTCGCAGCCGACGAAGCCGTCATAGCCGAGCTCGTCGAGCAGGGCGAAGAGGCTGGGATAATCCGGGCCGGCGGCGTCCGGCTCGTGCCGGCCGTTGGCGCTGGCGATCTGGACATGGGTCGAGATCGGGAAGAGCGCCTTCAACCGGGAGGCCACGTCGCCATGGATCAGTTCGCAGTGATACATGTCGAACTGCAGCCGGACGTTCTCGCGGCCGGATTCGCGGACATAGGCCGCGGCGCGATCGAAATCGTTGAGGAAGTAGCCCGGCATGTCCTTGCCGTTGATCGGCTCGAGCAGGAGCTCGATGCCGTGCGGCGCCAGTTCGTCCGCGGCATAGGCGATCGCGGCGCGGTAGGCCGCCTGCGCCTTCGGATCCTCCGGATCGGCATGACCTGCCATCATGTGCAGGCGCTTTACCCCGGTCTCGTGAGCGTAGGTCAGCGCCTTTGCGACCGAGGCGCGGAACTCCTCCTCGCGGCCGGGGATGGCGGCCATGCCGCGCTCCCCGGCATCCCAGTTCCCGGGCGGCAGGTTGAACAGCGCCTGCTTCAATTCGCCGCCGGCCAGCGCAAGGCCGATCTGCTCTGGCGTGTGCTCATAGGGGAAAAGGAACTCCACCGCCTCGAAGCCGGCATCCGACGCCGCCTTGAAGCGGTCGAGGAAGGCCCATTCGTTGAACATCATCGAAAGATTGGCGGCGAAACGAGGCATGGTAATCCCGGGGGCTTGCCCGAAGGCTGGAGACAATACGCAAGGCTAGCGCGATGCGCGCCCCACGTCATGATCCAATGCTTGAGAGGCGCGATGCGTTCCCGGAAAGGGTGAATGTTCAGGCCAGCCCACCTCACTCGGACGTCGGGACGAACACTTTCCAGCGCTCATCCTGTGGAGCCATTCCGGAAGGGATGGCGTCTCGAATGATGCTCCAGGAGGCTCAAGAGCCAACTGGAACATCCTTCAAGACAGCGCTTCGCGCTTCCTCAGGATGAGGGCTGAGGAAGCTCCCTGAATAAGGGACTGAAACGAAACCCTACTTCTTCTCCGCCTTCGCCGGCGGGTTCGGGTCCTTGGAGAAGTTCCGGAAGACCATGTCGGGCGAGGAGGTGTTGTGGCGCGAATGGGTCGTGCGGCCCATCCAGATGTCGGTCGCCTTGCCGCCCGTGAACGGCATCAGCGCTTCCTCGCGCCAGCCCTTGGCGCCCGGCTCGCGCAGCGCGATGCGGGCGACGTCGTTGTTGAACTCGGTGACATACATCGAGCGCAGCGCAGCGAAGGCTTTGCCGCCCGCGACCGGCTTGTCGAGCACGGCATCGAGCACCATGCGGTTCTCGTCGAGGCTGTCGAGCTTGAGCGTGCCGGCCGAACCGTCCTTGAAGTCGAGCTTGAAGGTCAGCGTCGCGGGATCGAACGCGATCTCCTTGATGTTCACGACCGGGCGCCCGGCATCCTGCTCGATCGGCCCGAACAGGAAGGAGGAACCGTAGGCCGTGGCCGAGAGCTGCGGCGGCGGCAGCGGCCGGGCGCGCCAGTAGCCGTCCTGCGGGTAGACCACCAGCACCTCGTAGGAGCCGGTCTTGCCGAGCTTCCAGAGCTGGACGAGATGCAGCCCCTTCTCGACGCGGTCGCCGACCCGGAAGGTCGCCTCGGCCGGGCGCCAGAAGGTCGGGAAGGTGTAGCCGACGAGCCAGTACTCGATGCTCTCGTAGAAGGTGATGCGCTGCGGCGGCACCGGCGCCTTGAAGACGGGATCGCCCGTCATGTCGCACGCCGTCCAGTCCGCATCCCAGTTGTCGCGCAGCAGGCCGGCGATATAGGCCGGATGAGCCGCCTCGATCTGGAACCGGCGCACCTCCGGCGAGAGCGTCTTGATGGTGACGTTGTCCTTCTCGGCGCAGAGCACGGGCTCGGATTCGTTGCGGACCTCGACGGCGACGTCGCTGGCCGCGAAGGCGGGCGAGGCGATGCAGGTCAACGCCAGCAGGGCGTTGCGGAGATAGGCGGCAAATGTCGTCATGAACCCTCAGCTCTTCAGGATGGCGTAGACATCGCCTGAATTGGCTGCATGGGGAAGCTCCCGCAGATAATTTCCCATCGCCTCGGCCATGACGGGAGCATCGAACTCCAGCCTCTGGCTCTCGCCCAACGCGACGTTGAAGCGATAGGATCCGAGCGTCTCCAGCAGCGCGAGGCAGGCCTCGGCGACATCGCGCTGGATCGTGGTGAATTCGAAGGAGATCACGGGCACGGCCCGCGTCAGCCCGGCCAGAACATGCGCCTCGAAGCCCTCGACATCGATCTTCAGCAGGGCCGGCTGGCCATGGCGGGCGATCAGCGCGTCGAGGGTGGTGCAGGGAACCGAGATCTCGTGGTCCCAGACTTGCCCCTCCCACCCGCTTGCATCGCTGGCGGCCCCGATGAAGGCGTCCGATACCGTCGAGACGGTCGGATTCGTGCTGTTGATCCGCAGGGTGATCTCCCCGCGGTAATTGCCGCAGGCGGCCTCGACCAGCACAACATCTGGATCGCGGCCATGGAGCAGCCGCAGCACCCGCGCCGGGCCGGGCTGAGGCTCGAGCGCGACGACGCGTGCCCCCAGCCGCCGGAAGCAGGAGACCCGGTCCCCTACATGGGCGCCGACGTCGAAGGCGAGATCACCAGGGCGCAGGAAGCGGCGATACAGCGCATCCATGGCCGCGTTGCGCACGGCATCGCCGTGATAGACGCGCAGCGAACGCGAGAGCGCCCTTGCCGTCCCGCGTGGATAGCGCGGCGCCGTCATGCCGCGGCCTCGCTGCGGATCGCGACGTCCTCCCTCCGGATCGCGACGAGCTCGGCCGGCGGGTCAAAATCCTCGGGGATGCCGCAGAGTCCGCGCCGAACGAACCATTCGCCCAGCTGCGGCTGCGCGGTCGCCATCGCGAAGGGGATGGCGAGCAGGTAGCCCGCCGTCAGCGGCAGCGACCAGAGCAGGACCGTCGGCGACAGCACGATGAGCGAGCCGAAGAGGTAGGCGCCGAACAGGAGATGCGGCCAGAGACCGGAGAAGGCGGTGGCGAGCGACAGCGCATAGGCGTCGCGCGACTGCCCGTTCCAGCCGATCCGCGCCCGCCCGAATGGAAGCCCGGCCATGAACAGGCTGGTGCGCAGGCTCGACACCGCCCCCTGCAGGAAGGCGAATACGACCTCGATCGCCGCCGAGACTGCAAAGCGCAGCCCGCCGCCATAATGCCGGACGCCGCCGCGACGCAGCAGAATATCGGCGACGCCGGCGAGCTTCGGCGAGAGATACATCGCCAGGAACAGCAGATAGAGCCCGGCCGCGAGCCCCGACGGATAGTCCGCGAGGCCACGATCCTCGACCACCTTGAGCGGCAGGAGCGCGATCATCAGCGTCCAGGCCGGCAGGCCTAGGAACATCAGGACCGCCCAGAACAGCTGGAAGCGGCTCATCGGGCGCAGGCCCGGCAGGTCAAGCAGCTTCAGGTATTGCAGATTGCCGAGGCACCAGCGCAAGTCGCGCTTGGCGAAGTCGAGCATGGTCGGCGGGTTCTCCTCCCAGCTGTCCATCTCCTGCGGCAGCACGCGCACCTCATAGCCGGCGCGGCGCATCAGCGTCGCCTCGACCTGGTCATGGCTCAGCACGGGTCCGCCGAGCGGCGGGCGACCTGGCAGGACGGGCAGATGGCAACCGTCGCGGAACGGCGCGATCCGCACCATCGCGTTATGGCCCCAGAACGGGCCGCAATCGCCTGCCCACCAGGCGGACCCCATCGTATAGGGCCGCATGCCCTGGCGCATGCCGAACTGGAAGACGCGGGCGAAGGCGGAGCTGCTCGGCATGCCGACGACGAGGCTCTGCAGGATGCCGAGCTTCGGATGGGCCTGCATCATCCGCGTCAGGCGCAGGATCGCCCCGCCCGACATCACGCTGTCGGCATCGAGCGGCAGCATCACCTCGTAATCATCGCCCCAGCGCTCGCAGAAATCCCGGACATTGCCGGCCTTGAAACCGGCATTGTCGGCGCGGCGGCGATAGGTGAGGCGCGCGCCCCCGGCCTCGCGCCGCCAGGCGGCGGCAAGCCGCTCCTCGGCGGCTGCAACCTCCGGATTGTCGCTGTCCGACAGCACGAAGAAGTCGAACCACCGCCCCTCGCCGGTGGCGTCGAGGCTGTCCTTGACGACCCGCAGGCGCCGGAAGGCGCGGGCCGGGTCCTCGTTGCGCAGCGTCATCAGGACTGCGGTGCGGATCGCGACCGGCGTCGCTACGTCGCCCGCGGCGGCGAAGGGCGCGACCCGCGCCATGCCATCCTTGACGCCGTGCAGCAACCAGAGCCCGATCACCGCGTTCCAGAAGCCGAGCACCGTCCAGGGAGCCCCGAACAGGAAGGCCATGAAAATCAGAACATCCGCCACCGTCCAGCCGCCAGCACCCAATACCCGCGCTAGCCCGAAGAGCAGGGTCCCGAGCGTCGCCAGATTGAGCGCGAGCATCAGTCGGCGCCGACGCGCCAGCATGGCCTCGGACTGCAGCCCTGCCGGCGTCAGGCCCGGCAGCGCTGCCGTCTCCTGTCGCAGCAACGCTTGCACCGCCGGCTGGAACGTGGTCGGAGCGGGGCGCTGGTTCATGGCGGTCTCTGTCATGCAAGCGATCTGGGCAAGGCGGGCGAGGCAGAACGGACGGGAGACGGCACCATGACGCGACGCGACGCGCCACAGGAGCTAAAGCCGGCATCCTCGTCCAGAGCAAGGCCGTCCGGCGCATGCACGCCAGCAACGGCACTTTGGTATGTGGCGCCGGGTGAATGCGCCCTGAACACGGAAACGCTGCCTGCCCCGACGGCCGGGGACTGCCTCGTCCGGACGCTCTGGAGCGGGATCAGCCGCGGCACGGAGCGGCTCATCTTCGAGGGACGCGTGCCGGAGGCCGAGCATGAACGCATGCGCGCCCCCTTCCAGCACGGCGATTTCCCCTTCCCTGTGAAATATGGCTACGGCGCCGTCGGCCTCGTGGATGCAGGGCCTGAAGCCATGCTCGGCCGGACGGTGTTCTGCCTGCACCCGCATCAGGATGTCTTTATCGCCCCGTCCAACAGGCTGACGCCGGTGCCGGCCGCGGTGCCGGCGCGCCGCGCCATCCTCGCCGCCAACATGGAAACCGCCCTCAACGCCCATTGGGACGCCGGCAGCGGCCCCTGCGATCGCATCGTCGTGGTCGGCGGCGGGGTGATCGGGCTGCTGGTGGCCTGGCTCGCGGCAAGGCTGCCCGGCGCCGAGGTCACGCTGGTCGATGTCGAGCCCGGCCGGGCTGCGTTGGCCGCCACGCTCGGCCTGCACTTCGCGCTGCCGGCGGATGCTCCTTCGGGGGCCGATCTCGTCTTCCACGCCAGCGCCTCGTGCCAGGGCCTCGCCACCGCCATCGCTGCCGCCGGCTTCGAGGCCCGCATCATCGAGCTGAGCTGGTATGGCGATGGCGCGGTCCCCGCCCCGCTCGGCGGCGCCTTCCACACCAACCGCCTGCAGCTGAGCTCGAGCCAAGTCGGGCAGATTTCGCCCTCGCGTCGGCCACGCTGGAACCATGCCCGCCGCGCGGCAGCGGCGATGGCGCTTCTCGCCGATGACCGGCTCGACGCGCTCATCACCGAGGAAATCCCGTTCCGGGAGGCCGCCGCCCGGCTTCCCGGCGTACTGGCGGCCGACGCGGCTGGCCTAACCGCCGCGATTTGCTATTGAGCCGTCATAAGCGCTGAGCGCACGCATCAGCGCCCTCCCCGAGGAATGCCCATGTTCTCCGTCGAAGTCCGCGACCGCATCATGATCGGCCACTCGTTGCCCGATCCCTTCTTCGGCCCGGCCCAGAACATGCACGGCGCGACCTTCGTCGTGGACGTCGCCTTCTTCCGCGAGACGCTGACGCGGCACAATGTCGTGGTCGACATCGGCGCGGCGCTGGACGTCCTGCGCGCGACGCTGAAGCCGCTGAACTACCAGAACCTGGACACGCTGCCGCAATTCGCCGGGCAGCTGACCACCACCGAATTCCTCTGCAAGCACATCTTCGACGCCCTTGCCGCCGCCGCTAAATCCGGCGCGCTGGGCGAGGACGGCGCCGGCCTTTCGCGCATCCGCGTGACCCTGCACGAAACCGATCTGGCCCGTGCCAGCTTCGAGGGTCCGCTCGCGTGAGCGCGATCGCCTTCGCCATTCCCGGCGTTATCGACCTGCCGACCGGCGGCTATGGCTATGGCCGCAGACTGCTGGCGGAATGGCGGATGCTCGGCGTCGAGGCGACGCATCTCGCCCTCCCCGGCTCCTTTCCCTTCCCGAGCGAGGCCGATCTCGCCGAGACCGGGCGCGCGATCCTGTCCCAGCCCTGGGACGCCCCCCTGCTGATCGACGGGCTCGCCTATGGCGCCTTCCCGGAAGGCATCGCCGCCGGGCTGGCCGGGCGCGTCGTGGCGCTCGTCCACCACCCGCTCGGCCTGGAGACGGGGCTGACGCCGGAGCAGGCGCGCTTCCTGCTGGAGCGGGAAGCGGCCGCGCTGCGCTACGCCCGCGCGATCATCACCACCAGCCCGGCGACCAAGCGCCTGCTGGCGGCGGATTTCGGCGTCGAGGAAGGGCGCATCACCGTCGCTCCGCCGGGCGTCGATCCGGCGCCACGAGCCCAGGGCGGAGCGCCCGGCGGGCCACTGCGGCTGCTCGCCGTCGGCTCCATCGTGCCGCGCAAGGGCTATGACGTGCTGGTCGAGGCGCTTGATAGCCTGCGCGACACGGATTGGCAGCTGACGATCGTCGGAGCGACCGACCGCGCGCCCGATACCACCCGCGATCTCACCGGCCAGATCGCCGCCGCAGGCCTTTCGGACCGCATCTTGCTTGCAGGGGCCGTGGACGACGCGGCTCTGGCGCAAGCCTACGATCGGTCTGATCTCTTCGTCATGCCCTCGCTCTTCGAGGGCTACGGCATGGTGCTGACCGAGGCGCTGGCGCGTGGACTGCCGATCATCTGCACGACGGGAGGCGCCGCCGCGGAGACAGTGCCGGACGCCGCCGCGCTGAAAATCGCGCCCGGCGATGCCGACGCGCTTGCCAAGGCCCTGGCGGACCTGATTGATGCGCCGGCGCAGCGTCGGCAGCTTGCCGAGGCGGCCTGGGCTGCGGCAGTCGACCTGCCGCGCTGGCGCGAGACGGCGACGATCGTCGCCGGGGTCTGTCTGCCCGGTTTCGGGCGAAAGGTAAGTTGATGAGCGGCTTCTCCCCGGAATGGCTCGCTTTGCGGGAACCGGCCGATCATGCGGCCCGCAATCCCCAGGTTCTGGCTGCCGTCGGCGCGCATTTCGCGCCGAAGGCCGCAGTGACGGTCGTGGACCTCGGCTGCGGCGCCGGCTCGAACCTGCGCGGCACCTATGCCTCGCTGCCCCCGCGCCAGCACTGGACGCTGGTCGACGCCGACGCCGCCCTCCTCGACGCGACGCGCCGGACGCTCGCCAACTGGGCGGACGAGGCCCGCGAACAGGGCGAGGAGCTCGTGCTCACCAAAGGCGCGCATGCGATCACGGTCGACATGCGCAAGGCGGATCTGACCACCGATCTCGAATGGGTGCTCGGCTGGCAGCCCGATCTCGTGGCCGCCGCGGCGCTGTTCGATCTCGCCTCGAAGCGCTGGATCGAGCGCTTCGTCGCGGCGCTGACCAGCCAGAAACTGCCGCTCTACGCCGTGCTCACCTATGACGGCCGCGAGAGCTGGAAGCCGGTCCATAAGGGCGATGCGCGGGTGCTCGCGGCTTTCAAGCACCACCAGCGGGGCGACAAGGGTTTCGGCCCCGCAGCCGGCCCCGACGCCAACGACATGATGGCCGAGGCTTTCCGCAAGGCCGGCTTCGCGGTCTCGATCGGCGACAGCGCCTGGCGTCTCGATGCGCGCTACGGCGAACTCGTCCCCACCATGGCGAAGGGCATCGCCGAGGCGGTGCTGGAGACCGGCCAGGTCGATCCCGCGACCGTCGCCGGCTGGCTCGAGGCCAGGGCCGGCGCCGCCTCGGCGCTCATCGGCCATCAGGATCTCTGGGCGCGGCCCGTCTAAAGCATCGGCCCGAAAAGTGGAATGCGGTTTTCGGGAAAAGCCGATGCACGATCAAAGAGCTAGATTATCGGACCGACTAAGATACTCGACCCGATAATCTAGTCGCGCCGCAGGCCCGGCAGCATCCGGCGCAGCACGCCGTCCCGTCGGATGCCATGATGATAGAGCGCCGCCGTGACATGGACGCAGGCGAGCAGCGCCAGGGTGATGGCGAGAGTGCCATGGACGCTGAGCACTTTCTTCGCCAGCTCTTCGTTCGGGCTCGCCAGCGCCGGAAGATCGACCAGCCCGAACAGCGTCAGCGACGGATAGAGCGAAACGCCGATCCAGCCGAGCAGCGGCACCACGATCAGCAGCGCGTAAAGCGACCAATGCGTGAGATGTGACGCCGCCTTGTGCCACCAGTGCAGGCTCGGCTCGTCCGGCGGCGCACCGCGCCGGAAGCGGTAGCCCAGCCGCAGCACGATGAGCCAGAGCAGCGTGAAGCCGATCAGCTTGTGCGAGCTGTAGAGCGCGTCCGTCAGCCCGTCCCAGATGTCCAGCGTATTGCCGCGATAGCTCATGGCGAGGCCGAGGGGCACCATCACCAGGACCGCGCCGGCCGTCACCCAGTGCAGGCGGCGGGCGGTGGCGCTGTAGGCGGGGTCGGGCGGTGTTTCAATCGCCATGTCATGCTCCCGCATCATTGCGGCTTCGCCGCCCCCTGCCGGCTCGACGCCAGTTTTGCCACATTCATGCGCTGTTCAAGCACGCAAGACCAGTCTCTTCCCGATGCGCAGCCTGGCTTGGCCCTCGGCTGCGAGCGATGGAACCGCACTTGTCGCGCGCACGTTGATGGAAAATCGTGCAGTGCGGATCTATATCGACCCTGCCCACGTATAAGCCTGAACCTCCCCGCCGACTTTCGGCCTTATCTGACGGACAATCCGATGCCTCAGTCGCGTACGCTGTTCGGACGCCCGCTCGAAACGAGCCTTGTCGCGGTCGATCGGGCGATCTCCGAATTGCGCGCCGGCCGCCCGGTTCTGCTGCGTGGTGGCGAGCGGCTCGCACTGGTCCTCTCAGCCGAGCTGGCCGAGGGCGATCTGGCCGGCCGTCTCGACGCACTCGCCGGGGGCATGGCCCATCTCGTGCTCGGCGCGGCGCGGCTGCGCCGGCTCGGCGCGAAGAGCCGCGTGGAGTCCGGCACCCTCGCGATGCCGACGCTTGATCTGGCGCGCATCGAGATGCTGGCGCTGAAGACGGACGGCAAGGTCGATGCGCCCGTGGCTCCTGTCTCCGAGCTGGACGAGGCGGCCCTCGAACTGGCGCGCCTGTCGCTGGTGCTGCCGGCAGCCATCGTCATCCCGGTCACGGAAGAGGCCGTCACCGGCGAGCCGCTGGTCGAGGTCGCGATCGAGGCCGTGACGGGCTACCGCGCCGCACAGGCCGCGACGCTGACCATCGTCGGCCGCGCTCCCGTCCCGCTCGAAGGCGCACCTGAGACGGAGTTCGTCGTCTTTCGTGGCGGCGAGGGGCTGCGCGACCAGGTCGCGATCATCGTCGGCAAGCCGGATTTCGCCTCTGCCGTGCCGGTGCGCCTGCACTCCGCCTGCCTGACCGGCGATCTCTTCGGCTCGCTGAAATGCGATTGCGGCGACCAGTTGCGCGAGACGGTGCAGTGGATGGCCGAGAATGACGGCGGCGTCCTGCTCTATCTCGACCAGGAAGGCCGCGGGAACGGCATCTCCAACAAGATGCGCGCCTACAAGCTGCAGAGCCAGGGCTGGGACACCTACGACGCCGACGAGGTGCTCGGCTTCGATCTCGACCAGCGCCATTTCGACTTCGCTGCGACGATGCTGAAGCAGCTCGGCGTCACCCGCGTCACCGCGCTGACCAACAACCCGCTCAAGATCGGCGCGATCGAGGCCGCCGGCCTCGACGTGGCGGCGACGCAGCGCGTGCTCGGGCGGCCCAATGTCCACAATGTCCGCTACCTCGCCTCGAAGCGCGACCGCGCCGGCCATTTCATCGACATGGACGCGCTGATGGCGCGGGCCGCTCCGAAGGATTGAGCCCGATGTCGCCCGCTCTCCGTCATTGCGAGGAGCGTAGCGACGAAGCAATCCAGGAAGACGTAGAGCGCTGCCGCTGCTGGATTGCTTCGCTATGCTCGCAATGACGTCATGCGGACGGTAGCATCGCGCTTCATGTCCTTCGCCGAGTCTGAGCCCCCTTACGATCCGCGGCCGAGCTGGCCGCTCGCCGGCGTGCTCGGCATCGTGGCCTTCGCCTGGCTCGCTTTGTCCTGGCCCTGGCTCTCCGGCATCGTCACCATTCCCTGGGACGCCAAGGCACATTTCCAGCCGCAGTTGCAGTTCCTCGCGGAAAGCTGGCACAGCGGCCGATCGCCCTTCTGGACGCCCTACGTCTTCTCCGGTTCGCCGCAGGTCGCCGATCCGCAATCGCTGATCTTCTCCCCGCCTTTCGCCCTGATCGCGGCGCTGGAGCCGGTGCCCGGCTTCCGTCTGGGCGACGGTGCCGTGCTCGGCACGCTGCTCGCCGGCGCGCTGGCCTTCGTCGTGATCTTCCGCGACCGTAACTGGCATCCGGCCGGTGCCGTCGTCGCCGCCCTGGCCTTCGCTTTCGGCGCCGCCGCCGCCTGGCGCATCCAGCATGTCGGGCAGGTGCTCAGCCTCGGCTATTTTGCGATCACGCTGGCACTGCTCTCGCGCGCTCTCGAGCGCGGCTCGCTGGCCTATGGCTTTGCAGCCGGCATCGTCGCCGGCTTCATGGTACTGGGGCGCGACCAGGTCGCGCTGATCGGCTGCTATGTGCTCGCTGGTCTCGTCATCGCCGCCATCGCCATGGCACGAAGCCCTTGGCGGGCCCTGCGCTCGAGCCTTCTGCCGCTGCTCGCCGGGGCGCTCGGCGCGCTGCTGGTCGCGACCGTGCCGATCCTCCTCACTGCCTTCCTCGCCGAGGAATCGAACCGTCCCGCCATCGACCTCGTCGGTGCCGGCAAGGGCTCGCTGCACCCGGCCGCGCTGCTGACCGGCCTCTTCGCCAATCTCTACGGCGCGGCCGGACCGCTGGCGAATTTCTGGGGCGCGCCGAGCCCCGCCTTCGAGGCCCGCTTCGGCCCGCAGGACCTCTACCTCGCCCGCAACATGAGCCAGCTCTATCTCGGGTTGATCCCGATGGGGCTGATCCTGACGGTCGGCATCGTCCGGGGCGCGCTGCTGCGGCGGGAGATCGTCGCGCTGAGCGTCGCGGCGCTTCTCGTGCTGATCTATTCCCTCGGGCGCTTCACGCCGGGCTTCCGCCTGCTCTTCGAGCTGCCGGGCGTCTCTTTCTACCGGCGCCCGGCCGACGCCGTCTTCATTCTGGGCGCACTGTTCGCGCTGCTCGCCGGCTACCTCACCCATCTGGTCATGACCGGCACGGCGCCGCGGGCGCGCCTCTGGCAGCGCCTTCTGGAGATCGCGCTCTTCACCGGGGCGTTCGGCCTCGCGATCTGGCTCGCCCGGACCGTCGGGCGGCTGGAACTCGCCATCGTGCCGCTGGTGACCTCGCTGCTCTGCGCGGCTTTGAGCCTCGGCGCGCTCGTCGCCGCCCGCGGCCTCGCCCTGCGCGGGGCATGGCTGGGCGCGGCGATCGTGCTCGCAGCGACCCTCACCGTCGACCTCTCCGTGAACAACGGCCCGAGCGAATCCACCGCCCTCCCCGCGGAGGATTACGACGTGCTGCGCGCCGACACCGCCAACGAGACCATCGCCGTGCTGAAGCGCGAGACCGCGCGCACCGCCGGCCCCGACCGGCGCGACCGCATCGAGCTGGCCGGCATCGGCTTCCACTGGCCCAATGCCAGCCTCGTTCACGGCCTCGACAACACGCTGGGCTACAACCCGCTGCGGCTAGGCCTCTACAGCCGGGCGACCGGCGCCGGCGACCATGTCGCCCTGCCCGACCAGCGCAGCTTCTCGGCCCTGATGCCGGGTTATCGCTCGCTGCTGGCCGACATGCTCGGCCTCCGATTCATCGCGACCGGCGTGCCCATCGAGCAGATCGCCAAGACCCTGAAGCCCGGCGATGTCAGGCAGATCGCGCGCACGGCTGATGCCTATGTCTACGAGAACCCGCGCGCGCTGCCGCGCGTGCTGCTGGTGCCGAAGGCGGAGAAGGCCGATTTCGAGGCGATCCTGACGAGCGGGCAATGGCCGCAGGGTTTCGATCCGCGCCGGACCGTCCTGCTCGAAGGCGAGGCACCGCCCGCACCTTCCGTGCAAGACCCACCGCAGACCGCGCCCGGCTCGGTCCGCATCGCCGATTACGGCACCACCGAGGTCACGCTGAAGGTCGACGCGCCCCAGGGCGGCTATGTCGTGCTCAACGATGTCTGGCACCATTGGTGGCAGGTCGAGGTCAACGACGCCCCGGCCGAGCTGCTGCGCGCGAATGTGCTGTTCAGGGCCGTTGCGGTCCCGCCCGGCCGCTCGACGGTGCGCTTCGTTTTCAGGCCGTTCCACGGTCTGTTCGAGGATGTCGGAAAGCGGGTGAAGGCGCTAAGCGACTGAGCTTTTTACGTCATTGCGAGCGTAGCGAAGCAATCCAAGGGGCCACAGAGCTCTACGATGCTGGATTGCTTCGCTGCGCTCGCAATGACGGCAGCTTCAGACCAGCGCCACCATTGCCGCGACCGGCTGGACCGGCAGTCCGCCCAGCACCTGCTCCAGCCCCGCCCTGTCGACCGCGCCGTCGCGGATCGTCTCGTCGCGATGGATGCCACCAGCGATGAACAGGCTGTCGAAGCCCATCAGCCGGGCGCCGGCGAGATCGGTGCGGACCGCATCGCCGATCACCAGCACCTTCGCGGGATCGACCGGATGGCCGCCGCGCGCGGTCCGCGCCGCCTCCAGCGCGAGGTCATAGGCCGGGCGATAGGGTTTTCCGGCCCAGGCAACGCTGCCGCCGAGCTCCTCATAGATCATCGCCAGCGAACCGGCGCAGGGCAGCAGGTCGTGGCCGACATGGACGACGAGATCGGGATTGCCGCAGACGAAGGGCACGCCGCGCGCCGCGAAGCGCTCCAGCAGCGGGCGATACTGCTCCGGCGTCTCGGTGCGATAGTCGAAAAGCTCGGTCGCGACGACGAGATCGGCCTCCTCCTCGCCGACCAGCTCGACATCGGCGCCGTCGAAGACCGTGCGGTCGCTCTGCCAGCCGATATGGAAGACCTTGCGGTGATGGCTCTCGGCGATCAGCGCGCGCGTGACGTCGCCGGAGGTGACGAGCCTGTCCCAGGCGTCGCGCGGCACCCGCTTCTTGTCGAGCACGCCGGCGACCTGCTCCGAGGGCCCCGGCGCATTGGAGAGCAGCACCACCGCCCCGCCCTTCTCGCGATAGCGCGCCAGCAGTTCGCAGGCCGGCGGCAGCGCCCAGAGGCCGTCATGCACCACGCCCCAGACATCGCTGATCAGCACGTCGTAGCGGGCGAGCAACGGGCCCGCCTTGTCGAGAACCGGAACCGACATCAATCTGCTTTCTTGGCCTCGGAGACGGATGCCCGCTCGAAAGTCATGCGCGCCTCGACATCGGCGCGGCGTGGCAGGGGGGCGACTGCGCCGAACCCCTGGGTTGAGAGGGCGGCGGCGACATTGGCATAGGCGCCGGCCGCGAAGGCATCGCCGGTGCGGATATATTCGGCGAGGAAGGCGCCGTCATAGCAGTCGCCCGCGCCGGTGGCGTCGATCGCCTTGACCTTGATCGGGACGAGCCGCTCGCGCCGCTCCCGCGTCGCAACCAGCGAGCCGTCTTCGCCCAGCGTCAGCGCCACGATCTTCGCGCCGAGGCGCAGATAGAAATCGACGATCGCATCGGGCTCGCTCAGCCCGGTCAGCTGCGTCGCGTCGTCATAGCCCGGCAGCACGATGTCGGCCATGCTGCAGGCGGCGTTGATGATCGCCCGCGCCCGTGTCAGCGGCCAGAGCTTCAGCCGCAGATTGGTGTCGTAGGCCGTCAGCACCCCGGCTTCCCGCGCGATAGCGAAAGCCTCGAACACGGCGTCGCAGGCCGAGGCCGAGATCGCCTGGCTGATGCCCGATGCCTGCACGATCCGCGCCGAGGCGATGAGATCGCGCGGCACGTCGCGCGGCCCCATCAGGCTCGCGGCCGAGCCGGCGCGCAGGTAGGAGAAGACATGCCCGGACGGGCCGTGATCGACGAAATAGAGCCCGGTCGGCGCGCTCGGATGGGTCGAGACATGGGCGTCGTCCACCCCCTCGCCGCGCCAGAGCGCGCGGATCGAGCGCCCGGCCATGTCGTCCCCGAGCGCTCCGAGATAGGCCGCCTTCGCGCCTTGGCGGGACGCGGCGATGGCACAGTTCGAGGTGTCGCCGCCATGCCCGAACTGGAAGGCCCCGGTCTCGGCCCGGGTCGCGTTGAACTCGCCCAGCGGCTCGCCGATGCAGAGAAGGTCGAAGCGGGGTTCTGTCACGTCGGGAACCATCTCGGGCGGTAAGCGGTGGCAGGCTGCGGAATGCGCGCCTTCCTAGAACATGATGCCGAAAAGTGGAAACCGGTTTTCGACGGACGTCATGCTGCGTTCCGAGAAACAGCGCCGCGATTGCCGATTGCCCGCAAGACCTGCGCTACTCGGCCGCTTCCTGCTTCGGCGGCAGGGCCATCAACCGCTCGGCCACGGCCATGATCTCGCGGCGCAGCGCCGCCTGAGCGGCCGGATCGGGCACCGCGGCGACGCCTCCTGCCTTGCGTGCCTGCGCCGTTTCGCGCTTCAGCCGCGACCGTTCGGTGCGAGATTCCTCGAGCGCCCCTTGCAAGGTCTGGATTTCGGCGCGTGCGGCCTGAAGCTGCGCCTCACGGGCTTCGAGTTCCTTCCGAAGGTCGTTCGCCTGCTGCGATAGCCGCTCGGCGGCCAGCGCCGCTTCCGCCTTTGCCTGTTCACGCTCCATCGCCTGTCTCGCTTCGCTTTCGGACAGATCGCGCCCCCGGGTTTCGAGCACCATGATCCGGGTGCGGCCCTCGACCAGCGCGACCCGTAGCTGGTCGTGCTCCTCGCGCAACTTCGCCAGTTCCGCGTCGCGCTCGGCCAGGAGCGCCTGGCCGCGGCCGAGCGCGTCGCGCTCTCGCCCCAGTTCGGCTTCGCGCGCCGCCAGATCCCCGCCAGTGCCGGTCAGCGCCGCGCGGCTCTCGGCCAGTTGCTCGCGGGCGGCCTCCAAATCGCCGTTCAGCGCCGCAATCTCGATCGCACGCTCGCGCAACGCCGCATCGAGTTCGCCGATTCTCATGTCGCGCCCGCCGAGTTCCCGCATCGCGGCAGCCTTCGCAGCGAAGCCGCGCTCCGCCTCTTGTTCGAGGGTGCGGGCGCGCAACGCCAGTTCGGCGCGCAGATGGTCGCGATCGGCCGCGATCTCCGCCAGCGAGAGCGGAAAGGCGGCCTCGGCCCGCCGGCGCGCCAGTCTCTCGGCCCGGCGGGCGAGCGCCGGCACTGCGGCCAGCGCGAGCAGGCTGGCCGACAGGAAGCCGAGCACCACGAGCATGACAGCTTCGATCAAGATGAGCGGCTCCACCTCAGCGGGCGACCAGATTAGGTCAACGCGCCGGAAAGGGGAAACCCGCTTTCGCGCCGCTCCGGCATTTCAACGGCGGTTGGGGGCCGGGCTCGACGCCCGCGGCGCGTCACGCCCGTTTCGATCCGAACCTAGAACGGGTTCCAGGTCGCGTTCGGCGTGAACTTCAGATAGCCGAGATTGACGCCGAGGCGCCAGCCGACGCCGGTACGGATCGGCACCACGGTCACGCCCTCCGCGTTCAGCGCCGTGAAGCCGAAGCCGCCGATGAAATAGGCCGAGCCGTCGATGCCGGCGAAGCGCTGGTAAAGCGACTCGACCGAGGGCAGGCCGTAGACCAGCATCATCGTGCGCGCGCCCTCGCCGCCGAAGTCGAAGCCGATCGAAGGCCCCTGCCAGAACACCTTGCGGTCCCCGGCATTGCGGGTGAACAGCGTGCCTTCGCCATAGCGCAGCCCGCCGACGAAGGCGCCGGACGCCTCCTGGCCGAGCACATAGCCGTTCGGCTCGCCCCAGCGCCTGACAGCCTCCTCGACCACCAGCGCCAGCCCGCGAGAGACGTTGCCGAAGAACTGATGGCCCGAGCCGAGCAGTTCGGTCTGCGAGAACGACTGGCTCTGGGCATAGGATTGCTGGGCGAGCGCTGCGCCCGGCAACTGGGTCAGGCCGGCACCGGCGACGGCGAGGCCACCCTTGATCAGGCTGCGACGGGTTTGGGTCATGAAGCAATTCTCCGGGTGTGGCGCCGGCTCGCGCCGTCTGTCCGCTCGGACCTACTGCCCCCGGAGCTGCCGATAACCCGGCCGGGCCTCGCCAGAACGGTGGGCGGGTGACGTTGGCCCCGGAGAATCCGGCGAAATCCGAACCCCAGGCACGATGCCGCGCAAATGCGAACCAGTTCCGTAACCAGTTTTATACTCTCGAAAGTGTATCCAACCGGTGAAGATTCCGGCCGACTCAACGCTTCGCCGGCAGTGCAGCAATTGAGGATTTGCCGGGATGAAGGCTGGAACATGGCGGTGCGGGAAGCCGGCAGGCGCCCGCATGGCGGCACTTGGCGTCGCTGCGATCATCGCGCTCGCTGGCCCCGCATCGGCCAATATGCCGGGTCTGCCCTCCGGCCTCCCGGAGTTGCCCTCGCTGGGCGAGGCGATGCAGCGCGACGTCCATTCCGGCCTCGCTTTAAGCGGTTATGATCCCGTGGCTTATCGGCTCGGAAAGCAGGCCGTGGCCGGGCTTCCCGACTATGAGCTGGTGCATGAGGGCGCCGTCTGGCGCTTCGTCTCGGCCGCCAATCGCGAGGCCTTCCGCGATGCGCCGGATATCTACGCGCCTGCCTTCGCCGGCTTCGACGCCGCAGCGGTCGCCCAGGGCCGCGCGGTCGAGACCGATCCGCGGCATTTCGCCATCGTCGGCTCGCGGCTCTTCCTCTTCCGCACGCCCGAGAGCCGCCGCAGCTTCATCGCGGACGCGCAACTTCGGAAGACGGCGGAGACCCGCTGGCAAGAACTCTCGGAGAGCTTCGGCCGCTGATTCGGGCGGTCTGCGCGCTCAACCCGCGGCGGCGGCAGCCAAGGCCCGCCGCGCCAGCGCCTCGCTCGACGCAGCGACGAAGGGCGGATTGCAGAAGCCGCGATCGGCCCGGCCATAGCGCGGGATCGCTCCATCGAGCGTCAGGATGCAGCCCCCGGCCGCGGCCAGGATGGCGTCGCCCGCCGCGATGTCCCATTCCATGGTCTGGCCGCCGCGTACATGCAGGTCGGCCTCTCCCGAGGCGAGCAGCCCGAACTTCACCGCCGACGACACCGGCACGGTCGTGATCGAGCCCACCGCCGCGGCGACAGCGTCGCTCAGCCGGTCGCCATGGAAGCGGCTGACCAGCGTCGCCGGCCCCTCCGCCGGCAACGGGCGCACCGCGATCGGCCGCGCCTCGCCGATCGTGGCGCCATCCGAAGCCATGTCCTGCGTGAAGGCCGTCTCGCCCGCGAACCAGAGGCGACCGCTGGCGGGGGCCGCGATCGCGCCCGCCACCGGCCGCCCGCCATGGATCACGGCAATGGCGACGCAGTAGCTGTCCCCGCCGGCGAGGAACTCGCGCGTGCCGTCGAGCGGATCGAGCAGGATGAAGAGCGGCGCCGGTGCGACGTCCGCGACGCTCTCCTCGCTGATCACGGGAATGCCCGGCAGGAGCCGGGCGAGCGCGGCCTTGGCGGCATGGTCGGCCGCGAGATCGGCCGAGCAGACCGGCGAGCCGTCGGCCTTGAGCTTGACGTCACGGGCGGCGCGCATCGCCAGCAGGACCGCCCCACCAAGGCGGGCCGCCTCCGCCAGTCGCCGCGCCAGGTCGTTGCGGTCGGCGAGACGCGGGTCGGCGAGGCCAGGCTCGTATCGGCGGGCAAGATCCTCGGCTGTCGTCACCGCAACGCGTCCTTCGGTCCGCTCAAGCCCGGATATGGGCTTAACCACATGAAAACCAAGATGCCACCATACCTGAGGACAACAGCGCTCAGCCCGCCCCGAGCGCCATGCATCAATGACCCCAGGACATACCCATGACCGCCATCTCGCTCGAGCCGCTCGACCTGGCCGCGCTTCTCTGCAGCCGGGTCTGCCATGACGTGATCAGCCCGGTCGGCGCCATTGTCAACGCGCTCGAGGTGCTCGAGGAGGACGACCCGTCGATGCGCGACTTCGCGCTCGAGCTGATCAAGAAGAGCGCCCGCAACGCCTCGTCGCGCCTGCAGTTCGCCAGGCTCGCCTTCGGCGCCGCCGGCTCCGCCGGCGCGATGATCGATCTCGGCGATGCCGGCAACGTCGCCAACGGCTTCCTCAACGACGACAAGCTCTCGCTCGACTGGGACGCCCCCCGCGCATTGCTGCCGAAGAACCAGGTCAAGCTCCTGCTCAACCTCCTGGTGCTCGCGGCCCAGGCCGTGCCGCGCGGCGGCAAGCTGGTCTCGCGCACCACCGTCGAAGGCGAGCAGAGCAGCATCACGATCACCGCCACGGGCTCGCATGCGCGCATCCCGGCGCATGTCGAGGAACTCATCGCCGGCCGCTCGGAGACCGGCACGATCGACGCCCACGCGGTCCAGCCGCTCTATACCGGGATGGTCGCCCGCGCGGCCGGCATGACGATCGCCTTCGCGATCGAGGGTGACACCGTCACGATCACCGCGGGCAAGGCCGCCTCGAATGGCGTCGCCGCCGATTGACGGCGACTTTCGCCGCCATCTCAACCGATCATAAACCCTTCTGCTCCTTAGTGGACGCCGTGTGTTTGTCGCGTTGAGTGGTGGTCCCCTGCATGGACGACTTGCTGCAAGAGTTCCTGACCGAGACCGGCGAGAATCTCGATACCGTCGACCGGGAACTCGTGCGCTTCGAGCAGAAGCCGAACGACCGCGACATCCTCCGCAACATCTTCCGCCTGGTCCATACCGTCAAAGGCACCTGCGGCTTCATCGGCCTGCCCCGCCTCGAGGCTCTGACCCACGCCGCTGAATCGGTGATCGGCCAGTTTCGTGACGGCGCCAGCGTCAGCGCCATCGCCGTCACCGCCATCCTGGAGACGATCGACCGGCTCAAGGACATCCTGGCCGAGCTGGCCGAGAAGGGCGAGGAGCCGCCCGGCAACGACGAGAACCTCATCCAGGAACTCGAGATCTTGGCGGAGCATGCCAAGGCCGAGTTGCAGAGGCGCAGCGCCGCGACGGGAGAGACCGTCGACCCGGTCGCAGCTTATCTTGCGCGCCACGCCGGACCGGCAGCCGGCGCGGCCTTTGAAGCGCCGGCCGAGGACGGGCTCGATCTGGTCTTCCGCAATGCGCCCGGGCCGCAGCGTGGCCGCGACGGGCGCATCGAGCAGATCGACGCTTCCGAGCCGGGCGAAGAATCGGCGGCGCGCGACTCCCGGCCCACCGGCCCGGCCACGCTGCGCGTCAGCGTCGACACGATCGAGCATCTGATGACGATGGTTTCGGAGCTGGTGCTGACGCGCAATCAGCTCCTCGACATCGCCCGGAAGCAGGACGACGCCGGCCTCAAGGGGCCGCTGCAGCGCCTTTCGCTGATCACGGCGGAGTTGCAGGAAGGCGTCATGAAGACGCGCATGCAGCCGATCGGCAACGCCTGGTCGAAGCTGCCCCGCGTCGTGCGCGATCTCGGCGCCGAACTCGGCAAGCGCATCGAACTCGTCACCGAGGGCGCGGAGACCGAACTCGACCGGCAGATCCTCGACGTGATCAAGGATCCGCTGATGCACATGGTCCGCAATTGCGCCGACCATGCGATCGAGTCTCCCGCCGAACGCCTGGCCGCCGGCAAGTCCGAGCACGGCACGATCCGCCTGGCCGCCTATCACGAGGGCGGCTCGGTCAAGATCCTGATCTCCGACGACGGCCGCGGACTCGACATTGAGCGCATCCGCAGCAAGGCGGTCCAGCGCGGTCTTGCCGCGGAGGCGGAAGCCGAGCGCATGAGCGATGCCCAGGTCGGCCGCTTCATCTTCCATCCCGGCTTCTCGACCGCCGACAGCATCACGGCCATCTCCGGGCGCGGTGTCGGCATGGACGTGGTCAAGGTCAATGTCGATGCCATCGGCGGGCTGATCGACATCGCCACCAAGCCCGGCTCCGGCACCACCATCACGATCAAGATCCCGCTCACCCTCGCGATCGTCGCGGCGCTGATCGTCGTCTGCGGCGACCAGCGCTTCGCGATCCCCCAGGTCGTGGTGCGCGAACTCGTCCGGGTGAAGGCCGAGGCGGACAACCGCATCGAGACGATCAACGGCGCGCCGATCCTGCGCCTGCGCGGACGACTGCTGCCGATCATCGCGCTGTCGCAGGTGATGGGCACGGCCGAGGCCTCGCTCGAGAACGGCTTCATCGTCGTGACGGAGATCGGCGAGCGCCAGTTCGGCATCCTGGTCGACGGCGTCTTCCATACCGAGGAAATCGTCGTCAAGCCGATGTCGAGCAAGCTTCGGCACGTCCCGGTCTTCTCCGGCAACACCATCCTGGGTGATGGCGCCGTGGTGCTGATCGTCGACCCCAACGGCGTCGCCAGCCTCTCCGGCGTCACCGGCATGGCGCGCGACACCATTCAGGCCGAAGCGCCGGCCCTTCCCGCGGCGCCGAGCGTCGAGAAGACCACCGTCCTGGTGTTCAGGACCGGCCCCCGGGCCGTCCGGGCCGTGCCGCTGTCGCTCGTCACGCGGCTTGAAGAGGTCGATGCCGGACAGTTCCAGAGCGGCAGCGGCCGCGTCCTCCTGCACTATCGCAACCGGCTCGTCCCGGTGGTGCCGGTCGGCGAAACCCAGATCCAGAGCGAGGGGCTGCAGCCTCTCGTGGTCGTTTCCGAAGGCGAGTTGACCGTCGCGCTGGCCGTCGACGCGATCGTCGACATCGTCGACGAGGTGCTCGACATCGAGATGGCGACGGCTCAGAACACGGGCGTCGTCGGATCGGCGATGATCCGCGGCCGCGCCACGGACATCATCGACCTGGCGCATTACCTGCCACTGCACGAGTTCGGCTGGCGCCAGCCCGGCCAGGACCGCGCCGACACCTCGACGCCCACCCAGATCCTGCTGGTCGAGCGCTCGGCCTTCCTGCGCGACATGCTGACCCCCGTGCTCAAGGCCACCGGACACCGGGTCGCCAGCGTCGGCGATTTCGAAGCCGCCCGCCGGCATCTGGCCGAGGGCGCGATCACCACCGTCCTGATCGACATGGACGCAGACAGCGAAGGCGCCTTCACATTTGCCGCGGCGCTGCGCGCCGGGGCGGACGGCACGAGCCTGCGGCTGATCGGGATGACGACGCTGGTGACGCCTGACCTGCATCTGCGCGCCGGACAGGAAGGGCTCGACGAGGTCGTCGCCAAATTCGACCGCCGCGCCCTCCTTGCCGAGCTTGCCGAGCGCCGTCGCGGCGTCAGGGAGGCCGCATGATGCTTCAGCCGACGGACCGCCGCCCGGCTGCCGAGCCGGCGCTCGGCAACTTCGACTCGCTCGACTACGTCACCGTCACGATCGGCGACCAGCTTCTGGGGTTGCCGATCGGGCGCGTCCATGACGTCTTCATCGCCAACCGCATCACGCTCGTCCCGCATGCGCCTGCGGAGATTATCGGCCTGCTCAACCTGCGCGGGCGCATCGTCACCGCGATCTGTCTGCGCAGGCGGCTCGGCCAACCCGTAACCCTCAGGCAAGATCGGGACGGCAAGACCGAGCTGGTCGCAGTCGGAATAGACCATGAGGGCGAAGCCTACGCGCTGATCGTGGACGCCGTCGGCGAGGTGATGCGGATGGACCGGTCCAGCCTCGAGCCGACGCCCGTTCATCTGGACCGCAGCTGGGCCGCGCTCGCCACCGGCGTGCACCGCCTCGAAGACCGCTTGCTCGTCGTTCTCGACGTCGACGCCATCCTCGCCCTCGACCTGCACGCCGCAGCCTGAGGCGTCGCCGTACCGATCTGGAGACTGAATATGAAATCCTGCCTCGTCGTCGACGACTCCGCCGTGATCCGCAAGGTCGCCCGCCGCATCCTGGAGGGCCTCCAGTTCCGCATCACGGAAGCGGAGGACGGCGCGCGCGCCATCGACGCCTGCAAGGGCGAGATGCCCGACGCCGTGCTGCTCGACTGGAACATGCCGATCATGGACGGCTACGACTTCCTGCGCACGCTCCGCCAGATGCCCGGGGGCAAGCGTCCGAAGGTCGTGTTCTGCACCACTGAGAACGACATCGCCCATATCGCGCGCGCCATGCATGCAGGCGCCGACGAATACATCATGAAGCCGTTCGACAAGGAGATCGTCGCCTCCAAGTTCCACCAGGTCGGATTGCTGTGAGCACAGGCACGCGGGACCGACGCCGACAGGCCGGGTCGGCACTTCGTTTGCATGGTTGAGGATCACGAAGGCGATGCAGCGGGTGTGTGACGCATGAGCAGTTTCTCGCCGGCCGGCGCAGCTGGCACCCAGCGGCACAAGACGGTCGTGATCGCCGACGATTCGGTCGTCGTCCGCGGCCTCTTCGCCCGCTGGCTCGGCGAGAGCGGGCAGTTCTACCTCGTCGCCGTGGCCGGTGACGGCGAGACGGCCGTCGCCCATGCCAGCCGCTTCAAGCCCGACGTGATGGTGCTCGACCTCGACATGCCGGGCGTCGACGGCGCAGCCGCCCTGCCCCTGATCCTGAAGGAAAGCCCCCATACCGGCGTGCTGCTGGCGACGACGCTGACCGAGCGCAACGCCCGCATCGCGCTCGAATGCATGACGAAGGGGGCGATGGACGTCGTCTCCAAGCCGGACAGCCGCCACGGCCTGACCGTCTCCCTCGATTTCCGCAGCGAGTTCCTGCTCAAGCTCGGGAACATCGCGCAGAGCCCGGCGAGGCCCGGCTACCTGCCGCCGGAGGTCGACATCGATTTCACGCCGGGCGGCCCGGACAACCTGCGCCAGCTCGTCTCGGTCGTGCCGCGCTACCTCGTCGTCGGCGCCTCGACCGGAGGGCCGCGCGCCATTGCCAGGGCGCTTTTCGACATGGGCGATGCCCTGCAGGAGCTGACGACGATCATCGTCCAGCACATGCCGCCGCTGTTCACCGCTTCCTTCGCCGAGCAGATCGCCTGCCATACCGGCATCCCTGCGCGCGAGCCCTTCGACGGCGAGCGCCTCAGCCGCGGGATAATCTATGTCGCGCCGGGCGGGCGCCATCTCGGCATCGACCGACGGCTCGGCCATATCGTCGCGAGCATCAGCGATGCCCCTCCCGTCAAGTTCTGCCGCCCGGCCGTGGACGTCCTGTTCAACGACGCGGCGCGCCATCTCGGCCCCGCGGCACTCGGCCTGGTGCTGACCGGCATGGGGGCGGACGGCACGGAAGGCGCCGGCGCGCTGCGGCGGTCCGGCGCCGCCGTGATCGCACAGGACGAGCAGTCCAGCACGATCTGGGGCATGCCCGGCTCCGTCGTGCGGGCCAACCACGCCAGCGCCGTCATATCGCTCGACGGCATCGGCCCCGCGATCCGCGACCTCCTGCGCGCGGGGCGCCTGTCATGACCGACGGTGATTTCGACTTCCTTCGCCTGCTCCTGCATTATCGCTCGGGCCTCTCGCTCGGCCCGGAGAAACGCTATCTGGCCGAGAGCCGGCTCGGCATCCTCTGCCGCCGGCGCGGCATCGAGGGGCTGGTGGCGCTGGTCGAGCGGCTGCGCCACGGCGACCCGCAGCTCGAGAACGCCGTCGTCGAGGCGATGACGACGAACGAGACGCTGTTTTTCCGCGATCGCACGCCGTTCGAGCTGTTCCGCAACGTGATCCTTCCGGAGAAGCTTTCAGCCAATGCGGCGACGCGCTCGCTGCGCATCTGGTGCGCCGCCGTCTCGACCGGCCAGGAAGCCTATTCGCTGGCGATGATCCTGGACGAGATGGCCTGCCGCCTCGCCGGCTGGAACGTCCGCATCCTCGGCACCGACATCTCCGGCGAGGTGCTGGAGCGCGCCCGCACCGGCATCTACAGCCAGTTCGAGATCCAGCGCGGGCTGCCGATCCAGATGCTGCTGCGGCATTTCCAGCAGGACGGCGAGAAATGGCAGGTGTCGGAACGGCTGCGGGCCACGGTGGAGCTGAAGCAGCACAACCTGCTCGAACCGAATGACCATCTCGGCCAGTTCGACGTGATCTTCTGCCGCAACGTGCTGATCTATTTCGACGTGCCGACCAAGGCGAAGGTGCTGGACGCCCTCGCCCCGCGCCTGGCGCCGGACGGGGTGGTCATCCTGGGAGCGGCCGAGACGGTTCTAGGCATTTCGACCTCGATCGTCCCCGACAAGGAGCATCTCGGCCTCTATCGCAGCCGCCGCGCCGCCAACGCGCAGCTGACGCACCTCCCGCGAACCAGCGACTCGATGGTCGCACAGGGCAGCGGCGTTTAGCTTGCGCTGAGCGTCGTCAGAGCCTTTCTGCGCCCGACGGCATCAGCCCGGACAAGCGGCGTAGCCGCGCCGATCCGGGACCCATCATGGGTCTCCGGAGCCCTCCGATGTTTCCGGGCTTTATCCTTGGGCCGCTCGACGATCGGAGCCGAGGCCTCCGCCCAGGATGACGACCTGCTTCGAGGTGAAAGAAACTCGATTCAGTCCGGCTACTTCGCGGCGAAACCGCGCTGCTCGCGCCAAACAAAAACCCCGCCTCTCGGCGGGGTCCCCGTCGACCTGTCGTGTACATCCGACGATCAGGTCGCGATCCTTGTGGCACCGGAACATGACCGCCTCGTGACGGACGTTCCGGCCCGGCATCAGGCCGGGATGCGTTCCTCGACGTCGTTGGGCTCGCGCAGCACGTAGCCGCGGCCCCAGACCGTCTCGATGTAATTCTTGCCGGCCGAGGCGTTCGCCAGCTTCTTGCGCAGCTTGCAGATGAAGACGTCGATGATCTTCAACTCGGGCTCGTCCATGCCGCCATAGAGGTGGTTCAGGAACATTTCCTTGGTCAGGGTCGTGCCCTTGCGGAGCGAGAGCAGCTCCAGCATCTGGTATTCCTTGCCGGTCAGGTGAACGCGGGCCGCGTCCACTTCCACGGTCTTGGTGTCGAGATTGACGACGAGGTCGCCCGTCGTGATGACCGACTGGGCATGGCCCTTCGAGCGGCGCACGATGGCGTGGATGCGGGCGACCAGCTCGTCCTTGTGGAAGGGCTTGGTCAGGTAGTCATCGGCGCCGAAGCCCAGGCCCTTGACCTTGTCCTCGATGCCGGCGAGGCCGGAGAGGATCAGGATCGGCGTCTTGACCTTGGCGACGCGCAAGCTGCGCAGAACCTCGTAGCCGGACATGTCGGGCAGGTTCAGGTCGAGCAGGATGATGTCGTAGTCGTAGAGCTTGCCGAGATCGACGCCTTCCTCACCGAGATCGGTGGTGTAGACGTTGAAGCTCTCCGATTTGAGCATGAGTTCGATGCTCTGAGCGGTTGCGCTATCGTCCTCGATCAGCAGAACCCGCATGTCAACATCCCCAATTTCGCCCGCAGGCAAGCTACCGCTCTTCTCATCCGGGCCCTCGCGACCCTGGACGACGACGCACTTGCCCGATGAAACGCCACGCGACACGCTATCGGGAAATGGTTAACAAACCGTGATTCCCGTGCGCAAGCGGTTACTGGGAGAAAGGTGACGATCCTTGCCGAGGTGAGTCGAATTTGACACGGATCGTCTTGTACTCTCGCCCGCGAAATCGCTTTTCGCGGAACCTGTATCGCGGAACGGGTCGGAAACGACGCCGCGCCGTGGTGCAGGTTCGAAAGACAGTGTTAATCACTCGGGTAAACGAAAGGTTTACGGAGGCCGTTATGCACAACGCCGCGCACGGCCAGAATCGGCTCTCGGGCCTCGCCTCGACCATCGCCGGACTTGACTCCGTCACCGTCTATGGCCGCGTCAATGCGGTGCGCGGCCTGCTCGTCGAGATCGCCGGGCCGATCGGCGCGATGAGCCTGGGCGGCCGCATCGCGATCGAGATCGCGCCGGGCAGCCGCGTCCCCTGCGAGGTCATCGGCTTTTCCGGCGAAAGGGCGCTTGTCATGCCCTATGGCGGGCTCGACGGCGTGCGCCGCGGCTGCCCCGCCTATGTCGACACCGCGCCGCCGGGCATCAGGCCGACCTCCGCCTGGCTCGGGCGGGTCGTCGATGCGCTCGGCCGGCCGGTCGATGGCGGCCCGCCCCTGCCGCAGGGCGAGAGCCTCTTCACTTTTCGCAACGACCCGCCGCCCGCCCATTCGCGCCAGCGCGTCGGCATGCCGCTCGACCTCGGCGTGCGCGCGCTCAACACCTTCCTGACCTGCTGCCTCGGCCAGCGCATGGGCATCTTCGCCGGCTCCGGCGTCGGCAAGTCGGTGCTGCTCTCGATGCTGGCGCGCTATGCCCGCGCCGACGTCAACGTGATCGGCCTGGTCGGCGAGCGTGGCCGCGAGGTCCAGGAGTTCCTGCAAGACGATCTCGGGCCACAGGGCCTCGCCCGCTCCGTCGTGGTGGTCGCGACCTCGGACGAGCCGGCGCTGATGCGCAAGCAGGCCGCCATGACCACGCTGACGCTGGCGGAATATTTCCGCGACCAGGGCAAGCAGGTGATGTGTCTGATGGACTCCGTCACCCGCTTCGCCATGGCGATGCGCGAGATCGGCCTAGCGGCCGGCGAGCCGCCGACCACCAAGGGCTACACCCCGACCGTCTTCGCCGAACTGCCGCGCCTGCTGGAGCGCGCCGGCCCCGGCACCGGCAGCGGCGCGATCACCGGCCTCTTCACCGTGCTCGTCGACGGCGGCGACCATGACGAGCCGGTCGCCGACGCGGTGCGCGGCATCCTCGACGGCCATATCGTGATGGAACGCTCGATCGCCGAGCGCGGCCGCTACCCGGCGGTCAACATCCTGAAATCGGTCTCGCGCACCATGCCGCGCTCCTGCGACCCGGCCTTCTACCCCATCGTCCAGAAGGCGCGCGCCACGCTCGCGACCTATGCCGACATGGAGGAGCTGATACGGCTCGGCGCCTACCGCCAGGGCGCCTCCGCCGAGGTCGACGAGGCGATCCGGCTCAATCCGGCGCTCGAGGCCTTCCTGAAGCAGGCCAAGGACGACGCCACCCCCCTGCCCGAGTGCTATGCGCGGCTGGCCGCGATCATGAACGGGTGACGCGCGCTCCCCCGCGAAGCTTTGCGTGCGAGAGGTCGGGGGATTAGACGAGAGCTCACCCGCTCCCGCAACGGCACCTGAAGAGGCCCGCTCTGATATTGCACACCAAGACAACGGAACCGGTCGAGCTCTATCGCTCGGACGCCCTGCTGGTTCGGCATGTCCCGTCAGGCGACACATCCGTCGGTGTCGTGACCTTCGATTCCTTCACCGACTATCAGAAGCTAGATCGGCCGGGCTTCGGCCAGGCCTTCCTGGCGGAGCGCGGCGTCGGCGCCGTCCACGTGATCAGCCGCGAGAACGACTGGTACCAGTACGACGAGATGGCGGAAGCAGCCGCAGCCATCCGCTCGGCGATGCAGGCCTATGACAGGGTCGCGACCTATGGCTCGAGCATGGGAGGCTATGCGGCGTTCCGCTTCGCCGGGCTGCTCGGAGCCGATGCCTTCATCGCGCTCTCGCCGCAAGTCACGATCGACCCCTCGGTCGTCCCCTTCGAGCGGCGCTGGCTCGACGATGCGAAGCGGCTGAACTTCATCTGGGACCATCTCGCCCCCGAGCCCGGCTGCCGAGGCTATGTCTTCTACGATCCGCATGACGACGACGCCCGCCACGTCGCGCTGATGGCCCGGCAATGCAGCGTGATCCCGGTGCGCCTGCGCCATGCCGGCCACCCGAGCAGCACCTTCCTGCTGGAAACGGGGCTGTTGTCACGCGTCATCCTCGACCTCATCAGGGGCAGCGCGGACGTGCCGGCCATCGAGCTCGCCGCCCGCCGCGCGCGGCGCCGGTCGCCCAAATATCTGGCGACCCTCGCGCACCAAATGCCCGAGCGCCGGATGCATACGAAGATCGGCCTGCTGCGCGCCGCCTTGGCGCTGTCTCCGCAGGACGCCGGCTATGCCAGCGAACTCGCCGAGGCCTTCGCGGCGGCGGGACGTTTCGAGGAAGCGGGCGAGATGCATCGTCGGGCCCTGGCATTGGACGGCTCCCATCCGATCCTGCGCCACCGCTACGCCTGGCATCTCCTTCACAGCGAAAACCATGACGAGGCGGACGCCCTGTCCGCCGCACTCGTCGCGGAAGCACCGAACAGGGCGATATTCGTCGAACAGCGGCGGGTAATCGAACGGCACAAGGCGGCGCGGGTCGGGCGGCAAACCTCGATCATCGCCACGGCTCCCCGGCCGCAGGCGCGTGCGGCCTCCCGCGCGGCCTCCCTTGTCCAGCGCATCGCCGCCGCGCTGAGCGGGCGGCGCGTGGGCGGGCTCGACGGCGAGACCGGCGGCGGTCTAAGCGAAGAGGGCCTGCGCGCGATGCTGACGACGACGCCCGCGCCTCCGCAGTTCGTCGAGGCGTGGGCCCGCGATGCCATGTTGCGGAACCGTGCCGGAGCAGCCCGGCCGGACCTCGTGCTGCTCGGCGATTCATTGGTGGAACACTGGCCCGAAGGTACATTTTCGGGGCGCGATGTCTTCAATTTCGGCGTCGCGGCGGACAGGACACAGCATCTCCTGTGGCGCCTGCGTGCGCCCGAGATAGCCGCGTTTTCTCCCCGCCATGCCGTCATCCTGATCGGTACCAACAACCTCGCCAGCGGCGACGAGCCGGAGGCGATCACGGCCGGCATCGTCGCCGTGGCGCGAGCGATCGAACGGCTCTGGCCGGCGACATCCATCCTGGCCGTCGAGATTCCGCCCTGCGGCCCGACCTTCGCGTTCAACGCACGCCAGCGCTTCGTGGCCAATCTCGGCATCCGCGCGAAGCTGCAGACGCTCAACGTCGATCAGGAAATGACCGACGGATTCGACCGGCGAACCCCGAATTACCATCCCGACCGGATTCATTTCTCGGCGGAAGGCTATCGCCTGCTGACGCGCCTGGTCGCAGCGAGGCTCGACCTGATCAAGGAGGGCGCGGCACGGCAGCCCTGAGCGTGCCACGCCTTCCGGCCGGGCGGCGCCGGCCCGTCTTCAGCGTCGAGCCAACAAGCGCAGCAGCGCCAGCATCGCCGCGAGTGCGACGAGCTGGATTGCCGCAGCGGCGGCCAACGTCGCCGGCCGCCCCAGCCATTCGATCATGACGGCGAAGAACAGGGGCGCGGCCGCAAAGGCAAAATTCAGCGGCACCGTCAGCCGGCCGAGCAGACTGCCGAAGCCGCTGCGCCCGAACAGCGCGAGCGGCAGGGTCGCGCGCGCAACCGCGATCACCCCCATCGCCGCGCTGAACAGCAGCACGAAGGCGACCGCCGCCGCAGGCGAGCCCGGCACCAGCACCATGATCAGGCAGGCCAGCGGGCCGAGCGCCATGCCGACCAACGCAGCGCGCTCGACCGAAATCCTCTGCCCGAGCGTGGCATCCGTCAGCCGCGCCAGCAGCGTCGCCGGGCCGCTCAGCGTCGCAACGAGGACGGCACCCGCCTGATCCAGCCCCGCATGGCGCAGGATGTCGATCAGATGCAGCGGCAGCCCCCAGGAAACCAGCCCGCTAGCCGAGAAGATGATCGCGACCAGCCAGAAACCCTTGCGTCGCTGATCGGGCGCCAGGCGCCCGGCCTCGCTATCACCCGGCGCCCCCGCCGGTGCCCTGGGGCCGCCGGCTTGAGCGAGCCCGCGCGGGATCGAGGCGTAGATCGGCAGCGAGATCAGGATCTGCAGCGCCGCCAGGACGAGCCAGGTGGCCCGCCAGCCCAGATTCTCCGAAAGCAGCGCGACCAGCGGCCAGGCGATGCTGGAGGACAGCGCGGTTGCGAGCATCATCAACCCGATCACCCGCCGGGCGCGCGCGCCCATCAACTGCACGATGGTGACGTTGCCGGCCGTCGTCAGGGCGAAGGCGTGGCCGACCCCGATCACGAACCAGCTCGCGAGATAGCTCGCCGGCCCCTGTGCCAGGCTGAGAGACGCCAGACCGAGCGCACAGACCACCGCGCCCGCGCACATCGACACCCTCGTTCCCGCGCGGTCGAAATGGCGCCCCATGGTGGGAGCCAGCGCGGCCGAGGTCAGCAGAAGCACGGTGATGCCCCCGAACACGACCCGCGGGTCGAGTCCGAGATCGCGCTGGATGTCGCGCGCCAGCACCGACAAGGCATAGAAGGTCGCCCCCCAGCCGGTCATGGTCGCGACGACGAGCAGGCACATCAGCAGGCCATGCTTCGGAAAGCGCGGAAAGGCAGGCAAGGCGGGCATCCAAGCTCGGGCGGGCGGAACGGCTGCCGGAGGCAGCGGCCGCATCAGGCTAGTAGCGCGGCTTGCCCCCATGCGTCAGGAGCAGGAGCGCGGCCGCGCCATGCGTCGAATGCGGCGCATTCCGGTAAGGAACGGTCAACCTCCTTGGTCCATTGTGCTTTTTGTCTCGCGGTATGGAGTTCCGGTCGCGCGCCGAGGGGTCGGCGCTCGGCCAATGCGTAATCAGGAGTTGGAAACGACATGAAGTCGCGAGAGACCCTTCTGCGTCTCAAACGGTTCCAGGTGGACGAGAAGCGCCGCCGGGTAAGCCAGATCGAGATGATGATCGCCGATTTTCACCGCATGGCGAGCGACCTGGACCGCGAGATCCAGAGCGAGGAATCGCGGGCCGGCATCTCCGACCCCGGTCATTTCGCCTATCCGACCTACGCCAAGGCCGCGCTCGGCCGTCGCGACAACCTGCGCCAGTCCGCCGACAACCTGAAGGGCCAGCTCGACGAGGCCAAGGCCGAGTTGCAGGAAGCCTTCGAGGACATGAAGAAGGTCGAGATTCTCGACGATCGCGAACGGGCCACCGAGCGCGCCGCCGAGGCCGCCCGCGACCAGGCTATGATGGATTCGATCGGCCTGCGCCCGCGCGCCTGAGCCGCCACGCGATCACTGAATCGAGTGCAAGGCCCGCCGGCCCGTCCGGCGGGCTTTTCTGTTCCGCCGCGGCTGTCAAGACGAGGGACGAGACGCGGACGCCCTATGTTCGGCCCTGTGCGGATTAGCGGATCTCGGGTGATCGACCGAGCGTGGCGCGCACGAAGGCGCCCACCTCTGCCAGCGCTCGACGGCCGTCGGCAAGCTGCGCATAGAACAAGTGCCAAGCATGAATCATATGCGGCCAGACTTGCAACGTGGTCCGTACGTCCGCTGCCGCAGCTACCCCGGCCAGCCGGATCGCATCATCCAACAGGGTTTCGTCGGACCCAACCTGAATCAGCAACGGCGGCAAACCACGCAAATCCGCGTAAATCGGCGAGACCATCGACATGCGCGGATCGCTGCCTTGCAAATATGCCGCCGCCAACTCGTGCAGATACGGCCCCTGGATCAAAGGGTCTACCGCAGCTTTGGTCTGCATGGTGGCACCCGACATCTCCAGATCCGTCCATGGTGAACTGCACCACGCGCCGGCGGGCAAAGCAGTGCCCGCATCGCGCAGTGAAACCAGCGTCGCGATCGCCAGCCCGCCGCCCGCGCTCTCCCCAGCCAGGACGATGTTTTCCGGCAGAAACCCTTGCGCTAGCAAAAATCGGTATCCGGTCAGTGCATCTTCCAACGCCGCCGGAAATGGATGCTCCGGCGCCAAGCGATAACCAAGCGCCAGCGTGCGCGTGCCTGCCTCACGCCCGGCTTGCGCGATCATATGCCGGTGACTTTTGATCGATCCGGAAACGTAACCGCCGCCGTGCAGAAACATGATCACCCGTGCAGGGTCGGCGGCCGGCGTGGTGGTCCACTCTGCCGCCACCCCATTCGCATCCACCGGCTCCACGACGACATCCGGTGGCATTTCGTAACGCGCGGTCAGGTCATCCAGCCGCTGCCGGCGGCCGGACACGTCAACCGGCCGCTGTCCAGCTGCCAGCATCGCCCTTATGGCGGCGAGTTCTGCATCGGCTTGCGTCAATCCAGCCTCCTCCCAATTGAAACACGATTGGCGTGCGGCTCTGCGAGCAGACGGGATCAGGCCACGGCTTTGATCGCGAGCCGGGCGTGTTGTCTCCGAACTGCTGCCGGCTGAAATTGCAGAGCGCGGCGTGCAGTCTGCTTCCGTTGTAGACCTGATCAATGAACCGCGGAAGATCGACGGCTAGGTCTGTTTGGGGCTTCTCTGGTCGTCCGGCGACCGACTCAATCGGGCCGCAAAGAGGAGAATGGGTCGGACAAAATGCTTCTATCCGACCGGCAAGAGCAACGTTTCTCTCGCTAGAGCAGTTGCTGCAGCTCCTTGCGGTGTCCGCGCCCCCTTACTCGACGATCGGATGATGCGGGACGCAGTCGCGACGCATCTTGCCCGCCAGCCGCGGATCGTCATCGATCTCGACGCCGCGCTTGAACACGCGAAAGCCGGAGCGCTGGTAGAATTCCGGCGCGCCCTGATGGTCGAGGGTGCAGGTATGCACCCAGAAGCGCGCGATCGGCTTGGCCCAGGCCATTGCCAGCGCCCGGTTCATCAGCCAGCGTCCCGCGCCCTTGCCGAGCACGGCTTCGTCGAGACCGAAGAAGGCGAGTTCCCCCTCGCCCGCGACCCGGAAGTCCAGCTCCAGCAGCCCGACATCGGCTCCCTCGTGACGCACCACGAAGGTCTCGACGTTTGCGTCGCCCAGGATCGCCTCGACCTCGCCGACCGGCTTGACCAGCCGGCTGAACCACATCCAGCGTTCGCCGAGCCGGCGGTACATGGCGAGATAACGCTGGACCTCGGGCGCTCCGATGCGCTCCAGCGAAAAGCCCTCGACACCCGGCGGATCGGGCCGCACAGGCGGCGCGGCGACCATCTCGAGCGAGGTCACGATGGCCGCGATCTTGCCGGGAGGCAGGTCAGTCGTGCCGTTGAGGCCGATGGTCAGGGTCGATGACATGGCGTTATCTTCGGTTGGCGCAATCTGCGATTGCCGGAACGGAGGGCGGAACGCCACGCCGCGATCATGACATGATCGCGGCGGAAAGATCATGAGATGACGCGGCATGGCAACCCTTCGAGATCACGCACAGACCGGCCCGACCGCCCGGCCCTGCTGCGGCTCGTCGTGGCGCTGGCGGTGATGCTGGTTGGGGTCCTGCCGCACGCCACGCTTGCCGCCTCCGCCTTCCACGCGGCCGCCGCATCGCCGGCAGCGACGCCTCCCAAGGGCGCGCCAGTGGACCGGCACGCCGCCCATCGGGCCCAGGCCGCCGCGCCCTGCCATGACGATGCGGACGCGAGCGACAAGGCCGGACCGTCCACGCCATCCTGCTGCGTCCTCGGCTGCGGGCTGCTCGGCGCAGGCCCGGTGAGCGCTTTCGCGGCGGCCTCCCCTTCATGGCGGCGCCTTGTCGCCGATCCGGCCTTGGCGGTCGCTGAGACCGAGCCCGAGCCGGCCGAGCGACCGCCCCGTCGCGCCGCCCTGGCCGGCTAAAAACGCAACCGATTTTCGAAGAGCGAAACCGCCCTGCCCGAGCGGCGGGCGTCCCGTTTCGCAACCAAGGACAAAACGCCATGAAAACTCTGCATTCAATCGGGGCAGCCGCCGCCCTCATCGGTGGCCTCTCGCTCGGCGGATCCGCCCTGGCCCAGCAGAATCAGGGCCATGCCGGCCACGGCGCACCGGCCGTCTCGGAGAGCGACAGCCTCGCGACCGTCGCCTACAAGGCCGCCAACGCCAAGATGCACAAGGACATGGACATCGCCTATGCGGGCGATGCCGACGCCGATTTCGTGCGCGGCATGATCCCGCATCACCAGGGCGCGATCGACATGGCGAAGATCGTGCTCGTCCACGGCAAGGACCCCGAGCTCAAGAAGCTCGCGAACGGCATCATCGCCGAACAGGAGAAGGAGATCGCCATGATGCGCGCCTGGTTGAAGAGGAACGGCAAGTAGCCCTCCGCAAGTAGCCCTGTGATCGCGGCAAGCGGCGGCAACGCCGCTTGCCCTCGGCCCGGGCCGCTGGCACACAGACGTCAGCGCGGCTTCGCCCCGGCGTTCGCGTGCCTGCCTCGTCGTCACGCCCCTCGCAGCCCGCCGGTCCCATGAAGCGCTATCTGGACTATCTCTGGCCGATCATCGGGCTCGTGGCGGTCGTCTGGTCTGTCGACCTGCTCTGGGAGAAGCTCAAGGCGGAGGCGTTGACCAACGAGGCCGTCAGCGCCCGGCTCGAACAGGCCGGGCTGTGGGAAGCCTTCAAGATCGTCGCCTCGGGCATCGGCCAGAAGATCGCGGTGATCCCGACCGAAGCATTCTTCCACGCCGGTCTCGCGACCCTCGTCGCCTATGCCGCGCTCGCCTGGTACGATCGGATCTCCCTGCTGCATCTCGGCAAGGAGAAGGGCATCTCCTGGCTCTACATCTCACTCTGTTCCTTCGTGACCTATGCGCTGTCGCACAATATCGGCGCCTCGGTCTTCTCGGGCGGCATGGTGCGCTTCCGTGCCTATACGGCGAAGGGGCTGACCGCCGGCGAGGTCGCGGTACTCGTCGCGCTCTGTTCCTTCACCTTCGCCTTCGGCACGATCCTGCTGCTCGGCCTGGTGCTGATCTACGAGCCCGAGATCCTGCGTCCGCTCGGGCGGCTCTCGAGCTGGTTCGCCATCGGCGACAGCACCGCCCGTCTGATCGGGGTCGGCATGCTCGGCTTCGTCGCGCTCTACACGATCGGCTCCTGGCTCAAATTCAGGCCTCTGCGGATCGGCAAGTTCGAGATCATCTATCCGCGCCTGCCGATCGTCGCCCGGCAATATCTCGCGGCGCCGCTGGAACTCGCCGGTGCGGCCGGCATCATCTATTTCGCGCTGCCCGAACAGGGCAATCCAGGTTTCCTGATCGTGCTCGGCGCCTTCCTGCTGTCCTTCTCGGCCGGGCTGCTCAGCCAGGTTCCCGGCGGCGTCGGCGTGATGGAGGCGGTGTTCCTGGCGGTGATGCCCGGCATCCCGGCGCCGGCTGTCTTCGCGGCGCTGCTGATCTGGCGACTGTTCTACCTGATCCTGCCGCTGGTGATCTCGCTGCCGGTGGTGCTCGCCTTCGAGCGCGACCAGCTCAAGCGCCACACCCGCATCGCCCCGCCGCCTTAAGACCGGTGGCTCAGCGCCGCAGCGCGATCGCTGCCGCACCGAACATCAGCAGCGCGCCGACTGCCTCGCTGGCCCCGAAGGGCTCGCCCAGCAGCAGCACGCCCGCGACAACCGCGATAACGGGGCTGACGAAGGCGTAGAGCCCGGCCCCGAAGGCGCCCCAGTCGCGCAGCAGGCGGATATAGATCGTGAAGCCGACGAGCGAGCCAGCAACGACCAGGAAGCCGACCGCCGGCGCCACCGGCCAGCTCAGCAGCACCGCCAGTTCAGGGACCCCGATGGGCTCGATCGCGAGCGTCACCACCACCAGACCAAGCGCGCCGATCGCGGTTTGCCAACTCGCCAGCGTCAGTGTCGGCATCGTCCCGGCAATCCGCCGGCTCAACACCCCACCCACGCAATAGGCCAAGGTGCCGAAGGCGACCGAGGCGAGCCCCCAGGCCTCCAGCGCATCGCCCGGCGCGCCGCCGCCGCCCATAAGGCGCTGCGCGAACAGGAAGCCGAGCCCTGCCGTTCCCAGCGCGATCGCGGCGACCCGGCGCGCGGTGATCTTCTGGTCTTCGAGCGCGCGGCTGGCGAGCAGCGTCCAGACCGGAATCGTCGCCATGTTGACGATGGCCGAGAGTCCGGACGGTGCATGGGCGGCGCCCCAGAACAGGAAGGCGTAATTGGCGGTGTTGACGAGCAGCGCGGTCGCGATCAGCCGCGGCCAGGCGGTGCGCGGCACCTTGAGCAGGTCACGCCCGGCCCAGGCCATCATCAGCACGCCTGCCGTGACGAAGCGCGCCGAGGCCAGCAGCAGGGGCGAGGCGTGCTCCGAGGCGATCCGGACCGGCAGGAAGGTCAGGCCCCAGACCAGGCAAAGGACGATGAAGAGGGCGGCATTGCGGCTCATGCGCGCCCCTCATAGGCAAAGCCCTGCAGCGCCACCATTGCGCCGCGGGCATCGACGACCCGTGGAAAAGCGGGCGGGAGCGGTCCCCGCGTGAGGGCCTGGTCCCGCTAGCCGGCCCTCAGACGCTGCCGACCGTCTTCAGTCTGACGCGCGGATGGATCTCGGCCTGCGAGAGAACCGGGGTCTCGCGGCGGAAGCGCTCGATGATCTGCCGCACGAAGGGCCGCGCCATGCCGGAGGTGACCAGCGCCGGCATTTCGCCGATGCGCGCCGCATCCTCGAACTTGTCACGGACCTGATGCACGAACTCCTGCAGTCGCGACGGCTGCATGGCGAGATGACGCTCCTCGCCCTGGCCGATGATGGATTCGGCGAAGACGCTCTCCCAGGCCGGCGAGAGCGTGATGATCGGCAGGTTGCCCTGCCCGTTCGAGAACTGTGCGCAGATCTGGCGGGCGAGCCGCATGCGGACATGCTCGGCGATGTCGCGTGGGTTGCGCATGCTGCCCGCGACCTCGGCGATGCCTTCGACGATGGTGCCGAGGTCGCGGATCGAGATGCGCTCGGAGAGCAGGAGCTGCAGCACGCGCTGGATGCCGGTGGTCGAGAGTTGGCTCGGCACGATCTCCTTGACCAGATCGGCATGGTCCTTCGGCAGCTCGCGCAGCAGCTTCTGCACCTCGCCATGCGAGAGCAGCTCCGGCATGTGCGACTTCAGCACCTCGGTGAGATGCGTCGAGATCACGGTCGCCGCATCGACCACTGTGAAGCCGCGCAGCTGCGCCTCGTCCTGCAGGGCGCCGTCGATCCAGGTCGCCGGCAGGCCGAAGGTCGGCTCCAGCACGTTGTGGCCCGGCAGGTTCACGCTGCCGCCCATCGGGTCCATCGCCATGTACTGGCCGGCATAGACGATGCCGTGACCGGCATCGATCTCCTTGATCTTGATGTAGTAGTGGTTCGCCTCGAGCTGGACGTTGTCGACGATGCGCACCGCCGGCATGACGAAGCCGAGTTCGGCCGCAAGCTGGCGGCGCAACGCTCGCACCTGGTCGGTCAGCCGGTCCTGGCCGCCGGCCGCATTGACCAGCGGCAGCAGTCCGTAGCCGATCTCGATCTTGAGCTCGTCGAGCTTGAGCAGGTCGTTGAGCGTCTCTTCCTTCGGCGTTCCGTCGGCCTGGAGCGGCGAGGCGGCCTGCGCTGCGACCGCGACCTCCGCCTCACGCGCCTTGGCGAGCCCGCTTGCACGCCAGGCCAGCCAGCCGGCGCCCGCAGCAAGCCCGAGGAAGGGCAGCATGGGGATGCCCGGCAGAAGCGCGATCAGCGTCATAACCGCCGCCGACATGCCGAGCGCCTTGGGATAGTTCGAGAGCTGCTTGCCAAGCGCCTTGTCCGCGGCGCCGCGCACGCCGGACTTGGAGACCAGCAGGCCCGCCGCCGTCGAGACGATCAGCGCGGGGATCTGGCTGACGAGGCCGTCGCCAACTGTCAGCTGCGTATAGACGCGCGCCGCATCGCCGAAGCCCATGCCCTGCTGCGCCACGCCGATGATGATGCCGCCCAGCACGTTGATGAAGGTGATCAGCAGGCCGGCGATCGCGTCGCCGCGCACGAATTTCGAGGCACCGTCCATCGAGCCGAAGAAGTTCGCCTCATCCTCCAGAGCCTTGCGGCGGACCTTGGCCACCTCCTGGTCGATCAAACCGGCGCCCAGATCCGCGTCGATCGCCATCTGCTTGCCCGGCATGGCGTCAAGCGCAAAACGCGCCGCGACCTCGGCGATGCGGCCCGAGCCCTTGGTGATGACGACGAAGTTGACGATGATCAGGATGGTGAAGACGATCACGCCGATGACGAAATTGCCGCCCATCACGAAGCTGCCGAACGCTTCGATGACATGGCCGGCGGAAGCGCTGCCCTCATGCCCATGCGCAAGGATGACGCGCGTGGTCGCCAGGTTCAGCGCCAGCCGGAACATGGTGACGATCAGCAGCACCGTCGGGAAGGCGGAGAATTCGAGCGGCTCCTCGATGAAGAGCGCGGTCATCAGCACCAGCACGGAGAGGATGATCGAAAGCGCCAGCAGCAGGTCGAGCAGCACCACCGGCAGCGGGAAGATGAGCACCACGAGGATGCCCATGACGCCGATCGCGAGAAAGAGATCGGGGCGGTTGAGGAGCTTCCCCATCGCGCCGCGGCTCATATCGAAGCCGCCGCTCTTCCCCGCCGTCACATCGCTCATAGGCCAGCCAGCTCCTTGCGCCGACATGAGCGCAACCCGGCAATTCTTGCCGAGCTTATGGTGAACGAGTGGTTAAGACGCCGAATAAAACCGACGACGGAACCCTTTTCTGAACGGACTGTTATTGAACTGCCGTTTTGCGGCCCCATTGGCCTTTCCTCTTAGGCGCGACGACAGACGACACAACGGTTCCTCGAACCGAGAGACTGGAGAATGACTTTGGATAGACGTTCCTTCGTGATGAGCCTTTTCGGTGGCCTCGCCGCCGCGAGCCTGGGCGGCGTCGCCCTTTCCCATGCAGCCGAGCCGCAGCTTGCCGCCAAGGCTGGCGACCTCGATGCGGCGACCAAGGCGGCCCTCGACAAGGCCGATGCCGAATTCTCCCAGGTCGTGGTGCGCGAGCGCGTCGTGCGCCGTCCTCGCCCTTATCGTCGCCCCTATCGCCGCCCGGTCGTCGTCCGCGAGCGCGTCGTCGTGAGGCGCCGGCCGCGGCGCTATCGCCGGCCGGTGGTGGTTCGCCGGCGCGTGATCGTCCGCTGATCTCGACCTGACTTTTCGGGGCGGCTCTCCAGCCGCCCCGGCTTTGGAAGAATCCGGGCAACAGACAGGAGATCGCCGGCATGACAACGCCGGACTCATCCCCCGCAGGCGCCGCCAACATCGCCACCGGCACGATCGCCACCGACGTCCCTGCTCGGCTCGACCGGCTGCCCTGGTCGCGCTTTCACACGCTGGTCGTCGTCGCGCTCGGCGTGACCTGGATCCTCGACGGGCTCGAAGTCACGCTGGCCGGGTCGGTTTCCGGCGCGCTGAAGGACAGTCCGGCGCTGCGCTTCACCAACACCGAGGTCGGCATGGCCGGCGCCGCCTATATTGCCGGTGCGGTCCTCGGCGCCCTGTTCTTCGGCTGGCTGACCGACCGGCTCGGCCGCAAGAAGCTCTTCACGATCACGGTGCTGGTCTATCTCGCGGCAACCGCCGCGACCGCCTTCTCCTGGAATTTCTGGAGCTTCATCGTCTTCCGCTTCTTCACCGGCATGGGCATCGGCGGCGAGTACACGGCCATCAACTCGACGATTCAGGAGCTGGTCCCGGCCCGCGTGCGCGGCTGGGTCGATCTCGTCATCAACGGCTCCTTCTGGGTCGGGGCCGCGCTCGGCGCAATCGGCGCGATCGTCCTGCTGAACCCCGCCGTGATCGATCCGGAGATCGGCTGGCGCCTCGCCTTCTTCATCGGCTCGGCGCTCGGCCTCATCATCCTGGTCCTGCGGCAATGGATTCCGGAAAGTCCGCGCTGGCTGATCAGCCATGGCCGCGCCGACGAGGCCGCCGCCATCGTCGCCTCGATCGAGGCGCGGTCCGGCATGCTGCCGCAGCCAGGCGAGAAGCTGCCGCTGACGCATCTGCGCCCGCGCGCGGCGACGCCGCTGCGCGAGGTCTTCAACGTGCTCTTCGTCGTGCACCGGCAGCGCGCGCTCGTCGGCCTCGCCCTGATGGTATCGCAGGCGTTCTTCTACAACGCGATCTTCTTCACCTATGCGCTGATCCTGACCGATTTCTACCAGGTGCCCTCGCAGGCCATCGGCTGGTTCATCCTGCCCTTCGCCGCCGGCAATTTCCTCGGGCCGCTGATCCTCGGCCGGTTCTTCGATACGATCGGCCGCCGCACCATGATCGCGGCGACCTACGCGCTCTCCGGCATATTGCTGACCGGAACGGGCTATCTGTTCTGGCGCGACCTCCTGACAGCGCAGCAGCTCACCCTGTGCTGGAGCGTCGTCTTCTTCTTCGCTTCCGCTGCGGCGAGCTCGGCCTATCTGACGGTCAGCGAAACCTTTCCGGTCGAAATGCGGGCGCTGGCGATCGCGGCCTTCTACGCGGTCGGCACGGGTGCGGGCGGCGTCGCCGGCCCCTGGCTCTTCGGCATCCTGATCGACACCGGCTCGCGCGGCAGCGTCTTCGGCGGCTATCTCTTCGGCGCCGTGCTGATGCTGGTGGCGGCGGTGCTCGCCGGCCGCTATGCGATCAAGGCCGAGCGGAAGCCGCTCGAAAGCATCGCCCGCCCGCTGAACGCCATCGACCCTGTCGAAGGGCGGGTCAAATAATTCCGTAAATGGAACCTAGCATCATGCAAACGCATTAATCCCTGGATGCGGTTCCATCCTTAGAAGATCAGGGGATGCGGTGAAACAGCCTATTGGAGGACGTCGTGGATAGACGCTCATTCATCATGACACTGGTCGGCGGCTTCGCCGCTGCGGGCCTTGGCGGGATCACCGCTTCAGAAGCGGCCCAGCCGAAGCCTACCCCGTCGCCCGAGCTCGAGCCTGCCGCGGTTCCGGACGACGAGGCGGTGAGCGCCGAGGTCAAGGACGCCCTCGACAAGACCGACGCCGAGTTCAGCCAGTATTACTACTATCGCAGGCCGCGCTATTATGCCCGACCGCGCTACTACGCCCGGCCGCGTTACTACCGCCCTCGCCCGCGCGTTTATTACCGCCCGCGCTACTACGCCCGGCCGCGCTATTACCGCCGGCGCTATTATTAAGACGGGCGTCCCGGTCAGAGCGCGTTGACGCGCGCCTGACCTGGTTCCGCCACCGCGATCCCGGCGGAGGTGTATTCGCTCAGCTTGTTGCGCAGCGTGCGGATCGAAATCCCTAATATCTTGGCCGCATGGGTGCGGTTGCCGAGGCAATGGTCGAGCGTATCGAGGATCAGTTCGCGCTCGACATCGGCCACCGTATGGCCGACGAGCGAGCGCGTCATCGCCTCCGCGGTCTGTGCCGCACGCGCCGCGCTGTCGCGGGAGCCGGCCGGACCGAGGGTCTCGCCCTCCGGCGTCATCACCGCATCGGCGCCGATCTCGGCCCCCTGGGCCAGCAGCACGGCGCGGTGAATCGTGTTCTCCAGTTCGCGGACATTGCCGCGCCAGGCATTGGCGAGCAGCAGCTTGCGCGCGTCGGCCGCGACAGGGCGCAGCGGCATGCCGTTGATCTCGGCATATTTGCGCGCGAAATGGTCGGTCAGCGCCAGGATGTCGCCGGGCCGCTCACGTAGTGCCGGCAGGCGCAGATGCACCACGTTCAGGCGATAGAACAGGTCCTCGCGGAACGAGCCCTCCCGCACGGCATCGCCGAGATTGCGGTTCGAGGTCGCGATGATGCGCAGGTCCACCTTGACGGCTTGAGTGCCGCCGACGCGGTCGATCATCCGCTCCTGCAGCGCGCGCAGCAGCTTGGCCTGGAGGCGGACATCCATCTCCGAGATCTCGTCGAGCAGCAGCGTGCCGCCGCTGGCCTCCTCGAACTTGCCGATGCGGCGGGCGATGGCGCCGGTGAAGGCGCCCTTCTCATGGCCGAACAGTTCGGATTCGAGCAGGTTGTCCGGAATGGCGGCACAGTTGACGGCGACGAAGGGCTTGTCCTTGCGCTGCGACTTCTGGTGCAGGTGTCGCGCGATCACCTCCTTGCCGGTGCCGCTCTCGCCGGTGACGAGGACCGGTGCATCGGAGCGGGCGATCTGCGAGGCGAGCTGGACGACCCGCTCCATCGCCGGGTCCTTCCAGATCAGGCTCGACTGGTCGGCCGCGACCGCCTCCAGCACGGCGGCGATCAGCTCGGGATCGGGCGGCAGCGGCACATATTCGCGCGCGCCGGCCTGGATCGCGGCGACGGCCGCGCGGGCATCGGTCGAGGTGCCGCAGGCGACGATCGGCGTGCGGATGCGCTCGGCCTCGAGCGCTGCGACATAGGCCGCGATCGGCTGCGCGACATCGATCATCAGCAGGTCCGCGCCCTTGGAGCGCAGCACGGCGAGCGTCTGGTCCAGGCTCTCGGTGTGGGTCACGGCCGCACCGTGCGACATCGCGATCTTGGCCGCAGCGATGATCTGCCCCTTGAGACCGCCGGCAATGATGAGGCGCATGGCTCAGGCCTTTCTGCGAAATGTGATGGCGCGCCGGCCGGTCGTCACCGGTCGGCCTTGATGATTTCGGTCATGGTCACGCCGAGCCGGTCCTCGACCACGACGACCTCGCCGCGGGCCACCAGCCGCTCGTTGACGAAGATGTCGATCGCCTCGCCGACGCGCCGGTCCAGCTCCAGCACGGCGCCCGGCACGATCTGAAGCAGATCGCCGATCGCGATCTTGGAGGAGCCAAGCACCGCCGAGACGTTGACCGGTACGTCGAAGACCTGCTCGAGATCCTCCGCGGTCTTCACCGGGATCGGCCCCGATCGCGCGACCGAACTCTCGTTCTGATCGAAGGAGAGATCGGCCGGGTTCAGCGGCGGCAGGTTGAGATCGTTGTCCGAGGCCATCGGTCGTCCTTACGCTGCAGGTGGGCGGAAGCCGGGAAAAGCGTGCGCGACCGCCTGTTCCACCAGCTGAGCCAGCCGTTCCGTTTCGACGACGAAGCCGCCATCGGACCATTCGATCCGCCCGTCGCCAGACGCGATATCGGGCTCGCCCAGCACAACCAGGCGGCCGCCGAATCCAGTCTCCTGCGCCAGGCGCTTGACCAGCTCTTCCGCCGCCTCCACCGCGTCGCTATTGACGCGCATCACCAGATGCGGCGCGTGGCGGGCATGGGACAGGCATTCGCGCAGGCCGCCCTCAAGCGCGGCGAGAGGCCGCTGCGCCAGCGCCGCGCCCGCCATCGCCTTCGCCGCGACGATCGCGACATGGGCAGCCTGGGCCTCGACCTCGGCCGCATGCGCCGCCTCATGCGCCAGCAGCCGCTCGGCTGCGCGCGCCAACTGGCCGACCAGGCCGCTGAGCTGGCTTTCGGCCTCGCGGCGGCCCTGCTCACGGCCGGCGACGACGCCCTCCGCCCGCGCGGCGGCGATGTCCGCCTCGCCGGCGGCGCGGCGCCCGCCTTCGCGGAAATCCGTGCCGAACGTGAACTTCGTGGCGCCACTCATCGTCAATAAACCAGCTCGTCTTCCGAATTGCCCTTGGACAGGATGATCTCACCCTTGTCCGCCAGGTCCTTGGTGAGCGCGACCAGCTTGGTCTGCGCCTCGTCGACTTCCTTCAGCCGCAGCGGCCCGAGGCCCTGCATGTCGTCCTGCATGTTCTTGACGGCGCGCTGCGACATCGCGCCGAAGAAGAAGGTGCGCATGGTCTCGCTCGCCCCCTTGAGGGCGCGCGCGAGCGTATCCTTATCGACCTGCCGCATCAGCGTCTGCAGCCCGGCAGCATCGAGCTTGATCAGGTCCTCGAAGGTGAACATCAGCGCGCGGATGCGCGCGGCCGAGTCCTGGTTGGAGGCATCGAGCGCCGAGAGAAAGCGGATTTCCGTCTGGCGGTCGAAGCCGTTGAAGATGTCCGCCATCATCTCATGCGGGTCGCGGCGGCGCGTCTGGGTCAGGGTCGCGACGAATTCGGTGCGCAACGTGTTCTCGATATGGTCGAGCGCCTCCTTCTGCACCGATTCGAGCCGCAGCATCCGGCCTACGACCTCGATCGAAAGATCGTTGGGGAGGTTGCGCAGGACATTGGCCGCATGGTCGGGCCGAATCTTCGACAGGATCACCGCGATCGTCTGCGGGTACTCGTTCTTGAGGAAGTTGGCGAGCACGCCGGCGTCGATATTGCCGAGCTTCTGCCACATGTTGCGTCCGGCCGGACCACGGATCTCCTCCATGATCATCGCGACCTGGTCGCTGGGCAGGATCTTCTCCAGCAGCGAGATCGTCCGGTCGAAGGAGCCGGTGACCGCGCCGGCGCTCGACAGCTTGCCGACGAAGTCGAGCATCAGTCGCTCGACGTCGTCGGAATCGACCGTGCCGAGTTCCGCCATCGCACGGGTGATGATGCGGATTTCCTCGTCGTCGAACTCCGCCCAGATCGCGCGGCCGTGCTCCTCGCCCAGGACAAGCAGAATGACGGCGGCCCGCTGCGGGCCGGTCATCTCCGCGACGTTGGTGACGCCGAGGCCGCCGCCCTCGATGGCGCCGACCTCTTGGCCACCTGGGTTTCGCGTGGCGATGGAACGTGCTTCAGCCATGTTTCAGAGGCCCGTCACGCCGCGGCTTTTTCATGGATCCAGCCCCGCAGCACGGCGACGCTGTCTGCCGGATTCTGCGAGACCATCTGGCCGATCTTCTCGACCGACTGGGCCTTGAGCTGCCCCTTGATCTGAGCGACGGCGAGCATGCGCTCCGACGGCGCCTCGACCTCGACCGTCCTGCCCTCTGAAACGGTGGCGAGGGCGCGCGAGCCGGCCGGGTCCCCGGTCGCATCGCTCGCCTCGACCACCACGCCGCCCCGCATGAAGGCCGGCAGCGCCCGCGAGCCCGGCTCCGGCGCCAGGGCCTGCTTGAGCAGCGGCCGCACGACCACCATCAGGACGATCAGCGTCAGCAGCGAGATGACGCCGAGCTCCGCGAACCGGACGAGATCCTCCCTGGTAAAGGAGAGCAGCTGCTGCATCAGCGTCTGCTCGGCCATCTCGGTCATCGCAGACGGCGCCTCCGCGAAGCGCAGGTTGACGACCTCGATCTTGTCGCCGCGCGCGTCGTCGAACCCCACCGCAGTGCGCACGAGCTGGCCGATGCGTTCGAGTTCCTCGTTGCTGCGCGGCTGATAGCCGAGCTCACCGGCGGGGCTGCGCGTATAGGTGCCGTCGACCAGCACGGCGACGGACAGCTTCTTGACCCGGCCGCCCTCCAGCACCTCGGTGCGGGTGGTGCGCGAGATCTCGTAATTGACCACCTCCTCGTTCTTCGAGGAGGCATCCTTGGGAGCGGGACCGCCGCCCTGGTTCTGCTGGGCGCCCGGCAGCTCGTTGCCGACGGTCACGGGCGCGGCCGCGCCATCCGAAGTCGTCGAGGCCTCCGTGCGGTTCTGGCTCGAACGGACGACCCGGCTCTCGGGATCGAAGGTCTCCGAGCGGCTCTCGACCCGGTTGGTGTCGAGCGCGGCAGAAACCTGCACCCGCGCCCGGCCATGGCCGACGATGCTGGCGACGATGTCCTCGATCTGCGACTTCAGGCGCTTCTCGATCGAGACCTGCCGCTCCTCGATACCGAGTCCGGCGATGCCGTTCTCGCTCTGGGCGCCGTCGGCCAGAAGCCGGCCGCGTTCGTCGACGATCGAAACCCGCTCGGGCTTCAGCCCGTCCACGGCCGAGGAGACGAGATGGCGCACCGCGCGCACCTGCGCGGCATCGAGATCGCCCCCGAGCTTCAGCACGATCGAGGCCCGCGGCGGCTCGCGGTCGCGCTCGAACAAGCGCCTCTCGGGAATGACGAGATGGACGCGCGCCGCCTGGACCCGGCTGATCGACCGGATCGTCCGCGACAGCTCGCCCTCCAGCGCGCGCAGATGGTTGATGTTCTGCACGAAGCTGGTCGACGAGAAGGCGTCGCCCTTGTCGAAGATCTCGTAGCCGACGCCGCCGCCGGCCGGGATGCCCTTGCTGGCGAGGTCCAGCCGCAGGCGCGGCACATCCGCCTTGGCGACGAGCACCGTCTGCCCGTCGCCGCGCAGCTCGTATTTGATGCCGCGCGTGTCGAGATCCTTCAGGATGGCGCTGACATCCTGTTGCGAGAGGTCGGAGAACAGCACGCTCATCGCAGGCTGCGACATCTTCAGCATGACGAAGCCGAAGAAGCCGACGAGCCCGAGCGTGACCGCGAGCATGGCCGCCAGACGCGCCGCGCCGAATCTCGAGAACTGTTCGACGATACCCTTCACGCCGCGATCCGCTCCGCCAAGCCTTGATGGCCGCGCGAGGAGGCGGGCCAGCTAGGCAAGTTTTTCCCAGCGCATGGTTAGCAGCCGGTTAATTTTTGCCGGGTCGCCGTTAACATTTTGCCCGACCCTTCGCCTCCGCGCCCCGCAGCGCGCATGTCGCGGCTCGATGTCACCCTGAAGCCACAACGAAAAAAGGCGCCGCCCCGGGGGGGGGCGGCGCCTGAAGCGATGCGAAGTGGCTGGTCCGTCTACTGGCGATAATGCTGAATCCGGGTCGTCCGCAGGCCCGCCAGGCCGTGCTGATCGATCGACATCTGCCAGCTCAGGAATTCATCGACCGTCAGCGTATAGCGCTGGCAGGCTTCCTCGAGGCTGAGAAGCCCGCCGCGAACCGCGGCGACGACTTCGGCCTTACGCCGGATAACCCAACGGCGCGTATTCATCGGCGGGAGATCCGCGATCGTCAACGGACTGCCGTCCGGTCCGATCACGTACTTGACCCGCGGTCGCAAAGGCTCGGTCATGGTAACACTCACACAACTCAACAGAGCTACTGGAGCGAGCATAGGCCCGGCCGCTTTAAGAATTGCCTAAAGCGAAAGGCCGGATTTCCGCATCCCGACCGTCCGTCACTTGCCGCGGACGACGCTCTTCACCTGGTCGATCGGCACGCTGAGCGAGCCGATCTTGAGCGTCGGGATAGAGCCGGTGAAGTCGACGCCGTCGACCAGGCCACTGATCTTGGTGGTCGCCGTCATCGCCTGCCCGGCGACGTCCCGGGCGTCGATCGTGACCGTGTACTCACCGGGCTCGGCCTTCTGCGCGGTCGAGGTCGTACCATCCCAGGTGAAGGTCTGATCGCCTGCGGTCAGCGTCTTCGTCAGGGTCTGCACGATGCTGCCATTGGCGTTCTTGATCGTAATCGTCGCAGTGGCGGCGCGCGGAACATTGATCTGCCACTCCGCCTTGTCGCTTTCGAGCCGCGTCGTCGCGCCGTCCGCGGTGATGGTCGAGCCGATGAATCCGACGGCGTTCGTCGCCGTGCCCGCCGCGCTCAGGCTGAGCAGCGATGCAAGCGTCTGGTTGGTCTGGAGCTGCTGTTCGACGCCAGCGAACTGGACGAGCTGCGCCGTGAACTGGTTGGTGTCGAGCGGATCAAGCGGCGACTGGTTCCTGAGCTGCGTCGTCAGCAGCGTCAGGAACTGGTCGAAGTTGCCCGCGATCGGAGACCCGCCCGAGACCGTGCTCGTGGTGGTCGTGGTTCCGGTGCTGCTGCCGGTGCCGGAGACGGCCATGCGCTCCTCCTTCGATCAGACGCTGAGATCCACGCCGCCCAGCCGCACGAAGCGGCGGACGGGCGCGGGCTGCGCGGGAATGGCATTGTCTTCGCCCTGCTCCGAGCCGGCGGCGAAGCCACGGGCGCGCTGCGACGCCTCGTCCTGCTGCCTGCCCTGGCGGAAGCCCGACTGGTCGGACGGATCGCGAAGGGTGATGTCGACGCCGCTCTCGGAAGGCTTCAGGCCGGCCTGCTCGAAGGCGCGCTCGAGCGTGCGCGCGTCCCTCTGCAACAGATGCAGCGTCTCGACGCGGTCCACGACCATCCTCGCGCTGACCTCGCCATCCTCCGAGATGGAGAGATTGACGTCGACCCGGCCGAGTTCGCCCGGATCGAGCCTGATGTCGAACTGGCGGGCACCGGCCAGCGCCTTGAGGCCGATCTCGATCGGCAGCACATGCAGCGGCGTCGGCGGCCCGTCCGCCGATCCCTGCCCCTGCGGCGACGGCAGCGGCTGCGCGGCGGCCGGCTCCGGCATGCCCGGAATGCGCAGCGGCTCGGGCCTGGCGGCGCCTTGCTGGCCCAGCGCCGACAGGTCGATCGGATTCAGGAGTTGCTGAAGCGCCTCCGGCTTCGCCTCGGCGGGCGCGGATGCGGCAGAAGATGCCGAAGACGCGGAAGGAGATTGTACCTCGCCCGGCGCCGGCTTCTGCCCATGTATCGGAATGAGCGGATCGCCGCTGGCCTTGTCCTCGCCCTGAGTCGCGGCTTGGCTTACGCCAAGGAAAGGCAGCGTGATTTCAGCCGCGGCGTTCGGCATGCCGCCTTTGGCTGCCGGTACACCGTCCACCGTCGTCGCCGCAGATGGCGTCGCCTCGAGGCCAAGCCCCGCTGCAGCCGCCTGCGCCACCGCCAGGGCGGACGCTCCCGAAGCCGTCGCGGGTGCTCGACCCGAGAGGAGATCCTCCGGGAGCGCCTCGCCTGAAGGCGCAGCGCCACCAGGTGGTGTCATATCGATGCCGACGGGAACGATCCCGCCGGGCGCTGGCCCCGGCGCTACCACCGCAGGCGCGCTTTCCGCCTTCGGCTCGGCTGCGACGATGATGGCGCCGGAAGCACCGAGCTCGCCAGTCTCGACCTCAGCGCTCTTCCCGACATCCTCCTTGCCGGCACCGTCGTTGACCGTCTTTGCGGGGTCGGCCTCGGCCGCGACAGCGATGCTGATCAGCGCCGCGACATCGAGGTTCTGCGCGGCGGATGGCACGGCGGGCGTCTTATCAACCGGTTGGGCGGCAGGCTTCCCCGGTTCTCCGGCAGCCGTCTTGACTCCGCCCTCGGCCGGCGCCGCAGCCACCGGCTTTGTCGCCTTCTCGGGCGAGGCCACCTGGGCGGCGCCCGCCTCGTCGGCAGCCCGGCGCGTTTCGCCGCTGTCGCGGACGGTTTCGCGGGTGTTCGCCCGGGCCGGCGTGGAAGCCTCCTTCGCGGGCTCCTCCCGCGGCAGCACGAAGGCCTCGCCCTCGCCGCCGGCATCCCGCTCGGCCGTGCGTCGGCGCTGGGCCGCGGGCTCGGCGGCAGGCTGGGAGTTCAACAGAGGCTGAAGCGACATCGTTTCTTCCGGCAGACGGCACAGGCCGCCAAGCCCATTGCCAGCAAATGCCAAGCCAAAAGGAGAACGCTATATTTCAATGAGTTAGGATGTCTTCATGCACAAGTACGGCGGCAAGAACGCCCATCCGCCCCTCGCCGGCCGGCAGGATTTGCCCATCCCCGCTGGCAGCTTCGTGCCAAAGCCGGTATAGAGCCGGCAATGGCCCGTCTTCACGCCGGACACCGCAAGATTTCATGACCGCGCCCCGCAACTCGCTCGACATTGCCAAGCCGCCGGCGGCGACGCGCGTCGTCGCGGCAATGTCCGGGGGCGTCGATTCCTCCGTGGTCGCGGCCATGTTGCAGCGCGAGGGCTACGAGGTCATCGGCGTGACCCTCCAGCTCTACGATCACGGAGCGGCGGTCCACCGGGCCGGCTCCTGCTGCGCCGGCCAGGACATCCACGACGCGCGGCGCGTCGCCGAGCAGATCGGCATCCCGCACTATGTCCTCGACTATGAGAGCCGCTTCCGCGACGCCGTGATCGAGCGCTTTGCCGAGAGCTACCTCTCGGGCGAGACACCGATCCCCTGCGTCGAGTGCAACCGGACCGTGAAGTTCCACGACCTGCTCGGCCTCGCCCGCGAGCTCGGCGCCGATGCGCTGGCGACCGGCCATTACGTCGTCGGCAGCGAGCTGCCGAACGGCCGGCGCGGCCTGTTCCGCGCCGCCGACGAGAACCGCGACCAGAGCTATTTCCTCTACGCAACGACGCAGGAGCAGCTCGACCTGCTGCGCTTCCCGCTCGGCGGCATCGACAAGGCGCAGACCCGCGCGCTCGCGGCCGAGCTCGGCCTCGGCATCGCCGACAAGCCTGACAGCCAGGACATCTGCTTCGTCCCCAACGGTCGCTATGCCGACGTGATCGAGCGGCTGAAGCCAGGCGCGGCGCGCCCGGGCGACATCGTGCATCTCGACGGCCGCGTGCTCGGCCGCCATGAAGGCGTGCTGCGCTACACCGTCGGCCAGCGCAAGGGGCTCGGGCTCAGCACGCCGGAGCCGCTCTATGTGCTGCGGCTCGACGCCGACGCCGCCCGCGTCATCGTCGGCCCGCGCGAGGCTCTGAGTATCCGTCAGATCAGGCTGCGCGACCTGAACTGGCTCGGCGAGACGGCTCTCGACGCACTGCCGCCGACAGGGCTCGATGTCGCCGTGCGCGTGCGCTCGACGCGGCCGCCGCGCGAGGCCAAGCTGCTGCGCGACGATGCCGGCCTCAAGGTCGAGCTCGCGACCGACGAGGAGGGCGTTTCGCCCGGCCAGGCCTGCGTGATCTACGCCGATGCCGGGCCCGGCGCCCGCGTGCTCGGCGGCGGCACCATCCTGCGCCCCGAGCTGCCGCTCCCCGCCTCGCCGCAGGGCCTGGCCCTCGCCCTGTCCTGAAGCCGGCCCGACCGCCCTACCCCACCCCTGCCCCGCGAAAGCCGCTTCATGCCGGTGCCCAATCATCTTGAAAGCCAGAAGCGCGTCTACGCGGCCTGGGCGCGCATCTACGACACGATCTACCAGCGCATGCTGGCCCGCCCGCAGCGCGAGGCGGTCGAGGCGGCCTGTGCCCGAGGCCGGGACATCCTCGAGATCGGCGTCGGAACCGGCCTGACGCTCGCCTTTTTCAGGCCGGATGCGCGGGTCATCGGCGTCGATCTTTCGCTGGACATGCTGAAAGTCGCGAACCGGAAGGTAGCGAGCCAGAAGCTCGGCCATGTCCGCGGGCTGATGGTGATGGATGCCTGCCGGATCGGCTTCGCGGCAGAGAGCTTCGACGCCGTGACGGCGCAGTTCGTCATCACCCTGGTTCCGGACGCGGAGCAGGCGCTGGGCGAGATGGATCGCGTTCTGAAGCCGGGCGGGGAGATCATCATCTCGAGCCGGCTCGTCGACGATGGCGGCCCCTTTGCCGCGATGTGGACAGCGCTGGCCCCGCTCTCGCGCGCGGTGGGCTGGAGCTCCGACTTCAAGGTCAGCCGCCTGACCGGCTGGGCCGCACGGACGGGCCGCTACGAAACCGTCCATATCGGCTCCGGCTATTTCAAGGTCGTGCGCCTGCGCAAGCTTGCCTCTGCCGAGGCTTGACGGGGCATCCCCTGCCGCCTATATCGCGCCCCAAGACGGAGCGCCGTTCGACGGCGCTCGGTGGGGCGGGGTAGCTCAGCTGGTTAGAGCAGCGGAATCATAATCCGCGTGTCGGGGGTTCAAGTCCCTCTCCCGCTACCAACCGACCCCCCGACGCTTTCGTCGGGAAGTGGGTTCCACCGATTAGAGCCGTCAACTCGCCCAGAACGTCGATCTCCGGTGCGTCCCCTGCCCCTGCGGGGTGAATCGTCACGGTTCTGATCAGCTCGCGCAGCGCCGCTTTCGCCGCCCCGCCATGCTCTTCGCCCTCGGCCATCGTCGCCTCGAGGCGCTCGACCGACGCGAGATAGCGACTCACCGTGGCCGGATGCAGGGTGACGACGCGCGGCGGCTCTTCGGCCGCCGACAGTTCCGCCCGCAGCCGGTCTCGCTCGGCCTTCAGGGGCGGGAGCTCGCGCTCCAGGGCGTCCTCTTCGATCAATCCCTTCACATAGGCTCGATAGACGCGCTCGTGCTCGCGCTCGGCCGCGGCAAGGCGCTTCTCGATCTGAGCCCGATTCGCAATCGTGCTCGCGGCCAGACGCTGGCGCTCCTCGTTGTAGATCCGGACATAGAGCGCGATCGCCTCGCGGTCGGCCATCCGCTCGCGCAGGCCTGCCACGACCGCCTGCTCGACACTGTCGAGATAGTAGGCGCGCCGGTTGGCGCAGCTACCCGATTCGGTCGCCGTGGTGCAGCGGATCCTGATGCGGCCATGATCGCGATCCTTCACCGACATGCCGCCGCCGCAGGCGCCACATCGCAGCAGGCCTGAAAGCAGGTGCTTCGGCCGGGCCCTCTCGCGCGGGCCGTTGAGCGCGCGGCCGTCACGGCGTGCCTTGACCGCGTCGAAGGTCTCCGCTGCGACGACGGCGAGGTGCGGCACCGCCCTTTCCTGATGCTCGGCGGCGTCATTGACGCGCGAGATACGCCGGCCGGTCGCCGGATCCTTGACCATGCGGACCCGATTCCAGACCAGTCGCCCGGCATAGAGCGGGTTGAGCAGGATGCCGTGGCCGCGGTGGCGGTTCCCGTTGATCGTCACCGCGGCCCAGAACCGGCCGCGCGGGGGCGGCACGGCTTCGTCGTTGAGGCGCCCGGCGATCTCACGAGGGCTCGCGCCGGCGAGGTACTCGTCGAAGATGCGGCGGATGATGGCCGCCTCGGCCTCGACGATCTCGAGCTCGCCCGGCTTGCCCGCGACGGGGCGGTAGCCATAGGCCCGGCCGCCGGCGCTGCGGCCGTCCCTGACGACGCCGGCCAGGCCGCGCCGTACCTTCTGCGCGAGGCCCTTCAGGAACAGCGCCGACATCGTGCCCTTGAGCCCGATATGCATCTCGCTGATCTCGCCGTCGGCGACGGTGAGGAGCTTCACGCCGGCGAACTGCATCGTCTCGTAAAGCCGGGCGATGTCGGCGAGGTTGCGCGAGAGCCGGTCGAGATCCTCGGTCAGGATCGCATCGAACTGGCCGGCAAGCGCCAGCCCGATCAGGCGCTGATAGTCCGGGCGGCCATGGATCGTCGCGCCCGAAGCGGCGCGATCGGCAAAGACGTCGGTGATCGACAGGCCAAGGCGGGCGGCATGCGAACGACAGAGTACGACCTGGTCCTCGACCGAGCGGTCACTCTGCAGGTCGGTTGAGAAGCGAGCGTAGATCGCTGCGCGCATGAATCTCTGCCTTGATTGGGGCGCCCTGCCCTGTCGCTGCGGCATGATCGCGGCGTGCCGCCTCGCGCGCAAGCGCTTCGATCAACCGGGCGAGCCCGGGATCAAGCGTGCTGCCAGCGCTGGCGGCGGCGCGGGCCATCAGCCGACGGCCTCGCAGATGTTCCGCTGCTCTACGGTGAAGGTGTAGGCGGCAACCCATGGGTTGGCGTCCCAAGCGTCCTTACCATTGATCGCGTCCCAGAGATCGGCGTACCAATCGCGAGCATTGTCCCAGCCGCGATAGCCTATGCCGCTCGGGTCGGGCTCTTCTGCGGGGAAGAAGCCGCCTACGTCGTCGGCATGTCCCTGCCTGCACCCTTCGGACCACGCATCCGCCTCGCTGATGTCGTGAACCCGCTGCACGCGGACATCGGTGACGGTCAGTGTCAGGCGGGAGGCCCAACGCGGCATGAACATCGAGGGGCGAAGCTTGCCAGCGCATCCCGGCTCGCTGTCGCGTGGATCTGGATCAGCCGCGTAGTAGATCGGCACGCCGACAGAAAGGTCGCGGGGCTTCGTCCAGTCGAAGCGAAGCTCGGCCCGATACGCCTCGCGCACCCACAGGTGGTCGCCGCGCATGATGCGTAGCGCCCGATATGCTGACTTCAGGTCGTGATACTTGCCGTCGTCGCCGGGCTGCGGCTTAAGGATCCGCCGCGTTTGCGTCTTCCGGCCATCGAGCAGGGCCCGCACCATCGGCGCGCTGAAAAGGATGGGCCAGTCAGCCATGCAGCACCTCCGGCATGGCGTTGTGCTCGACGCCGTCGAGGAGGCGACCGGCAGACGCCTTCCCGATGCTGAACATGGTCATGGCGCCGGTGCCTGCCATGAACGCTCCGAAGCTGAAGCGGTCCCGCCCATCGAAGCGCCGCCCGTCAGCGTGCAGCACGCAGTTCTGCTTGCGCTCTCGCCTCGTGGCCCCCGGCCGGGTGGCGGGCGCCGGGTAATAGCATCGGTCAGACTGCGCCTCGTCCATGTGCGAGATCGGACACCACTCGCCCCATTGCTTGAAGAAGAAGGCCGTGCCGGCGGCCGCGCACTGGTCGCGGATGCTGCGTGCCCATTCCGGGTGCATCGGCCGGGCCTTCGGGCCGCTCTCGCCGCCGGCGATGATCCAGTCGAGCGTGATGCGGTCGGCCCGTACCCACTCCGGACATCCCTCACTGTCCTTCGGCCCTTCGGTGACATGGTAATGCGCCTTGCGCTCGGGGCAGCTTCTGCAGCCGTCATCGCAACTCTGGCAGCCCCACGACCTGCCATCGATCTCGGCGCCGAGATCCTGCCATTCAAGCCAAGGCTCGAAGTCGATCGGCGCCAACAGTGGCTCAGCCGAGACGCCGACCCACGGAATGCTGAGCTTTACCTTCAACGCCAGCAGACGCGGAATGTCGCGATCGGCTTCGTCCTGGTTGCAGACGGTAACAAGCAGGCCGGCGTGCTTCGGCCATGTCGTGACGCCGATCGCGGCGAGGCGCTTCTCGACGACGCTGATGCGTTTCGTGACGATCTGGATGTCGATGCGGTCACACTGGACGATCTTGCCCCAGGCCTCGGCGAACCATTCGAGAGGAACCTCGTTATCGAACAGGTCCGACATCGACTGAATGAAGACGCGGCGCCGCGAATTGGGGTGGTAGCCGCCAATCTGCGCGTCTGCGGCCCACCACGCGTAGTCGTTGTCGAGCCGGTTGAGCAGTGCAGCCGCGCCCTTGATCTTGCGGCGCGCCGCGCCGACACCCCAGAGGTTCTCGCCGAAGCGGCCTGACAACGTCTCGGCATAGCAGTGATCGCAGCCCGGGCCGACCTTGGTGCAGCCCCACCAGAAATTGACGGTGGCGTCCGTCCACTCGATGCCAGTCTTGTCAGCCATCGGCGCGGGCCTCCGGCTTGACCACCTCAGGCTCCGGGTACTTCGTGCCGCAGAACGGGCAGAAGCTCGGGAAGATCGACATAGCGCGTGCGCCACGCCTTTTCTCGACGACCTCGGTCTCGATCATCAGGCGCTCGCCTGGCGGGCGAAACACGAGGGCGCGAAGCAATCGCGTGTTGTGTTCGGCGAGCTTGTCATCGACCTCTTCGGCGCATTTGCATGCGGTGCTGATGGTCATGCCGCCACCCGATCGGTACCGATCAGCCCCTCGAGTTCGGCGATTGCGAGATCGGTCTCGACCCTGCGTTGGCGAAGCGCATCGAGCTGCTCGGCCATCTGGAGAGGCGTGAAACAGCCGGCCTGCAAAGCGGCCTTGATCTCCGTCAGCGTGAAGCCCTGGCGCGTCCAGGTGAGGATACGCTGCAGCTGCTCGCGATCGGCGTCGCTGTACAGGCGGTCGCGCGCTTCGGTCCGCGCCGGTGCCAGCAGCCCGCGCTGCTCGTAGAAGCGGAGCGTCCGCAGGGTGACGCTGAACTCGGCGGCGATCTCGCTGATGCCGTAGGCCTTGGACGTGTTGCTGTTCATGTTCTAGCTCCAGAGCACGATGCTGAAAGCGAGGCCGAAACAGGCCGCGACCGCCGCGGCGAGGCTCCAGTTCACGACGCGGGTTCGACGACGGCTCATGTCAGGCCGCCTGCGCAGGCAGGGCGCGGCGGAGGAAGGCCTCGAGCTCGGTGGCGAGCTTGCGCCAGCGCACCTCGCCCTTCGGCACGATGGCGCCCATCATCCGCTGGAAGGCGGCCGTCAGGTCGAAGCCGTCCAGGGCGTCAAGCAAGCTGGGGTGGTCGCGCAGCGCCGGCAGGGTGTCGAAGGTAGCGCAGTAGGCCTGCAGGACATGGGCCCGCACCATGCCGATATTGCCCTCGCCGGCCTGGACGATGGCCTCGCAGGAGCGCAGCAGAGTCTGGTCGCCGTAGCTGTCCCGCAGCTTATAGAGGGTCGCCGCGGCGAAGGTGTCGCCGCGCTTCAGCTCGGACTGCGCGCGCGGGCTGACGATCTGCACGCCGGCGGCATCGCAGATCTTCTGCAGCTCGACCGCCTTGATATCGCCGCTGACGACGCGGGACTTGTGCAGCACGGCGCCGACCACGTTGAGCTGGCGCGTGTTGATCTCGACGAAGGCCTCGGCCTGCTCGGCCGTGTCCACCGTCACGATCATGCAGGGGACGGATTTCACGCCGCGCAGCTTCGCGGCGTGAGCGCGGTGCTGGCCGTCGATGACGGCGAAGAGGCCGCCCTCGATCGGGGCAACGATGATCGGCGCGAAGCGGGACCAGCGGAAGCGCTCGGCGATGCGGCGCACCTGCTGCTTGCCGCGCTGGCCGATCGGCCGCTGATAGCGATCGTCGATGCGCAGGCGGCCGACCTCGATCCAGTCGACCTGCGGAGCGGGGCCGGGCTGCGTCGAGAAGGTGACGCCGGCGTAATCGGCGATATCGATCTCGCGATACTGCTCCATCACGCGGCCTCCTCAATATTGGAATCGGGATCGCCTGGCTGCAGCGCGAGCTCGATGAGCTGCATCTTCGTCGAGCCGAAGGGGACGGTGACGCCGCGCTCCTTGAGGAGCTCGCGCAGCTCGGGCGCCTTCATCGCGAGCAGCTTGGTCCGCTCCTGGCCGAGCCAGATCTGCAGGGCAGCGTCAGCCGCGGACGCAGGAGATTCGGGCTCCGATGGCTCGGCGGGCCCGCTGACGACCTGATCGCCGGTTTCGTCCTCGGGCGCCGGCGCGGCCGGCAGCACGGCGTCGAAGACCTCGCCGCGCAGCAAGGGCGGCAGCCAGGCGCGGGCGATCGCCAGCCGCGCCGCCGCGGCGCCGAGATCCGCCTTCTTCAGCTTGGCGTATTTCGCGGGCTCGTCGCCGCAGGCGGCGATCGCCGCGATCGCTTCCTGCTTCGGCGCGGCCGAGAAATATTCCGCGGGGTCGAAGACCTGAACGAGGGCGGCGCGGTGCGCGTCCACCGGCAGGGCGCAGCGGAGCGCCGACACAGCCTGCGGCTTCAGCTTGTTGTAGCTGTATTCGCTCAATGCCGCGCTGGTGAAGTCGAGCGTGCGAGCGATGACGCGGGCGGCGTGCTTCTGCAGGCTCTCCTCGTCCCAGGTGAGGACCAGGCTGAAGACCTCGGCGAAATCCTCCTTCGTGCTGCTGCTGCGCCTCGGCCAGGGGAGAGCCGGGCCTGCATCGCGACCCTTGTCCTCGAGTCGCAGTGGCGAGCCCCAGGTGAACGCGGTCGCGACGAATGCCGCCAGCGCGATCCTGGGTTCATGACCGAGGACATGAGCCGCCGCCTTTGTCGCGGTCAGGGCGAGATCGTCCATGAGGGCGGCCGAGAGTCGCGTCGGTTCCGCAGCCTCCTCGCCGGCGGATGACTTCGGCGCGGGCGCAGCCATGGCGCTCGGCTTCGGCTCGGGCCGCGGCTTGGAGCGGGAGAATCCGCGGGCGACGGTCAACGCGCCGTCGCGGTCGAAGCCCACCACCGCGATCGCCTTCGCGCGCGTCGTCTCTGGGAGGGACAGCCACGACTGGCTCTCAATCAGGTCCTCAAGTTCCTTCTCGAGGCGATTCTCTTCGTCCATGAGCGCATCGCGATCATGCTCAATCTCGCTCTGACGCTGCTCGTCCTCGACCTCGAGCAGAGCATCGTCGAGCTTGTCGCGATGCTCGTTCAAGGCGAGCAAGCGCTGCTCAATCTCGATGGCCCGGGCTGGCTTGACCTCGTCAGGCAGCGCCGGTTTGGAGATGCGGCTCCACTGATAAGACTGGCTGGCCTCCGCGCCGAAGAGGACTTCGCCCCAGCCCTCGTGCTCTTTCACGCGAGCGGCCTCGGACGACAGCTTCTCATGGGCGAGGCGCTCCAGCAGGTCGCCATCGGTCAGGTCGGGTTCGGCGGCGAAGAGGTCAGCGATGAACCCGCCGCCGGCGAGGCGATAGGTTTCCAGGCCGACGAAGCGAACCTTTGCGGTGTCCGCGGAAACGGTCGCCGTGGTGAAGCTGCGGCGGACCGTGTCCGCACCCAGCCGCCAGTTGTCGCCTGTCTGGATCGCTCTCTCCAGATAAGCGGCCTGCTCCGCCGGCGACACCAGCGTGAACGCGCGAGCGGCCTCGCCGTTGATCCGGCCCTGCAGCCATGCCGCGCGGACGTCCTCGTGCAAACGGCCGAGCGCCAGGCGCTGCTCGACGGCGCGCAGTGGGATGCCGAAGTGATCGGCGATGGACTGCCTGTCCTTGCCCTTCTCGATCAGGTCCGCGAAGGCCTCGAACTCGCGGACAGGGTGCAGCGGCTTGCGCAGGACGTTGGCCGCGAGCGAGATCTCGAAGGCATCGGCCTCGGCCTCGGCCGGGCGCAGTACGACATGGACCCATTCGATGACGCGCCGTTCGGACTCCGCCGCATCATCTGCCGCGTCGATGATCTGCATCGCCTTGAGGCGGCGGTTACCGTCGACGATCTCGACCTTTCCGTCGCTGCAGTGACGGCCGACGAGCGGCTGCAGCAGGCCATGGGCGCGGATCGAGGCGATGAGCTCGCCGACGTCCTCGTCCTGCGGGCGGACATTGACGCTCTGGCCGGCGACGAGCTCGGCGAGGCGGTAGGCCACGACTTCGGTCATGAATGGTCTCCGATGACGGTGAGAACGGCGGCGGCTGGAAGGCAGAAGACGGTGACCTCGATCGAGGCGCGGTCCGGCCAGAGCAGATCGGTGTTGTCCGGCGTGGCGATGCAGGCCTGGCGCAGGACCTGCTGGACGCGCCGGGCGAGCGCGATGTCGGTGATGGCCTCGGGCACGTCGATCGCGACGACGACGGTGCGCGGCTTCATCGGGCGGCGCCGGAGATCATGCTGGCGGCGCGCTCCGGCGCAGCGCGTGTCTGGGCGCGGGCGGCGTGGATCTGCGAAGCCCAGCGTTCGAAGCGGATGAACGAAGACCGTGTCCGCAGCAGCATGCGCGACCTGACGCTTGCGCGCGTCGAGGCAGAACAGGCCGTCGGCGGCGTGCGCCAGGCGGCGGCCGATCAGATCGAAGAAACACGCTCGCTGCGGGTATTGCTGAAGGACGTGATCGCCCGCGTCGGCTCAAACACCGCCGCAAGGAACGCTGGTCGATGACGATGCCTACTAACACGCTGCGTCGAACCACGCTCATTGCTTTGCTGGTGTCAGTGTTGGGGAGCTACCCCGGCGCCATCTGGCTCTTGGGCCCGATCAAGGCGATCGAGATCGGCAACGTCATGGTCCTGGCGCTCGCCGCCGGAATCGTCGTCGCCTATGCCCCAGTCGCGCGCGACGCGCTGCGCTATGGGCTGATCGACGGCGCCAACATCCTGTCGATCGGGATCTTCGCCAGCTGGCTCGGCGTGGTCGTCGCTCGGGGCGGGTCGATCCTCTGGCGACTTTCCGGCCAGCCGCTCGAATGGCTCAACTCCGGCTGGTGGGGCTTCCATATCGCCCTGTCCTGCATCGGGGCGCTGTGCCACCTCGTAGCGCCGGAGGCTGTCGCTGGCCGGGTGCCGACGCGCCACTGGATCAAGATCGGGCTGCTCGTCGCGCTCGGCGTTCTCTTCGCGGGGGTAGTAGCGGTCTTCATCGACCCGCCCGCATGAAATCGCTTCGGCGATAGCCTGGCCGGCTCAACCGGCTGTCACCGGTGGGAGGAGCTTGAGGCTGCCTGACCCTTCTAGATCACATGTTCGGGTCGGCCATCCTTCGGGGTGGCCGGCCTTTTTTTGTTTCAGCGGCCTCTTGCAGGGTGCGCTTGTTCTTCTAAAATTTTGCCGTTCGTGTTGCCCATGGAGGGGGAAATGCCCTTTTCATCAATGAGTGACCCGTCCGACCTGGCGCGGGCCTACGCCGTGATGGACGCCGCATGGAAGGAGGTCGAAGACAGCGTGCCTGAAGCCAAACGCGAGGCTGAGCGGTTGAGGCTGGCCTACTTGATCGCCAGCTGCGCGCCGTCAGCTCTCGACGAGGACGATCTCAAGCGGAACGTCCTGCTTCTTTACAGAGCGCGCGCTTCCCAGACGATGGGCGTTCAGGTTGTTCGATAATCTGGGAACCATAGACAGCGAGTGAGGTTTACAGACCGCGCCGGCTCGCTGGCGCCGTGTGATGTGCTGCTTCCCCCAACAGCCGGGCACTCACACGCTCTACCGCCGATCAGGATGCGGGCCGCGGATGTAACGGTGGCGTCGGATCGTGCGGTAGCCAGTTCAGTAGCGGCCGTTCGCCTCGCGCGACGACGGTCAGAGGCCCGGTTCCCCGAAAGGAGGCCGGGCCATTTTTTGTTCACGCCGCGCCAGGTGAACCAACTCGCCAACTGCGGATGAACGGTGAGAGATCGGGGGCCAGGATATTTTCCCGCTCGGCCCAAGAGGCGAAAAGCCCCCTGGCGGTCTCTGCTTCGACTTCGTCTCGCAGGGCGGCGAGGCAGGCTTTCATCGCGAAGCCGTGCGCGGGGTCTCGCTTGCTGGTCGGCCAGTCCGCCAGAAACATGTAAGCTTCCATGACCGACGAGACGGCGGTCGGATGCCCCAAGCCTGTCAGGATGATGACAGGGCGTTCGAACAGATCATTTTTCATCGGATTGCTCCTCCCAATCATGGGTGAGAGCGCCAAGTGCTGCCATTGCCACATCCTCCTAAAAGCAACATGGGTCCGGGCTCGCGGGCGAGTAGCCACTAGCGAGATCAAAATTTTGGTTTCGCCGATTTCAAATTTCAAGGCCCTTCACAGCTCCGCTTGGTAGGCCAGCGGAGCGGCTTTCCCGCGGAACCAACCATAGCGGGGATAGTTGAGCGACAGTCAGGGAGCTGTCATGCCTATCTTCAAACTCACCACTGACGTCGAGGGCGATGTGTGCGAAACTGTCGCAGAATTCCCAGACGCAAAAGCTGCGAAAGATGATCTTCAGCTCGGAATGATCGACGCCATCGTGGGAAAGCTGCCTAACGGCCCGCGCGTTCATCTGTTCGCGAAGGTCGAAGATGATAGTGGCACGGAGTTATATCGCGCCTCGCTGATTTTTACCGCTGACAACGCCCCTGCACGCAACTGAGGTTCCAGCATCCAGAATGGTACGGGATTAATGGGCCAATATCTGTTACTGATGGTGGTCCTCAGCACTTACGGCTCATCGGTAGTGACGCCGATTGGGCCTCATGCAGATAAAACTGCGTGCCAAACTGCTGGTTTAGAAGCCTCGATCATTCAGCGCGAGGGGCCAAAGCCCGCGGTTTCTTTCGTATGTGTCCCGGCAGCAGATACTACTTCCAAATAGTACTTCTCTGATGCATGTCTGGCCTCTTCGGCGCTTCGGCCCTAACCCGCTGTCCGTTTTAAAACGCGATCCACATGGGACCCCAATGCCCATGACGAACTGGCCCGCCAATGCGGCCGGGCCTTTGTCGTTTCAGCGCCTGACGGCGACCAGCGCCGCATAGCGATCTACCCCGGCTGTCCGGCTTTCGCTTCCGCCCGGCCAAGGGGTTGCCCGGAGGGTATGTGGATGTCATACAGCCGGCAGGGTGTTCCGCTCGATTGTGGGTGGGCAGGTTAAGCGCAGGTCGGGCCGCCAGCGCGGAGAATCTGCGCCTGTGAACCGGCCCTTTTCGACACTTCGCGAATTTCTGCGCCATGAGACTGCCGGCGGGTTGGTGCTGATGGGCGTTGCGCTCACCGCCATTATCATCGCGAACTCGCCGCTATCACCCGCCTACTTCGCCGCCCTCGAAACCTATATCGGCCCGCTCAGCCTGCGGCATTGGATAAACGATGCGCTGATGGCGATTTTCTTCCTGCTCGTCGGGCTGGAAATCAAGCGCGAAGTGCTGGACGGCCAACTCTCTACATGGAGCCGCAGGGCGCTGCCTGGGATAGCGGCTCTGGGTGGGATGGTCGTGCCCGGGCTGATCTTTGTCGGCTTCAACGTGTCCGATCCCATGGCTCTAAGAGGCTGGGCAATTCCGGCTGCAACTGACATAGCCTTTGCCCTGGGCGTTCTTTCGCTTCTCGGATCGCGAGTTCCGGTTTCCCTCAAGGTCTTCCTGGCCGCTCTCGCAATCATCGATGACCTGGGTGCGGTGGTGGTCATCGCCCTATTTTATACAGAGCAGCTCAACATCTTCCCGCTCCTCGGAGCGCTGATGGTGTTTAGTGTCCTTCGAGCGCTCAACGCATTCGGCCATAACCGCCTCGGGCTCTATCTGGCATTCGGAGTGCTATTGTGGGTGTTCGTGCTGATGTCCGGCATTCACGCAACAATAGCTGGCGTGCTTCTGGCCCTAACGATTCCGATCCGTACGACGCCTGGGAAGCCCGAGGCCAGCCCCGAAGTCTCCCCCCTGCACCGGCTCGAGCATGCGCTACACAGGCCTGTCGCTTTCCTAATTGTTCCGATCTTTGGCTTCGCCAACGCCGGCGTTTCGTTCGCGAACGTCAGCTCCGCTGTCGTTGGTGACACCCTGGCGGTCGGTGTTGCTGCGGGGCTCGTGTTCGGCAAGCTGATCGGCGTATTCGGCACCGTCGTCCTGATGGTCCGGGCCGGATGGGCTGACCTACCGGTCGATGCGACATGGCAGCAGACGCTTGGCGTGGCGCTGCTCTGCGGCATTGGTTTTACCATGAGCCTTTTTATTGGGCTTTTGGCTTTCCACGACCCTGCAATGCAGGAACGTGTCAAATACGGCATCCTCGCGGGCTCGCTGATTGCCGGTGTGGCCGGATTCACGGTGTTGCGCTTCTCAAAACCACTCCCGTTAACAATGCAGAATAGGTGGTCAGCATGATCTTCTTGGGTCTGGGACTATGGATCGCGGGATTGGCGCTACTCTGGAGATTTCGTCCTGACGAAGAAGGCCGGACTCATCCAGCTTTGAATGGCGAGGTGACATTTGCTCTCTTCCCGCCGCTATTGCTGGCTCTGTTTGCCTTCGGAGCCGCAGTACTTTTATCGGCTGTTTTGGGCTGAATCGCTCATGCCTGATTCAATGCCTCACTGCGATGAGAGCGGCATAGCGATCGATCTCCACCCGGAGCTTCGCCACAGCCGCGTCGCCCCTGATCTGCTTGATGCCCCGCAGTTCGTCCTTCACGCCGTCCAGCGCCTGGTTGCGCTTCGTGAGCGGCATTTCGGCGAGGAACTTGACCTCGCACTCTTCCTTCCATTCCTCGGACCACGTGCTGACCTCTCGACCGGCGAGGAAGGAATAGGCGCGGGGCGGGTTCTCGGGCGGGTATGGCATGGGCGTTTCTCCTGAAGGAGAGGCATAGCCCTACGGAACGATTCGCAGGAGCGTCGGTTTCGACTCATTGTGAGTTCGGAGTTGCGTCATGTGTGCCCAGCGGATGCTTCGGCCCGGCCCAATGGTCGAGATCATCAAGGGGCCTGCTCCGAGCCGTCGCGAAGCTCGACAGCGGGCTTTGTTCTTCGATCCCATGCCAGAGCGGGTCGAGCCCTGCCTCGCGCTGCTGAGCAGTAAGGCGCCGACTGGCCCGGAATGGGCCTATGAGGTGAAATGGGACGGCTATCGCCTGGCGGTCCATATCGGGCCGGGCGCCAAGGTCCGGATCATCACGCGCGGCGGCCATGACTGGACCAGCCGCTTTCCGACGATCGCGCATGACGCACGCGAGCTCGGTGTCGACACCGCCATCCTCGACGGCGAGGCGGTGGTTCTCGACGAGCGTGGCGCTTCCGACTTCGACGCACTGCAGAAGGCGCTTGGCGGGCGCGGCGGCAAGCGTTCGGCGGCCGGCGCCATCCTCTATGCTTTTGACCTGCTCTACCTGAACGGCCAGGATCTCCGCTCGCTCCCGCTCGGCCAGCGCCGCGAGCTCCTGGGCGATGCGCTCGCCCGCGCCCGACACAGCTCGCTCCCTGCTCTACCTGAACGGCCAGGATCTCCGCTCGCTCCCGCTCGGCCAGCGCCGCGAGCTCCTGGGCGATGCGCTCGCCCGCGCCCGACACAGCTCGCTCCGCTTCAGCGAGGAGGTCGACGCGGATAGCGACGCCTTCCTCGATCTCGCCTGCAAGCTCGGCCTGGAAGGCATCATCGCGAAGGACCGGGACGCGCCTTATCGCCCGGGCCGCGGCGGCGACTGGCGCAAGATCAAATGCGTGCAGAGCGAGACCTTCGTCATCGTCGGCTATGAGCCGTCGACCGCGGACGCGCCTTATCGCCCGGGCCGCGGCGGCGACTGGCGCAAGATCAAATGCGTGCAGAGCGAGACCTTCGTCATCGTCGGCTATGAGCCGTCGACCGTTGCGCTCGGCGGCATAGGCCGGCTGCTCCTGGCCGCGCGCAAGGGGGAAGGCTTAGCCTACGTCGGTGGCGTCGGCACGGGTTTCACCGCGAAAGTCGGAACTGCCTTACGCAAGCAACTCGCCGCGCTCAAAATCGACAAGCCGGCCGTCACGATGAAGCGCAAGGGCGTCATCTGGGTCTCGCCCGAGCTACCGGCCGAGATCGCGTTCCGCGGCTGGACCGACGACGGAAAGCTGCGGCACGCATCGTTCAAGGGCCTCCGCGAGGACGCGGACGAGGCCGCAGTGTTCGAGATCGGATAGGGCCATCAGCGCGACCAGCCGTAGCGGGCGCGTCTCCGTCGCCGACTCGTAGAGTTCGTGGGTATCGCCCCGGCTCATCAGATTTTTGGAGCCGCAGCGCGAGCAGACATAGCACAAGCATATGTCGGGGATCGGCGTCTCGGGCGGCAGCGAACTGACGTCGATGCCGTTCCGGTAGTGGCCGCAGTCGTTGCAGAATATCTCGACGCATTTCAGGCCTAGCGCGAGATCGCTGCCGACCGTCGCCGGCTCGATCTCGCTGCCGTCGGGGCTATAGGCGCGGCGCGGGTTCCGGCCGCTCAAAATGGAATCTCCGGCAGGTCGCCCGGCGCCGGGAGCCGCACCGTGCGGACCAGCACGCCATCCTCATAGATCGAGAAAATCTCGCCGGCCTGCATCGGTAGCTGAAGCAGGCGCCGGTCGGCATTGCCGCGGACATGATGCCGCGAAATCAGCCTTGCGCGCTCTCCCGGTCGCTGCACGTGCACCTCGTAACGAAAGCCTGACGGGTCCAGTTTCCTGCTCATGACGCGACCTCGAGCGGTTGACGGGTAGGGCTGTATGTTCTCTTTGTGTTCTCATAATAGAGAGCATGAGGCATGTCGAATCCAGCCCCTCCGCCGGACGATCAGACGTCGTTGCGGGCCTATCCCTATGTGGTGGTGCGGTTCCGCTGCATGGTCTGCCGCAGGCAGGCCGATGTCCGGCTCGCCGTCCTGGCGGCGAAGTTCGGCCCCAACATCACGCTCGGCCGGCTCGTCGGCATGTTCATCGACGGTTGCTGGTGGTCACCGCGCAATCTGGCGCGCAAGCCGCAGAAATACGGGATGAAGTGTGGCGGGCATTGCCCGGATCTCTACAAAGCCGGGCCGCCGGATCTGCCGCCGAGCATGGCCGGCCTGACCTTGATCGAGGGCGGCGGCGACGACATGCTGCCGGCCGAGCCAGCGCCGATCGAGCGGCGCCGCAGGGTGGGCGGAGACTGGGAAGAAGGAGGCTGAGATTCGTCCAACATAACGTGCAACACTTTGTGCAACCAAAGTGATGAAAAGCCCGTAAAAATAGGCTCTAGAGACCCGGTGCTAATCCCTCCCTGTCCGCCATCTCGGACAACACCACTCCCGCGCCGAGAGGCATGAAGGCAGCGCGGCGCCAAGATTTTAGCACCAGCCTCCAGGATCGTTCGCAGGTGAGCCCTTGTTACTCTGCCTCTCTTTTCGGGATATTTCTGTCGAATTCGTACCCCAGCGCTCGGATAATTGCCTCACCTTCGGCCCTAAGTTCAACGATGTTTATGCTCTCGCCAAAAAGATAGACCCTATTTTCATCGTAACAGATCACCCTGATCAATCTACTTTCTGAGCCCGGCCCAATATTTATAGCGGACCTATGGCTTAGAGCCAGATCTTGAAACCTGGGGTCATTCGGCTGCTGTTCTAATAACTTGAGATATCGTTCGTCGAAATGGGCGATAGCATTTCGAAATCCACGGTTTCGTAAGTGATTGATTTCGACCTGCGGGCACCTGCGGCGAAATTCAGCAACCCTCGCCAAGCGAAGCTTTTTAAAGTGAGTTCCCTCCGAAGCTGGGCGCGCTCCGTCATCGAATAGGCAGGAATAGGCAAGAGCCTGATAATGACAAAGCGCCTCGACAGCTTCGGGCAGAGTGGGATTGGAAATAAGCAAGTAAGGTGGTCCGACTTGATCGCTAATCGGAGGGCGCAGGTCGAGAATTTTTCCAATCAAGTAATCCATTGCCTGGATCGCTTTGATCCCGACTTCGATAATGGCGGTTTGGTCAACCATTTTTCTGCCCCCCAACCGAAGTGACGATGCCTCCGAGCCTCAAATACCCGCGCCCGAATCACTAAAATAAGCTCGGAACCACTGCTCTCCGATGCGGCGGGTCACCCCCGTGCGGCGAGCATGCGACAGCCGAACCTAATTTGTTCTAATTGGCGGAGAGTATGAGGCCTCTTACGCTATCGCCTCCAGCAGTGGGCCTTCCGGGATCGCTACCGCCCTACCCTCTTCGCGGCCGTGTGGTAGCTGAACCCGATTTGTTCTGTTCGGGGGGGCGGTATGAGTCCCTCTCCCGCTACCAATTCATTTCACTCATAAATCAATATCTTACACGCGAAACCGGGTTAAATCAGGCCCGGAATTCGTGTTGCGTTGGCTTGCAGCACGCGCCTTTTGATTCAATGCATTACGCCATGGCCCCGGCAGTTCCATGCCATCACCGCAACATTCGCCAGCGTTGCCAAGCCGAACATCCCGTTTCCGGCTGAGTGCCGGTGCCGCTTTTGGCCCATCACGGCGATAGCCGCAAAGCCGCTCTCTCCTCTTCGCGTGACATGGGCGCACCAGCCTTGTTGGCAGCGAGATACGCGTCCAGCGCTTCATGCGACGAGGCCGAGCGATAGTCCTGGCCGGTTTCGATGGCGATCGCCATCTGGAAGACGACGTGCCAGCCCTCGCCCTCACGGCATAGCACAGCGAGCCGGTTGCGCTCAGCCGCGCGATGGCCGAACTCGCGGCAGAGCCGGCCTTGCCCGTCACGAAAACTCGCGACAGCCGTCACCTTATCGGGCCCGATGTCTCGGCTTTCACCGGAGGGAAGATCGGCGAGCGCGCTACGCCAGCGCGCATCCGCAACCACATCGGCCAGGGCCGGCTGTGGCCGTCCGCGTTCGGCGAGCCCGAAGCCGAGCACGCCCCCGGCAGCGAGCGCCAGGCAGGCCGCCATCGCCGTCGGCAGCCATGCTCCGGGCCGACGCGACGGCCGGGGTGAGAACCGCACGACAGGCTCTCTCGCTTTGGCCGCGGCGCGGACATTGGCGAGCAATCGCTCGCCAACCGGCGGCGCCGACGCGCCCGGGGAGGCCTGCAAGGCCGCGCGCGTCTTCTCGAAGAGCGCGACGCGTGCGGCAGCCCGCGTGTTGTCCTCGAGCATCCGGCGCACGCCAGCCGCCTCATCCGGCGAGAGCTCGCCATCGACATAGGCCATGAGAATCGCGTCGTCGGGATCCGGCTCAGCCACGAATCGCCCTCCTTGCGAGGATGTACGGACCGGCGCTCATTCTATTCCCAGCCTTTCCGCAAGGGCGAGACGGGCGCGGGCGAGACGGCTCATCACCGTGCCTTTCGGAACATCGAGCACCTCGGCAGCTTCGGCATAGGAGAGTTCCTCAACACAGACGAGATGGAGGATCGTGCGATGATCCTCCGAGAGCGTCTTCATGGCTTCCTCGACCGACCGCAGTGTCAGCACGGCCTCGGCCGCGGCCGCACCGTCTATCGCGGTATTGCGGTCAATTTCCTCGGGGTCGAGCGCAACGCCCATGGTCCGGCGCCGCCGCAACTGGTCGAGCCAGGCATTGCGCAGGATGCGAAACAGCCATGTTGCAGGCGCTCGATCTGGTCGTGGAACGCGGCGTGCGCGTCGTCAATCTCAGCATGGCCGGGCCGGCCAACCTCGCACTGGAGCGGCTGATCGCGCGGCTCGTCGCCGAGCGGGGGCTCGTGCTCGTCGCGGCCGCGGGCAATGACGGTCATCAGGCTCCCCCGCTCTACCCGGCCGCCTATGCCGGCGTCCTGGCGGTGACCGCCGTCGACCGGCGCGGCGAGGTCTATCGTCGTGCCGGCCGCGGTGCCCATATCGACTTCGCCGCGCCCGGCGTTTCGGTTGCGGCCGCCGCGGGACGCGGCATGCAAGGGCGTACCGGAACGTCCTTCGCCGCGCCCTTCGTCGCGGCTGCGGCGGCGCTGGCGGCGGCGCGCGATCCAGCCCTGCAAGGCGAAGCGCTCGTGGCCGCGCTGGCGGCCACGGCGCGCGATCTCGGCGCGCCGGGGCGGGATGACGTGTTCGGCCACGGCGTTCCACAGCTGGACAAGCTGTGCTCGGCCGCTGGCGGTTAGGGCAATTCAATCGTCGTCATCGTCGCGCTGGCGCCGGCCGCGCCGCAAACGGCTGCGGCGGTTGTCGTCATCATCGTCGTCGTCGCGCCAGCGGCGATCATTCGCCCGGTTGCTATAGTCGCGATAGTTCTGCGCGATGCGGTAGCCGTCCCGGTCGATGGGGAGCGCCTGTTCCGCGAACGGCCCGTGCAGCGGATCCGCTTTCACGCTGCCCGCGGAGGCAGGCATGCTGACGCCGAGCAGCAATACGCCGGCGAGAAGGGTGGTGGCTCGAAGCGTGGTGGCTCCTGGCATGTCGTGTCCTTTCGCAAGACAGCCTCGCTGGGCTGCTGAAAGGGACTACGGACCGGCGGCGGACTTATTCCCGGGATTGTCGATTTTGTTCGCAGTCGCACGCATCGCCTCGAGCGCGCGGTTGTCCGCCGCGCCCCACGCGGACCGCTCCAGCGGCAGCACCCAATCGTCGGGCGCGAACTGGTTGAGCTGAACGGCCGCGAGATCGACGGCGGGATCGATGAACTCCTGGGCCGGCCGGCCATTCAACGACTTTCGGACGTGAGCATGGACCGATAAGGAGCCATGACCGGCCTCCCGCCAGCGCCGAGCCAGATGATTGGCGAACTGGTGGATCATGTCCGCACGCGTCAGCATCGTCGCCGCCTGGCGCGGCGTGAGGTAGTCGTCCGGATCGATGCGCCATTCGCGGCCATCAGGATGGCTGACGATACGGAAATACCCCTCCGCCTCGCGATCGAAGATGCGCATGCGCCAGGAGAAGCGGTGTCCGTCGCCGGCCCAGCGCACGTCGGAATCGAAGGCGAGGCTGCGCAAGGGCAGGCCGATCTGCAGCGCTGCCCAGACTGCGATCGCAGCCAGCGCGAGCGGCGAGAGAAGCGCCCCGCGCGGGGTTGCGGCGACCGCAACGGCAGGAGCCTGCAGCCTCAGAAGGCGAAGGAGGCGCCCGGGCCAATCCGGCGCAAACATGATCAGCGTCGCCGCCATGGTCAGCCACGGAAAGATGCCGATATTGAAGAACTGCGCATTGAGCAGATGGAACACGCAGTAGATCAGGAAGACCGGCAGGCGTGTCGGGCGCCAGAGCAGCAGCGGCGCACCGAGAATATGGAGCGCGATGGTGCCCCGACTCGCAGCGATCAGCACCCAATCGTACTGGAGCAGCCAGCCGAGCGGGAAATCCCCGGCCTGCGGACGCAGCCACAGGCCGAGCGGCTCGCCCTTCAACCAGTCGGGCGTCAGCTTCACCAGTCCGGCGAAGATCAGCACGATCTCGAGCTGCAGCCGGAGCACGAAGACCGCGGCATAGGGAACCGCACCGCTGGCCCCGCCCCTGCGCCAGGAATCAAGCGACCAGCAGTTTGCGGCCGGTAGCGCGCAGAGCAGGAAAGCGAAGAGGATGACGAGATAGAAGTGGTTGAGGTACTCGGCCTTGTCGAGCAGGAAGAAGTAGCCGAACAGCACGGTCAGCAGCAGGATGGCGGGGCGATAGAACAGCCCCAGCATCACGAACAGCGCGCTCGCACCGAGGAGGAGCCAGGCAGCTTGCAACCACGGCTCCGGCAGCGGCGAAACCCAGCCGAAGCCGGCATAGGTGAAATGGAACTCGGGCGCGACCCAGTAGCGCCAGAGGCGATCATACCGGACGAAACGCCAGCAATCCCAGACGATGAGAGCCCCAAAGAGGATTCGGAAGACGGCGAGCGATTGGCCGCTCACGGGCGTTGCAAGCCGGGCACGGCTTTGCCGCAGCGCCGCGGCCGTGTTGGAAAAATCGATCATTCCGGCTCCTGTCATCCCTTCTGGGGAATTACGCGCCGCGTCGAACGTTATTCCGGGTTGAAGCGTTTCCGCGTTCCTCCAACGCGCGGAAACGCTTCAACGATTCATTTTGACGCAGGCCGGAACGAGAGCGATGGAAATCTTCTATGACGGGCAATGCCCGTTCTGCCGCGGCTATCTCGGGCTTGTTGACCTTCGCCGCGAAGTCGGCCCGGTGGATCTGGTCGATGCGCGATCCGGTGATCCTCGGCTCGCAGAGGTCCGCGATGCGGGGCTATCGCTGGAAGAAGGCATGGTGGTTCGCCATGGCGGCCGCTTCTGGCACGGGGCCGATGCGATCTGGCTTCTCTCCACGCTGACCGAAGCGCGAGGGCTGCATCGACGCATTCTGCGCTGGCTGCTGCGCGACCGGCTCCGGGCCGGCCGGCTTTACCCCTGGTTCGTCTCGGGCCGACGCGCGACACTGCGCCTGCTCGGCCGAAAGCCCCTTGAATAGAGCCTTCCGGAGCCGCTGATGCGTCAGGCGCCTCCGTCATCGCGTTGAGCGGCGGACCGCTGAAGTCCGGCAGAGCCGCCTCGCCGGACATGGCAGGTCAGGCCGGGGCGGCCGGCGCGCCGGCCCATTCGGTCCGTGCCGGAATCGCCTCGCCCTTCATCACGATGGTCAGAAGACCGAGCCGGGCATGGTCGCCGAGGCGGGTGTCGTAGAGCACGGTGGTCAGCCCGCCCAGGACGCAGCCCTTTCCGATCTCGATGCGGCCGACCTTCATCACCCGGTCCTCGAAGAGATGGGTCTGGAGGTTGGCCGTCGCGTTGATCGCGGCATAATCGCCGATGCTGACGCAGTCGAACTCGGTGATGTCGGTCGAGTCGAGATAGACGCCCTGGCCGAGCTTGACGCCGAAGAGGCGCAGCGCCCAAGGCAGGATCGGCGTGCCGCGCAGTGCATTCAGCAGGATCGCGCCGGCAGTGCCCCAGTAGAGCGTCGTCATCGCCTCGGTGCGCAGCGCCCACCAGGACCAGAGGCCGCGATTGCCGGGCCGGTAGACGCCCATCAGCAGCCATTTCATCAGCAGCACCACCGTCGCCAGGGCAACCGAGGTGCCGACCGCGCAGGCGATGAAGACCGGCGCGAACTCGCCCCAGCTCTGCGCGCTTTCCAGCGCCGGGAAGAGGAACAGCTCGGCGGTGATGGTGCCAAGGGTGATGAACATCATCGTCGGCATCGAGGCGCTGAACAGCTCGAAGACGGCGCGCAGGACGCGGCGCCAGAGCGGCGGCCGGAAAGTCTTGGCGATGTCGGCATCGTCGAAACGCTGGCGCGAGGGCAGCAGGATCGGCGGGCTGCCGAAACGGGTCTCGCCGGGCTGCATCGCGACGTCGGCGGGCGGCTTGGACTTGATACCAAGCAGCGAGCCCGTCGGCAGGAAGGCGCCGGGCGGCACCACCGCGTCATTGCCGACGAAGACCTGGTCGCCGGTGCGAACCGGCTTCGCGGTCATCCAGCCGCGGCGGACATCCTCGTCGCCGAGCACAGCCTCATCGGCGACGAAGCAGCGATCGCCGATCTCGATCATGTCGTAGCGGCCGCCGAAATTGGTGGCGATCTCGGTGTCCTTGCCGATCTTCGCGCCCATCAGGCGGTACCAGAGCCGCATGTAGACGGTGGAGAACAGCGAGGACAGGCTCTGGAGCATCACCTCGGAAGCGAGGCCCACGGTCCATTTGCGCAAGCCGTAGCCGGAGGCGATCGCATGCGTTCCCGCGACCGAGCGCGGCAGGACGAGCCAGCGCAAAGCGGTGACGAGCAGCACGGTGCCGAGCATCAGCACCATTGCCGTCGGCCAGGCGATAACCGGCAGCAGCCAGCGGTAATCGATGCCGGTCAGCTCCTGCAGGGGGCCGTCGAAGCGGTCGAGGATGAAGAAGGCCGGGAAGATCGGCAGCAGCGCCAGCGCCGGCATCACCAGCAGCATGAGCGCGAAGAAGGCGGTCTGCAGCGCCCGGACCGGCAACGAAGGCTGCGGCGCGGCCTTGGGCCAGACGGCCGGATCGACCGTGCCGACATGGCGGCCGGGCGACCCGTCCCAGTGCTCGAAGGCGGCGACGCGGCTGCCGGCTGCGAGCGCGGTCAGGTCGGCAAGCTCGGCGCCTTCGCCGATCGCCGTGTCGTGCCCGATGGCGCAGGAGGTGCCGATATAGGCGTCCTTGCCGATCGTGATCTTGCCGATCACCAGCTCGTTGCCGATCACCTCGGCATTGGCGAGGCTGAGCTTGCCGCCGAGCGTGACGTCGTCGCCGATCTCGATGAGGTCGACGGCGCCGGCCTCGAAGCCGCTGACGAAGACGCCCTTGCCGACCTTGGCGCCGAGGAGGCGCATGGCGAAGCTCGCCAGCGGCGTGCCCTGCATCAGGCCGAGATGGACCATCGAGGTGAACTGGCGGGCGAGCCACCAGCGGAAGAAATAGACGCCCCAGAGCGGGTAGCGGCCGGGCGTCGTGCGCCAGAGCACCAGGCGCTTGCCGACGATGCCGGCGAGCATCACCGACAGTGTGACGAGCGCGTAGATGCCCATCATCATCAGGATCTCGCGCGTCTCGATCCTGCCGTCGACCGTGATCAGCTCGTAGATGACGTAGATCGTCAGCCACGGGCCGGTCAGCGCCAGCAGCAGAACCGGCATGCAGGCGAGCTGTGCCAGCCCGCAGAGCAGACGGCGGAGCGGCGGCGGCGGCGTGAAGGAGAGATCGCGCGCCTCACGGCCCACGCTCGCCCGTCCGCGCTCGTCGAGCTTGGCCGCGATCGCGCGCAGATTCCGCAGGCTGTAGACGTCTTCGAGCGTGATGCTCGGCAGGTCGGGATTGCCGCGCACGGCTGCGAGGAAGGTCGCGGCGAGCAGCGAATGGCCGCCGAGATCGGCGAAGAAGTCGGCTTCGAAGCCGATCGACTGGCCCGGAAACAGCGGCTTGGCGGCGGCGAGCAGCGCGGCCTCGGTCGCGCTTTGCGGCTCCTCCTGCTCCTCGGTCGAAGCGGCGATGGTCAGCGGCGCGGCCTTGAGCGTCTTGCGGTCGGCCTTGCCCGAGGTCAGGCGCGGCAGGCTCGCCATCTCCTCGAAATGCGACGGCACCATATAGGGCGGTAGGGTTTCCTTCAGTGCGGCACGCACCGCCGCACGGTCGAACGCGGTCGCGGCATCGGGCACCACGAAAGCGACGAGCCGGTCGATGCCGTCGTCGCGGCGCAGCACCACCGTCGCCTGCGAAATGCCGGGCAGGTCGCAGAGCCTGGCCTCGATCTCGCCGAGTTCGAGCCGGAAGCCGCGCAGCTTGACCTGGTCGTCGATGCGGCCGTGGAAGAGGATCTTGCCCGTGTCGGAGATGCTGACCGCATCGCCCGAGCGGTAGAGCACCGGGTCGTTGCCGTCGCCGCGGAAGGGGTTGGGGATGAACTTCTCGGCGGTGAGCTCGGGGCGGCCGAGATAGCCCGCCGCGACTCCGGGGCCGCCGATCAGCAATTCGCCCTCGGTGCCGGTGCCGACGATCCGCATCTCCTCGTCGACGACGTAGCAGGTGTAGTTCGGGATCGGCAGTCCGATGGTCACGGCCTCGTCGGGCGTGACCTCGTCGACGGTCGCGACGACGGTGGCTTCGGTCGGGCCGTAGGAGTTGAAGACCTTGCGGCCCGGGCGGCACCAGCGCTGGCGGACGGCGGGCGGGCAGGCCTCGCCGCCGAGGATGATGATGCGCAGGCTCGGGATGTCCTGCGGCATCATGGCGAGCAGCGTCGGCACCGTGTCGAGCACGGTGATGCCGGCCTCCGCCATCAAAGCGGGCAGGCGCTCGACTTCGCCCAGAACCTGCGCCGAGGCGACCCAGAGCGTGGCGCCCACGAGATAGGGGACGAAGATCTCCTCGAGCGAGAGATCGAAGGCAACGGAGGCGCCCTGGAAGGAGACGTCGCTCGCCTCCATGCCGTAAACGAGGTTCGACGAGCGCAGATAGTGGCAGATGTTGCTGTGCGCGATGACGATGCCCTTGGGCTTGCCCGTCGAGCCCGAGGTGTAGATCGCATAGGCCGGGCTCGCCGGCGTCACCCCGTCTGCGCGCGGATCGACCGGCGAGGCACCGGCGCCTGCGGCGATGAGCTCGCGGCAGCTTGCGGCGGGCGCGGGCAGCTCCCGGTCGAGCTTCGCGCGCGTGGCGTCGTCGATGATCAGGAGCTTGGCCTCGCAATCGGCGAGGCATTCGCCGATGCGCTCGGGCGGGGCGTCGGCGTCGAAGGGGATATAGGCGGCGCCGGCCTTGAGGATGCCGAGCAGCGCGACATGCAGGTCGAGCGAACGGGACATCCACAGGCCGACGAAGGCGCCGGCCGCGACGCCGCGCGCCCGCAGCGCGCGCGCAACCTTGTCGGCCCGGGCGTCGAGCTCTGCATAGGTGACGCGCTCGGTGCCGAAGATGATGGCTGTGTGCTCGGGCGTCCGCTTCGCAGAGGCCTCGAAGACCTCGCCGAGCAGTTCGTCGCGTAGCAGCGACGGCTCCACGGCCCCCACGAGCTTTCCGGCACCGCGCCCGACGATGGCGTGCATGATCCGCTTCCCCCAGCCAGATACCGCAAGGCTGAGCTGCCTATGCGAGACCGGGGCTTGCTAGCGGGGAGAAATGTAGATTGCGTTAGGACGATGCGAAGTGTTGGCGGCGCCGGCTTCCCGATCGCCAACACCGATTTCAGCCGCCGCTATATCGCGGAGATCACGGAAGGCCTTGTTCCTGAGCTGCAACGCCGCGGCCTCGCCCGCACGCGCGGCAAGGGAGCGACCTTTCGCGAACGACTGCTGAGCCACTAGCCCCGGCAAAGGCGCTGCGGCGCATGCGTACCGGCTCAGTCCGGACTTTTGGATCCATCATCACGGAAGCCTCTGCCGTGACAGGCGAGTTCCACCTCAATCTCTTCGTTCACGCGCGCGACCGCCCCAAAGCCCCTCCCTCAACACGATCGACATGCCTTCACCAAGCTCAGGCCCATCTGCGGCGTGTCGCTGCCGGAACCTTCGACGCGCTCCGGAAGACGATCGGGAACGTCCGCTCTTTCATAACGCCAGGAAATGTCGAAATTTCTTTAGCAACTCCGGAAATTCGCAAGATTGATTTTTTGATATTCTAGAGCAATCTTCAGTTTACTCCTCTCACTCTATAGCCTGCTCTACGTTTGATTGCGCGAACGCATACATAAAGCGAATAAATAAATCCTTGCGGCACCGATCCGATTTCTTTAGTTTTCCTTGGGCATGCGGCAAGGCCGGGGCCTGCAGTCGCCGATGATTCGATGGTCCGGGGCTGCGGCATAAGATGATACGTTCGATGAGCCGTGACGTCGCCGCCAACACGCTTTCGGGGTGGCGGGGCGCGTTGTTGAACACAACGATGGTGAGCGGTATCGCGCTCGCCGTGGCTGCCACGCCTGTGATGGCGCCCGCCACCGCGCACGCGGCGGACTGGCTCGGTTTCACTGGGGACTTCAACCTCGGTTCGAATTGGGCTGGCGGATCGGTGCCGGCGACGGCGACCTTCGTCAACGACCCCGCAGCAATGCGGAATGTAACGATCACGGCGAGCCACGGCCTCTCGCTGCTCGAATACGTCAGCAACGCGCCCGCCTACACGCTGTCGACGAGCCCCGGCATCGGCATGTCCATCGCCGACATCACCAACAGCTCGCTCGTCGAACAAACCCTTTCTGCCGGTGCCAACGGCGGTTTTGTCATTAGTGGCCAGGTTACGGGCGCGATGGCCCTCATTGGGGGCGCGGGTTCCGGCGCCATCCAATTCAACGCCGGAGCCTCGGCCGCCGGCTCGCGCTTCATCGGCCAGGGCGGATTTCTGAACCTGAGCGACTTCACCGGCCAGACGCTGTCCCTCGGCTCGATCGAAGGCAGCGGCTTCATACGATCGGACGGACCGGCAACGCTGTCGGTCGGTGGGCTGAATTCGAGCACCACCTATTCCGGCACCATTCAGAACGCGATCGGCATCACCAAGGTCGGCACCGGTACGCTGACCCTGACCGGCGCGAACAGCTATTCAGGTCAGACCACGATAGACAACGGAACGCTGAGGCTCGGTGACGGGACGACGGACGGCTCCATCGTCGGTTTGGTCGAGATGTCGTCGAACGGGACGCTTCAATTCAACAACGCCGCAACGCAGACCGCCGATAACTCGGTCAACGGCTTGGGGACGATCGTGAAGACCGGTCCTGCCCGGCTGATACTGACGGGCGGGACATCCACAGGGACCGTGACCCGGATCGACGCCGGCATCCTTCAATATTCCAGCAGCAGCTCATTCAGCTCCAGCATCACGGTCAATGCGGGCGGAACGTTCGAATACAGTTCCAGCTCCGGGTCGCTTCGCACCTACTCCGGCGTCATCCAGGGGGCCGGGAGCTTCATCAAATCCGGAACCGACAGGCTGACCTTGTCGGCCGCCAACAGCTACACCGGCCAAACGACGATTCAGCAGGGCACGCTTCGGGCCGGAGCCGCGAATGTCATCGCGGCCTCGTCAGGGCTCAGCCTCGACAGCAGCGGCGCCGCGGTTTTCGATCTCAACGGCCACGAACAGTCGATCGGCTCTCTCTCCGGAGGCGGCAGCATCGCGATGGGCACCGCCCTGTTGACCGTCAATCAGGCGGTGGACGCCACCTATTCCGGCACGATCTCCGGCACGGGCAGTCTGACCAAGGCCGGCATCGGCGTGTTGACGCTGACGGGCCGGCGCAGTGATAGCGGTCTTCTCGTCGTCTCGCAGGGCACGCTGAGGCTCGGCGACGATGACCGGCTGGTTTCGACGGCCACCGCCGGCATCCTCGGCGGCGCCACCCTCGATCTCGACGGCCACCAGCAAAGCTTCGCCGGGTTAACCGGCAGCGGCACCGTTCTGCTCGGCAGCGGCGGGAGGCTCTCCGTAGGCGAGGAGAATGTCGGCTCCTCCTTTTCCGGAACGGTGACCGGGAACGGCTCGCTGACCAAGGTCGGCGCGGGCATCTTGACCCTTTCCGGCAGCAATACCCATACGGGCGGCACCATGATCGAGGGTGGGCAGATTCGCCTGGCCGCGGCGGATCGGCTTGACGCAAGCGGCGAGGTCGCCATCGGCACCGGCGCCATATTCGATCTCGGCGGCTTCGACCAGTCAGTCGGCCGGCTCGTCGGTATCGGGGCGGGCGCAGGCTCGGTGACCCTGGGCAGCGGCACGCTTACGCTCGGCAACGGCAATGCGAGTGCCGCCTTCGGCGGCGCCATCTCCGGCACCGGCGAGCTGATCAAGACCGGCTCCGGCACGATGACGCTGAGCGGCACCAGCAGCTATGACGGCGCGACGCAGGTGGCGGGCGGCACCCTGCTGGTCGACGGCGCGCTCACCGCGACGTCTGGGGTGACGGTCGCGAGCGGCGCAACGCTCGGCGGTTCGGGCTTGATCGGCGGTGCCGTCACGATCCAGTCCGGCGGCACGCTGTCCGCCGGCAACAGCCCCGGCACGTTGACGGTCTCGTCGCTGACGCTGAACAGCGGCTCGAACACGATTTTCGAACTCAACAGCCCCGGCGTGGTCGGCGGCCCGACCAACGACCTCGTGATCGTCGACGGCATCGGCGCCGCAGGCAACCTCGTGCTCGGAGGCACGCTCAGCGCCACCGTCGCTTCGGCAGGGTATTACCGCCTCTTCGATGTCACCGGCGGTGGCGCGATCAGCGGCGACTTCGACACGGTCACGATCTCGGCGCCTTCGGTCGCGGGAGCCGCGGCGATGGTCTACATCGCGCCCTCCGGCGCGCCTGACCAGGTCAATCTCGCCGTGACGGGGGCGGCGCAGACGCTGCAGTTCTGGGATGGCGCGGATACCGGCGGCAACGGCTCCGCCGATGGCGGCAGCGGTACCTGGAACGCGACCAACACCAATTGGGCAGCGACCCCCGGAACCTCCGATCCGAACGCGCCCTGGCTCGGTTCGGTCGGCGTGTTCCAGGGCAGCGCAGGCACCGTGGCCGTATCCGGCTCGCAGAGCTTCGACACGCTCCAGTTCAACACCGACGGCTATCTGCTGACCGGAGATGCGCTGGCCCTCGGCGTCGCCGCCGGCGGCACGATCAACACCGCGGCCGGCGTCACCACCACCATCGGCTCCGCTCTGGTCGATGGCGGCGGCACCAGCCTGACCAAGGTCGGCGCCGGCACGCTGATCCTCTCGGGCCTCAACACCTATTCCGGAGGCACGACCCTCAGCGGCGGAACGCTGCAGGTCTCGTCCGATACCAATCTCGGCGCCCTCAGCGGCGGCCTGGTCTTCAACGGCGGCACGCTGGCGACCACGACGAGCTTCGCCACGGCGCGCACGGTAACGCTCGCCGGCGCCGGCGGCTTCGACGTGGCGGCCGGCACGCAGTTCGAACTGGTCGGGCCGGTCTCAGGCGCCGGCAGCCTGACAAAGCTCGGCGCCGGCGCGCTGACGCTGACCGGTTTCAACAGCTATGCCGGCGGCACGACGATTGCGGCCGGCACGCTGATCGGCTCCGCCACGAGCTTCGGCTCGGGCGCGATCGTGACCAATGGCGTGCTCGTGCTCGACCAACCGGCCGATACCAGCTTCGCCAATGCGCTCTCCGGCTCGGGCGCTTTCACGAAGCAAGGCGCCGGTGCGCTGACGCTTGCCACCGGCAATACCTACAGCGGCGGCACGACGATCACGGCGGGCACGCTGCTGGGTTCGGCGACAAGCTTCGGCTCCGGCCCGATCCTGAACAATGCCGCGCTGGTGATCGATCAGCCGACCGATGCCGACTTCTCCAACGCGATCAATGGCTCGGGCAGTTTCACGAAGCGCGGCGCCGGCAGCCTGAACCTCTCCGGCGCCGGCAAGCTGACCGGCGCGACCACGGTCGAGGCTGGCAAGCTCTCGGTCAACGGCTCGCTCGCGAACTCTGCCGTCACCGTGCTGGGCGGCGCGACGCTCGCGGGCGCAGGCACGGTCGGTACCACCACGATCCAATCCGGCGCCACGATCGCGCCCGGCAACTCGATCGGCACGCTGACCGTCAACGGCAATCTCGTGCTCGCTCCCGGCTCGACCTATGCGGCCGAGATCACCGGCAGTGGTGGCGCAGACCTGATAGCGGTGTCCGGCTCCGCAACGGTGATGGGCAGCAAGGTCACCATCGCCGCACTCGATCCTGAGGTGAGCTACCAGCCCGGGCAGCGCTACACGCTTTTGACCGCAGGTGGCGGCGTCATCGGCAGCTTCGCCTCGATGACGACCACCTCGGCCTTCCTCGATCTTTCGCTCGATCCGTCGACGAGCCGGATCGGGCTCACCATCGCGGTCAAGGACAGCGGCGGCGGTGGAGGAGGCGGTGGCACGCCGCCGGTCGTCTTCGGCGGGGTGGCGCAGACACGCAACCAGTTCGCCACCGCAGGCGCGCTCGACACGCTGCCGCAGATCGGCGGGACGCTGGCATTCTACAACAGCCTCTTGAYGCTCGAYGCCGCCTCGGCGCGGKCCGCCTTCGACRCGCTCTCCGGCGAGGTCCACGCCTCGGCGAAGACGGCCCTGGTCGAGGAGAGCGGCGCTGTCCGTTCAGCCGCGGTCGACCGGTTGCGCTCGGCCTTCGGTGCGGTCGGCGCCGCGCCGATGSCGACGCTGAGCTACGGTTTTGCCGCCGACAGCGCGCACGCTACCACCGGCCCGATGCCGGCGCTGCGGCAGGACCGCTTCGCCGTCTGGGGCCAGGGCTATGGCTCCTGGGGTCGCAGCGATGCGACTGCCAATGCCGGCAAGTTGACGCGCTCGACCGGCGGCTTCCTGCTCGGCGCCGATGTCGCCGCTTTCGACACCCTGCGCTTCGGCCTGCTCGCCGGCTACAGCCGCTCGGAGTTCAAGGTGAATCGCCGGCTGTCCTCGGGCGAGAGCGACAATTACCATCTCGGCCTCTATGGCGGCGGGCAGTGGGGCGCGCTCGGTTTGCGGCTCGGCGCGAGCTACACTTGGCACGATGTCGAGACACGCCGCACCGTCAGCTTCGCCGGCTTCGGCGACCGCCTGACCAGCGACTACAACGCCGCTACTGCCCAGGTCTTCGGCGAGCTCGGCTACCGGATCGACCTCGCCCGGCTGGCGCTCGAGCCCTTCGCCGGCCTCGCCTATGTCAACCTCCGCACGGATGGCTTCCGCGAGATCGGCGGGGCGGCGGCACTCTCGGCCCGCGGCCAGAACACCGGCGTCGGCCACGCGACACTGGGCGTGCGCGCCGCGACCTCGTTCGCACTCTCCGGCATGGACCTGACGCTGCGCGGTGCGCTGGCCTGGCGCCATGCCTTCGGCGACGTCGACCCACAGGCGACGCTCGCCTTCGCCGGCAGCGCCCCGTTCAGCACCGCCGGCGTCCCGATCGCGAAGAATGCGGCGCTCCTCGAAGCCGGGCTCGACCTCGCCATCAGCCGGAGCGCGACGCTCGGCGTCTCCTACACCGGCCAGCTCGCAACCGACGCCCAGGACCATGCCTTCAAGGCCAACCTTGCCGTCAGGTTCTGAGGCGAG
>NZ_LMJT01000035.1 GCF_001429395.1 Allobosea sp. Root381
ATGCGCGCCGCACCAACAGGTCGAACACATGGCCGCACCGACCAGACCTGGAAAAGCGTTCGAAACCCCTTGCCAAAGGAGAGCCGTCCACACAGGGCGCACAGCCGATGTCGCCCGTGGCGCACCGCGGCCGCGGGTGAGTCTCTCCCCCCAAAGGCGGACTTGGATGGAACCGCGCCGAGGCGACGGGACGCAAACGGAGATCGCAACCGCCCGACGTTCACACGTCTGCCTTAAGCCCGCCTCCCGTCAGTCATCAATCTCCGTCGCATTCAGCAGACTGGGCCGGTCCAGGGTGCTCTCCCTCCACATGACGTTCCAACGTACAGGCCCAGACAGGCCGGTGCTGATATCTGCCGCGCCAGTTTTCCCTGCCCCGCCGCGCGAGGGCAGCACGAATCTCGCTTTATCGGATGCTACGAGCTGCAGATCGCTGCGTGGCGATGAGTTGAAATGGCGCTATCGCAGGCAGTTCGCAAACCGCTATAAAATCTTACAACGGTCTTGTGAGATCTCACAAGGCAGGCCAAACTTCGGTTCATGCTCGATGCAACCTCCCCTTTCCTCCCTGCTCCGATTGCCGAGGCGCGGCTCGACGTCGCCAGCCGCCGGCTGCGCACGGCTATCGTCTCCTGCGAGCTTACGCCCGGTGACTTCGTCCATGAGGCGGCCCTCGCCGAGCGCTTCGGGCTCGGCCGCGCCAGCGTTCGTGTGGCGCTGACCGAGCTGGCAGCGGGTCGCTTCGTCAGCCGGCATGCGCGGCAGGGCTGGCGGATTGCGCCGATCGACGGCGCGCTGATCGGGGCGGTTCTCGATGGACGTCGTCGGATCGAGCCAGCGCTGGCGACGCACAGGCTGGCGGAGCCCGCGCTCTCCAGGGCGACTGCGCTGCTTGGAATGGTCAAATCGGTCTCGGGGCGGACCGAGCCTGCAGCGCTCGCTACGGCACGCGCAGCCGAGCGCCAGCTTCGTGACTTGCTCGCTGCCGGAGCTGGCGCCTTCGCCCGCGACTGGCTCGGCGGGATCTGGGACCACTCGGACCGGATAGTCCGGCTGCTCGATCTCAGCGGCCACCCCATCCCGCCGGGGGATCTCGGCAACTTGGTAGCGGCGCTAGAAGCGGGCGATTCTGAACGCTCCAGGCGAGCGATCGAACGCGACCAGAAGCGCTTCGCCGACGCGATCGCCCACAGCTTCCTCGCCATGTCGGCGCAGCCGGCGCGCCCGCAAGCGCGTTCTGCCCGCCGACGCCGCTCCCCCCAATCGCCGCTTGTCACAGCCGATCGGCCGATCCCCCTGTCAAAGGAGAAGCAGTCATGACCGTTGCCCGGCGAAACTATCCTCTCGCAGCGGCCTGCGCCGCGATCCTCGCATTGGGGAGCGTCGCTCCCGCCCAAGCCTCCAAAGAGCGCTTCGTGGTCGACCTCGTCAACGAGCCGTCCTCGCTGGATCCGCAAGTTCAATGGAACCCCGACAGCTACTACGTCTACCGCAACATCTTCGACAATCTCGTCACGCGCGACGACAGGGGCGAGATCGTCCCGCAGGTCGCTACGTCCTGGAAATACCTGTCCGAGAACGAGATCGAGTTCGAGCTTCGTTCCGACATCACCTTCCATGACGGCTCGAAACTGACCGCCGACGATGTCGTCTTCAGCGTCAAGCGCATCACCGATCGCAGCTTCGGCAGCCCGCAGCTCGGCCAGTTCGACAAGATCACCGATGCCGTCGCGCTGTCGCCGACCAAGGTCAAGCTGACCACGCAGGGAGCCTATCCGGCCCTGCTGGCGCAGCTCGTCAAGCTTTCGATCGTGCCCAAGGCAGTTGTGGAGGCAGTCGGCAAGGATGCCTTCAACCTGAAGCCGGTCGGCAGCGGGCCCTACAAGTTCGAGGGCTGGCAGCGCGGCGTCGCGGTGACGCTGTCGCGCAACGATGCCTATTGGGGCACGAAGGGTCCGTTCCCGAGCGTGATCTTCCGGGCCGTGCCCGACAGCGCGACCCGCCTTGCCAATCTCCAGGCCGGCACCAGCGATCTCGGCGTCACGCTCGACAGCGACCAGGCAGCTCAGCTCAAGACCGCGGCGAAGGCCAAGCCGCTGACAGGCCTAACCGAACGTGTCGCCTATCTGCGCCTGAACACGACCAAGCCGCCTTTCGATAACGTTAAGGTCCGGCAGGCGGCCGCTCTCGCCATCGACAAGGAGGGGCTGGTCGACGGGTTGCTCGGCGGCTTCGACAAGCCCGTGGGGCAACTGCTGACGCCGGCGATCTTCGGCTGGATAGACGACCTGCCCGGCGCGAAATACGACCTCGCCAAGGCGAAGGCCCTGGTCACTGAGGCTGGCCCCGCGGCCAAGACCGAGATCGAGCTTTCGACCGCGCCGGTCTTCGACCAGCGCATCGTCCAGGCCGTGCAGCAGCAGCTCGGCGAAGCCGGGCTCAACGTCAAGATCGCGATGTCGGACATGGCGAGCTATCTGAAGCGCGCCCAGGCCGGCCCCGAGGGCACCTCGACGCTGAGCTTCGGGCGCTGGTCCTGCGCCTGCCAGGATGCGGACGGCGTGCTCTTCCCGCTGCTGCACAAGAGCAGCGGCTGGTCGGCCTATCGCAATCCCAAGACGGACGCCCTGCTCGAAGAGGCCCGCCAGACCCTCGACAAGGACAAGCGTCTCGCCGCCTACAAGCAGGTCCACGAGATCGTCGCGGGCGAGGTGCCGGTGATCCCGCTCTATCAGGCCGTCGTGATCTATGGCGCGACCAAGAACCTGAATTTCACGCCGACGCCGAACGAAAGCATGTTCCTGAACCGGATGAGCTGGAACGACTGAGCCGTAACGGCCGCCAGCAGCTCTGCGAGACCAAGGCGCCGGGAGGAGACCGGGCGCCGCCAACCAAAAAGGGGAACGACTGATGATGCGAACACGCCGAATGCTCGCAAGCGCGCTGCTCGCCGCTTGCCTGTCGCTGCCGGGGGGCGCGGCCTTCGCCGCCAAGGAGCGCCTGACGATCGACCTCGTCGGCGAGCCGAACTCGCTCGATCCGCATGTCCAGTGGAACCCGGACAGCTACTATGTCTACCGCAACATCTTCGACAATCTCGTCACCCGCGACGACAAGGGGGTGATCGCGCCGCAGGTTGCGACCTCGTGGAAGCAGCTTTCCGACACGAAGATCCAGTTCCAGTTGCGCGACGACATAACCTTCCATGACGGCTCGAAGCTGACCGCCGACGACGTCGTCTTCAGCGTGAAGCGCATCACCGATCAGAAGTTCGCCAGCCCGCAGCTCGGCCAGTTCGACAAGATCATCGACGCCGTCGCGGACGATGCCAAGACGGTGACGCTGACCACGCAGGGTGCCTATCCGGCCCTGCTGGCGCAGCTCGTCAAGCTCTCGATCGTGCCGAAGAAGGCCATCGAGGCCGTGGGCAAGGATGCCTTCAACCTCGCGCCGGTCGGCAGCGGTCCCTACAAGTTCGGCGCCTGGCAGCGCGGCGTGTCGGTGACGCTCGCCCGCAACGACGCCTATTGGGGCAGCAAGGCAGCGTTCCCGAGCGTCGTCTTCCGCGCGATTCCCGATGCCGCGACGCGCGTCGCCAACCTGATGGCCGGGACCTCGGATCTCGCGGCCAATCTCGACGGCGATCTCGCCGCCCAGCTCAAGACTTCACAGCGCGCCAAGCCCGTGCCGGTGCTGACCGAGCGCGTCGCCTATCTCGCGATGAACGTCCAGAAGGAGCCGCTGAACGATCCGCGCGTGCGCCGCGCCATCGCCCAGGCCATCGACAAGCAGGCGATCACCGATGGCGTGCTCGGCGGCACCGAGAAGCCATTGGCCCAGATGCTCTCGCCAGCGCATGAGGGCTTCGTCGAGGGAATCAAGGACCTGTCCTTCGACCTCGCCAAGGCGAAGGCCCAGATCGCCGAGGTCGGCCCGAAGGCGAAGCAGGAGATCGCGCTGGTGACCGCGCCGGTCTACGACCAGCGCGTCGTGCAGGCGCTGCAGCAGATGCTGGTCGATGCCGGTCTCAACGTGAAGATCGAGATGACCGATATGGGCTCCTGGCTGAAGCGCATGCAGAGCGGCCCCGATTCCATCCCCGTCATGGCGTTCAGCCGCTGGTCCTGCGGCTGCCAGGATGCGGACGGCGTGCTGTTCCCGATCCTGCACAGCGCCAGCGGCTGGGCCAACGCCAAGGACAAGACGATCGAGGACGCGCTCGAAGCCGGGCGCCAGACGCTCGATCCGGCCAAGCGGCTCGCCGCCTACAAGACCGTCCACGAGCGCATCGCCAGCGAGCACTTCGTGATCCCGCTCTATCAGGCGGCACAGATGTACGGCACCTCCAAGAACCTCGTCTGGACCCCCACGCCCAATGAAAGCATCTTCGTCAACCGCATGAGCTGGAAGGACTGACGCGGCGTGGTCGGCTTCCTCCTCCAGCGCGCCGGGCAGGCGCTCGTCACGATCTTCGGCGTGGCGACGCTGATCTTCTTCGTCCAGCGGCTGACGGGGGATCCGACCTATCTCCTGGTGCCGGAAACCGCCACGCAGGCCGATATCGAGGCCCTGCGCCATGCGCTGGGCTTCGACCGGCCGCTCATCGTCCAGTATCTCGGTTTCCTCGCCGATCTCGCCCGTTTCGACCTTGGCCAGTCCGTGGTGCAGCGCGTGCCGGTGATCGACATCATCGCCTCGCGTCTGCCCTACACGCTGATGCTGGCGGGCGGGGCTCTGACGGTCGCCTGCGGCATCGGCATTCCGGTCGGCATCCTGCTCGCGCTGTTTCGCGACAGCGCTGCCGCAAAGGTCGCCGCCGGTCTCGTGCTGGCGGCCCAGAGCATGCCGACTTTCTGGAGCGGCATCCTGCTCATCTTGCTCTTCGCCGTCACGCTTGGCTGGCTGCCGCCATCCTCGACCGGCGGCTTCTCGCATCTCGTCATGCCTTCGATCGCTCTCGGGCTGCTTTCGATGGCCACCTTCGCGCGGATCACGCGGGCGGCGCTGATCGAGGAGCTCACCCGCGACTATGTCCGCACCGCGCGAGCCCGCGGCGTCGGGCCGACGCGCCTGCTCCTGCGCCATGTCGCGCGCAACGCCGCGATCCCGCTCATCACCGTGGCCGCACTCGAAATCTCGAACCTGCTGGCCGGTGCGGTCATCGTCGAGACGGTGTTTGCCTGGCCGGGTCTTGGACAGGTCACGGTTCAGGCCATCCTCGCCCGCGACTTCCTGGTGGTGCAGGGCGTCGTCATGCTGGGGGCCCTGGTCACGATAGGGCTCAATCTGCTCTCGGACTTCCTCTACAGCGTCGTCGACCCGCGCATCGCTTTAGGGAGCGGCCGGTGAGCGCCCCTTCTCTTCCGCAGCCCCGCCGCCGCTTCCCGCTGAAGCGCTGGTGGCCGATAGCCATTCTCGCGGTCTTCGTCCTGACTGCGATCTGCGCGCCCCTGCTCGCTCCCTACGACCCCAATGCTCAGAACCTCGTCGGACGGCTGAAGCCGCCGGGGACGGCTTCGCGCAGCTTCTACTACTGGCTGGGCTCGGACGAGCTCGGCCGCGACCTCCTCAGCCGGATCATCTATGGCACGCGCGTCTCGCTGCTCGTCGCCGTGCTCTCCGTCCTTCTCTCGGGAGCGTTCGGAACCGCGCTCGGGCTGATCGCCGGCTATCGGCGCGGCTGGGTCGAGACCGCGGTGATGCGCGTCGCCGACGTGTTCCTGTCCATCCCGGCGGTGCTCCTCGCCATCATCACCGTCGCGGTGCTGGGGCCCAGCCTGGTCAACGTCGTCCTCGTGCTCGCCCTCACGCGCTGGCCGCGCTATGCCCGCGTGGCGCATGCGCAGACATTGGCGACGGCCGGCATGGCCTATGTCGAGAACGCGGTGCTCGCGGGCGGCGGCAATGCGCGCATTCTCTTCCGGCATATCCTGCCCAACATCGCGGGCACGCTGATCGTCGTCGCGACGCTGGAGTTCGGCCTGATGGTCCTGTTCGAGGCCGGGCTCTCCTTTCTCGGCCTCGGCGTGCAGCCCCCGACGGCGAGCTGGGGCTCGATGCTCTCCACCGGCCGCAACTACGTGGCCACCGCCTGGTGGGTCGCGACGCTGCCCGGGCTCTGCCTGTTCGCGCTGGTGCTCACCGTCAACCTGACCGGCGATGCCGTGCGTGACCGTCTCGACCCCCATTTTCGCTGAGGACCGCACCATGTTCGACGACATCAAGGGCAAGCGCGCGCTCGTCACCGGGGCGTGCGGCGTGATCGGGAAGTGGATCGCCGAGACGCTTCACGAGGCCGGCGCCACGCTGGCGCTGACCGACGCCAGGGAAGGCGAGCTCGAAGCCTTCGCCAGGACGCTGGGCCTCGGCGGCGACAGCTTCGTCAAGGCCGCCGACCTCACTGACGAGGCCTCGATCAAGGCGCTGACGGGCGAGATCGGGACGCGCTGGGGCGCCGCCGACATCCTCGTCAACAATGCCGGCATCTATCCGAGCGCCTTCCTACTCGACACGCCGACGGAGGAGTTCGACCGCATCTTCTCGGTCAACCTGCGCGCGCCCTTCATCCTGAGCCGCGAACTGGCCACTCAGATGGTGCGCGAGGGCGTCAGGGGCTCGATCATCAACATCTCCTCGGGAGCGTCGCGCAAGATGCGGCGCACCGCCGCCGTCTATTCCACCTCGAAGACGGCACTCGACCGCCTGACCAAGGGCTTCGGCGTGGAACTGGCCGAATACGGTATCCGCGTGAACGCGCTCGAGCCCGGCTTCGCGGCCGGCAGCACGGTCAGCGGCCTGACCGAGGCGCATATCCGGAGCACGATCTCCCAGATCCCGCTCGGCCGCCCGTCCTCGCGGACGGATGTCGGCAATGCCCTGCTTTATCTCGCCAGCGACGCGTCGTCCTATGTCACCGGCGCGACGCTGACGGTCGATGGCGGCAACTCGATCGGCTCTCTCGTGGTCCATCAGGACAAGAAGAGCGCGCTGTGAGGGCAACGTCATGAGCCAGACCGCCGGCCTTCCCCCGGCAAGCTTCCCCGTCTCAGCCTATGAATGGCCGAAGGGCAAGAGCAGCGCCTTCTGCTTCAGCGTCGATGTCGATGCCGAGAGCCCCTATCAATGGAGCCTCGCGACGGATGCTCCGCAGACGCTCGGCCAGATCGAGCAGCGTCTGTTCGGACCGCGCATCGGGATCTGGCGGATCCTCGACCTGCTCGACCGCTACGGCATCAAGGCGACGATGTTCGTGCCCGGGCTGGTCGCGAGGAACCATCCGGAGCTGCTGCCGGCCTTCGTCGCCCGCGGCCACGAGGTCGGCCTGCACGGCTATTTCCATGAACTCGCGACCGAAGCCGGGCCCGAGGAATTTGCCAAAGCGCTCGATGAATCGCTGGCCCTGTTCAAGAGCCAGGCCGGCATCGTGCCGACCGGCTTCCGCTCGCCGGCCTGGGAAATGACGCCTTTCATGCTGGCCGAGGTCAAGCGCCGGGGCCTCTATGATTCCTCGCTGATGGGGTTCGACCACCCCTACACCATCGACGGCGTGACGCAGGTGCCCGTGCTCTGGGCCGTCGACGATGCCATCTATTTCCGCTTCACCGGCAGCCCGACCGATCGCGCGCCGCCGTCGCCGCAGGGCGGCATCCTCGAAGCCTGGCTCGACGAATGGCATGTGCTGCATCGCGAGGGCCGGATGATGATGCTGACGATCCATGACTGGATCTCGGGCCGGGCCGGCCGCATCCGCATGCTGGAGAAGCTCCTCGACGTCGTCACCGCCGCGCCGGGCACCTGGATCGCGACAGTCGGCGAGCTGGCGGCCCATCACGCCGCCAGCGTCAATGCCGAGCGCTTCGCCGTGCCGCTGCGCCTGCCCGAGGCGAGCGCGCCCCATCGCTTCAAGGCCCTGCGCTGATGCAGACCTTCAGCATCCGGCGGCCCGCCGTGCACTCGCCCCACGGCCTCGTCGCGGCCCAGAACCGCCATGCCGCCGAGGCGGGCGCCGCCGTGCTGTCGCGCGGCGGCAACGCCATGGATGCGGCCGTCGTCGCCGCGCTCGTGCTCAGCACCGTCGAGCCCTGGCTGTCGGGCATCGGCGGCGGCGGCTTCCTCGTCCATGCCGACGGCGCGACGGGAGCGACCGAAACGCTCGACTTCAACGTCCGCTCGGCCGCCGGGCTCGACCCGGCCGATTATCCGCTGGCCGACGCGCAGGCAGGCAACTGGTTCAGCTGGCCCTCCGTGGTCGGGGACCGCAACGTCTCCGGCTATGGCGCGATCTGCGTACCCGGCGCGATCGCCGGGCTTGCCGCGGCGTTGGAACGCCATGGCTCGATCTCCTGGGAGGAGGCGCTTCAACCCGCGATCGAACATGCCGAGCGCGGCCTGGAGATCGACTGGTTCGCCGCCTTGTGCATTGCGATCGAGGCACCCGGCCTCGCCCGCGACCCGACGCTGTCGGCAATCTTGCTCGACGACGGCCACGGCCCGAAGGCCGGTGCCGACACAAGGCGTTTCAAGCCAATGCCGCTCAAGGCCAAGCTGCTGCGCCGGCTCGCCAAGGCCGGTGCGCGCGACTTCTACGATGGCGAGAGCGCCGCCTTGGTCGTGGCGGATCTCGAATCCGGCGGTTCGCCGCTGAGCGCCCGCGATCTCGCCGCCTATGACGTGGTCTGGGCGCCCGCCCTGACCGGGCGCTATCGCGAATTCGACATCGCCGCGATCCCGGGCCTGAGCGGCGGCCCAACCTTCTTCGACGCCGCCGAGCGTCTCGCTGATGGCCCACTGTCCCGTGAAACCGCGCGGGCCCAGGCAGCCCTGCTCTATGCAACGGCCATCCGCGAGTCTTACGAAAAGCGCCTGACCACGCTCGGCCATGCTGCGACGCCTCAGGCCGGCTGCACCTCTCATGTCAGCGTCGTCGACCGCTCGGGCAGCATGGTTTCGCTGACCAACACGCTGTTGTCGCGCTTCGGGGCCAAGGTCGCGCTGCCTCGGACCGGCATCATCATGAACAACGGCATGATGTGGTTCGACCCGCGCCCCGGCCAGCCCAACGCCATCGCAGCCGGCAAGAAGCCGCTCGCCAATATGTGCCCGCTCATCTTGAGCAAGGCGGGCCGCCCGGTTCTGTCCATCGGCGCAGCCGGCGGGCGCACCATCTTCCCGACGCTCCTGCAGCTGATCTCGGGACTGGCCGATTTCGGCCTGTCCCTGGAGGAGGTCTTTCATCGCCCGCGCCTCGACTGCTCGACGCCGCGCATCAAGATCGACGCCCGCGCCGAGGCCGATGTCGCGGCGACCGTCGCCAGCGCCTTCCCGGTCGAAATCGTCGAGGACACTCTCTATCCCGTGAATTTCTCAATCCCCTCCGCCGTTATGGTCACTGAGGGCGGGTTTATTGGAATGGCACACCCGACCAGCCCGTGGGCCGCCGTGGCAGCGGCCGCGTTATAGTACGCAGGCATTCTGCTTTAGGGGGCCGAGGCAACTATCGATGCGCCTCGCAAACGTCAGCTTGCGAGGACGAGCCGAAGTTCCGCTCTTGATGCTGTGGACGGCTCTCCAGCCCCGCGTGAGCATAGGCTCTCGCAGAAATGGAGGAGATCATGGACCAGGCAGCCACGATTGGAT